>WGOC01000008.1 GCA_016124235.1 bacterium | reverse complement strand
ATGGCTTTCACTGCGCGGCAGGCTAGCAATATTTGTAACTGGCCACAGTCGTCGCTCCCGCTCCTCGGTGGATTGGAAAAGTGTGCTGCCAGCAGCTAGCTGGCAGGGTCTCGGTCCAGCCGCCAGGCCGATTGCCCAGCGGCAGGTTGCCGCCCGGCCACCGCGAGCGGCTGACTCTCCCGCTGCACTGCGTTGCGCCGGAGCCGTAGCCCATCGCGGACGCCGGTCTTTTGAGATTCATCCCACCGCGTGCCTGAGGGCTTCGCTTCCGGCAGCGAGCCCGGCACCCACCGGCAGTGTTTGAATCGTCCGTCAGACTGCCAGGGCTGACTGACGTCACCGTGTCAGACTGCCGGCCGGGTAGGACCCCTGACTCCGATTCCTCGGACCGCTGCGTTCGGTTCGTTACGCTGCGCAGCCGGCGACCTGCCGATGTCAGTCCACCGGCACTCTTCGCTTCACTCCACCTCACCTTCGCTCTCCGATCCATCGGAGACAGGGAGGGGAGGATGCTCGTTTGGACTCGCACGCCGATGGCGTATCGCGAAATGGATCGCGACCCCGGTTTTCAAACTTTGCTCCGCTGTGATTGCGCGAGCGCGTGGCATGGTTGGATGCGATTCGTTCCCGCCACCACAAGAGCTGTTATACCGCGTGCCGCCCCATTGCCCGCTCCCGCTGGCGCAGGACGCCGTCTAGCTCGACGCGATAACACGAGCTTTCGCCCCAATCCGGAAAGTTCTCGTCCAGGGGCAGCCGTTTCGCCGTTACCTGATAACCAAGAGGTGCGAACATTTTTTGCAAAACGTCCTCGCCGCCCCGACACGGGACCGCCGGAAGGATCGCCTTCAACGGCAACGGTTGATCCACGAGATCCGGTCGCTCCTTGCTTCGGCCCGACAACGCGCTGCCAAACACCTCCGCGATGGCCACACTCAGAAACGAGGACGCTGCGTACGGTCGATCGTTGCCGTACTGTTCAAGTGCGCCGCCTTCGCCGGCCGGCCCACGCCGATTGCGCACCAACCCGACCGGATCGACCTCGACGAGCAGCGCTACCGTACAAGTGCCAGCGGTCGCTTCCGGGTAGAAAACATGCGTTCGGCCAAACGACAGCTCGAACGACTGCGGTCGCGCCGGATTCTTGCGCAACAAGTAACCAAGATCGGTCGCCGGCTGATGGGTGGTGGAAATCGTGAGAAGCATGGTTCCGTCCGAGGAAAAACTCTACGAATTGGCGGTCACACATTCAATTCGCGTAAACCCTCTTTGTTATAATCGGTGTTCATCAGTGGTTGCTCAGATTAGTCTTCAGGACGTTCGCCGGCGGGGGCCATTTTTACGAGCTTCGGGTTAAACTCGCCGAGGATCTCCACGAGGTCGGACTGCGCGGCCATGACGCCGTGGATGTTTTTGTAAACCATCGGTACCTCGTCGAGACCGGCCGAGATCAACGTCACATCGCGTTCCTTGAGAAAGCGTTTGGCGTCCTTCCAGTTCAGCGATTTGGTTGCCTGCGTGCGGCTCATCACGCGGCCCGCTCCGTGCGAGGCGCTGTTCAACGAAGCGGCGTTGCCCTTGCCGCGGACGAGAAATCCCGGCGACGCCATCGATCCCGGAATGATCCCGAGCACACCCACACCGGCCGGCGTTGCGCCTTTGCGATGCACAACTACTTCGCGCTTCTGACCGTCGATCACGTGCGTTTCCTTCCACGCAAAGTTGTGGTGGTTTTCGACGTCGAGCAAAACGTCCACGCCGAGATGTTGCGCCACATGTCGGTGGATGCACGCGTGATTGGCGGCGGCGTATTCGCCCATCAGATTCATCGCGTCCCAATACTCGCGGCCCTCCTCGGAATCGAGATCGAGCCAGGCCAGGTTCGCAAGTTCACGCGGGAGTTCCGGATGCCGTTGTTTGGCGAGTTTGCTGTAATGCGCGCACACGGCGGCGCCCGTTCCGCGCGAACCGGAATGACTGAGCAACGCCACGTACTCGCCGGGCGCGAGACCCTTGACCGTTTCCTTCAACTCAAACGTACCGAACTCAACGAAGTGATTTCCGCTGCCGCTCGTTCCGAGCTGTGACCACGCCTTGTCCTTGTGCGACTTCGTCACGTTGCTGACCGACCAGTCGCGGTCCATCACGTCATGCGCGCGCCTGCGTTTGAAATGTGCGCCGACGCCGAACTTGGTTTCCGTCTCGATCGCCTCGCGCAACCAGTCTTGGCGGCGTTGGAGATCCTCCACTGGGATATCGAGCACGGTGAGTTTCATGCGGCACGCGATGTCAACCCCGACGGCGTACGGCACGACCGAATTTTCCGTGGCGAGCACGCCGCCGATCGGGAGGCCATAACCGACGTGCGCGTCCGGCATGAGCGCCGCGCGAACGGACACGGGAAGCAGGCAGGCGTTCTCGATTTGCTCGATTGAGTTGGGATCAAGATCGGCGCCCCATTGTTTCCAAGGAACCGGTTCCGTGCGTGCCATCGTACGGCCTTCGAGCAACGATTTGGCGAACGGGCCGCCCATCGGATCATTCAAATGCGCCGCTGGATCAGCGACAATTGCCGCAACTACGTTTTCGATCTGCTCGCGATCGCCACCTTTGAGGATGTATTCGGCGATGAAATCCTTCGCCCGATGCATCGGCTCCCCCAACGGGATGCCGAGTTTTTGAAGTTGTTTGGTGTTCATATTTAGAAAGGCTGGCTAAGCACGCCGCGCCATGTGAGGAGTGTCTTTCGGAAAGCTCCGCCTAGAATGTCGATATCTCCGGTAAATTCCTTCAAATGCTGCACTGTAGAAAACGCGATGAACGCCGTAGCGTCCTTCAACAGGAGCGATAGATAGCCAGTAACTTTGGTTGAGAACGGATCTTGTGATTTGAAAACATCAACGGCAAAAGGTTCGGCGTGCGCCTGTGCTGAAGTCAGTTGGTAGAAGAATTCGAAACGGTCTGTGTTTAGGCCAGCTTTTGAAGCGGCTTCGCGAACTTCTTCAAATGTAGCTCTCTTTGGTCGCTTCCCTTTTTCAAACGGCTTTCGCAGATCTTCCGGGATAGACGAATATCGGTGATGAGCGGTAATCCTTGCCCTTAGCTTCTGCAGTTGTAACTTAGATTGCGGACCGGCAGACGTTGTGACTGATGCCCTCTCCATTTCGTTTGCACGATGCCAATCCAACCACAGCAATCGCAGTTCGCGCATATCGAGGTCATTGCGAGACTCTGAAAGCATAAGTTGCATGAGGTAGCCTTCGGCAATTGAGCGGACTATGGCGGCGATAGAACCCGGATCGGGCACAGACGGAGCGCGTATTCCAGCCACTGGTCTGGGCTTGAGCAATTGGTTTATCGAAAGACCAGCCAGTATGACCCTCAAGTAGAGGGCGTCGACCTCGCTTCCAAGTCTGTCTGTTGAAACGTTTGCAGCAGTCTCCTTTGCTAGAAGTGCAGCTTTCAAAGTCGACCGAAACTCTCCTATCGATTGCTTCATTGGTGAGTCAATTCTGTTGGTAGGGCAAGGCTCCTGCCGAGCCCCATCTTGATTTGGGCTCAGGAGGACCTTCGCCCTACCAGGTATTCGTTCATTCAGTTTTCAAAACGCGGTGACAAGGTGTTAGGAAACGATCTCCGCTGCTCTATCCAATTGAGCTACTCCGGTTTCCCGGACGCCGGATTCGAACCGGCAACCAACGGCTTACATGTAGTTCCCCAGGCATTCACCGCAAATTCTCTCATTCATTTCCAGCCACAGATTGAACACGGATTCAAAATGTCTTCCGGTTCACGCCGTGTCTGATCAGTGCTCAATCTGTGTTTCATCCGTGGCTCATCCATTTTTCCGACTTTTCAAAGTTAACCAGACCGACAAGTTGGTGACGAGATGTTGCTCTACCATTGAGCTACCCCGACGTCATTGGTGCCGGGGGCCGGATTCGAACCGGCAACCTTTCATGTGTTAATGATGTAATCCCGTCGGGCATTCGGTCTGAAAGGATCTGTGACGACAAAATCGATGAAACGGTTCGTGCTCTACCACTGAGCTACCCTGGCATCGATGGTGCCAGGGGCGGGACTCGAACCCACGACCACGCATTCTTGAGATGTAGTTCCATCAGCATTCGTCACAAAAGTTGTTTGAGGTAGTCGCCGAGGTAACGAGGCTCATTCCAAATTGAACAGAGCCTCCTCACGTCGGCTACTACCATTTTCGCCAGCGACGGGACAAATGTTGGCAGGACGATACTGGGCTATTCCGCGATTGCGGAACCGGGTCTTGAACCCGGGCCTCTCCCGGTTTCCCGGGAGCGCTCTACCATGTAGTCCTGCGGGCATTCCCGCCGCTGCAAATTTGTTTCAAAGATCAAAAGCGATTTTCGGTGGGGCGAGGCTCCCGCCAACCTTTCTCGACCATGGCTCAGGTGGACCTTCGCCCTACCAAATCCCGAGGGGCCCCGTGCCCCTCGGGACGGACAGGCGAAACACCCGTCCTACCCTCCCCAACACGACGTCAGAGCGTCGTTGATTCGATCACGCCAACCCAATGGTCGGCGTTGAGTTCGCCTTTCGCGAACAGCGAGATCAACTCGAACACCTGGTCGGAGAATCCGCCGATGTTCACGATGTCCTCGCGCTCGGCCGCTTGCGCGGTCGCGTAAGGCTGGATGTCCACACAGACCATCCGGGCCCGCGGATTGCGCGACTTCACGCGCGACCATTGCTTCATGGTTTCCGTCGCGCTTCCACCGAAGTAACCGTGCCGCGGCGTATCGATCCACGACTCGTTGTCCGAGACGAAGATCACGAGATCCACCACCGACTGCGTATCCGCGAGCAACCGCAACGGCGCGGAACAATTCGTTCCACCGCACGGCAAACTCGCGAGCTTCTGCGCGTTCGTCATCACCGAGTCACGCGAGTTCAACCGCACCGGGACCACGTCGCTCTCGAACGGCAACACCTCGGTGTCCGGGTTCTGCCGGAGGAACGCAGCTGCGACGAGTGCCGCCACCTCCACGCATCGAACCTTCGAGGTCGACCCGGCTCGGAAACCGGTCACCGACGAATGCATCGATCCCGACACGTCCGGGCAAACCACGATCCGGCCCGGCAGCTTCGGCACATTGCGGATCGCGATTTCCATCGCGTCCTGCAGCGCGTTCGCGATCGCCTTCGGCATACCGGAACCGATGTTCATGAATGCCGCCATGAGCTGATACGGAAACGCCCGTGCCTTGCGGATCAATTCCGCATCGCGCAGACGGTTCGCGACCAAGTCCGTGAGCCGCGCATCATCGAACACACCGTGCCGCGCGAACGTGTTCAGATTCATCCGCGTCATTTGCCACGGCGCGTTGCGGGCGATCTCCACCCATGCGGCGCGGTCCAGCGTCAACGCCGTCAACATCTGGAACGGCACGTCCGGCACCACCGGCGAATCACCGCGTTTGAACGCTTCGAACGCCTGCACGCGTTGCGGCAACGCATCCGCCTTGTGCGCGCGACCAATCATCCAGCCGTAGAGTGCTTCGCGCTCGGACGTCGCCGGTTTCGGGTGAACCATCTTCAAAATGTCCGCGAACGACGGCGATTGACCGATCGACGCGCGGAACACCTGATCCGGCGACCGCGATTCAAACCACTGCCGCACGAGCCGCTTCGGCGCCGAACCCAGCGACTTCCGACCCGTCACGCCCGAGCGGACGATCTGGACGAAGTTGCGGAGCATCTTGCCGTTGTCGATCACGCGATCGAACACCCGCTCGAGCAACGCGACATCGCGTTTGGCGAGGGCCGCGCAGAGCAGCGCCGGCATGTCCTTCATGAAACTTTGCTCGCGGCAATACGCGGCGGTCTTCGCGATGAACGCGGGCTCCACCTGGTCGCAGAGCGCCAGCACCTTCTC
This sequence comes from bacterium, assembly GCA_016124235.1. GTDB lineage: Bacteria > Verrucomicrobiota > Verrucomicrobiia > Limisphaerales > RI-55 > RI-55. Next base: position 79,871 of record WGOC01000008.1, on the reverse strand, counting down.
GAGCTGGGTCGCGGCGTCGGCGTAGAACGTTCCGTTCAAGCAACCAGTCGCCGCGTATTGAGCAAGCGCGTGCTTCGGGCCGAGATCATACGCGCGGCCCCCGGCCTCGTTCACCGCGTTCGCCTGCGGCAGAAGTTTTCCCCAGAAGGTTTGGAAGAGATTTTTGTTCGCCATCGTTTTGCCTTTCGTTCAATAACTGGCAAACTCAATTGCTGGATCGGTGCCAGGCTAGGAACTAGCGTTGTTAACCGCGTAACATATTGATGTATAATGACTCTCAATCATGGTAAGATCGTCAAAGGTGGAAGATAGGTGTGATCAATAAAGCTGTATTGCTAGATATAAGAATAATAGCTATATAAGTCGTAGCACGTGTCCATTGATCCGAAAACATTTCATCACGCACCGGCTGGCTCCGTTCATGGCCAATTGCAACGTGGCCGAGGCGCTGGCTATCTCGCTGCACTCGAACTGCCACGGGACGAAGCGCACCGGTTGTTGATCGATTGCATCACGTGCGATCCACGGATTGATTCGCAAGTCGAGCAGCGGACTGAATACTATGCTTCGCTCGCCCACCAGCTTGGCTTGCCGCTTGACGCGCTCGAACACCATTTGGCGACGCACGACGATCCTAAACAGAATTGCTGGATCACGTTGCTCACTATTGAGGTTCTGGGTTCCCTTGCCCGTCGCGGGAGCAGCGATGCAGGCAAAATACTTCGCGGCTACATCGAATGGGGCTCGAGTTGGGCCGACGCGGTTCGTGAACTTGGTGCCAGCGCTGACCCGACGTTGTGGAACGGCCTAGATAAGGTTATTTGTTCGCTATTCCCCAATGCCAATCTGCTTGAGAACGCCTTGGGTTGGTTTAACGATGACAACCCCGCTTGGATCTCTTGGGGAAAGAGCAATCCAACGATAGCGACGTTGATTGAACGGGATCGAAATCGACGGCTGCTGGTCCAGCGGGAACAACGAGAAGCCGGTGGTACAGATCTCTCAGTTTCGGAATTATTGGCCACAGCCAACGACAAGAATGTCTGGCTATTTAGAAGGGCAATCAAAGCGAAAGTCCAGCCTGCTGACGCGAAGGTTCTGTTGGAAAACCTATCTCCGGAACGCCCCTTCGTGGCAGGCGTCGCACTCGCCGGTTTAGAACTTCTTGCGCAGGCCGAATTCTTCGAGCCGCTGCTGGCGTTTTGGAAAGTCTGTCCGGAAAAGCCGCGTTGGCTTCGTGGACATTGCCGACATGCCGTTGCGGCGCTTCCATTAAATGCGGTTTACCAACTTGGACGAAACTGGCTCAAGTCAACGGACCGATGGGAGCGATGGATTGCAGAGGAGATTCTAAAGAATCAAGCCAATGTCGAAGATGTGCCTCTGCTCCAGACCGCCATCCGCGAATGTTTCCAAGACGATTTCAAGAATTTGTATCGGCTTTGTTCCTTGCTCGAGGCATTTCAGCGCCTTCCCAACTTCGGCTTGGTTCCGGAGTTGGAAACCGCGTTTGTGGAGTGCCGCTATTCGTACGCCAGGAAGAGGTCCGCCCAAGCGATGTCGATCTGCAGTCCTCAAGACTTTATACAACGATACAGTCGCGAGTGCTTGTGGGATTGTGAATCGGGCGATCGCGAGCTCGCTTGTCAGTTTGTTGCCCTCAACGATCCACAATGCCGGACCAGACTGGAGGAGCTTTCGCGGGATGGGACGGAAGAAGAACACGTCCAAAAGGCCGCGAAAGCGCGGTTAAACAAAGGCGACGAGCAATGAACAATCGCCCCACAGTCGCCCTTGGCTTGCTCGGTTCCGTCCTCGACCGCGGCGACGGTGCGCGGCGATGGGAACATTGGCGGCCGACGGTTTCGTTGTTTCAACACGCCGATCTTCGAATCGATCGCTTCGAGTTGATCGTTGAGCCCAAGTTTCGTCCGTTGGCGGAAACGGTCGCCGCCGACATTCGCAGCGTGTCGCCTGAGACGGATGTAAACCTGCGCGAGATCGCGTTTGAGGATCCGTGGGATTTCGAGGAAGTGTTCGGCAAGCTCCACACTTTCGCGCGCAGCTATCCGTTCGAACCCGACGAGGAGGATTATCTGGTCCACATCACGACCGGCTCGCACGTGCAGCAGATCTGTCTCTTCCTCCTGACCGAGTCGCGTCATTTCCCCGCGCGCCTGGTCCAGACCGCACCACCGAAACGCAAGGAGTCATCCGGACCGGGTCGTTATGCGGTGATCGATCTCGACCTGTCGCGCTACGACAAACTGGTCACTCGATTTGAAGACGAAGCCGCCGAGGCGTTGACGTTTCTCAAATCCGGTATCGCGACGCGGAACAAAAGCTTCAACAAATTGATCGAGCAGATCGAAAGCGTGGCCATCCACTCGCGCGCGCCGATGCTGTTGATGGGTCCAACGGGCGCCGGCAAATCCCAGCTCGCGCGACGCATCCACGAATTGAAAAAGGCGCGACATCAGCTTAAGGGCGCTTTCGTGGAAGTGAATTGCGCGACGATCCGTGGCGACGCGGCGAGTAGCGCGTTGTTCGGTCACGTGAAAGGCGCTTTCACTGGCGCGGCGGTGAATCGTAAGGGTCATCTTCTCGCCGCGAACGGCGGCGTGTTGTTTCTGGATGAAATCGGCGAGCTCGGTCCGGACGAACAGGCGATGTTGCTGCGGGCGATTGAGGAGAAACGGTTCTTCCCGGTCGGTGCGGATTCGGAAGTGGTGAGCGATTTTCAGCTGATCGCCGGCACGAATCGCGATCTTCACAACGCTGTGCGCGCCGGCAAATTCCGCGATGACCTGCTTGCGCGCATCAACCTCTGGACTTTTAAATTGCCGGCACTGCGGGAACGCGTCGAGGACATCGAACCGAATCTCGATTACGAGCTGGATCAATTCACCCGCCAGACCGGCGCGCACGTGACGTTCAACAAGGAAGCCCGCGAACGATTTTTGGAATTTGCGACGTCGCCGGCTGCGCAATGGACCGGTAACTTCCGCGACCTGAACGCCGCCGTTTGCCGGATGGCAACGCTTGCGGAATCGAAGCGGATCGGTGTGGATGCCGTGGACGAGGAGATCAAACGCCTGCGTTCGACTTGGGGAGCGAGTCCGAGCGGGAGCGATGTTCCGGAGCAATTGCCAAAGCTTATTGGGCCCGATCGGCTGGCGCAGCTCGATCTGTTTGATCGCGCGCAACTGGAATTTGTCATTCGCGTCTGTCGAGAATCCGGTTCGCTTTCCGACGCCGGGCGCAAGCTTTACGCGGTCACCCGGGAAAAGCGGAAGGACAATAACGACGCGGATCGATTGCGGAAGTATCTGCTGAAGTTTGGGCTGAGCTGGCAGGTCATCCGCTGACCACACCAAAACTTATAGACAGGAGCGAGAACAGAGGAAACTGAGAACTGACTGACGCTATGAACGTTCTTAAGACGGAAATCCAACTCGGAAAGTACGGGATACCGGCCCCACGATTTTAGAAACCTTATTCGAGCAAAGTTACGCTGGTCCCATGTCGACAGTAGTTGCGTCGATCTCCGTTCCCTCAGTTTTCTCCTGTTCAGTTTCGGCGTCACAGGCCTTCTGTTTCGGTATGGCAAATTCGCGCCGGACCCGGCATCGTTTGTCCATGCGTCACGCACCGATTCCGCCAAAGCTCTTCATCGAAAACCGCAAACGCCTGTGCGCCCGGCTCGCGCCGAACTCGTTGGTCATCGTTCATGCGAACGACATTCCTCCAATGAACTCTGACGGCACACTACCGATGGTCGCCAATTCCGATTTGTTTTACCTGAGCGGCATCGAGCAGGAGGAAACCATCTTGATGCTCGCGCCGGACGCCTTTGATGAAAAGCTGCGCGAAGTGCTTTTTATCCGTTACGCCAGCGATCATTTGAAGGTCTGGGAAGGCGCTAAACACAGCAAGCAGGAGGCCTCCAAAATCAGCGGTGTGAAGACGGTGAAATGGATGAGTGAGCTGCCCACAGTGCTGCGCCAATTGATGTGCGAGGCCGAGCACGTGTATCTCAATTCCAACGAGCACACGCGCGCGGTCGTGGACGTCGAAAGCCGCGACATGCGTTCGACCCGCTGGCTGATGCGCCGGTTTCCGTTGCACGACTACTGCCGGCTCGCTCCGTTGATGCACGAACTCCGCGTCGTCAAATCACCGGCCGAAATTGATCTGTTGAAAAAGGCGTGCGGTATTACGCGAAAAGCTTTTCTGCGAGTGCTCAAAAAGGTGAAACCCGGCCGCTGGGAACACGAGATCGAAGCCGAGTTCGCCCATGAATTCATCCGCAACCGCGCGCGATTTGCCTACACCCCGATCATCGCCGCCGGCGCGAATTCCAACGTGCTGCATTACATCGCGAATGATCAGCAGATGAAAAACGGCAATGTTCTGTTGCTCGACGTGGGAGCGAGTTACGCGAATTACAATGCCGATCTGACGCGCACGGTTCCGGTGAACGGCCGGTTCAGCCGTCGACAGAAGCAGGTTTACAACGCGGTGCTGAGAGTTGTGCGCGCGATGATCGATGCCGCCCGTCCCGGCGTGTTTCATCGTGACTGGCAACAGCAATCCCAGGCGCTGATGAACGAAGAATTGCTCGGACTCGGTTTGTTGAAGCGCTCGGACATCAAGAAGCAGGATCCCGACAATCCGGCGTGCCGGAAGTATTTCATGCACGGACTCGGACACCCGCTTGGGCTCGACGTGCATGACGTCGGACTTCTCCGCAAACCATTCGCGCCCGGCTGGGTGCTGACTGTTGAACCGGGCATTTATATTCCGGAAGAAGGTTTCGGTGTCCGCTTGGAGAACGACATCGTCGTGACCGATGGCGCACCGATCGACCTGATGGCGGACATCCCGATCGAAGCGGCGGAGATTGAGGAACTGATGGCCAAGTAGGTTTTCAACCTGACCGAATCGGAGAACTTCGGCCAGTTCGGGTGAAACAGCCAACCTGCCTGTTTGCGATCAGTGTGCTGCCAGCGGCTCGCTGGTAGAATGATAGTTCCGCCATAAAAAAATTGCCGCGTTTCGACGGGACAGGTCTTCGAGGAATGAAAAGGCCCCTGCCGGCGGGCCGCCGGCAGCACTTTGCTGGCGCAAATCGTTCGCGCGCGGACTTTGGTTACAGTCTTGGAATAGGTGGAGACGGCGCCAGAGAACAGCTCTTGAAAACAGATCTCCATACTATTCGCCTGACCAGTGGCCATTGCTAATCGAGGCGGTTCTTGTATTTCAAGACAGGCGAGATGCGTGCCTACCTTGAGAGCACGGTGACGAGGTAGCTCATTTCCTCCTGCACATCGCTTTGACTGTTCACCGTGGCGGCGATCTCCGCTTTCACCAGTTCACGGAAGCGCTTGCGCAGCCGATGGACCGCGACCTTGACCGCCCCCTCGTTCATCCCGAGCCGGGCGGCGATCTCGGCTTGCGAAGTCCCGCCGCCAGTGAGCCATGGCTTCAGCAAGTCAAACTGTCGCTGGCGTTCGGCGGACTTGTGTTCGCTCGCCAACGTTTCCAGTGCGCGATCCAGAATGGTCAGCGCCCATTGGCGGTCGAATGCGACATCCGGCGATTGATTGCCCTGGGCCGGCGGATCGATGCCCGGTGACGTGTCCGTTCCCGGATCGAGTGAAACATGTTCGACTTGACCACCGCGCCTGGCTGCAAGTTCACGATCCCGCATGTCGGCCGCAAAATGCTTTACCGCACCCAGCAGATAACTGCGGAACCGACCGCGATTGGGATCGGCACCGCCGATGGAATTCCTTTCCAACAATCGCTGAAAGAAGTCGTGAGCCAATTCGCGCGCACGATCATCGTCGTGACTTCGCGCGCGAAGAAACGCAACCACCGGCCCGTAGTAATTCGCGCACAATTCACTGAGCGCCGCTTTTGCAGCCGGTGATTCGCCGCGCGCCGCAAGCACACGCGTCCAGTGCGTGGTGGCGAAGCACTCACCCGCCTCGTCCCTTTGTGGATTGGATTCATCCACGCTCACTGGCAAATGCGTTTAGCCATCAAGCGTTTTGATTACTTGTCGGCGGTTTTGAAGACGAGCAGATAAGGAATCGCCGGACGATTTTCGTCGTCCTTGAAGTTCTTGAACTTTCCGCTGTTGAGCCAATAGCCGTACATTTTGTTTGGCTCCAATTTGACCTTGAGCACGCACGTGCGGCCGTCTGCTTCGTAATGTGGTTTGCCAACGACTTCCGGGTCGGAGTGCGCCCAGGCCGTCGACCAACTCCAGCTTTCATCCGTCATTTTTTTGCTGAACGTGACTTTGATCTCCGTGACACCGGGCGCGACGTTCCTGCTGCCGGCTTCCGGGACCGTCTTAACGACAACCGGCGGCATGTTGTCGATCGAAGGCTCCGCCGCGGTGACCGCGGTGCAAGTTGCGCTCATGAGAAGTGCCGCGAGTAAGAGGGAGGTTTTCATGATTGGTTCATTTGTTCATTGGTTTGTTGTTTCGGAACGCGTGTGAAAGATCAGCAGATACGGCACGGCCGGCCGGCCGTTGGTGTCCTGAAAGCTTTTGAAGTTCTCCGAGTTGAGCCAGTAGGCGTAGGTCTTGTCCGGTTCCAAATTTACCGCGAGCGAGCATGTATGGTGTGTCGGATCGTAGCGCGGTTCATCCAGTGCTTCCGGCGTCGAATTACTCCACGCCGCGGACCAGCTCCAAGATTCGTCGAGCATTGGCTTGCTGAAGCGAACCACGATCGCCGCGATACCTGGTTTAACGTTTGTCGCGCCAGATTGTGGAACGGTTTGCACAACGACCGGAGGTAGTTGATCAAGATCTGGTAAAGGTCTGCTTTCTTCATCCGCCGGCGATGGAAGTTTCACGTTTTGAAATTGCACCCATTCGACGGGTCGCGTTTGGACCTTCCAATTCATCACCGCGCGAGTCGTGAGGTCGCGGAACTCGGTGGAAAACCATCCCGCAGATGAATTGATCCTCGAACCAACATGGAGATTGCCCGCAAAATCTACCGCCATCAGGCGAAGATCCCAACGATCGCGATCGATATTGTGAACGACCGTTCGGACAAGATTTCCCTCTTCATCATGCATTACCTGCGTCAACGAAATGCTCCAGTTCGTCCCGCCATGGCGGGCGCTCGAATTACTGAATCCCGGCTCTTCTACCTGAATCATTGTTTCCCAATTCCTCTCTGCCATTCCCGCCTCAAAACTTAACCTCGACAACTCGGCCGGCAGACTCACGGCGAAGGTGCCGTAATCAGGCAGGTCTTCGCTACCGGTGGAGACAACCCCGGCACTGCCGTACCAACTCGCGTCGGCAATTTTCCACGTTGGGTTTGAAGCTCCATTCGGTACTCCGATCTTTCGCCACACGAATTCAAATTCTTTTCGTCCGTCCTGATGAGCTATGAACGCACCATGGGTCTGAAAACCCTCCGCGACGATAGGTTCACCATCCGGCCGCCACCAATGACCATCGGACGGATGCGGCGCAACGGCGACCAACTCGATTTGGCCGACCGGAAGTTTTGTGATCAACGTGCCGTCCTTTGTCGGGCGCGCGATGGCCACGACATCGGCGTTGTCCACTTTCGTTGATCTTGCGCGTGCCTCGGCTGCAGCCGTTTGGCGCAGCGCGGCCGCATTGGCCGCTCGTCGTGCGAGATAGACGACGGCGCTCGATGCGGCAAATACGACGACGACGACCAATATCATCACCAGCATCACCGTGATCGGCCGTCTACGGGGTGCTTTATCAACAGACGATCGAACCGCGGTGCGGAGTTTCATCGCTGACCACGGCAGGAGTAACGATCCCAAAACTGTGAGCGGCACAACCACCGCCTCGACAGGATCAGGGTTCCAACCACCCGCCCGGCTGTTCCATTCGTCAACGAGGTTAACTAAAAAGAACAATCCCAATCCGCACACTGGAAGACACAGGAACGCGGCGATCATCCACAACGTTTCCATCCAACGGAGAAGCTTCTTTTCTTCGTCTGGCGGCGGTCCGCTTCTGGCTAGATCGTATTTGCTCTTGGCGAACACGACAGTCGAGATCACCCACGCAAACACGCAAACGAACACGATCCGCGCTCCTCCATAAAAAGCCCGCGCCAACGCAATGCCCGCGCCAATGCCAACGACCAAACCGGCGTAGCTCAACGCCACTGCGAACGCGCATGCCGTTGCCGAATCCAACTTCACTCGGCTCACACACTCCGCCGACTTTCGCGGTGCCGACTCCCCCGATTTGAAATTCCTTCCGCCTTGCTCGTGCCCTTCAACCGGTCGGTTCTGGTCGCTTACGAACTCTATTCCAAAGGCGGGCAACGATTTGTTCGAGTTGAGCAACCATAGGCCGGCCGGTAATGGCAGATACGGGGCTAGATTCGCCAAGAACAATAGCAAGGAATTGAAGTAAAATCCCGGTAACGCACGAACGCCAAAGCCATTGATCAGTGGCAACAGCAGTACTTCGAAACGAAGTTCAAGCGATAGCTGCACCAGGGCCAGCCAGTTCAGAATTAGAGCCGCGATGCGCCAGCCTCGATTGCATGTGAGACTCGCGACACCCGTGAGAAAACATGCCAGCACCAGCGTCGTTGCCGCCACTCGGTACGGTAGCATTCCCGCTACCGATACCAGAACGACGCCCGCTACGATGAACAACCAACCACTGCGACGCAGCCGACTCGGCGGTTCGATCTTTGCGATCCGATGTGTGCGTCGTACGAGATTCCTAAACGCCATCAGACACACCAGACCGCACAAGAGGAGATGAATGATCCCGATACCGGCCGGTAATCCGTCGGCGTGATCCAGACTCAGAAAGGAAAACAGTTGTCGCGTGACAACCAGCGCAAAACCAAATCCGTCGATTGCAAGATTTGCAAACAGGCAGCACACGCCAATTCGAGCCGTCCAAAATAGCGCCGCGTCGGCGTCGTTCAACCAGCTACGCGGATGTTCTGCGCCGCGGGATGGCGGGTGAATTCCGAAAGGTCCAAGGATTGGGCTATGGTTTTGCCATAACCAACGGCCGGCCCAAGCGCAAACACCGACATACCCGATTTCCAAGGCCAGATCGATCAACGGGCTCCGAACGGCAAGCGCCGTCACGGCCCAAAGTTTCGGAAGCAATTCGATGATGCCGTAGGCGATCGCCGCGAGGAGGATGAGTGAAACAAGTGGCTTGTGTTGATCAGGCAAACGGAAGGTCGACGAGTTGCCCCGCTTCGCCGTCTGTGACGGTTCTCGTTTCCCCGATGCTTCACCCACCGTTTCCACCTCGGTCTTCAGTTCGCGGGCGCTTTGTTGGCGGTGTTCACGATCCTTCGCCAGTGCACGCAACACGATTTTATCGACGCGCTCGTCGAGTGGCGTCCGACTCGACGGCGGAGCGAATTTTCCCTTCGGCAGTTCACCGGTCAGCAATTCATAGAAAACGACCCCGAGCGAATAGATGTCCGCGCGATGATCAATCTCGGACGGATGCTCGATTTGTTCAGGCGCCATGTATTGCGGTGTGCCCAGCGTCGAACTAACGCCGGTGATTTCGTTCGTCGTCGCTTCACCTTTGTCGAAAGCAACGCCTGACTCCGAACGTTTAACGGCTGGTTGCGTTTGCGAATCACTGGACGCTTTGGTCTTTGGCGATTGAAGTGTGGTGCGTCCGTCCGTCATCAACTTAGCGATTCCGAAGTCGGCAATCTTCACTCGCCCCTTGGTATCGAGAAGGATGTTTTCCGGTTTGACGTCGCGGTGAAGAACACCTTCGTCGTGCGCGAACTGGAGCGCCTCGCAGATCGCCGGGACAATCGACAACGCTTGGTCGGGCGTGAATTGACTGGCGCGCATGGCCTGCCGGAGATTTACGCCGTCGACGTACTCCATCAGCAGATAGAAGAGGCCGCCAGCTTCGCCAAAGTCGTAAACGCTGACGATGTTCGGGTGATTTAGTTTGGCGAGGAGCCGGCCTTCGCGGGCGAATCGTTCGGCAAATTTCACGTCCTCGGCGAGATGTTGCGGCAAGATCTTGAGCGCGACATCCCGATCCAATTTGGGCTGGCGCGCGCGATAGACGAAGCCCATCCCGCCGCGGCCGATCAGTTCCACAATTTGCAATTGCGGAAAGGCGTCGGCGATCTCTTCGAGCGAAGGAGCCGGACGGACGGGCTGCCTGTCGGAATCGGGTCCCGTTTCGGTGGCCGCCGCGGCGCCGGCCATCAGGCACTTCGGGCAAAGTCCCTGGGGCGCGTTGACCGGGATCGCCGCACCACAATCAGGACATTTCTTCGGCTCACTTTTCATTCCCACCATTTCCTGAGGAATCGGTCGACCAACGTTACACGGAACCTTTGCGCGAGTTAATCGCCGGCGCCTCGAAATGGGTTTTTCGGATCCGCGTGCGTTTCCTCCTCAATCGGTTGAAATGGATTGGCCGGCAACACGTCCGCGCGAGGAGGCAGATACCGACAAGCCGCGCCCGAGTAAATCCAACCAACCGGCACGTGCATGATAAAGACCACCAGCAGCCCAAACAGATTGAGCCAGCCTTCCGTGTGCAGGTACATCGAAACCGTCAACCAAATCGCGCCAGGGATTAACGCCGCCTGCGCAACACGCGCCGCTCCACCAAAGTCCACATCCCGGTCCAGATAGAACGCAAAGAAGCGAATGGCCCATGCGTAAACAATCGCGAGCACCCACCATGAAATAACGAGGAACATCGCCTGCCCGACCGCGATCCCCGAGAGAATTGTCGGCCGCCAGGCGCGCCACCAGGCACCCGTCTCCGTATGACCGATCGGCATGTCGCCAAGCGTGCGATAGCTGATCCCCGCGCACCCAAACAGCGAACAGACCAAGGCGCGGTCGATCTGCAGAATCACGCGGACGTCCGATGCTTGATCATGTACGCCGGCGGCGGACCAATCGAGAGCAATGGCCAGATTGCGATTTGCCGCCAGAACAACACTGGTTCTTTGTCCACCCGGTTCCAGTAATCCATTGCGAATCGCTCCACCATCATCGAGGGACTCGATTGCCTTGGTGATGACCGGTACCCAGGCGCGCTCAAAAAAATTGATTGTGGTAGCAATGGACAGTGCTGCCGTCAGGGTGAGAGCGACCCACAATTGCCAGCGTGGTGCCCGGGCCGCTCCGGCCACGCCATTGGGCGTCAACGGATGCCAGATGAGCAACGGCTCCGAACTGGATTCAGCTGGTGTTGGTTCACTCAAATTTTTGCCAAACGTTAGGGAGCGAGCCATCGTGCTGCAAGTTGCGAACAGCCGGCTTGCCGTCCGTCATTTTTGCGCGATTCTATTCCCCTTGATCGATGTCCGAAGCTTCCCACCAGTCCGGTCGTGGCACGGCGTTCAACCCGGCAAACCGGTTTGAAGCGCTCCACGTGGAACCCGATCCCGAATGGGACGCATCCGAAGAGCGGCCACTCCGCACACAATTCCTGCGCGATCTTTCCCAGACAATCCTCACTTACAACGACAGTCCGGACATTCCATTTCGGGCGAGCTTGAATCCGTACCGCGGATGTGAGCATGGCTGCGCGTATTGTTATGCACGACCGACGCACGAATATCTTGGCTTTTCCGCGGGCCTCGATTTTGAAAGCCGGATCATGGTGAAGGAAAATGCGGCGGAACTCTTGCGCGCAGAACTAAGCTCCGCAAAATGGCAACCTCAGTGGGTCGCCATGAGCGGGGTCACCGACCCCTATCAACCGGCGGAAAAGAAGCTCAAGATTACCCGGCGTTGCCTCGAAGTCCTGGCTGAGTTTCGCAATCCGGTGGGCATCGTCACAAAGAACCGACTAGTGACCCGCGACATTGATCTCCTCGCCGAACTCGCGAGTCACCAAGCAGCGAGCGTTTTTGTTTCGCTGACCACTTTGAAACCCGATTTGCGACGAATGATGGAACCTCGAACGGCATCGCCAACCGGCCGACTGGAAACCATACGCGCGTTGGCGGAGGCAAAAATCCCAGTTGGCGTATTGACGGCACCGATTATTCCCGGATTGAACGACGAGGAGATTCCAGCGTTGCTTCACGCCGCCGCGGAAGCCGGAGCAACATTCGCCAGTTATGTGGTCCTGCGGCTTCCGCTCGCCGTCAGGCCATTGTTCGAGGAATGGCTGGAACGATGCGTTCCGCTGCGCAAAGACAAGGTGCTCAACCGGCTGTTGTCGATTCGGGATGGTCGGTTGAACAGTTCCGAATTTGGAGAACGGATGCGCGGCCAGGGATTGTTCGCGGAGCAGATCCAGAAGCTCTTCCAATTGTCGGCCAAGAAGGCGGGTTTCCGCACGAAGGGACCGGAGCTATCGACGGCCTCTTTTCGACGTCCGGGTGGCCTACAACTGGATCTTGGCTTGAATCCCTGATCCTCCTTGCGAGCGAGGGATGGCCTTGGCCACCATTGGGTTTCGTTTCCGCCGTTGACCCAGCCGCCGGAACGAACATTAATAAACGCGCAACATGATCCCGAGTCGTAAACCCACTGCGGGCGCCGGTTCACACCTGGCGCTGATGTCTCTCCCGATAGTTGCCGGTTACCTGGCAACCTCCTCCACTGGAAATGCGCAGGAAGCGCTGCGCAACGCAATGCAAGGAGATCAAAGCTATCACGCGCGCCGGCAACAGGCCATCGAGTCACCGATGCCAATGCGCGCCGGACCAGTCGGCTTCAGCATCGGCGCAAAACTCGGGCTCGAATACGATGACAACGTATTACTGCGAGATACCAACCCGCAGGAGGATTTCATTATTACACCCGGCGTCGACGTCGGTGTGTATTACCCAATCACTGATCGTACGCGGATCAATTTTGGAGTCGGCATCGGTTATGACGTTTACACGCAAGGTACCCGGCAGGATCGCTTCACGCTCGCGCCGAATTCGGAGCTGGCGTTCGACTTCGAAGTTGGCCGCACACTTATCACCACTTACGACCGCTTCACTTACAGTCAGGATTTGTTGCAGCAGGGTGAAGTCGCGAGCAATGGCCGATACGGCGGGCTCGATAATTCACTTGGCTTTCGCGTGTCGTGGGTGCCCGAACCCCTTCTAGTCGAAGGTGGTTATTCGTGGAACATCTTCGTTTCTGACAATCAACAATACAGCGATCTCGATCGTAACTCGCACCAGATCTTTTTCCGTGTGGGTCAAATCCTCGCCGAACGCTCCCGTTGGGGCGTCGAAGCGACGGCATCGAAAACCATGTATGACAACGGAGTCCGAAATGACTTCACCTCCCTCAGCGTCGGTCCTTATCTCGAACTGCAGGCCACGGAAGCAATTTCCATCAACGCCCGCGCTGGTTGGACCTGGACGTTGTTTGACAGCAACGGGCAGCTTGCGGCACCCGCTGATGTTTCGTTGCCTTACATGTCCCTCGGAGTGCGCCACCAATTGACGGCGCATTTCAGTCACAATTTGTCAGTTGCTCGGGAAGTCCGCGTCAGTGTCGAGACGCAATACGTGGAAACATGGATAGCTCGTTATGGATTCAATTGGCAGATTACCGACATAATCGCACCCAGCGCCGGTGTGTTCTATGAAAAAGGCAAGCAGCCAAGAACCACGGGGACTGAAGAATACGATCGTGTAGGTTTGGACTTCGGGCTGCCCTTCAAGCTGACTGATCACCTTTCACTGGCACTCGGTTACCGTTACACGATTCGTGATTCGAATACCGCAGGACGCGACTACACTGACAACCGCGCGTCGCTCAATTTGGGCTATCGCTTTTGAGGTTCAAAAACTGCAATTGCCGGCGCACTTGTCTTGGCAAAGCTTTTTGGGTCAACACGGCTGGCCAATTAATACGTGGAAACGTGACTAACCGATCTGGGCGCAAGTATTCCGAGAGTAGTTTCGGATTCGATAGGGCCACACCATTTGGCCGGACGTTGTTCATCAGCACCACCCTCGCGGCCTGGCGGCGTTGGCCCGGCAAGGCAGCCAAAACCAACCTCACTTGATTCACGGCTCCCAAGCGATTCGGACAAACGACGATCGGCGATGCTTGAAGTTCTGCGATCAAATCCCGAGAGTCGATTCCCTCGGCAAGTGGGCTCATTAAGCCACCCGCTCCTTCGATTAATAACACCTCACACGCCGCTGCTTTCTCGCGCAGGAATCCCAACACTTGGCCACCTTTGACGCGTTTACTCTCCATTCGCGCAGCCAACACGGGTGCCAATGGCGCGCGGAAATGCCACGGATTGATGTCGTCCAGCTTGGGTTCGTTCGACTGAGCGCGACGCAAAAGCCGGGCGTCATCTCGTCCGCCCGAGCAAAACGGTTTTACCGCCCGCGCCTTGACTCCCGAATCTCGTAAATACCGGACGAGCACGGACGTTAAAACGGTTTTGCCAACGCCCGTATCAGTGCCGGTCACAAAGTAGATCTTACCCATGGTTGGCAGGCGGCAATTACGCGGTTCGTTCTATCAAGCTGGCTTGCCCTCCGACTGCCGCGGAGCAAGCAGCCAGAGCAGCACCACTCCGGCAGCGAGAATCCCAATGCTGACAAACTGGCCCGGGCTGACCATCCCGCCGAAATGGTATTGGTCCAATGGATAATCTCCGCGAAAGAGTTCCACAAAAGAACGGATGATGGCATAGCTCACCAAGTAAACACCGAAAACATGGCCGTCGAACTTCTTGCGCCGATAAAGCCAGGCGAGCGCGAGATAGAGACCAAAGTTGAGCAGGGATTCGTAGATTTCCGTTGGATGCACGTGCGCTGGGAAAGTCGGATGCCCCGCCGGAAATTGGATGCCCCAAGGAAGATCCGTGGGACGCCCATAACAACACCCATACATCAGACATCCAATGCGACCAAACGCGTGGCCCAGAGCAATACTCGGCGCCAGCGCGTCGGCGACCTTCCACACGGGCTGCTTTTTGAAATGTAAGTAGAGATACGTGCTGACGACGGCACCAATCAGGCCCCCGTAGAATACGAGCCCACCACTGCGAAGGTTGAATATGTGCCAGAGAGGCTGCCCGGCAAACTGCTCCTTCCAGTAGGTCATCACGTAGAGCGCTCGAGCGCCCACCATGACACCGCCTACCAACCACGGAGCCAGATCGGTGATCACTATGGGTTGGATTCGATCGAGCACGCACCGCCGTGACGCAGTCCAGACGCCGGCTACGACACCCAAGGCCAACATGATACCGTACCAATGAATGGCAAAACCGTTGATTTCGAATGCGATTGGATGCACTACCCGGGCAAGCTATCGGCGACCCTTTCAAAGATCAAATGGCAAAAGTAGCCGAAAATGATCACCAATTGTATTTATTATGTGATACAATATGCCAACTCTGCCAAGTTTCTGAACTATTGTATTACTAATAAAGTACAAATATAATCTTCCATACTATGCCGATGCCTCAGCCAAACGAACTCATTGTGCAGATCGATACGGGATCTCACGTGCCGGCGTACCTGCAAATCGCAAACCACCTCAATTGTATTATCTTATCAGGACAATTATCTCCAGGGTCGCTCCTCCCGCAAATCAGGAATCTCGCTGCTCAATTACGGATTAATCCCAATACGGTCGCCCGTGCCTACTCTGAACTGGCAGCGCTCGGTCGGATTCGAAAGCGCCAGGGTTCTGGTTGTTTTGTCGCGGAACAACTCGACGAAGCACGAAACGCTGAATCCAAATACATCATTCTCGAGGGGCGAATTGACGAATTGGTTGCGATCGCCGTTCGGTTGGGTGTTTCGAGCGACCAGTTGATCGGAATGCTGCAAACGCGGCTCTCAGACGGACACGTCAATCCGCAACCGCAGCGGGTTCGAAAAGTCGAACGGAAGGCCAAAGACCACAAGATTCCCGCCGGGCGGCCTAATCTCTGGCAAGCCGCCGATGAGTTGGTCGATTAGGGCAATTCGCGTTGGCCCAATGTCGCGTTGGGATTCAAAATCACAGTCCGGTAGGATGGTCGATGAAGCCCCATGGCAGTTTGAACCGTTGGCTCAAGTGGGCGGCAAGCGCTTTGACCCCGAACGTTTCGGTCGCGTAGTGGCCGCCATAGAGAACGTTGATTCCAAGTTCCTCGGCTAGAGCAAAAGTCCAGTGTGGTCCTTCTCCCGTGATGAACGTGTCCACACCCGCATCTGCGGCGATCTTCAATTCGGCGCCGGCCCCGCCGGTGACGACGCCAATCCGCCGACATTTTTTGGGGCCACCCGGGAGGACGGTTACTCGGTTGCCGAGAGCGGCGCCAAGGCCTCTGGTCAGAGCATTCCTATCGATGGGCAATTCGCCTCGATAGCCCAGCATTTGCCCTTTCGCCTCGAAGAACGGCGCGAGCTTCCTCATTTTCAGCGCGCGGCAAAGCAAGGCGTTATTACCCAACGTTGGATGTGCGTCTAGCGGCAAATGTGAGCTGTAAACGGCGACGTCGTTATCGATCAGAAGGCGAAGCAATTCGTACTTGGGCCCTGTCCAAGGAACGGTTGTTGACCAAAATAACCCATGATGGACGATAAGCAGATCCGCTCCCTGCTCAATTGCCAGACGAACGGTGGCCGCGCTCCCGTCGACGGCCGCCGCGATGCGGTGAACTTTGCCCCGGTTTTGCACCTGCAGCCCGTTCACCGCGCCGGAATAATCCTGAAAGCGGTCGTGTTGGAGTAAGCGGTCGGCGTGTTTGACGATCTGGAAGAGCGACGCGGCAGACATGCGTCGAGCAGATCAAAAACCTCGCGTCGCGCAAAGGGGTTTCGTCCAAGTGCCGGTCGGGGCTCGCCAAAATCCAATCCGCCAGGCATCGTTTCAACGTGTCGAATCCGACGCCGCATCATCGCATCGAGATTCGGATCCGTGAATTGAAGCAACTCTTCAATTCGATGGATCCGTCGCCCTTTTTGGAAAAGGATCTCGATGCTGACGCGGAACAATTCATCGTGGAATCGGCTGAAGAGTATCCGCTCAATGAGCCCGTCGATCTGGTGGTTCATCTCGCAAACCCAGCCGACGAGAGCGATCCGCAACATCTGGTGCTGACGGCCGTTCATCACTATTTCAACGAACGAGCAGTCCAAGCACGCCTGGCCTTTCGTCGGCTGATGCGCCAGGGGCAGTGGAGCTTGTTGATCGGCGCAGTATTTCTCGCGGTTTGTTTCACGGCGGCCGAAGTGTTGGACACGATCCAACCGGCCAATCGATGGTTGCTCCTGTTGCGCGAAGGTTTGATCATTGCCGGCTGGGTGGCGATGTGGCGACCGATGGAAATTTACCTCTACGATTGGTGGCCGCTTCGCCGAAAGCTGAAGCTGATGCGCAAACTCGCTCACATGCCGATCAAAGTTCTGCTCCCCAAAGCGCCACCCGCTCCGCCAAGCCCACCTGGAATGAGCCAACCAACCGTTCAGCCAATTCAGGAAAAGCCGTAGAATTGAAAAAAGCCGCCGTCGCGATCCTTTGTCCTTTGCCCCGCCGACCACTTCTCTAACATCGCGTCGTCATGCCGTCCGCTTACGAACAACTGCTCGCTGCCACAATCGCGCACGTGGACGATTTGAAACGGGGCGGCGTAAAATACCTGCCAGTTGATTCTGAGTCGCTTGCCGAGCTAAATCGCCCCGCTGCGCGCAAGGCTCCAATCGATCCGTCCTCTCACACAAAAGCGGTTGCCCCGGCTGAATCCGCGAAATCCAACGCGCTCGAGCGGCCGCTGGCCCGAGCCGTTTCCTCAGAGGGGCCTGTTCTCACGGAATTGATCGTCGATGCGTCAGTGGCGCTTTCGCCGGAGGAAAAGGACGCCGAAATGGCGCGCATTCGTGAACGGGCGTTGGCATGTGTCAAGTGTCCGCACCTTGCCAAAAGCCGTCGCAATGTCGTGTTTGGCGTCGGAACGATTCACACGGAATTGATGTTCGTCGGCGAGGCGCCCGGCATGGACGAAGATCAACAAGGCGAACCTTTTGTCGGCAAGGCGGGCCAGTTATTAACCAAGATCATCCAAACGATGGGCCTCGATCGCGACAAGGTTTACATCGCGAACGTCCTGAAATGCCGGCCGGATACGCCGGGTCAACGCACCGGCAATCGCAAGCCCACTCTCGACGAAATGAACACGTGCAAGCCGTACTTGCTGGCCCAGATCAGTGTCATCCGGCCAAAGGTGATCGTCGCTCTCGGGGCCACCGCCGTTGAGGGACTGCTCGGCAAAACCTACGGCATCATGAAACTGCGGGGAAACTGGCAGGACTTTAACGGAGTGCCGTTGATGCCGACCTATCATCCGGCGTATTTGCTGCGCAACCAATCGCTCACGGAAAAGCGGAAAGTTTGGGAGGATATGCTCGCTATAATGGAAAAGCTGCAAATGTCGATCAACGACAAGCAGCGCGGCTATTTCCTGCCAAAGTAGCCCGCATCTAATCCTCCCGTGGCCGCAGCACGACGACATCCACCGGGCTCTTGTTCTTGGCGATCATGTTGTCCGGCAGGACCTCCCGCCAGCTGACGTTTGGATATATGATCGAGTTCCGCCCGACGATCGAACCCGGATTCAAGACCGCGTTGCAGCCAATTTCCGCAAAGTCGCCAATCAACGCACCAAACTTCCGCAATCCGGTGTCGTGCGGCTTCCCGTCGACCAGCATGAGGATATTTCCTTTGGTCGATTTGACGTTCGATAGCACAACCCCGGCACCAAGATGAACTTTGTGTCCCAGAATCGAATCGCCTACATAATTGAAATGCGGAACCTGGGCCCCGTTGAAGAGCATGGAATTCTTCAGCTCACACGAATTGCCCACCACACAATTGTCGCCGACGATCACGTTGTCCCGGAAATAGGCGTTGTGGCGGATCTGGCAGTTGCGGCCGATGATCGCCGGCCCCTTGATCATGACGCCATCTTCCACAACCGTCCCCTCACCGATGAACACATCTTCGCCAATATAGGCGTCGCCCACGCAACGATTCTTGAGTCCCGGTTTCAGGTTGGAAGCTATGTAGGCCTTGATCTTTGGCAAGGCTTCCCAAGCGTAAGTGCAGTCTTTGAACAAGTCGGCGTGTTCTGTCTGCGACAGATCGAACAAATCTTCCGGTTTGAACATGGCCGCAGGCTAGCGAAAGGTGGTTCCGGTGAAAATGGTTTTCGCTACAAGCCGTACAAATCAAAACCCAACGATCGGTTTTGAAGGCGGCTGATTGGTGAGGATTCCACCCGGGCCGAGATCTTTCACTTTGATCGTGACGCTTGCCGCATACGGAACGATCCACATGGCCAGAATCACTGGTCCGGCAATGAACAAGAAACTCAACGCCAGTACGCGCCATCGATATTTCAACAAACGCAATACGAAGCCCGGCCGGCCCGCTCGCCGGAAACTCGGAATTTCCAAACGTTGATAGGGTAATCGTATCATGGTTCGCCCGACCGGGATTCTTCGCTCATCGTCGGCTGTTTGCGAAGCAATTTGACCGCGCGCGTTGCCGCATTCATTTTCTGCCTGACCATGAAGGATTCCTATATCGCCGCCAAAGAACGTTGGGCTCAAAAGATGGCCGGCAAGGGCAAACGATCCATCCGTTCGGCTGATCGGCTCCCGCCCGGGCAGCGATTGGTAACCGATTTCCCCACACTTGACCTCGGCATTCAACCCGAGGTGCCGCTGGAGCGGTGGGAGTTGAAAATCCACGGAAAAGTAGCGTCGCCCGCGACTCTTAATTGGGAACGCTTCAAAGCACTGCCGCAATTCAAAGATGTCAGTGACTTTCACTGCGTCACGACGTGGAGTCAGTTCGACATGGAATTTGAGGGCGTGTCCTTTTTTACACTTACGGACCTCGTGCAACCATTGCCCGAAGCGTCGCATGTCTATTTCAAGGCTTACGACGGCTATACGACGAATAACTCTTTGGATGCCTTGATGGATGATGATGTGTTGATCGCCCACTCCTGGAACGGCGAACCGCTTGCCAAGGAGCACGGCGGACCGGCTCGGGTCATCGTTCCGAAGCGCTATGCCTGGAAGGGCGCGAAATGGGTGAAGGAAATCATCTTCCTTGATCGCGATCTTTTGGGGTTCTGGGAATTGCGCGGCTATTCAAACACTGCTGATCCCTTCACCGACGATCGCTTCGCTTAGTGACAAACCAAATGACTGCAACTCACGAAAAGCGGTGATTCGCCGGTGCCCTTGGCTTCAACAGAAGGTTGTCTCCTTGATGTGGGTGGTGTTAAGTGGCGCGTCGGTCAGACATGATTATTATGCAACTCCCTCATTTTCAAGCTGTTGAACGCCATCGCTTCATGGGGCGTTGGTTTCGTCTGCTCTGGCGCAGGCCAAAGATTCCCCGCGCAAATCGCGAGCGCGGTTTTCGGATTATCGCGGCAACGCAAAACACACCCAAGGTGCGAACCATTGAGGTCGATCCCAACTTGTCCGAACGCGATCTACTCCGAGCGTTGCTCGACGAAGGGATTCATGCGTGCTTCTGGGACTTGGACAACGACCGCGTTGCGGAAGCATCCAGAAGTCTTGCCTACTTGCTTTGGCGGGTTGGTTACCGACTTAAGAGAGCGAAGTAGAACGAATGCGACAATATTTCGTTAGGTTGATGGAAATTCTTACCCGCGCGCCGGAACGCCGTATCGGATGAAAACCATCTATCTCGATTACAACGCCACGACCCCGCTTGATCCTGAAGTTCGCGAGGCGATGATGCCATTTCTTGGCGAATCGTTCGGAAATCCATCAAGCATTCATCATGTTGGCCGTCGAGTGCGCGCGTTTCTTGATGAAGCCCGCGAACGGGTTTCAGTGGTCTGGCAGTGTAAACCGTCGGAAGTAATTTTCACGAGCGGCGGGACGGAATCAAACAACATGGCGATTTTCGGCGTCGCCAGGCTATTGCGGGACAAAGGCCGTCACCTGATCACGTCCCAAATCGAACACCACGCCGTTCTCCATTGCTTTGATTACCTCCGGCGCAAGGAGGGTTTTGAAGTCACTTATCTGCCGGTGGACCAATATGCCAGCATTTCCCCGGAGGATCTAAAGGCGGCGTTCCGGCCCGATACCGTGTTGGTTTCCTTGATGGCAGCGAACAACGAAGTCGGCACAATTCAACGAGTCGCGGACTTCGGTTCCATTTGCCGAGACCGGGGCGTGATATTTCATACGGACGCCGTTCAGTGGTTCGGCAAGGAGCCATTTGAATCGATTCACCAATTTAACGCTGATCTGGTGAGTTGCTGTTCCCACAAGTTTCATGGTCCGAAAGGCGGTGGCGCGTTGTTCGTTCGATCACCACTCCATCCCGATCCGTTGCTCTTTGGCGGCGCTCACGAGAACGAGCGCCGCGCCGGTACTGAGAATGTCCCAGCCATTGCCGGTTTTGCTAAAGCGTTGGAGTTGTTTGTTTCCCAACCGGTCTTCGCTCGGTCACTTATCGACCCGCTCACCCTGCCACTCATAAACTCGATCGGCTCAATTCCCGGTTGCTCAGTTGTTTCGCCAGCATCCAACCGACTTTGCAATACCATCGCCTTCACCGTCGATCGGTCCGATGGCCTTACGGTCCTTGCCAATTTGGACATGGACGGGATCTGTGCGTCGAGTGGGTCCGCCTGTTCAGCGGGTTCGCTGGAGCCTTCCCACGTGATCGCTGCCATGGGCTACCCCACTTCGATTGCCTCCAACTTGGTTCGCTTTTCGCTCGGTCGCGACGTTACCGAACCGGACATTTCCGATGTCTGTAGCCTCCTCCCTCAAATCATCAGCTGCTCACAAACTCCCGTATAAACTCTGGATTACCTGTGAACAACTTCAGCAAAACCATCGGGTAAAATTCTCCCCCATCTTACTTCGGCTTTTTGCCGGTATTTATTAAGTGAAAATAGCTTTCGTAAGTCCTTGTGCCGACCTTGACACTGGAAGTTGTTTGCATTATCCACAGCCCT
Organism: bacterium; assembly: GCA_016124235.1. Taxonomy (GTDB): domain Bacteria; phylum Verrucomicrobiota; class Verrucomicrobiia; order Limisphaerales; family RI-55; genus RI-55. The sequence goes on along the minus strand of WGOC01000008.1, from coordinate 57,883 downwards.
TATTACGGATACCATTTATACTCTTTCCTGAATCATCTTAATGAATCTCACCATCGCCAAAGAGCAGTTGATCAGCGGGCTTCAAGCGGTCCAGAATATTGTAGGAAGTAGAACGACACTCCCCATTCTTTCCAATGTTCTAGTGAAGGCGGAAGGATCCAGGTTGGAGTTGACCGCGACGGACCTCGACGTGTCGGTCTCCTGTTCTGTTGAAGCGAGCGTTAAAAAGGCAGGGTCCACCACCATTCCCGTTAAGAAGTTTTTTGGAATCGTTCGGGAACTCAGTAGTCAGGAATTGGAGCTTGCGACCGACGACAAACAGGTGACCAGCCTCAGTGCGGGAGCTTCATTTTACAAGATACGCGGATTGGCCTCTGAAGAGTTTCCACCGATCTCCCAGAGCAAGGACGATCGCAAGGTTGTGCTGCCGCAGGAAAAGATCCGGAGCATGATGAAGAAAACGTCATTCGCCATTTCAACGGATGAGTCCCGCTATGTTTTGAACGGCATCTACGTCAGCATGAAGGAAAACAAGCTGACGATGGTCGCGACGGACGGACGGCGGTTGGCTTTGGTTGACGAAGAAGTCGATATCCCAGATTCCGCCGGCGGCGAATACATCATTCCGGCGAAGGCAATCAACGAGCTTAATCGATTGCTGACGGACGCCGGACAAATTGAGCTGAGATTTGGTGAAAACCAGGCGTCGATGAAGTTGAAGCCGGAAAAGGGTCCTGAAGTTCGTATCACGACCAAATTGATCGAAGGAAATTATCCGAACTATCGACAGGTCATTCCTTCGGAAACCAAGGAACGCGTTACTTTGTCACGCGAGGAATTGCTGCATGCCTTGAAGCGTGCGGAAATCATGACGAGTGACAAAGCCAACTCCGTAAAGCTGGCGTTTACGAAGAATAACCTGGCGATCACCGCAAATTCACCGGATGTCGGCGAAGCGCGGGAAAGCATTGCTATTAACTACAAAGGGTCGGATGTGACTGTGGCTTTTAATCCAGGTTATCTGATTGAGCCGTTGAACGCTCTGGCAGACGAAGAAATCTTCTTCGAATTGATCGACGACTTGAGCCCTGGCGTGTTGAAAATCAATGGCCCGTTCCTCTACGTGGTGATGCCGATGCGGCTAAGCTGAGCGGGTTTAAAAGTCTCAGAAGGCGGGTGGCCGAACGCGAGTGGATCTCATCATCTCCGCTTCCAAAATGGTTTCCATTTTGCGGAGATCCTCGTCAGCGGACGTGCTGGCGATCAAGTAGTCGAACCTGTTCCAATGGGAAAGTTCTTCGGACGCTTGGCTAAGCCGCTTTGCTAGAACGTCTTCAGACTCCGTGCCGCGCTTTTTTAGCCGTCGGGTCAATTCAGTAAGCGAGTCAGGAGTGAGGAAAACCGTCAAAAGTCGCGGTTGAAGTTCAGGATCATTAGCGGCCTTTTTCCGAATGGCCTCCGCGCCCTGAACATCGATGTTCAAGAGCACATGTTTGCCACCCATAAGTCTGGTTAGGACTTCAGAGCGCAGAGTTCCGTATAAGTTATCGTAAACGTTGGCATATTCGAGAAACTCCCCAGAGTCCCGTTTTTGAAGAAAAATATCGCGGGAAAGGAAGTAGTAATGAACACCATTCTGCTCGCCAGCACGCGGAGCTCGCGTGGTACAGGTAACCGCTCGAGTAATCTCTGGATGCTTGGCCAGTAGTCGATCGCAAAGGGTGGTCTTGCCCCCGCCAGAAGGTGCAGAAATGACGATCAGTAGGCCTGTTTTGGTTTCAGCGCACACGATTACTCAACGTTTTGTGCTTGTTCGCGAAAGCGTTCCAATTCGGCCTTCATTACGATCACCTGAGAAGCGATAGCAGCGTCGTTGGCTTTCGAACCAATCGTGTTGATTTCTCGATTCATTTCTTGAACCAGAAAATCCAGTTTGCGGCCGACTGGTTCTCGCGATCGCAGGCAGTCATCAAATTGAGCGAAATGGCTGTTCAAACGAGCAAGCTCTTCGGAGATGTCGGAGCGGTCGGCAAATAGGACGATTTCCTTCAGCAAACGTTCGTCGTCGAGGGATAACGGGAGGCCAGCGAGTTTCAGACGATCAAGCAAAGCGTCACGATACCGAGTGGCGACATCAGGAGCAGCGGCGCCAACAGATTCCTTCGCTTGGCGGAGCAAATTCATCCGGGTTTTCAAATCATCGGCAAGGGCTGTCCCTTCGCGCGCGCGCATTTTGAGGAACGCAGAAAGCGCAGATTTCAGCGCTTTTTCAATCGTATTCCAGAGAGTGTCCGGATCTTCGAGCGGACTATGCGTCTCGACTATTCCTGGCAGACGAAGCAACGATTCCAACGAAAATGTTTGGTCAATCTTGAGCTCCTTCGCGAGGGATCGCATTTCGCGAACGTATTGGCGGGCAAGGTCGTTGTTGAACTCAACACGAACGGCAGACCGATTTTTTCCGTAGTCGGCGGTCAATCGCAGGTTCACGCGACCGCGAGAAATCTTCTGAGCGAGCAGCTCGCGAATTCGCGGTTCGAGGGACTCCAATTCCCGCGGCAAGTTCAGCGCAATCTCAGCTTGTTTTCGGTTCACCGAACTGAGTTCAATGGCAATCAGGAGGCCTTTGTAGGTTGCCTCGCCACGGCCGTAACCAGTCATTGAATTCATGCGCCGAGAACCTTGAAGAAATCTTAAGCCGACAGCGATGCATTTCTGCGCGCAGAGAGTAACCGTGGGATTTCGATATCGTGGCTTGTCGCGCCAAATGTATCTCGTAGTTTTCGGAATTGCTCGTTTGCCAACGCATCCCGATCCGATTAGACATCCGCGCTGTAGTTTGCGATTCGCCTATATCAATTACCAGTGCGTGGGAGTCAATCCAGAAGACGAAGTGTGGAGAGTTGTCTTGGTTGAAATAGGGCGATTAGTTGGATGGTTTGTGAATTATAGCGTTAAAGATTGAGTAAAGTTGTGAAACATCCTTGTGGATGGCCAAATTTGGTTTCGATGGTGCAAGTTGCTGACGTATGGAATTTGTTTATCCAATTAAATATGATGTGATTGTCGTGGGTGGCGGTCATGCCGGCATTGAAGCCTCCTTGGCGGCTGCTCGCATAGGCGCAAAGACGCTCCTGCTCACGGGCAACTTGGATACGATTGGTCAAATGTCATGCAATCCGGCAATTGGGGGTTTGGCCAAGGGGCATCTGGTGCGAGAGATCGACGCCTTTGGTGGTGAGATGGGCAGGAACACCGACATGACCGGAATCCAGTTTCGAATGCTCAATCGGAGTCGCGGTCCGTCCGTGTGGGCACCAAGAGCGCAATGCGATAAGAAAGCATACCAGTTTCGGATGAAGTGGATTTGCGAAAAGGAACCAAACTTGGAAGTGAAGCAAGGGAACACCGTCGGCCTCTTGTTGGAAGGAAGTAAGGTCCGAGGCGTGCGGACGAGCATGGGCGTGATTTTTGAGGGTCTAGCGGTGATATTGACCACAGGCACATTTATGCAAGGTCTGCTCCATGTCGGTGAACGAACGGAGCAAGGTGGGCGTTCGGGGGAAGCACCAGCTCTCGGTATATCCGCCTCGTTGATTGAGGTGGGGTTGAAGTTGGGGCGATTCAAAACGGGTACTCCACCTCGACTGTTGAAGAGATCAATCGATTTTTCAGTAATGGAGGAGCAATTGGGCGAAGAACCGCCGCCTCTCTTTTCGTATTGGAGGGAGGAAATGTTCCACGTGGAACAATCGGAAAGCGCTGGCAATGGAATCTACCCACCGGAATCAGTTGCTGCTCAGTATGGCGGTCAAGTCCCCTGCCACATCACATTTACATCCAACCAGACGGCGGACATTATTCGCGCGAACTTGCATCGATCTCCGATTTATTCAGGCAAGATCGAAGGAATTGGTCCGCGCTATTGCCCGTCGATTGAAGACAAGATCGTCAAATTCGCGGACAAGGAGCGCCATCAAGTTTTCTTGGAACCGGAGGGCATCCACACGGACGAGTACTACGTGAATGGTCTGTCAACGAGTCTCCCCTATGATGTCCAAATTCAATTTTTGCGAACAATACCTGGTCTCGAAAGAGCGGAGATTATGCGGGCGGCCTATGCGGTAGAGTATGATTACATACCGCCGACGCAACTCATGCCGAATCAGGAAACGAAAGTTTGCGAGAATCTCTTTCTCGCTGGCCAAATCAACGGAACATCTGGCTATGAAGAGGCGGCGGCCCAAGGCTTGATGGCAGGAATAAACGCGGCTCGAAAGGTTGGCGGCTCTCCCCCCGTTATCATCCGCCGGGATCAAGGTTATATCGGAGTGATGATTGATGACTTGGTGACGAAAGGCACGACGGAGCCATACCGAATGTTCACGTCACGGGCAGAACATCGATTGATACTGCGACAAGATAATGCAGATCTGCGCCTTTCGGAATTGGGGCATTCGGCCGGCGTGTTGTCCACGAAACGATTCAATCGCGTGCGGGAGAAACAGAAAAATATAGCCGAGGAAATCGACCGCCTTCGAAAAACAAGGATTGGTACCGTTTCGATGGCGCAAATCCTCCGACGTCCGGAAATGAGGTACCAAATGCTTGAAGGGCGGAACAAAACATTACCGTCGGAAGTTGCGGAGCAAGTCGAGATTGAGATCAAGTATGAAGGCTACATCCAAAGACAAAGTGACGAGATCAACCGATTCGCCGCGCAGGAGCTGAAAAAGATTCCCAAGGCGCTCGATTACTCAAAGCTCCAAGCGTTAAGCACAGAAGGCCGACAAAAGTTGGAGAGCATCAAGCCTGAGACAATCGGGCAAGCGTCGCGAATTCCCGGGATCACGCCAGCCGACATTTCTATTGTCCTCCTCGCCCTGCGCAGTTGAACCGACAACACCGTCGGCGTGCGCCACCATATCCCGTTCAGGATCGGATCCGTTATCGTTGGATTCATGGCGCATCTCCTCGCAAGGGCCACGACCAAGTTGGAGCGGTCAACCCCAAGCCACCTATATAGCGCCACGATGGCGCTCAAACGCGCCATACGGTCGCGAAATCGCCAAATAGGGCAACGGCAACTATTGTTATAAGTGACTTAACATGAATAGCTTACAAACATGCAATTCATTGGATGCCAGTTTGCTACCTTGAACTGAAAGGTTTTTATTATGGCTAAAGTTTTGGGAATCGATCTTGGAACGACGAACTCCTGCATGGCTGTCATGGAAGGCGGCGAGCCGGTGGTTCTGGAGAACTCTGAAGGTAAGCGCACAACACCATCCGTTGTTGCATTCGCGAAGAACGGCGAACGGTTGGTCGGCGACGCGGCTAAGCGTCAAGCTGTGACGAACTCGCGCAATACGATTTATTCCGTCAAACGCTTCATGGGTCGGAAGTATGACGAAATCTCCGAGGAAGCGAAGCGTGTGCCCTATAAGGTGGTAAAGGCATCGAATGGCGACGTTGCTGTCGAAGTTGAGATTGACGGCAAAGCCAAGCAGTTCAGTCCGCCGGAGATCTCGGCGATGATTCTTGGGAAACTGAAAGCGGACGCTGAAGTTCGGTTGGGAGAAAAGATCACGCAGGCGGTCATCACCGTGCCGGCTTATTTCAATGACTCGCAACGGCAGGCGACCAAAGACGCCGGCAAGATTGCGGGACTGGAAGTTCTGCGAATTATCAACGAACCCACGGCAGCGTCACTGGCATACGGTCTCGACAAAAAATCCGATGAAAAGATCGCCGTCTACGATTTGGGCGGCGGCACGTTTGATATTTCTGTCCTCGAAATTGGCGATGGCGTGTTTGAGGTCAAGGCGACCAATGGCGACACTCATCTCGGTGGCGATGACTGGGACAACAAACTCATGGACTGGATCCTTGACGAGTTCAAAAAGGATCAGGGCATGGACTTGCGCAAGCAGCCGGACGCGCTCCAACGAATCAAAGAGGAAGCGGAAAAGGCAAAGATCGCGCTTTCGAGTTCCCAGCAATACGACATTAATCTGCCGTTCATCACCGCCGACGCCAGTGGGCCGAAACACATCAGTTTGGCACTGAGTCGATCGAAGATGGAACAGTTGTGCGACGATTTGTTCGAACGCACCGTGACGCCAACGAAGGCCTGTCTCAAGGATGCCGACCTCACAGCGGACAAGATTGACGAACTCGTCTTGGTTGGTGGCATGACCCGCATGCCGCGCGTCGTCGAGACGGCGAAGAGCTTGGTGAGCAAGCCGCCGCATCAAGGTGTGAATCCTGATGAGGTGGTTGCCGTCGGTGCAGCGATTCAGGGCGGCGTGCTGAAGGGCGACGTTAAAGACGTGTTGCTCCTCGATGTCACACCGCTCTCGCTCGGAATCGAAACGCTCGGTGGTGTGTTCACGCGTTTGATTGAGCGGAACACCACGATCCCGACTCGCAAATCGGAAATTTTTTCGACCGCGGCGGACAATCAGCCCGGCGTTGAAATTCATGTGCTCCAAGGCGAACGGCAATTTGCCCGCGACAACAAAACCATCGGCAAGTTTAAACTGGACGACATCCCGCCCGCTCCGCGTGGTGTGCCGCAGATCGAGGTGACCTTCGACATTGATGCCAACGGTATTTTGCATGTTGGCGCCAAGGACCTCGGTACTGGTCGCGAGCAGAAGATCACCATCACCGCCAGCAGCGGTTTGTCGCAGGACGAGATTGAGCGGATGCGCAAGGACGCGGACGCCCACGCTGAAGAAGATAAGCAAAAGCGTGAGGAAGTAGAAACGCGGAACGAAGCGGACAACGCCGTCTATCGCTCCGAAAAGATGCTGAAGGAAAATGGCGACACATTGCCGGCCGGCGACAAGGAAAAGATCGAAGCGGCAATGAAAGCCGTGAAAGACGCCTTGAACGGCACCGACATCGCCGCCATCAAGTCCGCCAGTGAAAAATTAAACGAAGCTTGGCAGGCCGCGTCGGCGGAACTTTACAAGTCCGCCCAGGGTCAACCCGGCGCCGCGGCCGGTGGTGAATCGCAAGCATCCAGCGGCGAAGCCAAATCTGAAGCGGACGAAAAGAAATCCGCCAAGGACGAAGGTCCGATTATCGACGCGGAAGTCGTCGACGAGAAGAAAGGCTGATCCACTTTTGTGCCGGCCGCCGCTTCGCAAGGCATGAAGCGGCGGCCGGTCTCAAATACCCCCTTAACAATCAACCGGTGCGGGTGCATCGGGGCTTGTTTTGTAACAACGCTAACCAACAACAACGAACCAAATACAGTAACAGTATGGCACTGAACGTTAAACCGCTCGGCGACCGTGTTCTCGTGGAACCGGCCGAGGAAAAGGAAGTGAAGAAGGGTGGCATTATCATCCCTGATTCCGCCAAAGAAAAACCCATGGAAGGCATCATTGTCGCCCTGGGAACCGGCAAAACCGATGACAACGGCAAGAAGGTCGAATTCGAAGTGAAGAAGGGCGACCGCGTGCTGATCAGCAAGTACGGTGGCACGGAAATCAAGATCGACGGCAAGGAAATGAAGATCCTGAACAGCGACGACATCCTCGCGGTGATCGGCTAAACAACTTTAACCCAACTTAAATCAAGACTATGGCAGCAAAACAATTGGTGTTCGATGAAGCCGCCCGGCAGGCTCTGCTCAAGGGCGTTTCGAAATTGGCGAAGGCCGTCGTGGCCACGCTCGGCCCGAAAGGCCGCAACGTCGTGCTCGACAAGAAATTTGGCTCCCCGACCGTCACGAAGGACGGCGTGACTGTGGCCAAGGAAATCGAGCTCGAAGATCCGTACGAAAACATGGGTGCCCAGATGGTGCGCGAAGTCGCCAGCAAGACCAGCGACGCGGCCGGCGACGGCACCACCACGGCCACCGTGCTCGCCGAAGCGATCTATCGCGAAGGCCTCAAGCACGTGACCTCGGGCGCGAACCCGATCGGCATCCAACGCGGCATTCAGAAGGCCGTTGACGCCGGCATTGAGCAACTCGCCAAGATCGCAAAGAAGGTCAAGGACAAGGAAGAGATCAAACAGGTCGCCACCGTTTCCGCCAACTGGGACACCACCATCGGCGAAATCATCGCCGAGGCGATGGACAAGGTCGGCAAGGACGGCACCATCACGGTCGAGGAAGCCAAGTCCATCGAAACCACGCTCGACGTGGTCGAAGGCATGCAGTTCGACAAGGGCTACCTTTCTCCTTACTTCGTCACCGACGCTGAGTCGATGGAAGCCAAGTTGAGCGACGCCTACATCCTGATCTACGAAAAGAAGATCAGCAACCTGAAGGACATGCTCCCGATCCTCGAGAAGATTGCCAAGACCGGCAAGCCGCTCCTGATCATCGCGGAAGATGTCGAAGGCGAAGCCCTCGCGACCCTCGTCGTGAACAAGCTCCGTGGCACATTGAATGTCGCCGCCGTCAAGGCGCCCGGCTTCGGTGATCGCCGCAAGGCCATGCTCGAAGACATCGCGATCCTCACCGGTGGTCGTTGCATCACCGAAGATCTCGGCATCAAGCTTGAGAACCTGCAGATCGAAGACCTCGGTCGCGCCAAGAGCGTTGTTATCGACAAGGAAAACACCACCGTTGTCGAAGGCAATGGCAAGGCTTCTGAAATCCAGGGCCGCGTGAATCAAATCCGCCGCCAGATCGAGGAAACCACCTCCGATTACGACCGTGAGAAGTTGCAGGAACGTCTGGCCAAGTTGGCCGGCGGTGTGGCCGTCATCAACGTCGGCGCCGCGACCGAAACGGAAATGAAGGAAAAGAAGGCCCGCGTTGAAGACGCGTTGCACGCGACCCGCGCGGCCGTCGAAGAAGGCATCGTTCCTGGCGGTGGCGTGGCCCTGCTCCGCACATTGCCCGCGATCGAAGGCGTCAAAGGCGCGAACCACGACGAAGACATCGGTATCGACATCATCCGCCGCGCGGTGGAATCCCCGTTGCGCGCTCTCGCCAGCAATGCGGGTGTCGAAGGCTCGATCATCGTCCAGGAAGTCAAGAAGCGTAAGAACAACGAAGGTTACAACGTCGCCACTGGCGAATACGTTGACCTCGTGAAAGCCGGCGTCGTCGATCCGAAGAAGGTGACCCGCACCGCGCTGCAAAACGCTTCTTCCATCGCGGCCCTGCTCCTGACCACGGAATGCCTCATCACCGAGATTCCGGAACCGGAGAAACCCGCTGCTGGCGGCCACGGTGGCCACGGCCCGGGAATGGGCGGAATGGATTACTAAGCGAAACCGCACATCCAAATTGACACGACGGGGCCCGGATTGCCGGGCCCCGTTTCTATTTCCCGGACCGATCGCAAAACTACCCTCTCGCCGTAATGAGTGAAATTCTTGCGCGCAGCGATCGGTGGGCTGAATTGACTTGGGAGCGGCATCAGTCAAAGCTCAGCAAATGACCAATCCGGCTCAGCATGCGCCCGGCTCCGGCAAACGATTCCGCATCGTGATCCGGAAAAAGCTCCGCGACACGTGCGGCCCGGTCTGGGGCGAACGACTCTTCTCGTTTCTTCAGTTTTGGGAACTCGTCGTCACCGGCTTCATTTCCAATCGCTGCCCGGTTCGGGCCACGGCGCTGGCTTACACGACGTTGCTGGCCTTGATCCCCTTGATTGCGGTTACGGCGAGCATTTCGACGGGGATTTTGAAATCCCAGGGTGAGGCGCCCATCAAAAAGGTGATCGACAAACTCGTGGAGCAGGTGCTGCCCGAAGCGGGCACCGGCAGCACAAATGACGTCGACAAAGCCCACCAGACCACCACGACTTCAGACGCCGGCGACACAACAACGGACGGACTTGATTCCGGGCAAGCCAACCCCGACGCCAAATCGCCGAACGAAGTTCAACCTACCCTGGCGGCCGGTGATACCAATCGAGTCGACCAGACCGGAACGAACTTGGCCGCCGCGAATCCAAACACGACGACGACGTCGACAAACGCCGTGGTCGTGAACAAGCAGGCGAAGGAAAAGTTCAAGGAGGCCGTCAAGGCCGTCGACCGGACACTGGTCGTCAAATTCATCGATGATTCGTTACAGCGGGTGAACAGCGGCGGTCTGGGCGTGACCGGCATGGTGGGCCTGATCGTCGTCGCCATCATGCTCTTCAGTACGATTGAGGCTACGTTCAATGACATCTGGGGAGTGGCCCGCGGGCGGTCGTGGGTTTCCCGGATTGTGCAATATTGGGCGACCGTGACATTGGGACCATTGATTCCCGTGGTGGTGCTATCGGTCAACATTGGTTCGGAACTCGCCTGGGTGCAGAAGATCATGGACAAACTGTATCTTGGTTTCCTGGTGCAGTTCCTCCTCGAAAAGGCGTTGCCGATCATCATTCTGAGCTTTGGGTTCGCCTTTTTTTATCAGCTCATGCCGAACACCAAGGTGCGTTGGCGTGCGGCGTTTCTTGGCGGCCTGACCGGCGGCATTCTCTGGCAATTGAACAGCGCCATGAACGTAACACTCGTCTCGAAAGGCGTGACTTACACCAAGATCTACGGAAGCTTCGCCGTAATCCCTGTGTTTCTGGTTGGTTTGTATTTCTCATGGTTGATTCTTTTGTTCGGCGCACAGGTCGCTTACGCATTTCAGAATCGAGTCGCTTATCTCCAGGAAAAGGAAGCCCAACGGATCAATTTCCTCGGCAAGGAACATCTGGCATTGCGCATCATGACGTTCGTCGGCAAGCGGTTTGATGACATCCACGGCGTCGCTCCGAGCGTGATCGACATTGCGCAGGCGTTGCGCATTTCGACCCGCCTCGTTGACGACATTTTGAAATCGATGGAAGCCGGTGGGCTCGTGATGGAAGCGCACGGGAACGGTACGGAAACGGGCTACACGCTCACGCGACCGTTGGAAAAAATCAGCTGCCACGACATCTTGATGACCTTGCGCACGGCGCGTGGCGAGCGCACTGAATCGGTCGAGGACGACGCGAAAAAGGCAATCGATGAAGTCTTCGAAAGTGTCTTGCTCGCGGAAAAATCCGTTTCCGGAAAAACCAGCCTGCAAGATCTGATCGCGCGCCTCGAGCCCGACTCACAAGGTCACGCGATCGGCACCTCACACGCGGCGGCTGCGACTTAACCCGTCTCTGTTCTTCCAGTTATGATCATCGGTGTCCCGCGCGAAGTGAAGGCCGACGAGCATCGCGTCGCGTTGTTACCTTCCGCCGCGTACCAACTCATCCGGCGTGGTCATCAGGTCATCGTCGAGCGAGGTGCGGGCGCGGGCAGCGGTTATCTCGATGCCGAATACGAAAAGGCCGGCGCGGAAATTCTGGTCGTGCACGAAGAAGTCTTTGAGCGCGCGGACCTTATCGTGAAAGTAAAAGAACCGCAGCCGGATGAAGTTTCGCTGCTCCGCAAGGGCCAGATCCTTTTCACCTACCTTCATTTGGCGGCCAACCGGCCGTTGACGGAGGGATTGATGAAATCCGGCGTCACCGCGCTGGCGTACGAAACCGTCGAAGTAAACCGACGGCTGCCGCTCTTGGAACCGATGAGCGAGATCGCCGGGCGCATGAGCATTTTGGTCGGCGGCTTTTACCTCGCGAAACACAACGGTGGCAAAGGCACGTTGCTCGGCGGCGTGCCGGGTGTGCTTCCGGGAAAAGTGGTGGTGCTTGGAGGTGGAACTTCAGGCATCAACGCCGCCCGCATGGCCCAAGGTTTGGGCGCGGACGTGACCATTCTCGAAGTGGATGTCGAACGCATGCGCTTCCTCGACATCACGCTGCACACTGCGCACACGCTTTACTCGAACGAAGCGCACATCCTCGAAATGCTGCCAACGGTGGATCTGTTGGTGGGCGCCGTTCTGGTTCCCGGCGCGCGCGCTCCTAAACTCATCAATCGCAAAATGCTCGAAGTCATGAAACCCGGCAGCGTGCTGGTGGACATCGCGATCGATCAGGGCGGCTGCGCTGAAACTTCTCGACCGACCACGCATCACGAGCCGACGTTCGTTGAGGAGGACGTCATTCACTATTGCGTGGCCAACATGCCCGGCGCCTTTGCGCGCACCGCGACCCAGGCGCTGACCAACGTCACGTATCGCTTCATCGAATTGATCGCCGACCATGGCCTCGCCGAAGCTTGTGAGAAGCAACCGGCTTTGCTCGGCGGCATCAACGTCATGGACGGTCGCGTCACTTGCAAGGCAGTGGCCGAAGCGCATGGAATGCTCTGGGAAAAGCTTGCCGATGACCGGCTTGGCAAACGTATGTAACAACCATTTCCGCCTGCTAATTTCCCGCTGTGGAACCACTGAAACGGAAACGCCTGTTGCTGGTCATTACCATGGTCGCAATCATCGGGATTACCGTCTTTCTTTTCTTCGCCGGTAAGCCCGAACCGACCCACGAAGAAAATCCACTTAGCTATTTCGTTGCGCTTTATGAACCATACCAAGGCAACAGCGACGCCGACCGGCAGTATGCTGGCCAAGCCATCAAAGAGATGGGGACCAATGCCGTTCCCTTTCTCCTCAAATGGATCCGGTACGAGGAACCAGACCGCGTGGATCAGATACGCGATTGGCTCTGGGCTCGCACCAAAGAACCTTTCTTTAACCGGCAAAACGACGAAGACCGAGCGCGCGCTGCTGTTTATGCCTTCCGGGCGTTGGGACCGGCCGCAGACGAATCCATCGGTGCCCTCGCAGAAGTAGCAAATAATTCCAAGCGTACCGTCGTTGCGACTCGCGCTATTGAAGCATTGGGATATTGCCAGAGGACCAATGCGTTGAATCGGCTTGTGACCGTGCTTACCAACTCAAGTTCCGAGTTACGGGATGTTGCAGCCCATGCGTTCTGCAACATGGGGGAGCTGGCCGCTCCTGCACTACCAGACCTTATCCGAAGCATTGGCGACGCCGAACTGAGCGTCGCCAGCAACGCAATTGCGTCTCTCGGGGAATTGCGACTGAAACCGGACTTAGTAGTGCCGGCCTTGGCGGCGGCTTTGGACGATCCGCGGGGTCTGGTCAGGATTGCCGCAGAGGTAGCTCTGCAAAAGTATGGCGCCGCGGCGAAGGCCGCCATTCCCGCCTTGCTCAGAGCCCTCAGCGACCCACAAATTGATGTTCGCCAATACGCGACAAACGCCGTCGAGGCCATCGATCCCAACGTCCTACCCAGACTGCTCCGCGAATAGCTTGTCTTGGAAGGATGGCGTGCTGTCGTCGCTGTATTCTCCTTGTCCGCGCCTCTGCGGTAGGAATCGGGGAGTCGACCTTCGATTCACCGACGATATTGTTCGTCGCTGACGTGTTCCAGCCATTCAACCACTTTGCCGTCGAGCGCTTCTTGAATCGCGATGTGGGTCATGGCCGTTTTGGGTGAGGCGCCGTGCCAGTGCTTTTCGCCGGGCGGAAACCACACCACATCGCCGGGGCGAATTTCTTCGATCGCTCCACCCTCGCGTTGCACCCAGCCAAATCCCGAGGTGACGATTAATGTCTGCCCGAGCGGATGCGTATGCCAGGCCGTGCGAGCGCCGGGCTCGAACGTCACGCTGGCGCCAGCCACGCGCGCGGGGACGGTCGCTTGAAAAAGTGGATCGATTCGCACCGTGCCGGTGAACCAATCCGCCGGGCCTTTGTTGGAAGGTTGTGAGCCTGCTCTTTTGATTTCCATGAATTTTTTATTCGATCAAATTCCTGGCCTTTTTGGTAGGGCGAAGCTCCCGCTGAGCCCAAAACGTTGACGGTCGCGGCTCGGCAGGAGCCTCGCCCTACCGATCTTTCGGCGCCCTGTCACGGCTTCCGTTATTCCGGATCGCTAACTGCCGGACGCCTTCACGTTGTAGCAGAACAACACGTCCTGATCGCGGATGTAGAGTTTGCCGTTTGCGATGACGGGGTGCGACCACGCCGGCTTGCTGCTTCGGTCGGGCTGCTTGAAGCGGCCGTGCTCGATGTATTTTTTCGAGTTCGGTTCGATCAGTAAAACCGTGCCGTCTTCCATCCGGTAGTAGAGCCGGCCGTCGGCCATGGCCAGTGAACCTTTGGCGACTTGATGTTCCTTGTCGTCAGCCTCGTCCCAAAACACGTCGCCGGACTTGAAGTCGAGACAGACGAGATGCCCGCCTTCGTTTCCACCATTGGCGCCATAGAGCGCACCGTCGACCACGATCATCCCGCCGTGATGGTTCTGCATCTTTTTGGTGTAATAAACCTCGTCGGCGATGTAGTGGCCGTCCGCCTCCTTGCTCAATTTCATGAGACCACCGCCGGCGCCATACGCAGACGCCGCGAAAATGAAACCATCCTGATGAACCGGTGTGGAAATGTTGATGCCGTGACCATTGGCGGGCCGCTTGTATTCCCACAGGAATTTGCCGTCCGCCGCGGCGACGCCGATGAGCGATCGCGCGGTGAAATTCACATACTGACGCTCACCCTTGAAATCGATGGCGGTCGCCGAGCAATAGGCGGCTTTTGGGCTGCCGGTGGCCTCACTCTTCCAGATCGTGTCGCCGGTCATTTTGTTGAGGGCAACCATCGTGGCGCCTTCACCGCCCGGCGTGCAGATCAATTTGTCGTCATCGATCAGCGGCGACTCGCGGTAGCTCCAGGTCGGAATGCGACCGCCAAAGTCCTTGGTGAAACTTCGTTGCCAGAGAATCTTGCCGTCAGAGACTTGCAGACAAGTGAGATCGCCGCCGAGTCCAATGGCGTAAAGCCGATCGCCATCGACCGTGGGCGTGCACCCCGGACCTTCCTTGCCCTGCGGCCAACCGCGTTGTTGGAAAGCTGGTCCCAGGCGCGAAACCCACACTTCCTTGCCGTCCGCTTCAGACAGGGCGAAGACAATTTCGTCATTCCCGCGATTGGCCATGGCGTAAACCCGACCGGCAGCCACGGAAGGTGCACTGTCGCCCCCGCCCAAACCTTCGGCCTTCCAAGCGAGTGGTGGTCCTTCCTTCTGCCATTGCTGGAGCAGGCCCGTTTCCTGGGATACCGCGTCGTGATTGGGGCCCTGCCACTGCGGCCAATCGAAGGCACCGGGCGACGCCGCAAAGGCGGGAACGCTGAACAAAGCCAGCGTGAGATGGGAAAGGAAGCGTTTCATGATGGGCGAATTCTGGCGGATAAGGTGTTTCAAACTAAGGGCATAGATGCACCAAACACAATCCTCGTTACACGATCCGAGCAAAGAGTGGTCGGGAGGCTGTTATGGAAAAACAGCGCGAGTTGTCGGAAGCGAGGGTCGAAAACCTTGCGTTGCACCGGCGGGCTGAAGTTCAATCACGCCCATGCTTGCGAGGGTGTTTTCGGCTTCGGTCAACGGGATCGAGGCCAGTCCGGTGGAGGTCGAGGTCAACTCGGATTACGGCGACTTCCGGGTCGTCATCGTGGGATTGCCGGATGCGGCCGTTCGGGAATCACAAGATCGTGTCCTGACTGCGTTGAGCAACAGCGGATACCGGCCGCCGATGGGCCGCACGACCATCAATCTCGCGCCGGCCGATGTGCGCAAGGAAGGCCCCAGCTTCGATCTGCCGATCGCCCTCGGCATGCTCGCTGCCAGCGAACAGATCATCACCGATCAACTCGATAATTTCATTCTTATCGGCGAACTCGCGCTGACCGGCGCCGTGCGCCCTTGTCGCGGCGTTCTGCCCATCGCGATTCAGGCCAAGCGCGACGGTTTGATCGGTGTGCTCGTCCCCAAGGATAACGCGCCCGAAGCAGCCGTGGTCGAAGGTCTGCAGGTGATCCCGATTCAAAATCTCCGCGAGGCCGCGCAGTTCTTGGAAGGCGAAATCAAGATCAGCCCGGTGAAGGTGGATGTGTCCAAAGTCTTCGATCAACCGGTCGATGACCCGCTCGATTTCGCCGACGTGAAAGGACAGGAATCGGTCAAGCGCGCGTTGGAAATCGCGGCCGCTGGCGGACACAACATCTTGATGATTGGTCCGCCGGGCACGGGCAAGTCCATGCTGGCAAAACGCATTCCGACGATTCTGCCGCCGCTCACGCTGGAGGAGGCGCTCGAGACGACGAAGATTCACAGCATCGTCGGTTTGATGCGAGCCGGTCAGGCGCTGGTCACGCAGCGACCGTTTCGCGCGCCACATCACACCGCGAGCGACGCCGGATTGCTCGGCGGCAACATCAATCCCACGCCGGGCGAAATCTCACTCGCGCACAACGGTGTGTTGTTTCTCGACGAATTGCCGGAGTTCAAACGCAGCGTTTTGGAAACGATGCGCCAGCCGCTCGAGGAAGGACACGTCACGATTTCGCGGGCCGCCGGCACGATGACCTTTCCGTCGCAATTCATGTTGGTCGCGGCGATGAACCCGACGCCGGACGGGAAAATGCCGGGCGAGTCCAAAAGTTCGCCGCGCGAGATTCAGAATTATCTCGGCCGCATCTCGGGCCCGTTGCTGGATCGCATCGACATTCACGTGGAAGTGCCGGCGGTGCGGTTTCGCGAGATGAGCGAGGCGCGACCCGGCGAGACATCGGCGGAAATCCGGACGCGCGTGGTTGCGGCCCGGCGGCGGCAGATCGAGCGATTCGCCGGTCGACCCGTTACGTGCAATGCCCGGATGGGCGCCCGTGATTTGAAGCAGCATTGCCGGCTGGACGAGAGCACGCTGAACTTTTTGAAGATGGCGATGGACGAATACAAACTCAGCGCCCGCGCCTACGATCGGATTCTCAAAGTCAGCCGCACGATCGCTGATCTGGCGGGCAGTGAATCGCTCACCGCGGAACACGTTTCCGAAGCGATCCAATTGCGGTCACTGGACAAGCAGTTGTGGGGGTGAGCGGACTCAAGCGATGGTCAGGCCGCTTTGCGCGCGACACAATTCATCGTGCAATTCCAGGACTGGGCGCACGGATTCGTGAGTCGTGCCGTTACCGAATTCTTCCTCCAAACGACACGAGGCAAATGAACGCGCCTTGTCTTCGTAGTCGCTGATCCACTTTCTGCGGGCAGGCATGGCTTCGGGACGAACAGGCCAGAGACCGGGACGAGGTTTCACGTGATGCGCGACGCCGATACGCCACGGTTTGGGACTGACGCGCGCACGGAAGCATTTTTGTCGCTGGCACATTTTCACGTAAACTGGATCCGCGTCGAGCGCCCGAAAGAAGTCCGCAACCTCGGGCTCGTCTGGTGAGAATGGCCGATGAAGAACCAGCACGCGATATCCGGCCGGCGTGCGATAGACGCGTAGCTTCCAATCTGGATGCGTGGCGACAAATTGGTGGATGTTTTTCAAAGCGATCTTTTGCGCTCCGCCACGGCAGGCGATCAACAAGCTTTGGACAAGCGAAGGCAACATGATTGCGGCGAAGACACTTGCTGCGATCAAGCCGAGGGCGAGTCTTCCGGATTTTTGATTCCAAGCGATGGCGATGGAAATCAAGGCGAGCACGATAAATAGAACACAGCCAGATCTATACACCGGTCGCCTTTCGAAATCGACGTCGGCAAACAAAACGTCGGGGCTGTTGAGGCAGAGTGCGCCGTAGCTATTGCGTGTGATGATGGTGAGGCCGTGCTCGGCGACAATTTCCTCGCGGATGGGGACACCTTCGGCACCGTTGTATGCCACGCGTGGTTCGAAGCGACGCACGTTTTCGCCCGCGAGTATCTTTTGCAGCGCATCGGCAGCCCGTTGCTCGGCCTGTTGTTGCGCTTCCGCTTCACTGCTGTTCGACCAGCCAAACCTTCGCACCGTCACCTGACGCTTGTGCGTGCGTTGTTGCCGTCTCGCTTCGGCCCAATATCGGGGAACGATCATACGAATTTTGATCTGTTGAACGATGTTTGACTGCCGCAGCCATCGCGCGGCCGTGTATCACAATTCAGGTAAAATCCTGCGCGGAAAATCGATCACCCGCGCGCGCCGACGAGCACCATGAACTGACAGGGTTCCATCAAGAGCGTGGCAGCAGCGGTGACATTTTTGCCGGCGATGATGTCGGTGAAAGTGCGGCGCAGGCCGAGTTGGCGCAGCCGTGTGGCGGCGATGGGTTGTTCACTCTCCGCGAAATTGGCGAGCACGAGGACGTTTTGTTCCTGATGCTGCCGAAAGTATCCGAGCACGTGTTCGTTGCCTGTGTCGATGATCTCGGTTTCCGAACGGGTGAACGCAAAGTTGTTCTGCCGGACGCGGGCGAGTTTTAGGAGTCCGGCAAAGACCCGGCCCTCGGGGGTATCGGGCTGCGTGCGCAGTTCCGCTTTCTCCCAATTGAAGACGGCTCGGTGCACCCAGCGGGTGTCGCCATCTTTTTCCGGATCCTTTTCGTAGGAGTGATCGTTGAGCACGGCGATTTCGTCGCCGGCGTAAATCAACGGAACGCCGCCAATGGTGAAGATGACGCCGTACAAAAGAAGAATGCGCCGGATGGCCAGCTCAATCGCCGCGGGATTGTTTTCCTGGAGCGCGCGTTCGAGCCCGGCCAGCGAAGCGCAGCTACCAGAGATGCGGGCGTCGCCGGTCGTGGGGTTTTCCTGAAACGGCAGGCCGGATGCAAAACTGGCGGCATGCCGGCCGGTGTAGAATTCGATGAGAAACTTCCGATGCGCGGTCGGATCGATGTGAATCTCGCGGGCGTCGTCGTCGGAGAACGTCCAGCCGATATCGTCGTGACAGCGGACATAATTTGCCCACGCACAGCCTTGCGGCAGGGCGAAACGCTTTTGCAGGCAATGCCGGAGAAACTTCGCGTCCCGTGAGGCCAGGCTGCTCCAGAGAAGTGCCATCAACAACGGATTGTAGGAGACCTGGCATTCGTCTTCGCTGATGTACCGGGCGACTTCGTCGGGATGCACGATGGCTTCCGACTTGAAAACCATGGCGGGCGCCACGATGCGAACAACGGCGTTGAAGGCCTGAATGAGCAGGTGCGCTTCGGGCAGGTTTTCGCAGGTGGTGCCCAGCTTCTTCCAGAGAAACGCGACGGCGTCGAGGCGAAGAATTTCAACGCCCTGATTGCCGAGAAACATCAGTTCCTCGGCCATGCGATTGAAGACTGCCGGGTTCTCGTAATTCAGGTCCCACTGATAATTCTTAAATGTGGTCCAGACCCACTTTTTGATGCGGTTGCGATAGGTGAAGCAGCCGGGGTGTTCGTCCGGAAAAACCGATTTTACCGTCTTCTCGTACTGGTCGGGGATCGTCCGGTCGTCGTACATCCGGTAGTATTCCTGGCAATCACGATCGCCGGCCAGGGCCTTCTTTGCCCACTCATGTTCGTCGGACGTGTGATTGAAAACGAAGTCGAGACAGAGACTGATGTTGTGATTGCGCAAGTCGCCGGCGAGTTCGGCGAGTTGCGCCATCGTGCCGAGTTCTTCGTCGACTTCGCGATAACTGCTGATCGCGTAACCACCATCGTTGTCGCCGGCCGGGGATTTGAAAAGGGGCATCAAGTGGAGATACGTGACGCCAAGTTCCTTGAGGTACGGGATGCGCGCGCGGACCGACCCGAGATTCCCGGCGAACAGGTCCACGTAGAGGATGTAACCAATCAGACTGTGCGACTGGTACCAGTTCGGATCGTTCTCGCGAATCGCGTCCAACGCCTTCAATTCGTCAGACCGTTGGATCCACATTTCGGTGGCGGTCGTCAGCAGGTTCTCCAGGTGATAAAAGAAATCGTAGTGACTGCTGTACAACCGGTGCAGCAGCCGAAAGAGCCGCGGGAAATGGCGTTCCAGCCGCATCGTGTAGGCTTGCCAATCGGCTTCCGGGATATCCTTGAACCGCGCGCGCAAGCGCGGCATCAACCGCATGAAAGAGGACGCGCTGTGGCGGTCAAACCAGGACGTGTCGTAACTGGATTCCATGCGGTCGTTCGTTTATTAACTCGCGCTTTCCGTGAACTGGTGGTGTCGCAGCCCCTCGAGAATACCCGAGGCTGCGGGGGCACCCGCGAAGTAAACCCGGCGTTTGCCGCGCAGTGTTTCCAGCTCCGGCGCGTGATTGGCCACGACGATGCCGCGGGTCTGGCCGTTGAACATGTCTAGATCATTGCCGGCGTCGCCACAAACGATGGTGCGCTGGATGGGTACCGACCATTTGTTGGCCACGTAACGAATGGCGCGGCCCTTGGAAGCGCGCCGCGGCAGAATATCCACGTAGGCCTGCTGCGTGATGATGATGTTCACCGAAGATGCGGCCCGGCCGAGCGTTCCTCGAATCACTTCGTGCGTGAGGTGTGGATCGTGCAGGTAATACGAGATCTTGAAATCATTTTGATTTTCCGGTTCCTGCAATTCGAGCGCCGGAAGGGTGGCGATTCGTTCACGAACGAGATCAGGATTCCACTGATGGCCGATGTGACCGATCCACCCCTTGTCGAAACCGGACGACGCGTTCATGCCGTAGCAAATACTCGTGCCAACGCCGGAAATGATGACGTCGGGCAGTGGCAGATCGTGTTCCTTGATGACGTCCCGGATCAATGCGAACGAACGGCCACTTGCGACGCCGTAGACAAATTGATTTCCCCGTGAGGAAAGGAACTCCTTCAGCTCATCGAGGCCGGGATTGCCATTCTTGGGATCAATCATGGTGTCATCGATGTCGGAGATGATCATCCGGTCGGCCTTCTTGAAGCGTTCGGCCAGTTTCGGATTGGGCGCCACGTCCTTGGTGATCTTGCCATCGCCTTCACTTCGATTTTCAGCAACCAATTTCAAATAAACCTCCACGTGATGATCCCAGCTGTAGTGTTCGCGCACGCGGCGGACGCCGGTGTGGGACATTTGCTGCCAGCGTTCGGGATCGGTTAGGATTTCTTTCAGTGCCTTTTGGATGGCGGCGGTGTCAGTCGGCGGCACGAGCAACCCGCTTTCGCACACGGGAATGATCTCCGACGGACCACCGTCCTGTGTGGCCACAACCGGCAGGCCACAAGCGGTCGATTCCAGAATCGTCAAGCCGAACGGTTCGTTCAGCGCAATGTTGACGAACACACCGCTTTTCAAAGCGCACAACCGATAGATTTCCGGTACTTCCCATTCGACGTCGTGCTTCTTGGGAATCGCGAGCCGGCCATACAAATTGTACTTGTCCATCAACAGAAGAATCTCGGTCAGCACTTCCTTTTCACCCGCGGGCATCGCGTTGATGTCGCTGCGCAAGCCGGCGAAGATGGCCAGGTTGGCGATCGCCTGGAGTTCCCGGTCGGTGCCGTAGGCGTGAATGAGGCCGTCGATGTTCTTCTTTTTGTCGGGCCGGCAGATGGTAAGGATGACCGGCCGATCCGGGTGCGAGAAAAACTTTTCCAGATTCTGCTTCACCGAAAACCGTGCCTGCTTCCGGAGTTCGGCCCGATCCGGGTCGATGTCGTTCAGCTCGTCGTAGTATGGGTGATACCGTTCAAAATTGAGCCCGGGCGGGATCACGTGGTACTCCGCCTTGTCGGAGTTCTCGTAGACCTCGTATGAAAGTTCTTCCTGCGCGGTCGAGGTAACGATGAATTCTGAATTCAGCAACGTTGCCTCTTCGGCGTTGAAACGGTCGGAGAATTTGAAGCGGTCGTAGGCCTCGTCCTCGGGCATGCCGCCGCCGATCAATTTCTGCAGTTTGGGCCGTCCCAGCGAGTGCCCGGTGTGGGCGAAGGGGATGTTCAAGTTGGCCGAAAGTTCCGACGCGACGTAGCCGGCATCCGCGTAGTGCGAATGAATCCAGTCCGGGAAAACGTCTTCGGATTTGATGTGGGTGAGCGCGTTGGTAACAAACTCGTCGAGGTGCCGCCAGAGCTGCTCCTTCGGGAGATACCTTTTGCCGCCGCAGGAGATCCGGCGAATATCAAATTTTTCGTTAACGGGCTCAATAGACTTGGAATAATCGGCCGAAAGGGCCGCGTCCTCGATGCGGCGGGTGAAGAGATGCACCTGGGTCACCTCGGGTCGTCGCGACAGGGCTTTGGCCAATTCCATGACGTAGGCGATCTGGCCACCGTTGTCGGCGTCGCGACCGATCTCCAGGTTTTCCGCCCGGAACAGGCCGTGAAGACTGTACAAGTGTATCCGCATGAAGTAATCGGGGGTCGCCGCAGTCTTATCTCAGGAATCGCAAGCACTTCCCTGGAAGCGACCCGGTGGCGGGACTATAGCGGGATTGGCAGGAGTGCCCAAACACTAAAAATCCGGGTGGCGGTCGACGCGTTGACTTGCGGGATTTCCAGTCGGCCTTATGGCGGGAATCGCGGCAGCTTCTGGATTTCGCGATTAACTAAATGGTTTCCTTGCTGCGGAGCCAATGATAACTTTTGCGGCTGTCGAAAACGCCGTTTCAGACTTTGAATTATTGAGCTATGTCGAATCCATCCACTAGTGAAGCCGCCAAAGGTGCGGGCACCCAGACCAAGCCGAAGTATCCGGGCATCCCGGTGACGTGCAACGGCAACCAACTGGTCACCAAGTTTGTCGAAACCCGAATTACCGACGGCGGCATTTTTTATCCGATCACGCCGTCGACCGAAGGGGGCGAAATTTACCAGCAATCGTACGCGCAAGGTGAATTGAACGTGTTTGGCGGGGCCAAGATCGCCGTCGAGTGCGAAGGCGAGCACGCGGCCCAGGGCGGTGCCACCGCGTTTGCGGTGAGCGGCAAGCGCGCGGTGAACTTTACCTCCGGCCAGGGCATCGTGTACGCCATGGAGCAGTATTATCACGCGCCGGGCAAGTTTTCGACAATGGTGCTCGAAGTAGGCGCCCGCGCGCTGACGAAGCACGCGTTGAACGTGCATTGCGGACACGACGATTTCTACGCGGCGCTCGACACGGGTTGGACGATGATGATCGGCAAGGACGCCCAACAGGCGGCGGACCAAGGGGTCATCATGCGCAAGGTGAACGAGCTTTCTTTGAACCCCGGCATGAACATCCAGGACGGCATGCTCACGACGCACTCGGAGCGGACGTATCTGGTGCCCGAATCGGAATTGCTTCGCGAGTTTCTCGGGGCGCCCGACGAGATGATCGATTGCCCGACGCCGGCGCAGAAGGAACTCTTTGGTCCGAAGCGCCGCCGTGTGCCGGAAATGATGGACCTCAAAAACCCGTTGCTGCTCGGTCCGGTCCAAAATCAAGAGCACCACATGAACGGCGTGGTGGCTCGTCGCAACAATTTCAACGAGCCGATTCTCAAGTTCATCGAGCAGGCGTACGAAGAATTTGGCAAACTGACCGGGCGGAAGTACGGGCTGATCTCGCAATACAAATGCGATGACGCCGACACGGTCTTCATTTCGCTGGGTTGCGCCGCGGAAAACATTGAGGAGGCTTGCGATTACCTACGCGACCAGCGTAACGCCAAGGTTGGGTCCATTCACATCAACGTGATCCGGCCGTTCCCGGAGGCGGCCGTGATCAACGCGCTGCGGGGCAAAAAGAACGTCATTATCCTGGAACGAACCGACGAAGGCATGGCGGGCGACAATCCGTTGGCCCGCGATGTTCGGACCGCTTTGGGCAAGGCGCTCGAAGCGCATCTATACAAAGGTCAGGTGCCGGCATTGAAACCAGAAGAAATGCCGCGTTTGTTCCGTGGCGCGTACGGGATTGGTTCCCGCGACTTCCGTCCGGAACACACCTTGGGTGCCTACGAGTTTGCGATCGGCCAGACCAAGCGCAAGGACGGCAAGGGCGCGGCGGACGGCGAAACGTTCTTCGTGTTGGGCGTCGATCATCCCTATGCGGTCATTTCCAAGGACACGCCGTCGTTGCTGCCCGAAGGTGCAATCGCGGTGCGGTTCCACTCGATCGGCGGCTGGGGCATGATCACCACCGGCAAGAATCTCGGCGAGATCATCGGTGACTTTGGTAATTACCTGACGGAAAAGGATCCGCAATATGACGAGGACGGCCGGGTCATTCCGCATTTGTGGGTCATGGCGAATCCGAAATACGGTTCCGAAAAGAAAGGAGCGCCGACCAATTATTATCTCACCGTTGCCCGCGACCGGATCAAGGTGAACTGCGAGTTGAACCACGTCGATGTGGTGCTGTGCTGCGATCCCAAGGCATTCACGCACACGAATCCGCTCGAAGGGTTGAACAAGGGCGGCGCGTTGGTCTGGGAATCGAGCGACACACCGGAGACCGCCTGGCAGCGCATCCCGGCGAAGCATCGACAGTTCATCAGGGACAATCACATTCGGGTTTATATTCTGCCTGGTTTTGATATTGCCAAGAAGGCGACCGACCGCGGCGATCTCCAGCTGCGCATGCAGGGCAACAGCTTTCTGGGTGGTTTCTTCAAGGTTTCGAGTTTTCTCAAGGACAACGACATTTCCGACGATCTGTTCCGGGAAACGGTCAACAAACAGTATCATAAGAAGTTTGGCCGGTTCGGCGAAGCGGTTGTGAAGTCAAACATGGACGTCATGATCGGTGGCTACACCCGCGTGGAAGAGATCAAGTACGGTGAGCTCGATGATCCGGATCGCTCCAGCATGCGGAACCCGCCACTGAGTCCGCAGACGGACAATCCGTTGATCCCCACGGCCGGATGCGGAACGATCACGACCGGCATACCGGCGCCGGCCGATCAAAAGCCGAAAGCGCCGTTCCAGTCGTTGGCGAAGTTTGACAGCGAATTCCGCAGCGGTCTTGGCTACCACCAGCCGGCAGGTGCGTTGGCTTCAGCGGGCGTGATGGGTGCCGGCACGGGGGCGACACAGTCCAAATACGTCGCTCGGCGCGAGACTCCGGTTTACATCGCCGAAAACTGCACCCAGTGCATGGAATGCATCACGGCCTGCCCGGACACGGCATTGCCGAACACTTCGCAGGAAATCAGCACGGTGTTGAAAACGGCGGCGACTTATTATGTGAGCGACGCGGCGGAACGAAAGAACCTGATCGCCGAACTCAAAGGCGTCGAAGATCGTGCCCGCGCCAAAATGGTCGAAATCGTCAAGGCGCGCGGCAAGGAACCTTTCAAGGACATCGTCCGGGCCGAAATCGGCGCGTTGACTGCGGTGGGTCAGAAGGCCCGCGATGAATTCATGGGGATCATCGACAAGTTGCCGCTGTCCTACGCGAACGTCCCGGCAATCTTCCGGTCCGTGGAACAGAAGAGCCCGGGTTCGGGCGGCCTGTTCTCGATCTTCGTTTCCGACTTGTGCAAAGGTTGTGGCGAATGCGTCCAGGTTTGTGGTGATCACGATGCGTTGCGCATGACTCGCGAGACCGAAGAACTGAATGCCGAGTTGACGACGGCGCAGATCTTCAGCCGGTTGCTGCCCGACACGCCGCAAAAATACCTGGGTCTTTACAACGACGAAGACGCGGCGAACTCGCGCGAAGCAGCGTTGCGGAATCATTTGATGGTTCGTCGCAATTACGAAGCATTGGTCTCCGGCGACGGCGCCTGTGCCGGTTGCGGTGAAAAGTCCATTCTGCGCGCCTGCGCTTCCGTGACGGAAGCCTACATGCGGCCGATCTATCACCAGAAAGCCGAGCGCCTGCGCGAGAAAGCGACCAAACTTGAGCAGGAAGGCCCATTGAAGCTGAAGAAGCTCAAGGACCGCAGCGAAGAGGAATATCAGCTCTTCAAGAAAACTGTGGCTCATGTGGTGATGGGCCTGGGCGGCGAAGACGATGCGGACACCGACAAACGCATCGCCGATTACGAAGCCAAACACGGCGCCATCACGGACCAGCAATTGATCGGTGGGATGTGCGCGGTTCTTCGCCAGGACGCCTTCAATCACAAGGAACTACAGGCCGTCGACGGTCGGTTGGCCAACGGCCAGAGCGTCATGTTCATGGGCGCGAGCACGGGCTGCAATACGGTTTACGGGTCCACGCCGCCGTCCAATCCGCATCCGTATCCCTGGATGAATTCGCTATTCCAGGACGGCTCGACGATCTCCTGGCTTCTGAGCGAATCGTTGATCCAGAATCACGCCCGGCGTTCCGTGGTACCGGAGCGGTTGACCGACACCCTGCTCGACCGCGAAGACAATGTGTCGTCCAAGGCTGAATACTTCCTGATGACCCATCTCGAGGACTCGTTGATGACCGAACAGGAAATCCGTGAACTGCCGAAGGTCTGGGTGATCGGCGGCGACGGCGCACTCGGCGACATCGGCTTCCAGAATGTGTCAAAAGTCGTTCTGCAAAACCGGCCGAACGTGAAGATGCTCATGCTCGACACGCAGGTGTATTCCAACACCGGTGGCCAGAACTCCGATTCTTCCACGATGCTGGGCGGTTACGACATGAACCAGTTCGGCATCGCCTCCCAGGGCAAGTTGATTGAGAAGAAGAACGTCGCCGAGGCATTTACGAGCGGTCACGGCTCGCCGTTTGTGGCGCAGGTTTCGATGGCCAACGCCGCGAAGCTCTACAAGGCGATGCTCGACGGTCTGGAATATCGCGGCACCGCCTTCTTCCAGGCTTACACGACGTGCCAGCCGGAACACGCAGTGCCGGACAACATGTCGGCCGATCAGGCCAAAATGGTGCGTGATGCGCGCGGCATGCCGGAGTTTGTTTACAACCCGCGCGCGGGTGAAACGGCCCAGGAGTGCTTCGAGCTGAAGGGTAATCCTTCGCTCCAGCGCGATTGGTGGGAAACGAAATTCAAGGCCACCGGCGACAAATATAACTTCACCGTGGCGCATTGGGCGATCACTGAGGGTCGCTTCCGCAAGCACGTCAAGGCGATCAAGGAAGAACAGGCCGCCGAGATGATTCACCTCGACGACATCCTGGTCTGCGTGACGCAGGAAGATGTGATTTACCGCCGCGTGTTCGACAAGAACCACCGCAGCTACGTTCCGGATTTCGGCGTGTTCATCAAGGCGGACGTGAACGGCAAGCTGAAGTTCTTTGCCGTGTCGCGACAGATGGTGTTGTTCGCCGTCGAGCGCCGCAAAGCGTGGCGCATGCTCCAAAGCAAGGCCGGCATCGTGAACAAGGACTATCTGGCGCAGAAGGCCCTGATCGCGAAGTTCGAAAAAGGCGAGATCAGCCAGGCCGACCTGCAGGGCAAGACCCGGGAACTGTTCGAGGCCGAATTGGCCGCCGTCGGCTGAACCCAACGGTACGGCTCGCGTAGAATTCGAGGCGCCCTTCGGGGCGCCTTTCCTTTTGGTGATGAAGAGGAATCACACCGTGATCGAACACCGATTTGGTCGTCGGCGAATCACCGCGCGTCCGAGCTCAGCATCTTTCGAGCGGCGCCGGCAAAAAATCGCTGAAGAAAATTTATACAAAAAACGGCCCCACTGGTGTCCATTCAGCAGAGTTTGGATACGGAAGGACAGTCGAACCGCCCAGAATGCCGGTCGCTTTACGAGCGCAAAGCCGCGGAATTGCTGCTTTACGGGCGTGCCTTGGGGCTGACGCACGCGGAGGCCGAGGACGTCTTGCAGGAGACATTCATCGCCTTGCTGCGGCTCGAGGTCTGGCCGGATCAACCGGATCGCTATTGCGTCCGGGCGTACCGCAATCGGGCGTTGAATCTGCGCCGCGGCCTGTGGAACCGGGTGAAGCACGAGCTGGAATCGCGGCGTTGGTTTGAGCGGGGCGCGTCCGAATCCCCGTGGGAAATGGCGGCCATGCGGTGTTTGGCCGGACTTCCGGTGGATCAACGCGAAGTCATCGTCCTCAAGATATGGCATCGGCATACGTTTGAGGAAATTGGGTCACTGCTGGAGATTTCGCCCAATACCGCCGCTGGCCGCTACCGCTACGGCATGCAGAAATTGAAATCCTGTTTGAAAGTTTATGAACAACAACGAACTGAATCGCCTGGAGTCGCAGATGCGATCCTGGACACCGCGGCGCCCGTCGTCGGCAGTTGAAGAGCGGCTGTTTGGCCGGGAAGTGGAACCCGCGCCTCGCCGTCATGCGTCGCGTGAGCGTTTGGCCGGTTGGGGTTGGCTGGCGCCCGTGGCGTGTGTGTTTGTGCTGGTGCTGCAACTCGCCACGCCGGACGGGCACGAGCGCCCGCTGGCGGGAGGCCAATCGACAACGACATTGGGCGACGGTTCAAGCAACAGTTTGTTGCTGGCGTATGCCTTTCTGGAAAATGAGCTTTTCGAGGATGTGAATGTCAACGCATGGCGCGCGCGGACATTGCAGGCCGACGCCCATGACTGGGCCAACAGCGCCATGAACAATGTGAACGGCGAGACTTTTAAATCGACAAACTGGACGACTGCCCCTTCTTCTATGCGGAATTTGCCGGTCTTCCTGACGTTGACCAACGGCTTGATTCAGTAACCCCATGAGCAAGGATAAATCGAAACCCGCCTCCGGCGGCAAGGGCGGTCCCGCGCCTGTGGATCGTACACGGGCAAAGTCAGAACCGCTGCCGCCGTCGCCGGAGAAAACGGCCACGCCGGCCGCCGCGCAATCGACGCGCTTTTTTCGGCGGTGCGATTGGATCAGCTTTGGCATCACGGCGCTGTTGGTCTTCATTGGCTATTACCTGACGCTCGCGCCGGAGGTCACGCTGGAGGATTCGGGTGAGCTGGCCGTTGGCTCATTCTACGCCGGCGTGCCGCACCCGCCGGGCTACCCGGTGTGGACGCTTTACACGTGGTTGTTCACCGTGCTGGTGCCGTTTTCCAATATCGCCTGGCGGGTGGCCTTGTCGTCGGCGGTGGCCGGTGCTCTTTCCTGTGGTGTGCTGGCGTTGATCACTTCACGCGGCAGCAGCATGGTGCTGGAAAGCATCGATGCCTTCAAAAACATCGATCGCAAGGCGGAGAATCTCCTGTGTATCGCGGCCGGCTGGATTGCCGGCATGTTGATCGGCTTCAATGGCTTCATGTGGAGTCAGGCGGTCATCGTGGAAGTGTATACGTTGAGCGTGCTGTCGTTGGTACTCACGTACGCGCTCCTGATGCGGTGGCTTTATACGCCGGACCAGGCACGCTGGCTGTTGCTGGCGTTCTTTGTTTTCGGCGTGTGCTTTACCAATCACCAGACACTGATCTGCGCGGCGATGGGTATTGAGGTGCTCATCGCGTTTGGCAAACCGAGGCTCGGCCGTGATCTGATTCTGGGCAACGTGGTGGCGTATCTGGTCGGCGTCATTTTACGATCTTCCGGAATCGTCGTTTTGTTCGAGGGCAACATCCCCGTTTTGATCATTTTCCATGTGGTCGGTTTGCTCTCGGCCGCGGCGTATATCTACCTGCTCGTCAAGAACCCCAAGCCGGTTTACGAGCTGTTCCGTGATTGGGTCCTGTACGGCCTGTTGATCTATCTGTTCTTCTCCATCTTCGCGCTCAAGGGCGAAGTGGTGTCGTCCAGCGGTGGTTACTTTGTCTGGTTTACGTTGGGCTGCGGTTTGGTCGGCGCCAGCGTTTATCTGCTGCGCCAGACCTGGAAGACGTTCCGCGATTGGCTCGTTCCGATCTTGTGTGGCGTCACGTTTATCATCGGCACGAGTTTTTACCTCTACATGCCGATCGCCTCGATGACGAACCCGCCGATGAACTGGGGATACCCGCGCACCGTCGAGGGTTTTATTCACGCGTTTACGCGCGGCCAATACGAAAAGACCAGTCCCACCGACAGCGTCGCCAAATTTGCCGATCAATGCTGGATGCTGGTCGACGGAGCGATCGAGGAATTCAACCCGGTTTATCTCCTGATCGCGCTGCTGCCGTTTGTCTTTCTGATGCGCATGCGCAACCGCGAACGCGCGTGGATCATTGGCCAGTCAGCCATTTATTTATGTCTGTCAGTGCTGCTGATTTATTTGTTGAACCCGGGCTCCGACAAACAAAGCCATGATCTGACGCGCGTCTTCTTCACGGCGTCGCACGTCACAATCGCAATGTTTGCCGGGTACGGCCTCGCGCTGATTGCCGGCATTCTCCAAAACGCATATCGCGAATACCGTGACTGGCTGCTTTATGGCGGCGCGATCATGTCGGCAATCGCCCTGTACGGCGTGGCCTGGGTGATGATGAACACCGCGTATCCCCTCGATCGGTTCAACGCGTACTTCGGCCTGGCTTCAATGGTCGCGATCACGCTGGTCGTACTGGTGAGTCGGGAGCGTGTGCATTTGGGCGTGTTCCTCGGCTTGGTGGCGATCACGCCACTTTACTCGGTGATGGCCCACTGGTCGGACAATGAACAACGCGGCCATTTGTTTGGCTGGTGGTTCGGTCACGACATGTTCACGCCGCCCTTCACCGCGCCGGATGGCAAACTCAGTTACGATCCCCAGGAACGTAAGCAACTGCTGGCCGACCCGAAGTCCGCCAAACTGGTGTATCCGGAAATGGCGAAGAGCGCGATCCTCTTTGGCGGCACGGACCCGGGCCGGTTTTGCCCGACCTACATGATCTTCTGCGAAAGCTTCATCAAGCCGACACAGCGTCGTGATCCGAATTTTGATCGTCGCGATGTCTACATCATCACGCAAAACGCGTTGGCCGATCACACCTACCTCAGCTACATCCGCGCGCAGTACGATCGCAGCACGCAGCAGGATCCGCCGTTCTTCCAGGCGTTGCTGCTTTCTGATCGGGAACGTTCCCTTCCCGCGGCCGATCAATGGAAGATCGCTGGCGACAAAACCCTGTCGAAGGTTCTTTTGCTGAGCGCGGCCGATCATTTCTTCACCGATCTCGGTGCCAAGATCGAAGCCCGCCGACGGGCCGAGGGGGTTTATCCGCCCAACGAAATCTACACGCCCACACCGCAGGACAGCGCGGACAGTTTTGAAGTTTATCTCCAGGACGCGGCCCGGCGCAAAAAGTTGAACCAACTGCGACCCGGCGAAATTGTCGACATCGTGCCGGCCGGGGATGGTCACGACCGCATTCAGGTGGCCGGTCAGGTGTCCGTCATGGCGATCAACGGCATCCTCGCGAAGACCATTTTCGATCACAACCCGACGAACGAATTCTACGTCGAGGAAAGCTTCCCGCTGGACTGGATGTTTCCGCATCTCACACCATACGGTATCATCATGAAGATCAACCGGCAGAACGTGCCGGAATTGACCGAGGACGATTTTCAACGCGACCGGCATTTCTGGACAGATTATTCGGATCGGTTGATCGGCAACTGGATCAAGGAAGACACCAGCGTGAAGGAGATCTGCGAATTCGTGCAGAAAGTGTACGTGCGCCGCGATTACACCGGGTTCAAGGGCGATCCCAAATTCATTCGTGACGATCAGGCGCAGAAGTCGTTTTCAAAGCTGCGGGGCGCGATCGCGGGGATTTACTTGTGGCGCCTTGGTTTGTTGACCGGTGTGCCAACGCCTTCCGATTACCTCCCGAAGACGGAAGCCCAACGCGCGCGCCTGACCCGGGAAGCGGAGTTTGCCTGGAAACAATCCTTTGCCTTTTGCCCGTATTCACCCGAGGCCGTGTTCAAGTATGCGAGCCTGTTACTCAACATCCCGGGGCGGCTGGCGGATGCGCGGCTCATCACTGAGACGGCGCTGGAACTCGATCCCAACAACGATCAGTTCCGCTACCTGCACGACCAGATCGACAAGTACCAACAAAATGAAAGCACGCTGACTGAAGTCCAGAAACAGGTCAGCTCGCTCGCGGCGACCTTCGACAAGGACAAGGCCAACATCACGAGCGCATTCCATCTCGCCGAGGCTTACGCGCAACTGCAACGCAGCAATGACGCATTTGCGGTGCTGGACACGTTGCTGGCGCAAACGAACGTGACGCACGAAGCCGTGTTGCAGGCGGCGATCTTCGCGCAGCAACTCCGCAATGTGCCGCTCATGGAGCGGGCGTTGCTCCGGTTGACGCAGGTGAGTCCCGAAAGTCCGGAGGCGTGGTACGACCTTGCGGCGATGCAGTCGTCGCTCGGCAAACTCGATCTGGCAGCGAAGAGCCTGCGCCAGTCGGTGGTGCTCAGTGATCGACGCCTCAAGACGAATTCCGCCGCCAAGGATTTGCGCAAGGACCTGGCCACCGAGAACCGATTCGCACCTCTACGCGCGCGGCCCGATTGGGAAATGATCACGCGACCCGAATAGTCTGCCCGGCATTTTCACGCAGCGACTTTTGTTGCCGAATCAACGTTGTCGACTCCAGTCGATGGGGTCGCCTTTCGTGCTGGGAGGAACCGGGAAAAATAACTGTGCAGGGAGGAAATCGTTCATCTAGGGTGACGTTGTGGAAGACGTGAACCCGGGATGAACGAACGCAGCGACAATGAGCCAGGCACGGAGGGTAATTCGCTCTACCGGGCCCTCGCCGCTTCGACGGCGCTTGTCGCCGTGGTGGTGTCCACGCTGGCGATTTTTGGTTGGATCTTCCACATCGGCGCTTTGATCAGTGTGCTGCCCGGCCTGGCGACGATGAAGTTCAATACGGCGCTGGGATTTCTCTTGTCCGGCACGACGCTCTGGTTGTTGCTGGAGCCGGCGACCAGCCGGCGGCGAACGATCATCGGTTATTCACTCGCGACCGTCGTTTTCCTGCTCGCGTTGTCGACCGCACTCGAATACCGACTGGGCTGGAACGCCCGCATCGATGAGCTGTTCGTTCGCGATGCATTTACTGATCCAACAAAGTCGCCGCCCGGCCGCATGTCATTTGCGACGGCGCAGTGCTTCGTCTTTCTGAGTCTGGCGTTGATCACGTTGCGTTTGGAATGGCGACGCTTGCGGCCGGCAGAATTCCTCGCGTTACTGACTTCTCTGGCGGGCTTGGTGGGCACACTGGGGTACCTGTACAACGTCCATACCCTCTACCGGTTTTTGCCGTACAGCACGATGGCCCTGCACACGTCCGTGCTGTTCGTCATGCTTGGTTTTGGTGTTTTGTGTGTTCGCCCCGGGCACGGCTTGATGGCTACGATCACGAGCGAGAATGTTGGTGGTCGACTCGCGCGCCGCATCCTGCCCTGGGTCATCGTGCTCGCCGTCCTCGCGGGGTGGTTGCAATTGCGCTCGCAGGATTGGGGATACTTCGGAACGGAGGTCGGGACGGCTCTGCTGATCGAGGTCGGCATTTTGATCCTCGCGGTGGTGGTGTGGGCGACGGCGCGCTCGCTGAATAAACTGCATGAACGGCTGGAAGATCGCGGTCGGCTTTACGCCGTCCTGAGCCGGTGCAACCAGGCGATCGTGCACTGCTCGGCGCCGCAGGAATTGTTCGACCAAATCTGCCGGGTCACGGTGCATGAAGGTGGATTTGCGGCCGCATGGCTGGTGTCGGTCAAACCGCCGGCAACTGCGTTCCAGCAGAGCGCCAAGGAGGGCATCGAGCTGGATTTGTTCGGCGACTTGATAACCGGCCGGGCTGGCGGTTCCGCCGCCGCGGGTCCCGTAGGTTCGGTGCTCGCTTCGGGCGACAACTTCATCAGCAACCAGATCCTGCGCGATCCCCGGTTGCTGGCGGTCCGCCCGCAGCTGCGGGCTGCGGGCATCGGCGCGTTGGCGGCGATTCCAATTTTGGAGAGTGGCGTCGTGACCGGTGCCTTGTGTGTGTTTGCCCGGTTGAAAAACCGCTTTCAAAAAGAGGAAGTCGCGCTGCTCGAGGAGATCGCCGCGGATGTGGCGTTTTCCCTGCAACAAATGGTCGCCCAACGCGCCCGGGCGGAGTTGGTCGCGATTGTCGATTCTTCGGCGGATGCGATCGTGGGCAAGGATTTGAACAGTGTGGTGACCAGTTGGAACGCCTCCGCGGAAAGGCTTTTCGGCTACTCGGCCGACGAGATGGTGGGCGAGCCGATCACTCGTCTGTTTCCGGCCGATCGTGTGTCGGAGGAGGCGGCTTTCATCGAGCGTATCAAGCGAGGTGAACGAATCTCGCATTACGAAACCGTGCGCAAGCACAAGGACGGGCATTTGATCGATGTGTCCGTCTCGATTTCACCGATCCACGACAATAGGGGCGAGATCGTCGGGGCGTCGAAGATTGCCCGCGACATTACCGAACGCATCGCGGCGGCGCGGGCCTTGCACGAGGCCGAGGAGCGATTGCAGGCGATCATTCAGAATATGTCCGAAGGGCTGGTGATCTCGGACATGGAAGGTCGCTTGATCTACTGGAATCCGGCGGCGCTGCAGATGCACGGGATTTCACGGGAGGAAGAATGGAACCGATTACTGCCGGAGTTTACGAACGTTTTTGAGTTGCGATCGACGGAGCAGGAGTTGTTGCCGCTGGAAAGCTGGCCGATGGCGCGAATCCTTCGGGGCGAATCCGTGCAGGACCTGGTGGTGCATCTCCGGCGACCGCGGGATGATTGGTCACGCGTCGTGAGCTACAGTGGCAAACGGGCCACGGACGCCGAGGGCAACGAGCTGGCCTTTCTGATCATCCGGGACATCACCGCCCGGGTGCTGGCGGAAGCAAAGGTCAAGGAGTCGTTTCGTGAAATCACGAACCTGAAGAGCGCCCTCGACGAACATGCGATCGTGGCGATCACCGATCCGGCGGGAAAGATCAACTATGTGAACGACAAGTTTTGTGCGATCTCCGGTTACACCCGGGAGGAACTCATCGGTCAGGATCACCGGATCGTCAATTCCGGTTTCCATCCGAAGGAATTCATTCGTGGTCTCTGGAATACGATCAAGGCCGGTCGCGTCTGGCAGGGTGAGATCAAAAATCGAGCCAAGGGCGGCGGCTACTATTGGGTCGATACCACGATCGTTCCGTTTTCCGACCACGAGGGAAAGATCCGCGAATTTGTCGCCATCCGCGCGGACATCACGGAGTTGAAGAATGCGGAGGAAGCCCTCCGAGTGCATGCGGACGAATTACTGCGATCGAACAAGGATCTTGAACAGTTTGCCTACATCGCGTCGCACGATTTGCAGGAACCGTTGCGTGCGGTGGCCGGATGTTTGCAAGTGTTACAACGACGTTACGCGAGCAAAATCGACGAGCGCGCGGATGAATTGATCAAGCATTCCGTGGATGGTGCCTATCGCATGCAAAGCCTGATTGAAGGGTTGCTGGCATTTTCGCGCGTGGGCACCCGGGGCAAACAATTTGGTCCTGTGGATACGAACACCGCGCTGCAAAACGCATTGAGGAATCTGGAGACGGCAATTGCCGAAACTCACGCGGTCATCACACAGGATCCTTTGCCGTCGGTGAAGGGGGATCCCACGCAGCTGATCCTGCTGTTCCAGAATCTGATTGGTAACGCGCTCAAGTTTCACGGCGAGAAACCGCCGGCCGTCCACGTGAGTGCCCGGCGTGACGGAGGTGACTGGGTGTTTGCCGTGCGGGACAAGGGCATTGGGATGGACCGGGCGCACTTCGAGCGCGTGTTCGTGATCTTCCAGCGCTTGCACACGCGGCGCGAATATCCCGGCACCGGAATTGGGCTCGCGATTTGTCGCAAGATTGTCGAACGCCACGGCGGGCGCATCTGGGTGGAAAGCGAACCCGGTGACGGATGCACCTTTCTTTGGACAATGCCGGCGGGCCCGGCAGATATTGATAACACCCGGGCAACAAGCGGGTCGCTGACTGTCGACAATAACGGCTAGTTTTTTGATTTGTCGGCGTTGTGCTGCCCGCTAGGCTCCGCGTGTAATAAGCGTTGAGGATGAACGAAATTGCTGAATCAAAAACCCTGGAAATCCTGCTCGTCGAGGATAGTCCGAGTGATGCATTGCTGACCAAGGAAGCGCTGGGTTCGTCATCGGCGGTGAAGACGATTCACCACGTCGAAAATGGTGACGAGGCGATGGAATTTCTGCATGGGCAAGGGGCCTATGTCGACGCGCCCCGGCCCGATCTGGTACTGCTCGATTTGAATCTGCCGCGCAAAAGCGGTCTCGAAGTGCTGCAGGAAATCAAGGCCGATAAACGGCTCAAAACCATTCCGGTGGTCATCTTGACCACCTCGCGAGACGAGGCGGATGTGCTCGGCTCGTACGGGCAACATGCCAATTGTTACGTGTCCAAGCCGGTGGCGTTTGAAAGCCTGGTCCAGGTTGTGGGCAACATCCAAAAGTTTTGGTCAGGTGTGGCGACGCTGCCACCCAACGGGACGAAATGAATGGGGAGTCAACCTTGCGTATTCTAGTTGTCGAGGACAACGAGACCGATGCGCTCCTGATCCGGGAAGCCTTTGCGGATTGTCCCGGGCCGGCGCCCGAAGTGGTCTATGTGCCGCGGCTGGGTGATGGACTGGAACGCATCAACGATGACCACTTTGACGCCGCGTTGCTCGATCTCGCTCTGCCTGATTCGTCCGGTCTCGACACCTTTGTCACGTTCCACCAGCAAGCGCCGCGTTTGCCCGTGCTGGTGCTGACCGGCCTCGAAGACGAGTCCATCGGCGCTGAAGCCATCACTCGCGGTGCCCAGGATTATCTGGTCAAAGGCCAGCTCCCGGCGTCGCTGCTGATGCGCTCCATTCGTTACGCGATCGAACGCCAGCACTTTTACCGGGAATTGGACGATCGCGTACGGGAGCGAACCGCCCAGCTGGCCCTCGCCAATCGCGAACTGGATTCGTTTTGTCACGCGGTTTCCCACGACTTGCGCGCACCGTTGCGCAGCATCAATGGTTTTGGTGAGTTACTCGACAAGAATCATCGCAACACACTGGATGACGATGGCCAACGGTTTCTCGATCGAATTCTGGAGGCCACCGGGCGAATGAGTGAACTCATCGATGATCTGTTGTCGCTCTCGCGCGTGAGCCGCCAGGAATTGAATTTCACCCCAGTCGATTTGAGCCGGCTCGCGCAACAAGTCGTTGAGACGTTGCGGCAGAATGATCCCAATCGTGCCGTGGAAGTGGTGATCGAAGAGGGCCTGATGGTGCAGGGCGATGGCCGCTTGCTGCGCATCGTGCTGGAGAATCTCCTCGGCAACGCGTGGAAATTTACTTCGAAGACCGAGGGCGCGCGGATTGAAGTCGGTCGTGAACCGGCCGAAGAGGGCGAACCTGTTTTTCACGTGCGCGACAACGGCGCGGGTTTCGACATGCGCTATGCCGACAAGATGTTCACGGCGTTTCAGCGTTTGCATCATGAAGAGGATTTTCCCGGAACGGGAGTCGGACTGGCGACCGTTCAA
The DNA here is from genome assembly GCA_016124235.1 of bacterium. GTDB lineage: Bacteria > Verrucomicrobiota > Verrucomicrobiia > Limisphaerales > RI-55 > RI-55. The sequence continues at coordinate 20,871 of WGOC01000008.1, read as the reverse complement.
CGGATCATTCATCGCCACGGCGGAAAAGTCTGGGCTGAGGGCGAGCCCGGAGAGGGTGCCAGAATCTATTTCATCGTGCCGTAGCACCGTACGGAGTCACCGCACCACTCGGCCTGGTACTCCCGGTTTTCAAAGACGGGGCGCAACAAGGGGAGTCAGGTAATGTAGACTTCAGGATGCACGACTATTTTTTTGTGGTTCGCTCCCTCAGACGCGCTACGCTGGCGATTGCGTAATCAGCCATGGCCAATCCCGTAACAGCTGAACCGTTGGAAATCCTCTTGGTGGAGGATAGCCCGACGGATGCGTTGCTGATGCAGGAGGCGCTTGCGTCATCGACCTTGTTCGGCAATTTTCATCACGTGGAGAATGGCGAGGATGCGATGGCTTTTTTGCGACATCACGATCGGTTTGCCGATGCGCCGCGTCCGGGGCTGGTGCTGCTGGATCTGAATTTGCCGCGCAAGAGTGGCCTCGAGGTGTTGCACGACATCAAGGAAGACGATGATCTGAAGACGATACCGGTGGTCGTGTTGACGACCTCACGGGATGAAGCTGATGTCAAAGGGTCCTATGGCATGCACGCCAACTGTTACGTGTGCAAACCGGTGGAATTTCGCAAGCTCGATGAAGTTGTTCAGGGGATTGAGCATTTTTGGCTAAACGTAGCGACGCTGCCGCCGCGCGAACACACATGAGTGGATACAATCGTTCCATCAATTTGCTGGTGATCGAAGACAGCGAGACGGACGCGCTGCTTTTGAAGGAAGCGCTCGCCGACATCCCGGAATTCAAATGTGAGGTGGATTATCGGCTCCGTCTTGAGGATGGCCTCTCCCGGGTCCGGGAAAACCACGTCGACGCCACGTTGCTGGATCTGGGCCTGCCGGATTCCCGTGGTCTCGAAACTTTTCTCAAATACCAAACCGTGGCGCCGCAGGTGCCGGTGCTTGTCCTCACGGCGCTGCGCGACGAGTCGACCGGCATCGAGGCGGTGAAACGGGGCGCCCAGGATTATCTCATCAAAGGTCATTTTCCCGCCGCGATGTTGGTTCGGTCAATCCGCTATGCGATCGAACGGCAACGGGTGAATTCCGAATTGCGAAACTCGCAGCATCAATTCCGTCAGCTCGCGACGCGCCTGCAGGAAATCCGCGAGGAGGAGCGAACGAACATGGCGCGCGAGGTTCACGATGAGGTGGGCCAATTGTTAACCGGCTTGAAGATGGATCTGAGCTGGATCAAACAGCGGCTTGGGGCGGCGGAAGATCCCGCGGCGTTGACCGTGTTGCATCGGCGCGCGGAACAAGCGGGTCGTCTGATTGATCGCTGCATTGAGAGCGTCCAGAACATCGCCCTGCAACTTCGCCCCAGTGCACTCGATCACCTCGGCCTGGCGGAGGCAATACGCGATGAAGCGCGTCGTTTTGGAGTCCGGTCAGAAGTCAAGATTCAGCTGGAACTCGCGGATCACATCAACGACGTCAGTCCGGCCGCTGCCACCGCGGTGTTCCGCATCTTTCAGGAGATCATCACCAACGTCGCACGCCACGCCCGGGCGAGTGTCGTGCACGTGCGTTGGTCGCAGCGTGGCGCTTATTCGGAGTTGGAAGTTCAGGACGATGGAATCGGTATCGCCCCGGAGGAAATGAACGCGAAGACGTCCCTCGGCCTGCTCGGCATGAGCGAACGAGCGGTCGCCGTGGGCGGAAGCTTGCACGTGGCGGGAATCCCCGGTAAGGGGACGCGGGTGGCGGTGCAAATTCCGACGAATGCGAGGGAAAAAAAGTATGTTGAACATTCTGATTGCAGATGATCATGAAGTGGTGCGCCGGGGACTGAGGGAGGTTCTGGCCGAAGGCATGGGCAAGGTGACTTTTGGCGAGGCAGCAGATTTCCACGCCGTGTTGGCGCTGCTGTCGAAGAAGAAGTGGGACCTGATCATTCTGGATATCGTCATGCCGGGACCGAACATCGGCGACGTGATCGCCAAGATTCGCGAGGTGGAGCCCGAGCTGCCCATCCTTGTCCTCACGGGCATCGCGGAACATGAATTTGCGGTGACCACCTTGAAGGCGGGCGCCAACGGTTACATCACCAAGCAATATGCTTCCGAGGAATTGATCAATGCCGTCCAGAAGGTCCTCGCCGGTGAACCCTACCTGAGCAATGAGGCGCTCGCGGGCGTGGCCGCGAGTTTGCGCCAATCCGGTGACAAACAATCCCATGAACTACTTTCGCCGCGGGAAATGGAAATCTTCATCCTGATCGCGACGGGAAAATCCGTGAAGGAGATCGCCGGTGAATTGGGCGTCAGCGACAAGACCATTGCCACCCACATCGCTCGCATCAAGGAAAAGACCGGCATCATGACGTATGTCGAGATGACGCGTTACGCGCTCCGCCACAAGCTGGTGGAGTGATCCACCGACCCGGTGGGTATGGGAGATCAGTCGAGTTCGCTCGTGACGCGATCCAGCCGGTGGTAAACCCGCTGACAGGAGGGTCGGGAATCTCCTGACACGGCGGTCAAATATTGACCGTCTGTCGCGCATCGACAATTTGGTTACCTTATCAGCGTGAAGGACGCTGGTTTAACGAATGCGAAGAAGTGGGTGCTGGTTGCCGACGATGCACCGGAGATCGCGGGACGCGTGGTGGATTTGGTTTCATCGTTTGATAATCTTGAGCCGATCGGTCCCGCGCGTGACGGGCACGAAGCCTGGGAGCTTTTTCAGAAAACCGCCCCCGACATGGTGGTTCTCGACTTTCACATGCCGGGACTGACGGGGCTCGAAGTACTCCAGCAGATTCGCCAGCGCGATGGCGATTGCGTGGTCGTGGTCATGACGTCGAGCAACGAAAGGCAGATCGTCGTGCGTTGCCTGACTGCAGGGGCTGACTACTTCGTGAGCAAGTCGGCGATGCAAGATCGGCTGCCGGAAATCCTCCGCAAATTTGCCACAGCGGCGTAGGGGAATTCCCCAACTCGGAAGTGCCTCGGACCCTCAGCAGTTTGCCTACTTCGTTTCCGACATTCACTGACTACCGGAAATCCCCTAAAGGCCGTTACGTTACAGGTGATGTGGATGCACCGGCAAAGTCACCAAGGGGCAAAAGATAGTGGGCAGGTCGCTCACTGTGAACGAACGCAGGAGCGGCGAAAAGATGTTCATGGTTGCGTGATGGACACCCGCGTCGCCTTGGAATGGCCGGCCATTGGTTCAGGGTTTGGTTGCGGAACCGGATTGCACAGTGCGGGATTTTCGGTGGCGCCAGGGCGCATTCACGATTACGGGGACGTACGAGGATGATGTTTGGATGAAAACGAAAGAAACCATACGAGTGTTGCTGGTGGAAGATGATCCGACGGACCTGGAGCATTTGCAGAAGGCCTTCGCGGATCTTCCGAACACGCGGTTTGAACTGAAGACCGCCAGCCGGCTGAGCGAGGCACTGCAGACGCTGGGCGCGAGCCGCTTCCAGATTGTGCTGCTTGATCTCAACCTGCCCGATTCCACCGGTGTGGAGACGTTTGATGCGATCCATCGGAAATTCCCGCAGGTGCCGGTGTTGGTGCTGGCGACCGCGGAAGACGAATTTACGACCACCCAGGCGGTGGAACAGGGCGCGCAGGATTATCTGGTGAAACAACAGATCGGCGCGCCGCTGTTGACGCGCTCCATCCATTACGCGATCGAGCGATCGCGGCTGCAGCAGGCGCTGGCCGCCAAACGACAGAAGGAACAACAGGAGCGGGAATTCGTTGACATCGACCGACTCTCCCAGCCACCCGGCACCGCCGTCACCGCGCGCATCTACTCCAGCGGGGCGTTGCGCGAGACCGCGCCGGATGAATTTGAGAGTTTTGTGGACCGCTACAAGGACTCGCTCGAACTCGCGCTGGAGCAGCGGATCTTCAAGGGAGAGCGAACGGGCGGCGAGCAACTGCAGGCGCTGGCCGATGATCTGGGATTGCTCCGGGCGTCGCCGCGCGACGTGATCGAAATTCACAGCAACGCGTTGAAACAGAAGGTCAACGACGTCCCGTGGCAGAAGTCACAGGCGTTCCTGCAGGAAGGGCGTTTTCTCGTTTTGGAATTGATGGGCTACCTGACCGGCTTTTATCGCAGTCACGCTCCCATGCAACGAATCAGGCAAATGAAATCATGAACAAGTTCACACTGAAACTTTACATCACGGGCAACACGCCCCGCGCCGAGCGGGCCATTGCCAATCTCCGACGAATTTGCGAGGTCGAGCTGGGAGGCCAATACGAAATGCTCGTCATTGATGTCCTCGAGCGGCCACAGCTGGCGGAGGACGAAAAGATCCTCGCCACCCCGACGCTCATCAAGCACCTGCCGCCACCTTTGCGGCGCATCATCGGCGACTTGTCCGACACCGACAAGGTGTTGATCGGACTCGAGCTGCTGGACACCAACAAGAAACTTGACCACTGAAACGAACATCATGAAGAGCAATCAACCAAAAGGAAACGGTGCCGGCGCTGCCGTCGTCCCCTCAGTCAACAGCATTGGCAAACTGGCCACCGGCATTCCGGGGCTCGACCTGATCACCGAAGGCGGTCTGCCGCAGCAACGGACCACCCTGGTGACCGGTTCCGCCGGCAGCGCCAAGACGGTGTTCGCCGTGCAATTCCTGGCCGAGGGAATCAAGGAAGGTGAGCGGGGCGTCTTCGTCACGTTTGAAGAATCGCCCAAGGACATCCGGGCAAACATGAAGGGGCTGGGCTGGGACATCGAAGCGTGGGAAGCCGAGAAGAAGTGGGCGTTCGTGGATGCCTCGCCGCAACCCGAGGAAGTGGTGGTCGCCGGATCCTACGACCTGGGTGCCCTGCTCGCGCGCATTGAAAATGCGGTCAACAAGGTGAAGGCCCAGCGCGTCGCGGTGGATTCCCTGGGGGCGATCTTCACGCAGTTCTCCGAGCCGGCAGTGGTTCGGCGCGAGTTGTTCCGGATTGCCACTGCGTTGAAGGGCATGAACGTGACCTCGGTGATGACCGCCGAACGCAACGAAGAATACGGCGAGATCAGCCGGTATGGCGTTGAGGAATTCGTCGCCGACAACGTTATCATCCTCCGCAATATTCTCGAGGACGAAAAGCGCCGGCGGACCATTGAAACCTTGAAGTTCCGCGGCACCCATCACCAGAAGGGCGAATATCCATTCACGGTGATCCCGGGCGAAGGCATCATCGTCATTCCGCTGTCGGCCATTGAGTTGAAGCAAAAATCCTCCGACGTGCGTATTTCCTCCGGCAATGTCGAGCTGGACAAGATGTGCGGGGGCGGCTTCTTCCGCGATTCGATCATCCTCGTTACCGGCGCGACCGGTTGTGGCAAGACGCTGATGACGACCGAGTTTATCGCGGGTGGTTTGGCCGAGGGCGAGCGCAGCCTGTTGCTGGCCTTTGAAGAAAGCCGCGACCAGTTGTTCCGCAACGCCACCGGTTGGGGCGTCGATTTCGATGACCTTGAGAAGAAGGGCAAGCTGAAGGTGATCAGTGTTTATCCCGAATCCGCCGGCCTGGAGGATCACCTTGTTCGCATCAAAAAGCTCGTTGAAGAGTTCAAACCGCATCGCCTGGCGGTGGACAGCTTGTCGGCGCTGGAGCGCGTGGCCTCTTTGAAGGGCTACCGCGAATTTGTCATCGGTTTGACATCCTTCATCAAGCACCACGAGATCGGCGGGTTGTTCACCGCCACAACACCCACGCTCATGGGCGGCAGCTCGGTCACCGAAGCGCATATCTCAACGATCACGGACTCGATCATCCTGTTGCGTTACGTGGAAATGCTGGGCGAAATGCGACGCGGAATCACCGTGCTGAAGATGCGAGGTTCCATGCACGACAAGGAAATCCGCGAGTTCACGATTGACCAGAAGGGCATGCACATCGGCAAGGCGTTTCGGAATGTCACCGGCATTTTGTCGGGCTTCCCGCAGCAGGTGCAGGTCGAGGAGCTCGCCCGGGTGAGCGGTATGTTTGAAGCCCGCTAAACGCGACCAGGTATGACCAAATGAATTCGGCAGCGCGCATCATAAAAGTTCCCGCCAGCGCGATCACCGCGAGGGTTCGCACGTTGATCGCCTGGCGGGAGCGGCAACTGACGCGTTTCCGGCGGGTGTCACGGCGGGACGGTGGAACCCACCTGGTCAGTCATCGTCACCGCTCTGTTCATCATGATAAACCACACGGTGTCAGCCATGGAAATTGAGGCGCATGTGCGAATATCAACTCTCACTCTACATCGCCGGCCGCACCGTCTCGGGTCGGCGGTTGATTCGGCGGCTGCGGAATTATTGCCGGCGGCATCCCGACGCGACCATGTCGCTGGAAGTCATCGACGTCATGCGACGCGCCCGGGCGGCGGAGACGGCGCACATACTGGCGACACCCACCCTGGTCTGTCGTGCGCACGGCAAGGTCCGGCGCGTCATCGGCGATTTGGAAGATATCGAGGCAGCCATGATTGAGTTGATGATTCCACCCCCACCGGCGCCGGCGGTCAGCCAGACGCGCCCGCCGCGTCGCCGCAAATCACGACCCCGGCTACCGACGCCGCCGATCGAGATCGATCATACGGCATCAACCCACGTGATCGAGAAAAGCATCGACGCCATTGTGATCATCGACCGGCATGGCGTGGTGAAGTTTGCCAATCCGGCCGCGGAAGTGTTGCTGGGCCGGCCGGCCGCGCAATTGATCGGGCGCGAGTTCGGGTTTCCGATCGCCATCGACAAATTCATGGAGCTGGCGGTCCTGCGGCCGGATCAGACGACGGTTGTGGCCGATGTGCGCGCGGCGGAAATCCAGTGGGCCGGGCGGCCGGCCTACGCGGCCTTTCTCCGCGACATCACCGAGCGCAAGGCCACCGAGGCGGCATTGCACAATCGCGAGGAGCACCTGCGCCTGATGGTGGAAGGATCGAGCGATTACGCGATCATGATCGTGGATCCGCTGGGCCGCATCGCCGAATGGAATGGCGGTGCCGAGCGGCTCTTCGGCTATCGCAAGGACGAGGTCCTGGGAGTGCACTTTTCGCGGTTCCATGTGGACGAAGATGTTGCCAGCCGCAAGGGCGAACGCCTGCTTACCGCCGCCCGCCAGACCGGCCGGGTGGAGGACGAAGGCTGGCGCCTGCGCAAGGATGGTTCGCAATTCTGGGCGAACGTCGTTTTTTCCACGATCAAGGACGAGGAAGGCTGCATCACCGGTTACTGCAAGATCACCCGGGACATGACCGCGCGCCGCGAACTTGAACGGCATTATCTGGAATTGCAGAAACTCGAACTCGGCCGCCAGCTTGCCGCCGGCGTCGCCCACCGGTTCAACAACCTGATGTGCGGCGTGATGATCGGCTCCGAGTTGGTGCACATGAAGATGCGCGACGATGGCGAGATCAGTGAAGTGGTCGAGATCATGAAATCGTCCGCGACCCAGGCGGCGCGCATCACCAATCAGTTGCTGACGTTCAGCCAGAATCAACCGAGTGAGCCCCGGGTTGTCGACTTGGGGACATTGTTTGAACGCCTGTCTGCCGCACTGCGGGATACGCTGGGTCCGAGTGTGGCGTTGCGCGTGCGCCAAGGGGAAGGCGGTTTGTGGGTGCAGGTGGATCCGCAACAGATCGAAGTGTTGATCATGAATCTTGCCGCCAACGCGCGGGAGGCGATGCCGGACGGTGGTGAGCTCAACGTGGAATTGTTCCGGGCGAAGCTCGATCGGGAAACCAGCCGCACCCATCCCGATCTCCTGCCCGGGGCCTACGTGAAACTCGTGATGTCGGACAACGGCTGTGGCATGAGCGAGGAAGTGCTCTCCCATGTCTTTGAGCCATTTTATACCACCAAGGACCCGCGTCGCGACGGGCTCGGGCTGGCGGTCTGTCAGGGCATCGTCAAACAAAACGGCGGTGTCATGTCGGTGAGCAGCCTGCTCGGCGAAGGCACGTTTGTGGAAATTCACTTCCCGTGCGCGACCGAAACCGCCCGCGCTGAGGTGCCCGAGCGGGAACCCGCCGGCGTTGCCCGGGGATCAGAGGCGGTTCTCCTGGTCGACGATGACGAGCCGCTGCGGAAGATGGCCGCCGCGTCATTGCGCGATCTGGGTTACCACGTCGCCGAAGCCGGGGACGGAGCCCAGGCGCTGGATCTTCTGCATTCGGAGACGCTGCCGCGGTTGGATGCGTTGATCACCGACGGACGGATGCCGAAGATGGGGGGCAAAGCGCTCGCCCAGGCACTGCGCGCCGCCCATCCCAACGCACGCATTTTGTTCATTTCCGGTTACCCGCCCGCGCCCAATGAAACCGGAGTCATCCCCGAGTTTGGCACCGCGGCATTGCCCAAGCCATTTACCTTGTCGGGCTTGAGCCGGCGTTTGCGGGAGTTGCTCGACTCATGAGGGAGGACTTCATAAACGACCAGGCCAACGGACAGCGAGCCGCGCCGGCGTACCGTTTTTCAATGATGGAACCACGAAGTAATCTGATGCAGTTGAGTGAGGATGAAACGAGGCAGTTGGCCCCCGAGTTTCCGAGCGGCCCCACGCCGGTGCGGGTGCTGGTAATCGAGGACAATGAAACGGATGCGCTGCTCATTCGTGAACAACTGGAAACCGCGTTTGGACGAGTGTCCGTCGTCGGTGCGGAACGGCTCGCGGAAGCCCTGGAAAAGTTGCAGGACCACACGTTCGACATCGCGTTGCTGGACCTGCAGCTCCCGGATAGTTCCGGGAAGGTGACCTTCTACGAACTGCACCAGGCGGCGCCCAATCTGCCGATCATTGTTCTGACGGGGTTGCGCGACGGCGCGGCTTCGCGGGATCTGCTCCGCCGCGGGGCGCAGGATTATCTGGTGAAGGACGCCGGCATGGGCCCGTTGCTCGTCCGCTCGATCGTCAACGCAATTGAACGCAATCGGCTAATGAGCGAGCTGAACGTGCGCGCCCGGCAGCTGCAGGAGAGCGAGGCGCGCATCCGCACGATCATCGAGGCCAATGCCGACGCGATTATCATCGTGGATGCCGAGGGCATCATCCAGTTCGCCAATCCGATGGCCGCCCAGATGTTTGGTCGCCGACGGGACGATTTGATGGGACAACCCTTTGGCTTTCCGGTTGCGGAAAATCAGGTCGCGGAACTGGACATCCGCCGCGGCGACGGCACCACGGGCGTGGCGGAAATCCGGATGGTCGAATTCGTCTGGGGCGAGAGCGTGGCGTTCCTTGCCTCACTGCGCGACATCACCGGGCACAAACAAGCGCACGATGATGTGCGGCGGGAAAACGCGGAGTTAGAACGGCGCGTCGCCGAGCGTACCGCCGAGCTGCAGCGCGCCAAGGAACGGGCCGAATCGTCCGACCGTTTGAAGTCGTCGTTCCTCGCCAACATGAGCCACGAGCTGCGGACGCCGCTCAACGGCATCATCGGGTTCAGCGAGTTCCTGGTGGACGGCAAGGCGGGCGAGCTCAACGAGAAGCAGAGCGAGTATCTGAATGACGTGCTGAACAGTGGCCGGCATTTGCTGCGGTTGATCAACAACGTGCTCGATCTCTCGAAGATCGAGGCCGGCAAGATGATCTTTTCGCCCGAGACATTCCGCATCAGCCACGCGTTGCAGGAGGTGTGTTCCGTGGTTTCCCCGATGGCATTCCGCAAGGGCGTGGAGATCCGTCATTGCGTGGATTCGGCGGTCGACGAAGTGAAGCTGGACCAACCGAAATTCAAGCAGGTGCTCTACAACCTCATCGCCAACGCCGTGAAATTCAACCGCGAACGTGGCCAGGTAACCATCAACGTCACGGCCGCCGGTGACAACCGCATCACGCTGAGCGTGCACGACACGGGCATCGGGATTTCGGCGGACGATCTGAAAAAGCTCTTTACGGAGTTTCAACAACTCGATTCCGGATCGAGTCGCCGCTACGAAGGCACCGGGCTGGGCCTGGCATTGACCCGTCGGATTGTCCATCTGCAAGGCGGTTCCGTTCAGGTGCAAAGTGAACCCGGCCGGGGCAGCACGTTTGTCATCGATCTTCCGCGAGTTAGGAAAGCACAACAATCATGAATACGAATCCCTTGATATTGATCGTGGAGGACAACCCTTCCAACATGAAACTCACGGCCGACGTGCTCGAGTACGAAGGCTGGAAGACGGTGCGTGCTGCGAGTGCCGCCGAAGCCACCGGCCTGCTTGCGCAAAAGCACCCGGACTTGATCCTCATGGATTTGAACATGCCCGGCGAGGATGGTCTCACGTTTACCCGGCGGCTGCGTGAAGACCCGGAGTTCGACGAGATTCCGATCATCGCCCTGACCGCGCTGGCCATGGTAGGCGATTCGCGGAAGGCGCTGGACGCCGGTTGCGACGGCTACATCACGAAACCAATCGACACCCGGACTCTGGTCGCCCGGATTTCAGATTTTCTCCCAAATGCCGAATATCAGAAGGGCGATTCATCGACTCACAACTCAGCCTGGCGCCAACCATGAACGTACTTATTGTTGATGACCATCCCACGAACCGGAAGTTGCTCCGAGTCACACTCGAAGCGGAGCAAATGAAAGTATTGGAGGCAAACGATGGCGAGGAAGCTCTGAACGTCTTGCGCAGCGATCCCGTTGACGCGGTCATCTCGGATATCTTGATGCCGAACATGGACGGCTATCGCCTGTGCCATGAATTGCGAAAGGATCAGGACCTGCAACATCTGCCACTCATTTTTTACACGAGTACCTACACTTCGCCTGGTGATCGTGAGCTGGCGATATCCGTGGGTGCTGACTGCTATTTGACCAAGCCCATTTCCGCGGAACAGCTCGTTGAGTCTCTGCAAAAGGCGCTGACCGACAGCAAAGCTCAACGTGATCGGCACTCTGCAAAGGGATCGCATACGCAGATCATGATGAAGAAGTACAGCGCCACGCTGGTCAACAAGCTGGAGGAAAAGAATGCGGAACTGGAGGAAACCATCGCTTCGCTCGAAAAAGCGCGTGATGAAATCGCCAAGTTGAACGCTGATTTGGAAGTGCGCGTGTTGCAACGCACCGCCGAACTGGAACAACGCACCATCGAACTCGAAGACGCCAATCGGCGTCTCGTGAAACAAAACGAGGAAATCCAGAGCTTCTATCACACGCTCTCGCATGAGTTGAAAACGCCCCTCACGTCCGCGGGTGAATTCGTCTCCCTCGTTGCCGAGGGATTGGCCGGGCCCGTCAATGAGACCCAAATCGAGTATCTCGGGCTGGCCAAGGAAAGCTGCGAGCAGATGCGGGTCTGCTTGAATGACCTGCTCGACAGCACTCGGCTGGACACGGGAAAATTCACCCTGGAATTGAAGAACTGTTCGTTGGCGGATCTCGTCGAACGCGCGGTCGCGACACAAAGTTCCGTGGCGGACCTTAAGCAGATCAAGCTGAGTCTCGCAGCCAAGGCATCCCTTCCCGACCTGCTACTGGACCCGACACGAATCATCCAGGTCGTCGTCAATCTCGTCGGCAACGCGCTCAAATTCACGCCCAAGGGTGGCAAGGTCGCGGTTGAAATTGACAGTGTTTCATCGCCCGAGAAATCGGCCCGGGTGGTGGTCAGAGATTCCGGCCCGGGCATCTCCTCCGATCATCTCGGGCGGATTTTTGAACGCCTGTACCAGATCAAGGAAGGCCAGTCATCGAGCGGCGGAGGGCTGGGGCTGGGGCTCTATCTTTGCCGGCAGCTCGTGGAGCTTCACGGCGGAACGATCAGCGTCACCAGCAACGGAAACGGCAGCGCCTTCGAGTTTCAACTACCATTTGAATCGAAAGTACGGCAATGCGCGGATGACAACGAATCAACAGAGGGAAGCGACTAACTCCGAGGGTGAATCGCACGGAGACCAGAGCGAAATGAAAACGATACTAGTTGTGCAGGATGATGTGAATCTCGCGCAGGCCCTGCGATTGACCCTGGAATCCGCGGGTTTCCGCGTGCTGACCACGGACGACCGAAATGCCGCTTTAAACATGGCCCGGGTGACGAGACCGCATCTCGCATTTCTGGATGCGAACGCCGCGCGGGGACCGGAACCGACCGTCGCCGCGCGCATGAAGGAAAATTGTCCGGCGCTATCACTGGTTTTGCTCGCCAAAGACGACAACGGAGAATTGGACGACGTCGCGAAGAATTGTGGTGCAATGCACGTATTACGTGAGCCGTACCAATTTGAAGAAGTGCTCGACGTGGCCAAGCGGGCCGCGGCATCGGAGCCGCAAGGCAGCCCCGCAGTTTCGGCGGCGGCCAAAGAAACATCGGCCGGCGGCGTAACGTCCCCCAAGCGCCTTTTGATCATTGAAGATGATCTGAAAATCGCGAGAGCGCTGGGGCTGCGCGTCAAGGCGGCCGGCTACGAAGTGGCGATGGCGCACGACGCATTGACCGGCCTCGACAAGGCGATCAAGTGGCGGCCCGACCTGGTGTTGCTCGACGTGTCGATGCCGGGCGGTAACGGGTTCACGGTGGCCGAGCGTATTCAAACTTTGGTCCCCACGCTCACGCCGATCATTTTTCTGACGGCAAGCAAACGAACTGATTTCCGGGAGCGAGCCGATGAACTCGGCGCGGTCGGATACTTCGAGAAACCGTACCGGCCGGAAGAGCTGCTGCATGCCATTCACGAGGCGGTGTGTCCCGCGTGATCGCTAAGAATCTACCAAAGCAAAAACTATGAATGAACCGAAGAAGGTCATCCTGATCGTTGAAGATGACGCCAAATTGGCAAAGGCGTTATCGATCCGCCTCAAGGCCGCCGGCTACGAAATCAAAGCGGCTGCCAATGGGGTCGCCGGCATTGAGGTGGTGGAAAGCGAGCCGCCGGATCTGATCATTGCCGACATCTTCATGCCCATCGGCGCCGGCTTTGCCATGGCGTATCGCCTGCGCCAGACGGCGGCCAACGTTCCCATCGTCTTCATCACCGGGAGCAAGGATCCGAAATTGCGCAAGAGCGCGAAGCAATTCGGCGCCGTTGGCTTCATCGAAAAGCCATACGATCCGGAAAAGTTGCTGGCCGTGGTCAATCGCGCGTTGCGTCCGAAAGTTGTGACCAACCGCGTCCTGGCAGCCGTCAAGCCGGCGAAAGCAAACGGCAGGACCGCTCGCGAGAAGAAGAAGCTCAAGCGTATCTTGGTCGTCGAGGACGATCGCAAAATCGCGCTCAGCTTGTCGATCCGGCTGCAAACCGCCGGCTACGAAGTCGAGCTGGCGGAGGATGCATTTGTTGGCGCGAAGATCATCGAATACTTCCAACCGGATGTGTTGCTGCTGGACATCACGATGCCCGGCGGCGGTGGATTCAAAGTCGCCGAACGGGTGCGTCAGCTGTTGCCGGCATCGACCGCGATCATCTTCATGACGGCCAATCATCAGCCGCGATTGCGCAAGAAGGCCGCCGAACTGGGTGCCGCCGGATATTTCGAGAAGCCGTATGATCCCAAGTTGTTACTTTCCACCATCAATGACATTGTCGATGGCAACGTCACGGTTTGCAGTTAGCTGATTATCCATGCCTGAATTACCCGACAATTCGCCACTACCAAGGAAGGTACTGATCGTTGACGATTACCCGCTAAATCGGAAGTTGTTGCGCGCGACGCTGGAAGCCGAAGGCGTCGAAGTCAGCGAAGCGGCGGATGGGCTGGAGGCGATCTGCGTGCTCGAGCAGCAAGCGGTCGAGGCCATCATTTCGGACATCCTCATGCCGAACATGGATGGCTACCGGCTTTGTCACGAATTGCGAAGCAGCGAGAAGTTCAGGGCGATGCCGTTGATCATGTACACCAATACGTACACGTCGCCCGGCGATCGCGAAATGGCCTTCACCGTCGGCGCGGATGAATACATCACCAAACCGGCGTCGACGGCGGATATCTGCGCGGCCTTGCGCCGAGCGCGGGTCAAGGCGGCCGAACGCGATGGCAGTCAGCCTTCGGAGCTCGGCGAAGAGTTCGTGCTCAAGAAGTACGCGAACGTCCTGATCCGCAAACTGGAACGCAAGAACAACGAACTGGAGATTGCTCGAAAGGAACTGGAGAAGATCAATCGCGAGCTCGACGAACGGGTCAAACAACGAACCTCTCAGCTCGACGCCGCCAATAAGGAACTCGATTCATTTTGCCACGCCGTTTCCCACGATCTGCGGGCGCCATTGCGCACAATCTCCGGGTTTACCGAGTTGCTCACCGAGAAGTGTCAGCAACATCTGGACAGCGAGGCGAAACACTTTCTGGGTCGAATCGGCGAGGCAACCAATCGGATGGGCGAACTCATCGACGATCTGCTCGGGTTGTCGCGGGTCAGTCGCGAGGAATTGCAGCTGAATCCCACGAATCTCACCGCGCTGGCCGAACGCGTGATTGAACACCTGCGGGAGCGGGAGCCGGAGCGAAAGGTTGACGTCCAAATCGCGCCCGACTTGAAGGTTCAGGGCGACAGCCGGCTGTTGCTCATCGTGCTCGAGAACCTGCTGGGGAACGCATGGAAGTTTTCCAGCAAGACCCCGGCACCACGAATCGAGGCGGGCGTCGAACGCGATGATGCCGGCAATCAGGTCTTCTTCGTAAAAGACAATGGCGCCGGCTTCGACATGAAATACGCCGAGAAGTTGTTCACCGCTTTTCAACGGATGCACACCCAGGACGACTTCCCCGGTACCGGCGTCGGACTCGCCACCGTGCAACGTATCATCCATCGGCACGGCGGGGACATCTGGGCCGAATCCAAAGCGGGCGAAGGCGCGACGTTTCGTTTCACGCTGAAACCGGCCGTACGAAAAGTCATTTGCGAAGATTGATTTCGCGATGGGCCAGCCGGTAAGCGCCTTCGATTCCGACAGCGATCGCGACCATCGCCGCGAGCACCCACAACTTGGCCGGTTCGCTCGTGGCCGTGTGCCAGATCAATGCGCCCAGGGCGCCGAGGCAGGCACCGGCGCCCAACCCCGAAACCCACGCGAGGCTTTTGGTGTGCGCTGCGCGGCGGGCGTTGGCGACGTTCACCGCCGCGAAGATCAGCAGAAAGCCCGCACTGCCCAGCGTTGAAATACTGGTCAGGTCGAAAACATTTGCGACCAACAACGTCAGCGCCGCGGTGATCAACAAACCTTCCGCCGGCTGTCCCCAGACTTTGCGTTCGAGGATCTCGGGCAGTTCCCCGTCGCGGGCGATGCAATAGCTCAATCGCGCCGCACCGTAGAGCGTGGCGTTGATGGCGGATGCCGTCGACAACATCGCGGCCACTGCGATCAACGTGAATCCCGATTGACCAAGAAACGGACGCGCGGCTTCCGCCAATGCGTAGTCCTTCGCCGCCACGATTTTGTCGACCGACAAATTGCCCACTGTGACCAGCGCCACGAGCACGTACAACACGATCACAAAACCGACCGCCGTGTAAAAGGCCCGCGGGAGTGTCTTGGTGGCGTCCCGCACATCCTGGGCGGTGTTGGCGATCAACTCGAACCCTTCGTAGGCCAGGAAAATAATCATGCCGCCGGCCGCCAATTGCAGCGGCGGCGACCAGCTGCCCGGATCCACCTGAGCCGCTTTGATCCCGGCCACACCCGTCGCAACAAACACCAGCAGGATGATGATTTTCAAACCGACGATCCAATCCTCGGCCTTGCCGATCAGCTCGGCGCTGAGGAGATTCAACGCCGTGATCAAGACTACGCCGGCGCTGATCAACACGTGCTTGCCCACGTCATGCCACGCGTCCGGCAGAAACGTCGCCCCGTAACTCCCAAACGCGAACGCGTACAACGACAACATCACGACATAGCTCAGCCACAACAGAACGTTGAGACTACCCGTGAAGAGCCCCACGCCAAACGCGCGATCGAGAAACGTGACCGTTCCACCCCGGCTCGGAAAGGCGACGGAAAGTTTGGCGTACGAATAAGTCGTGAGCAACGCGACGACACCGGCCAGCGCAAAGGCGATGGGCGTCCCACCATGGGCGAGTTGCACCGCGAGGCCGAGCACGGCGAAGATACCCCCGCCGACCATGCCGCCAACGCCGATGGCGACCACCGCCCAAAATCCTATTTTGCCGTCGTTAGATTTCGCCATGCCGTAAACAAGTCGTCTTCGAAAAGTGAGTTGAACTTCGGTGACGAGGTGAATTGCCTTGGTTGTTGATCATGCCGAGAAAAAGCTGGTACGCCGGGAGGGACTCGAACCGCCAACCTTCTGATCCGAGGTTCGGGAATATGAAAATTCGTCCAGCCGCGACAAGTCGCACTTAGTTGCAAATCCCCAGCATTTACAAGGCTTTTCACGTGTGGCGACCAAACTCATCCTGATTCGTCACAACCGCTCATATCCGAAAAATTGGCCAAGAATTTCGGGGACAAACACTACTGCGGCTTTCGCCGTTCATGGTCACTTATTTCGAAAGGGTGGTCCGCCACACTCGGTGAAGTTGCGTCGCAACTCGAGAGTGGTGAACCTTGAAAATGCGCTTTCGCAGTCAGGAGGCAAACCCGTTATCTGGATGCAGTGGCTGCCAAATAAGCGACCGTCACAGGGATTCCCGTAACGGTCACAATGAATTCTCGGTGTGAATTTTTATCGGCCAACGCAGCGATAAAAGCTTTTCGAGTTGATTTGGCCGCGACGATAACACGCTCGGATGCGGCCACACGGCCCACGCCAGGAAATCATCAGCGCACGTTCTTGACTGAAAAATGTGGATTCTGAATCACTCCGAACGTATTGCCAAACGGATCGGCGACGGCCGCCACCCGGATTCCCTCACCGACGTCCTGCAAAGGCTCCCTGACGGCGGCGCCCAATGACTCCAGACGTTTGATGGATGCCGTGGCGTCAGCCACTCCCCAGTAGGCGACGGTGCCTCCCGGTCCCGAGGTGCCATCGGGAACCAATCCCAATTCGAATCCGCCCACCGAAAAGCCGACATAAAACGGCTGGTCAAAATAGGGTTCGTGTTCCAATACGCTGGTATACCAGGCCTTCGCCTTTGCCAGATCGCTGACGTGATAGATCACGGTTCGTAGTCCTTGAATCATGGTAGCTCGTTTGTGATTAAGCCTAGCTCCTCAATATTTTGTTCATGTCTTTCCCTTTGGCCAGTTCATCGATCAATTTGTCGAGGTAGCGAATCTCCCGCATGGTCGGGTCTTGAATATCTTCCACCCGGATGCCGCAAATCAGCCCTTTGATCAGGGTTCGCGCTGGATTTGGCTGCGGAGCTTCTTTGAAAAAAGTTTCGAAGTCTTTCTCCTTTTTCAATTGGCCAAGCAGCTGCCGCTGATTGTAACCGGTGAGCCAGCGAATGATGGCATCGACTTCGGCTTTGGTACGACCCTTCTTTTCTGCTTTGGCAACATAGTGGGGATAGACGGCTGCGACGCTCGTGGTGAAGATACGATGCTTTGTTGTCATGGGAATGGAAGCTCACCACTCATACTGGATCGAGGTTGACGGAGCGATAAAGAATTCGTCATTTCCGCACTCGCCAAAAATAGGCGCATTGCGGTTCCGTTCTGTATCGGTAATTAGGTATTCGACGCCCTCGGCTGCACCGCATAAACCGACACGAATCAACACCCCGACACGGCTCAAAACGGAGGCATTTCTTCGCGTCCGCCCGCTAGCCTTCATTCAGCATAAGCGACGCATTCGGGATAAACTTTGTCTATTTCCGGATCAGGCCGATGATGCGTTCCAGGTCAGCGCCCGTACGGCTTAACTCAGTCTTGTGGATCTCAGACAGGCCCTCCAACAACCGTTCACCGCGCCGGGTAAGAACAAGATAAACCTGACGCCGATCCATCGATCTCTTTTTCCGTGCCACCAATTTTCCGGTAACAAGGCGGTTTGCCAGTCCGACAGCGCTGTGATGCTTCAGTTGCAGGCGTTCGGCCAATTCACCCACCGTGATCTGATCGCGACCCGGAAATCCCTTGATGGCCAGCAATGCCTGGTGCTGCTGAGGGGTAAGACCCGAGGCGCGAGCGGCGTTTTCACTGAAGTGCAGAAAGTGGCGCAACGCGTAGCGCAGCGCTGCGAGCGCTTCGTAGTCAGCTTTGGTGATTCGTGTCCGCCGTTTGGTCATGGTTTTGACGGGCAAACAAAAGCAGGTTGCGCGTGGTAATTCCAGTTGTTTTATATCGTAGTGCGATATAAAACGGTCGGCTGCCGGACGCACCGCGTGAGTGCGTGGTGGGCAATCGTGATGAACAAACCTTCCAAACCTTTGCCGGGCGATTTTCGTGCCGATCGCAGGATGTTGCTTTTGGCAACCTTGGCGGCTCCGGTCGGCGTTGTGAGTGCGCTGGTGGCGAAGGCGTTGCTTTGGTTGATTTCCGTTGTAACGAATCTCGCCTATTTCCAAAGGTTATCCGCGTCGTCAGTTATTCCCAGCGATGCTCACCTTGGTTGGTGGGCGGTGCTGGTGCCGATTGCGGGCGCCCTCGTGATCGGTGTGATGGCGCGGTATGGTTCCGACAAGATCAGAGGACACGGCATACCTGAGGCAATCGAGGCGATCCTCCTGGGCAAGAGTTTGATTCAACCGAGAGTGGCGTTGCTCAAGCCCGTATCATCGGCGATCTCAATCGGAACGGGCGGACCCTTTGGCGCCGAAGGTCCCATCATCATGACCGGTGGTGCGTGCGGTTCGTTGTTTGCCCAATTCTTTCATTTGTCCGCCTCGGAGAGGAAGACCTTGCTGGTGGCGGGAGCGGCGGGCGGCATGACCGCAATCTTCGCCACGCCGGTCGCGTCGGTGCTGCTTGCGGTTGAATTACTGTTGTTTGAATGGAAACCCAGAAGTTTCATTCCGGTCGTTGTTTCGTCGATCGTCGCGGCAATCTTGCGGATACCTTTGCTTGGCAACGGGCCTGTCTTTCCCGTCGCCCCGCACGAAATCGTTGGAGCCGGCTCGTTCGGTGGGGCACTGATCATCGGATTGCTGGTTGGACTTGGGTCGGTGTTGGTGACTGCCTTGGTGTATGGATGCGAAGACGTGCTGGAACGGCTTCCCATCCACTGGATGTGGTGGCCGGCGTGTGGTGCGGTGATCGTTGGCGTCGGCGGTGTCATTGATCCGCGCGTATTGGGTGTCGGTTATGATTCAATCCACGGATTGATGATGGCCAGGATTGTGGGGATGTCGCTCCTCAGCTTGCTCGTGCTGAAAGCGATCGTGTGGGCGGTCGCGTTGGGCTCCGGAACGTCGGGCGGAGTGCTTGCTCCGCTGTTGATCATGGGTGGCGCCATGGGGGCTTGGCTCGGGCATTGGCTTCCGTGGGGCGATCCCGGGCTTTGGGCGATGGCCGGGATGGCGGCAATGATGGCCGGCATGATGAATATACCGATCACCGCGACGATCTTCGTGTTGGAGTTGTCGCATGACCTGAACCTGCTGCCGGTGTTATTGATCAGCGCCGCCGCTTCCTTCGCGGTCGCCGTTCTTACAAGTCGCCGCTCCATTCTGACCGCAAAACTGGCCCGCCGCGGTCAGCACGTATCGCGGGAATATGAAGTGGATTTGCTTGATCTGACTCGCGTTGGTGATGTCATGGAAACGGATATTCCCCGCGTGACGAAACATACGACAATTGCCGAGCTGTCAAAATTGACGCTGGGCCGGACGGCGGTTTCGCGGCATCAAGGAATCATCATCGTGGACGATGAATCAAGGCTTGCTGGAATCATTACTCGCGGAGATGTGATGCGGGCGTTGCAACGAGATCCCGAAGGTCGCTCGACGGTCCTCGAATGTGGTTGTACCGATGTCCTCGTCGCACATCCCGATGAGCTGCTGTCTGACGCACTGCGATTGATGCTTCGGTATGACGTCGGGCGGCTCCCGGTGGTGTCTCGCGATCAACCAAGTCATGTGGTGGGATATCTGGGCCGGTCCAGTATTTTACGCGCGCACTCGAAAGGGGTGCAAAATGATGAGCAACGGGAGCGTCGCCTGCCGAACCGGAAGACGGTTCGAAATCAAAATGTCCGAGCCGGGAACCCGGCGTGAGTCGAAATGAAAAAGGGCTTTTGCCGCGGTTCATTGGCGGTGATGGCCGGCCGATGGATTGAACTTGAATTGGCCTCGGCACACCTCAAAACGAGTTTATGAAAATAGAAGGCATCAAGGGTTGTTACGAGAAGACCGGTAGAATGTTTTATTTCGCCCGCATGTGTTCCAAGATTCGACTGCGGGCTCAGGGCCGGCTGCCGGATGCTTATCACGCCATGCTAGGAAACGGGTTTGACGGGCGTACCTGTCGCTACCTGCGGGTGCAATATGACGACGTTAAAAAGCAGGTGCTGGCCGGTGCGTCCGATGAAGCGGTCCTGGAATGGTGCCAGAACAACGGCCGCCGTCTGACCGACGAAGAGATCCTCATCTATAATAGCTTTATGAGCAAACGTGGCTGGCGGGATGACGAAACGCGGAGCTACATTCCGGAGTTGATCCGCGAATATGGCGTGACGGATAACGGCCAACTGGTCACCGACTTTGATGTCATCGAAATGGACGAAGGCCGATGGCATCCCGAAATGTGGTCCGACGCCTGGCTGTAACGACCGTCGTGGTCGACTGGGTGCGCCGCAAATGATTACTCGCCGAGGTTCGCGCGCAGGAGGGCGGCGAGTTTCGGGGGTGAGAGGACGGTCAGTGATTTGCCTTTGACGGTGACCAGCTTCTGTTCGCGAAACTTGGCCAGCGTCCGGGAGAACGTTTCGCTCACGGTCCCCAATTCCTCGGCCAGCACCCGCTTCGTTGTTTTCAATTCGATCGTTGCCGCCTGTTCGCGCAGCGGTCGCGGACAGCGCT
>WGOC01000024.1 GCA_016124235.1 bacterium | reverse complement strand
CACCCGAAGAGTTTGCGGCGCAGTGCAATCGGCGACTCCGGTCGGGCTCCGCCCTCCCTCCATCGCCGATTGCAAAAGAAACGAGCGACAGACATACTAACCAAAATCCAGTGGAACTTGATTTTTGATGTGTCCACTCCGCAGCCCCGGTCACTGCAGCGGCAGTATTGCCTCCAGCTATTACTGGTAGGCGAGTTGAGACTTGGGGGCGGAATCGAACGAAGGTCGCACCTGAGAATTATTACCGGATCCATCAAGTATGAATTACTTTATTGCCTCAGCTTTTTGAATCATTTCAGCCAGTTCTTCCGGCTTCCAAGTATTTCCGATGATGATGTTCTGAACCTTGCCTGAGGAGCCTATGACAACGGTGCGAAGATTGTGGGCGATGGACCCGTCTGGTCGATAAAACTCCAAACCGAACTGTTCTCCTATTGCGGTGATGTCGATGAGAGGCGCCGTTAGGAAGCTCCAGTGCTCGGGGTTCTGTCGAAAACGTGCCGCATAGGACTTTAATACGAGTGGTGTGTCGTATTCGGGGTCCATCGTGATACTAAACAAATGCCAAGGTTTAGAATGGTTCGTGCTTGTCGATAAGATCTGCTGCACCTTTTCAAAATTGGAAGACATACGCGGGCAAAAATCAGGAAGCGGACATCGAGTAAACATGAACGTGAAAGCGTAAACTTTTCCTCGGAGGTCTTTCAAACTCACGGCCTTTCCGAGTTCGTTGGTGAAGTCATAATTTGGAATGGCGTCACCAATATCCAGTGGTTCGACATCACGTACCAATCGCCAGTGCGCCGGATTTGTGTTTGGCGTAACTGGATCGCTTTTCGCCGCATCGGCGGATGAATCACGGTGAATGTTGTCAATCCAGTGCGTATCTGCGGTTACATGAAGTTGAAAAATTATCGGATCCTCGGGCGTCAAATTTGTGAAGACTTCAGGTTGCCGCGCATTGAAATCCATTGTCATCGCGGACATGTAATTGGTGATATCCTCGTGCTTGATTCTCAAAATTGATTTGTCTGCGTGGATTTCCTTCACCACTCCTCTAACCGAGAAAACTTTAACCACTGGTGACTCGTTCGTGGATTCTGACTTGGCCGTTGATTTTGACGTTTGCTGCTCACTGCAGCCATTGACAACGAGAACCGTGACGAGGGCCAATGGATAAAGCAAAGACTTGAAGTTCATCAGGAGTAAATCTTCATCGTAAATGCGGAGGAAGCAAGGTTAGCTTCAGCAAACAAAAGCGCCCTGCCGATTAGTCCGGCAGGGCGCGCAAGATTTGGTGCAGGACTTTATGCAGGTAAAGCTTCTCCAACTTGGAAACGGACAAAGCGCCGTACTTCAATGGTATCATTGAGTGCTTTTCCAACTGCGGCGATGTGATCCTTTACGGAGATTTCCCCGTTCTTCACGAAGCCTTGATCGACGAGACAATAAGTTTGGTAAAATTTCTCCATTTTTCCTTCCACGATTTTAGCGATTGCCTGCGGCGGTTTGTCTTTGAACTGCTCGGCGGCGATCTCCTTTTCCTTCGCCAGGACATCCGGTGAAACTTCCAGACGAGTCACACAGTGGGGTTGGGCAGCTGCGATTTGCAATGTGATATCACGGACCAATTGTTTGAAGGCTTCCTGCTCAACCGAGCCCGCCTGACCGGCGCCCACTTCGACGAGCACACCTACTTTTGCCCCGGTGTGAATATAAGCCGCTACGACGCCGTTGCCGCTCACTTCGAGGCGTTGATGCCGAGTGATCTTGATATTCTCACCAATCTTGGCGACTGCGGCCACACGGTCCGCTTCCAGATCCACCGAAGGATTCTCCGCCAGTTTCTTGGCAACTTCGGCGCAAAATGCGGCGAAAGATTCATTCCGCGCAACAAAGTCGGTTTCGCAATTGATTTCGACCAAGACGCCCGATTTACCGTCGGGAAGGATGTGCTGGACGATCAGGCCTTCGTTGGCGTCGCGCCCGGCCTTTTTGGCCGCCGAAGCAGCGCCCTTCTTGCGCAAGATGTCCACAGCGCCGTCGAGATCGCCATTGGCCTCGGTCAAGGCCTTTTTGCAGTCCATTAAGCCGGCGTTGGTCATCGCGCGAAGTTTGCCAACGGCGGCGGCAGTGATTTCAGCCATAATTCTAGTTCTTCAGTTTGCGTTTGTTACAAATCAATCAGCCTGCGGGGGTGCCGCAGGCTGGCTGACAACGTGGGAAAATCCCGGGTTCAGGCCTGCGGAGCAGCTTCGGGAGCCGGTGCCTCGATAGGAGCCGCTTCCGTCAGCGCGGGGGTTGCAACGGTGGCTTCCGTTTCTTCGGCCTTGCGGCTTCGCGCATACTTTGCGTCGTATTCCGCGCGGCCTTTGCTGATCGCTGCAGTGACCGTGTTCAAAATCACTTTGACGGAACGAATCGCGTCGTCGTTGGCCGGAATCGGATGATCCACCAGATCCGGGTCACAATTCGTATCCAGAATTGCAACCACGGGAATCTTGAGTTTGCGAGCCTCGGCGACGGCATTGTGCTCACGCTTCACATCGACGATGAATACCGCGTCAGGGAACTGCTCCATGTCGCGAATGCCGTCGAGGTACTTGTGCAAGCGGGCGTGCTCGCGGCGCAACATCGATTGCTCCTGCTTCACATAAGCGTTGATTGATCCGTCCGCGTCCATCTTCTCGATCTCCTTCATCCGCTTGATCGAGTTCTTGATGGTTTTGAAATTGGTAAGAGTGCCGCCCAGCCAGCGTTCGGTGCTGAAGAACTGGCCGCATTCCTTGGCGCAATCCTTCACGATTTCCTGCGCCTGCTTTTTGGTGGCGATAAAAAGCACCTTGCCGCCGCCGGTCACTTTTTCGCGGAGAAAATCGCAGGCTTTCTCCAGGAGCGGCAGGGATTTGCTGAGGTCGATGATGTGGATGCCGTTGCGGGCGTCGAAGATGTATTGCTTCATCTTCGGATTCCAGCGTCGGGTCTGGTGACCGAAATGAACGCCGGCGTCCAGCAGTTCCTTAATGCCAATTGTGGCTTCTGACATGTTTTTCCTTTTGTTGAAGATCTGCGCTTCTTGCAGACCATCCCGCGGAAAACGGGATTGAGTTCGATGTTGTTGTGGCCGCTCCTGCCCACACGGGCGATGGAATTTCAGGCCGTTTCGATTCCGCTGAAACAGGATAGTCCCCGCGAAAAGAGGCGCGAACTTACCAAAGCATCCGTGGCCGGCAACTAGAATTTTCGGCTGTTTTTGGCTCAATGTCCCGGATTTCAATTACTCGGTATTGGCCGACGATAACAAAGCCACTTCGTCGCGGCGGCGTGATTTGGCCTTCAAGTGAAATCCTCCACGGGAATGCTCCCCAGAGGCCGACGGCCGGAGATTACGTTCGGGAACGCCACTTATTGCTGTTTTGTGAGGTCCTGCGCCATACCCTTACCGGTTGCAGTTTCGGCGGGGGTCCGCTACTACTGCGCGCATGCGATTCATTGGCAGCGTCATTGAGAAGCTCCAAAGGCACCCCAAGCGCATCGTTTTCCCCGAAGGGACCGAGCCACGGGTGCTGCAGGCAGCGCGGCAATATTACTCCCTGCGTCTCGGGGTGCCGATCCTCCTCGGTGATCGTTCGGCAATCAAGGACGCGGCCGAGCGGCTGAATGTTTCGCTGGAAGGCATTCGCATCATCAACCCGGCGGAAAGCGAGGATCTGGATAATTTCGCTCATCGTTTCGAACGGCTTCGACGTTCCAAAGGCATCAAACCTGAGGAGGCCCGGGATGCGATGACCAAGGTGAATTATTACGGGGCGATGATGGTGGCGATGCACCAGGCAGATGGTTTGGTTTCCGGGACCAATGAAATCTCCGGAAGCGTGCTGCGGCCGCTTTTTCAGATCATCAAAGTCGCGCCGAAGCGGACAACGGCATCGAGCTGCATGATCATGGAGGTCGAGGACACGCGGTTCGGCAGCGATGGAGTTGTGTTCATGGCGGATTGCGGTGTCATCCCTGATCCGGATGTCGATCAACTTTCCGACATTGCGGTGGCGACCGCGGAACTCGCCCGCCAATTGAGCGGAGTGCGTCCCCGTGTTGCGCTCCTTTCGTTTTCCACAAAAGGCAGCGCGACCCACCCAAGCGTGGGCAAGGTGCAGGCCGCCGCCGCCCTGGCGGAGAAGAAAGCGAAGGACAAAATGCTTGAAGCGGATTTTGATGGCGAGCTGCAGCTTGATGCCGCGGTCATCCCGGATATCGCGCAACGCAAACTGCCCGATAGTCCCGTGGCCGGCCGGGCAAATGTGCTGGTTTTCCCGGACCTCAATTCGGGAAACATCGGCAGCAAATTGGTCCAACACTTTGCCCGCGCCAATGCCTACGGACAGATACTTCTCGGGCTGGATCGGCCGGCGGCGGACGTTTCGCGCGGATCGTCGGCGCACGATATCCTGGGCGTTGCTGCGATTATCGGTGTCCAATCCATCGCTTACAGCAAACTCTACCCGGAATCCGGAAAAGAACTCCCGGGCGACGAGTATTGAGGCCGCCGACCGAGTTTGATGCTCTTCATCGCATTGGCCTTAATCGCATTCATAGCCATCGCTCTATTTATGTTTAGCGGGCGCAAAAAGTAATCTCGTTGTCCAAGTAGCATTCTGTTCAATGAATTCACTAACCCCTCGCGTGTTCATCGCCGCCACTCGGCAAAATGACGGCAAAACCACCACGTCGCTTGGATTGCTTGCGGCGTTGCAGCACCACTATCCGCGGATCGGCTACATCAAACCCGTCGGCCAGCGCTACGTCGAAATCGCGGAGCAAAAGATCGATGAAGACACGGTGCTCATGGACAGCGTGTACAAGCTGAATTGTCCCCTGGTGGACATGAGCCCGATCGCGATCGAACCGGATTTTACCCGGCGCTATCTTGAGTCCGCGAATTACGACGCCCTCGCCCGGCGTTTGCAGCAGGCGTTTGATCGTGTGGCGTGGGAAAAGGATTTCGTGCTGTGCGAAGGTTCTGGGCACGCCGGCGTCGGCTCGGTGTTTGACATGTCCAATGCGCGGGCCGCCAAAATCCTTGGAGCAAAAGTTGTCATCGTGACGCGTGGCGGGATTGGGAAACCGATCGATGAAGTCGCTCTCAATCAGGCGCTCTTTGAAAAGGAAGGGGTCGAAATCATCGGTGTCATCATCAACAAGGTGCTGCCGGAAAAAATGGAATTCATCGGTGATTTCGCCCGACGTGGGCTTGAGCGACGGGGCCTCAAGCTGCTCGGTGTTCTGCCCAGCCATCCGATCCTTGCCCGACCACACATTCAGGCGGTCCGCGAACAATTGAAGGCCGAACTTTTGAATCGCCCACAACGATTGAACAACCTGGTTGACGACGTGGTGGTCGGCGCGATGGCCGTCCACAATGCGCTGCCGTTCTTTAAGAATGGCGTTCTGCTGATCACGCCCGGTGATCGCGAAGACCTGATTCTGGCTGCCGCCACCGCCATGCTCAAAGAAACCGGCCAGACGCTTGCCGGGATCGTCTTGACGGGCGGCTTACGACCGAACGATACGGTTCTCAAAGTGATCAACGAACTTCCTTATCCGGTATTGCTCGCGAAAAAGGACAGCTATCAGGTCGCGTCGGACGTGCACGATTTGATCGTGAAAACCCGGCCCGACGATTTGGAAAAGATCAACGTCATCCGTGATTTGATCGGTCGATATGTCGACGTGGAAACGTTGGTAAAGGCAATTCAATAACAATCATGGCGCTACCTTTGGAACTCAATCCGGCGCTCGCCAGTCTGCCGGTGTACCAACCCGGCCGGCCCATCGATGAAGTGGCCCGGGAACTGGGGCTCAATGCCGCCGACGTGATCAAAGTCGCCTCCAACGAAAATCCGTTGGGGCCGTCGCCCAAAGCGATCGCGGCCATGCGTGACGCCATCGATCATTTGCACCTTTATCCGGATGGGAACGCGTTTTACCTGAAGCGGAAGCTGGCGGCGAAGTTGGATGTCGACCCGCGGCAGCTCATCCTCGGCAATGGATCAAACGAGATCATCGAGTTCGTCGGTCACGCCTTTGTGCGTCCCGGTGCCGAAGTGATCGTCTCGCAGTACTGTTTTGCGATCTACCCCATTATCACGCACTTGTTTGGCGGTAAGCTGGTAACCGTGCCAGCTCGGGAATATGGACATGACCTATCGGCCATGCGCCGCGCGATCACGCCGCAGACCAGGGTGGTTTTCGTCGCCAATCCCAACAATCCGACAGGCACGCTCGCGGCGCGGGCGGACTTGGTTGAATTCGTCAACAATGTTCCGGAGAACGTCTTGATCGTCCTCGACGAAGCCTATTTTGAATTCCTCGACGATCCGATCGACTTTCTGCCGCTGGTGCGTGCGGGACAGATTCCCAACGTCCTGCTGATGCGGACGTTTTCGAAGATCTTCGGACTGGCGGGACTTCGTCTGGGGTACGGCATCGGCCATCCCGAATTGATCGCTGGTCTGGAAAAAATCCGACAACCATTCAACATCAACTCGATCGCGCAGGCCGGCGCGTTGGCGGCGCTCGATGACGAGGAACACCTCACGCGGACGCGCGACAATAATCGAGCGGGCCTCAAGTTTTTTGAGCGGGAGTTGCACAAGGCAGGCATCCAGTTTGTTCCCTCATCCGCGAATTTTGTTTTGGTGAAGGTCGGTGACGGTCAACGTGTGTTCTCTGAATTACAAAAGCGGGGCGTCATCACGCGACCGATGGGCGGTTATCAATTGCCGGAATGGATTCGTGTTTCGATCGGAACGCCTGAAGAGAATCAGCGTTGTCTGAGCTGCCTGCTGGAAATTCTAAATTCCTGACCGGCTGCCGGGCTCGCTCGCTATCTGGAGCTTTCGAGGTCGACCTATCTCTGAACTTCGGTACTGCTGGAATCCAACACGGATTTCACAACGCCACTCATCGATTCGATGGTGTAGGGCTTCATCAAAAGATCCGCGACACCGGCGGCACGGACTCCTTCGCGGTTGGCCGAGGCGTGGTAACCCGTCGTGAGAATCACCGGCAGGTCGGGTCTTTTTTTGAGAATTCGACTGGCGAGTTCCAGGCCCGTGATTTTGGGCATGGTTTGGTCGGTGATGATGAGTCGAAAGTGATCGGGCGCTGCTTCAAAAGCCTCCCAGGCGGCATTGCTGTTTGTGAAGACTTCAACTTGGAAACCCAATCGCTCCAGCATCAATTTGCCCACGCGGACCAAGGCCGGTTCATCGTCCACCAGCATGACGAAATCATTGCCGCGGTCGTCGTGGGATTCGACGGATGGCGTTTTCGATCCACGGGATTCCTGCTGCGCAGCGGGCAGATAAATTTCAAACTTGGCACCGTTGTCGGGTTCGCTGACGACTCGAATGGCTCCCCGGTGTTTCTTCACGACACCATGCACCACGGCGAGCCCGAGCCCGGAACCTTTGCCTGGGCCTTTGGTGGTAAAGAATGGATCAAAGATTCGGTGTTGCACTTCCAGCGGAATGCCGCAACCGGTATCGGACACAGTCAGCAGGGAGTGATTTCCGGGTTCGAGATCGGTAATCATGCCCGCGAATTCCTCGTTTACTTGAAAGGGCCGTAAAGAAATTTCGATGGTGCCAGCGGAGTCTGGCATCGCCTGCACGGAATTGGTGACCAAATTGACGATGACCTGGTGCAGCTGAATGGCATCACCCAGGATCTTCGTTGTGCCGGATTCAATTTCGAGTTTCACCTCCACCGTGGAGGGAATGGTGGCACGCAGGAATTGAACGGCGCCGTGGAGAATCTCCGGCAGCTGGATGGGCTTCAAATCCTGCGGTGTCTGCCGGCTGAAAGTTAGAATTTGTTCGACCAACAATTTTGCCCGGTTCGCCGCTTTCAAGACTTCCTCCATGTCCGCCCGTCCATTGGAATCGAGCGGCAGATCGTCGTGGACGAGTTCGGAGAATCCAATGATCGCGCCGAGGATGTTGTTGAAGTCGTGGGCGATTCCGCCCGCGAGCGTGCCGAGCGCTTCCATCTTTTGCGACTGCTGCAATTGCGCTTCAAGCTGTTGGTTTGTTTGCTCGGCAACCTTGCGCTCTGTTATGTCGAGATGGGTCCCCGCCATGCGGATGGCATCACCGTTCGATTTGCGTTGTACGATTCGACCACGATTGAGCACCCAGCGCCATTTCTCGTCGCTCGTGCGCATCCGGTATTCTGCTTCAAAGATCTGGGTGTCGCCCGCCACGTGAGCATCGATTTGCGAAATCACGCGGTCATGGTCGTCGGGATGTATCCGGGATTTCCAAGTCTCGATTCGCGGTTCGAGTTCTTCAAGGGAATGGCCGAGCAGGGCGGCCCAGCGCTCGTTGAAGACCACTTTGTCGGTCGTGATATCCCAATCCCACAGGCCGAGATCAGCGCCGCGCAGGGCAAGGTCCAGCCGTTGCTCGCTTTCCTGAAGTGCGCGAGTCGCCTCTTCTGCCTTGCGTCGGCTGCGGTATTCCTCGATGGCTCGGCGAATTGCTGGGACCAGTCGCTGCAAGCGATCCTTGAGTACGTAATCGGTTGCGCCACCGCGCAGTGTTTCGATCGCGCGTTCTTCGCCCATGGAACCGGAAACGAAAATGAAAGGCAGCTCGTTGCATCGGTCGCGCACGATGGCCAGTGCGTCGTGCCCACTGAAACCGGGAACCTTCATGTCGGAGAGAACCAGGTCCGGCTTTGTGCTCGCGAGCAGGTTCTGAAATGTCTGGCCATCGTTCGCGAGATGGATTTCGCACTCGATGCCTTCGGATCTTAGCGACTCACGAATGAGTTCCGCTTCAAGCAGATCGTCTTCAAGATGGAGGATGACCAGTTTGTTTCCCACGGTTATGACTCAAACGCTGAAAAATGGCGCAAGTTTGGGAATGTTCAAATGATTCGGCGAAAAAAACTGCCGGAAACGGCCAACGGCATCACCACGCGTGAAGCCATAGCTTCCGGCTGAATCACAAAGAAACAAAGGAGTTGGCATGATGCTTATTTCCGCCCGCTTTTCCGTCGATCGAAACGCATAGTCGCTTTCCATGGCGATACCAAACCTACCTAGACCGAGAGAGTCGCAGAACGGTTTTTGACTGGAAAGCGTTTTCAGATTGGACCACTGAGATTTTATTATCGGCGGAACCAGTACTCCTGAACTTACGATCCAAAGGGCGGTAGAAATAGGGTCAGGTGGCTCTTTTCTTGTCCAGAGTTGCTATCGCAAGAGGATTGGTGAAGGAACTTCAATCGCGCTATTTGCCCGAAGGGATTCCGTCTACTGGCGACATTGAGTCGGCCGACGTCTCACCAGTGAGTACGCGTTTGAGGGCACGCCCCATGGCGACGCGGGCATCGTCGAAGAGCGTGTAGAAGATGGGCACGACTAGTAGCGTCAGCAACGTCGCGGTCGACATGCCTCCGATCAACGTGAGACCAAAACTCTTGTAGCTGATGCCGATGCTCGTGGGCTTACTCATGGTGAGCGGGACCATGCCGATGATGGTGGTGAGCGCGGTCATCAGGATCGGGCGGAATCGCCGGTCAGCCGCCAGGATCAGCGCCCGACCACGCTCGACTCCCTCGGCGCGCAGCCGGTTGATGTAGTCGATCAAAACAATCCCGTTGTTCACGACCACGCCGGCCAAAAGAATCCCGCCAACGATGCCCAGAAAATCCATATCCTTGCCGGTGAAATAATGCACCCAGCCAACGCCAACGGCGGCCAACGGGATCGCAAGTATGATCGAAAGCGGCAACACAAAGCTCTCGAATAGAAACCCCATCAGCAAATAGATGAACATGATGGAAACCGACCCGGCAAATGCGAGGTTGCGCAGCTCTTCGTTGGTGGAAGCAAATTGCCACGTGCCGAACGAAACTCCTTCCGGCAAGTCCAGTTGACGTTGAAACGCCGCGAGGCGATCCCGCGTCGCCTTGGCATCTTCCTTTTTCAGTTCAATCGTGATTGCGCGCGAGATGCGCTTGTTGTTGCGAAAGATGCCGCGCGGCGTGTTGAGGACTTTTGTTGAAGTGAGTGACGCCAGCGGTAGCACCGAGCCGGTTTGAGTCGGCACCCAGAAGTTATTCAAATCTTCGACGCCTTCGCGGTTCGATTCTTGGAAACGAATGCGCACGGGGATTTCGCGTCCGGCGTCGTGGTAGCGTGGCAGCGCCGCTCCGCGTAATGCGTAACCAACCATACCGGCGATCACTTCCGGGTTCACCTGGCTCGCTGTCGCGCGATCCCGATCGATGACCAGCCCCAGTTCGTTCGGGCTGTTTTCGTCCTGCGCGCGGATTCCCAGCACGCCGGGAATCGAGAGAATCGACGGCTCAAGATCGGTCGCCAGCTTTTCAAGGACAGAAGCATCCTCACCCTCGAGTCGCATGACAAACACGTCCTGGCCTTTTGCGTCCTCGGATTGATTTTCGCGGCCGTAGTGCAGTTTGACGCCAGGCTTCATGGGCAAGTCTTTGAGAAGCTTTTCCGCAATTTGCTTGGCGGATTCCTTGTTGGATCGGTGTTCGTCGAACCACCCTTCGACGCGCCCAAACCGGCTACGGAAAAAGACAAAATATCCGCGCAATCCGTATTCCTTCTTTTTCGACTCGAGAACCTTTTCGCAATTCGCGTAGTAGGTCTTCATGTCTTCGAATGAGTATTCGTTGGATGAGTCCACTTCGATCTGAAAACCGGTCTGGTCCTCTTCCTGGCTTTCGACAAAATCGATTTTCTTGAACGCGATCATCCAGGTGGCGGCGAAGAGTAGCGCCATGATGAGGACGACATCCAACCGGCGCTTGAGCGACACAGCCAACAGCCGGCAATAGGCGGAATTCAACCAGCCAAATGTCCGGTCATACAAGGCGCGCATGCGATCATTCAGCTTGAGATGAAAGCGCTGCCACGCGTTCGGTTCGTGATGGTTTTCAGAAGATGGCAGCGTGAGATAAACGGCTAATGGCACAAACACCAAAGCCACGACCAACGATGCAAGGAGTGACACGCAAATGGGCAACGCGAGCCGGATCAAAAAGAATTGTCCCTGACCTTCAACCAGAGCGGCGGGGAGAAAAACGACGACCGTCGTCAACGTCGACAGGGTGATGGCCAGCGCGATCTCGGCCGCGCCATGGATACACGCTTCCCGGCGAGGCATGCCGTCCTTGTGAAAACGGTGGATGTTCTCGGCGACGACGACCGAGTTGTCGACCACCATGCCGACACAAATCATCAGGCCCAGCATGGTCAGGATGTTCAGCGTTTCGCCGGCGAAGTACATCACCACCAGCGAAATCACGATCGATAACGGAATGCTCAACGTGATGATCGCCGTGAGCCGGAACCGGCGTAGAAAAATAAAAAGTACTGCCGCGGCAAGCAGACCGCCAATCTCGCCACCGTTCACCAGATTGCTGATTGATTCCTCCACGACCTTTCCCTGGTTGAACAGGCCTTCCATGTAGATGTTCGAAAGGCGCGGGTTCTTGCGCAGTTCGTCGAGTGCGTCGCGAATCTTCCGCGATACTTCGACCGTGTTGGCCTCGCCTTCCTTGAAGACGATCGCCGCCACGGCCGGCCGGCTGTTTACGCGCACGCTGTATCGTTTTTCCTCTTCCTCGTATTTGATGCGGGCAACGTCCTTGAGCTTGGTCGTGGGAGTGAGTTGGCGATTCTCAATCTCGTCGAGCGAGTGATAGGTGGCGATCGAGCGCAATAACATTTCCTTCTCACCGTCGCGGACGGTTCCGCTGGCCATGGTGAAATTATCTCCGCCGAGATCTTGGGCGAGCCGATAAATGTTCAGGCCGTGGGCGTCGGCCAGACGTTTGTCGACCTCGATGATGATCGCCTTTTCCTCGAGACCGTTTGCTTCCACTTTGGCGACGCCATCGATTCGCCGGAGCCGATCAAGCACTTCCTTTTCAACCAAGTTGTAATAATCAGTCAGAGATGGATCGATCGCGAGGCCGATGGCAGCGACTGGCACGCCGGAAGAATCTTCTTTGAAAATGAATGTTCGTTCGACGTCTTCAGGAAACAGCACCTTGGCCCTTTCCAAGCGATCACGCACTTCGCGATACGCGATTTTCATATCCGTTCCCTGTTTGAACCGGATGAACACGCGTGAGCCGCTGCTGAAGGAAAAGCTGTTTACCTGGTCGAGTCCGCGGACAGTACTCAATTCCTCTTCGAGCGGCAGGGTGATCTTATCGAGCACCTCCTGCGCAGGAGCGTTCGGCCAGGGGACGTAGACGAACAACGATTGACTCGTGAACCCGCGCGGAACCAATTCCAACGGAATGCCAATCGTCGCGATGAATCCCACGACCAGGATCGTGACAAACAAGACCAACATCGTGATCCGCCGGTTCAGGGCGAAACGAGTCATTGCGCCTGTGAAGCGCTCCGCCTGATCCTGGGGAACTTTGTCGGTTGTTTCCGTCATCGTGGATTGATCGCTGCAACGGCCGAGCAAAGCAGCGAGTTAAGGACAACGCAAACTCCGAAAAGGTTGCAAAAAATAAGGCGGCAGCACGAACCCTTGCGGGTGGCGCTGCCGCCGTTATGGGAGATTATGTTCGAGCCTATTTGAACATCTTGTTGTTCGGATCGCCGCGGGACATCAGGAAGGCGACCAGATCGAGCACTTCGTCGTGGTTCAAGCTGTTGAGCAATCCTTCCGGCATAGGAGAAACCTTGGACCGCTCGATCTTTTCGACGTCGCCGCGCTTTACGTTGGTGAAGTCACCGGGCATCAGCATGTTTTCGGCGATGTTCAAGTTGTCGCCGCTCATGTTTGCGACGCGACCGGTGACAAAGTCGCCGTTCTTCTTGAAGACGACCACCATGCCATATTGATCGCTGATTTCCTTGCTTGGTTGGATGATTGATTCCAACAAGTCATGTGGGCTGAATCGGCCAGCCACGCCGGAGAGATCGGGACCCACCGCGCCTCCGTCGCCGTTGTAACGGTGGCAGCTGGAACAGGCCACGGCGCCAAACAACTGACGGCCACGCTGGAAGTTGCGACCCTTCAGATCGCTCGCCGAGACGTTCGCCCAGTCGTTCATGGTCCATTCTTTGACAAACGAACGCGCTGCGAGCAATTCCATCGGGTTCTTGATATCCGGCTTCGCGTCGAGGATTGGCTGGAGGGCGACTTTTTCCTGGTCGCTCAATGTGTCGACGGCATCCTTTTTGATGTCGCGCAGGAATCCGGCGAGGCTGGCGCCACCTTTATACGCCGCCGCTTTCAGAAACCAGCGGAAGTACTCTTCGCGCAAGGCTGGCGTCCAGCCCGCACGCAATACGCGAAGGGTGCGGGCATAGTTCAATTGCTCCTGCATCGAGCCCGCCGCTTCGAGTTTCGCCATCAAGGTCTTGGCGGCGGACGGGGCCTGGAAGTAGACGAGGAATTGCGCGAGTTCGATATCCTGCTCGGGCGTATCGCCCGGGAAAAGGCCTTCGAATTTCTTCCGCAACGCCTCGCTGCGCACCGCGTCCGGCCGACCGTGACGGGTCAAAGCCAGTGTGTAGGCCCGCAGCAGATCGAGGCGTTGGCGGTTGTCGAGCTTCGCCCAATCGATGCGGTTCAATGTATCAAACATGCGGCCTTGGAGCGCCGGATTGGGCTGCGGACTCTCAGCGCTCCGATGCTCTTCATCGCGACCGGTCACGCGGGCGAGGGCGATGATGCCTTCGATCGCGCGGTCGGGGTTGGTTTCCGACAAAGCGCGGTCCTGCCATTCGGAAACCGGTTGCCATTCGATGGCCACCCGCGCGGCGTAACGAATGTTGCGGTCCTTGTTGTCGAGTTGTTTCCAAGCCGTCTTCACAGCATCGGGATCCTGGTGCCCGTGAAACTTCTCCAACTCGTGGCGGGTGCGGCGAGCGCGTGCACCGGCGCGGCTGACCCGGGCCGGTTTTGTGGATTCGTTGCCCGTGTAGGTCACGCGATAAAGTGCGGACTGCGTACGGCGTCCGCCGACCGTGAAATACATCGCGCCGTCTTTCGGATTAATGACAATGTCAGTCAAAGCGAGCGGCTGACCGGAAATGAATTCCTCGGCGGTCGCTTTGTAGCTGGCGCCGTCGGGTTCGAGTTGCAGGGCGTAAAGTTTGCCGTAACTCCAATCACAAATGAAAAGCGCTTCCTGGTATTTGGCCGGGAATTTTGCGCCATAGCCGAAGGTGACACCAGTCGGTGATCCCGGTCCGATATCGTAGACGGCGCCAAGGCTGTCGGCGTAGTAAGCCGGCCATTTGCCCGCACCGGAACGCCAGCCAAATTCTGCGCCGCTCACCACGTGATTGACGCGGGTCGGCCGATACCACGGCGTGTTCATGTCCCATTCCATGTCCGCGTCATACGCGAAGAGTTCGCCTTGATGATTGTAAGCAGCATCATATTCGTTACGGAAACCGACGGCCTGCAGTTCCCAATTCTTGCCGTCGGGATCGGCGCGGTAAATGGAACCACCCGGCCCAAGCACGCCGCGCATGAAACCGTTGCCGTCCCACAAACGCGGCAGCAAATGGTCTTCGCCCCAGATTTCCGGCACCTTGCTGCCGGCCAGGTCGGTGATCTTCGTTTGGTCACCAATGACTAACGTAATGGATTTCCCATCGGGGCTGAGCAAGATCGCATGCGGACCGTGCTCGCCGCCGCCGTCCAGCTTGCGCAACAACTTCACCTCGTCGAATTGGTCATCGCCGTTCGTATCGCGCACGCGGTAAAGCCCGCGTTGGTATGGCCGATCGTCATTGACCATCACGTAGAGGCTGTCGAAGGCGTAGAGCAAACCCTGCGCGTGACCGATCTTGACGTTCAATTCCTCGACTTTGATTGAGTCGTCCGGTGCGCCGGGCTCCGGAGGAGTGATTCGATAGAGCGCCCCGTATTGATCCGACGTAATCAAACGACCTTTCGGGTCCACGGTCATCGATACCCACGAGCCCTGCGTGTCTTCCGGCACTTTGTAAATCAAATCAGCTTTGAAGCCTTCTTTGACCGCGAGGTTGCCGACTGTTAGATCGGCCGCAAACAGCGATGTCGCGGCGAAACCAAAGACGAGTCCGGCTGCCAG
This sequence comes from bacterium, assembly GCA_016124235.1. GTDB lineage: Bacteria > Verrucomicrobiota > Verrucomicrobiia > Limisphaerales > RI-55 > RI-55. The sequence continues at coordinate 34,284 of WGOC01000024.1, read as the reverse complement.
ACTGGGGCGGGCAAGCCGGCGGAGGACACGAGTAGAGAGATGATTAATCATGGAACTGAAATTTGGATGCGCGGATATTGGGTGGTATTCAGCCGCAACGCAACCGCGCAATCGAGTCCCTCACTCGGCCTGTAATATTTTAGTCTCGTACCGCGCTGTCGAGAAGTGCGCGGACTGCCGCCACGAGCGCTTGGACACGGACGGAAAGTGCAAAATCCGAAGGCGCCTCCAACGTATAGCTCAATCTGCTTTTGTGCTGGAAAAGATAAAAAGCCTCCGGCCATTCGGCGCGGGTGGCGGGATCGATCTCCGGCCGGATGATGCCGTCGCTTGCCCGGCGACCGTCGATCTTTGTGGATGGATCGATCGGGCAAACCGTGGTGACTGCTTCAATGATCGCTTCCGCGGCGGATGAGCTGTCGGTCGCATCGAGTTCGTAGAGATAAAAACCTTTGGCCTCCCAATCTTCGTGCAAGCAAATGGTCAGATCAAAGTCAGGTAATGACTCGAGGAGTTCAATGTGCGCCTGGACTTCGGGCGAAGTGGGTTGCCGGTAGTCGCGATTGAGATCGCGCCCGGCAGAATTGGCACGCGTGTTGGCGGCGAAACCTGAAGGATTCAGGCACGGAATCAGCCAGAACTCGATTTCCGATGGCCAGGTGTTCTGCGCCAAAAGTTCCAATACTGCAAGTGGCCCGGCCGGTTCGTCGCCATGAATACCGGCCGAGAGGTAAATTCGCTTTTGAGTATTTCCGTGGCCACGACGAAACGCCGAGATGGTCGTCGGGGGATGTTCGAGAATCGGCCGGCGGGTCCAGCCGTGGCGCGATGCGGTGTGGTCGATCTGCGCCAAGACGCGCGTGATATCGATTGTTTCTCCCAGATAACTTCCGCGGTTGAGCCGGAGTGATTGCGGCAGATGCATCGCGGGAAAATACGAAGCTATTTTTTGCAGTCAGGCCATCGGAAACCGCATTCCCCGCACGGGCAAATGTCTGGCGACGGTGATCTACTCGACGAGTGCGGGCTCGCGTTGGGGCTGTTCGCAGGAGCAACCGTCGTCCCCGCAGCCGCCGCTCTGGCTGGTGAAGGATTCATCCTCCCACTGCGGGTCGAGACCGAGATCGCGCAACATCTGCAGGTCTTTCTCGACCGATTGATTGAGCGTGGTGAGGTAATTCCCGACCATCAATGCACTCGCGCCGGCCGTGAACACCATGCTTTGCAGGTCGCGCAAATTCACGGTGCGCCCGCCGGCGATCATGATTTCCTGCCGCGGCAAAATGAACCGGAAACAAGCAATCGTCTTGAGGATTTCCAAAGGTGCCAACGGGGGATTCTTCTCAAACGGTGTTCCGGAAATCGGATTCAAGATGTTGATTGGGACCACGTTGGCGCCGATCGCACGCAACTCAAACGCCAGATCGCATCGATCTTCCCGGGTTTCTCCCATGCCGATGATTCCGCCGGAGCAAATCTTAATGCCCGCATTTTTGAGGTAACCGATCGTTTCCAGGCGATCTTCGAACGTGTGCGTGGTGCAGTGCTTGGGGAAAAAGCGGCGCGAGCTTTCGAGGTTGTGCCCGTAGCATTCGAGTCCCGCTTCCTTGAGCCGGTCGGCCACTCGTTGATTCTTGATGATCCCCAACGATGCGTCCGGTCGCGTTTTGCCGCCGGTCTTCATTTCGCGGATGCGATCGCACACTTCGTCGAGCATCGGCCCTTCGTTCAAGCCTTTCCACGCTGCCACCAAGCCGACCGCCGTGACGCTGTTTCGTTTTGCTTCATCGGCGGCCTGATCGACTGGCTCCGGATCGACAAACCCGTATTTCGGCGAGCCGGTTTGATAAAACGACGATTGGGCGCAGAAACTACAGTTTTCCGAGCAACCGCCGGCCTTGGCGTTCACGATCGAGCAAAGGTGAACTTTGTTGCCCTTGAAATGTTCGCGAATGCGATTGGCCCAGGACAACAGGTCCTGAATGTCGGCGTTCGCCTCAATGCCGAACAAAAACAATGCCTCGTTCCGACCAATCAGACCGCCATTTAAGACTTTCCGGCCCAGGGCGGCGATCCGGCTCGATACACTCTCGTCAACAGTTGCGCTCGACATGGTTGACAGAGTGATCAATGGCGGTGGCGGCGGCAAGCGGTTTAGTAAATATTGCTGGTGATCAATAAATCACAATGCAATGCAGTTTGCTGCTTCAATTGTGCAATGCAAAAGCAGGACGTGTAGAGTGTTGTTATTGTGGAAAAGCTGTAACATATTATAAATCAGATGGTAATGCTGGTTGATTAAGGCTGGCACTTCAATTGTTGAGAGAAGTCTTCTAATGGCTACGAGACGTATAGAAGCCCCGGACATTCACCATCTTAACTCGGCGATCGGGTGGCTGGAATTGGGTAATCACACAGAGGCTTATGCTGAGTTGGAAAAGATCAGCTTCCTGACCCGTTACCACCCGGACGTATTGATTGTTCGCTGGAAAGTCGTGGCCCGCGCCAAAGACTGGGTGCGTAGTTTGGATATCGCCCGCGCCTTGGTGCGAATTACGCCCGATAAGGCGACCGGGTGGATTTGTCTCGCGTACAGCCTTTACAATACGAAGCAGAATGGCGAGGCGTGGTCACACCTATTAACGGCCGAAAAGCGGTTTCCGGAGATTTCGGCGATTCCCTATTTTCTCGCGTGCCTGGCCTGTCAAATGGGGAAGACCGACGAAGCGACCAAGTGGTTGAGCCGGTGGAACGGGATGGTCAAGGGTTCGGACATGAAGGCGACCGCGCGGAAAGATCCCCGGTTGCAACCGATCTGGCAGGAATTTGACGACGCGCTTCTCGAAGAAAACGAAGGTCGGCCGGCGTCCTAGGCTCGGGAATTCGTGGATTCCATCCCCGGCAAATCCAACTTCGGGGCTGGAGCGTTTTCAAGAGGATTGATTTTGAAGTCGAAATCGACGATCCGTCCGCGCCAATCGGCGATCAAGTTCAGCAATTCGCGTACACACACACCTTCGTGGTTCTCCGCATACCCGCCGATATTTCGATCTGCCAAATTGAACAAGGCAACCGCGGGCTTTAAGCGGTCCTTCTGAAGATGCACAAAGGCGCCGGCCAGCTGGATCAGCCCTTTGTAGAATGAGTAGTTGGGACCCTGGCGGTTCGCCAGCCAGAGTTCTTCCAGGACTTCGTGCGCTTCGAAGAATAATTCGCGATTGAAACACTCGAAGAAGCCCACGTAGTGCGGATCCCAGCCTCGATCGCCGCAATCTTTGATGAGTTCTGCGATCTTGCCACTTTTGCTGCTCACGCCTCGAGCTTAGGCGTGACAATGAGCGTGTCGAGCACAGGGCGTTTCACGTCTGATAAGCTCTGGACAATCAACACCCCCTTCGTAACACTCCGCGCCCGTGGCAAAAAACGCACTTGGACGCGGCTTGGGCGCGCTGCTTGGCAGTGGCGCTGCACCGGCTGTTGCGCCGAGCCCGGCGGCAGTCAGCGCACCGCCGACCGCGCTGGGAAACGCCGTCGAGATGATCGAGATTGGTCGCATCCAGCCCTGTTCATTTCAGCCGCGGAAGGACTTTTCCCAGGAATCGCTTCAGGAACTTGCCGACAGTATTCGGGAGCAGGGAATCGTTCAGCCATTGATCGTGCGCAAAGCGGGCGACCGCTACGAATTGATCGCCGGCGAACGCCGCTGGCGAGCCGCTCAATTGGCCGGACTCGGGAAGGCGCCGGTGGTGGTTCGCGAAGCCGACGATCGGACGGTGCTGGAGCTGGCGCTGGTCGAGAATCTTCAGCGGGAGAATCTCAATCCGATGGAAGAGGCACAGGGTTACTCGCAATTGATCGAGCAATTTCAACTCACGCAGGAACAGGCGGCTGTCAAAGTCGGAAAGAGCCGGGCTTTGGTCGCCAATGCGCTCCGGTTGCTCCGTTTGTCGGATGAAGTGCAGGCCTACTTGCGACATGGGCAGCTTTCCGTCGGACACGCCAAGGTCATTCTTGGTGTTTCCAACGCCGACGACCAAAACTACATTGCCCAGCGTTGCCTGAAGGACGGCTGGAGTGTCCGGCAGGTCGAAGACTACGTGTCCCGGTATCAGGGGGGAGAAAGCAAACGCTCTGGCGGGCCGCGGGCAAGCAGTGGTCCCGCGGTGCGCGATGCCAACGTGGAAAGCCTTGAGTCGCGCGTTCGCGAACGGCTCGGCACGAAGGTCACGTTGCGTTATCGGAAGGGCAAGGGAAGTTTGGACATTCGCTTTTTTTCCGACGAAGAACTTGAGCGCGTGCTTGCGATCTTGGGTGTGGATGCGGAATGACTTCGTCCTTCTCGCTCAAGCAGCTTTTTGATTCCTATGATCAACTCCGTTGAATTGCGTAAGGGCCTTTCGGAAAAGCTGCGTGCGGCGGCGGCGGGCGTGCCGGAACTACGCGCCTTCGTCGGGCTCGATGGTTTCGTCGACGAGATTTTTCACGTGGTCAACACCCGGCAGGATGCCGAGCAGTGGGAGCGGCTGCCGACGATCACCGCATTTTCTGAACGGCTGGCTGCGGCGGCCGGCAAAAGCACCAACATCGAGCTCGTGCCGCAGTTGACCAAGCTGGGTGGCAACGGGCCGATCATGGCCAACGCATTGGCGAGCTTCGGATTGAAAGTGAGCTACCTCGGCGCGCTCGGTTATCCCAAAATCCGCCAGGTGTTCGATGAATTCACGAAGGTTGCGGACGTGCATTCCGTGGCCGATGCCGGACACACCAACGCGCTGGAGTTTGACGACGGCAAGTTGATGCTTTCCAGCACGGTTCAATTGAACGACGTCAATTGGAAGAACATCGAGGAGCGATTTGGCCGCGACGCGTTTGCGAGTCGATTTCAGGGCTCCGACTTGGTGGCTTTCGTCAATTGGACGATGGTCCCCTACATGAGCGAGATTTGGGAAACGCTGCTGAAAGATCTCATGCCGCCGGCGGACGGATCGCGCCGCACGATTTTCTTCGACCTGGCCGATCCGCAAAAGCGTACCGACGACGACATCAAACGGGCGCTCGAATTGATCACAAAATTCAATGAGCGCTTCAGCGTGATTCTCGGCTTGAACGAAAAGGAAGCCTACGAAGTGAGCGAGGCCATTGGCTTTCCGCAACGCGAGCGGTCCCCGGAAAACCTGGCGCAACTCGCGCTTGAGTTGAACAAACGAATCCCGATCGACACAATTGTGGTTCACCCCGTTGCCTACGCGCTGGCGGCGAGCGGCAACGAAGTCACGACCGTGGCGGGGGCCTACATTCCCAAACCAAAAATCACAACCGGGGCCGGCGATCATTTCAATTCGGGATTCTGTCTCGGCAAACTGCTTGGCCTGACCAACACCGAGTCCGTGTTGACCGGCGTGAGCACGAGCGGCTTTTACGTCAAAAACGCCAGGAGCCCATCGGTGGCTGATCTCGCGGATTTTCTTAACCAGTGGCCGGCTTAAAATTCTCGGCAGCGTTTCGTCCTCAGCCTAGGCTTGCGCAGACATGGTTTTGCCCATCGTAAAATACGGTCATCCGGCTCTTCGACAGAAGGGTGCCCAAGTGGAGAACATCACCCCGGAGATCACGCAGTTGATTGCGGACATGATGGAAACGATGCGGGACGCGCACGGCATCGGGTTGGCCGCCCAGCAGATCGGGCAGGCGGTGCAGTTGACGGTGATCGACGTGACGGGCGTTGAAGATCGACCTTCCACGATGGAGATGGACGGAAAACCGGTGACGCCAGAAACCCACATGCCGCTGGTGCTGATCAATCCAGTCGTGGAGCCGCTCGATGAACCAGTCGCCGGCCCCGAAGGTTGTCTGAGTTTTCCCGAAATCTATTTCGACGTTGTTCGCCCGGCGCGAGTGTCCGTCAAGGCGATGAATGAAAAAGGCGAGACGATTGCCTTCACTTGTGGCGGTCTGCTTGCGCGCGCCGTCCAACACGAAACGGATCATCTGAACGGCATTCTGTACATCGACTATCTTTCAAAAAGCGCAAAATCCAAACTCAAGTCGGAGTTGGATCACCTGGCTTACGTAACGCGCCGGGAAATGGCGCAACGCTAAATCCGCCGGCGGCAGGTTCGCTTCGGCTTTCAACCTCAACCGGGATTCGCGGGCAAGGTGACGGCAAATTCGGAACCTTTGCCCGTTTCGCTCGATACGCGAACGGTTCCTCCATGCGCTTCGATCACGGCCTTTACCAGGCTCAATCCCAGGCCGAGGCCTTTCTGTGACCGGCTTTTGTCACCGCGGTAAAGGCGATCCCAGATTCTGGATTGTTCTTCCGGCGGAATCCCCATGCCCGAGTCCTTTACGCGAAGAGTGGTGGCCGAGTCGTTGCATTCCACAGTGACAGCAACGGCCCCACCGGCATCGGTGTATTTGATGGCGTTGTCGACGAGATTGGCAATCACTTGCCGCATGCGCGTTGCGTCGACGGCCGCCACGCACGGACCATTGAGGTGGCTCTCAAGTTTTACCTGCCGCTCTTCAGCCACGTATTCGTAAAGCTCGATGACTTCCCGAGTGAGTTGCGACAGATCGGTCGGTTGGCGATCCAGCTTCATCGCGCCGGCTTCCGCTTCGGCGACGTCCATCAGCGCTTTCAACATCGACAACACGCGATCCGATTCCTCCACGCAGTCCGCCAGCGCCTCCGTTTTCAAGTCGGGTTCGGTGGTGGATTGCAACGCAAGTTCGGCGGTTCCACGCAGCCGCGTCAACGGAGTGCGCAAATCGTGCGCGACGTTGTCCAGTGATTCCTTCATGCCTCGGATTAACGATTGGTTTTTGTCGAGCATGTGATTGAAGAGCCGGCCAAGCCCCGCGAATTCGTCGTCCGACCGGTCGCCGGGCACACGAGCCCCGAGATCGCCCGTGCGAATGATGGATTGCACAGTGTCGACCATTTGTCGAACGGGGTGCATCGCGCGATGGGACAGGAACGCGCCCACACCAAAACCAAGCAACAGCACGGGAACGACGATGCCGACAAAGGATTGCCGCATCGCCCGGCGCAACAGTTCACCGCTTTGCGAGCTGGCCCCTACTTGAAGCAGTGTTCCGTCGCTGAACATCACCGACGCCACCTTGAGATTCGCCTCAATCCGTCGGGCATCATCGGGCGGGATATCCAGCCATTTGACGCCGTGCAGATTACCAAAGTAATCGCGGCCCCACACCTCGGCCTTGATCCATTCTTTCGGTGCGTCGAAAAACAAAGTGTCGTTTTGCGAATCGATAAGGCGCACAAAGAAACGGCCGTCCCGTGATCCGCGTTCGCTAACGACCTGGGCAATTGCGGGAGCGCCGCCAGCCTGATACAAGGTGGCAAATTCGTTCAACCGGGCCGCGATGACTTCGCGATCCTTTGCTTCCAGCAGCCGGTCGGTGATCCAGTAGAATCCTCCAAATACCAGGAGCGCCGTCGCCGTGAACAACGCCGTGTACCACAGGTTCAACCGGAACCCGAAGGACCGGGTGAATCGCTCAAGCGGGTTTAAGGACATAACCAACTCCGCGGATTGTGTGGATCATCTTTTCCGGAAACTCCTTATCCACTTTGGATCGCAACCGGTGCATGAGCACGTCGACCACGTTGGTTTGGGGATCGAAGTTGTAGTCGTAAATGCGTTCCAGGATCAGCGTCTTCGTCAAGACCCGGCCGGGGTGGCGCATCAGATATTCGAGCAGGGCAAATTCCTTGGCTTGGAGTTCGATCTTGCGGTCGTTGCGGATCACTTCACGGGTGATCAAATCCAACGACAGGTCGCCGACCGTCAGTTTGGTTGGCTCACTCGTTTGCGTGGCCCGACGAATCAACGCTTGCACGCGGGCCAGCAATTCGGAAAACGCGAACGGCTTGGTCAGATAATCGTCGCCGCCGGCCTGCAGGCCTTTGATCCGGTCGTCGACGGAAGCCATGGCGCTCAAGATAATTACGGGCGACGCGATGCCGGCTTCGCGCATGCGTCGCAGCAAGGTCAATCCATCCAGCTTGGGCAGCATGATGTCGAGCACGGTGACGTCGTAATTCTGACTTCGGGCCAGGTGGAGTCCTTCTTCGCCGTCGGGTGCGTGGTCCACCGCGAAGCCACTTTGCTTGAGGCCTTTCACAATAAACGACGCGATTTTCGCATCATCTTCAACCACGAGAACGCGCATTTCGTCGGACATCGTTTCGCAGGATTGTTGGGTTGGCAAAGTTAAAACAAAAGTCCCGCCCTCCTTGAGCGCGTGGAGGACGGGACCGGGGAGGGGGTGGAACAAATCAGCTTTGACGCGATTCGTTCACCACCAAATAGCGGCTGCCACCCTGACTCCAGACGCGAAGCAGAATTTGGTCGCCCTTGGCATCGTTGGCCGCCTTGACGGCGTCGTCGCCGTTGTTGACCTGTTCACGGTCGATTTCCATGATGACGTCTCCCTGACGGAGGCCCGCCTTGTAGGCCGCACTTTCGGGATCAACGTTGGTCACCAGTGCGCCGTCGACCTTGCGCGGCAGTTCAAGTTGCCGACGCGTTTGCTGATCGATGTCGCTGACCACCACACCGGCGAGTCGCTCGGTGTCGTTGTTCTGCATGTTGTTGTTGCTGGCGAGTTGCTTGTCGCCCGGCAATTCCTTCAAGGTGACTTCCAGTGTCTTGCTGTGGCCATCCCGGACGATCTCGACTGGCACCTTGGTTCCCGGGAGCGTTTCGCCCACCATCAGTTTGAGGTGACGGCTATCGGTGATGTCTTTGCCGTTGAAGCCGACGATCACGTCGCCGTCCTTGAGGCCGGCTTTTTCGGCCGGGCTGTCGGGCGAGACCTGCGCGACGAGTGCGCCTTGCGCCTTATCCAATTTGAACGCGTCGGCCAGGTCCTGGTTCACGTTCTGAATGTTTACCCCAAGGAAGCCACGAATGACGCGGCCGTTTTCGACGAGGCTCTCCATCACGCTGCGGGCGAGGTTGACCGGCACGGCAAAGCCAATGCCTTGGTTGCCACCACTCCGACTGATGATCGCCGTGTTGATGCCGATCAAGCGGCCGTGTGCGTCGACCAAAGCGCCGCCGGAGTTGCCAGGATTGATCGCGGCGTCGGTCTGGATGAAGTCTTCATAATCGAGCCCCATGTTGCCGCGGCCAGTCGCACTGACCATGCCCATCGTTACGGTTTGTCCGATGCCGAATGGGTTGCCCACGGCGAGCACCAGATCACCGACTTCAATTTGGTCGCTATCGCCAAACGTAATGGCAGGCAGGTCGTGCGCGTCAATTTTTAGAACGGCGACATCCGATTTCGGGTCCGCACCCACGACCTTGGCCGTGTAATCCTTCTTGCCGGAGGAAAGTCGGACTTCGACTTCGTCGGCGTCCTGCACCACATGATTATTAGTCAGGATGTAACCATCTTTCGAGATGATGACGCCGGAGCCCAGACCCTGACGGTCGGGCGTCCGCAGCTCGCCTTGATCATTGCCACCGCCAAACAGACGGCCCAGAAACGGATCTTGCATCAGCGGATTGCCACGCATTTGCAGGCGCTGCCCTTTCTGGGTGACGGAAATGGTCACCACGCTGGGTGCCACTTCCTTCACGACCGGCGCGAAGCTGGTGATGACTGCGCCACCCTCGCGCTTGATGGGGGTATCATCGACCTTGACGTGAACGTCAGCCGCATGAGCCCGTCCAGAGTTCTCCGCGCGGAGTTGCAGGGTTGCCACCGACACGGCGGCGATCAGGGCGCCGCCCAGCAGGACGTAGCGGAGGCGGTCCAATTGTTTACCGATTTTCTCTTTCATAAATTTACCTTTGGTTTGTTGCGTTAGTGATCGTTCGACTACAAATGAATAAACGCCCTGAGGCTGACGAAACTCTTTCGGCAGCATTACAAGTTGGTAATCCGCTTCCAGCGTTGTGGTGATGAAACTTGCTGACGGACTGCGCCTTCCCTTCAATCGGGCCCGTGCATCGCGTAATATTCCACCTCGACATGGACGCCTTCTACGCGTCGGTGGAGCAACGCGATCAACCGGAGCTGCGCGGTAAACCGGTCATTGTCGGCGGCTCACCCAATTCGCGCGGCGTGGTCTGTGCGGCGAGTTACGAGGCTAGGAAATTTGGTGTTCGCTCGGCGATGCCCAGCGTGACTGCCGGCCGGATGTGTCCGCGGGGATTCTTCATTCGCCCGCGCATGGATGTGTATCGTGCCGAATCGCGCGAGATCATGAAACTCATTGCCGGTTTTGGCGTGGTGATCGAACAGGTCTCCGTTGATGAAGCGTATCTCGATGTCTCCGAACTTTGCTCGGGCGGCTCTCCGGACGAAGCGCTCTACAATGCGATTCCGCTGGCGAAGCAAATGAAACGCACGGTGCGCGAACAACGCTCGTTGAATGCGAGCATCGGTGTCGCCGCCAACAAACTCCTCGCCAAACTGGCCAGCGATTTTCAAAAGCCGGACGGTCTCACGCTGATCCCGGAACGCGACAAGGTTGCGTTTCTGCGCCCACTTCCGATCCGTGCCATCCATGGCGTTGGGCGGGTGACGGAAACCACGTTGCAACAGGCGGGCATTCGCACGGTCGGCGATGTGCAGGATCATCCGGGAGATCTGCGCGCGTTGGTTGGTTCATTTGGTCCGGTGCTCAAGCGCTACGCAATCGGTGAAGATGATCGCCCGCTTGATTTGAGTGACGAAGTTAAAAGCATCAGCGCGGAGGAAACATTTTCGCGGGACACCGAAGATCGAAAAACTCTCCGCGCTTGTCTCAAGGAACAGGCGGAGGAAATCGCCGGGCGTTTGGCTCGACGACGCCTGTGTGCAAAAACGATCCAGGTCAAATTGCGTTACGGCGATTTCCGCACGCTCAGCCGTCAGATGACGTTTGAAGAGCCCATTGAAAGTTCCGCCACCATTTATCGGTTGGGCTGCTGGTTGCTCGCCCGCGAAAAGCTAGTCAACCGGCCGTTGCGTCTGTTGGGGCTGGGAGTCAGCGGGCTCGAACCGGCCGTCGGTCAGCAGATGTTTTTGAAGTTCGAATAAGCTGAGCGGGCGAGTTAACCAAGTAGAACAAACGCAACACTTACCGCCATTGATGCTTCGGATACTTGCGCTGCATTTCAGATTTCACTTTCGGGCGATTTTTTTGCGCCAAAAGTGGATGCGGTCTTTTCGATTTCGCATGGGTGTTTTTGTGCCGATCAAGTAGTTTCGCTGGCGGGTTCACTCGTTCTCTGGCAGTAATTTGCACCGGTCTTTAATCCATTCAATGGACATCACGGAAGAATTCAAAGAAGTCCTGGCAGCCGTCCGTCGGGCCGGTGTGGACTACGGACTGTGCGGGGGATTTGCCCTGGCGGTTTACGGAATCGTCCGGGCCACGGAAGATGTTGATCTTCTCGTTCAAGAATCTGTTGTCCCGGAAATTACCAGTGTTCTACAAGCACAGGGTTATCTAGTGGAGAAAACCCCGATGACCTTCCAGAATGGCCGGGTAATCATGCATCGGCTCGTCAAACCGGATCGAAACTCCGAAGACTTTGCGGTGGTCGATCTGCTTTTGGTGGGTGAACTTACGAGAGGCGCCTGGGATGATCGCCGCGTGATCGAATCCGACTTTGGTCCCATCGTGGTGGTTTCTCCATCCGGTTTGATCGAACTCAAAACTCTGCGCGCCAGCGGGCAGGATTTGGACGACATCAAGGAACTGAGAAACGTGGAATGAACCCCAACATGTCAGCGCAAGCCGTTGGACGGCGAATCCGCAAGGTGGGCGAACTCGTCCGCCTGTGCCGGTCGTTGCGCGTCAAGAACGGCCAACAAAAGAACATCGTCGGACCGGTCGTGCAGTCGGCGTCCGAACAGCCGGCAAACTTCGCCACGAAGGTAGTTCGGGAACCATTCGGTTCGAACGGTGGTCGCGAGTAATCTGCCTTTAGAAACGGAACGCGCCTCGCAAATGTTTCATCGATGTTCTATCGCCATTGATGTTTCGGATACTTGCGCTGCATTTCTGATTTCACTTTTGGGTAATGTTCGCGCCAGAAGCCGGCGAGATCCTGCGTGATTTGCACCGGGCGCATGTTCGGCGCGAGGATGTGCAACAAAACCGGCACGCGACCCATCGCGATTTTCGGTGTCTCCGTCACGTCGAACAATTCCTGAATGCGCAACGATGCGTGTGGCGGCTCGCTTTCGGAATAGATCACTTTCGGCGTTTTGCCGTTGCTGAATTTTAGCCGTTCCGGCGCGTGGTCATCAACCAACTGCCGCTGCATCGCGTTCAACCAACTTTTGACGGTTTGTTTGACCGGTCGGTCCTTGATTTCCTTATAGGTGAACGCACCGTGGCAGAGTTGTTCGATCAATGCTCTGCGTTCCTCAGCGCCGATCGGTGGCAGCTCAAATTCCGGACACCATTTCGCGAGGCAATTAACGCGGGCGATCCATTGTTCAATCGAATTATCCCAGTCGTTCAAGGCCAGTTTGCCAGCGATCACTTGTTCGGCGAGCAGGGCGGCGGATTGATCCGAGGGCGGTGGTTCGACCGTTTTTGTATCGAGTTCCAAACCGCGAAACGTCTGGCGTTCCTTGGCGTAAACACGACGCGTCTGCGCGTCGAAAAACACATCGAGCGAACGACCGATGTCCTGCGGGAAAAATTCTTCGAGCCAGGCTTGTTTCACGTCCGTGGCGAGCGACAGGATGGTGTTCGTTTCGCCGCCGTGCCTGCCCACTTCGCGGATTTCGGCGACGACGATCAAAGGGCTGTGCCGGACCGAACTTTCGCGCGCCAGTACGCCGCGCCGGCCGTGAACGAGTTCACAACGCAAGGTGCCCATGTCAAGCCGGCGGGCGACGCGATCGCTGAACCCGATGAGTAAACATTTTTGCAAAACTTCGTCCGGCACTTCGCGCGGTGTGACGTCGAGATCTTCGCGGGCGGCGATGCGCAGGAATTGTTGGAGCAATGGTCCCACCTGCCGTGCGGTCATCGCGTGGATGCCCATGCGTTTGCAGGCATCGAGCTGGAAATTGTTCTGCGCGGCAAAATTCCACGCGCGCATCAAAATGAAAAAGTCGGAGGCCGCCTTGTCGCCGAGGATGTCTTCGCGCTTATCCTTGGAATGCGAATCCACTTTGCGAACGAGCAGATCCCGTCCTTGAGTCAGCGCGGCGATCAAGCAGGCTTGATGAACGCAGCCGAGTTCGTCAGCGGCGAGCAGCATGCGGGCGTAACGCGGATGCAGCGGGAAGGCGAGCATCCGACGGCCGAGTTCGGTGATAAGAGTAGGACAGGCATCCTGCCTGTCTTTTGGGGGGGGCGACGCCTCGGGCAAGTTTGGGTGCGCTTGGGAGGTTGGCGGTTCTGAGACAGGCGGGACGCCTGTAATACTCTTTTCCAGCGCGCCCAGATCGAGGAGTAATTCTTCGGCGTGGGCGAGACGTTGGTCGCCCGGATGTTCGAGCCAGCGGAATGAATGCAGATTTTCAACGCCTGCCGCCTTGAGCGTTAGCACGACCTCGGCGAGGTCGAGACGTTGAACCTCGGGCTTTTCTTGGGCTGGCCGATCGCGGTGTTCGATTTCCGACCACAAACGGTAACATTCGCCCGGTGCGGTTCGCCCGGCACGGCCCGTCCGTTGATCGGCGCTCGCCTGCGAAATCTTTTCGATCAGCAGTGTGTTTATCCCACGATACGGGTCAAATCGTGGAATGCGCGCCAGGCCGGAATCGATCACCAGCCGGATGCCATCGATCGTCAGAGACGTTTCGGCGACGTTGGTTGCGACGACGACTTTGCGTTGTTCGTAACGCGCGACGGCGGCGTCCTGGTCCTTGGGATTTAATTCGCCATGCAGCGGCAAAATTTTGAAGCCCTTCGATTCCTTGCGACGGCGAATGGCTTCGAGCGTGTTGGTGATTTCGTACGCGCCGGGCATGAATACCAGCACATCGCCTTCGCCACCACTTTGGACAAAATGAGCGAACGCGTCGGCGGCCTGTTCCCAAACGGGAACGCGTTGTTCGTAGCTCGGCGTCGTCGCGTAATGAACGTCCACTGGGAACGTGCGGCCGGACGATTCGAGAACGGCCACAGGCGAATCGGCGAGACCGGGAGTTCGCCGTTCGCTCAAATATTTTCTCAACGATTCGGCCTCGATCGTCGCGGACATGACGATGATCTTGAGGTCCGGGCGCGTGGTTTCCTGAATGTCGAGCGCGCGTGCCAATGTAATGTCGCCGTACAGATGGCGTTCGTGGAATTCGTCGAAAACCAAAGCCGCCACACCGGAGAGGTTCGCGTCTTCGATCATTTGCCGGAGCAGCACGCCCTCGGTCACAAAGCGGATCCGCGTGTCGCGTGAGGTGACGTTCTCGAATCGAATCTGGTAACCGACTTCGCGACCGATGGGTACGGCCAATTCCTCGGCAACGCGGGCGGCAAGCAATCGCGTGGCGAGGCGGCGCGGTTGAAGAACGACCACTTGGCCGGAGCGAGATTTGCCTTCCTCATTGTGCAGATCCAACAATCCGGACTTGAGGAGGATTTGCGGGACTTGGGTAGACTTGCCGGAACCTGTGGGCGCGGAAAGAATCAGCCTGCCATGATCGCGCACGCGGGCGACAAGTTCGGCTTCGATGTCGTAGATGGGCAACCGGTCGGCCATGAGCCGCGCATCGTGCCTTTGAGAATTGTGGCGAGGCAAGCCCGCGTGAACACGAATCGAGGATGACGTCGAGGTGCGCCCGTTCTTGCTTACGGATGAGCACGTGCCTAGCCTCCCGCCGTGCCAGCCAAGCAAAAGTTCGTTGAACTCGACGGTCTGCGGGTGACGGTGGATCAGGTGGTTTATTCGCCGACCCCCGATGGTCCGGATGGTTCGCCGCATCGATTCATCTACTTCATCTCGATCCGCAACGACAGTGAGGAAACTGTCAGCATCAAGGGACGCAAGTGGGTGGTCACAAATGATCAAGGCGAGACGGTGGTGGTGGAAGGCGATGGTGTGGTTGGCCAGTTTCCCACGATTCGTCCAGGTGAACATTTCACCTACAACAGCTTTCATTTGCTTCGCACGCTCCGGGGCCGTGCGGAGGGGAGCTATTTTGGTCTGGACAGCCAGGGCCGCCCGGTAATCACGCGGATTCCCGCGTTTGAGTTGATCGTGCCCCGCGACGTTTGACCTGACGCTTTAATCGGAATCTGCCGACTGGCGACGCCGATGTGGGCTGGACTTCTTTTGTTTTCCTTTCGTCGTTTTCCGGCGAATTGCAACTTGCCGCTTGGCCCTGACGTGAAAGATGGATATCACTCAGTCATGAAAACAGGAACACCGCCGTCCCCGGCACTCTTCTTTGACACAGTCAATGCTTACCAGAAAACGGCCGCCCTCAAGGCGGCCGTTGAACTTGATATCTTCACCCAGATCACTCACAAGGCGATTACGGCGAAGCAGCTTTCGGAAGCGTGCAAAGCGTCCGAACGGGGTATTGAAATTCTGTGTGATTACCTCGTTACGCTCGGCTTTCTCCGGAAAAAAGACGGTCACTACGAATTGACGGCGGACTCGGAATTTTTTTTGAACAAGGAATCGCCCGCCTACCTGGGGGGAACCTTGGAGTTTCTCCATTCTCACTTGATCACCGAACCGTTTGATGAGCTGGCGGAAACAATTCGCCACGGACGTCTGAAGTCATCCGAGCTGGGTACGCTGGCGCCCGATCATCCTGTCTGGGTGAAATTTGCCCGGGCGATGGCGCCTCTCATGATGGGCCCGGCGATGGCGGTCGCGGATCTTTTAAATTTTGATGACCAAAAGCCGGTGAAGATCCTGGATGTGGCCGCGTCGCACGGTGCGTATGGAATCTCCGTTGCCTCTAAAAATCACTTTACCGAGCTCTTTGGTCTCGATTGGGCGCCGGTCCTGGAGGTTGCCCATGAAAACGCGGAGGCTGCCGGGTTGGGTGATCGTTTCAAAACGCTCGCCGGCAATGCGTTTGAAGTGGAGCTCGGTAGCGATTATGACGTCATCCTGATCCCGAACTTTCTCCATCACTTCAATCGCGAGGATT
Source organism: bacterium (assembly GCA_016124235.1). Classification (GTDB taxonomy): domain Bacteria; phylum Verrucomicrobiota; class Verrucomicrobiia; order Limisphaerales; family RI-55; genus RI-55. The sequence goes on along the minus strand of WGOC01000024.1, from coordinate 18,186 downwards.
GTGTGCGCCTGCTCAAGAAGGCGGCGGCCGCGTTGAAACCCGGCGGCCGCGTGGTCGTGGTCGATTTTGTCCCGAACGCGGATCGCGTATCGCCGCCCGGCATCGCGGACTTCAGCCTCGTGATGCTGGCGACAACCCCGGAAGGTCGCGCCTACACATTTCCCGAATACGAATCAATGATGCGTGACGCGGGCCTGAAGGACATGGCGTTTCACGCGTTGCCCCCCTCGTTGCACAGCGCGGTGATTGGCGTGCGCTGACCGGTGCCAGGCGCCTACTTTCGGAAGCTGATCCTCGCTTTGTTTAAATCATAGGGTGACATCTCGACCTGTACTTGGTCGCCGATGCTGATCCGGATGAAATGCTTGCGCATCTTGCCGGAAATATGGGCCAGCACTTCGTGGCCGTTGGCAAGGGCCACACGAAACATGGTCCCGGGGAGCACCTGAGTCACCGTACCCGTGAGTTCGATCGGTTCTTCTTTAGGCACAAAACCAGTCTGAATTGTTTAATTGCGGAAGGCCCCGGATTACCGGAGGTTGACCCGTTGGGTTTTTCCACCAAAATGGTCCGGACCGGCAAAGCCACCGCTGGAATTTGGACATAGCCGAGCCCCTAATCGGAGGCAAGCCAAGATTTGGCCTGGCCTTCCCCGGCGCGAAATCGTCGGCTGACGATGATCCAAATGCCGGCCGCAGGACAACTTTTGGTGGATTGCCGGTTTTAGAATAAAAGCAATTGCTATGGCCCAGTTTACCTACAAGGCGCGGAAGCGCTCCGGCGAGCTCGTGCAGGGAATTCTCGACGTTGCCGATCGCTCCACGGCACTTTTGCAGATCGAGCGAATGGGCCTGTTCCCCATCATGGTGGATGGGGGGCGGGCGGGTTCCGCCGCGGCCGGCCCCAAAACGGGCGAACGGGCAGGTGCTTCGTCGAACTTGATGCCGGCGGTGATTCGCGGTTTTCTGCAGCGCAAACGCCGGCCGAAACTTCGCGAGCTGGCCACCTTTACCCAACAGCTCGCCAATCTGCTGAACTCCGGCATGCCGTTGACCGTGGCCTTGAACAGCATGACGCATCTGGAATCGAAAGGCATCCCCAGCGAAGTAAGCCGCCAGCTGAAGCAGGACGTCATGGAAGGCAAAAGTCTCTCCGATTCCATGGGGCGTCAGGATCACATTTTCGGCGACATGTACATCAACATGATTCGCGCCGGTGAACAGAGCGGGGCCTTGGTGGATGTATTGCGCCGGCTGGCCAACCACTACGAACGCTTTGCCGAAGTGCAGAGCAAGTTCACCTCGGCGATGGTTTATCCGGCGTTCGTCGCGACTGTCGGTGTCGTCATCATCATCTTTTTCATGTCGTACATGCTGCCCAAATTCATGTCGATTTTTGATGGCATGAACGTGCCGCTGCCGATGACGACATTGATGTTGAAGCACGCGAGTGAATGGTTCTCGTCGTACTGGTGGACATTGATTCTGGCGGCGATTGCGATCGGTGTGATCTTTGTCCGCTTCAAAGCGTCGACGACCGGGCGCCGCAAGGTGGATCAGTGGAAGATGAGCCTCCCGGTGTTTGGAAAAGTTGTGCGGTTGAATTTGTTCGGGCAGTTTGCGCGTACCCTTTCGACCTTGCTCCACAATGGCGTGCCGGTCCTCACCGCGCTGAAAATCACCGAAGAGATTGTGCCCAATGCGATCGTGAAGGAGGCCATTGCACAAACGCGGGAGGACGTCACCGACGGCAAGACCATCGCCCAGCCGCTGGCCCGGTCGAAGATCTTTCCGCAATTGATGATCGACCTGTTGAAGATCGGCGAGGAAACGGGCGATGTGCCCGGTGCGTTGGGCAACATTGCCGATACGTATGAGAGTGAATTGACGATCGCGCTCCAGGTGATGACAAACTTGATCGAGCCGGTCCTGATCATCGTGATGGCGCTGGGTGTCGGTTTTCTGCTTTTCAGCATTCTCTCGGCGATGTTTGCCATCACCTCGTCCATTGGGTCCACATGATTAGCCCGCGCCGAGATCCATCGTATTGCCGTCGGGCGAGCCACGCTCGTGGATTTACGTTGATCGAATTAATGATTGTCATCGCGATCATGGCCGTCGTGATGTCGATCAGCATTCCGACGTTTTATCGCTCGTTGAAAAAGGACGCGATACGGCAGGCGACGCAGCAGGTGCTCGATGCCTGCAAGGATGCGCGCACGCAGGCGATCATCCACGGTCGGCCGTGCGATCTGGTGATTCGCCCGCAGGATCGGACCCTCAACTCCATGCTGGCACTGGGAACCGATTTGACCAATCAGGATGCGATGGCCGCGTCCTCCCAGACGGTGACGGTTCCGGCGAATCGACAGAATGGTGGGGACGAAACGAACGCCCCCGCGGGCATGTTGCCGGATGGGATTGCCATCATGTTTATTGGCGTAAATTTCGTGCCGGATTTGCAAACCACCGAATCGGTTTCGGTGCGGTTTTACCCAAACGGGACCGCCGATGAGTTTGCGATGCTCATTCGGTCCGACAACAACGAGTGGCGGAAATTTACGATGGACGTGGCGACCGGACTGGTGAATTGGGAGGTGGTACAATGAAGATCATCGTTCGCCCGGCAAAAGCCTTTACGTTGATGGAAGTGCTCATCGCGATGGCGATCTTCTTCGTGGCGATGTTTTCGGTGATGAATTTGATGAGCCGGGGCCTCAGCATGGCGCGCTCGCTCCAGCGGGACACACCGTCGCCGGGCATGATTGCCGCCGAGCTTTCGCAATTGGCGACCACCAACCGGATCGATGACGGCGGGACGTATGAAGGTGATTTCAAGAATCTCGCCGGAGATCTGTACAAGGATTATCGGTGGGTGGCGCAGACGTACGAGTTTGCGTCGAACGGACTTTTCAAGGCCGATATCGTGGTTGTGGGGAATCACGATGGCCATCCCTACAAACGTGACATGAGCGTCCTGCTTTTCAGTCCACGTTCGGCGGTGAGTGGTGGATTTCCCGGCGGCGGACACAACCCGATTCGTTGAAGAATGAAGACGCGATTAACCAAAATTCCCGCCCGGCAACATGCGTTCACGTTGCTGGAAATCATGATCGCGTCGGCCCTGCTGGTGATGATCGTGGCTTCAATCTACTCGATCTGGTACTCGATTCTGAAAGGCTCGAAAGTCGGTGCCAAGGTCGCGGAGAACGTGCAACGCGCGCGGATCGCCATGAAGACAGTTGAGGATTCGCTTTCCACGGCGCAAATGTTTGTGTTGAACGGTCGCTACTATTCGTTCCTTGCCGACACCTCGTCGGACAAGGATTTCACGCGGTTGAGTTTGGTTTCGCGTTTGCCGGCGGGATTTCCGGGGAGCGCGATCTTTGGTGACCTGGCCGTGCGCCGCGTCACGTTCAACGTGGAAAAGGGGACGAACGGCGAACCGGATCTCGTTTTGCGCCAGGTGCCGGTGATGATGGCCGCCGATGAAGCGGGCAACGAATACGCCATTCATTTGGTGCGCAACGTGAAGTTTTTCCGAATGGAATTCTACGATCGCGACACGGATGAATGGGTGCAGGAATGGCAAAACACGAACCAGATTCCGTCGACCGTCCGAGTGGCACTTGCTCTCGGTGGTCCGGCTGACCAACCGGATCGGCCGTCCGAAATCATGACGCGTGTCGTCACGGTGCCGTCGTCCGCCGTGTTGCCGCAATATCAGATGGCGGGTGCGGCCGGAATGTTGCCGCCGGGCATGCCGCCGCCCCCGGCAGCCGGTGCCACGCCCATCAACCAATTGCCGAGTGATCAGAATGCTGCGAACCCATCGCGGACGCAGCTTCCGTCGATTCTTCCACACTGAGTAAGCAATTAAGTGAAACTGTCACAGCTCAATCATCATCAACAACGCGGCGAACGCGGTATTGCGCTCGTGCTGGTGATGATTGTGGTGATCAGCCTCAGTCTGCTGGCCGGCGGTTTTGTCATGTCGATGAAGATCGAGACCAAGCTCGCCCGCAATGCGCAGGCGGATCCTGAACTCGACTGGCTTGGTCGCTCCGGAGTGAATCTTGCCCGTTATGTTGTGGCCCAATCGATGTTGGATCCCAGCCAGCCCTATGATGCTTTAAACCAATTTTGGGCGGGTGGTACCGGCGGAACCAACAACCTGCCGCCGGACATTAGCCTGGATCACGTTGAAATGGGAAAAGGCTCGTTCTCGGTGAAGATCACCGACATGGAACGTAAGTTTAATATCAACGTCGCGGACGAGCAGATTCTCGGGCAGGCCTTGAAATTGGTGGGGGTGGATGCTTCGGAGGTTGGCACGATCACCGGTTCGATTCTTGATTGGATCGACCCGGACGACGTCACCCACATCGGGGGCGTCGAGTCGGATTTCTACGAGCGGTTGAATCCGCCTTACCGCGCGAAGAACGGGCCGTTGGACGACATGAGTGAATTGTTGATGGTCAACGGGATCACGCCGGAAATCTATTGGGGACCGGCGGCGCAAACCATGAGTCATGCGTTTCCGGGGCCAATGGGACGTCGGGCCTTTTCGCCGGGCGGCAACACGTATGCCGTGGGGTTGGTGGACCTGTTTACCACGATTTCCAATCCGCGCATGAACATCAACACGGCCGATTCTCGGGTCCTCATGTTGATCCCGGGCATGGATGAAAACATGGCTTCGGCCATCATCAACGCGCGGGCGGGGCCGGACGGCGTGCCGGGAAATGCCGACGACATGCCGTTTCGTAGTCTGGCCGAATTGTCAAGTGCCGTTCCGGGCATGGACCCGATCATGGTCCAGCAATTGGCCCGCTATTGTGACACGCGGAGCGCGACTTTTCAGGTGGAGGTGACGGCGACAATCGGCGATTTGCAGCGTGATTATGTGGCGCTGATCCGGCGCAATCAGCCGCAGGACGTGCAGATCCTGCAGTTTTATTGGAAGTAGTGATGGGTTGCAGGTCGCACTTCTTTTGTCGCTTGCCGAACAAATCAAGATCGACCCCGGTGGCCATGCCGGTCGCACCGGGTCGGCGTTTGGAATAATCCCTTTACAAAGAGTGGGTGCTTGCGCAAAACAGCGCGCAACGTGACCGGACATTTTTCAACGGGCTCCCGTGGAGCCACGCCCATCCTCCAAAAGGAATTTGGCTTCCGGGGCCAGGTGGATCCTGAACACGCGCTCAAGCGTTCGCAGCAATACCTCCTGAGCGTCCAGAAGCCCGAGGGTTATTGGGTGGGTGAATTGATCGTCGATGCGACGCTGGTTGCGGACATGGTCGTCTACCACCATTGGGACGGCAGCATCGATAAAACGTGGGAGAAGAAGGCAATCAAACACATGTTTGATCGCCAGCTGCCGGAAGGCGGATGGAATATTTATCCGGGCGGGCCCGCGGAGGTAAACGCCACCATCAAGTGCTATCTCGCGCTCAAGCTCGCGGGAATTCCGGCGAACGACCCGCGCATGCTCAAGGCGCGCACGATCGCGCGGAGCCTGGGCGGCGTGCCCCGGATGAACACGTTTTCCAAGTTGTATCTGGCTCTGATCGGCCTGTATCCGTGGAAATATGTGCCGACGATTCCGTGTGAAGTGCTGCTCATCGGCAAATGGTTTCACGTGAATTTCTGGGACATGAGCAATTGGTCGCGGGCGATGCTGGTCCCGTTGGCCATCATCAATCACTTCAAGCCCACGCGGCCGGTTGGGATCGATCTTAATGAGCTGTATCCCGACGGCTTTCACGAACGCGATCTCGCGCTGGTTCGCGATCCAAAGTGGTTCACGTGGCGGAACTTTTTCCTCAAGCTCGACCGACTCCACCGCGTTGCCGAGCGCGTCCAACGGCTGGGACTCCATCCCTTTCGCAAAAGTGCCCTGAAGCGCTGCGAAGAATGGATGCTCGAACGCTTTGAGCACTCGGACGGCCTGGCCGCGATATTCCCGGCGATGCTCAATGCGTTGATCGCGTTGAAAGCGCTCGGTTACGCCAACGACCATCCGCAGGTCGTGCGTGCCTGGAATGAACTCAAACGCCTGGAACACGACGAACCGGGCAACCTGCGCATCGAACCCTGTTTTTCGCCCGTGTGGGATACCGCCATCGTATCGATCTGCCTGCGTGAATCAGGTGTCCCGGGGGATCACCCGCAAATACGGAAGGCCGCCGACTGGCTGATGGATCGCGAAATTCGATTCAAGGGCGACTGGATTCACAAGAACCCCGCCAACGTCGAACCGAGCGGTTGGGTCTTTGAATATCTCAACGATTGGAATCCGGACGTCGACGACACGGCGATGGTGCTGCTCGCGTTGCGTCTGGTGGAGGCAAATGACCCGCGGCGCCTGGACGAATGCATCCGTCGCGCGACGACGTGGATGCTCACCTTTCAATGCCGGGACGGTGGGTGGGCGGCGTTCGACAAGGATTGCACCAAGAGCATTCTCGAAAAGGTGCCGTTTGCGGATCACAACGCGATGCTCGATCCCGAGTGCGCGGACATCACGGCGCGGATCATCGAGATTCTCGGCAAACTGGGCTACCCGAAGTCCGATCCCCAGATCGTTCGCGGAATTGATTACCTGAAGACGCAGCAGGAAAAGGATGGTTCGTGGTTTGGCCGTTGGGGCGTGAATTACATTTACGGCACCTGGCAGGTGCTGCGCGGGATGGCGGCCATCGGCTGGGATATGAATGAGCCGTGGTTGATCGCCGGTCGGGATTGGTTGGAGAGTGTGCAATTGCCGGACGGCGGCTGGGGCGAATCGTGCGGCACTTACGACGATCCCGATCTGAAGGGGCAGGGGCCGGCCACCGCTTCCCAAACCGCCTGGGCGCTCATGGGAATCCTCGCCTGTGGTGACGCCCATCGCGAAAGTGTTCAACGCGGGATCGAATACCTGTGCCGCAACCAAAACGCCGATGGCTCCTGGACGGAGGAAGTCATCACGGGCACCGGCTTCCCAAAGGTGTTCTATTTGAAATACGACATGTACCGGAATGCCTGGCCGTTGCTGGCCCTGGCGACCTACCAACAAGTCCTCGCCAAATCGCGCAACGGACATTCCGTCGCGCAACTCCCGACGCTGCTGGCCAAGGTGCCCACCAATGGAGCCGCGAAAAACGGCGGGCATTAAGGCGGCTGCCGAGGACTCGTGTCGCCGATTGACCGCATCGGTTGATTTCCGATAGCGTCGCCCATGCGCATGAAGCTTTGCCTCACTTCTGCCGTACTCTTGCTCGTTTCGTTTATTCAAGGTCACGCGAATCTGCTGTTCGAAGACGCGTTTGATTATCCGGACGGAAATCTCGTCGGCGCCGCCGGTTCTCCCTGGGTCGCACACAGCGATGAAGGGTCGAACCCGGTCACCGTTCAATCCGGTCAGATCAACGTTGTGAGCGGCAATGGCGCGCGGGAAGACGTCAGCGTCCTGTTGCCCGGGCAGCCATTTCAGAGCGGCGGAAGCGTCTCCAACATCTACGCGAGCTTCACCGTGAACTGCTCGGCATTGCCGACTGCTGTCGGGACGTATTTCGCCCATTTTCAACAGAGCACTAACATCTTCCGGTGCCGGGTCTGGGCGAGCACGGCCAACGCGGCGAACGGCACGTTTCGGTTGAGCGTGGGCAACTCTTCACTGGCCTCCGCTTCGTCCGGGCAGGTTCCCCAGGATCTGCAGCTCAATACAAATTACCGCGTGATGGTGCGTTACGAAATCGGCACCGGGCTGAGCACGATCTGGATCAATCCCAATGTCGAAACGAGCGGAGGAATCACGGCCGATGATACGCCGACGGTCATTGATGTGGAACGATTCGGCTTCCGGCAGGGCACCAGTTCGGGGAGCGGTCGGTCAGGCACGATCGCGGTGGATGGTTTGCTGATTGGTTCCACTTTTGATGATGTGTTGGTCGTGGACGCGCCTCCCACTATCACGGCGCTTGCCGATCAACAGATCAACGCCAACAGCAACACCGGTCCGTTGAGCTTCACCATTGGCGATGACCAGCTCAGCCCCGATCAACTCACGGTGTCGGCCGATTCGGATAACCTCGGCCTCGTGCCCCTCAACGGAATTGTCCTCGGTGGCACGGGGGCGAATCGCACGGTCACCGTGACTCCGGCGGCCAATCAGGTGGGAGTCGCCAACATTACAGTGACCGTCGGTGATGGGGTGAACCTCACGCAAAGGACGTTCAAGTTGACGGTCATCGATAATGAACCGCCGACGATATCGAGCATCGGCGATCGGCAAATCATCGTCGACGGCAGTACGGGGCCGATTGGATTTACAGTCGGCGACGCGATTGTGTCAGCCGACAACCTGGTGCTTGGCAAGGACTCGGACAACCTGCAGTTGGTGCCGTTGAGTGGGATTGTCCTGGGCGGAACCGGAACGGATCGAACGGTCACCGTCACGCCGGCGACCGGGCAAACCGGGACGGCGCTTATCACAATCTCGGTCAGCGACGGTTCCAATCTCGCCACGACGTCGTTTCAACTGACGGTGGTTGCCGACGCTCCGCCCACAATTTCGGCGATCGCCGATCAGCAGGTTCCGGCCAACGGCAGTGTCGGGCCGATTGGCTTTACGGTTGGTGACGATTTGACCAATCCCGCGTCGCTCACGCTGACGTCCCAATCGAGCGACGAAACGTTGGTGCCTCTTTCAGGAATCACCTTTGGCGGTTCGGGCTCGAGCCGCACCGTAAGCGTCGCTCCAGCCGCGAGAAAGATCGGGTCGGCCACCATCACGGTCACCGTCGGCGACGGGAATAACCTGACGCCGACTTCATTTCTGGTGACCGTTGTAGATGGTGAACCGCCATCCGTTTCGACCATTGCCGATCAAAGTTTGCCGGCCAACAGCAGCACGGGACCGCTCCCGTTTACGGTTGCCGACAACGTCGTTTCGGCGGGCAGCATCACGATCAATCCACATTCGGACAATTTGAACCTGGTGCCGCTGAGTGCAATTTCGCTCGGCGGTTCTGGCGGCAATCGCACCATCACCGTTACACCCGTGACGGATCAAACGGGTTCGGCGACGGTCTCGCTGGACGTCAGCGATGGTGCCAACGTGGCGACCACATCCTTTACGGTGACGGTCGGGGTTCCGGCGATCGCGGCGGTGGTTGATCAGTTCACTCCGGTGAACACCGCGCTGGGGCCGATTCCGATTTCCATCAGCCACGGTGCGTTGGATCCGGCCACGCTGGTTTTGACCGCGCAATCGTCGAATGAAGCATTGATCCCGGCGAGCGGACTTGCTCTGGGAGGATCATCCAGCAGCCGTTCGTTGACCGTGACGCCGGCGACGGATCAAACCGGAGTGGCGACGATCACACTGAATTTGAGCGACGGTGTTCAGTCTGCGCAAAGAACATTTTCCGTGACCGTTCATCCGTATCTGGGCCTGTTGTTCAGTGATGATTTCAGCCGGCCGGAGGAAGGCCCGGTGGTGGACAATGTCTTGTGGTTCAACCACGGCGGCACGCCCTACGAGACGCAAATCATCCTCAATCAGCTCTGGTTGTCGCAGCTGCAGTCCGAGGATATTCATCGCCGACTGCACCCCACGATCAATTTTGCTCCGAGTGCCAGCAATGTTGTTTATGTCGCGTTCCGCATGAACATGTCCGAATTGCCGAACGGATCGGGCAGCTATTTTGCGCATTTCAACACGAACAGCTTCCGCAGCCGGATTTTCGTTCGTACCAACTTTGCCGCGGCCAACCATTATCGAGTGGGCATCGCCAATGCCTCGCTGAACCCGCTCAACGATTCGTTTCTCGACCAGGACCTCGCGTTGAACCAGGACTACAACGTTGTATTTCGCTACAGCGTGGCGTCCGGCGAAAGCCGGCTTTGGATCGATCCGACCAGCCCGTTTAGTACGAGCGTCGCGGCGTCGGACACCCCACAACCCGTGACCATCGACAACTTTTCATTTCGGCAGTCGGACCCGGGAAACCCCCTCGGCATGGGCGTGTTGACCGTGGACGATTTGAAAGTGGGCACGTCGTTTGCCGACGTGGTGGCGGGAAGTTTGCCGGTGCCCTTGAGCTTTCTGCAAGTGAACCAAACGCTGCGTTTAAGCTGGCCAACCGGGCAAAACTACATTTTGCAGCGGGCGGATTCCATTCCCGCAACCAGCTGGACGGAGGTGCCATTCGTCAACGAAAGCAGCGAAGACGTCGCCAACATTGACACCTCGGCGGGCACCGGTTTCTTCCGTCTGCTGAAATCGCCGTGAGCCGCCGGCTGGCATTTGTTTTCAAGAATTGGAAATCGTTGAATTGGGATAAAGTTCCGGATGAAGCGGGCATCCGAAACGGCGAATGCGGAGGTTGTTTTTCGGGTTTTGCATTCCGCCACCGCCCGGCACATGTTTCTCAAAACGCATGAGCTCGCCACCAAACCGGCCGATCGAACCCGACGAAGCGCAGACGCAACGCGCGCTTTGGCGATCGGCTCTGCTCCTGGTCGTGGTGGTGGTCGCCGTCCTGGGGGTGTTTTTCTGGCAGGGCGAAAAGCAGCAGACCAATTCGGAGGCGACAACGGGAGACGGTCTGACCGAGGTCGAACGCGACGCGGTGCCGGCGGTACGTTTTACCGACATCACGCGCGAGGCCGGCATCACCTTTGTCCAAGCGAACGGTGCTACCGGCGAAAAACTTTTGCCGGAAACGATGGGCGGTGGCGTGGCGTTCTTCGATTGCGACGGCGATGGCGATCAGGATTTGCTGTTCGTCAACGGAACGGCGTGGCCGTGGGACAAGGACAAACATCCGACGACGGCCGCCCTTTATCGCAACGACACGCCGGCGGGCGGCCCGGTGAAATTCACGGACATCACTGCTGGCTCGGGGCTGGACGTCCCGATCTATGGGATGGGCGTTGCCGTCGGGGACTATGACGGCGATGGATTGGCGGACGTCTATTTGACGGCGGTTGGCACCAACCATCTCTTTCACAACCTTGGCGGCGGCAAATTCAAGGATGTGACCGCCGAGTCGGGAATTGGCGGACCGGCCGAAGATTGGAGTACGAGTGCGGCGTTCTTCGACTATGACCACGACGGTGATCTGGATTTGTTTGTTTGCAATTACGTTCGCTGGGATCGCGATCTGGATTTGAGACTCGACCATCAGCTCCCGGGAATTGGACGTGCGTATGGCCCGCCGCTGAATTTTCCCGGGCAGTTTCCTTTACTCTTTCGCAATGATGGTGGGGGGAAGTTTACCGAAGTCGGCGCGAAAGCCGGTCTCGACATACGCAACCCGATCAACGGCGATCCGCAGGGTAAGGCGTTGGGAGTCGCCGTTGTGGATCTTGATCGAGATGGCTGGCTGGACTTGGTCGTTGCGAATGACACGGTCCCCAACTTCGTCTTTCGCAATCAGGGCGACGGCACTTTCAAGGAAGTCGGCGCCAAGTCGGGTCTGGCGTTGGACGCATTTGGCGGCACACGCGGTGCGATGGGCATCGATGCCGCGCCTCTGGACGAGGACAACCAACTCGCGATCGCCATTGGAAATTTTGCCAACGAAATGACGGCGCTCTACGTCGCCCAGCCCACACCGATGTTGTTTTCTGACGAGGCGCTTACGCGGGGAATCGGCAGCGCGAGTCGGATGTCGCTCACTTTTGGTGTGTTCTTCTTTGATTACGATTTGGACGGCTGGCTCGATTTGTTGACGGTCAACGGTCACATCGACCCGGATATTGGGAAGCTGGGCCATGGCCAAAGTTACCGGCAGGCAACGCAGCTTTTTTGGAACGGCACCGGTGTGCTTGGCCGGCGCGCGTTTGTCCCGGTGCCGGCGGGAAAAGTCGGCGAGGATTTGTTTAAGCCAATCGTGGGTCGTGGCTCCGCGTATGCCGATGTTGATGGCGATGGTGACCTCGACGTGGTGCTGACGCAGATCGCCGGACCGCCGTTGTTGCTGCGAAACGACCTGAATCCGGCCAGTTACGCGCGCGTGCAACTCGTTGGCCAGGGCGGAAATGGAATGGCGATCGGCGCGCGAATTACGTTTCTGCAAAATGGCCGGGCACACTCGCGATTGGTCGGTCCAACACGTGGTTATCTATCACAGTCCGAACTCCCAGTCACATTGCCATGTGGTTCGGGAAAATCCGTTAAGGTGGAAGTCATCTGGCCGGATCAGAGTCATCAGACAGTGGAAGTGCCAGCCGGTGACTCGGTGCAAAAGATTAAACAGGGAGGCAATCCATAACGGAACCGGCGCGTTTGGTCTTTGCGATTTTTTGGATTCGTGCGGTTTCGCGCGTGACTTCGCCGGCTCGGCGCAGCACAGTCTGCCTTCCCAAAGTCTCATGAAGAATCACAAGCCCGTTTCGCGCAGTGGACGTTTTGCGAGCGGCCCGGCAGAGGACGTTGCGCAGTTCACCGAGTCGATTTCGTTTGATCGTCGCTTATGGCGCCAGGATATCGCCGGCTCCAAGGCGCACGCCAAAATGTTGTCCGCCATCGGTGTGCTGACTAATGAAGAAGCCGAAGCGATCGCCCGGGGACTAGATGAAATTGGCCAGGAGATTGCCGGCGGTCAGTTCGAGTGGAAACCGGAGTTGGAAGACGTGCACATGAACATCGAGGCCGAGCTGACACGTCGCGTGCCGGCCGGTGCAAAGTTGCACACGTCGCGTTCGCGCAATGACCAAGTCGCGCTCGATATGCGCCTCTGGTTGCGCGATGAAATCGATTTGCTCGCGGGCGAATTGAAGGATTTACAACGTGCGCTGGTGGAACTCGGTCAGGCCAATTCCGCGGTAATCATTCCCGGCTACACGCACCTTCAACGGGCGCAGCCAGTCTTCTTTGCGCATCATTTGCTGGCGTACGTGGAAATGTTTGAGCGCGACGCGAGTCGTCTGGCTGATTGTCGTCGGCGTACGAACATCTGCCCGCTGGGCAGCGGTGCGATCGCTGGCAGCACGTTGCCGCTCAAGCGTGAACTGGTGGCCCGCGAGTTGGGATTCACGGATGAAAAAGGTCGTCCGTTGCTGACGCAGAATTCGATGGACGCGGTGAGCGATCGCGACTTCATGGTTGAGTTTTGTTCTGTGGCCGCACTAATGGCCGTCCACATTTCGCGCTTGGCGGAGGATGTGATTCTCTGGGCGTCCGAAGAATTTTCGTTCATCAAAATCGCCGACGCTTACACGACCGGGTCTTCGTTGATGCCGCAAAAGAAGAACCCGGACATCGCCGAGCTGGCCCGCGGAAAGAGCGGGCGAGTCGTGGGTAATCTCATGTCATTGCTGACCCTGCTCAAGGGCCTGCCCATGACCTACAATCGCGATTTGCAGGAGGACAAGGAACGCGTGTTCGACACGGCTGACACGGTGCGGATGACGGTGCGAATTCTGGCGGCCATGCTGCGTCACACGTCCGTCAATGGCAGTCGTTGCCGTACGGCTGCTGCGGATCCCCAGTTGCTGGCAACCGACCTGGCGGACTACCTCGTTTTGAAAGGGATGCCTTTCCGGCAGGCGCATCACGTCGTCGGTGAAGTGGTTGCGCTGGCCGAGCGAAAAGGGAAGCCACTAAACAAACTCACACTGACCGAACTGCGATCGGCATATCCCCGTTTTGGCCGGGATGCCCTCTCAACGTTCGACTTGAAAAAAGCCATGGAGCGTCGCACGATGATCGGAGCCCCAAGTAGCTCGGAAGTGTCGAGACAACTTCGACTTTGGAAAAAGCAACTTGATTGATTCATGGCAGAAGGGCCGTCCAGCTCCGCGCCTCTGAAATACCACCTGAAAGGGAAGGCAGCGAGCGGGTCTGTCGCGCCGGCTGACCAGGCAGCGGCCAAATCAATCATTCGAAAATCGCCTGCGGCCGCCCGCAAACTCAACCCACTGCTCAAGCGCGTTTCGCGTTCGTTCCATCTTACGCTGCGGATATTGCCTGAGGCCATTCGGCATCAGGTCGGCTTGGCATACTTGCTCGCCCGAGCCACCGATACGGTGGCAGACACCGAACTGATTCCCTGGCAGGAACGGTTGATCACATTGCGAATGTTGCGCGACCGAATTCTTGGAACGCATGGCCTTCCGTTGGATTTTGGTGAACTCGCAGCGCAGCAGGGAAACGACTCCGAACGGGAACTACTTCTCCGCATTGAGGAAGCGATCGAGTCGCTGGCCCTGATGTCGCCAAAGGATCAGGAACGGGTGCGTGACGTGATTACCACCATTACCAGCGGCCAGGAATTGGACCTTGAGCGATTTGGTCCGGCGACGGCCGATCACGTCGTCGCGCTGCAAACCCATTCGGGACTCGAAGACTACACGTACCGGGTCGCGGGATGCGTCGGTGTATTTTGGACGCGGATGGTGCAGGCGCATTTATTTCACCTCGCCCCGATGTACGAATCACTCTTACTCAAGAACGGCGTTTGGTTTGGGCAGGGGTTGCAGTTGATTAATATCTTGCGGGACCTCCCGCGGGACCTGCGGCGGGGTCGGTGCTACTTTCCCAAGGACAAGCTCGACGAAGTTGGTTTGCAGCCGGAAGACCTGCTGGATCCGGAAAATGAAGATCGATTTCGCATGATCTACGACGCCTATCTCGATTTTGCGGAAGCCCGTCTGGCTGCCGGCTGGGAATATACCAACGCGCTGCCACGCCAATTCGCGCGGTTGCGGCTGGCTTGTGCGTGGCCGATCCTGATCGGGCGCCGGACGTTGGACCTCTTGCGGGCCAATCCGGTGCTGGACCCGGCGATCGAGGTGAAGATACCGCGCTCGGAGGTTTATCAAATCGTTCTTTCGTCGGTGCTCAGTCATCCTTTTCAATCGGCGTGGTCGCGATTGTTCAAGGCTTCTTGAAGCCCTCACCGAAACTGCCTCAATTCTGTTGCTTCACACGTCTGATTCGTTTATCAAAATGCCCATGCGATTCCCGAAGACGTTGACTTTTACGTGCCTGCTTGCGGTGGGAACCTCGGTGGGCTACTCCCAAACGGCCGATCAGCAGGAAAAAGCTCTCCGCGCTTTACACCAGTATATTTCCCAACAGGAAAGCAAAACACCGGCAAAATCCAGCCCGCCTCCCGTCGCGAAACCGGCTACTGCCAACCAGGAAGACGCGGCCCGCAAGGCTTTGGAAAAGATGGAAGAAGGCAAAACGCCGGCCGCCGCTTCGACGGCGACCGCGGTGACCACTTCGGCGACGCCGTCTGCTTTGCCCTCGGACGAGGAACGCAAGGCCCGTGCTGCGCTTGATGAATTGCGTCGTGCCGGTGCCCGGCAGGCCACTCCGACAACCAGTGCTCCGGCCGTGGTAACAACGCCGGCACCCCAGACAACTGTGCAAACGGTCAAGAGCCAGCCGACGCCAACGCCGACGCCGGCTCCCGCTGTCGAAGTGACGACCGCCACGCCAAGCGCGCTCCCGGCTGACAAGGAAGCCAAGGCCCGCGCCGCATTGGAAGCCTTGGCGGGTGCAAATGCAGCGCAGCCGATGGAGACCCAGCCGGCGGTTGCCGCTTCCACGCCGCAAGCAGAGCAACCCAAACCGGAAGCAACTTCTCTGACACCGGCGCCGCTCAAGGAAGAAAAGGAAATGCCGCTGGCCGAATCGACGGCCGCCATGTCCAAAAAGGAAAAACTGCAGCAGATTCTCAATCTCTATATCGCGGACCAGATTTCGCCGCGCGAATATCACGAGCGTCGGGCCGCCATTCTGGCGGGCAACTGATCCATTCAGATTCCTATGGAACCGCCGGCCAAAACCCGGCGGTTTTTCTTTTTCCGGCCAGATTCAACTTTGACGCCCTCATCCGCTCTGGCATAACCACCGCCCATGCATGATTTCAAATACGTCGGTCGCACGCTGTATTGCGAAGGCGTGACCGTCGAATCGCTCGTCAAAAAATTCGGCACGCCGCTCTATGTCTATTCCGAAAAGACCCTGACGGATCATTTCAACAAACTGGATCAGGCGTTGGCGCCGATGGAGCACCTGATCTGCTATGCCATCAAGGCCAACTCGAATCTCGCCGTGTTGCGTACGTTGGGACGGGCCGGCAGCGGATTTGACGTCGTCAGCGAGGGCGAATTGCGACGCGTCATTGCGGCCGGTGGTGATCCGGGCAAGTGCGTGTTTGCGGGTGTGGGCAAGACGGAAGACGAAATTCGTTTTGCACTGAAGCAAGGGATCTATTCGTTCAACGTCGAGAGCGAGGCCGAGCTGCATCGGATCGATCGCGTGGCCGGCAAACTTCGAAAGCAGGCGCCGGTGGCAGTGCGCGTAAATCCAAACGTCGATGCCGGCACGCACGCGAAGATTACGACCGGTACTTACGAGAATAAATTCGGTATCGCGTTCGAGGAGATCGAGGCGCTCTACGCCCGCGCCGCCAAACTGAAGAACATTCGGCTGCGTGGATTGCAAACGCATATTGGATCGCAACTGACCGACGTGAAACCGTTCGAAAAGGCCGTTACCAAATTGGTGCCGCTGGTCGTACGGCTTGCCGAAAAGTACGGGCTGGAGTTTTTCAGCATCGGCGGTGGATTGGGAATCGTGTATCAGCCGGCCCTCGCGAGTGGCGCGGAAACTTGGTGGAACCAACCGGAGGCGAAGGGGATTTTGAATCCCGCACTTTACGCCCAACGACTGCTTCCTCTCCTTAAACCCGTTTCGCATCTGCGCTTGTTGCTGGAGCCCGGTCGATTTATCGCCGGCAACGCGGGCATTCTGGTTACACGCGTCGAATACGTGAAACGGACCGGCAAGAAGAATTTCGTCATCGTCGACGCGGCAATGAACGATTTAATCCGCCCGGCCTTTTACGATTCGTATCACGAGATTGTTCCGTTGAACAAACGCGGCGGCAAACTGATTAGTTCAGATGTCGTCGGGCCGATTTGTGAATCCGGCGATTATTTTGCCAAAGATCGGCCGCTCCCGAAAGTGGGGGAAGGCGACCATCTGGCGTTGCTGAGCGCAGGCGCCTACGGTTTTGTCATGGCCTCAAACTACAACACGCGGCCGACTCCGGCCGAAGTGCTGGTTCAAGGCAAACGTGCGGCGTTGGTGCGCAAGCGGCAGACATTCGAAGAACTCTGGTCCGGTGAAACGGTTCCCACCTGGTTGAAGTGATTTTATGAAAGCCGTGATCCTCGCCGCCGGCAAAGGCACCCGCATGCGGGAGCTGACGCAGGAGATTCCCAAGCCGATGCTGAAGGTGCAGGGACGGCCAATTCTCGAGCACATTGTCGAGGGCGTGAAGAGCGCCGGAATCACGGAAATCTTCATCGTCACGGGCTGGAAGGCGGAAGTCGTGGAATCCTATTTTGGCGACGGTTCGCGGTGGGGAGTTTCGATCCATTACGGTCGGCAAATCGTCCAGGACGGCACCGGCAAGGCACCGGAAATCGCGCAAGAATTTGTCGGGTCGGATGACTTTCTGCTGACCTACGGTGATATCCTCGTGAAGCCGGAAACCTACGCGGCCATGAGCAAGCGGTTTGGCGAGGGTGACTTCTCCGGGCTGCTGACAGTGACCGGAAGCCAGGACGTGACCAAGGGTGGATTGATCTTTTTCGACGACCAATTCTGCCTGCGCAAATTGGTGGAAAAGCCAAGCCATGAACAGATCACCCAGCTGACGTCGGACGGATGGATCAAGCCGCGACAACCGGTCTGGTACAATGCCGGGATCTACATCTTCAAACCGGTGCTTTATGAGTTCACCGCCAGGTTGGAAAAGTCCCCGCGTGGTGAATACGAACTGACCGACGCGCTGACGGGAATGACTGATGCCGGCCACCAGATTGCCGGATTAGAGATTGCCGGGCGTTGGGTAGACGTCCGTGATCCGGAGGTTCTGGCGAGCTTGGAAGACGAGCAGGCTTGAAAAGAGCCACTCCTCAGATCTTTGGAAGAACGCTCGCGTCGTCGATCGTCACTCGCCGAGGTTGGCGCGCAGGAGGGCGGCGAGTTTCGGGGGTGAGAGGACGGTCAGGGTTTTGCCTTTGACGATGACCAGCTTCTGTTCGCGAAACTTGGCCAGCGTCCGGGAGAACGTTTCGCTCACGGTCCCCAATTCCTCGGCCAGCACCCGCTTCGTTGTTTTCAATTCGATCGTTGCCGCCTGTTCGCGCAGCGGTCGCGGACAGCGCT
>WGOC01000043.1 GCA_016124235.1 bacterium | reverse complement strand
TCGCAGCACGGCCCCGGCTCGTTTTAGCCGGCCGGCGGCAGCACTTGCACAAATCAACGAAACTGTTATGAAACACCCACCTCGGAGTGGCTGGTTTTGAATCGCCCATTGGTGGCTGGTTTTGAAGTGCCCGGTGAGAGCAGCAATGATCAATTTGAGTTCGTACGTCTTGAGGCGGGCGGTGATTTTTCCGTCTCCGGTCGAGTTGCAATTGCCGGGGATGGACCTGCTTGGGCGAAAGCCGGCTTGATGATTCGCGCCAGTGCCGAGGCGAATGCCAGCTTCGCCATGGTCGCATTCACGGCCGGGAACGGTGCCGTTCTTCTGAGTCGTCCGTCCACCGGCAATGAAACCACAATGGATCGCGAGAAAGGCTGGACGGATGCTGCGGCTGGCACGCGGTACAAGTGGGTCAAACTCAGTCGCGTCGGATCATTGGTGTCGGCTTGGATTTCTGATGACGGAATTGTCTGGAACTGGCTCGGCAGCCAGATTGTAGATTTGCCCGATACTGTTCTGGCCGGTTTTGCCCTGAGCGGTCACGAGGAAGAGCAGGAGTTTTCGGCTTCCTTCGATCAATTTCATTTGGACGCTGCTCCGACCACCGTGGATGCGTTGGCGAGTCCAGGAGCTGGAACTGGTCTGCGAGGTCGCTACTACAGCCGCGCAAACCTCACTGGTGAAGCATTTCAACGAATCGATTCGACCGTCGATTTTGATTGGAAAGATGGTTCTCCAGACGATCGGATCGGTGCTGATCGGTTCAGTGTCGCGTGGGATGGCGATCTGGATGTTCCGAGGAGTGGTGACTACTCATTATTCCTGTCCAGTGATGATCGTGGTCGCCTGAGTATCGACAATCAATGGCTCATCAATGAACGCGCTCAACACGGTCTGGAGGAAAACCAGGTCAAGATTCATTTGGACCAAGGTCGGCATCCGATTCACGTGGAGTATTTCGAAGACGCCGGTCAGGCGGCGGTTTCGCTCAAGTGGAGTTCGGAATCCTTTGCCAAAC
Organism: bacterium; assembly: GCA_016124235.1. GTDB lineage: Bacteria > Verrucomicrobiota > Verrucomicrobiia > Limisphaerales > RI-55 > RI-55. Next base: position 11,671 of record WGOC01000043.1, on the reverse strand, counting down.
AGGTCATTGGCGCGGGGTGGCTTTATCCTGCGAGTGCAGGTGATCTGGTAACTCGCGTTCCGGCGGTGGCGGTGGCCCCGGTGACCTTGCCCGACGGGCTGGAACAATGGAGCGCAGATCGCATTGGAGCGTTTGGAGGTGACGTGCGTATCGAGCGCACAGGTCAGGGCATTCTGATCTCTTCGGCCGGCGATGACATCTGGGAGCACCTCGATTCGTTTTCCTATCTGCACCAACCAGCCGGGGCGAGCGTGGAAATCACGGCGCGTGTTGTCATGGTGGATGCGTGGCAACCCTGGGCCAAGATCGGGTTGATGGTTCGTGAGAGTACGGGCGAGGACGCTCCCAATGCGCTGGTTGCCGTTACACCATTAAGTGGTGTTACTTTCCAGCGAAGAGAGGAATCAGGGGGAGCGACCTTGGAGGACAGCGGTGGTCAGGGTGGTGCGCCGGTGTATCTGCGACTTCGACGCGTTGGTGATGTGTTTACGTGCTACCGTTCTCCAGACGGAGTCCAATGGGAATGGATCGCGACTCATCGAATCAAAATGGCCGCCGATTGTCAGGTGGGCCTTGTGGTCAGCAGCCATGATCGCGAAAAACTTTGCCGTGCCTATTTCGATCAGGTGAACATCTCGAACCCGGTTGATGGTGGCGCAACCGGTGGATTGATCGGAACGGGTGATGGTTTGCAGGGTGGATATGCGGCCGGGGACCGACAATCGATGCAACGAATTGATCCGCAGATCAACTTTGACTGGGGCAAAGGCGGGCCGTTTGGAGAAGGGGAGCAGGATGACTTTCAAGTGACCTGGAACGGGCTTCTTGAACCGCGTTTTTCCGAACCGTATCGGTTGAGTGTAATATCCGATGATGGTGCCCGCCTCTGGGTGGACGGCGAACAGGTTCTGGATGCCTGGCGTGATCGGGCCGCAGGAAAATCCAGCGTGATCTTACCGCTCAAAGCCGGTCATCGATACCTCTTAAAACTGGAGTACTACGAAAAGGCGGATTTTGCGTCCGTGCAGTTGCGCTGGAGCAGTCCATCGACGCCGGAAGAAGTCGTTCCATCAAGCCAGCTGTATTCCCCGGAAAACGCCGAATACGCCAGGATCAGCGATCTGGACGGCGACGGCATTCCCGATCGATGGGAACTGCTACACGGTTTGGACCCGACCAATCGTGCTGACGGTGACGCCGATCCGGACGGCGATGGATTGAGCAATCGCGACGAATACCTGAATGGCTCTGACCCGCATCTGGCCGATTCTGATGGCGATGGTATGCCGGACGGATGGGAAGTCGCCCACGGGTTGAATCCGGCCGATCCAAACGATGCGTGGGCCGACAGTGATGCAGATGGACTGACCAACCTCCAGGAAATGAACGCTGGAACCGATCCGACGGCAACGGACACCGATGGAGACGGGCTTGACGATCGAACCGAGCTTGCTGAGAGCGGAACGGACCCTCTTTCGGCGGACAAGGTGTCGTTGGTTAATGTTTGGGAGATGCCCGGCTCAGCGGCGACGCGGAGCGCCCGCTGGCTACCCCTGCCTTCAGGTGGTATTCGATCCAACGGACGGCGAGGCACTGCGGAGTTTAGTTTCCAAGTGGGGAAAGCAGATGTTTATCGCGTTGAAGTCGATTTGAATACTCTGGCAGTCGGGCTCTCGGATCGAAACGACGAGGTCGTGATTGACATTGATGGCACGCAGTTGACCCGGCGAATCGTCGGCCACGAATTGAACAAATCCCAAACGATTGTTGCTTTCACCCCCTGGTTGCCATCCGGACAACATCTTGTGCATGTGATCTGGGACAACGTGGTCGCCGGTCGAATCATCGCCATCGACCAATTCAAACTCCAGACACTCGATGGTCCCGATACCAATGGCGATGGCGTGAAGGACTGGGTAGAGTCGCGATTCAGGCGCAACTCGACCATCGAGACGACGGCGCTTGAGAGCCTGACCTCACCGGCCTTTATTGAGGGCAAGGATCTGTTTCCCAAACTGGTTCGGTTTTCCGTCAATGGTTCTGCCGACGCGCGGGCGTCTAAGTGCGCCGAGCGCGGTTGGTTTGTTGATGTTCCTTTGAGCGCCAATTCAGCGACTGACTTGAAAGTAGATTTTCAGAATGGTGGCAGCGCACTTGAACGAACGATTATCTGGCGACCGTTGGAGGTGTTGAGCGGCGGAGAGCTGTCAATCCGGAGCGGTGATTCGCTTTTGCTTGCCGTCCGCCAGACCGGTTTGCGTGGTGACAATGAACGAGTCCGTCTGCTGGTCGACGGTCAGACAGTTGGTAATGGAGTTTCCAGTGAAGGATTTCCATTCAAGTTTTCTGATCCAGGCACGCACCAGATCGATGGACAGGTGTTGGACGCCGGTGGTGGCGTAGTTGTGAACGGTTCGGTTGTGGTTCATGTGGTGGGCTTCCATTTCCCGGATACACCGGACGTGCTGGTCGATCGGGCACGGCTGTGGCAGGTTCCGAAATCCGACGGCTCAGTAAGAATTTCTGCTGGTAATGCGGTCTCTCTGGAAAGACTGCCCGGATTTTCGGATGAACATCCGGACTTCGATACGCTGGCGGTGCAGACAAGCGTTCCCGAGGACACCAGTCTTGTTGCCCGATTGGGAGAATCCGGGCCGATTCTGGATCGCACGATCGCAAGAGGCTTGCGGATTGCATCAGCTGCGGACACCACGCTGCGGCTGCGCGATACCTATCCGGATGGTAGCCAGCTGTTCGAGATGTGCACGGTTTCTTCCCCGGTGTTGCCGGACATCAATCTTCGAATGACGGTCATCGTTGGTGGCGTGGTGTTTGAAGATGGCACGCTGGTTCATCAACTGACGGACCGGGATTTTGATCCGTACGGCGAAAACGAAGTGAGGTTCGTCCGGGCTGCCAACGCTGTCCATTCGACATGTCACGTCACGCGAATCTATCAGGGTGACCAATTCATCGGACCCTACATCTCCGAAAAGAATTGAATGGAGGAAATATGCGCGGCCGATTGAAGTTTTGGGTTCCAGTCAGCGCTCTTGCCGTGGGGCTGGGGTTGTTTGTCTGGCGACATGAGTCGTCACTTGCGCCCATTTCCCATGACGGCGCGTCGTCGGGCAGGATAGCCGAAAACCCTGTAGGCAGCGAATCTGCGAACGCGAAGCGGAACAACATTCAGACGGAAGAGGGCGCCAAATCGGCAACGGGGAAATTGACAACCGGCGCGCCGGAAACACCACCGGTTGCAAGCACCGTGCCGGCACGAATGCGATTTCTCAATGATACCAATCTCACGATTCTGGCTCTGAGCGAACAGGCGAACTGGCTTTCGGCTCCGTTTTCTAATGCGGAGCTTGGTTCCGTCACTCGCTACTTGGAATCAACCGATCTTCATGGTCACACCATCGAAGATGACGCGGCGATTCGAAATGGATTGATGAATGCCCTGCGTCGGGATCACGAGTCCGCGCAATCTGTTCGCGAGCTGTTCTTCAGAATGGCTCGCAACAACGGGCTGCCTGTGGTGTTCCGCGACTACGCGGTGCAGCATCTGGTGAGTGCATTTGCCGGAACTCAAGTTCCACCGGCGCTGGCTGAATTATTGGAAGGATTGGCCGCAGACGGTGAGGGGAGCCTGAAAGGGACCGCATTGGTCAGCATGATGCGGCTTGCCGGTTCACAATCGGGGGCGCAACTCCGTGATCCGCTGAGTTACCGAAGTGTTCTGGCGGCGTATGATTCACAGGATGTCGAAGCACAAATAACGTCGCTGGCGTTGGCGGCCGACCTGGGTCAGGCCGATGCGTTGCCGGCAGCCTCGGAGGTGTTGAGTTCCTCACGCAGCGTTCCCGCGCGTATTGCTGCGATCGGCACACTCGGCAAGCTCGGCAGCAGAAAGCAATTGCCGGCTCTTCAAAGTGTATTGGAAGGTCACGAGGAATATCTCAAACCGGCGGCGCGCACCGCCATCGCCCGGATCAATGAAAGGAATCTCTAATATGAAACCAAGGCAATGGAATGGCTGGTTCGTCGTGCTGATGCTGATGGCATTTGTTCCCGGCAGCGCGAATGCGCAATGGTGGAATACCGGGGGGAGTGGCACTTCTTTAGTTGCGGGATCAGACAATAACAATCCTGCAGGGGAGGGCTGCGGAATTGATCAGTACTATTGGATTACTTTTCCGGAGTACGACACACAGTTGCAGATGCAGGAGCCGAAGTCGGCTGGCACGGCGACGTCGGCAACGGTCTCGCTCGTACTCATTACGAGCGGTTTGTATGAGAAGATTGACGGGTGTACCGGCGTAATCAGCTACGGTTCCTCGCCAGGGTATCCAGTAGATAATTGGACGTGGAGTCGTTCAAGTGACGCTGGATCATCTTTTTCAGGCACATGCGCGGGCACTTCATGCACGGCGTACTTTACTCCTACGGCTGACGGCGTCATAGAATTCCAGCTCGGTGGCGCAGCTGGCTGGCACGCGCGTGGAAGTTATCGCGTGATCACAAACTCCCGGCTTGCCTATTGGAAATTCAACGGTAGCTGGACCGGAGAAGGTGGCCAAGTCCCAAACACAAAGAGTGGCATTTCCAATCCAACCAGTTGGAACGATGGCGCTCTGTCAATCGACGGAACGGGATCATACATCAGATACCCCGCAAAAGAGCCGGATGGGTTTCCGAACATCGCGCGGAACGCGGGTACGGTGCGATTTTGGTTTAAGCCGACTGCGGTCACCGGTGTTACCAGATCGCTCGTGGACATATCCGGGGATTCCTGGAATTTGCATTTGAACTCCAGTGGTAAGGTCGAACTCTCGACAACTGGCGTGCTTGTGACACACCCCACAGTGCTCACTGCCAACCAGTGGTATTTCGTAGCCGTTACCTATTCGTCCACCAGTTCGACGATTTATTTGGGCTATTTGAACGGCAGTGGGACGCTGACGATGACTTCCACTACGGGAACTGGTGTTACCAGTTCTGGTTCCACGCTCAACGGTTTTGCCATTGGCAACAACTATTCCACATCGAGCTCCACCGCACCAGGATTGTACGACGAATTTGAGACGTTCAACTACGTTATTTCGAGTGGAACAATGAGTTCGGATTTCAGTTCAGCCGGTTCGTTGGATAGTGACGGAGACGGGGCATCCAATCTGGCGGAGGTGGCAAGCGGCTCCAATATCTACGAGGCGGATACAGACGGCGATGGCCACAATGACGGCTCGGACTCGGCCCCCAACGATCCGACAATCTGGGTGGTGCCACCCACAAGTTACAATGGAGCAGATACCACACCGCCGACCATTGAGCTTTGGACTCCGCTCAACACACCCATTTGATTTTCGACAAGGATTATATCGAACACAGGGAGCTATGAAACTTAAACATTTTACCGAATTCCAACGGGGAGTCTCACTGTTGCTGATACCGCTTTATTTGGTCGCCGCGACGCCGGGACTTGCGGCGACGGTGTCGAGCATTGAGCCAGCGCCGACGAAGCAGGCTGTGCCAGCTGTCGAGCAGCCGGTTTCAATTGCGAGCGAGCCCACGACATCATTGCCAATTGCCAATCACACAGTGCCTGATGTGTCGCCTCCGATCCTGACGCCTCAATTTTCAGATCGACCCAGCACTCAAGAAATCTCGATGGCGCGAGTTTTTGACGAACTCCTGGTCCCGTACGGAACGCCGACCGACTCGGAAAATGCGGATTTGGCACAAGCCATCTTGTCCTTCAAGAACCAAAAGGATCAGGAAGACGTCTCGACGTTTGAAGAGTTCCTCCGCGGAAATCCCCAATCAGCGTGGCAGGTTTCCCTGCTGGTAAACATCGGCTCTCATTATCGGAAATATGGCTATTTTACCCGAGCCTTGGATGCCTGGGATCAGGCGTGGAAGCTGGCGAAGGACGAGCAGCAGGACTTTCGCATCAGAATGCTGGCCGATCGAGCCATGGGCGAGATGATGCAATTGAATGCGTGGGTCGGTCGCAAGTCGGAATTGCGGCGGTTGTTTGCAGAACTGGGTGACCGGGAGGTTTCGGGGGCCGCGACCGAGAAGATTTCAATGGCCCGGCAGGGACTGGCCGGGATGAAGGACATTCCGGAAGGTTCGTTCAAGTGCGGACCGTACGCCCTACAGGCCATCAAGCGGTTTCTGGCCCCGGGAGAACCCGATTCCGAATTGATACGCAATGCGCGTTCGACTCCAGCAGGGTTTTCATTGAACGAAGTTGCCGAACTCGCCCACCAGGTTGGATTGGAGTACCGGATGGTCCAGCGCACCAATGACAGCCCCATCCCTACGCCTTCTGTGATCCATTGGAAATTGAACCACTATGGCGCAGTGCTGGAACACAAGGACGGAAAATATCTCATCGAAGATCTGACCTTTAATACGCTGTATGGACGGAAACTCTGGGTCAGTGACAAGGCGATCGCTGAGGAGGCCAGCGGTTACTTTCTCGTTCCGGAAAAACAGGAACATGAAAATGGCTACCGGTTGCTTGCGGCCAATGAGGGGGATGTAATTCACGGGCGGGGCCTCACCTACACCAGTGATCCCAATTGTTACCGATGCAATCATCCGCAGTCGTGTGATATTTGTGGCAAAACAGGTGGCATGGCCCGTTATAGCATCCACTTGATGCTTGTCAGTTTGCACATCGCTGACACGCCGATCGAATATGAGCCGCCTGTCGGTCCTGCAATCGACTTCACCGTCACCTACAACCAGCGGGATGTCGAAACAATCGCCGGAACCGGCATTTCGTACATGGGGAAAAAATGGAATCACGGCTGGCTTGCTTATATTCGTGATAACAACGGCGGTTCTGCGATGAGTACGGTGTACCGCTACACCCGCGGTGGTGGTGCAGTGATTCACAAGTTGAAGACCGGTTCCAGCACCGACTACGAGCTGGATGAAACAGGTGCCGGTCTGGTCTTCGTGCCTGCCTCGAAGACCTATATCCTTACCTATCCGGATGGCTCACAGGAATACTACGAACAGTCGGATAACAGCAGTGGTTGGCGTCGGGTGTTTCTGAAACGCATCAAAGATACCGCCGGAAACACGGTCACACTCACATACGACAGTAACTTGCGACTCGCCAGCATAACCGATGCAGCTTCGCAAGTAACCACCCTGTCATATAATGGCATCGATCCCAATGAAATCTCCAAAGTGACCGATCCGTTTGGTCGCTACGCAACGTTTGAATACGACAACCAGCTCCGCCTTAAAAAAGTCACAGATCCCGAAGGAATCACCTCGGAGTTCACCTATGACGGGAACACCGATTTCATCAAAGCGCTGACCACGCCTTACGGAACGACCACGTTTTCCAAGTATGAGAACGACATGCATCGTTATATTATTGCCACTGATCCGACCGGCGCATCGGAGCGAGTCGAATTCCTTCACAACGCCTCCGGCGTCGGCTCGAGTGATCCAAATTTCAGTGCCGGATTCGTGACTTTGCCGAACACGACAAATACCGTTAACAATCAGTATCTGAATTATCGGAACACTTTCTATTGGGACAAGAAGGCTTATGAGAGCGGCGTGGTCTACACTAATGCGACCATTTACCACTGGGTTCATGGCGATCCGCAGGATGTGACTTCAGGCATCATCGAGAGTATCAAAAAGCCGTTGGAAAGCCGCATTTGGTTCAAGTATCCCAACCAGCCAAATTCGACATTTGTTGGAAGTATCACTTTGCGACGGCCATCGTGGGTGGGGCGTATTCTCAGTTCAACGAATTCGCAGGAATACTTCTTTGGCTACAATTCCAAGGGAAATCTAACAAACGTGGTTGACCCCATGGGCCGCGATTTTGAACTCAACTATGCGGCAAATGGAATTGATCTTACGGAGATTAAGAGAGTCAGATCCAGTCACAACGGTCTGTTGCTGACATTGGGCAGCTATACGTCGACACACAAACCGCAGACAATCACTGACGCATCTGGGGAAAGCACATCCATCACCTATAACTCCAAAGGACAGCCCACCTATGTAACCGATCCGTTGAGCCATACCACGACCTTGCTCTACACGAACAACTTTCTATCGGCAGTCGACGGACCGTGGACGGGAACGGTGGATAAGAGCTATCTTTCGTATGACACGATGGGGCGGCTCAAGTCGGTGATCCGGCCGGATGGCTGGGCCACTACCAATTACTATGACAATTTGAACCGGCTGACGAATGTCACATACCCCGATGGCACGTTCGAGGACTACACCTACAAGTGGTTGAACGTGGTCAAAGCCCACGATCGCAAGGGCCGGCGAACGTTTCGCGCAAAGTACGACGCCATGGGACGACCCACCGAGGTGGTTGATCTTCTGAATCACACCAATCTTTTCGGCTATTGTGATTGTGGCGCGTTGGAGACTTTGACGGATGCCAAGGGGCAAATCACGACGTGGGTTTACGATCTTGAGAGACGGCTCACCAACAAGGTTTATCACGGTAGCTCTCCCATCGTTTACACATACGAGGATAACACCAGCCGGTTGAAGTCGGTCACCGATTTGAAGGGGCAGACCAAGAATTACACCTACAACAACGACGACACATTGGCGGGTGTCACCTACGATAATGAGGAATTCACCACACCCGACGTTGAGTATCATTACGATAGTGACTATCCGCGATTGACGTCCGTTGTCGACGGAACCGGAACCAATACATTTACATACAATGCCTATCTGACGTCCATTCCCGGTACACCCCAGCCGGGTACCGGGCGGCTGCAAAAGATCGATGGGCCGTTCACAAGTGATGATATCACCTTTACCTATGACGCGCTCGGACGGATTTATGACCGCAGTATCAATGGGTCGGGCAACAACTACACCCAATTCAATTATGATACCCTGGGTCGTGTGTGGCGGCTGACCACGACCCTTGGAAACTTCGATACCACCTTCAGCGGCAACGATACCGACCGGCCATATTCCCTCTCCTATCCGAATGGGCAGTCCAACATCTATCTGTACGACGGCGTCACACAGGATTACCATCTCCAGAGCATCTGGAACCGGAAGAACGGCGGGAGCACCCTGTCGAAGTTCGAATACGAGCACGACGTCACCGGACTTATTACCAAGTGGACCCAACAAGCGGATGCGGCGACGCCCACCGTATATGAATTCGACTACGACCCGGTTGACCAGTTGATCGGCGCGCGGGCCTACACGTCGGGCAGCTCGGCCACCAGCACGAAGGCGTGGTACTACGATTACGACGCCGCCGGCAACCGCACCCGAGAACAGGCGGGAACATCGGGTAACACTTCAACCATCACCAAGGCCGACTACAGCAACAACTTGAACCAATTAGAGAGCTACTCCGGCAGCGACCCGCTGCCGGTGACGTTCTGGGGCAAGGTGAATGAGGCGGCCATTGTAACTGTAAATAGTGTAAGTAACAAAGTAGACGCAAACAATCAGTTCCGCGGGACGGTGAATCTGAATGCCGGGTCGCAGTCGGTAGCGGTTGTGGCGAAGGATTACGGAGGAACTAGCGGCAATACCACGACGAAGAATTACACTGTCATTCCGCAAGGGGGAATCTCCCGAACGATGTTATATGATGCCAACGGGAATTTGACCAATCAGGTGGTTGGTACGACGACGACGACCTACAGGTGGGATGCTGAGGATCGGCTGGTGTCGGTCATTACCGGCAGCCAGATGAGCAAGTTTTACTACGACGGTTTTTCGCGAAGGACGAAAATCGAGGAGGGCACGTATAGCGGTGGCACGTTTACACCGAACACCAGCCTGACGAAGAACTTCGTCTGGGTGGGTGGCACGATTGCCGAGGAGCGGAACAACAGCAACACGGTGCAGAAGAAGTTTTTTCCGTACGGCGAGTGGCGCAATGGCGCCGGGTATGGAGGGAACGGCTTGTTGTTCTACGCGCGGGATCACCTGGGCAGCCTGCGGGAAATGACTGATTCGGCGAGTGTTGTACGAGCGCGTTACGACTACGACCCGTATGGACGGCGCAGCGCCAACCTGATCACCGGCGGCAGCGCGTTGGAGGCGGACTGGGGATTTACGGGGCATTATTACCACGCCCCGAGCGGTCTGCACCTGGCTTGGTTTAGGGCGTATGACGCGAATCTGGGCAGGTGGATTTCAAGGGATCCGATTGAGGAGGAGGATGACTTGAACTTGTACAGCTATGTTTCTAACAATCCCATTGATTTCTTTGATCCAGATGGCTTCGCAGCGGCTGCCGCAGGTGGCTTATTAACAACGATTTTGGTGGGAGGTGGTGAAGTAACCGGCGCCGTCGTTACCGGGGCAGGTGCTGTGGTCGCAGGCGTAGGAGGCGCAGTTGGATATGGTTTGGGTACAATTTCTGTCGGTGACGGCGAGGATGTCCACGATTGGATTGCTGAACAGATGGCGAAAGGATATGTTGGTTTAGCGAGTCTGCTAAGCTGTAGTAAAGGCGATATTAACCGAGGGCCTCGTGGTGCACGGAAGCACACGCCTGGACGAGGGCACAACAGAAAATCTCAGGGTCCCAAGAAGAAGAAGTTTCAGAAGAAGCAACAACAAAAGAAGGCTCAAAAACAACAACAATACCAAAACGCCGTAAATCGATGGAACAAGATGTCGGACGCAGCCAAAAAGCTCCAACCAGAACTAGACCCCAAGAATTTTTTACCTTAGCTTAAGATCGATAATATGCCACAGATTCGCAAAAAGTTTTTGTCCAATTACGATGAACTTGAGTATTTGATTGAGCTTTTGACTCACCAATTTTATGTCCAAAAAGCTGCCCGTGGACGGCTAGCTCGCTATGAGAACCGTCTCGAGAGGTTATTGGAAGTGATTCCGACTGAACCAAAATCGCTCTTGCAGGCCGAGGCGAGATCGATCTTACACGAAATGCGATCCCAGTTTGAAGATGCCTTAGCATCACGTTACAAAGAGTCTGAACTCGTTGAGGAGCTCTATGCTGATATTGATCGAAATCGCTACGATCCTGATGTCAGACGCGTACTCATGCGTCGGTGGGGGAAGAACGAAAATGAGCTGCGGAAGAGAGTGATTACTGGATTGCGTCGCAAATTGGATTCGAACCGAAATCTCCGCAGTAGCTAACGCAAGGTGTCGGCAATTATGATTGTTTCTCCGTGAGCGTGAGACCAAGCCCCGGTGGTAGATGGGGTTAGAGGCGTCATAAGGTTGGCGGATATGGCCTCTCTGACTACGGCCGGTGCGACGAGCACGGCGGCCCTTTCCACGGGTTCTGAACATTTGCTCAAGACCGATGCGCTGGGGCGATTGCGCATCACGCCCGAACACCGCCAGGCTCTGCTGAAGGAGTTTGAGCGCAGCGGCGTCTCGGCGGCTCAGTTCGCCCAACTTGCCGGCCTCAAGTATTCGACCTTTGCCGCGTGGGTCAACCGCCAGCGGCGCGCGCGGAAAGCACCCGCGCGTGGTTCCCGCACGGGCTTGCGTTTGGTGGAAGCGTTGGTGGCTCCGGCCAAGGGAGGGAAGGATTCTGGTGCAGCGCTGATCCTGCGACTGCCCGGTGGGGTGAGTTTGGAACTGTCGGCACCGGATCAGGTGCCGTTGGCCGTTTCGTTCATCCAAGCGCTGGCCGGCCGATGCT
>WGOC01000006.1 GCA_016124235.1 bacterium | reverse complement strand
TGACTCAAGCGAACGCCTTGCTGCACAACGGCGGATTCGAGCCCCCGCTATTCCCCGCTGCGGGGAAGGGTGCGGGGAAGCCCTATTCGGCCCCCGCGGTCTCAAAACAGGTTCGAACTTCGTCCAATACCCACCACCAGTCCGAATTTCGCAATGTTTTGGCGGTCGCGCTGCGCGCGACGAGGTTGGTTTCGGCCAATGAATTCCACGGTTTTTTGAAGGTAACGGTCAGCGTCTGCGAACCGAGGAGGCGGCCTCATTTCACAATGAGTACGATCGCTCACGCTCTCCTTTGCGACAACAAGCAATCGCTTGTCTTGGACATTACTGTCCGCATATCTGGTTAGCATTGCATCACTCATTTTTAACTTCATACCGTCGTAGCAAACGAAGTCCTTGTCTCCGACTCAGCTTCAATTTGAAGCGCTTTCTTAAGAATCCCGACACCAGATCTCCTGTCCAACTTGATACTTTAAAGCCCGACCTTTCGGGTGAATGGCTAATTGCATGTTTCAGAACTCGGCGTTGCGTTGCGGTCAATGATGAGGGACGACCCGATTTAGGGGCATCTTTTAAGCCTTCCAGTCCGCTTTCCTTATATCGTGTCATCCAATCGGCAACTGTTCGCTGCGGAGTTTTTAGAAGTTTGGCTGCTTTGATGGTGCTCAGACCTCCGAGGACGAGGAGCACTCCGTGCAACCGCTGTATGTAACGGGATTCCGGTGTCCTTCTGCATTCATTCAGAATGGCCCTGATTTCAGGCAATTGCATGTATGTAAAATGTAGCAACATACGTGTTATTGCGCTAGCGGAAACATGAGGCCACTGATAGAATGCTGTCATGCTCCGCTATTTTCTCTACGTTCGCAAATCCTCCGAAGATGATGATCACCAGATGCTGTCGATCGATGCGCAGCTTACCGAGTTGCGCACCCGTGCAGAGGAACACGGACTTACGGTCGTTAATACGTTCACCGAGTGTCAGAGCGCGAAGGAACCGGGCCGTCCTGTTTTTAACAACATGCTCCAACGGATCGAAGCCGGTGATGCCGATGCCATCCTGTGTTGGAAACTCGACCGCCTGGCGCGCAACTTTGATGAAGGTGGCCGTATCATCGGCATGCTCCAGCGCGGCACCATCCAACTGATTCGAACCCACGACCGAGTTTACGTCCCGTCTGACAACGTCCTCATGATCGCGGTGGAATTCGGCATGGCCAACCAGTATGTCCGCGACCTGGCGGTGAACATTCAACGGGGCATCCGCGAAAAACTTCGGCGTGGGATCTTCTGTGGAAAGGCGCCGCTCGGGTATGTCAATGAACCTAAGTTGCGGACCATTGAACCGCATCCGAAAGATTTCAAGAAGGTGAAGAAGCTTCTTGAGGAGTTCGCCCGAGGAGAACACTCGCCCACCTCGTTCCAGCGGGCGCTCGCGAGCAAAGGGTTGGTTGGAAGTCGTAGTGGCAAACCGCTACCCTTGTCGTCCATCGGCCACCTTCTGCACAATCCCTTCTATTACGGAGCGTTCCTTCACAAAGGCGAACTGCACCAGGGATCACACATTCCGATGATCACCAAGGCCACTTACGACGCGATTCAGCGAGCACTGGTGGAAGTCGGCAGACCGCGCCATAAACGTGGTGGCAAAGGATTTTTGTTCACAAGTTTTGCCACGTGCGCCGGTTGCGGCTACGCCATCACCGCAGAACGGCACACCAAAAAGAGCGGCCTGCGATTCGCCTACTACCGTTGCTCGCGAAAAAATCGCAAAATCATCTGTCCAGAACGCAGCTACGTTCGGGAGGAGAAATTCACCAACGATGTTGTTGATGCGATGTCACTGGTGAGCCTTCCTGACGAGTGGCGAGAAAAGTTTCTCGCCAAACTGGAGACCTGGGAGGAGGAAGCCGCCCATTCGAGAAAGCAGGCGATGGAACGCATCAAGGCCGGGCTTGACGCGTTAAAGAAGAAACTCGGGCGGCTGAATGAAGCCTTCGTCGATGGCGGCCTTGACGTGCAGGAGTTCAAGGAATTGAAAAACCCCTTGATCGCCCAGAAGGCCGCAGGCGAGCAGAAATTGGCCGCCATCGAGCGAAGGCACACCAGTTGGCTCGAACCCGTGCGAGAATGGATAATTGAGGCAAATCAGGCCGGAAAATGGGTATCAGAGGGAAATTTCCCGGAAATGAAGACATTTTTGAAAAAAGCCGGTTCGAACCGCCTCCTCGGTTCGCAGACGCTGACCGTTACCTTCAAAAAACCGTGGAATTCATTGGCCGAAACCAACCTCGTCGCGCGCAGCGCGACCGCCAAAACATTGCGAAATTCGGACTGGTGGAGCCTAGGGGATTCGAACCCCTGACCCCCACAATGCCATTGTGGTGCTCTACCAACTGAGCTAAGACCCCAGCCAAAGAGGGCGAGAAAATAGGAATCGCCCCGCCCTTTGTCAACTGCGCAACCCGTAAAATTGCGCGAAACTCGCTGCGCACATTCGTGTGCGCTTTCTCCACCACGTTAATGACATTCTTACGACATCGATTGCCGTCGTGTTTTTCTGCGTAGTGAACGAGAAGCCCGTCATCCGGTTAGGCAACGGGAGGCTCCGGTTTATCTGTCGATTCCGACGGCGCACCGGCTCCGGGTTGCGGCGGCTGACCACCCGGTCGGGCGGGCGGCGGTTGATGGATGATCGTGAGCGGATAGCGGATTTTCATCACGTCATCCACTAGTACTTCGATGAAATAATGTCCCGCAGTCTTGAATTCAATCTGGCCAAAGATGGCGACGTTGGTCGCGTGCATCGCCGGATCCTGAAGCTGAAACTTGGTTTCCGCCTTGCGCATCAATGTGGTCTGATCGGGAGCCACCAGCCGCACACTTTCGGTGAATTGGCCGAGGCCAGCCGTCCAGCGATTGAACACCGTGAGCCGCAGTGCGGTGACCGGCAGCTGCGGGACGCGCACATAGTTAAGCACACCGATCAGGAAGAAATTTCCGTTGGCTTCCTGGCGGACTTCTTCGCAGACCAACGAGCTTTGGAGGTCAGGTAAAATACGAGTGGGTTGCATGATTCAATTGATTCAATAGCGGAGATCGATTTCCAAAAAACGAGAGGGTTAACGCGCCGCCCGCTCGGCCGCGGTGACGGTGTTCTGCATGAGAATTGCGATCGTCATCGGGCCAACACCGCCTGGGTTGGGCGTGATCTTGCCGGCAATGGGTTGGACGTTCGCAAAATCAACATCGCCGACCAGGCGATAGCCGTTCTTGGCGGATGAATCGGCGACGCGGTTGACACCAACGTCGATCACGACTGCGCCGGGTTTGACCATGTCCGCCTTCAGGAATTCAGCGACGCCCATCGCGGCAACAATAATGTCCGCCTGCCGACAATGTTCAGCCGTCTGCTTTGAGCGGGAATGACAAATCGTCACCGTGGCGTCGGCATGTTGGTCCTTTTGGCAGAGGATGGCGGCCATCGGTTTGCCGACGATGTTTCCCCGTCCAAGTATGACCACTTCTGCGCCCGTCGTAGTGACTTCAGACCGAATCAAAAGTTCATGCACGCCGGCGGGTGTGCAGGGCCGAAATCCGTCCTTCGCACCGAGCATCAATTTGCCGACGTTGACGGGATGAAAGCCATCGATGTCTTTGTCCGGTGATACGGTCGAATAAACGATTTGTTCGCTGATATGTTTCGGGAGCGGTGCCTGCACAAGAATGCCGTGAAAACGTCGGTCGGCGTTCAATTCGCGCAAAAGTCCCAACAGGTGCGATTGGGTTGTTTCGGCATCCAGGACGAGCGTTTCGCTGTGAATTCCGAGGCGTGCGCTCGTGCGCTCCTTCATGCCCACGTAAACCTTTGAAGCCGGATCTTCGCCGACACGGACGAACATCAATCCCGGTTGTACGCCACAAGATTTCAACGACGCGACCCGCTGGGCCGTGTCCGTGTGGATTTGATCCGCAATCGCGCGGCCGTCGATGAGATTGTCAGCCGCCATCAGGGGAGCACTTCAAGCGACTTGATCAGCAGAACCGGTGTGCCCGGCCAGCGTGGATCGATGCCTTCTTCACCCTTGATCCGGACTTTGACGCCGAGCAAATCCTTGAGAGGGATATTCGTGGAAGTCGTATAGAGATAGTTCAAGCGCAGGCCGGTTTCGACATGCTCGAGAATATAGTCGCCGGGTGCTTGGATGCTCAATGCGCGGCGAATCTTGCCTTCGCGAACGACCTCGCGGCGGTGTTCCGGCAGGTTCTTGAGCAGCGGATCGTCCTGCTGCAGCGGCACATCCCAGTGCTGGCTGTTTCGTGTGCGTTGCTCAAGGGCCTGCGTTGCGCGTTCCTCGGCTGTCAAATTGCGCTCCGGTTCGGTGGGAGTCGTGGCAATCGCCGGCGCTGGCTCGGCGACAATCGTCGTGGAAGTGGGCGGCGGTGTCGTGATCGGATTTTCGGTTACCGGAGCAGGCGTCGTTGGCGCGGGCTCGGTGGTGGGTGTTGTTTCCTTGGCGGGCTCACCAATGTCCGCACCTTTAGGAAGCTGAGTCTTTGCGTCGGCCACCACAGGTTGCTCAGTGACGGTTTCGGTTTCGCCCGGTGTTTTTTCCGCTTCGGTTGTGGGCGTCGTCGTCGCCGGCTCCGTGGGCACTGCGTTGGTCGTGGACGTCGTGGTGTCGGCCAAATCGGTTGCCGTTTCGTTCGGCGTCGGCACCGATTCACGCGTGACGAGATTGGCGGCGATGTAGGCGCTCAATCCCTCGGGAGGTTCGATTTCAAACCAGTCGCCCACTCGGCGGATCTCCTTGATGGCCGTACCGCGATCAAGATAACCGAGCACGCTGTAATTCACGCCTGGACCACCGCGCACTTTCAGTCGCGTTGCGTTGACGGTGTGCGTGGCGGGATCGATGAAAGAGGAATGGAGCCAGACCGGAGTGTTGGCCGGCAACGCGATCTTCAACCAATTTGCGGGCTCGCCGGCTTTTGGGCTGGTCAGTTTGACGTCATTCAGGATCGTGACTTTGTCGCCCCGATTGAGCTTGGTGATCACCTCGCCAATGAAGCCCACCCGGCCGCGCACGTTCACGGTGCCGGCGGCGATCGTTCCGGTTTCCGCGGCGACGCCCGGAACCAGCCCCAGGATGGTCAGCGCGAGAATCGCTCCAATGCTTCGGAAATAGGCGAAATTCATGCCGGCAGTAGAGATTTTATCTCCGGTTCTGTCAATGTCCGCCATTTCCCGGAAGGCAGATTGCCCAGCTTCACGCGGCCGATCGAAATTCGCACGAGCGCTTCCACGTGGAAACCGCAAGCGGCGAGCAGGCGACGCACCTCCCGGTTCTTCCCTTCCGCCAGCTCGATCTCCAGTTTGCTGCGCGTGTTGTTGGCTTCGTAAATTTGAACGCGCAAGGCTTTCAAGTAATCGCCGCCGTGACGCACACCCTTGATCAATTTGTCCGCGACGGTCTGCTCGGCGAATCCGGTGACGATGACCTGATAGACCTTGCGAATGCCGTATCGGGGATGCGCCACTTTCAACGAAAATTCGCCATCATTGGTGAGCAACAACAAACCTTCGCTGGCGCGGTCCAGCCGCCCGATCGTGTGCAGGTGTCCCCATTCCTTCGGCAGCAGATCGGAAACGATGCGACGATTCTCCGGGTCGCTGCGGGTGCAGACGTAGCCCGGCGGCTTGTTGAGAGCGACGTAGAGCCGGCGTTTGGCTCGAACGGGGTCACCATCAAATTCCACCTGATCAACGTTCGGATCAATTTTGGTCCCCAGCTCGGTGACAATCCGGCCGTTGACGGAGACGCGGCTGGAAGTGATGAGCGCTTCGGCGGCGCGCCGTGAGGCAATGCCAGCTTCGGCGAGGAATTTTTGGAGCCGCATCATAAAAAGAAAACGGCCGCGACGAGTGGCTGCAATCAGCCCGGCCGCGACCGCAAAGAGAATTGACTGGGGCGCTCGATCAGGCGTCCGGCTTGGTCTTGCGCAGGCCGGTCACGCGGTCGCCGTCCTTCCATTGGCCGCGCTTCTTGAGCACCTCGACGCGCTCAAAGCGTTTGAGAACACTGCGTTTTCCGCCGAGTGTGGAGGCGGCGCGAAGGCTTCGATGCTGTGACATAAAATTCGTAAATTGACGGTTGATTCCGGGCCCGTCCGCGGAAGACGGGCGGCGTTTCTAGCAAACCGTCTCGTGGTTGCCAACCGATTATTTTGCCGAAATGCGGTTCAAAGGAGTTCGCTGCAAGGCGCAATAGTCTGGTTGGATCAATTCAAATGACGGACCTTTCTCGGCCGGCTCGGTCAGTTTGGATTCGGTTCGGAGCCAAGCGAACAAGGTGCTGTATTCCAAGGCATTGCCCCAATTCGTGGATTGAAAGACCGGTGTGCGATCGAAGTGATTCCCGGCTAAAGGATTGGTCGCTGATTGCCGATGGGTTTTCTGGCAGTGACCCCGCCGCCGGCACGCGGTTGGGTTTACATGGGATGGATAAGCCCCGACGGCCCGGTGCGATCGTCGGGGCTTTTCATTTTCTGGCGACCACGCCTTGTTCGATCAACTTCAAACCATTGTCCGACAAAGGTTGCCGAATGCGCTTTGGAAGGCGGACGCCCACTAACAGAACGAACAGGAGCGTTGCATCTCAACCGATTTCTGCTACTCCTCGTCGTTGGAGTCGTAGTGGAAAGTGGAGCTACCATGAACAACAATCATTTCGCCCGTTCGCGATCACGGAACGCGTTCACTCTGATCGAGTTGCTGGTCGTCATTGCCATCATTGGTATTCTGGCAGCCCTGCTGTTGACTGCGGTGAGCCGCGCCAAGGCAACTGCCGCGAAGGCTACCTGCCTGAACAACCACCGCCAGGTTGTGCTCGGGTGGCAGATGTTTGCCGATGACCATTCGGGACGATTACCGTCGAACATGGGCGGCGGTCAGAATATCGCGTCGACCAACTGGGTCGCGGGGCATCTTTACAATCCGTGGGAAACCAAAAACACCGACGTAATGGTTGATCCCAACCGATCGCAGTTGGCGCCGTACGTTCCGAACCCGAAGGTTTACAAATGCCCGTTGGACAAGTCGGTCCAAGCGCGCAGCATTTCCATGAACAACCGCCTCAACCCGGTGAACCCGGATCCGAGTCGGGCCGTGCTCGGTGGTTATGGCACGAACTTCATGATCTATGTGAACATCGGTCAGATACGGAAGCCGTCGCTGATTTTTGTGACGCTCGACGAACGATCTGACAGCATCAATGACGGTTACTTTGCCGTTGATCTGAGCAACACCGGAAACTTTGCCGGGGGTGGAACGCCCAATCCGTATTGGTGGGTTGATTCCGCCGGCATGTATCACAACAACGGCTGCATTCTTTCGTTTGCGGACGGGCACACCGAGTATCACAAATGGCTGGAAGCTAGTTCACTGATTTGGGGACCACGACATACGTCACCGAATGATCGCGACCTCGCCTGGCTTCAGGAGCGCACGGCAGAACGCAAATAGGCGCGTTTGATCGATCGCGATTCGTTCATTTTCCAACACGGCCGATTTCTTGATCGCCTGCGATGCGGTAGTCGTTCGGCGACGTCATCCGGAGCAGTCCGGTTTGTTCATCGCGATTAAACGCCGCAATGCGAAGCATCTTGTGGAGTCGTCGCGTGGAGCGGAGTTGTCGCGTTGAGAAATTCTGATTGCCAACTGGACGCGATGAATGTTTGCGTGGGGAACCGTTTCAATTGGGAAAAGGACAGTTCGGTGACGAACTCGATTTGTTATTTCAGTCCAGGGAGCTGTCGAAAGGAACCTGATTCAATGACATTGAAAAGAATACTGATTCTCGCGGGCGTTGCCGGCGCTGCAAATCTCGGCAGTCTTGCCTTGGCGCAATCCACCCTTCCCACAATTCAAGCGCAGCCGCAGGAGCAGACGGCGACGATCGGCGACAGCGCTTTGTTTAGCGTCAAGGCGGACAGCGTAACGCCGCTGACTTACCAATGGCGATGGAACGGCTTCGAAATCCTGAACGCCACGAACCAAAGCTACGCCGTGCCGAGTGCCCTGCCGCCGGGGGATCCGCAACAGAATGGGCCGGATTTGTATGACGTGATCGTGGTGAATTCGTCCGGCGCGGTCACCAGCAAAGTCGCCGCGCTGGTGGTGGTCGTGCCGCCGGAAGTGGTGCAGCAACCCGCCGATGTCAACGCGCCACCATTTCAGAGTGCGACGTTTAACATCATTCCTGCCGGGACAACGCCGCTGACTTTTCATTGGCGGCACAATGGCCAGTTCCTGAATGACAATTACGCGTACAGTTCGAACTATTTTCTACCGCAACTCCAATGGTCGGATGCCGGAGACTACGACGTGGTCGTCGCGAACCAATACGGTTCGGTCACCAGCCACGTCGGCGTATTGACGGTGCAGGACCCGACGCAGCCCTTCATTAACGCGCCCAGCAACGTGGTGGCGAAGTGCTCGGGACCAGAGGGAACCAAGGTCAGTTTCAACGTGACCGCGAGCGACCAATACGATCAGGCGCCGAAAATCGTCTGCGAACCTCCGTCCGGCAGTAATTTTCCGATCGGCACAAGCCAGGTCAAATGCACCGCTTGGGACTATCGCGGAAACACCAATGTAACTTACTTCACGGTGCAGGTCGTCGGCACGTGCGACCAGGGTTGCATCGCGATCGATTGCCCGCCGGACATGCACGTGCAGCTGGGTTCGCAATCAACTGCCAAAGTTGATTTCACGGTTACCGCGAAGAACACCTGCACCGGGCAGCCTTATCCCGTCTATTGCAAGCCGCCGTCCGGCAGCGAGTTTCCGCTCGGCACGAATACGGTTACCTGTGTCGCGTCGGTCGGCGGAGCCAGCGAGCAGTGCCAGTTCAACGTGATTGTGGAAGGTGCCGCGCCGCCGGTGCTGCAGTTGCCCCCGCAAATTACCACGATCCAAGTCACGAACGGGCAGGGACAGGCCGGGTCGCGTGTTTTCTTTCACGTGAATGCCATCTCCGCGGCCAACTTGAAAACATCGCTGGAAATCTCCCCTCCGCCCGGTTCGTTTTTCCCTCCCGGAACCAACCACGTCACGGTCTTTGCGGAGGATGTATTGGGAAACAAAGTGATCGGGAACGTTGATATCGCCGTCGTGCCGCCGCCGGAGTTGAATCTCGAAAACTGGGGATTTGAAATTGGTTTCCTCGGGTGGGCGCCAAGCGGCAGCGCGTTTGAATTTCCGCCCGTCGTCGGCGATCTCGTGACGGCCAAGCGAATCCCCGCATTGCGGCAGCAGTTGCAGAATGCAATCGGGGGCGATTATTGGCGCGATCTTTATTATCCGGTGGGCGAGAAGGGGACACACTGGATTTGTACGGCCAACGTGACGGACTGGAGTCCTGCCGGAAACTTACTGGACGATATGTTCGACGATTCGCTGACCGGCAGCTTGATCTCCAAATCATTCGTGATCGATACGCGCGCAATTTCCTTCCTCATCGGAGGCATGAAGGACATCGATCATCTGCGGGTCGAGTTGCTCGTCCAGGCTCCGTCGGGATCAGCGGGCGATGTGACCCTTCTTGGCACGGCGTACAATATCGCCGACTTTCGTACGGGGGATGGCAACGAACTCATGCGCCGCGACTGGTGGGACACGGAATCGTTGATCGGCCAGAATGCGCGGATACGAATTCTCGACACTTCAACGGCGGGCCACCTCAACGTGGATGATTTCCGCTTTCAGGACGTCACTCCTTTGGCGGAAACCGTACAAATTGGCGGGACCACCTATCCCGCGACGGTGTTTCGCAACGGCGTGTACTACGATTGGGATTCGCCGGTCTGGGGCTTTGCTGACATGCACACCCATCCGATGGCCAACCTCGGTTTTGGCCAGAAGCTTTTCCACGGGGCGGCGGATGGCGGTGCGTTGGATCCGACCAATCCGGCTGTGGCTTTGGACGATTGCAATTGTGATCACGGCGGCTGGGGATTCGACAACACGTGTGGTGATTATTTCCGTGAACTCATCATGAGCTTTACCGACGACGGCGGACCGGATCCGCATCGCGAGGGGTGGAGCTCGAACGAGTTGAAGCAATTCCGCAAGTGGCCGGTGTTCAGCTCATTGAGCCATCAGCAAATGTGGTACGAGTGGATGAAGCGAACGTACGAAGGCGGCGAACGCGTGTTGGTCGCACTGTGCGTGAACAATCGTTTGCTCGCGGCCGCTTCCAAGGGAGTCGCCGGAGCGCCGCATGATGACCTCGCGGTGGGCGATTTGCAGATCTCGGAGTTAAAGGCGTTTGTGGACCGTCATTCGGATTTCATGGAAATCGCCTACGATCCGTTTCAACTACGCGACATCATACGCCGCAACAAGCTGGCGATCATCATCGGGTCGGAACTGGATGACATCGGAAACTTCTGCCGCGATTCGCGGATCATTCCGAACCTGGTTGGTGGCCAGCTGGATGTTTACAGCAGGGATCAGGTTCGTGCGGAAATTCAGCGGCTGTATGATGAAGGCGTTCGCTACATGTTCACCGTGCATTTGTCAGACAACAAGTTTGGTGGCACACCGCTCGCCAGTGACATGTTGAACATCGGCAGCAAGTTTCTCAACAATGGCCAGGCGTTGATCGCGCAGAATGCCGCGGCCGAGGACGACATCCATTTCTGGCTGTCGGACATGGATTTCACGCACTACGTCTCGACCGAGGATCAAGTCGGCATCGCGACGGCGGTGATCGCCGGCGGGCCGTTGCTACCCGTGATTGAGCCGGCCATCGAATCGATTATTCCCAATCTCGCGCCACTGCCGCCCGGTGGAGGCGGAGCCATGGTTGCCCCCATATTGCCGATCGTCACCGTGGGAGCGCTCGGCGCGGCGGTGGCGCCGGACGACATGTTGCGGGTCATCCTGGGTGCGGTGGGTTTGCCGGGCCACGAAATCAACGATCTGGTCAATGCGCACATCCTTCCCCTGCCTGGCAATTATCCGGCCTATCCGAGCGAGTCCGCGGCACCGTATGGTGTTCGTAATGCGAAAGGCCTGACGCCGTTGGGCGAGTTTGCGGTGAAGGAGATGATGAAACATGGGATGATCCTGGATGTGGATCACATGTCGCAAAATACTCTCAGCAACGTCATTGAGATCGCGACCAATGTGCCGGGTGGCTATCCGCTGAACTCGGGGCACAACAGCTTTCGTGAAACGAACTTTGAACCGACTGAGAATCATCGTTCGCCGGAACAACTTGAAACCATTCGCCAACTCGGCGGCATGATGGGAGTCGGCTGGGAAAACGCGAAAGACGGAAGCTTCACTCGGTCCTTCGCAAGTCTGATCCCCAGTCCGGAATACAGCAGTTCGAGCATCGCGAATGATTGCGCCGGCACTTCCAAATCTTGGGCGCAACTTTATCTCTACGCCCTGGAAAAACTTCACGGCCAGAACGTGGCGTTTGGTACGGACGCGAGCGGTGTGATCCAATTTCCCGGACCGCGATTCGGTCCACAATCAGCCTACGGATTGGATGAGGCGCACCATTCCCTGCGGCCGGCGCAGATCGAGTTGCAAGGGCGTAGTCACCCGGACGGCGTCCTTTACACACCGCTCCACGGCCATCCGCTTACGACGTCCGCATTCGTCGGTCGCGGCATGGACCCCGACGACGAATTGGCGCCGCCGACGCGGGCGGACGGCTACGAATACAATAAGGCCCAAGTGACCTTCTTCGCCGCCATTCCCATTTTCTATTGGGTCATCGACAACAGTTCCGGACTGTCGCAGGGCCAGGTCAACAGCATGCTGGAATCGTTCGAAGACGCGCTCAGCCCCAACTATCCAAATCGCCGTCATACCAAGGAGTACGCGTTCGGTTTGGTGGATGGGTACAAAGGTTGGGACACACAGTCCGACTTCTTCGATGGCGATGTGGGTACCTGCCAGCAACTCGGCAAATCAATCTACCTGAGTCAGGTCCTTGGCCAGCCGCCGTTGTCCGACGTGACGGGCAATGCAACCAAGTTGGCGCGTTACCGCGATCTGTTGATTGTGTGGAATCATTTTCATCGCGCGTTCGGTCCCAACACGCCGCTGACCCGCTGCCAGACCGGCTACAAACAGTGGGACATCAACTTCGAAGGCGTCGCTCACTACGGGCTGATTCCCGATTTTCTCCAGGACTTGCACAATGTCGGCATGGAACCTCAGGACATGAGCGTCCTGTTTCGTTCCGCCGAAGAATTCGCCCGCATGTGGACCAAATCCGTCGACGCGAGCTACTGGTTTCAACCGCATTTCTTCGGTCCGATTGAATCACTTGGCGATGGGATTTCGATCAACTTCACACACGGCGACGAGAAAGTGAGCGTTGAAGAAACGGCCAACTTGTCATCACCCAAATGGCAATCGGCCAATTCCAATCAATCGGTGACCAACGGAATCATCACGACCATTCAGGTGCCGGTGACCAATCACACGCGGTTTTATCGACTTCGCACCGAATGACCGGTGCGAAGTGATAGCCGGCGTAAATCGAAAAGTCCGCGCCAACTTCAAGCGCCGGATGCGTGCCGATGGATGAGTTCTCGCACCGCATCGGTGCCGTGGCTCAAGTCTTTTGGGATCTTTGCTCCGGCGTTCAACAGCAATTGAACCGTCGTCAGGTAGTCACCGGTTTGGCGATGCCAACCGTTGTTCGAACCATGAACGGCCCAGCCCAGAGGGGTTGCCTGAAAGTCCGCGTCTGTTTTTTCCAACGGTGGATTGAAATCCAGAACCGCGCGGGCCATCTCCGCATTTCCGTGGAACGCCGCCCAGTGCAACGGTGTGGCGCGATGCTGACTCACGGCGTCCACGGGCAGACCCACTTTCAACATCAACTTCACAGCGCTGGTTTTGTTGTTTCGCGCCGCATGGGCAACTTGCCGGCGATCTCCTTCAGAAAGATTTGCCACCAGATCGGGATTCTTTTGGATGATGGATCGTGCGGCGTCCTCGTCACCTGCCCAACAGGCGGCCAATAGT
Organism: bacterium; assembly: GCA_016124235.1. Classification (GTDB taxonomy): domain Bacteria; phylum Verrucomicrobiota; class Verrucomicrobiia; order Limisphaerales; family RI-55; genus RI-55. The sequence goes on along the minus strand of WGOC01000006.1, from coordinate 4,759 downwards.
TTCACGTTCGCCGGACTGCGGTCCATGAGCAGACGAAGAACTTTAGCGTGACCAAAATCTCGGGCGACGTCATGCGGAGCCACATGCCAGCCCAGTGTCCATTGATAGATCGTGCCGCCGCTCTTTCCGCCGACCATTGGAAAGAATTCTTCGCTCACGCGCATGCCGACGCACTTCGGTTCTGCGTCCAGATGTTTGCTGACGAGTTCGATGTCACCCAGCGCAGCGGCCATAAAAATGTCCGTCCAGCATCCACGCTCGACCAGAAAACGCGCGATGTCCTGGCGGTCGCGAATCATGTACTGCGCCGGTGTCGATTCGTGATCGATGTCCCGGACGTCGATGTTGGCTCCGTGATCGAGCAGGAACTCGGCGATCTCGACCGTGCTCGCAAAGTGCAACGGCGTTTGTCCATCACCGCCCCGCTCATTGACCACCGCGGGATCGGCGGCGACCAATTCGCGGAGTCGTCCGATCATTCCCAATCGCGCGGCCGCGTGGGCGTCGACGTGGGCTCCCCGCTGCGCAGCGTATTTTGCGAGATCGGGTTCAGCACAGTGCAGCAGGCCGAATCCGCCCGCCCACCAGTTGCTTTTCAAGTTGAGATCGGCGCCCGCTTCGATCAGCACATCGAGCATCTCCCGGCTGCGGACGTGATGGATGATCGGCGAATTGAACGCCGCGACCGGATCGTTGGTGCGCGTTTTCATCTTCGGATATCGCTCGAGCAACTTGCGAAACAACGCGGCGTCATCACTGTGAAACGCCTGTTTGAGCAGCTCCAACGGATTTTCGGTTTCGATCAATCGGGCATGCACGTGCTCCCGGAGTTTGGCCCAACTGGCAAAACCGTATTCCCGGGCGATCACCAACTGCGCGTCGGCCAAAGCCATTTCGCCGGCTTGAGCGGCCGACCATTTGGGATGGTATTCGGCGAAGCGCGCATGGGCGGACGCATCACCGAGCTTGAGGGATTTGAGGAGGTCTTTGGCCTGGTTCTTGAGTTGTTCAAGATTCGGCCGCGAGGGTAGCGACTTGGTCATATAACCTTTCTGCTTACGCCTGTGGTCCGCCGGCAGGCAGCATCAAGGTTATGGTTGTGCTGACTCAAGAGGGTGGGCTCAGCCCTTTCCGCGGACCCGGATGCGCCCCGTAGGCACACCGGGAGTGATTCACATTCACCGGATGGTGTCAATATGCGCATTCCTTATAGAATACTTGCGCCGCGGATATTTTGTCTGGTTCTCTCCGCGTTGATCACCCCTGTGAGCAGATTGCTATTTATTTTTACGCACCGAATCGCGCGACCGATTTGTGCGAGTTGCCTGGCTTTTGCGTGCGCTCATTCTTCCTGGGCGGCTGCGCCAGACTTCATTCAGCATGCAAAGCTGCCGGCACGTGCCAAATTGAATACCGGTGAGACATTGTTCCGCGAAGTGCCGGTCAGCCAAAGCGGGGTGGCGTTTCAACTTCAGCTTCCCGACATGCAGGCCCACGTTCAGGAGTTCCCGCATCTGAGTGTCATGGGAGGCATTTGTACAGGTGACGCGTACGCGAGCAGAGTGCTTTTCAGCGGCTGGGGCACGGAAGATACCCATGCGGACGAGAGCAATTTGCGGTACGGCTTCGGCGACTGGATCTGGGGCACGGTGGGAAATTCGGGTTTTAACTGGACGGCGGTCGGCAACGTTGACCCGGATTTGACGGTTGTGGCCTCCAGCGGGTCGAGCGACGTCTTGTTGGAAATACTCGATCCTAATCGCTCGGTCGAAGCGAACTACCGGCTTTGGAACGTCACCACCAAGGAAGGCGATACGTACTCAGGACGTCCCGAAGCCGAGACTCAAACGACGGTTGAAATCCTCGATGTCGCCGGACAAAACACGTGATTCAACGGAAGAACATTGATTCACTCCAGGCCTCGCAGCAATCGATCATGCCGGTCGGCTTTGAAGCGGATGACATCAAATCGTTGCTCGCCTATCTGACACAAACTCATTGATTAGCACCTGACGAAATGAAGCTTCTGAAATTAACATTGTCGGTCGTGGTTTTTGCCGGAGTGCTCGGCGTGGCCGCGGCCGAGTCGTTTCCGGTCACAATCAAAGTTGATGCTGCGAAGCCGATTGGTGAACTCAAGCCGATCTGGCGATTCTTTGGCGCGGATGAACCCAATTACGCGACGATGCCGAACGGCCGGAAGCTGGTCGGTGAACTGGGTGAACTGTCGCCGGGAAATATCTATTTCCGGGCGCACAACCTTTTGACCACCGGTGATGGCACGCCGGCTTTGAAATGGGGTTCGACCGGGGTGTATCGCGAAGGCGCCGACGGCCAGCCGATCTACGACTGGACCATCCTCGATGGTATTTTTGACACCTACCATCAACGAGGTGTGCAGCCCTACGTGGAAATGGGCTTCATGCCCGAGGACCTCTCAGTGAAGCCGGAGCCTTATCGGCATCATTGGACTCCGCGAGCACGCTACGAGGAAATCTACACCGGCTGGGCCTACCCACCGAAGGACTACAAAAAGTGGGCGGAACTCATTCACCAGTGGGCGCTGCACGCCATCGAACGATACGGTCGCGAGGAGGTGGAGCATTGGTACTGGGAAACGTGGAATGAGGCGAACATCGGCTATTGGCGCGGGACGCCGGAGGAGTTTCGCAAGTTGCACGATTACGCGATCGATGCCGTGCGTCGTGCCTTGCCCACGGCCCGCGTTGGGGGACCGGACTCCGCCGGCAACGGTGGCAAGTTCATGCGTGATTTCATCGAGCATTGCCTGCACGGAACGAATTACGCGACCGGCCGTATCGGAACGCCCATTGATTTCATCTCCTTTCACGCAAAGGGTTCGCCAAAGTTTGTGGACGATCACGTTCGCATGGGCATCGCGGCGCAACTCAAAACGATCGACGAGGGGTTCCGGATGATTGCCTCGTACCCCGAGTTGAAGAACACGCCGATCGTGATCGGAGAATCGGATCCGGAAGGGTGCGCCGCGTGTCAGGGGCCGCAGCTTGCGTATCGCAACGGCACGATGTATTCGAGCTACACCGCTGCGGTGTTCGCCAGGAAGTTGGATCTCGCGGCAAAATACGGTGTTAACTTGGAAGGCGCCTTGACGTGGGCCTTCGAATTTGAGGATCAGCCATACTTTGCCGGGTTCCGCTCGCTCGCGAGCAACGGTCTCGACAAACCGGTGCTGAACGTGTTTCGCATGTTCAGTCGCATGAGCAGCAAGCGACTGGCCGTCGAAAGCGATGGCGCGGTGGAGCTTTCTAAAATGATTTCTTCCGGTGTACGCGAAAAGTCCGATGTGTCAGCTCTGGCGAGCCTCGACGACCGCAAGTTGACCGTGATGGTGTGGCATTATCACGATGACGATTTGCCCGGTCCGTCCGCGGCCGTCAGTCTGCGGATCACGGATTTGGCGGGACACGACGGCCGGGCCACCGTTCGGCATTTCCGCATTGATGAAACACACAGCAACGCCTTCGCTGCCTGGCAACGAATGGGGTCGCCCCAGAATCCGAGTCCTGAACAATTCAAGACCTTGGAGGCTTCCGGTCATTTGCAAGAGCTGCAGTCGGTGAGGGACGCACGCGTGGAGGGTGGTGCCTGCGACTTGGATTTTGATCTACCGCGTCAGGCGATTTCGCTGCTGGAAATCGAGTTGCCCTGATCCAATTGCCTTGAGCATTCGTTCTGGATTGGCGAACCATCACCGCCGTTCGTCGTTCCGCATGATCAAATTGCTTCGCTGTTGTTCCCGCTGCGCCGGTCTGTCTCTGGTGGCGATCTTTCTGCCGCTGGACTGGCTTGTGTTGGTTGCCTGGCGTGCCGGTGCGGCAAAACAGCGGTCACGCGCCGCGCTGCTATCTCGATGGGCGCGATACGTGAGCCGATTGGCGAAAATGGAGATCACGGTTCATGGACGCGTGCCGGCGCACGGTTTGTGTGTGAGCAATCATCTCAGTTATCTCGACATCGTTGCTTACGGCGCGATTGCTCCGATGACGTTTGTATCCAAACACGATGTGATCTATTGGCCGCTGTTCGGTCAGTGGGCGGCGATGTGCGGCACACTTTTCGTCAAACGCGAACGCAAAGGACACGTCGCGGACGTGGGGGAACAAATGGCCGCGGTGCTGCGCGCCAACGTTCCGCTGGTGTTGTTTCCGGAGGGCACCAGCAGCGGTGGAGAAACGGTTTTGCCGTTCAAGTCATCCTTGTTTCAGCCCGCGGTCGACCATGCCTGGCCGGTGACTCCGATGCGAATCGCCTATTCTATCGCAGGCGGTTCTGTCGCCAACGAAATTGCCTATTGGGGCGACATGACTCTCCTGCCGCATCTGCTGAATGTTTTCACGAAGCAGGTAATTCAAGTGGTCGTTACCTTTGGTGAGCCGTTGGCACCGGGAAGCAGTCGGAAAGAACTTTGCCGCCGCGCTCACGATGCCGTCAGCCAATTAGGGCAGGTCAATTGAAAGGAATGTGGCCGCGAACCGGCGATGACATTGAAGCAGTCTCGAAGGCCAATTCCGTCCAAGCGATCGAGCCTTTCAGTGGATGAAGAAGCGCCGGCGGACAGCAATCCGTTTGCGCACATCTAGACCATTTGCCAAAAGTGATTGCAGTTAAAGGTGTGGGAGCGAGCAGACCGATTGGATGAGTTGGGGTTGGTCCAAGGTTTCCTGAATAGATCGGCAGAGCTGGTCGCTCAGTGCTTCTCCGTCATCTGTGAAATAAC
>WGOC01000021.1 GCA_016124235.1 bacterium | reverse complement strand
CCGCTGACCCGGCCCGGTGATGCCTTCGAACGTTTCGGCAAAGTGCAACTTCACCACGTATTTCCCGTTGGGCACCGGCCACGAAAAGGAGTCCATGCTGTAGCGTTCCGCCCGGTAGAGGGCGGGACTCTTTGTGTTGGCAATTGCAATGTCGGGCCGCTCGATGGTTTGCCCACCTTCAAAGCCCTGGTCGGCCTGCCAGACATTGCCATCCGCGTCCTTGACGGGCACCGATTGACCGGCCTTGATCCGGATGATCTTCGCCGCCGGTGCGGCTGCGGCAGAGGAGGCCGGCTCGCGTTTGGCGACGATCTCCTCGGTGGCGAAGGTTCCAACCTCGCGCGTGAGTTTCAATTCATCGGCGGAGATCGTGCCATGGTAACTGATGCGAATGTCGTTTCCCTGAAAGTTCAACATCTCGACAAACGAAATGTTGTCGCCGTCCACCTTGCCCTCTTTCAGCTCGGCTTCGCGCTTCTGGTCGTTGACCTCCGAGCTGGCTTTCCCGGTCAATTGGTTGCCGTCCTGCTTGAGGGTGTACGTGTATTTCTGCAAGCCGATCTGCGAGTCGAATTCGGATTTCCAGGTGCCGGTGACATCCGCCGCCACCGCCGAGATTTGAACCGCTACAATCGTCAGAAGGATGATGGGATTCTTCATGTTCAGAATGCCGCTATGAATGAAATTTCGTGCTCTAGGCATCAATCGTTGAACAACAACGGTGCGAGTTCATGCAGGCTGCGACGCCAGGTCAGGAACTCATGCGCCGTTTCCGGGGACACGTAAGCGGTGTTCTTGACGCCAATTTTGTTGAGCGCTTCGTGGTTGGCGTTGATGTTGTCGGGGCGCTCGCGGCTGCCGCAACTGCAGAACACCACTTTGACCTTCTCCTTGAATCCGGGCGTTTTTTCCACGTCGGCGGGTGAAATAACGCCTCCGCTGAGGAGTCCGATGCCGGAGAACAGGTCCAGGTGCTTCAGAGTGATATTGTGGGTTTCCATGCCGCCCATGGACAAGCCGGCCATGGCTCGGTGCGGTTGATCTGCGAGCGTGCGGAAATGGGCATCAATGTACGGGATCAACTCGTCGACGAGAACCGTCTCGAATCCAGAGAAGTTGAAACTCGGGAAACCGCCACGACGTCCGCCGCGCGCACCGCCTCTATTGCCGGCGGTCCCGTTCGCCCCGCGTGCGGGAGCCGCGCCCGGTCCGCGTTGAGCGCCCGGTCCACCTCCCCGGCGGGCACCCGGACGGAAGCCTTCGTTGGTCAGGCCGTAGGTTGTCACGATGATGAAGGGCTTCGTCTTGCCCGCGGCGATCAGGTTGTCCATGATCAGATTGGCGTGGCCCTGGTTGAACCAGGCTGTTTCATCCTCGCCCCAACCATGTTGAAGGTACAGCACCGGATAGCGCTTGGTCGGGTCCTTGTCGTAGCCGGGCGGCGTGTACACGAAGGCGCGGTGAGCGTTGGTGTTGGTCGAGGGAAAGAGCACCTGTTGCACCCGCCCATGGGGAACGTCCTTGAGGGCGTAGAAGTCCGCGTCATGCGCCGGGATTTCGATGCCGCTTTCCCATCGGGTGGAACCGTAATAGTTCCCCGTGCCGGGATCGTTGAACATCCCCCCGTCAACCGTGAGATGATAGTAATGGAAGCCTTCATCCAGCGGTCCGGCCGTGGTGCCCGTCCACACGCCGTCATCGCCTTTCGTGAGGGTGGTACCGCCGCGTCCGCCCAGGCCCAGGCTCACGCGGATGTCTTTGGCCTCCGGAGCCACGATCCGAAATCGAGCGTAACGTTCGGAGTTAACCTGGGGATACTCCTGGCCGGGCTGGTTCAAGGTTGAAGGTTTCCAGTCGTCAACCGGTTCGGCGGTTTGAGCCACGCCGAGCGTTCCTGAAAGGACAGAAGCAACCGCGAGAATTGTGAGTTCAGTTTTCATGGTGATTTTATGGCTGTAGTAGGTGTGAGGTGTTCATTTGATTTTGATGATAGGTAGAGGTGCTAGCGCGGCGGCTGGACGTTGCCACTGGCGACGCGGATGACCGCGTCGAAAGCGGGCTTGGGCTCGTCGTTGGCGTCGAATAACAGCGGGCGGCCATTCCGCCGCCAGGAAACTCCGTCATTCACCCCCCAGAAAGTCACCACCTTTACGGACTTATCGTGTTTGAGGAACGCGCGAAAGAGCCCCGCGTAGGCGTCGGCAAGCTTCCGGTCGACATCACTCACCAGACCACCCTGGGTGGCCGCGGCGTTGTTGGCAACATCCGCTCCGGTACTTTGCTGGCCGCGTTGGGCGCTGTTGACGTCCAGTTCGGTGATATGAATGGGCAGGCCCAGCGTCTCCATTTCCGTTAGTGCCAGGTCTTCCTGCTCAAAGCTCGGGCCCGAAACGCTGACGTGGGTCTGCGAGCCGATGGCCATGACGGGAACCCCTTGTGCCAGCAGCGACTTGATCAACGTGATGAGCTTGTGGCGTTTGGTTGGGTTTTCCAGCGAGTAGTCGTTGTAGCGAAGGATCGCGTCAGGATCCGCTTCGTGCGCGTACTGAAATGCTTTCGCGATGAAATCCGGTCCGATGATCTGCAACCAAAGCGAGTTCCGCAGAATGTTGGTACTGTTGCCGTCGGCGATGGCCTCATTCACAACGTCCCAGACCTTGATCTTGCCCTTGTAGCGACCGACCACGGTGTGGATGTGATCGCGCATCCGCTGCAGCAACTCTTCGCGCGACGCACGGGGCCCGTTGAAACCGAAACCGCGACCAAACCTCCCACGAGCGCGCGCATTGGATCCGGGCGCATTTGCACCGGTGGCGGGTGCTGTGCTGACCTCACCCGGCGGCATGTTCGTACCGGCAAACACCCAACGAGGCGTCTGGCCGTGCCAGACAAGCGTGTGGCCCACAATATACATATCGTTGCTCAGGCCGAAGTTTACATAAGCGTCGGCCGGACCGAAATCATAGCCATCCGCACCTTCCCGCGGATGGATGAGCTGCCACTTCAGGTCGTTCTCCGGGGAAATTTGGTTGAACTGAGTTTTGACGAGAGCGATGTCCTTGTGGACCTGTTCCATGTTCCGATTGACGTTGTCCGCCCGGACATCTGAGGCGGTCGCAATGGTACGGTTGATGGCCACACCAACACGGAAATGACCTTTGTAGGCGTCCTTAAGAGTGGCGGGCGTATCGGCAGACTTTAAGTTTGCCACGCCCATGGCAGCCAGCACCACCGCGAGCAGGCCGATTCCCAGTCTTTGGTTGGAGTTGTGAGTTTTCATTCGAGTTAATTTGGTTCGTCTTCAGTGGAACAAGTTGAATGCTGTGAGTCGCCGTCTTCAAACCCGGAGTTCAAGGTGCGCGACCGTGTACGAACGCGGAGGCAGTTTGAAGGACATGTGACTGCCGGCGGCGGGCGGCGCGAGCGATTGCGGTACGACCCGCCGGGGTGCGTCGAATGTGTTGAACGCTTTCAAGTCCGGGCCCGTCAGCGTCTCGCACGCGAGCACGCGTGTCGGCGCGATATCATCCCAATCGAGCACAACCTCGCGCTCTCCTTCCAGATCACGATTGAGTATCAGGACGCACGCCCGGCCGGCCGGCTCGTCCATCGTGGCGACGAGATCGACGAACGGCACGTTGCCGTCGCGCGCAAAATCATCCTGAAGTCCCGCTCCGCTGATGGGGTAGGTTTCCGATTCGACCCGGACATCAAGCACGCGGCCGCTCGCGTAGCGCAACGCCCAGGAGTACGGGTAGTAAGTGCTCTGTCGCAGCACGCCATTCTCGTTCGTCACGAGCGGCGCGATAACGTTGACCAGCTGGGCGAGGCACGCCACCCGCACTCGATCGGAGTTGCGGAGCAATGTGTTGATGAAGCCGCCGACGAGTAGTGCGTCCTCGAGATTATAGACTTCCTCGAGCAAATGGGGCGCGGTGGCGCGCTTGCCGTCCGTTGAGGCTTTGTCGCGTGTTCGGTACCAGACATTCCATTCGTCGAACGACAGCCAAAGTCGCTTCGCCGACTTCTTCAAGCCCCGCACGAAATCGCAAACGGCTCCGATCTCATGAATGTGGCGGTCCATGTCGAGATTCATCGCGAGGTATCTTGCCGTGCTGTTGCCCGACCACTCCTTGTTGTTGCCGTAGTAGGCGTGGAGCGAGATGCCGTCCACCATGTCGTAGCATTCTTCCAGAACTTCGCGATCCCAGGTGAGGTACGTTGGCATGAAGGTGCCGCTCGATCCGCACGCAATCAATTTCAGGTCGGGATCGATGACTCGCATCTGCTGGGCGGCGTCGCGTGCCTTGCGGCCGTATTCCCGTGATTGCAACCGGCCAATCTGCCACGGCCCGTCCATCTCGTTGCCGAGGCACCAGTAGCGCACGTTGTGCGGGCGGTCGTATCCGTGCGATCGCCGCAGTTCACTCCAGCGCGTGCCGCGGTCGACGTTGCAATATTCGACGTAGGCCACGGCGTTTTCGACCGTGCCGGTGCCGAAATTTAACCCGAGCAGCGGCTCGGTGCCCACGAGCCGGCACCATTCCATGAACTCGTTCGTTCCGAATTGGTTCGTCTCAAGCGAATTCCAGGCACGATCCAACACCGTGGGTCTTTCCGACTTGGGGCCCACACCATCGAGCCATTTGTATCCAGAAACGAAATTCCCGCCCGGGTAACGGATGATCGGCACGCCGAGATTCTTGACCTCGCCGGCGACGTCCGTGCGGAATCCCTTCGCATCAGCGAACTTCGATCCGGGTTCGTAGACGCCCGTGTAAATGGCCCGCCCGAGATGTTCGAGGAATGAGCCGAACACACGCCGGTCGAAATTGACCCGGCCTGGCGACCGGCGGAGGAATGCACGCGCCGGTCCGCGCGCCTGCGCGTAGCCGATGGTCTCGAGCCACGAACCGGCCGCAACCAACGCACCGGCCCGGCCGAGGCCGGCAAGGAAGGAGCGTCGATCGACCGAATTCATCCGAGCGTCGCAATCTTTCGATCCACTGACATCAAGTTTCATTCGCTTCATGTTTATGGCCGCATTGTTTTGATTCTTTGGCGTCTACAAAATCCAATGAAAAAGTTCCCTTCCCATCACCTGCCACGCTGTCCGACGAAGCGACGACTCCGCCTTCCTCCCACTTGTAGTCGGGCGATTCCGGATCCAGCGATTTCGTCCAGATCATGTCGATCTCCGCCGTGGGCTGCGCGCCAACATTTCGAGCAACATACGGGTAGTAACGGTCGCCGATGTGAATGCCGTCCGGAACCATGCCACGCCGAGCAGGAGTCGCGCCCCGCTGCCACGTGCAACCGTCGGCCGAAACCAGACACGAACCGCCCGTGCCATAGGTGTAATATTTACCGTCATACTCAAGAATGGTGGACGGGTCATGGATCCCGACGACGCCATCCAATGCGAATGACGACGTGGTCAACGAAAGACCGGCAGCAAACAGGAGACAACAGAGTTTCATGGTCAAAATCAATTTGGTCTTCATAGCGATCTATCGAACTAGGTTCATGGAACCGGCGTATGCTCCACTGGTCGAGGCGCGCCGACCGGGGTGAAGCGCACCTCGTCGGCAGCCAGGAATTCTCCAGCGCGCGGTCCGCTGAATTCCACGTAGGCGATGTCGGCACCTTTCACGGTCAACTCGAAGGTCGGCACGGGATCGCCCGGCGCTTTGCGACTCGGAGCTGCGTCGAGTGCGGCTTCGTCCACCGATTTCCCATCCGCATCAAACGCTGTCAGTCGCGCAGGGCAACCGGTCGATGCCCAGAAGACAATCGTGACCGAAGACGCCCCCTTGGGAAATTTTGCCCGCACGGGAATGGGGTCGTCCGCCATCGCGCTCAGGATTCCTTTTCGCCCCGAGGAAAGGTGCGGGAAGAACATGAGTTTCGCCTTGGCCTTGCTGCGGGTTGGTTCGTGAGCGGGCGTGAATACGACACCGTTCTCTTCCCACGAGTCAATCCACCGACCGGTTATTTCCGCCTTCTCGAAATCCACAATGACTTGCGACTGAGCAAACGCCGGACGCGCCGCCAGGAAAAACAGAAGAAGAACGCCGGCGATCGGATTTCTTCGCACGTGTGTTTGAATCGCTGTCATCATGGACTTGAGTTAAATCACTTCCGGGGCGCGTCTTCAGATCATTTCCAGTCCGCGCATCGTTCCCGTGGAGGAGGCAAACTTGTGCTCTTCGAGTCCCATCCGTTGCAGCACGGAGACGAACAAATTGGGCAACGGATAATTTTGCTTCGGATCAAACGCGAGATGCTGACCGTGCCGGAAACCGCCTCCGGCAAAAAGGACGGGCAGGTTATTGGTCGAATGCGCGTTGGCGTCGCCGAGATTGGAGCCGTAAAGAATCATGGCGCGATCGAGCAGTTTTTCACCGCCCTCACGGACGGATTTCAGGCTTGTGAACAGGCCCGCGAGCAACTTCATGTGCCACTCATCGATGACCTTCAATTGCGCGAGCTTGTCCGGCGCTTTGCCGTGATGGGAAAGGTTGTGGTAACCATCTGTGATCGTTGCCCCCCGGATCTGCAGCACAGGAGTTCCCACACTGTTCAACATCAGCGTGATCGAGCGCGTGGAATCGGTCTCAAACGCGAGGCGCACGAGGTCATACATGATCTTCACCTTGTCCATGTATTGCGCGGGGCTGCTGGGATCGACGGGTTCGGGTTCGTTGACGACCGGTTTGGGTTTCTTCTCCCAGCCGCGGGACGCCTGCAATCGTTGCTCTAGATCACGCACGCTTGTGAAGTACTGGTCGAGTCGCCCGCGATCCTCTCCGCTGACCTGTTTCTCAAGGAGCCGTGCTTGGGCGGCAATCGTATCGAGAATGCTGCGTCCGGTATCCAGTTCGCGGATCTTCGCGTCCACCTGCTCGGGCGTTCCCTGAAGGAACAATTGCCTAAAAACTTCCGACGCACTTTGTTCAGGCGGGATGGCGACGCCCGTTCCCGTGCAAGAGAGACTGCGGTTGCCATTCACCGCGAGCGAGATCGAAGGAAACCGCGTCTGCACACCGATCTGTTCGGCGATGTGTTGATCGAGCGAAATGGTATTGCGAAATGAACTGCTCGCCGGATGCGGCGCGGCGGTCATGAAACTGACATCCGACGGGTGCCCGCCGTCCACGTTGGGATGCGAGACGCCGCTGAATACCGTAAAGTCCTCGCGGTGTTCCTCCAGAAATCGAAGGTAGGGCGACGGCGTGTAATCGCGGCCCGAGCCTTCGGGAAAAAAGTGTGCCGGCAACACGCCCAGATTGTTGCAGATCGCGAACATCCGGCGCGGCGTTGCGTTGGCAGCCAGTGGCGAGCTGGATTCCGTCGCGCGTGCAAACGGAGCCGTCATCGAATCGAGAAACGGAAGCGCCAGGGCGATCCCGGTGCCGCGAAGAAAGTGGCGGCGCGAGAGCGGCGCGCGCGTGCAGACGAACGGCGCTGAACCGGTCTGGATCTCGATTTTTTTCATGGCGAATTTCGGTTGTTCAGGGTGTCGGTCGCTTTCGCGTGAGCCGGGTCATTTCGTCAAAAACAACTCGCTCTGCACCAGCTCGCGCACGATGCTACGCACGCCGTATTGATCGGCCTTGGTGCGGGCCAGAATCTTCTCGATTTGCACTCGATCGGAAAACCTTACCGGCGCTCCAGTGGCATAAATCGACAACTGCCGCGCCAGATTGCGTGCGATGGGAACCGGATCCTTAAGCAACTCCTTTTTCAATTCTCGGACATCGCGGAAGGTTCGTCCGTCGGGCAATGAACCGGCACAATCCACCGGCAACGCGTAATAAAAGGCGAACCGCTGGCCGTCCATGCCGACGCCGGGCGCCGGTGTGACGCCTTCCTTCGTGGCCCGATAGCGATCCCGAAAACCGCCCATGACATCGAAGCTTTCCAGCGCAAACCCGGGCGGGTCCATCCGCGTGTGGCAACTCGCGCAACTCGGATCGGCACGATGCTTTTCCAATTGCTGGCGGATGGTGGTTGCGCCGCGGATGTCCGGTTCAATGGCGGGAACCTTCGGCGGAGGCGGCGGCGTTTCGATTCCGAGAATGCGTTCGGTGATCCAATGTCCGCGAATCACCGGCGATGTCGTCGTTCCGTTGGCGGTGACTTTCAACACGCTCGCCTCCGTCATCAAACCTCCGCGCACGCTGTCTTTCGGAAGCGTCACCCGCCGCATCGCGACGCCTTTGACACCGGGCACGCCGTAGTGCTCCGCAAGGCGTTCGTTCAGAAAAGTGAAATCGGAATCCACGATGTTCCGGGCCGGCAGATTTTCTCGCAACAGATCCGCAAAGAAGAGTCTCGTTTCCTCCAGCGCGGCCAGTTTGAGCGGGTCATCGAGCTCGTAATCATTGTAAAGCGTGGAGGACGGCGACGTGTCGTCGAGCTTGCGGAGGTCAAGCCAGTAGTCGGTGAACGCCTCGACGAACCGCCGCGACTTCGGGTCATCGAGCAGGCGCTCGGTTTGTGCGCGCAACACCTCAGGTCGATGCAACTCGCCATTCGCCGCGAGCTGTCGCAACGTCTCGTCCGGTTCGGAGTTCCAGAGGAAATAGGAAAGGCGAGATGCAAGCGCGACATCGTTCAACCGGCCCGGTTCCTCGTCGACAAACAGAAAACCGGGCGACGCGAGCACCGCCGTGTCAGCGGCAAGAACGGATTTGGCGAAACCAAGACCCTGCTCGTACTGAGCCTTGAACAGGCCGACGAAAAGTTGCACCTCGGCTTCCCGCACCGGCCGACGGTAAGCGCGTTGGACGAAGCTTCGTACCAGCCGCGCCCCATCTTCCAGCGGATTTTCCGAGACGACTTCGACGTTCACTTCCTGTGACACCGGACCGCGTCCGCGACGACCGCCCGGTCGATCGGATGCCATGGACGCGGCGACTTCGAGTGCGACGCCGGATTCGCCTTTGTCCAAACGTTTCATCGGCAGATCGCCGAACAACAGACGATAGCCCGCGCCCTGCGACGCATCGTAAAGCGGCCCTTCAACCTCCATCCACTGAATGGCGTAGCCCGGCATGCCATCCGGTTGCGCCAACGGATTCACGTACTGTTCGTCCGAGCCGTTCACGCGCGTTCTAAAAAGCCGCATGCCGTCCGTGCGGATGACTTCATTCGCGGCGAGGAGAACTTCGATTTCGCGGACCGTGGGCTTCGGTTTGAAATCAAATTCTCCGACCGGCCGGTTTTGTCTCGCGCCCGACGCGTACACACCCATCGGTTCGTCGCGGCGGCCCGGCCAGATTTCGTCCGCGTTCGGGCGGTGCCAGAGCGGCAGGTAGTAAAGCGGCGCCTTTTCGTCGCCAAAACCGTTGTAGTACCAGCGGCTGATTCCGCCGCCGCTCACCCAGATCGAGTAGCCCTTGAAGCGAAGCCGGTATCTCGCAGAAACCGGCGCGCGGAACTGGCTCCAACTGTATCCGCCCGCGTCGCTGAAAATGCTCGAGACTTTTCCGACCGCTTCCTGGTCGCGGGTGTCCGGACTGGAAAGCGGCGCGCGGCCCGCCCGCACATCCGGTTGCGCGTGTCCGTCCAGCACGGGAAAGGAAAGGCGGTCGGGCAAGGTGCCGCCCTCGCGCGGACGAAAATTGCTCAGTCCGAATTGATCACGGGCATGATAGCGATTGGTGGTGGTTTCAGGATGCTCCAATTGCGCGCTCATCGCCTGGCGCAGGGCGTAATCGGCGGTGCTCATGTAGCGCGACAACTGGACGTGTGAGACCTCCAGCGCTTCGCCGACCTTGTTGAAGCGATACTTCTCGCCATCCTCGGGCAGCCGGTCCTTGACTTGAATCCACGGCACATCGAGCAGGTCTCTCAACGTGTTTTCATATTCGTAACTGTTCAGTCTACGTTTCACCGAGCGTCCGCGCTTCGCAAGTTCCGCCCGCTCGACGCTGGTGAGTGAAGCCGCAAGACTTTCCACAAACGACTTCAACTCCGCCGCGTCCGGCTGCGGTTTCTTTTTCGGCGGCATTTCGTGGGCTTCCAGCCGGTCATGCACTTTGACCCATGTCGCAAAGTTGTCCTTGTCCTCCGGCCGGAACGGCAGATCGGTCAGATCCAATCCCGCCTTGAGGGTCAGATCATCATGGCAGTCGGAACAATAGTTTTCGACGAACTCCTTCCTCTGAGGAAAACCCGCGACGTCTGCGGCTGAAAGCGATGTTGGAATCGCGCAGATGGCGACAAGAATTGAGCAGGTGCCGATCCCAGCCCGGTTCAGAAGGCGGCCTGGCTGGGATGTTGTGAAGTCGTTCACCAGAGAGGAGTGATAAACATTCAGGGTACGTCCGTCAGCGCAATCTCGCCGCGTATGGACACCCTGTCGGCTGTGGGGAAATCGGGAGGGACCGGGAAATTCGTGGGACGGTCGGCCAACCACTGGAGGGCGCGAACCACAACCGTCTGCAAGCCCGCGCAACGCATGCGCTCCGGCTGTGTGTCACCCCTCCAGACATGACCGAAGGTCGAGGTATAAACCCGGCCCTTGCCGTAGCGGACCGTCCATTCGAGCGGCCAGTTCATCTGCGTGTGCGGGTCGAAGCCAAAGGAAAGCACCTGGATGTCTTTCGCCGGACCACGGGCGTAGTAATAGACCTCGATGTCCGGCGTTTTCCACGCGCGGGGCAGGCCGGCGTGAATCGGATCGTCGCCGAGCCGGTGAACGACAGTGTCCACCCGCTCGCCGTGACCGGTGTTCTCGCCTTCACCGGCGGGAATGCGGGTCAGTTTGCCGTCATCGGAAACCGAGATCGCCCAGCCGAAATCCCTTTTCCGCCAGCCGAGCCCGATCATCTCGTTGTAGGCGGGCCAGTCGGTGAAGGCGTTGTTACCCGCGTGCCAGACGTAGACGCCGCCGCCGTTGCGAACAAATTGCTCGAAGTCCCGTTGCACGGCGCGCGGCCACGACGGGCCGCCGCCGAGGTCGTTACAGGTCTGCACCACGACATCGTAATCCGAAAACTTCGGCCGCCACGTGTCCCAGCCGGGGGCGTCCTTCGTGGGCGGCGCGGTAGCGACGCTGACGTCAAAAAGGCCGGTCGGCTTGAGGATTCCGCGGATGAGCGCGGTCGTGAGGCGCCAGTCATGGTTGCTGTAGCCATCCGTGATGAGCACGCGAATGGGAGGTTCGGCGGCGGTCGAAGTCATGGTCAACATCGCCGCCGACCACACGCAGGCACCGACGACAAGGATCTTACAAACAATGGCTTTACCATAACTCCGGGACCAGTCCGGATACCCGGCCGCGATGAACTCAAACACTCGCATGCCGGTCACTTCGCGTCCGGTTTGAAGATGAGCTGGGAGAAATGATACAGGGCCCCCTTCCAATGTTGAAAGTCGTGGGCATGATCGTCCACATGCCAGATGTGCGGCACGTGGTGCTCCTTCAAATAATTGTGAACGCCCTGGCTGATCCGGATCAGGCCGTCCTTGTTG
>WGOC01000041.1 GCA_016124235.1 bacterium | reverse complement strand
CTTGAGCAGGGCCACGTTGGTCGTGCGAAACTCATCGAGCTTCGTTTTATCCACCGCGCCCTCGACATCCAGGACAAACCCACCGTCCCGTTCGACATACAGGCTGGCCAGCTCCGCCGGCGCCTCCTCCTTCGACTTCAACTTGAATTTCAGTGCCATGATCGTTTCAGCTTCGAACCGCGAACGTCGCGTTTCCTGTGAGCACTGATCAGCGATTGCAACGCTCGAATCAAAGGCAATCCACCGCCCCTCCAAGAAACCCACGTAACTTCATCGCGACTCACGAACAGTCGTGCAATGGACCAGAGGCTCCAGCGACCAGTCGCGGCTGACGTCGTTCGTGGGATACCGTGATCGAGGTTCTTCCCCGGAGTGAAAATGGTGATTGAAAAGTCCGTTCGGGAGGCGCCCGCCACGGTCACAAAAGACCAGGCAATCTCGATCTCTGGTCGCCCATTTGAAGGCTACCCCTTTGTCATGCAGGACGTTGGCGCACGAAATCGCGGCCTGTGCGATCAGACGCACATCCCCCTAACGTGGGATATCGACTATATTTGAGAAGTGATAATCCGATGCTGCTGGTTCCGCATTGGCGGAGCTGGTTAGGAGTAATAAATGAAGAACGTCCACTTGTTCACGAAACAAGCCGGACATGCAGCAAGGTAAACAAAATGAAAGACCACATCACAGTGGCAAGGATCACGCCGGGTGACTCAACCCGGACGACTCACGCCGGACCATTTTTCCAATATAAGAACAAGGGTTGGTGCATGCTTGCACTAGCCCTCTTCACGCTGGCGGCCACGCTTAAGCCAGCAAATGCCGCGAGCCCCTGGTACTTTGGCACCACCGGAACTTTCCCCAACAACAGCCGGGTTGGGCCTCAGACGCAGACCGCGCCGGCAGTAGGAATTGATGGATCGGTTTACGTTTATGGAGACGATTGGCGATTGCGAGCCATCACACCCGGAACCTCCGGCGGCACCTACAAATGGGTTTCCTCAACCCTCGCCAATACCAGCACACCCGGCCCTGTTGAATTCTCGCCGTCGGTGGCGGGAGATGGCACGATTTGGATGGCGTACGAAGAATCCGGCAACAACCACATCTACGCCCTGAATCCGGCAACCGGAGCTACCAAGGCCGACCAGACCATCATGAGTTCGAAGAACCTGGTCGGCGCTCCCGCCATTGATGTCAACGATTGGAGCTTCACCGCCTTTCACGATTGCGTCGTGGCAATGGGGGCCACCGCACCGAACACATATGTGGAAAAGTGGGTCTACGTTACCGATGCGAGCAAAGTCAAAATCTACAGCATGCCGGCCGTGACCACCTTTATCATGCAATCTTCGGGCGGCACCACCTCGACCAATCAAATGATCTGCTGGGTGGAAATCAACGCCAATCCCTCCGGCCTCTCCGTGACGAATCGCATCTTCGCGCTCCAACAAAAGCAGTTCGTCGGGGGCGCCCCGGTGGCCACCAATGCGGCCTGGGCCTGGAACTATCCCGGCCGCCAGTATGAAACGCCCGTTGGTAACCTGACCATGACCAGCGCCAACACCATCTACGCAATCGGATACAACAGCTCGACCCACGCGTATGCGTTGTATTCGGTAAACGGCAACACCGGTGCGCAAAACTGGGCCATGACTTTGGGTTTTACACCAACAGCGAACCCGAGCCTGGCTGCCGACAGCACGCTTTACGTGCCGTGCACCGATGGTGTCCGCGCCATCAATCCCAGCACTCAAACGGTCACGTGGGCCAATTCCACGAGTGGCAATGTCAATTCGCCGCCGGTCGTGGGAGTGGACGGCACCATTTACGCGGCCTACGACAATGGATATTTCGGATACCTCCGCAAGATCAACACGTCAGGAAGCACGGTGGGCAGCGACGTCAGCGTGGGCACCCGGATATTCAGCAGTTGTCCGCCGGTCATGGATCGCAAGGGCTGGCTCTTTCTGGCCAGCAAAGACACGAGCAGCTCGTACATCTACGGCGACGGCCAACTGGTTGCCATTCAAGGCACCGGACGGCCGGGCCTCTCGGACTGGCCGATGTGGGGCCGCGGCTACAGCCACAACAACCGCGCCGGAAAGACCTGGCGCGTCGTGGACATGGGAATTCTGGGCACGAGTGGCAGTTACGCCTATGGGATCAATCAGAACAACCTGACCGTCGGCCAGGCATCGGTCACCACCAGTCTGTACCACGCGGCCAGTTCCTCCGGCGATCCATGGACGGATCTGTTCCCCGGCAACCTCTACAACTCGGTGGCCTACGGGGTGAATGACAGCGGCCTCATCGTGGGGCGCCGGGAGGACACCAGTCCCATCCAGGGCTTCCGCTGGACCTCGCCCAGTTCCATCGCCACGCTGAACGGGCTCAGCGGTTACACCTCGGCCCTGGCCATCAACAGCGGCGGCCGGGCCGTGGGATTCTCCTTCAATTCGTCCAGCGTGTATCGTGGCGTCTTTTGGAATTCGGGGAGTTCAACACCGTCTCAGGTAGGTTCACTTGTCTCGCCAGACAGCAGCTCCTATGCAAGCGTCGCCTACGCGGTGGACAGTTCCGGGCGCATTGCCGGCGGGTCCATCGACAGCACCGGCTATTTTCACGCTTTCCTAACCGGAGCGAGTGGGATCATCGCTCCTGCAACTGATAACCTAGGCACATTGGGAGGCGCCAACAGTTATGCCTTTGGCATGAACGACAACGCCGATGTGGTGGGCGAGTCGCAGGTCAGCGGGACGGGCTATTACTTCGCCTTTTACAAACCCAACGGTGGCACGATGGTGAACCTGGGAACGCTGTCCGGCACCGTGGCCAGCGAGGCGTTGGACATTAACAACAACGGTCTGATCGTCGGCGACAGCACCTACAGCAGCGGTTTCTATCCCTACCACGCCTGGGTGGGAGTGGCGGGACTGTCCGGCCTGGCCGATCTCAACAGTGTCACCGATCGCGGGTCCCTGACCTCCTATCAGGCCATCTCGCTGGCGCGGGCGGCCAATGATCGGGACACGATCGCCGGCTCCGTTCTGGTGAGCATTTCGCCATTGGAAATTCGCGGCGTACAGTTGCGCCCGAACGAATAGATCAACGCTCACGGAGTCCCGTTCCACCGGGGCTCCGTGAGCCCTTGTCGTATGAATTCAAAATTAGCAGGGGAGTTTGGCGCGCACGATCAACGGGGTTTCACGTTAATCGAACTTTTGGTGGTGATCGCGATCATTGGTGTGCTGGCGGCCTTGATTCTGCCGGCGCTGGCACGCGCCAAGGAACAGGGAAACAAGATCCAGTGCATCAACAATCTCAAACAGCTCCAGCTCGCCTGGCAATTATACGCCGATGATCACGATGGTTGGCTGCCCAGAAACAACTTCACCCAGTCCGCAGGTCGCGAATGGTACGCTCCGAGTTGGACAGCCGGCTGGATGGACTACACCGCCAACAATACTGACAACACCAATTCGTGGCTCATGCTCCACAACCCGTATGGCAGCATCGGCCAGTACACCCAGAATCCGGGCATCTACAAATGTCCAAGCGACAAATCCTGGGCATTGGAAGGCGGGCAGCGATTCAACCGCGTGCGGTCTTATTCGATGAACAGCCTCATGGGTTCCTATCAATATGAATATGGAAACCGCCTCGCTCCTGCATATGTCTATTGGAAGCTTTCCGATTTGGGCAATCCCCCAATCTCCAAACATTTCGTGTTTATCGACGAACACGAGGATTCGATCAACGACGGTTTCTTTTTCATTTCGATGGGCAGTTACGGGCCAACTGCGGCTTGGTTGGATTTGCCGGCGAGCCGGCACAACAACGGTGCCAGCCTCTCCTTCGCCGACGGGCATGTGGAAACCAAGAAATGGCAGGATCCACGCACCCTCCGTCCGGTCCTGCACCAACCAATTTTCGGTGTCATCTACGTGCCGGACAGCCCGGATCAGGCATGGTTGCGGGAGCGGGCCAGCTCGGTGCAAAACCCTGATGGATTTTAACTCACCGTCGCCCCACGTCGCATGCACTTGAACCGTGCCGCAAACGAAAGCCGATTCACTTCATTCGGCCTGCTCTTCGCAACCGCATTCGGCTACGCCTTTGGCATGAACGACAACGCCGATGTGGTGGGTGAGTCGCAGGTGAGCGGGACGGGCTACTATTTCGCGTTCTACAAACCCAACGGCGGCACCATGGTGAACCTGGGAACCCTGTCCGGCACCGTGGCCAGCGAGGCGTTGGACATCAACAACAACGGCTTGATCGTCGGCGACAGCACCTACAGCAGCGGTTTCTATCCCTACCACGCCTGGGTGGGAGTGGCGGGACTGTCCGGCCTGGCCGATCTCAACAGCGTCACCGATCACGGGTCCCTGACCTCCTATCAGGCCATCTCGCTGGCGCGGGCGGCCAATGACCGCGATGCCATCGCCGGGTCCGTCCTGGTGAGCATTTCGCCCTTGGAAATTCGCGGTGTGCAGTTGCGCCCGAACGAATAGATCAACGCTCACGGAGTCCCGTCCACCGGGGCTCCGTGAGCCCTTTGTCGTATGAATTCAAATTCAGCAGGAGGGTTTGGCGCGCACGATCAACGGGGTTTCACGTTAATCGAACTTTTGGTGGTGATCGCGATCATTGGCGTGCTGGCGGCCTTGATTCTGCCGGCGCTGGCACGGGCCAAAGAACAGGGGAACAAAATCCAATGCGTCAGCAACCTCAAACAGCTCCAGCTTGCCTGGCAGTTGTACGCGGATGATCACGATGGTTGGCTGCCCGGCAATGGAGGAGATTATTATTCAGGTCGAGATCCTCATTACCCTCCGAGTTGGACAGCCGGCTGGATGGACTACACCGCCAACAACACGGACAACACCAACACCTGGCTCATGCTCCACAACCCCTATGGCAGTATCGGCCAATACACCCAAAATCCGGGCATCTACAAATGTCCGAGTGACAAGTCGTGGGCACTGGAAGGCGGGCAGCGATACAACCGCGTGCGGTCCTATTCAATGAACAGCCTGTTGGGTTCGGACCAGTACGTTTATAACGATCCCAACGCTTCATTCTATACTTACTGGAAGTTTTCCGACCTCGGGAATCCACCAATATCAAAGCATTTCGTGTTTATCGACGAGCACGAGGATTCGATCAATGACGGTTTCTTCTTTGTTGGCGTCAACTCCCAACATGTCCTTGGCTGGCTCGACTATCCCGCTTCGCGGCACAGCAATGCCGCCAACCTCAGCTTCGCGGACGGCCATGTCGAAACCAGGAAATGGCAGGACCCACGCACACTGAAACCGGTTCTGCGGAAAACACTGGGAGGTGAAGTCTCGCCCAATAATGCGGACGTATCGTGGCTGTGGGAAAGGGCGACGGTTGCGCGTACTACGCAATGAGATTTGCCGGAAGATCTGCGTTTCATGAGGTTCCCTCCCATTCATCATAAAGCGGCGTTCACGCTCATCGAGCTGCTGGTGGTCATCGCGATCATTGCGTTGCTTGCGGCGCTGCTGTTGCCCGCCTTGAGCCGGGCCAAGGAAAAGGGGCGGCAAATCCAATGCGTCAACAACCTGCGCCAGCTCCAGCTCGCCTGGTTCACCTACGCCAACGACCATGACAACTGGCTGCCGGCCAATGTGTGTTGCGATGGTTACAAGCAGCACCCCAACTGGGTCGGAGGCTGGCTGGACTACCAACCCAACAATCTCGACAACACCAACACGACCCTGCTGTTGCGTGAATGGCCCGGCGGTTTGGGACCCTATGTGCAAAACGTCGCCATCTACAAATGCCCGTCGGATCGCTCGTGGGCGCTCATCGCCGGCGTCAAACGCGAACGGGTGCGCAGTTACTCGCTCAATGAATGGCTCGGCAGCATGCGTTTTCTAGATCAACCTTACCGCAAGGAAACGGACAGACTCACCGATTTTCTCAACCCGCCACCGGCCAATAACTTCGTCTTCATTGATGAGCACGAGGACAGTATCAACGAAGGAATGTTCAGTTTCACCAACGGGAATGAAGATTTTTTTCAAGATTTGCCGGCGAGCCGGCACAACGGGGTGGGTGTGCTGTCATTTGCCGATGGCCATGTGGAGTCACACAAATGGCTCGATCCCCGGACCCGCAAGCCGGTGACCCGGGAATACTTCAACGGCCAGCTCCAGCCTGGCAGTCCCGACGTCGCCTGGCTCTGGGAACGGGCCACCCAGCTCACCCGCCCGTTTGATTAGCCGGCATCACCGCAGACCAGCGTTTCACCTCGCCGACCACAGGCCACTTACCCGGAGGCACTTCGCCGCCCACCTCACTCACCGATCACCAGTCGCGGCAGCGGCACCGGTTCCTGTGGGATCGACACGATTCGGCTGGCCGCGCTCTCCAAAAAAAAATTGGACGCCGTCACATAAAAGAACTGCGTGCGCGCCGTAAGGTTCGAGATGGTCGCTGACAAATTGGTGGTGGTCGCCATCACCGTCCACGGCCCGGTCACGTTCGTCGCGTTGTAAACCCGGTAAGTGATCCCGACGTAATTCCCGTTCGTATCTACTGCGGTGTAGTACTCACTCGCTGGCTGCGGATCCCACACGATCCTGACCGGCCGCAATTCAGGCGCCGTCGTCACCGAAGTCGATTGAGCGAAGAGGAAGCCCGCGGCGAGGACCGCCGCTAGGGACATGAATGCGAGCAACCGGGTCAGCGCCCGGCCATGGCGAACCCGACGATGACCGTCACGATTCCGGCTCCAAGCAGCAGAAAATCGATCACGGTCCAGCCGCGAAACGCGTGTTTGAGGTAAGCACCCATTGGCGGAATCACTGTGGTGATCGGCCGCTCCACCGGCAAGATTTAATCCAGTTTTCATCAATCGATAGTTTTCAATGTGCTTCTCCAAATCTCTCATTCGCGCTCATTCGCGGCATTCGCGTAAACCGCTTGCCGTTTTCAATTTCACCTCCGCGCCTCAGCGTCTCGGCGGTGCACCCGGCGTTTGCGTTTTTGATTCCGGCTTCTGACTCCCAGCTTCTGGCTTCTGCTCTCCGATCAACTTCAATTCCTCCTCCATCGTCCGACCTTCGGGCAGCACCTCACCACGACGGAACAACTCGGTCATCGTGTCACGGCTGATCGCACCCGCCTGCCAGGCGGCCACGATCGCCTGAATGTCCTGCGACGCCAGACCCTTCGTGCTGAAATCCGTGTTCAGCTCAATGAGCACCTGATCATTCGTGATGTCGTCAGGGAGTTCCTCGGTTGAGTTCCACCAATACGCCCAGCGCAACACTTGAGTGAGGCTGGCACTAACGTTGATCGCGATGTTCCCGAGGATCGAATTCTCACCCGACTGCCGCAGCTCGATCGCCGTGGCGGTTTCGCCCACCTTCTTTTGATCCTCCAAAAGACGTGAACCCAACACCGCCATCAAGCGTTCGTCCCGATCCATCGCCCGTTCGAACGTGGTGAGTCCTTGACCGGTAAACTCCAGGAACCCAGCCGTTGCCCCGGGAGTGTCCGTCACCCAAGCCGTGCTGGCGCCGATCCGGAGTGACGCCGACTTATCGAACCCACTGACCCACGCCGTCGGCAGCGCGGTGAAATGCACACCGTGTTTATAGTCCGCGTCCAATCGATAGTGATCGAGGTTCACGGCGATGATATCCGCCATAGGCAGCTTCTCGATCGACGGCAGTGAGTGTCGCGCCCCATGAAACACAAACGGAATCATCGGCAGCGGTTTGCCCAGCCGCTTCGGCACTCGAGTCTCCACCAACTTCCACTTCGCCTTCTCCTTGGATGGTAGGGCGCCGCTGCGTTGGCGCCCCGACTTCTCATTCTCCTTTTTCCAAATTTCGACCACGCATTCGTAGTCCCGTTTCCCGGGGACCACACGCGTCCCGCGTGTTGCATCCGGAGTCCCGCCGGATGCCACCGCCGGCACCAACCGCAAAACCCGGATCTGCTCCGTCACATTGGTCGCAAAATCATCGGCATCACCATCTCCGATCTGCGAACTCCCATCTGCCTCCTCGAAGAGGACCACCATCGTTGCCACGTTCCTCCCATTGATCCGTTCCACGCGCCAGTTGATGATCTGCTCGGCTCGATACAACGACGCGTAAACGCGGTTCTCGGACGTATCCTCCCAATCAATCAACGTCCCCGCGCGACCAACGGAAATGATCTCACTGACTACACTCTTCGCGTATGCCGGCAACGGATTGCCCAGCATGTCCGCGTCATTGACGAACTCGTCCAACGCCCGCGCGAGACTCGGCATCGCATTTCCCCCTCGCCCTGTTTGAGGGAGAGGGCCGGGGTGAGGGTTGCCTGTGTTCGATTCCGGCCGTTTGATAAACGGCGGCCGACGAAACACGAGCCCAAGATACCCTTCCGCCGTCCTCGCTGTCGCGTTGAAGAACGACGCCCGCGATTTGTAAGCCAGGTATTCCTCATCGCTCTGCGAATCCAACCGCGAAAGATACCGCACGCCCGCCGCTTTCACCGCATCCTCACCGGCGATCACGTCCCGCGCCCGATTCCATTTCGGCAACGCTTCTTCGTATTCCAGATGCGTGGAGTTCACTGGCATGCTTCCGTTGTAGCATGCCTTCTCGCGGAGACCATCATTCACCGCAACCCGATCATGCATCACCGCGCACACAATGGCGCCAAGGTGTCGTCACCGCGCAATCTCTCGCCTCTAAATCGCCTTGACGGCCAACCGCTTCGCGTTCAGATCGCACCATCAACACGAATTTTCGTTGAGCCCGGACCTAACAAAGTGCCTACTTGCTTTGAGGTGCTCGCCATCCCTCCACAGCGGCATTCCCCACGCCGCATTTCCTCTGATACCGGCGGGCACCTCACTTTATTTTCCAGCCGCGACTCCAACGGTTCAAGAGTAGGACAGGCATCCTGCCTGTCTTTGATTTGAGCCCATTCCAATCCCATTATTGATGTTCAAGCTCGCGGGAAATCACGACCATCCTGGGCAGCCCTCTTCGCCAAAGAGCAGCCGGCACTCACGGCAGGTCCGCAATCGCCAGACCCAGCGCCTGTAGTCCGCCCCGCAGGCGCTTGAATCTGGCGCTGCCCAGTTTCCTTTCCACCTCGTTCTCCAGATCGGCGCTGGCGGCCAGCAGCGATGCGACAAATGCCCGCCCGCGGTTGGTCAGTTGCACGCGCTTGGCGCGTCCGTCGGCCGGGTCGGTTGAAATCTTCACGTAACCGTGCTTTTCGAGATAACCGACGAGATACGCCATGCTTTGCTTCGTCAGCCCCGAAACCTCCGCGAGCTCGGTGAGCCGCGAGCCTTCCGGCGCGATGTGACGAAATACCAGGCTGTGCGATCGCCGGATCTCCGGAAACCCACCGGCCGCCATTTTGGCGTACAGGCGGTCCGACAGCTGGCGATAGGGTCCCCGCAGCAGGGCACCCAATGTGCCGGCCTGCTCGGGGAAGGATGAGGCTTTCGTTACCATTGTAAAAGCAGGTTGACGTTAGTCAGAGAGTCTGTCAATAGAAGTCAGTCCTTCTGACTAACGACTATGAAAACTGAATCATTACCCCTCTCCTCAACGCTGTTGGCCGGCTCGGACCTGGCCGTGCTGGATGTCTTTGGCACCCGGGTCACCGTGCTGGGCGGTGCCCGGGAGACCGCCGGCGTCTTCTCCCTTGCCAGAATCGTTTGTCCACCCGGTACCGGCGCTCCGCCCCACACGCACGCCGAGAGCGAGCATTTTCACGTGCTTCGGGGCCGGCTCACCGTTCACCTGGGAGACGAAGTGAGTCAGCTCCAGCCGGCCGACACTATTCACATTGCTCCCGGAGAGCCCCACGCCTTTGCGAACAATTCCGGCGAGGAGATCGAATTCGTGTCGGTGGCCACACCCGCCGGTCACGAGGAGTTCTTTCGCGATGCCGACGAACTATCCCGCAGCGGCCGGTTTAATCCGTCGACGGCGGCGGAGGTTTGCCGGAGGCATGGCATCACGTTGCTGTGAGATTGGCTCAAATTACCGGGCCGGCGGTCCTGTGGCAGGCACTGGGTTGTCCGCCCCAGCTGCGGCCGCGTCTGCCCTGGTGGCAGCCGCTGGCCTGGCACTGGCTCCACCTCACCGGCTGGCTCAGGTGAGGGCACCGCTCTCAGTCGAGACGCGACACATTGCTTCAAGCCGGCTTCGAAACAACCATATCAACAATTGACGACAGCCCTCACTAATCAGGATTCCTTGGACGAGCGTGAACAAACTATGAGGCACCAACCATGCACGCAGGAAAGTTTGTCCCATGAGCAGCGCGAAAATTGAGATAAAATAGGCGACTGCGCTCTGCGTCCGCCACGCCAACACCCACAAACAAAAACACACCCCGCCAAGGCCGATGCTCGCAGCAACATAAGTCACCGAGGAGTGCAGCCAGTAATACGAGATCAGAAGCGAGCAGAACGTCACAGCAATCGACTTGGGCGCGTGCCGCAAATCGCTATGCTGCCTTTGCTTCCATCTCACGAAGAACATTAGCTTAATCCCCGGCGATTCTCAGTTTCCAGCCGACGAGCCTGGCAATCAATTCAATTTGACGCCTCTCTTTGCCGAGTATCAACGGATGCTGATCGGCTGACGCATGGATTGTTGCCTCGTGTTTTGCCTGGTCGAGGGAAATGCGCTCGATGGTTGCTGGCTTGAACAAGTTCCTCAGGTGCTCACTCACGGAGTCCGACCAGTCGACGACGTGGACGAGTTCATTCGCCAGGTCTCGCACTATCGATTTGATGCGGTTTCCTTTCTCACCGACGCAAGAATACACCGGGTCGACCGTATTATTCTTCGAAACGACGGACACGGTGGTGCGCCAGCCGCGGTTTCTGGCGATGGCTTTTATCTGGACCGTTCCGTCGGCCACCTCGGGTACGTAACTGTGAAAGAGTTTGCTCACCTCATCGCTTCCGTCATCAGTCATCGCATTCATGCTTTGATCCCGTCGTTGATTCCGTTGTCTCTTATTCGCTGGTGTATCACCGAATCCGCGTTCGTGCAATTCGCGTGATTCAAACGCACCTGCTTCCATCGGTGATTAAAACTTCCGGGCGTTTGCCATGGATTCTTGTCCATACCACTCGGATCGCGTCAGAGCCGCAGGGTACAGGAGCACCCTTGACCGGCTTTTCGAAACGGGGCAAGTTCCCAACCAGAGTTGAACCGGGGATACAGTTCATAAAATGCACGTTTATTAACACTGTAGGCCGGAACGCTGATTGCCACCATGCTGACTAAGTCTGAAAGAAAGTTGATTCAAAGAGAGAGATCCTACCGGATCGAAAGGAGGGTCTTCACGCTCTTGTCAGTATTGTTTGCCCTACCATTCGTCGTTGGCGCAGCGTTGCTGACAATAAGCGTCTTCAAGCTTCACAACTTGCAAGCTTATCTGTACG
Organism: bacterium; assembly: GCA_016124235.1. Lineage (GTDB taxonomy): Bacteria > Verrucomicrobiota > Verrucomicrobiia > Limisphaerales > RI-55 > RI-55. Next base: position 5,675 of record WGOC01000041.1, on the reverse strand, counting down.
CAGCGCGGGAAGGTGACTGGAATTCGCTCCTGCCCGGCCTTTCCATTCTGCTGGTATTCGCGTCGCTTGCCTACCGCGCCGATTCCAAACTCACACTCATAGGATATTTGAAGCGCCAATTGACGACAGAACCCAACGAACCAGATACTGCACCAAATGGAAGCTCTCCCGCGCAAGTTGACGACTCAAACGCTTCCATTGGCTCGCCATCGTTGAGCCGATCGTTGTAGTTATTATGACTATCGCGACACGACGAAGATTGGGATTGACGTTGATGTCTTTGGCGGCGGTGGCGTTGCTCGCTGCAATCGCGGTGCATTCTGATTGGCGGCTGATTGGCAGCGGGTCTTCGGGGAATGGAACTTGGACCATGAATTCAGTTCACGTTGATTTGAAGTGGTGGCCATTTCTTCCGATTGCGGTGTGTGGGTTGGCAGGGGCTGCGTGCTTTGTGTGGTCACCGCGGAGGCCGCCCAAGCTACCCAACCGCTCCGGGCGCTAGTCGCCTGTCTGATCGAGGTCGACCAAGTCAACATTCCCGCACGAATTCAGCCCGCATTTATCGGTGTCGATCTGCGGTCACCATTCTGGGAAGATGAACGCAGCCTTGGTTCGCGCGGGGATCTCGGGGGTATAGGAGTGCCCTTGACCAGCTATTCGAACCGAGGCAACTTCCCATCCAGAGTTGAACCGGGGATACTGGTCAAAACACACGCTAATTAACACCGTTCGGCATTTTTGAAATGAGAACATCAATCGTATTCTTGGCCTGCATCGCATTCATTTTCGCCTCTGGATGTAAACATGCGGAAGCTGACTTGCATTCGAGCAACGAAGCGACAACCACGAGCCCAGGTATTGCATTTGGTCCAGAAGCTAGAAGCGAGTTGGTTCTCGGGTTGAGTCCGGGGCATCACTTTGATATTGGGCCTTGGAGTGTTGAGGTCGGCAACAATGATTCTTTGAAAATCTCACGCGCTGAAGTTAATGGTCGAACATCCATCAAGATTGACTCATGGAAACCGCTTGGCGGTTCTTTGGTTTTCGTCGAATCCACGGAACGTCTTTGGGCATACGATGGCGATCACAACCTCGGCTTGGTCAAAAAGACGGAAAACACCTGGTCAGTTTGGGGACCATCGAAGTTCCCTTATGAAATTCCCCAAGAGGTAAAGGAGCGGCTTCCGAATGATCTCGACGCAGGCGGAAACGCAAAAGATCTCCAGCCCAACAAAACCAGTTGAGTAGTACCCCGGGATGACCGCTCAGATTCGATCATGTTTTTGAAACGCAAACCTCAAACTTGCCAGCCGGGCGTCGGTTACACCCTTCGCTCCTCACTGCAGCGTTTGCCCGATTGACAGACATCATGCCAGGAGGAGGCAATCGAAAGAAGCCGAGTGAGATGAGTCACCGCGAGCTAGTTTCATCTTTGGTTGCATTCACAGTGATCGGCGGGGTCATCGACGCAGTCAATGTAGCGATATTGATCCGTCGCGGTTTCTCACTTTGGGCCATCGCCGGTCTGGTCTTCACCTCGGCGGTTTTGATCGGGGCATGGTTCCAGTTGGGTGGCGAGTTAAGGCGTCGCCGGCACGGAGGTCAGTCGTGACAGTGGGGCCTAGCCAATCGTGCCAGTCAGCGTCCGAAGAAGAGTTCGGATTAAAATCAACCTCAGTTGCCGAGCGTGACTGTGCCGCCCCCTGGGAATAAGTAATGTCGCGCTACGAACTTTGGGAAGTTGACGATGGTCACGTGATGTTCGGCGTGCCCAATTCGCAACGTGGGGATACGCTACACGAACCTGGGGCGAAGTTACTGCTCCGAATCGTGGCAGACTCCGTTGATCAAGCGACGATGATAAAAGAACACTTTCTTTCCGGCGATGATGCCGGAGAGCTCGAGGCACTCAATATACCAGCGTCAGATTTCTTTTTTGAGCACTACCAATGTGGAATCGTCGCTGGCGAGATTGTGCAGTTGCAGATGGATTATCATCTGGCACTGCAAGGCCATTACGGTGGCTTTATCGAAAGAGACAGTGTTTTCCGAGTGCTGGCGGGAGACATCGAGTATCCGCAAGCGATATGGTTGAGAATAACCGAACGCCCATCAGGCAAACCTGTCGGCGGGACGTTATCTGTGAACGATGATGAGAATTTTTCATATACTTTCGTCGCGCCTCCGATATAGGTGCGTAATATGAAGCCCCAGGACAATTGGTGTGCCGTTTGATTTCGCCGTTGCGTGTTTCGGGCATCATTACCATCGCTTCTCGTCGTCTGGAACTACCGCATTAAGCATGAGGAAGCACATCCATCGGCTCAGACAGGCGAGTGACGAAAAGCGGATGACCTTTGCATCCGCTTCACTTTCTTCCTTCGCGCCCGCTTGAACATCGGCCGACGCCAAGCTACCGTCGGTATGTAGGAATTAGGAACCCGGAACCGGCAGACGTTTCAAGGTGAAACTGAGAGCGACATTCAAAGCCCTTGTGAATCTGCGAAACAGATATCGCCATTACTGTGTTGGTCTGGGTTTTTGGCGCTGCTTCGCACTCAATGGTCTCGTAGTCGGTCCAATAGTTTTTCTCGCCATTCCATTTCTCTCTTTCTGCGTCATTCCGTGGGCCTTTGGAACGACTCCTTTATTTGGCTCAAATATCATCTTTAGGAATTGGTTGGTGTGGCTGATTGCCAGCCTCATCATCGGTTTGGCGTCGTGGCCGCTCTTTTGGGTCTCTGAGAAACTTGACGCCGATTTCCAAGCGCAAAACCCACCCGGCGATTCGAAACCTGATTCAGATTAGCAGCAATCTGCGTCCATACATTTCCGTCATTGGCTGAACAATCTTCGTGCCGCAGCGCCGGCTTGAACATCGGCGAGCACGACATTATGCTTCGCCAAGTTGGAATAGGACGAGATCGGAGTGAACCCTCAAGGCGATCATAAAATGAACACCGAGTCTAAACGCGCGAAGTCGGATAGCAGTCGACCTTGGGTGCGTGGACCATACTTTGTCCGCCTGGTCATTTACTTCAGCTTTAATTTTACGTTCGTGACCTTTGCCAGCGAAATCGTATCCCTGTTTCATCCACACCCCTCGTGGATTGGCTCGAGCATGCTGGGGCGAGCGGTGTTCGCGCTCATTTTTGCCGGACTGTCACTCGACTCCCAATTGAGAGCCGAGAATCACGCCACCAAACCCAACGAATTATGAAAGACTATTTACTCCTCATTATTTCGAGTGTGGCGCTTGCGGGGCTTGCCTGGGCCTTTTGGCATTTTACCGGCCGTGATGGTTTCGTTTTCTTGAGCATGTTGCTTTGCGTCACATTATTTGCTGACAATCGCAGACTGAGGAAGCGGCTGAGGAGCGTTCGATCGCAATGAATCAGCGAACCAGCCAAGTCAGGCAAGAGCCACCGGCCAAGGTCAGCACATCGTCCCTCGTGACTTTGTTTGCCATATCGGGGCTAGTGCTCGGCATTTGTTCATTGGGCCTCGTCGACGTTGTGTTCCACACCACGAAACCATTCTCTTTTCTGGAAGATTGGCATTTGTTTCTTTTCATCTCTCTCTTTGCCGTCTCGCTCTCCCTTATTCCGATTGCAGCTCGTTCTCAGCATGGGAGCCTCGTCTGGTTTCTCATGGGCTGGGTTGGTGTGATGCTCGTGAGCGGATATGTTCTCTCCGTGACAACTTCGATTGTTCACCACCGGACGTTGAGCATACCGAATTGGCTTATTCCCGGTGGTTTGCTGGCGATGCCGATTGTTGCCAGTGTCACGATCGTATTAATACCACGATTTTGGAAACTCAGCCGACCGGCCGTTCTCAGTGGTGTTCAATATCGCAGGTCATTTCGACTGTTGAATCGTGAACAAAAGTGAATTGGACCAGACGAGCCAGGATATGACGAAGATGAATCTCACCCCAATCGTCGTCACGGTGCCATTTCTGCTTTTTTCCCTGCGCCCTTCGATCCATGAAACTTCAAATGCAATCCGGATCGGATTCGTGGCTTTGTGGATTCTGTCATTGGTGCTCAACCTTGGCTGGGGTGTTTATGTCTCTCATCGAAGCCGCCTCCAAGGATACCTGTGCGTGGCCGTGGCACTAATGCAAATTGTCGTTTTGCTCATGCCCATTCATGGCCCGGCGAGGTGAGCATGCAAAGTAATCGTGGCATTCGGTTCGTACCACTGACTCTTGCCGCTGCGGTTTACTACCGATTGTGAAACTTGAACTCTTAACCGAGCATCGTCAGAGCGGCTTCCGAGCCAGTGTCTGAACTCGCCCGCCGATATGGCCGTCCCCATCGCGTTCACCGAAGTCGAAGATTGGTCGGAATTGGACACAGCCATCCGATCCTTCGGTGAGTCCATCGAAGTAACAGCCGATGATCTCCTCGGTGCATTGGAATATCCGGATGCCTGGTGTCGGAAGTTCACCGATTGTTCTGTCTTGGAACGAAACGGCGAGCAAATCATCTGGCACCGGTACGAGCAATTGATTTGGGCACTGGGTGAATCCTTCCGGCAGATCATGCTTCGTATCCGTACGTTTCGGCGGTCCGAACCAATATTCGAAGCAGTGAAACAATTGTGTCTTGAGCAACGATTCGGCAAGGGACGGCAGAGCTTTGTCATGTTGCTCGGACAATATGGCGGTCCAACCGTAGTGCCCACACTTACACGCTTGCTTTCCGATTCAGAAGTTGCCGGCCACGCGATCTACTCACTTCGACTTCTGGGCGCGAGCAATGCCGCTGACGACGTGCGGCCGTTTCTGCGATCACCCGTCACGTGGATCAAGAAGGAAGCACTTAAATATTTCCAGAAGATTGAACCGACACCATAGAAGCGACGGTAGAAATCATCTGCGTCCATCCGAGTTAATCCGTGGCTGAATAAACTCCGCGCCTTTGCGGTGACCACTTTGGGAAGTCGAACTTCGACCTCCGGCCTTCGTTCGCGTGGGGTTCGCGCAGGGGTGCGCCAGGTTCACGAGTTCACCTGTCACACACCCTGCTGAGCTCACCGTCCACGCTGCCACTTCGCTGGGAACTTTTTGAATTGGAACACGGCCCTCGCGGAGAGCGGACTTTTGTTCCTTGCCGCGGGCGGGTGGTGTTACCAGCGGCTCTGCGCCGTCGGGGTTCGTTGGTATCGGGTGCAGAGCGCGGTGGCCGGGGTGTATCACCAGCAGGTCACGGGGCCGGCGGTCTTGTGGCAGGCGCTCGGTTGTCCGCCGCAGCTCCGGCCGCGTCTGCCCTGGTGGCAGCCGCTGGCCTGGCACTGGCTGGCTTGAGTGAGCACGTTGTTACGCTTGAACATTGCCAACGGCCGGTCAGAATACGAAGCAGCATGGCTCAAGCGCGGATTAACTGGTCAAACTTGCTTTCGCGACGACCTCGGGGTGTGTTCTCGCCCATCATCCTGCTCATTTCCTTGCCGCTCTTCTATTTCGCCGCAATGGGACCTTTGATGCCCATTCACGAAGCATATTCTCCAATCGAAGCACCGTCCGACCTGTCAGCGGGCAGTCAAAACCAGCCAGGGATGGGCGAATGAAAACCAGCCACTTTGAGAGTGGGATTGCGCACCGGGCGGCGAAGGCCGCAGAGGTGCGCGATGAACCAACTCAACGTGAGTCTGCAACAAACCATTGTT
>WGOC01000004.1 GCA_016124235.1 bacterium | reverse complement strand
CTTGAGCAGGGCCACGTTGGTCGTGCGAAACTCATCGAGCTTCGTTTTATCCACCGCGCCCTCGACATCCAGGACAAACCCACCGTCCCGTTCGACATACAGGCTGGCCAGCTCCGCCGGCGCCTCCTCCTTCGACTTCAATTTGAATTTCAGTGCCATGATCGTTTCTCGTTTGAACCGCGAACGTCGCGCTTCATGTCAGCACTGATCAGTGATTCCTCCGCTCGAATCAAAGGCAATCCACCGCTCCGCCAAGAAACCCACGCAACTTCACCCCGACTCATGCATCGTCGTGCAACGCGAGCACGCGACCTGGGCGCAATGCACTGGTTGACAGACGTTCAAGGGAAGGGTAGCCCTTCGTTCGTGAAATCGGAGCGAGGGCATCAAGTGAGTCAAAACGCGAATCCCTTCTACCGGGCCAACCCCAAGTGAGTTGAGATTAATCAGATGATTCGGTAAATGTATGAGTATCCCTGAAGACTTGCGCGACTACTTGAGCAAGCCGGAGAATCGCGAAATGACACTGGTTGCCGGCGAAGTAAGGCGGTTGAGATTCTTCGAGCCCGATGAGCTGACTCCACAAAAATTTATCGTGGATAGCTTTGAGTTGCATCTCAATGGACCGCTCGCGTCCGATCCGGAGGAGCAGCGAGAGTATGTGGGCTACTCGCTCATTAAGGAGTGCAATGATTATTCACCCGAGGGCGTGCTCGCCTGGTTTCCAGAGTTCAAGGCGTATGGCTCCGCTGATACCGATCATCAGCGCATCATGATTTATCCAGGAATCACGTGGTCGGACATCCTTCGAGAGCCTACTTGGTTCATCAACGGTCAATGGTATCCGGATCGAGTTGCACATGAAGAGGTGAACCCATGGATGTAACGCAGAAACCGGAACGCGACCGAATGGTGATTCCGGTGTCGCTGCATTGCCATCCATCATCGCGGCATTGGTCGTAATCGCGAGAGCCATGACGATTCAGGAGTTCCCATTGGCATGGCGCTGGACAGACGCACGCTATGCCGTGTTTCCTCCCGACGTGCTCGCCCAACTTTGCCCGTGTTCGTTGGAAGAAGCGTCCCGCCTCTTTGAACTTGCAGTCGCTCTGAGTCGTTCTGAAGACCCGGCCGCACAACGCTTCAATGCCGAAGGAGCACCGGAACAGGTCAGCGCGTGGCTGCAGGCACGGCAGCCGCGCCTGCAGGAGGAGGTATTCGTCTGCTGGTCAGCCGACACGGCCTTGCGATTACCATGGACCACGTTTGTTCAGCGATGGGACGATTTCTGTTATCCGAGTTCGGACGATGTGACTGTCTTTCCGCAGCATGGAAATTGGATGCTGCTATATCACCATTGGGAGGAGTTTGAGTTTCGACAGGATACACTCGCCAACCAGTTGCCGTAGAATACTCAGGTCAGCGCCCCCGCGCTGCGATCAATCTCATCGAAAACAAAATGAATCAGTTCGTCCTCGAACCTGTAAGCCGTGCTCGTGAAGACACCGCCTGTGACTTCCGCCACGCCTTCGGAGGCGAGCTCGAATCTCCGGCAATTCCTCCCGGAGGACAGGCACCCTGTCACCTCCTCTACACGATCGACACCGACGACCCGCTTTTTCCAGTGCGAGTTCCTGGCGTACGATTTCTTCCTCTGATCTATTGCCCACAGTATAACGCGGCGGCGATGGGCTATCGGTTAACGAACAGCGGGATCAACATCGATTTTATCGAATCTCTGGAATGGATGGATGATTTTCCCTACGGCCATTACCCGAGGAGTTTTCCACGGCGGGACATTCGATTGGAAAGGATTGGTGAGAAGGACATCGATCTCCTTGAGCGCTACATCGACGCGAACGAACCTGATCCCCGCGATTGGGATACGATAGATTCCTGCGAGAAAGAGCTAAAAGCCCTGGGCTACCCGTTTACCCAATTCGGCGGGCGCCACATGATGTGGCAGGATATTCCGGACGTCACGTGCCCGAATCAGGCCTGCAAAAGCACGCGATTGGATGTCTTCGGAGTCGTTTGGAACACGCCAGTGAGAGGCGTCTATTTGTGGGACGACGACCCTAATTATCGCGCCGGCAACGATACGCAAATAATCTACCAGATGTGCCAGGATTGCTCGGCGATCCATGTTTGTAATCGCTGCACCTGAGCCGGCGATGAACGCGAATGGTCAGCGCAACCGGCATGGCTTTTCACCGGCACGGCATCAGCGGCCCTACATCCGCGCCTCGGCGGTAAATCTTCAATCTCCGTTCCCTCCTGTTAATTGAGCCGCTCACTCACCGATCACCAGTCTTGGCAGCGGCACCGGTTGCTGCGGGATCGACACGATTCGGCTGGCCGCGCTCTCCAAAAAAAAATTGGACGCCGTCACGTAGAAGAACTGCGTGCGCGCCGTGAGATTGGAAATCGTCGCCGACAAGTTCGTGGTCGTCGCCAGCACAGTCCATGGCCCGGTCACATTCGTTGCGTTGTAGACCCGGTACGTGATCCCGACGTAATCGCCGTTCGTATCAACCGCCTGGTAATACTCACTCGCCGGCTGCGGATCCCACACGATCTTGACCGGCCGCAATTCAGGCGCCGTGGTTAGTGTAGTCGATTGAGCGAAGAGGAAACCCGCCGTCAGCACCGTGACCAGCAGCAGCGCCCCGATCCGTGCCCACCCGCGTTTATCCGTGGCTTTCAGTTGCTTTAGCTTTGTGTTCATTCATGTCCTCCGTGGTTCAAAAGAGTAGGACAGGCATCCTGCCTGTCTTCGCTTCGCGCCAATTCGCGGCATTCGCGTAAACCTCTTCACATTTTCAATTTGACCTCCGCGCCTCCGCATCTCGGCGGTGTCCCGGGTGTTTGCGTTTTCAATTCAGGCTTCTGACTCGCAGCTTCTGGCTTCTGCTCGCTGATCAACTTCAACTCCTCATCCATCGTCCGGCCTTCGGGCAGCACCTCACCGCGCCGGAAAAGTTCGGTCATGGTGTCACGGCTGATCGCTCCCGCCTGCCACGCGGCGACGATCGCCTGAATGTCCTGCGACGCCAGACCCTTCGTGCTGAAATCCGTGTTCAGTTCAATGAGCACCTGATCGTTCGTGATGTCATCGGGAAGTTCCTCCGTCGAATTCCACCAGTAAGCCCAACGCAACACCTGCGTGAGACTTGCACTCACGTTGATCGCGATGTTCCCGAGAATCGAATTCTCGCCCGACTGTCGCAGTTCAATCGCCGTCGCCGTTTCACCCACCTTCTTTTGATCCTCCAAAAGACGGGAACCCAGCACCGCCATCAACCGCTCATCACGATCCATCGCCCGTTCAAACGTCGACAACCCCTGACCAGTGAACTCCAGAAACCCAGCCGTTGCCCCGGGTGTATCGGTGACCCAAGCTGTGCTGGCGCCGATCCGCAACGAAGCTGACTTATCGAACCCACTCACCCACGCCGTCGGCAGCGCAGTGAAATGCACGCCGTGCTTATAGTCCGCGTCCAGCCGATAGTGATCGAGGTTCACCGCGATGATATCCGCCATCGGCAGCTTCTCGATCGAAGGCAATGAATGCCGCGCACCGTGAAACACGAATGGAATCATGGGCAATGGCTTCCCCAATCGTTTCGGCACTCGAGTTTCAACGAGTTTCCATTTCGCCTTGTCTTTTGCCGCACTCGGTAGGGCGCCGCTGCGTTGGCGCCCCGACTTCTCGTTCTCCTTCCGCCAAATTTCGACAACGCATTCGTAGTCCCTTTTCCCGGGGAGCACGTTGGCCCGTGGCGCTGCCACCGTCTCGCGTGCACCATCCGGCGTCCCGCCGGATGTCTGTCCCGGCACCAACCGCAACACCCGAATCTGATCCGTCACACTCGTTTCAAATCCATCGGCCTCACCATCTCCCACCCGCCGGTCACGAGGAGTTCTTTCGCGATGCCGATGAACTATCCCGCACCGGCCGGTTTAATCCGTCAACGGCTGCGGAGGTTTGCCGGCGACATGGCATCACGTTGCTGTGAGCTTCGCTCAAATCCCTGATCCGCGTGCATCCGAGTTCATCCGTGGCTGAATGAACTCCGCGTCTCCGCGTCACTGCGGTGACCAATTAGGGAAGTCGACCTTCGACCTTCGTTCGCGTGGGGTTCGCGCAGGGTTGCGCCAGGCGTAGCCTGTCACACACCCTGCTGGGCTCACCGTCCACGCTGCCACTTCGCTGGGAACTTTTTGAATTGGAACACGGCCCTCGCGGAGAGCGGACTTTTGTTCCTTGCCGCGGGCGGGTGGTGTTACCAGCGGCTCTGCCCGTCTCTGCCTCGTGCTCTCACCGGCTGGCTACTGTGAACACGTTGTTACGCTTGAACATTGCCAACGGCCGGTCAGACTTCGCAGCAGCATGGCTCAAGCGCGGATTAACTGGTCAAACTTGCTTTCGCGACGACCTCGGGGTGTGTTCTCGCCCATCATCCTGTTCATTTCCTTGCCGCTCTTCTATTTCGCTGCAATGGGACCTTTGATGCCCATTCACGAAGCATATTCTCCAATCGAAGCACCGTCCGACCAGAATCCAGTCCTGGAGATGGGCTTTGATTTGCTCGTTCTCCCGGCCTCGTTGCTCGCCCGGCATTCCAAGCCTTACGAACGCTACCTCCATCGTTTTGAATAGGCGCACAGCCGAAGTTCCAGCTCCACCGCAGTCTCGCAAACCATGACAGCGGTAAGGGAGCGCCCTTGACCGGCCATTTGAAACGGGGCAACTTCCCATTCAGAGTTGAATCGGGGATATTCGTCATAAAGCGAACGTTAATTAACATTGCTGAGCCGGAGCACTGCTATGCCAGCTTACTTAACTACTTGCCCGAAATGCCGCGGCTCAAAATCGGTTCGCCGAGTAAGGCGCACTTTATATTCACCATCAGGGCTGGTCTTCTTTGGAGGCCCGGCCTTGGCTCTCGTGTTTGACCTAAGCCGGAAGCGGAACTTTCATTGTGAAGCATGCGGTTCACTGTTTTCAAAGCACACGATGGTTTCTCGATTCTTTCAGGTATTTTGGGTGTGGTTTTGTTTTTCCATCGGAGCGGCCATTGTTCTGCTGGCTACCGGATACTCCCCGTAACGTCGTGAAGAAGAAGAAATGAACTACGACAGAGTGTCCGAACCAGTCGAGCCCGGCAACCATCGCGGGAGTCATTTATTGAACACACCGAATCTTCAGAAGCTATTGATCGGTACTTGGAAATCCGACAAACGCAGAACACTGCGATTCTGTCACCGATATCACCTGCTCATGGGAACCAAGAAGCGCCGGTTTGGCAATCTCTTTGGGCACTTGACCATTCGGTATACACGCAGCCGGGTGTACTACACGCTTCGCGAAACGGAATGGAGTGCAAAGTATGATGTAATTGCACAGGACTCCAAAAGCATCGTCCTGCGCCTTCATTCAGACAGTCTGTGGAAGCAGGCTGAACCCGTCGTTGTGGATCTGGTCAAACAGCTGATGCCGGCACGTCTTCAGCAAGTCCATTTTCAGCTCGTGGACGACACTCAATATTACTGGATTGGTTGTGGTACATTCTGCGAATGGTTTCGACGGGACGATACCCTATCCACTAAACGCAAGCGCGTGCGACGCGCCATCGGCTCGGCAAGATAAAATCCCCAAACATGGCTGTCCCCATCGCATTCACCGAAGTCGAAGATTGGTCGCAATTGGACGCAGCCATCCGATCCTTCGGTGAGTCCATCGAAGTAACAGCCGATGATCTCCTTGGTGCAGTGGAATGTTCGGATGCCTGGTGCCGGAAGTTCACCGATTGTTCGGTGCTGGAACGAAACGGCGAGCAAATCGTGTGGTACCGGTACGAGCAGTTGATTTGGGCACTGGGCGAATCCTTCCGGCAGGTCATGCTTCGTATCCGTACGTTTCGGCGGTCCGAACCAATATTCGAAGCAGTGAAACAATTGTGTCTTGAGCAACGATTCGGCAAGGGACGGCAGAGCTTTGTCATGTTGCTCGGACAGTATGGCGGTCCAACCGGAGTGCCCACACTAACACGCTTGCTTTCCGATTCAGAAATTGCCGGCCACGCGATCTACGCACTTCGACTTCTGGGCGCGAGCAGTGCCGCTGACGACGTGCGGCCGTTTCTGCGATCACCCGTCACGTGGACCAGGAAGGAGGCACTGCAATATTTCCAGAAGATCGATCCAAAGTCACAGATACGAACGGCCAACGCTCAATGTCCCAGCGATGAATAAAACATTCCAATTCATCTAAAATTTTGAGAACCGCTCCTTCGCCAGACCCTGTTTTTTGAGGTCACTCGTCTCCCACATTCCGTCCGCATCAAAATCGAAGCGCAGCTTCTGAATTCGCCCGAGGAACTTGTTGAATGTCGCGATGACACAATGGCTATTACCACGGCTCAGCACCATGTACGGAGCCGCCTGTGTCCAATCGTCCATACGCGACATCACGTGATGTTGGTCAAACGTTATTTCAAGCTTCCCGTAAACGTCAGCAAGTTTGGCGAGTTGATCGGGGCTGAGTCCGGCATTTCTCTCGACGTAAGCCATCGTCTCAGTCTTATCTGATCGCCAGCGTCCCAGTAACCTAGAGTCGGTTTTGAAGATCCGACTCAACATCGAGATCACTGTACAAGCCACAGGTTGAACGAGTGTGTCTATTAGAATGCGTTCCGGTAGTCTCAAATAAGAAGCGTCATTGGTAATATCCTCTCGTTGCCAGTGCAATTCCCATTGGCGTTTGAATTCCTCCGACCTGAGTCCATCCGAGTTAATCTGTGGCTGAATGAACTCCGCGTCTCTGCGGTGACCATTTTGGGAAGTCGGACTCCGACCTTCGCTGAGGCAATTTAAGTTAGAACACGGCCCTCGCGGAGAGCGGACCGTGATCCGTTGCCGCGGGCGTGTGGTGTTACCAGCGCCCGGTTGTGACTACCTGGCCAGACTCTCCGCTACCGCTGCCCAAAAATCCGGAGACATGGCGGCGCCAGCCCCCATCGCGGCGGCACCAACTGCTCCGGCGGCTGCAGCGTCGTTCGCGGCTGCCAGCGGCGTCAGCATTACCCTGTAAGCCTTTCGCAAACCGATCTTGTAAACAGGCAGTGTCCAGGACGCCAATTTCTTTTGATTATCGTAAAGGGCAAACCAATCGTTGGATTGCTCGATCGCTGCGTGCAGTCCCACTTTTTCGCTCGTTGGGGAATTGGTCTCGTTGACGACGACAATCGGCACCAGGCCGTCATTCGTCGTAGGTGGTAGCACAAACTCGGGCATGAGATTCCTGTTCACCGCTTGCTGATTGGCGTCCAGCCAGTACCAACGAGACTGTACCGTGCTGTCTTTGTCTCTCCGCTCATCATACTGCACCAGAATGTCCGATCGTTCTTTCGAGAAATAGAGCTTCAAATTGCTGGGAATCGCGGGTCGGAAATAGTGGGCCATCGTTTCCTCATCCCAAAGCATGGACGTGCAGCCAGATGTTACCATCATCACGTCCAAAAGTACGAGCAACCACAATGCGCTCCAAACCGAGTGTTCAGAGGTTTGCCATCGTGCGGAAGATAAGGTTTTGTCGCCCTCAACCTTCGTTTCCATTGCAGCCAACGGTAGCGATCACTGAAACAATTGCAACCGGCAACAGGGTCGTGAGTGAGGCATCAGTGTAGCTCTTGGAATCCGGTGCTGCGAGCGCCGTGCCGATCATTCACGCCAAAAGCTTCGTTCGCGTGGGGTTCGCGCAGGGGTGCGCCAGGTTCACGAGTTCACCTGTCACACACCCTGCTGGGCTCACCGTCCACGCTGCCACTTCGCTGGGGACTTTTTGAATTAGAAGTCGGCCCTCGCGGAGAGCGGACTTTTGTTCCTTGCCGCGGCTGTGTGGTGTTACCAGCGGATCTGCCCGTCTCTGCCTCGTGCTCTCACCGTGCCGGTGATGAGAGCACGAGTCATATACAGGCAGGCCGCCGGGCGCTGGCACCGCGCCGTCGCGGTTCGTTGGTATCGGGTGCAGAGCGCGGTGGCCGGTGCGTATCACCGGCGGGTCACCGGGCCGGCGGTCTTGTGGCAGGCGCTCGGTTGCCCGCCCCAGCTCCGGCCGCGTCTGCCCTGGTGGCAGCCGCTGGCCTGGCACTGGCTCCACCTCACCGGCTGGCTCCCACGAGCGCCACGAATTGAGAAATCGTAATCCATCGTCCACTTGACCGCCTTTTCGAAACGAGGCAAGTTCCCATCCAGAGTTGAACCGGGGATACTGGCGATGAAATGCACGTCCATTAACACGTTTCGGTAATCTGCGGCGTATGGTAGCTCAGGAAAACCAGAATCCGCATCCATTGATTGGCTCGTGGGTCAATGGTGATGAGTATGAAACCGAGGTAGAGTACGTCGTCTCGGGCAGCGAGCCTGATTTTGAGGTGCGGGCGGTTGATCGATATGACGCCGAGGAGGGCGAAGTTCGTGATATTGCGTATGACGATAGCACGGCTACCCTGTTCTTCAACGTGTATTGGAACTCATCGGGACGCTTCATCAAAGTCAGACTGGTCGCTGTTTCTCCAAATCGAGTGTCATACACGTACACGTTCACCGAGAATCAGATGTGGTTCAGGAAGGACAGTGCACCAGGCGCTGCACACGAATCGCCACCCGCCACGGCGGTTCATGAATCCTCCGATAACACGATCCCAAAATCCGAGAGTGAAGCCCGGGCTGAAGGCGGCGGTCCGTGAACTGAATCGTTGGACATGGAGTGCAGCTATGTTGCCCTGGAAAACATTTGTCGTACTTGATGGCTTGGTTAGTTTACCGCTTTTCTCTTTTGCTGGCTGGTCAGCCTTCACCGATCCCTCCGCTGAGGGGAGCATGGGGGGGCTTGTCATCGCACTGTCTGCGGCTTTGATTTCGGTTCCCTCAGTAACTTTGTTGCTAAAACGGAAGCTTCCTTTGCTGGCAAGCATCGGGCTGTGCCTTCTTTACGTCGTGATGCTGTTGCAGGGGCTATTTATTCTGATGTATAAAGCGACTTGGGATGAGTGGTGGACGCTGACCATTGTGTTTGCCTGCTTGGTCACGGTCGCCAAGAGCATTGGGTTGGCGCTCGTCGCCGCAAAATGGGACCAACAAATCCGGTAGAGCCCACTTCGGCCAACCAATCCGACTCGTGCGTGAAAATGAAACTTGAACCTCAACTTTGCCGTCGAAACGCGGCCTCCGCCCGCCGCACTCCACCGGCACGGCCCGCAAAATGAGCAGCGTTAAGAAATTACTTCGTGTCGCTCTCGCTCATGGGCTTACAGCATTTTGCTTTTGGTATGGTATTAGTTGGCTCTGGTGGAAAATCTGGCCATTCCAAAGAATGGGGCAAACTCACATTAGTGACATCATCTGGGCCACGCACGCGATTTTTGAGAAAGAGGGCGGCTTGATCCTAATGGGCATCAGCAGCATTTTGGCTGCGCGAACGTATCGGCCTACGTGGAAAATCGGCGTTGCGGCTGGCTTGGTGACTGCGCTGCTTTTCCAGTCATTATGCATCTCAGTTTATATCCTTGGATGGGGATATGCAGCGTATTTTCAATACAACCGATTTTACTCAACGCTGTTTTACACTGTTGCGATCGGTTTCTTATCCGGATTCGGCGCGGTATGGAAAGATTACCGCCAAGTCTCAAAATCTACCTAACAAAACCGTTTCAGACGATGGGCTTGCGCCGATACGAACGACTACCGTCAGACGAACTTTGAACCATTAACCAAGCATTGTCCGACCGGCTTACAGGCCACCGTCTGACTGACGCGTAATCAAAGATGGCTATACCCGTCGAAACTGAAGATCAACTGAAGCCCGGTGATTACTTCGAAGATTGTGCCTACCATCCATGCCTTGTTGTCAGCATCGCGGATGGGTGCGTAAATGGAATTTCGCTGGTCGATGGATCATACCCACGAAACTGCGGGATTCCACAATGTGGTGTAAGAAAACTTACAAGAGCAGAAGCAATGAATGGAAGTTTCATGGTCCTCCAGACATTCCTCCCTCGATTGAGCTGACTGATCAGCAGAAGTATTGGAGACGAACCCAAGAGCTGCTAAAAAAAAGCTGGCTTACAAATACCGCAGCGAAAAAGTCACTCATCATAATGGCGGTAAAGCCGCCGCCCATCTGTGTCCATCCGTGGCGATTGATTTGGGAAGTCGAACTTCGACTCCAGATCGCGGTTGCTCACACGCAAGTCAGTTCACCCGTCGTTCGCTGGGGCTGGCACTGGGGGCTCATCGAACCGCGCCCGGCGGAAGCGTAACCAGGCAGAGGTCGTTCCCATCATGCCGCGCGCGTAACGCCTACGCTCATGCATCGGCCCTGCGGGCCTCGCACCGGGCCGCCCCGTCGCAGGTCGACGGTGACGTTCTCAGCGGCCCTTTCGCTGCCGCGCG
>WGOC01000010.1 GCA_016124235.1 bacterium | reverse complement strand
GACGCCGGGCGGTTTGTTTTCCAGAGCGCGATCTTTAACAACGAGGGCCAGATGACCGTCGCCCATGCCGCGGCCATTCCCAGTAACGGCGGGGCCAACCAGTTCAACAACAACGGAACGCTCAGCCTCACCAGCTCGGGGATCGTCACCTTCACCAGTGTCCCCTTCAACAACTCCGGAACCCTCAACGCCAGCGGAACCATTTCATTAAATAGCAGTGCCATTACTCAAACGGGTACGATCAATCCAGGATTCGCAACCGGTCAGCTCTTGCTGGATGCGACTCTGCCAAACACCGCAACGTCAGTAATCAACATTGAACTCGGCGGCAAGGTTCCGGGCGTCACTTATGATCAGCTGATTTCCACCGGAGCGGCGACACTTCGAGGCACTTTGAACGTTACATTGGTCAACAGTTTCGTGCCCGCGAACGGAGACAAGTTCGAGATTTTGAAGTTCCCGTCACACACGGGATTCTTTGACCACATCACTGGATTGAAACTGAATGATAATCTGTTGTTCGATGCGGAAATCACGTCGACCAACGTCCTGCTCACGGTCGTTGATACGCGACCAAGTCCCGTTTACAGCGGGACCGGGTTGAATTCAAATGGCGACGCGGTCTTTAGCATTGGCAAGGTCGCTGGACAGGACTTTGTCATAGAAGCAACACCCGATTTAAATTTGCCGGTCGTGTGGACACCGGTATTTACGAATTTCAATTCGGGGTCGGTGTTCGATTTTATCGACAAGGACCAGCGCACTTTGCCGAAGCGCTTTTTCCATGTTTACCTGTTGCCGTAATCTCGTGCGATTGATCGCGCCGCAAAAATTACACTTCGATTTGAAAGGCTTTGGATTCAATGAACCCTGTCATTCTGGTCCGTGTCGAACGCAGCCATGACGCAAAAATCGATTTTCCGCAGCCGATTCTCCTCAACCTATCTGCAGGTCTTTCCCCTTCTGATCGCTTACTTGTTGCAGGGAAATTGCGCCGTCGCGGCGGGGGAGATTTTCGGTTTGTTCAAATCGATCGACAACGGAACTTCGTGGTCGCAAGTGGGCCGCGGCCTTCCGACCGACGTTCGCATCAACGCGCTGATCGTCGTCGGTGGTTCTGTGTTTGCCGGAACGGACCGCGGTATCTTCGTCTCGAACGATTTCGGTGACAACTGGCATTCGCCGGCGCGGCGCCTCGGCGCCGAAGCCCGCATCCTCTGCTTCGCAATTCAAGGCGAGCGCGTTTTGGCGGGCACGCACAAACATGGAGTGCTGGTTTCAGACGCGAAAGGCACGAGCTGGAAATCCGCGAACAACGGCCTGACTGATTCCCATGTACGATCCCTTCTGGTGGTGGGACAAACCATCTATGCTGGCACGGATGGTCGCGGCATTTTCGTTTCAAATGACGGCGGCAACTCGTGGACCGGCAAAAGCGCCGGGCTGCCGGTCGGCGCACAGGCATTCGATTTGGCGAACGTCGACGGCACCGTCTTCGCAGGTCTTTACAGCAACGGCCTGTATCGCTGCCGGCCAGAAGCGGACCGATGGAATAAAGTCGGAGATGTGGTCCCGCTGGAACTCGTGACGATCGGGAGTTCGATCGTTGTCGGGCACAATCCCGGCGGAGTTTTTGTCAGCGACGACTTAGGAAACAACTGGCTTGATGGCAATCTTGGCCTGCCGGCAAATGCCCCGGTTTGGACCCTGGGCGCGAATAAATCGCACGTCTTTGTTGGTGCCGCCGGCAAGACCGATTGCGAACGAGAACCGGTCGGTCTCTTTGTTTCAGGCGATCATGGAAGATCGTGGGCGGCTGGCAATGATGGGTTACCCACGTCGCCGTCGGCGATTTGCTTTGTGGCCACCGACGAATATGTGCTGGCGGGTATTTCGTACCGTCAATGATGAGGCGGCAGCGACGTCGTTTTCGACGCACGCTTCTCGTCTTGTTTTTCCCGGTCGTTTTGGGGTCGAAATCGCATCCCGCGTGAACAGCGAAATGGGACGACCGAACGGTGATCAGGCGGCGATGGCCGATTCAATCTTTGACGCCACCCCGTTTATTCCGATTGGGAGGGTAAAGTAAAACTGGGCGCCGGCACCGATGTTGCCTTCCGCCCAGATGCGTCCGCCATGCCGCTCGACGATCCGCCGTACCGTTGCCAGTCCCATGCCCGTGCCAGCATACTCACTTTGCGCATGGAGGCGCTCAAAGACGCCGAAAAGACGCCCGGCCGCCGTGGGAGAAAAGCCGGCACCGTTGTCCGCCATGCGGAACGTCGCGTCACTTGCCCGCGCCTCGACACGACGCAGTTCAATCCGGGCTTCGGTGGTCTTGGCCGTGAACTTCCAGGCGTTGCTGACCAGATTGTCGATTACCGAACGAAGCAACGGCAGATCACCCATGACTAGCATCGGTTTTTCTATTTCAACCTGCACCGTTCGATCCGGATGGTCCCATCGCAGCCGCGTGAAGGCTTCGTCCGCCAAGACGGCGAGGTCGACCGGTTCCTTCCGCAGTTCGGTCTGTGCGGCGATTCCCAGCGCAAGGAGGCCTTCCAGCAAGCGCTGCATGTGGGAGGTCCTTTCGGAAATGTGATCCAGCCATTGCTGATGTTCCGGGAGCGCGCCGGGCGCGGCCTTCTCGCGAAACTTTTTTACAAAATATTCAATGTGGCGAAGGGGCGAACTCAAATCGTGCGCAATGGAATACGACAACGACTCCTGTTCGCTTCGGGCCGCTCGCAGCTCGGTGGCCAGGTATTCCCGCTCGACGTCGCTGACGGTTCGCGCAGCAATCGCCGCGTCACGTTCGCGCTCCGCTCCCTGGATCCGCATGATCTGTCCCGACATCCATTCACACAAATCTTCGCGGTCAAATCCCTTCGCCAAAAGCGCGTCCGGCGGCACATAGAAACAATTGTCGCGCACGAGGCGTTCACCGTCATACAAACACTGGTGGGTGAGCAGCGCATCCTGCAGTCCGTGCGCCGGCAACATCGTGGAGTTGTAGAGGCAGATACCTTGCAGCGGCTTTTCGCGAAACACATTCTCGAGCAACGCTTCGTACTCGAGTAGATGCTCAAAGTTTTCAGCGGTGCCGAGTTCCCACGCCATGTCGCCGGCGGCACACAAACCTTGGAACCCATCACGAACCGCTTCGTCCACCAAGTGGGCGATCTGCTCAACGAGAAGCCGAGGAGCAAATCCAGTCTTCAGATGTTCACGGTCGGAAGAAAACACCAGGCCACCGCGTCGGATTTCCGCCACCACATCAATTCCGCGTCGCACAAGGCCCCCTTTGACAACCGCGATCGATTCCGGCGACCCGAGATAAAGGCAACGCCAATTCGTCTGCAGACCTCCCGTCAAAAATGGCACCACCACCGGCGCAAGCTCGCTGGGGTCGGCCTCATAAATCAGGCACTTGTGGCGACTCGAAGTTTCACACGTGTCGATATCCATCATACTAAGCGATCTCCTAACTCGATCTTGAAAAAAGCTATCTCATGCTGCCTTGCAAACAAGATGAAACCGGATGACAGAGTTGGTTTTTTGAACCCGCAAAAATGATGCAACCACGAAGCACGCAGAAAGCGGGCTTTACCAAAGCCCGGCACAGAATTGTCGCTGACGCACGACAACGGACGGCGCGACGTCGCCGATGTGCGACAGGAATTCGGCTCAGCGTCGCCGCGGGATCATATCAAGCTTTGTGTTGGTCACGATTGCGGCGGCGGTAGAAATTCGAGTCCGTATTTCTTCCCGAGCTCAATCA
This sequence comes from bacterium, assembly GCA_016124235.1. Taxonomy (GTDB): domain Bacteria; phylum Verrucomicrobiota; class Verrucomicrobiia; order Limisphaerales; family RI-55; genus RI-55. The sequence continues at coordinate 211,796 of WGOC01000010.1, read as the reverse complement.
CCCGGGGAATGTCCTGCTGCTCTGCGGTCAGCGCCCCGACTTCCTCGAACCATTCCTCGATTCCCGCCGGCGTCGCGATCAACAGAATTCGCCCCGGCGAATTGCCCAGGTAACGATACCCGTGAGGAATATCGCGGGGCGCAAAAACAGTAGCGCCTGGCTTCGCGATGAAGGTTTTGTCGCCGCAGGTGAATTCGTATTCGCCCTCCAACACCTGAAACGTTTCGTCCTCGCGTGAATGCACGTGTTGGGGCGCGCCACCGCCAGGCTGGTCACGCATTTCAATCACGCTGACGGCACCATTTGTATCACGGCCATGAACGCGGATGTTGGACGGGATACCAAGTAGAGTCAGCAATTTGCCTTCGTCGTTGGCCAAATGGAGCGGGGTCATGAATTGATCAAAATGGAATCCGAACGGTGAGCTTGGACCGCACAGAATGAATTAACCAGACGTTAAGCCGCCAAACGGTTTGCGACCAAGCTCGATCTGCAAAGCGCGTGCTGGCGCGAATACGGCGTTGCGTTCGTCCATCTGCAGCCGGAGGTTCGATTGAATCCATGATGAACGAAAGCCGCTGCCACGATTCGACTGTTTGCTGCTCAAGATCCGCTTGGGCCAATTGCTTGGTGCGAATTGTCGAGTCAATCGAAGCGGATGGCAGCGGCTCGGTGCAATTCTCGAAAGAGCCGCGTGAGTTCAATCTAACGCAATGTCAGTTGGCCAATGCATGCGTGGCGTGAGTGACTGATGCGCCGGCCCGCAAGGCGGCGGCCACCATCGTGGCTTCGGTCAATTCGGTATCGTTGGCACCGGCGTTGCGCGCGTTCGCCGTGTGGATCTCAATGCAGTAGGGGCACTGCGTGGTGACCGCAACCGCCACGGCAATGAGTTCCTTGTATTTCACGGGAATTGCGCCGGCGGCGACGGCCGCTTTGTCGAAAGCCCAGAAGGCCTTCATCAAGTCGGGCGCGAGTTCGTTCATCTTCTTGATTCGTGTCAGGTTTTCTTTGGTGTACATGAGTTGTCGAATTCCCGTCGGATTACTGGTCCGGCGCGAATCGATGGTGATGCTGGTGAACGAGCCCTTGGTGTGCTTTGCTGCGCGGCCCAAATTGTTGACCCTGGAGTTCAGACTTGGACCATAACTTTCTCCCGATAAGTGGCGGGAGAGTCACCAAAGCGTTCTTTGAACACGCGACTAAAATGGGATACATCCTCGAACCCGCTCTCGAGCGCGATTTCGGTGACGTTCAACGTTGAACTGCGGAGCAAAGTCGCGGCGTAATCCAGTCGTTGTTGGAGCAACCATTTTCCGGGCGATTGCTGGAAGTGCTTTTCAAACTCGCGCTTGAAGGAGGAAAGACTCCGATGACAAAGCCGGGCAAATTCTTCGAGCGAAAGGTTGAATCGAAAATTGGCCTGCATGATGTCCGCAACCGATGGCGCGTCGGCAGCGGCGACAAACTGAAAGTAGGCGGCGAGCGTGGGGTTCTTGCCACTCATGAGAATGCTCAGGATGAGTTCCTTGAGCTTCAGTCGAAGGAGGGATTCCGCGGGCCTCTCATTGCCGGAGATGTAAGCGCGCATCGACTGGAAGAACGCCCCCAGGATCAGGTCGTTTTCAACCCGCAGTGCGGTTCCAATGGGAGAAACGGCGGGTGGGAGACGATTCAAACTGCCGGCCGTTTCACGAACGGTACTGCGGATTAATTCGTCGGAGACGAAGAAATTGAACAGACAAAACTCGACTTCCAAATGCTGCTCAATGATGGCGGCGCCTTTTCGGAAGAAGACGGTATCCCCAGGATTTGCTACGTAAATGCCTTCGGATGTGTGCCACGTTTTGCGGCCGGTCAGCACATGGACCAAATAGTCCTTTTGTACCCAGAGCGGAACTTTTTCGTCGCCAATCCCACAGGCGTATTCCGCAAAAAGAAAATCGCCAATCTCGAGCTTCTTAATGCCCGGATTCCGGCGGACGGCCTCGTAGAAATTCAGCATGCTCTACTAACGAGACACGGCAGAGCATCTAATTCCAGCGTGCGGAAGCAATCCTTTTCCGGGCCGTTGCCAGGCGCAACGGTGTGTCTTTGGATGGGAGCCTAAGCCGCGGGCGGCGGAAGGAACTCGAGACCAAATTTTTTGGCGATTTCCATCACGCGCGGAATGTCCTGCTGTTGCTCCGGACTCAACGCGCTGATCTCCTCAAAGAAGCCCTCGAAACCGGACGGCGTCATGATGCACATCAACCGGCCAGGGGTCGTGCCGAGGTAGCGATAGGTGTGCGGAATGCCACGTGGGGCAAAGACCGTTGCGCCCGGTTGGGCGACAAATTTCTGATCGCCGACGGTCCACTCATACTCGCCCTCGATAATTTGAAATGTCTCGTCCTCACGATGGTGAATGTGCGGCGGTGGACCACCCCCAGGCACATCGTGCGATTCGACGGCGCTGACGGTGCCGTTTGTGTCACGGCCGTGTATGCGCATCACCATGGGAATGCCGAGAACGTTCAGCTTGGCGCCGCCGTTGGAGGGAATGTGAAGGGGAGTCATAATGGATTGTTGTACAAAATTTAGATTGCCCGCCAATCACTGGGAAGAATTAAGCGAACAACTTTTTGACGCAGTCCATTTGTCCCAATCCGGTGAGGCCGGAAAGCCTGTGCGATCGGTGCATGGCACTCGACCGTCAGCAACAGGTGACTTTCTCCGTACGACACGAAGGTTTGTCCAAGTTGTCATCGCGGGCTATGCTTCGGCGCCTGAATGGGACAACACTTGCCATTGCTGAATACCCACCGCCGCCCGGGGGTGACCATCGTGTCGATGCTCCTGGCGGCGATCGGATTCTTTGTCGCTGGAATCTTTCTACCGTTTACCGCGGTTACCAAGCTCTGGCTGTTCGAAAATCAAGTCTCCGTCTTCCATGGTTTGATTGTCCTTTTTAAAAATGGCGAACTGTTTTTGTTTCTCATCCTGTTCGTCTTCACGCTGTGTTTTCCGATCGTGAAGATAACAGCGTTGCTGGCGGTCTGGCTTTACCCGCGGCTGACTCGTGAACAGGCAAAGACGTTCTACAAATTCGTGTCACACATGGGCAAGTGGTCCATGCTCGATGTGTTCGTCGTCGCGATCCTGGTGTTGACGGTGAAATCCGGAGGCGTCGCGAGTGTCAAGGTCGGTGGCGGATTTTTCATGTTTTTCGTCTCCGTCATGCTCACCCAAATCGCGTCCACTTGGACGGGACGAATCGCCTCACGCCTCGAAGAATGAACGCCGGCACTTCGTAATCGAACCGCGCCGTTCTGCTCGTCTTCAATATTTCGCTCGCCAACAAATCTGCCACTCGGTTGCAACCGAGTGGCAGCCAAGGAGCTTTTGAATCGTTTCCCTAAGAAACGTAGCTGTAGTCGTAAGGTTTACGCATTTCCCGGGCGAGCAGCTTGTTCGCTTCGGCGGCGCCGTCGCCGGTAAACACTTCGTTTGCGGCATCCCATTGGAGTTTTCGTCCTTGGAACATGCCGATGATAATGAGATGGCCAATCACCGCCGATAGATGACCGTCCTCAACTTTGGCCACCGGATCCTGTCGCGACTGCACGCATTCCATGAAATTGCCCATGTGATCATTGCTCGTTTTGAGATGGATCGCGTTGTCCGGCAACGGATCGAGATAAAGTTCATCTTTGCTTGCCTTCAGATCGCCGCGATTCACCCAGATCCAGCCGTCGGTACCGGTCAAGCGAACGCCATTACGTTGACCCTTCGGATCGATAATGCCACCAAATGGACTGTCGGCTGTCGTGGTCTTGACGATCTGTGTCACGTCGTTTGCCCACTCGAGCGTTGCTTCAAATTCCTTACAGGTTGTGTAACCGCCGGGGATCGGCCCGACCGTCGCCTTGGCTTGGACCGTCAGCGGTCCGTCCTGACCAATCGCCCAGCGCGCAATATCGTTGTGATGCGCGCCCCAATCCGTCACGGGGCCACCGGCGTAGGCCCACCACCACCGAAAGGTGTTGCCGGCGCGCTCCTTCTGATAACCCACCTTCGGCGCCTGACCGAGCCAGAGATCCCAATGCAATCCCGGCGGTATTTCCTGATCGGTGGCGAAAGGTCCTTCCCGCAAACCAGCCGGGACGAACACTTCCACTTTTTGCAGCTTGCCGATGCGACCGTTGCGCACCAGTTCACAGGCCAGACGGAAGCGCCGGTCACTGCGTTGCTGCGTGCCGGTTTGGAATACGACCTTGTTGTCGCGGACCGCTTGGATCACGTGCCGCCCTTCGGCGACGTCCAGCGTCAACGGCTTTTCCCCGTAAATATCCTTTTTTGCGCGCGCCGCTCCGATATTCACCAATGAATGCCAGTGATCCGGTGTGCCGTTGACGACGATGTCGACGTTCTTCGATTCCAGCAGTTGGCGAAAGTCGGTGAACTTCGCGGGCGCCTTACCTTTCTTGGCATAGAAATTGGCGAGACTGTCCAAGGCACTTTCCTTCGCGTCGCAAAGAGCGACGACATCGCCATATTTCGATGCCGCCCGCAGATCATCGCTCCCGCGGCCACCGCAGCCGATCAACGCCAAACCGGGCCGGCCATTGGGCGATTTCGAGGCACTGAAACTTTGTTCAGCCGCGAAGGCCAGGTCGCGCTCAATGAACCAAAGTGGCAATCCCGTGGCGGCGGCGGTGAGACTGGCGCGCGAAATAAACGTGCGCCGGGAGATATGAAATTTTTTGGGCATGGATGAATTCAATGCGCAGCCCGCTCAATGGTCAAGCGGAAGTCAAAAATCTATTCGTCAATGGACCGGTAAAATGACAAGCACCCAGTGCCTTGCACCCAACCTGGCTTCCCGACGCCAAATCGCACGGTGGCACAAAACGGGCGCTGGAATTTTCAACAGTTTAAGAACCTACTTACCACTAGGTAAGTTTCCGTTTGACGCGGCTTGGATGTTCCACCACTTTTCGCCTCCGATGAAACGGGAGCCCACAGCCAATGCACGACGCGAGATTCTCGCGGTGGCGGAACAATGTTTCGCCGACGCCGGCTTTGGCGCCACCTCGATCAACCAAATCGCGGCCGCCACGCGCTACACCAAGCCCGTCATCTACTATTACTTCAAGAACAAGGCGGGACTCTTCAATTCGCTGCTGGATTCCGCTTACGACGAGTGCTTTGAACGCATGCAAGTAGCTGTCGCTCGAGTGAAGACACTCGACGACAAATTGGTGGAACTTCTCGTTTCGCAGTTTGAGTTTCTCCGCGAGCACCAGGGTCTCACGCGCCTGTCTTTTGCGAGTGCATTTGCAAACCCGGGCGAAATGCCGTTTGTCGCAAAGATCAAACAGAAGCGTTTGCGGAACTTCGAATTCGTTCACGATGTCATCAAGCAGGGTCAACGAGACGGTGCCCTGAACCGACGGTTGAACAGTCGTGATCTGACCTATGGGATCTACGGCGCCTTGAGTTTTCGTGTCATGGCCAATTTGTTATTGCCGGGTACCAAGTTGGACCGAGCGACCGCTCGAAACATGGTCGAACTCTTCATGAACGGCGCCCGGGTGCCGACGACAACAAAGAAGAAGCGATCAAGAATATTTAAGACAAGCAGTACATGAGTGATTCAACTTCCGCCAACAATCCCCCGCTTGATCCGAAGCAGCCCAACCCACCGCCCCGCGGCACTGGACCGGGCCGGATCATTCGCTTCGTGGTCGGGACCATTGTGTTTGGTGTCGTGTTATTTGTTGGGCTCGATTATCTCGCGGCGAACTGGGCGCGGGAAGCGACGGACGACGCGTTCATCGAAGGACACATTGCTTCGATCGCATCCAAGGTTGCCGGCCAGGTGTTGGCAACGCACGTCATCGAAAACCAGCACGTCAAAGCGGGCGACCTGCTCGTGGAAATCGACCCGCGAGATTACCAGGTCCGACTCAGTCAAAAGGAAGCAGGCTTACACAGTGCCCACGCCAATCGACACGCGTACGAAGCTGGCTTTGAGCTGATGCGCACTCGCGTCAAGACGACTGATTCGACCCGCAAACAAAGCGAAGCGGAAGCCGAGGCCGCCAGGTCGAAGTTTGAAAACGCCGAGGCCTATTGGAACCGGGCCAGCAATTTGTGGTCGTCGGCGGGCACCAAGGCCATCTCGGATCAGGAATACGACTCGGCGAAATCCACGATGGAATCGGCTAAAGCAAGCTGGCAGGCCGCTCTCCAAAAGGTCGCGAGCGATGCGTCGAAAGTTACGGAAGCCCAGTCGCAATTGACCACCGCGGAAAAGCTTTACGAACAGGCGGGCGCCCAAGTCGATCAAGCCGACGCGGATGTCAAAGCCGCCGAGCTCGCGCTTTCCTACACGAAAATCACCGCCCCTGTCGAAGGACAGATCACGCGCAAGATGGTTGAACAAGGTTCTTATGTGCAGGTAGGTCAGAGCCTGCTGGCCATCGTCCGCCCGAAGGTTTGGGTAATCGCCAACTTCAAGGAAACCCAAACCGCACGAATCCGACCGGGCCAGCCGGCCGAAATTGAAATCGACGGCTCAACGAACCGCACCGTTCGCGGGCATGTGGAAAGCCTCCAATCGGGCGCGGGCGCCCGGTTCAGTCTTTTGCCACCGGAGAATGCCGTCGGTAATTTCGTCAAAGTTGTCCAACGCGTGCCGGTGAAGATTGCGTTTGATGATCCGATCGAGTCCGGACCGGGACTGGGTCCCGGAATGTCAGTCGTGCCCACCGTTCAGGTGGGCGTTCGCCCGGTGTCGCGAACGGTGGTCGCCCTTGCCGCCGCGGCGATCGCATTGATTGCGGGCTCACTGTTTTGGTGGCTGCGCTACGGACGGGCAAAAGAATCGAGCTAGTTTCATGGCAGCGCCCGGTCCAGCGAGCTCTCAGGAGTGGCATCCGCCCACGCACAATCCGTGGCTGATCGCGGTCGCGGTGATGACCGCGACGTTCATGGAAATCCTCGATACGTCGGTGGCGAATGTCGCGCTGCCACACATCGCGGGAAATCTTTCCGTCACGGTCAACGAAGCGACATGGGTGCTGACAAGTTACCTCGTTTCCAATGCGATTGTGCTGCCCATCACCGGCTGGCTCGCATTGCGTTTTGGTCGCAAGCGTCTCTTCGTATTTTGCATCGCGTTGTTCACCACCGCTTCGATGTTGTGCGGAATGGCGGCGAGTCTGCCGTTGCTGATTCTGGCGCGCATTCTCCAGGGCGTGGGCGGTGGCGCAATGATGCCCATTTCGCAGGCGATCTTGCTCGAGAGCTTTCCTCCCGCCAAACGCGGCCAGGCGATGGCGGTGTTTGCCATGGGCGTGGTGGTCGCGCCGATTCTGGGCCCCACCCTCGGCGGTTGGATCACCGACAATTATTCGTGGCGTTGGATCTTTTACATCAATCTGCCGGTCGGTCTGCTCTCGGTATACCTGGCGAAGACGTTTGTCGAAGACCCGCATTACATCACGACCGCGCGGGTGCGCAAAATGGATTCGATCGGCTTCGCGTTCTTAACGATCTGGCTGGGGACGTTACAAATCGTCCTGGACAAGGGGCAACAGGAAGACTGGTTTGAATCGAACTGGATTCGTTGGTTCGCCGCAATTTCGATCGTCGCCTTCGTCGCTTTTGTGGTTCGCGAACTCACGACCAAACATCCGATCGTTGATTTGCGCATTTTGAAGAACCGGAATTTCGGGACCGGCATCGTGCTGATCACGGCCGTCGGCATCGTGCTCTACGGAACCACGGCCGCATTGCCGATCTTTCTCCAGACCCTGCTCGGATATCCCGCGCTGCAAAGTGGTCTGGTCTTGAGCCCGCGCGGTATCGGCGCCTTTCTCGCGACCATCGTCGTCGGTCGTTTGGTTGGGAAAGTCCCGTATCGGCTCCTGTTGATCGGTGGATTTTCGTTGCTGACGGTCGCTTCGTTTCTGCTCGGCCGCTTGAACATGCAGATTCCGGAAATGGAAATCATCTGGCCCAGCGTCTTGAACGGCATCGCCGTCAGTTTGATTTTCGTTCCGCTCACCACCACAACCATGAACGATTTGCGACAGGAACAAATCGGCAACGCGAGCGGGATTTACAATCTGATGCGAAACCTCGGCGGGAGTTTCGGAATCGCCGCGGTCACGACGATCATTGATCGCGCCTCGCAAATGCATCAGGTGACCCTCGTCTCGCACATGACGCCGTACGATCCGATCTATCAGGAACGCCTCGCCGCCATCACCGCCGGACTCGCCACTCAATCCGGTCCCTGGCTGGCAAGCCAGCAAGCGCACGCGGTGCTCTACGGGATTGTGGAACAACAAGCACGTCTGGCGGCATTCGTCGACAACTTCCGCATCTTCGGGATCATCTGCCTTTGTTGCGTACCGCTGGTTTTCCTGTTCAAGGAAGTCCGCGCGCGCAAAGCCAAGATGGCGGCCCATTAGGGCGATTTGTGGTTCAGAGCCGATCGGAAAGGCTTCCGATTCGAATCCCCTTCGCGGCAAGCGCTAGGACCATTTAAATTGCCTTGCCTGCGTTCCGCGGCTTCCGCACTTTTAAGACACGCCTATGGAATATCATGTGTATCACGAGGGGCGGAATCTGGGAGTGTTTCCGCTGGAGGAGTTGCAACGCCGTCGCCAAACCGGTGAATACACCGGCGCGGAATATGTCTGGCGCGAGGGAATGCCGGGCTGGGAACCGCTGGACTCGATCTTGCACCACGGTGTGCGCCAGACCAGCCCGCCACCGCTTCGCAGAGTTAAACACAAGAAGCGTCGCCTGCATTGGATGGTGCCGGTGATCCTGTTCGGTTTGGTATTGCTGCTCGTCGCCGTCGCATTTGGCGCCTACGTCGTCAATCGACAGTTCAAACGAGCCCGCGATCTGGTTGGCAATCAAGGCGTTTCCCTCGCCAACCAAAAAGTTGCCGTCTCGACAAATGGGATGACTCGCGCCGACGTCCGGCGGCGCGGCGCAGAATTTCGCAAACGGCTTTGGCTGGACGCTTACGAGGAGAATGGCGACCACCGCCAATCCTGGGACGACGACGCACGCGGGATGATCGGGGCGTGGATTGAAAAGAACTACGGATCACCGGCCACCAACGCGCCCGACGTCGCGGATTGGTGCGACCGGATCGCGGCAAAGTCGGGATGCGACGATCCGCTGGTACTCACGGTTGCAGGTTTAAACGCCGAGGAGCAGCACGAAAAGGCGCGGCGCTTGGAACGCGCACTGGCGGCTTATCCCAAATCAAAATACCTGGCGTACCCCAGGTTGAACGCGGTCGTCGGACTGCTCAAGATCACTCGCGATCGAAAGGAGGCGACTCGCTTGAACGCCGAAGGAGTGCGCCTGGCGCGCGAGTGCTTTGCCGACGGAAGCTTTCGTCCGGAAGATCAGGCAGAAGTGGCGGAGATCTTTGTGCATGGCTGGGCGAATGAGTTTTTCACCGGCAATGGATCTGCCATTTACCATTTACCGGCAGATGCAGGTAAATCGTTCGAATGGCTTGCGCACGTCTTCGACGGCGAATACCACATTGATCAGGGATGGAAGGCGCGAGGCAATGGTTGGGCCAACTCGGTCACCGATAAAGGTTGGCAGAGTTTTGAAGATCATCTCACCGCGGCGCGCGAAAGTTATACCCAAGCCTGGAAGATGCGCCCCGAGCTTCCTCTGCCACCGACGCGCATGATCACCGTCGCGATGGGCGAGTCCGATCCCGAAAACATGCGCGTGTGGTTTGATCGTGCGCTGGACGCGCAGGTCGATTGCCCGGAAGCTTGGAACAACATGAGTTGGGCTCTGCGACCGCGTTGGTTTGGCAGCCTCGACGCCATGCTCGCACTCGGCAAATCAGCCGTCGCCACGGGTCGGTTTGACACCGACGCCCCTCATCAGTTCGTCAACATCATCTACAGCATGGAGTCGGAAATGGAACTTCGCCCCGGCGAACATCTCTACGGCCGGTCGGACATCTGGCCAACCATGTCGCGCATGTATCAAGGCTACATCGCCGAACCCAGCCAGAGCGCCGATCAAACGTTATGGCGCAGCCGATATTCAACGGTCGCGTACCTGGCCGGAAAATATGATGTGGCCCGTTCGCAATTGGAGGCAATCCAATGGCAGCCTTTGCCAAGAATCACCAAAGGTTGGGGCAGAGACCTGACACTCATGCCCCAGGAAGTCGCTGCCCGCACTGGGAAGCACGCCAAAGAAATTATTCCCGCAGAATCTAGTTACCAGCGGCGTCGATTGGACAATGCCGTGGAGAAGTTCAAACAGATTGCCGCCGTAACGGACATCGATCCTCAAACCTCAAAGTTTGTCCAAGCACGGTTGGCAACGCTGGCAGTTGAAGAACGACTCAGCAAAGGCGAATGGGTTAATCTCCAACCCGCGACGGCGGACGATCCCGCGTGGGCTGTCCAATTCGGAACGATCGGCAAAGTGGACCGTGATTCGGTGGACATCGAATCGGACAAACACGGGCACATGCTCTACAGCCGGGCGCGAATCGGCGGCGATTTCGAAGTCCGCGGCGAATTTGAAATTGTCAAAACCTCCAACGGCGAATTTCAAGCCGGACTGGTCATGGGGTTGCCCGATTTTGAATCGCGCACCTGGTATGCCTTCCGAATGAAACGCAACGCTGCCGAAGGTCAGGTCGCCAGTTTTGCCAACGGATGGAGCGCGCAACAAGTTGCGGCGCCGATCTTCCTGGATTCCAAGCGCAACACGTTTCAGTTCCGCCTGAAGAACGGCCAGGCGACGGCCACGGTGAACGGGAAATCCGTATTACACGATGCGTCCCTGGAGAACTTTCCGATCAACGTAAATCCGGCCGATTATGTTGTAGGCTTGGGCGCCTTCAATGACATGAACGGCACGGTCATTCGTTATCACAACGTGCAGATTCGGCGGCTGTAATTTCGTGATGACCCCGGGGGGTGATCGCGTTCGTCGCGCAGACGGTTCCGGCCTGAATGCGATTTGACCCGTCGGGGGCAATCGTTAGGCTCGGCGCCACAGCCATGGCCAAGAATTCGACTCACCTTGCGACGCGCGTCGCCCGCGAACGCTACGCCGCACTCAATGTCGACGTGGACGACGCGCTCGAAACGCTCGCCCGGATTCCGATCTCGCTCCATTGCTGGCAGGGTGACGACGTGGGCGGTTTCGAAAACGCAAGCAACGCGCTGGGCGGCGGCCTCGCGGTCACTGGCAATTATCCCGGCAAGGCGCGAACGCCGGACGAACTCCGGGCGGATCTCGAAAAAGCGTACTCGCTGATTCCGGGAAAGCACCGGTTGAACCTGCACGCCATGTACGGCGAATTTGGCGGCAAGCGAGTCGACCGCGACGAAATTGAACCGGCGCATTTCCGCAATTGGATCACCTGGGCCGAGGCGAACGGATTGGGCCTGGATTTCAATCCATCCTGCTTTGCGCACCCCAAGGCGGCGGATGGTTTCACGCTTTCGCATCGTGATCCCGGTATCCGCAAATTCTGGATCGAGCACTGCCGGCGATCACGTGAGATCGGCGCCGCCATGGGAAAGAAACTCGGTTCACGCTGCGTCACAAACGTGTGGGTGCCGGACGGCTACAAGGACACGCCCGAAGATCGCACCGAACCACGCGAACGCCTGGCTGTGGCGCTTGATGAAGTCTTTGCGAAGCCGCTTTCACCCAGGCACAATCTCGACGCGGTCGAAGGTAAGTTGTTTGGCATTGGCGCGGAAAGTTACACGGTCGGTTCGCACGAGTTTTATCTTGGTTACGCGATCACGCGGAAGAAGTTGCTGTGTCTGGATGCCGGTCATTTTCATCCGACCGAAAGCATCGCGGACAAGATCTCGAGCGTGCTGCTTTACCTGCCCGAAATTCTGCTCCACGTCAGCCGTGGCGTCCGCTGGGACAGCGACCATGTTGTGACTTTCAATGACGATCTCCTCTCGATCACCCGGGAGATGGTAACGTGCTGCCGGCGTCCCGCCGGCAGATCAGCAAAGAACCGCCAGCGAGACGCCGGCGACACTTTCCGCCGGGTTCATCTCGGACTCGACTACTTCGACGCGAGTATCAACCGGATCGCCGCGTGGGTGATCGGCACGCGCAATCTGCTCAAGGCACTGCTCGTGGCGTTGCTTGAACCGCCCGGCATTCGCGCCGCCGAACAAGCCGGCGATCACACCGCCCGCCTCGCGCTCCAGGAGGAGGCGCGGTCGCTTCCCTTCGGCGTCGTTTGGGATCATTACTGTGAAGCCAAGGAAGTCCCCGTCGGCGAAGCCTGGCTCGCGGAAGTGAAGCGATATGAGAAGGATGTTTTGGCGAACCGCTAATCTTCGCTCATTCTCGCTGATGAAAGCTGTCCTGCTCTTTCCTTTCATTCGGATAAATTAGTGTTGATTAGCGAAGATCAGCGGTTTGAAAACTCTCCTCCAACTCACCTCCGTCACCAAATCCTTCAGTGCCGTGCAGGCGCTAAGGGGCGTGTCGTTCGATTTGCGTGCGGGAGAAGTGCATGCGTTGCTCGGGGAAAACGGCGCGGGCAAATCCACCTTGATCAAGATCATCACCGGCGCGCATCAACCTGATGGTGGCACGATTGAAATCGACGGCCGGCAGATCGCGCATCTCACGCCCGCAGTGGCGCACCAACTGGGGATCGCGTGCATTTACCAGCAGCCGGCTCTGTTTCCGGATCTCACGGTAACGGAAAACATCGGCATTCGCTTGGAAGACACGCGACCCTTTGCGTGCGTGAAATGGACAACTCGTCGCCAACATGCGGCCGAACTGCTTCAGCGAATCGGTGCTGACATCTCGCCCGACGCCGAAGTGCGTTCGCTGTCCATGCCCGAGCAGCAGCTCGTCGAGATCGCCTGTGCTATTGGCGCCGGTGCGCGCATCGTGATTATGGACGAGCCGACGGCGTCGCTGACCCAGCAGGAGGTTGGTTTGTTGTTCGCCGTGGTTCGCGAACTTCGGCAGAGCGGCGTGGGCGTCATCTACATTTCGCATCGTCTCGAGGAAATCTTCGAACTCGCGGATCGTGTGACAGTCTTGCGTGACGGCGAGACTGTCGGGACGCGCGCGGTAAAGTGTAGGACAGGCTTCCAGCCTGTCGCTGCGGATTCTCACGAATTTGCACAAACGGATGACAGGCAGGATGCCTGTCCTACCCTTACCGAGACTGAACTAATCCGGCTCATGGTTGGTCGCGAGGTTTCGAATATTTATCCGCCGGCGGAAAGCGATGCGGGGGACGTTGTGCTGTCGCTCAAAAATCTGAGTTGTGCGGCCGGCGGCGTGAAGAATGTGTCGCTGGATTTGCGCGCCGGCGAAATCGTCGGACTGGCGGGTTTGATCGGCGCCGGCCGCACGGAACTGGCTCGAGTGTTGTTTGGGATCACGCCCGCCGATGAAGGCGAGATGCTCCTTTACGGTAAACTTGTAACAATCAATTCCCCGCAGGACGCCATCGCACACGGCATTGGCTATGTCCCCGAAGATCGCCGACGGCACGGCGTGATATTGGAAATGCCGATCGCGCATAACGTGACCATGGCGATTCATCGCAGACTCTTTCCCAGGATATGGATCCGGTCTGAAGCCGAACGTTCGCTCACTCTTGAATACATCAACAACCTCGACGTGAAGACATCGGGTCCCGCCGCGGCGGCGGGCTCGCTCTCCGGCGGCAATCAACAAAAGATTGCACTCGCCCGGTGGCTCGCCACGAAACCGAAACTGCTCATCCTCGACGAACCGACCCAGGGTGTGGACGTCGGCGCAAAGAGCGAAATCCACAAGATCATCCGGCGTCTGGCGAAAGAAGGTCTCGCCGTGCTAATGATTTCAAGTGACCTACCGGAAATCGTGGGCATGAGCGACCGCGTCGCGGTGATGCGGTCCGGCACGATCGTCGAAATTCTGCCCGGCGGGAGTGATTCGCATGAAGTGATGGCGGCAGCATTGGGACAGCGGAAAGAATTGAACCGCAGAGACGCTGAGACGCGGAGGACGGTGACGTGATCCCCGAATGCTGTTTTCTCCAATTTCTTTCCGGCGATCCTGTCTTCGCAGGATTCCAGCCAACGATTTTTAATCTCCGCGCCTCCGCGGTGAGCTCTGTCTGATGAAACGCTATTTCCGCGAACTCTCCGTTGCTGCCGTTTTATTCGGGCTGCTTCTTTTGCTGGCGGTGTTGGCGCCGCATTTCTTCGATCCACAACCGTTGCTCTCCCGAATGACGGCAGCTGCACCCAAGCTCGTCCTCGCGTGTGGCGTGGCGTTGGTGATCATTTGCCGGCAGATCGATATTTCAATCGGTTCACTCTTCGCGGTTTGCGGCACCTGCGCCGGACTCGCGACCGCCGCCGGAACCCCTTTTCCGATCGCAATTCTGATTGCCATCGTGGTCGGACTTGTCGGCGGCGCGTTCAACGGGTTTTTGATCGCCACACTGCGTTTGCCCAGCATTGTCGTCACGCTGGCGACCATGGTCACCTGGCGCGAGGCTTTGCGGCTTTTCCAGCAAGGAGTCTTCATCAATCTGCCGCCCGGTACGGAATGGTTTGGTCTGCCGATGACTGCCGGTCAATGGACCGTTTGCGCGGTCGCAATCGTTTTGGTGGTGGTGCTTTCGTATGTCTTGAAAAACGTCGCTGCCGGCCGGTTCATTTATGCGGTCGGTTCAGACGCTGAAGCCGCGCGCCTCGCGGGGATCCGCCCACAGCTCGTCACGTTTCTGGTGTTTGCGGTGATGGGAGCGCTGACCGGACTGGCCGCCGTATTGAACATGGTTCAATCCCCGCAAGTGGATCCGAACACCGGTCGCGGTCTCGAACTGGAAGCGATCGCCGCAGCGGTGGTCGGTGGCGTGGCGATCTCCGGTGGACGCGGGAAGTTGTGGGGGGTGTTCGCCGGATTGCTGTTGCTGGTCTGCATCGGTCCGGCTCTGACCTATGTCGGAGTGAAACCGTATTGGGAAAAAGCGATCCAGGGCACAATCATCCTCGTTGCCATCGTTGCGGACGGCGTGCGAAGCAAGAAGGAAGGTAACCGCAGATGAACGCAGATAAACACAGATGGAAGAATATTTTGGCGCGGCACGAAACGATTCTGGTCATCCTGCTGGTTATTGAGATTTGCTATTTTCAGTTGGCAGGCATCCGGTTTGGGACGGCGGATAACGAGGCCAACATCGTCCGCCATTCGGTCGAGATCGGGCTGCTCGCATTAGTGATGACGCCGATCATTTTGACCGGCGGGATCGACCTCTCGGTGGGTTCCATGCTGGGTTTGTGCGCCGTGCTGTTCGGCAAATTTTGGCGTGACGCGGGAATGCCACCGTGGCTTGCGGGTTTCTGTACGATCGGGATTGGTGCGATGTGCGGTGGCTTCAACGCGCTGTTGATCACGCGGCTCCGCCTGCCGCCATTAATCGTCACGTTGGGAACGTTTTCCCTTTTTCGTGGACTGGCCGAAGCCATCACGCGAGGCGTGGATGCGTTCACCGAATTCCCGGACTCATTTTTGTCTCTCGGCAACGGAACTATTTGGGGGCTGCCGACCCAGGCGTGGATTCTTCTCGCCGTGGCAATCTTCGTGTGGCTGCTGGTGCATCGAACGACATTCGGTCGATCGGCGCGCGCGATTGGCTTCTCGCCCGAAGGCGCGCGATACGCCGGATTGCCGGTCGAGCGACGGCTGGCCACCGCCTACATTTTGGCCGGAGTCGTGGTGGCGATCGCGTCGCTCACCTACACGTCGCGGCTCGGAACGGCGAAGGCGGACGCCGGGTTCGGTTACGAATTGCTCGCAATCACGGCTGTGGTTTTGGGTGGCACAAGCATCTTTGGCGGAGTGGGGTCTGTCCACGGAACGTTGCTGGGAGTGGCAGCGCTTGCGGTGTTGACCAACGGCCTCACGCGGGTGCCGGCGACGATGAACATGGCCGGTGAACTTTCCGGCGTGTTGACCGGTGTGCTGTTGATCGTCGCCTTGGCGGCAGGGAGTTTGCCGAAATTAATCCGCCTACTGCGCCGTCGAAGTAGATCCAAGCCGGCATAGCACGGTCGGCTCAGGAGAAACGTTCAACTCGGCCATTCCCGGTGGCACACTGGCGTCGGGCCTCAAAGGGTAAACATACCAACGTAATGAACCATTTTTCTCCACGAAAGCATTGGGCCGGTGGCTCGCTTCACGCGAGCCGAGTGCCCGGCGCCCTCGACCACGGCTCTTCACTGGTGTCATTCCTGACGATTCTGATGGGCGCTGGTTTCGCCGATAATCTCGTCGGCAAACTTAGTCGCCGCGCCTTCTTCCGGCGTGTCGAGAGACTTGTAAATCTCCCATGCGAACTTGCGATCACCATTCGGCTTGCCGGGGCTTGGAAGCGTGCGCAGGCCGAGTTTCAATCCACCCTCCTGAGGATGATCCACCCACCGATGGTTGTCGAATTCCTCAATCGACGTGAGGCCGCGCAATTGGCGCCACATATAAACAAATGCCGCCGCCTGGAGGCGTTCGCCCGCTTCCGAATAGTCCGGCGTGTGAAAACCTTGCTCCGACAAAAGCACTCCGCGCGCGTGGCCGCGATAAAGCATCTCCGGCCGGTGCATCCAACGGTCGAGCACGGCGATGTTTTTAGGCGTGATCATCGGCGTGTCAAAGTTGTCGGTCGGCAGCGTGTCGTTCCACGCGTCGGCTTTGAATAAACTTTGCGGATACGGGTGATACGCGACGCCCCATTCGAAATCGCCTTCGACCTGCGAATATTTTGCCAGCATTTCCAGCATCCGCCGCGGTGCGTATGTCTTCCAAGTCGGGTCCTCCGGCACGTTCCAGTTGTGCGTGAGCGAGATGAACACGCGAGCGTGCGGATTAAACTGCCGCGCGACATTGTAAACGATCCGCATCGAACGGATGTAGGTGTCGAGATAGACCGCCAGCGGCTGCGCACCCATGTTGGTCCATTCCCACCCGTAATCGATTTCATTGTGCAAAATCCAGTTGCTGATCCGACCACGTGGATTGCCGGGTTGCGCGTAACGCTCGGCAAGAAATGAGATCGCAGCTTCGTACGCTTCGGCGCCCGCACGCATGGTTAAATTCGGCATGGCGTATGGAGCCGCGCGCTCCGCGGCGGGATGTTGCATCAACTCGGCAAAACCAGAATCACCAAAGCCGACGAGTAGAATCGCGGAGACGGTCATGTTGTGATCGGTGGCGAACTTGATCAAACGATCGTGCTGCGCGATCGCGCCGGGCTTGACCCACCACGAACGGCCGTTGTGTTCGAATTCTTCCCAACCAGGACGGGCGGTGTCGCTGAACATGCCGCTGATCCAAAAGTTATCCGTGATGTGTTGCACGCCAAGTTCCACCAGCTCGTCGAGAATGTCGTTGGCCCAGACGCCCGCCATGCCTTTGATGCCAGACGCGGTGATTCGGGAGAGATCAGGATGTTCGCAGGCGACCGAGAGGTCAGTCGGGTAAACGAAGTGCGAAGCAAGCCGTCCAGACCCATCGCCTTGTTTTGCTGCGACGGCCCAGCGCGAAGTGATACGATCTCGGGTGCCATCGAATCGTGGAACGGAAATTTCAAACGACCCGTTTTGATTCTTTGAAATCGTAGCGGCTGAATTCAGGACGCTCTGATCGATCACGATAAGACCGCGCTGCGGCGCAGCCTTTCCATCCAAAATCTTCCACAGCTCCTGCCACGGCTGAGCTTCGATCAGTCGCAGTTCGGGGAAACCGTCCGCCACTGTACCGCGCACGACGATATCGCTTTTCGTGCCGCGAACGGATTCAATACGCGCCGGAAGATCGGCGTTCAGGTATCGCGTCACGGTTGCGGCCGCATCCGCTTTGCGCTGGCGAACGGCCTCGCGTTCTGCGGCGGACTTTCGTTCAGCGTCGTTGAGCGGACGCAAGCGCAGGTTTCGAACGCGCAACTCGACGCCGGCTCGTCGTCCGAAATCGAGCCGCAACAAGCTGGACTTTGCCGACCAGCGTCCACCGGAAGCCTCCACCAAATCGACCGCGAAGGGTTGCCAGGATTCTGCTTTGCGCATTTCACCGGCCGAGAATGAACCACCCGCGACGATTGGTGGACCGAAGAAGATTTCCAAATCGTTGATCCCGTCCGGACAAAAATAGTCGAACGCCAGCACTCGATCTTCCGGGCGAACCTGACCCGGGGCGAATGGCTTCAGCAAAACGAACGGGTCTTCACCGCGGGTGTTAAAAACGATCGTCTCGCCAGCTTCAGCACTGATCGACAGTTGATTGACGCGGTTGGTGTCGAACTCAAGTGTCACGTCGGCGGCCGCCCAGATTGGCGCGAGTGTGAGGGTAGCCAGCAAAAGCCCGATTGAAACGTTGAAGCTTCGTCGAGTTGACATGATTGAGTGGGTGACGTCGCGGGTCGGGATTCGATTCGAAGGCGGTTCCGAAGAAATCTACGTCGCGAATGGCCATTCCGCCGCGGTAATCGAATCCATTTGGCCGGAATGGTGGAGGCATCAATTGCGGCTGGCGGACCTGGTCTCAAGCTTCCAAATCGTCAACAAGCAGTGACAAACGGACTCTTTGGCGGTGCATTTTAATATATTGTTGCTTCAGCAGTACGCGATTTCCACGACGGAAAACCGCCGATAAGGCAACCTTTATTGCCGTCACTGCGGATAACTTGCGGTGCGAGTGTCGAATTCGATCTTGAAATGGGCCTGCCCTTCCTGCGAAATCCCCGGACTAACTTTTTGGGCCAATGCTGCTGTGTGACATACTCCAGAAAGACCTGATCGTTCCCGATCTGGCCGCAACCGATCGTTGGCAGGCCATCGATGAACTGATCAACCATCTCGTGCAGGCCGGGAAGATCAAGGCTGAGCATCGGGAGGCGATCGCTTCGGTGGTCAAGAAGCGGGAAACGTCGATGAGTACCGGAATTGGTTTCGGCATCGGCATTCCCCACGCGTCGACTGATTTGATTTATGAGGTGACCGGAGCGTTCGGGCGCTCGAAAGCCGGCGTCAATTTTGATTCGCTGGACAATCAACCGGTCAGCCTCGTGATGCTTTTTCTCGTTCCCCAGGGCCAGTTTCAAAAGCATCTCCACACGTTGGCCAATATCGCAAAGCTGCTCCACAACAAGGATTTTCGGCAAACGCTCGAAACCGCTCCGGATGCCGGCGCGATGTACGACGCCATCTGCAAGCAGTCGAAGGCCAAGTGACGCAGCGCGCGACTTCAGGCCGCGAACGACCAAGGTCCAAGGACAAACTTCCAAGGAAGGCACTATTCCAAAAACCAACCTTCCACCGGGTGCAAAGCGAATCCAGTGTTGGGCGTTTGGCAATTCGTTGGACCTCTGAGCTTTGAAATTGGTCCTTTCCTAAACCCTTCTGCTCGACTTTGACCGTCGGTGTCCTTTGAAATCCGGGCGTGCTTCATCACGAGCTTGAAATTCAGTTAAAGGCAGTGGTCGCCAAAATTGTGCCCGACGCCGACCTCGCCTCCGTTCTGGTGCGCCCCTGCCCCGATCCGAAATTTGGCGATTATCAATCAAGCGCGCTGATGGCGATTGCCAAGGCGCGCAAGATGAATCCCCGCCAGTTGGCCACGCAGGTGGTGGAACAGCTCGACGTGAGCCGCTCGTGCGAAAAGGTGGAAATCGCCGGACCGGGCTTTCTGAATTTCCGCATCAAGCACACGGCGTTGAACGAAACGCTGAACAAAATCGCCGGTGCGGATCAATTGGTTGAGCCGGCCGCGAAGCCAAAGACATACGTCATCGATTTCAGTTCACCCAACGTCGCCAAGCCCATGCACGTTGGCCACATACGTTCGACCGGGATCGGCGATGCGATCCAGCGCGTGCTGCGATTGCTCGGTCACAACGTGATTACCGATAATCATATTGGAGATTGGGGCACGCAGTTTGGTATTCTGCTCGTTGGTTGGGCTACTGCAAGCGTAAGTGGAGAGGACATTGCGGAGGCCACGGACCCTATCGAACGGTTAAATTTTTGGTATAAGGAGCTCCATGCGGCATGTTCGGGCGACGAAGGGGCCGTCGAGCGACTGAATCAGAAGCTTGAAGGAACCAACCTTCAATCCTCTGACAACCGTTTTCACCAGACCTCTCTTCAAGACTGGGTTCGCCAGGAACTAGTTCGATTGCAACAAGGAAAAGGTCAGCAGCGCCAAATTTGGGAATCCATACGCGAGATTTCGCAGAAGCAATTTGATGAAATCTATTCGCGCCTTGGGGTCAAATTCGATCAAACGCTGGGCGAAAGCTTTTACAATCCGCAGCTTGCCGGTGTGGTTGAGGACTTGCAGAAGCGTGGAATCGCGCGCGAAAGCGAAGGTGCGGTGGCGGTTTTCAGCGACGGGTCGATGCCGCCGAAAGAAGATCCATTTCTCGTAAGCCGCGACGGCGAATGGGTACCCGATCCGGCGTTGATCCGCAAACGCGACGGCGGTTTCAACTACATGACGACCGATCTCGCGACCATCGATTACCGGCTGAAAACCTGGTCGCCGGATGAGATCGTTTACGTCGTCGATGATCGTCAGGGTCCGCATTTCAAGAAGCTGTTTTTGACCTTCGCCCGCTGGCAGCCCGATGCCGCCGCGAAGGTGAAGCTTCGGCATGTCGGCTTTGGCAAAATACTCGGCGATGACGGCAAGCCGTTCAAAACGCGCTCCGGCGACACCGTGAAGCTTGGCGATTTACTGGACGAAGCGGAGCAACGTGCGCGCAAGATCGTTGAGGAAAAGAATCAATCTCTGAGCGAAGCTGAACGCAGGGAAGTCGCGCGTGTGGTTGGCATCGGCGCGATCAAATACGCCGATCTCGCGCCGAACCGGCAGACTGATTACGTGTTCAGTTGGGATAAGATGCTGGCGTTCCAGGGCAACACCGCGCCGTATTTGCAATACGCCTACACGCGGATTCGTAGTATTTTTCGCAAGGCGGCGGAGGACGGAATCGCCGTTGACGCGGCGGTGCCAATTGCCGCGACCGAACCAGACGAGCTGGCGCTCGCGAAGCACTTGTTAAATTTTGGCCTGACGCTGGAGTACGTCGTCGAGGATTACCGGCCGAACTATTTGTGCAGTTATCTTTACGAGCTGGCCGGTTTTTACTCCCGTTTCTACGAATCCTGCCCGGTGCTGAAGTCCGATGAACCGCAGCGCGGCAGTCGGTTGCGTCTTTGTGAACTGGCGGGGCGCATCCTGAAACAAGGGCTCAACGCGTTGGGAATCGAGACGCTTGAACAGATGTAGCCGACCCGAAGCCGGGCTTGACGCTCCCATACCCCTTACCTAGGCTCCGCGACTCGTCTGGCCCCGGGGGCAGTTTCTCCGCCGGTGGCTGGTCGTATTTTGCACCGCTTATTTGAAAGGTTTGCCCGTGAACGTCACGATCGAAGAACTGGCCCCCTGCAAGAAGCTCCTGCGCATCGAAGTGCCCGCGCAGGAGGTTGACACCGCTTTCAACAACACCGCCCAGGAATTTCAGCGCCAGGTGCGCCTGCCCGGCTTTCGCCCCGGCAAGGCCCCGCGCGCAATGGTGCTCAAGAAATTTGAGCCCGACATCCTGACCGAGGTAAAGCGCCGGCTGGTGCCCGACTCGTATCGCAAGGCGCTCAAAGAGCACAAAATCAGCGTGGTCGGCTATCCGGACATCGAGGAAGTCCAATTCGGTCGCGGCGTGGCGCTCATGTTCAATGCCACGATCGAGACCGCACCAGAATTTGAAGTGCCCGAATACAAGGGTCTTGCCGCCAAAGTCCCGAACACCTCCGTGACGGACGAGGACGTCGAAAAGGCGTTGGGCATCCTGCGTGATCGCCAGGCGAAATACGAAACCGTGGATCGCGATGCAAAAGAAGGAGACATCGCCGTGGTGAACTACACCGGCACCTGCGACGGCAAACCGATCATCGAAACCGCTCCCACGGCAAAAGGCCTGACGGAGCAAAAGAATTTTTGGGTCAATATCGCCAAGGATTCGTTCATTCCTGGATTCAGCGAACAATTGATCGGCGCCAAGAAGGGCGACAAACGGACGGTGACGGTGACGTTTCCGCCCGATTTCGTAACCGCGGCGCTCGCCGGCAAGGAAGGGCAGTTCGAAGTGGAAATCGGTGAAGTCAAGGAACGCCGCCTGCCGGAGATGGATCAGGCATTTGCCGAATCCTACGGTGCGGAATCGCCCGAAAAACTACGCGAAGGCGTGCGCGAAGATTTGGTGAACGAGCTGAAAACCAAGAAGAGCCGCGAAACACGCAACCAGATCGTCAAAGCGTTGCTGGATGCGGTGAAATTTGATCTGCCGGAAGGCGTGGTCGCGGAAGAAACGCGCAACGTGGTTTACCAGATCGTCCAGGAAAACCAGAACCGCGGCATCGACAAGAACGTAATCGAGCAGCAGAAGGATCAGATTTATTCGGCCGCCGCCGCCGGTGCGCAGGAACGTGTCAAAGCCGCATTCATTTTCCGCAAGATCGCCGAAAAAGAGGATATCAAGGTCGAGCAGAAGGAGCTGAATCTGCGCGTGCATCTGCTGGCCCAACAATACCAGACGCCGGTTGAGAAGTTTGTGAAGGACCTCGAAAAGCGGGGCGGGGTCTCGGAAATCTATGACCAGCTCATGAACGAAAAGGTCATCAAGTTTCTCGAGGAAAACGCGAAGATCGAAGAAGTTGATCCGAAGGAACTCGAACAGCCGACCCCGGCCGCTTGAGCAACGGGGACCATTTTGAAACATCAAGGCCGGCGGGAAACTGCCGGCCTTTTCCTTTTCACGAACGTCGGATCATTGCGGCTCGTTGGCCGTAAACACACTCTCCAATATCGTTTCCTTGATCTTCCACATCACGGCGATCGTGATCGCAATCGGAATCACCATGAAGAGCAGCAGCATGATGCGCGCAAATTCGATGTATTGCCGGGCGACCCATGATGCAATCGCTTGAAACGTGACTCGATCGAGCGCGAAGAATACGAGGTACATGACGCCGAGTATTCCAAGAATGGCGTAGTTCAAGCGAGCCATCGAAATCGTCTCTTCGCGCAGTGCCTGGTCGGGGAGCATCGCCGTCAGACGACGCAGCACCACGTTCAACTGGATCAGAAAAAGGAGGCCGAACAGGATCAACGCTGACGCGGAGATTTTGAAATACAGAATCTCCGGACGCCGGCTCCACCAGTAGATGAACGGCGAAAAACCGATCAGCAAAAGCGCGAGCCAGCGCGCCCGATCCACCGCTCGCTGCCAGGATGGCAGACCGGGTTGAAACCGGCCGATCTGCCAGATGCCGAACCACATCATTGCCGTGACTACCAGAGCTGGAACGACCCCCATGGACATCAGCAGATTGGAAAACGGCGTGGGCATCGAAATCCCAATGCGGGAAACCGTCCACACCACAATTGCCAACGCCAGCGGCAGCGCCCAGACGAGTACCGACAATCCGCGCACAACCCGGCCGAGCCCTTTCAACATTCCCTGCCCGAAGGGATCGGTCGCCGCAGCGTCCACGTTCCACGCGGACGGTTGCTCGGTGAGATCAGGAGTTTCCACCTCCATGCCCTGCATCGTCTCATCAGTTGGCCGGGGCGGGGGCATCACAACCGGTCAAATGGTAAGATAAGTGGTGCTCTTCAAGCCGCGTTCGTACTCATCCAGCAAACGCATGCCTTCGGAGGGCTTGAGCATGTCGCTTTTGATCGCGGCGTCGATCTGCCCTTTCATCCGGCGCTTCAGCTCATTTTCATCGTACTGCACCGAGGTGAGCGCCTGCGCGATCGTCGTCCCTTCGATCACTTCTTCGACGTAGTAACCGGTCGGCTCGTCGGGATCGAGAAACACATGGAGTTCATTCACGCGGCCAAACAGATTGTGCAGATCCCCCATGATGTCCTGATAGGCGCCCATGAGAAAGAAACCCAAATGATACGGCTCGATTCCACCACCGTTGTTGCCGGGTCGAATCGCGTGCAGCGGCAAGGTGTCGCGCACGTCATGCAGGTCGATGAATTTGTTGATCTGGCCGTCGGAATCACAGGTGATATCGACCAGCGTGCCTTCGCGCTCCGGCTTTTCGTTGAGACGCGAAACGGGCATGATGGGAAACAATTGTCCGAGCGCCCAGTGATCCAGCAGCGATTGAAAGACCGAAAAGTTGCAAAGATACTGGTCGCCCAGGCTGTCTTCCAACAAGCGGATTTCCTCAGGCACGTAAGGCTGCCCGCGAAAGCTTTCGACGACCTTTTTGGCGATCTCCCAGTAAAGGCCCTCGATCTTCGCTTTCTCCGGCAGATCCAGCATGCCGAGCGTAAACATGTTGTGCGAATCTTCCCGATGCTCCAGCGCATCGTGATACGCCTCCAGTTTGTTCAACCGGTCGAGATTGTTGCGAATCTCGAGCAATTCAACGATCAATGGGTGTTCCTTTTCGCCGAATGTCAGCTGGTCCGCGCAACGCAGTTTTTCAATCGAGCCAAACACCTCGACGAGCAGAACGCTGTGATGCGCCACCAACGCGCGACCGCTCTCGCTGACGACATTCGGATGCGGCACTCCTTCCGCGTCGCAGACATTGCCGAGATAGTAAATGATGTCGTTCGCGTATTCCTGGAGCGTGTAATTTGTCGAACTGTCGAACGCCGACCGGCTGCCGTCGTAATCGACACCCAGGCCGCCGCCAACGTCCACGAACTCGATCTGGAATCCCATCTTGTGGAGCTTGGAATAGAAACGCGCGGCTTCCTGCACGGCTTTCTTGACCGTCAGGATATCCGGTACCTGTGAGCCGATGTGGAAATGCAGCAGCTTGAAACTCTGCGTCAGATTTTCGGAACGCAACAACTCGATCGCGGCGAGCAGCTCGATCGTGCTCAAGCCGAACTTCGCATTTTCGCCACCGCTTTCCGCCCACTTTCCGGCTCCCTTGCTGAGCAACCGGCAACGAATGCCGATCAACGGTTCGACACCGAACGTTTTCGAAACCTGGATGATTTGCCGCAGCTCCTCGAGCTTCTCGACCACCATGATCACCTTCTTGCCGAGCTTCACGCCGAGCAACGCCATCCGGATGAAATCGCAGTCCTTGTAGCCGTTGCAAATGATCAGGCCGTCGCGCTCGTCTTGCAGGGAGAGACCGGCAAACAATTCGGGTTTGCTGCCCACTTCGAGGCCAAAGTCAAACGCCTTGCCGGCATCCAGAATTTCCTCCACGACCTCGCGGAGCTGGTTCACCTTGATCGGAAACACGCCCCGATAGCGGCCGCGATATTCAAACTCCTTGATCGCCTGACGAAAGGCATTGTTCAGCGCTTCGACGCGGTGACGGAGAATATCCTGAAACCGAACGAGCAGGGGAAACTTGAGACCGCGGCCACGCGCTTCCTCGACGACGTCCGTCAAATCGACCGCCGCACCGGCTTCCTGCAAAGGCATGACGACGACATGGCCAGCCTCGTTGATATCGAAATACTTCGCACCCCAACGATTGATGTTATAGAGGTTGCGCGAGTCCTGGACGGACCAGGCAGTTGCGCCATCGGTTTCATTCATGTTGCTGCAGCAGAAACGAGCGCACTATACGGAGGGGACTTCGGAATTCAATAAACGCGTGAAGTTTTTTGGCCGGCGTGCGTCCGTTGAAGGTCGTCATTCGAGGATGCAACCCGCGATTGAATCCGTCAGGCAACACTCGGCGCAAAAAATTTTGCCCCGGGCGGACCGGAATTTGCGAGTTTTCAAAGAACCGCTTGCAATGAAGTCGCGTTTGCCAAGAATGCCCGTCCCGATAAGTGCAACTGTTAGCTCAATACTTCCAACGTCTTCCCAAACAAACACGGGCAATCATCGCCACCTGTCTTTTTGGACTGGTTGCCGGCAGCGCGGCCGTTCTGTTCCAATATACGGTCCAGGAGATTTTCGCCTACACGTACGCGCGTTTCCAGCACGAGACCACGACGCGCTTCATGATCGAGTCGTTCATCATGATCATGGTGTGCTCCCTGATCGTGGGCTGGTTGTTGAATAGTTTCTGCAAATCCGCCTCTGGTAGCGGTATTCCCCAACTCAAGCTGGCGTACTGGAAGGAGTTCGGTTACGTGCCGTTCCGTGTGGTCTGGGTGAAGTACGTCGCCGGTGCCCTCAGTCTGGGGGGCGGCTGCAGTCTCGGGCGGGAAGGTCCCAGCGTGCAACTCGCCGGTGGTGTGGCTTCCCACGTTGCGGGATGGACGGGTGAATCCAAACAGCGGCGCAGGCTCGCGGCAGCCTCTGGTGCGGCGGCTGGTCTGGCAGCCGCGTTTAACACGCCAGTGGCGGCCGTCACGTTCGTGCTGGAGGAGATTCTGCAAGATCTCAACAGCCGCTATCTCGGCAGCGTGCTGCTGGCATCCGTTCTCGGCGCCTTGGTTGCCCACGGTTTTCTTGGGCCGCAACCTGCGTTCACACTCGGCAGCGTCGAGCACGCTGGTTGGATATCCTACGCAATGACGCCGATTGTCGCGGCACTGGCATCGCTCGCCGGCATGTGTTTTCAACATGGCACCATCCGCCTCCGGGCGGTGCGCAAGGGTTTCGAGCATGTTCCCGACTGGGTGCGCCCGGCGTTTGGTGGATTCATTACCTGGGTGCTTGGTTGTGGCGTTTTCTACATGACTCGCCAGATGACCGGCGAAGGCAGCATCGGCGTTTTTGGGCTGGGCTACATCGACCTGACCAAGGCACTGACCGAGCACTATGAATGGAAAATCGCCGCCGTGTTGTTGGTGGCCAAATTGATCGCGACGATCTCGTGCTATGGCTTCGGTGGTTGTGGTGGCATCTTCTCTCCGACCCTGTTTTTCGGCGGCATGTGCGGTGTTGCAGTAGCGGGGCTGGTGGGGCTGGTGATGCCCATCAAGCTGGACGACAGCGTCTTTCTTGCGGTCGTCGGCATGAGCGCCTGCATGGGTGCCGTGGTCCGCGCGCCGGTCACGTCCATTTTGATCGTGTTTGAAATGACACACGAATTTGCGTTGGTGCCACCGCTGATGATCGGTACGTTGATCAGTCAGGCCATCAGCCGCAAGTTGGCCAAGGAAAACTTCTACGAAGAACTGCTCAAACAGGATGGCCACCAGCTCGAGCACGTCATTCCGCCGCGCGATTTGCAGACCTGGCAACAGCTGCCGGTTTCCGCCATCGCGAACTTCCAGCCCGTCCTGCTCAAGGACCTGTCGCTGGACACCATCAAAACTTCGATCAAGCAGCATCCGTATCTCGCGTTTCCGGTGATTCAGGACAAGAAACTTGCCGGCGTGCTGACGCGTGCCGAGGCCGAAAAGGCCTTGCGCGAGAACCGGCCGCCAAAGCTGGAGCCCGCGGTGAGTTGCCGGCCGAACGAATCAATTCGTCAGCTCCAGCTGTTGTTGATCGAATCCACCACCGGCGTTGTGGTCCTGACCGATCGCCAGGACGGCCGCGTCATCGGCCTTGTGACGCTCCACGACTTGTTCCGCGCGGAGGTTTCCATTGCCGAAGGCAGCGAAGGCTAACCGGCGGGATTGAACCGTTGGCCCCGAATACTGTCGATTGACACGACGCCGGCTGGAGGCAAAGTGGTCTCACCGTGCGTCCATCATGACAGCAATCATCTGCAAACGATCAAGGCTTGCGCTCTGGCTCGTCACTCTGTTGTCGGCCTCCGTCGCATTTTCCCAGCAAGTTCCAGTCAAGGAAGTGCATCTCGCCAACGGGATGCGGCTTCTCATGGTGGAACGCCACGACAATCCAACAATCGCCGGCGGCTGGGTCGCCCACGTCGGCAGTTCAAACGAACGCCCCGGCATCACCGGCATCGCCCATCTTTTTGAACACATGATGTTCAAGGGCACGCCAACGATCGGCACCAAGGATTACGAGAAGGACCAGGAAATCATCGCGAAGCAGGAGGAAGTCCGCGAAAAAATGCGCCAGGAGGAAGCGCACATGCGTGAGATGTGGCGCCACGGCAAGATCAAGGATTTGCAGGACCCCAATACGTTCACGCCGCGCTACAAGGAATTGTCGGCGGAATTCAAAAAACTGGTGGATGCCCAGCGCGAGTTGCTCGTGAAAAATGAATTCGACCGCATTTACACGACCGCCGGCGCGTCCGGAATGAACGCCTTCACGACTGACGATTTGACCGGCTATTTCATCAACGTCCCCGCCAACAAACTCGAGCTCTGGATGTGGATGGAAAGTGAGCGTCTCTGGCATCCGGTGTTTCGTGAATTCTACGCCGAACGCGATGTCGTCTTGGAAGAGCGCCGCATGCGCTACGACAGCACGCCGCTGGGTGAGGCGTCGGTCGCACACCTCGCGATGTTCTGGGAATCGAGCACCTACAGCTGGCCCACCATCGGCTGGCCATCTGATGTCATGGCGATCAGCAAGGCCCAGGCGGATAACTTTTATTCCATCTATTACTCGCCCCAAAACATAACGCTGATTTTGGTCGGTGATTTTCAATCGGACGACGCGGAAAAAATGGCGCGTCGCTACTTTGGAAGAATTCCCCGAGGCAAAAAGGATCCGCCGGATGTGGTCACGCTCGAAGTACCGCAGGAAGTCGAGAAGCGGATGAACGCCGAAGTGGAGGCCAACCCGCAGGTGGACATCTACTGGCACACGGTTCCGTATCAGCATCCTGACAGTTACCCGCTCGCCGTACTCGCCCAATTGCTCTCGGGCCGCACCGGCAGATTGTATAAAGGACTGGTCCTCAGCAACGAAGTCGCGACTGAAACCTTCGCCTATCAGGATTCGAAGAAGTGGGCCGGGCTCTTCAATATCGGCGGCGAAGCGCGGGACGGCAAGACACCCGAAGACGTCGAGCAGGGCATCTATCAGGAACTCGACAAATTGAAGCACGAACTCGTGCCGGCCGAGGAATTGCAAAAGATCAAGAACCAGTACGCGGCCTATGAATATCGGAAATTGAATTCCAATTTCAGCATCCTGCACCAGTTGATCAATTACGACGGCGAAGGCGACTGGCGCGAGATTAACTATGGCGGACCCAAAATACAGGCCGTCACGGCCGAAGACGTTCAACGCGTCGCCCAAAAATACTTTACGAAAATCAACCGCGCCGTCGGCATCTACACGCGAAAGCCGGGAACCGGAACTGAAGAAGATCCCGACCTCGCGGGATTAACCGGCGACCAAAAAACCGCGATCAAACAATTGGCCGCGAAACTCAAACAGGAAAGTGACGCCGGCAAACTGAAACAAGCACTCGAAAAGATGAAAGGCCAGGCAGGCCAGGTGCCCGATGAACAAAAGCCATTTTTCCAGGCGTATATGAAAAAGATTCAGGCCCGGGTCACGGAATTGGGAGGGAAGGAATAACATGAAGCGCCGCACATTTTGTCAGATCACGTTTTTATCGATTTTGGTGTGCCTTACCGCGTCGACTTTCGCGGAAGACATTCCCAATCGTCCCGAGAAGCTGACGTTCGAGCCGTTGAAATTTGAGCCGCCGCTGGCGGCAGATTATCGCCACGTGCTGAACGGAGGCGTCGTCGCGTATCTCGTTCCGGATCGCACGCTGCCGTTGGTGGACATCGATGTCATGTTCCGCGTGGGGGAGCACCTCGATCCCAAGGGCAAGGAAGGACTCGCCAGCCTCACCGGCTATCTGATGGCGCGCGGCGGCACGAAATCAAAAACCGCCGAAGAGTTGGACGAGCGGATGGATTTTTTGGCTGCTCAACTCGGCACCGGCATCCAGGGATTTCAAGGCAACGCGCATCTCAATCTCCTTTCGAAAGACCTTGATGAAGGACTTTCGATCTTACGTGAAGTGTTGGCCGAGCCTCGTTTTCAGGAGGACAAAATCGCGCTCCGAAAGGAACAGATCATCGCCGAAATGAAACAACGTAACGACGACTCCGCCGATATTGAACAGCGCGAGCGTCGTTTCCTGGCCTTCGGCGAACATTTCTGGAGCAACCGTCTGGAGACCAAGAGTTCCGTCGATTCCATCTCGCGCGACGATTTGATTGCGTTTCATCACAAATGGATTCAACCGAAAAACTTCATCATCGCGGTCGCCGGCGATTTCGATGTCGACGACATGACGGCGCGCTTGAACAAGCTGATCGCCGATTGGCCTTACTCCGGGGAGACAGCGCCAGAACCGCCCGCCAATCCTGAAATGGCCAAACCGGGAATTTACCTGGTGGACAAGGACGTCAACCAAGGCCGGGTGACTTTGATGCTGCCCGGCATTCAACGCGATAACCCGGACTACTTTGCCTGCCTGGTGATGAATGACATTCTCGGCGGCGGCGGGTTCACCTCTCGATTGATGAACCGCATTCGCTCGGACGAAGGTCTGGCCTACAGCGCGGGTTCGGCGTTTCAGGCGGGGGTTTACGCGCCCGGCCCATTCATCGCCGTTTTCCAGTCGAAATCCCGCACCGTTCCCTACGCCACGTCGATCATCGAACAGGAGTTGAAACGCATGGCCGACCAGCCGGTGAGCGACGAGGAATTAAATACGTCCAAGCGTTCGTTCATCGACACGTTTCCCCAGAACTTCGCCAGCAAATCCGCCGTGGCCGGGCTTTTTGGTAATGACGAATTGACCGGGCGATTCGCCAAAGACCCGGATTATTGGAAGGAATTCCGTGGTAAGATCGACGCCATTTCCGAGGACGATGTCCAAAAGGTTGCCAAGAAATATCTCAAGCCAAACGACGCCGTGATCCTCGTGGTCGGGCAGAAGAAGGAGATTCTGGAAGGTCACCCGGATCATTCGGTAAAGCTCACCGACCTGAGCAAAGGGCCGTTGGTCGAGGTGCCGCTGCGGGATCCGTTAACCCTCAAACCGATCGACGCCCAGCCCGCTCAAAAAGAATAGCGGACCGGGCGTCGCTCAAAACCAACGGGGCGGACTTTACTCGATCGGCTGCGCCCAGATGTTACGATACTGCACGGCGTTGCCGTGGTTTTGTAGCATCAGAAAACCGCCGCCCACTTCGCCACCACCCGTGCCGTTGACGAACAGATCCATCGGCACCTTGGCGTTGTCGACGATGGTTTTCCCATTTTGCACCACCGTGATGACCGGTGCCCGGCCGCTCTTTTGATCACCGTCACGAAACGTAATGTCATACGTCTGCCACACACCCGGCGGCAGACAGGCATTAACTTCGCCGACGGCCGGAGCTTTGACCTTGTAGATGCCGCCGCAGTCGTTGTCCGCCAGCGGAAAGAGCCCAAAGCTGTCGAGCACCTGCACTTCGAAAACGGATCGCAAATACACGCCGCTGTTGCCGCGGCCCTGACCGCGCGCTTCCGGCATGTTCGGCGTCCGGAATTCCAGATGCAGCACGAAATTGGTCAACGATTGCTTGGCGATCAAGTTGCCGTCACCGACTTCGAGCACACCATCGTTGATCTTCCATTTCGACGCCTTCCATTGGCTCAGGTCCTTCCCGTCAAACAGCACAACGGCACCTTTTGGCGCTGGCGCGTCCAAGGTGGGCGATTGCGGCGGCGCGATGCGCGAAAGCTCATAGGTGAACGTGCCGCGGGACGCAAACGGTCCCGAAAATTCGCCGGAAATCTTGCCGGGGGAGACTTCCCCACGGAATGTCAGTTCCGGAAAGCTCAGGCGTTTGTCCGGGTTGTCCTTGTGCGCCTGCAACGTATTGGGATGCGCACCACCAATTTTTGCCTTCTGGTCCGCGCCCGGTTGAAAAGGTGAAATCACCGCAATCGTGAAGATGTGATCCTCACCGTCAACCGGCGTTTTCAACGCAATAAATCCGTCGTAAGAGCCGTTACCCAAACTGCGAATTTGTGCTTCGGCTTTGCCACCGCCGGGACCGGCGACGAATCGACCCGAATAAACGCCCACGAAAGGATCATCAATGACGTAACGCGCATCCGCCGCCACGGCGGCGGATACCAGCAAACAACTAAACAAAAATACGGTTACTGCTTTCATAATAGGTAGAAGCCCGGTTTCTGGCTGAATTTCACCGACCACGCAATCTCAAACTCGGCCGCCGCCGCCTGTGTTCGGCGTTAGATAAACAACCCGCCAAGGCCGGGGAAACGTTCTGTGGGCCGGCTCTGGTTTGGAGTCGGCACGGCTGCTTTCGTTCAATCAACGGACGCGGTGATCGGGATAATCTGCTTGCGACGCAATTCGCACGCGACCGATGATGTTCCGTTCAAACCTGCAACGGACAATTTATGGACAAGATTCGCATCGGCATCATCGGCATGGGCAACATCGGCAAACACCACGCCGGGTATCTCCTCGAACGCAAGGCGGCCCGCTGCGAACTAGTCGCCGTCGCCAGCACCAGCCCGGGCAAGCTCGAAACCTATCGCGAAAATGGCTTGCAGGTATTTGGCAGCGGCGAGGAATTGATCCAATCTCCCGACGTCGACGCGGTGATCATCGCGACGCCGCATTACCAACACACTTCACTTGGTATCGCCGCCTTTGAGGCCGGCAAACACGTGATGGTTGAAAAACCGATTTCCGCCCACAAGGCCGACGCGGAGAAATTGATCGCTGCGGCCAAGAAACATCCGAAGCAGGTCTTTGCTGGAATGTTCCAACTCCGCACCGAACCGCGTTATCTGAAGATTCAAAAACTGATTCAGGAAGGCCATCTCGGTGACATCGTCCGTGTGAGCTGGATTATCACCGACTGGTATCGCACCGAAGCCTACTACCAAAGCGGCGGCTGGCGCGCAACGTGGAAAGGGGAAGGCGGCGGCGTGTTGCTGAATCAATGCCTCCACAATCTCGACGTGCTGCAGTGGCTCTGCGGCATGCCGTCCAAGGTAAGGAGCTTTGCTCAACTCGGTCGCTATCACAACATCGAGGTCGAGGACAACGTGACCGCCTACCTCGAATGGGCCAACGGCGCGACCGGCGTTTTCATCACGTCGTCCGGAGAAGCCCCGGGTTCGAATCGATTCGAGATCGCCGGCACAAAGGGAAAAGTCGTCCTCGAAAACAGCCAGCTCAAATTCACGCGCAATGAAGTGGACATGATCGAGCATTGCCGAACGTCGAAAGTCGGTTTCCTCAAGCCCGAAATCTGGAACGTCGAAATCCCCTTTGCCGATGCCGCGGCACCGCACGCAACCCTAATGGCCAACTTTGCTGACGCGATTCTCGACGGCGCTCCATTAATTGCGCCCGGCGCGGACGGACTGGGCTCCGTCGAACTCGCCAACGTGATGCTTTATTCCTCGCTGATGGATCAAACGATTCAGATGCCGATGGACGGCGCCGCGTTCGAATCCAAATTGAACGAGCTAATCGCGAACTCGCGCTTCGAAAAGAAAGTCGTCGAAATCAAGAACGACGACTTCACGCAGTCATTTCATCGGTAGTTGATTGCAGCAATTCAAGCCGATCCCAAATCCAAGTCTTTTTGATCGGGCTCGTCCTTGAGCAAGTGATGCAACATCGTCCGGTGCCGGTTGAGAAAATCGCGCGTCACTCGAAAATGCGGCGTCTCCTCATAGGCGACACGCCGAATGCCAGTTTCATCACATTCGTAAATCCAGGCGTCGGGATAACTCATCAAGATGGGCGAATGCGTCGCGATGACAAACTGGCAGTTGTCGAGAATTAAGCGATGCATCAATACGAGCGCCGACATCTGACGATGGGGCGACAGCGCCGCTTCCGGTTCGTCCAGCACGAAAAAACTGTCACCCTGAAAGCGGTTGCTCATCAGTGCCAGAAATGCCTCACCGTGAGATACGCGATGCAGCGATTCTCCCCCATAGCTTGTTACCACTCCCAAATCGTCTATTTGCGTAGCTACGTTGTAAAAGCTTTCAGCCCGCAGAAAAAAGCCGCCGTGCGCGCGATAAAGAGAGCGTTCCGAAACGAGAAACTCGTGTAACTCCGAATGCGATTCCCGGGTGGCAAAGTTGAAGTTCTTGGTGCCGCCCTCGGCGTTGAATCCCCACTTCACCGCGATGGCTTCCAGCAAGGTTGATTTCCCCGAACCATTCTCGCCGATCAGAAACGTGATCTTGGGATTTAGTTCCAGTCTATCGAGCTGGTTCACTGAGGGGATCGAGAAGGGATATCGGCGAAAGTCCGGCACCAAGTCCCGTTTCAGACGAACGGCGTTGAGAAATCCTGGAAAGGCCTCCACGTGCTGAATTGCAAACTACCGCTTCAAAAGTTCCCCGACATCCACACCGACATCAGGAAACGCAGCGGGCGCAGCTTGGTCGCCGCCGCGAAGCACGGTGCGCAATGCGTAGCCGTCAAAATGAGGATCGCGATAAATTTCAACAGTGAGTTCGTTCAGATTCACGATCCACACCTCCCGAACTCCGGCGCGGCCGTAGAGGGGCAACTTTTCCTTCCGGTCGAGTTCCAGCGTGGTATCTGAAACTTCGATCAACAGGAACACATCTTCCGCCGTTGGATGCCGGCGGCGGTAAAAGTCCGGTGCCGGCCGCAGCAACGCCACGTCCGGTTGTGGTTCGGAATTCTCGTTCAAACTTACCGGGTCCTGCACACCCAGTTTCCAACGACCTTTGGCGGCCACTGAAAACAGTTCGATCAGATACTTTGTTACTCCTCCGTGAAATGGTCCGATCGGTGACAGATCAATAATCTCCCCATCCAGCAGCTCGACCCGCGCATTCGGCCGGAGCACGCCCGTTTCACCCATCCGGTGGTACTCCTCAATAGTGAACCGATGCTTGGCGGGTGCAATCATGGTTTGATCCTAATCATTCAGACCGGCATCTGCAAACCGACTTTGTCCGCCACCTGTGCGACGTCCTTGTCGCCGCGGCCGGAGAGGTTGACGATAACGAGGTCGTCCTTCGACATTTGGGGCGCGCGCTTGATGATCTCAGCCACCGCGTGCGCCGATTCCAACGCCGGGATGATTCCTTCGAGTCGCGCCAGCTTCATGAACGCGTCGAGTGCCTCCTTATCGGTTGCGTAACCGTATTCGACGCGACCTTGATCGTGGAGCCACGCATGCTCGGGTCCGACCGCCGCGTAATCGAGTCCCGCACTGACGCTGTGCGTGAGCTGAATCTGGCCAGTATCGTCCTGCAAAATGTAACTGCGAGTGCCCTGCAACACACCGAGCGATCCGCCATGAAATCGCGCAGCGTGTTGTTCGGGTTGAATCCCCAAACCACCCGCCTCGACACCGATCATCTTCACGCTCTTGTCCTCGAGAAATGGATAAAACAAACCGATCGCGTTCGAGCCACCTCCGACACACGCGATCAACAAATTTGGCAACCGCTCTTCTTGTTCGAGAATTTGCCGGCGTGCCTCGTCACCAATCACGCGCTGAAAGTTGCGGACCATCACCGGATACGGATGCGCCCCGTAAGCGGTCCCCAAAATGTAATGTGTGCTGCGGACGTTGGTCACCCAATCGCGCATCGCTTCGTTGACGGCTTCCTTCAGGGTCTTTTGACCGGCGTGAACGGGCACGACCTTCGCGCCCAGCATGTTCATGCGGAATACGTTCAAGCGTTGGCGTTCGCAATCGAACGCCCCCATGTAGATCACGCATTCAAGACCGAACATCGCGGCGACCGTCGCGGTGGCCACACCATGCTGGCCGGCACCAGTTTCCGCGATGATCCGCGTCTTACCCATGCGCTTCGCCAGGAGGATCTGGCCCATGGCGTTGTTGATTTTGTGCGCGCCGGTGTGGAGCAGGTCTTCGCGCTTGAGGTAAATCTTCGCGCCGCCCAGTTCGCGCGTGAGTCGCTCAGCAAAATAGAGGGGCGTTGGGCGTCCGCAGAATTCGCGGAGGTAATACTGCAGTTCCGCCTGAAATTCGGGATCGTGTTGCGAACGGAAGTATTCCGCCTCCAGCTCCTGCAGGGGGTGCATCAATGTCTCGGGCACGTAACGTCCTCCGTAGGGTCCAAAATGACCTTGCGCGTCCGGCAAAGATTCTGTGGCAGCAGTGCTCATGTCCGCCGAACGTAGCCGAGGTCCGGGAACCGAGAAAGGGGGAAGTTTTCAAAGGGTAGAACAGGCATCTTGCCTGTCTTGAAGGGCGTTTGATTTGCGATGCGCCGCCGAATTCTCGTTGCGTGGAACGAATCGCGTTGAATTTTTAGAGACAGGCAAGATGCCTGTCCTACTCTTCCACACGAATCGCGAGCTAATCATCATCGTCATCCTGATCGTGGGCGAAAACAAATGCCGCCCGCACCGGCGGCGGCATCGGATGATCGGCGCCGCGGACGGAGCGCCAGACAACTTCGTTCAGCAACAAATCGTCGGCGGCATCTTCCTCCGCGAAATCCATCTTTTTCGACAGATCGCTTCCCCAAGCGGCCTTGGTGTTGCGCTCGTCAAGATCGACCTTTGCCGCCAAAGCTTCGTATGGGCGCAAATCAGGTTTTGCGCGAAACGCTTTGTACATCGGCGTCGCGGCCGCGTCGTATTGCGACATCGGTTGCAGACCGAGTATTAGTTCCATCGTGCGCAGCATGCTGCTCGTGGAATACATCGTCGAATCCACGCCGGACTTGCGCGTGTACGGGCTGATCGCAAAGGCGATGGTCCGATGCGCATCGACGTGGTCCGGTCCATTTTGGGCATCGTCCTCGACGACGAAGATTGCCGTCTGCGCCCAGAACTTCGAATGGCTGACCGCTTCCACGACCCGGCCGAGCGCGAGATCGTTGTCCGCCACCAGCGCGCTCGGCGTGTGTTTGCCGACGGACGTGCCGTACGTGTGATCATTGGGTAGACGAACGATTTGCAACTGCGGCATATCGCCGTCGGTTTCGAATCGCTTGAGTTCAGAAATGAACCGGTCGGCGCGTTTCTGGTCCGGATAATCCAGATCGAAACTCCGAAACCACGGATCGAAATGGCCATTCAAAGTCGCCACCTTGGATCGACCCGCATCTTTTGGTGTTTTGCCGTTCGCGACAAATTCGCCAAAGCTTCGATAGCTCACACCCGCCGCTTTCGCACGATCCCACAGGTAACCTTCCGCCGGAAACGCCACTTTGAAACCGCCCTCCGACGGGTAGGGATACTTGGAACGCTTGTTGTGTCCGTAGCTCAACGGCCAAGATTTTTCGACGAAGTCGGTCGCGTAGGCGCCCATCGTCCATTCGTGCCCATCGGCGCTGACTTCGCTCTCCACGTAGAAGTTGTCGAGCAACACAAAGTCGCGGGCGAGCTGATGATGGTTGGGCGTTACGTGCTCATCGAAAAGGCAAAGTTTCGGATCGCCGTTGCCTTCCGGCAGGTCGCCAAGAACTTGGTCGTACGTGCGATTCTCCTTGATGATATAGATGCAATATTTGATCGGGCTGGCGTCACCCAGTTTGGCGGGAATTGGGTTGTCGGCGGGTCGGACCGCGGAGACCGAGAGATCGGCGCGCACCGGGCTGCACAAATACGCCTGAGCCGTCCAGGCCTTCATGCTCTCCTTAAACTTGTCGCCCTTCGGCAAATCAACGATCTCCAAAGTCCCTTTCAAAATGTCGCCGATGTATTCGCGAATGGAGGCCGGCGGATCATGTCCCGGCTGCGGCCCATGCGGATTGGCCTTCGAAATGACTCCCTTGCCGTTCGCCACCAGCAGCCGTTTGCCGTCGGGCGTCACGCGCACCGACGTCGGATACCAGCCGACGGGAATGAAACCGAGCGATTTGCTTTTGCCGTGTTCGGACACATCAAAAACCGCGACGTTGTTGTTGTCGGCATTTGCGACGAACAACGTCTTTTCGTCAGGGGACAGGGCGAGGCTGTTGGGCGTCGATCCGGGCGGCAATCCGGGATAAAGCGACGCGGTCAAAGTCTCGATGGTTCGTCCGGTCTCGGTATCGATGATACTCACGCTGTTGCGGGCCGCATTCGCGACGTAGAGAAGTTCGCCGGAATCCGCGAGCAACATTTCGCACGGATGTTCCTGAGTCGCCCAGCGGGCCTCAATGCGGTTGTTGTTCAGGTCAATGACGGCAACCGATGATTGCGCCCAGAGGCTCACGTAGAGTCGTTGTTTGTTCTCGTCCAAACGGCAGGCGTAGGGAAAAGGTGCAGCGTCAGTAATTGTGTCGGCTTGCGCGGCGGCGCGTTTGGTGGCGGCGGCCGTGTCCTCGTCGGCCGAGCCTGGTGGCGCACCGGCGACCTGGTTCGCGCTGACATCGCCCAACGCAATATCGGTCACTTGATCGCCCGCACCGAGATTGATTTCTGAAACGCGTTGTCCCCAAAGATTGGCGACATACAACTTCTTCGCGTCGCGACTGAGCGCGATGCCGGCGGGAATGCCACGTTGTTTGATGTCGCGAATTTTCAAATCACTCGGATTCGATAAGTAACCGTCCTTGAAATTGAAGACATGAATCACTTCTTCGCTCGCGCCGCTGCAAAAAAGTTCCTTGCCGTCGTGTGAAAACTCCACGCCGTAAAACGCCTCATCCACCGGCACGATGTTCACCACCTTGTCGGCTTTCACGTCGACGACGGCGACTTCGTGACGTCCATGACCGGCGTGCAGAATGGCGGCAAAACGTCCGTCTGGATGCACCGCGATGTTGACCGGAAAATCGCCCAGAACGATTTGCTTGCCGACGGGGCGGAGCGACCACTGGTTGGGCAGCAGCACCGAACCATCCGCGCGCGGACCGGGGAGATCGGTCGGGCGCGGAGAGGCGTTTTGGCTTTCGTAGGAAACACAGGCGGTCAGGCCGAGCAGCGCCACGACCGGCCACCATTTGATGTACGCACGCATAGAACCCGGCGTTTATGACAGTCGGTACGCCATGCGTAAAGTGACAAGCTGGAGACAAGTCCCTGGGAGTGTGACCGTTCAGAAGAGATCGATTCCCGTTAACGTCGACTCGTCAAAGAATTCGCCTCCGGTCTGCGATCCGTGGGGCCACACTTTTTGACTCTCCTGGCCCACAAAAGATTTTCCGTAACACAATCCCGAAAATGCTTCTGTTGCTCGTAGTGAACGAATAGAAGCTATGACCACGAACACGAACGAATCCACGAATTGCCCGAGCTGTGGCAACCCAATGCCGGCCGGTGCTTTGGCCGGTCTTTGCCCGGCCTGCCTGCTCGCGCAGGGCGCGGAAACGGAAGCTGGCGGCACGCAGGGTCGAAGCCGGTTCGAACCGCCCGCTTTGGCTGATGTGGCAAAACTGTTTCCCCAACTGGAGGTAATCAGCCTGCTCGGGGCCGGCGGCATGGGCGCGGTTTATCAGGCACGGCAACCCAAGCTGGACCGTCTGGTGGCCCTCAAGATTCTTCCGGCGGGCGGCAGTGTCGGATCGGCGGAACGTTTCAACCGAGAAGCGCGGGCGCTGGCTCGTCTCAGCCATCCGAATATCGTGACCGTCCACGAGTTCGGTCAGGTCGAAGGCCTGCACTTTTTCATCATGGAGTTCGTCGACGGAACGAATCTCCGTCAGCTCGAGAAGACCTCCCGTTTGTCGCCACGCGAGGCGTTGCAAATCATTCCGCAAATCTGCGACGCGCTTCAATACGCTCACGACGAAGGCGTGGTCCATCGCGACATCAAACCGGAAAACGTTCTCGTCGATCGCAAGGGCCGGGTGAAGATCGCCGACTTCGGTCTCGCGAAAATTGTTGATCCCGATCCTGAAGCGGCGCGACTGACGGTCGACGGTCAAGTCATGGGCA
The DNA here is from genome assembly GCA_016124235.1 of bacterium. GTDB lineage: Bacteria > Verrucomicrobiota > Verrucomicrobiia > Limisphaerales > RI-55 > RI-55. The sequence goes on along the minus strand of WGOC01000010.1, from coordinate 172,029 downwards.
CACCACACTACATGGCGCCCGAACAGGTCGAACGGCCGCTCGCGGTTGATCATCGCGCAGACATTTATGCATTGGGCGTTGTATTTTACGAAATGCTGACCGGCGATCTGCCGCTCGGAAAATTCCCGCCGCCTTCGCGCAAAGTGCAGGTCGATGTGCGGCTCGACGACATCGTGCTGCGCGCGCTGGAGAATGATCCCGACCGGCGTTATCAACACGCCAGCGACGTGAAGTCCGAGGTGCAAACAGTCTCCAGCACCACGAACACGTCACTGAATTCGGCGTCACTCGACAAGGCAAACCTCGCTGTCTCGGCTGAGTTTTCCGTCGAAGAAAACAGGGACGTTCAACGGCAAGTTGAATGGAAGGAAACAATACGGGCCTGGGCGGTCATTTTGCTGGTTCTGATGATCGCGTATGGATTTTTTTCCGCGCTGACCGGCGCCTACTTGATGGGCCGGTTGGGGGTTGTGGGCTGGCAAAGCCTGGTTTGGCGCAATGTGATCGGGGGAATTCTGGTAACGGTCGCGTTGAGAAAGACGCTTCGCCCCAACGTTCTGCCGTCTACATTTCGCCGGCGGTATCAGAACGTTGTCTCTGGCTGGCGTGCCCGAGCACTTCAGGTCTTCATCTTTGTCGCGTTGGCTTCGCTCGCGTCGACGTGGATGGCCATGCAGGACCGGTGGATCATGCCGCGGTTGTTGGGCTCCGTATCCGGCTCGGAGTACGGCGATTTGCGGGTGGCTAGTAAATCGTCAGACTCAGGTATCTGGTCGGTCACGTTGGCCGACGGTTCACAAATTGAATTGCTCGCACTTGCACCGGGCGACGCCACACCAAGCGAATGGCGACGGCCCGACGGTCGGTCGTTGGACGAAACCAAATTTGAAATCCACGGAGTGCCCGAAAGTCGGGATACCGGCCGCCCAACCACGAAGTTCATCTTCCGCGAACCGGCCGGCTCGCAGGCGCTGGAAACCTCAATCCTGGAATTCTCGCCGGCGGCGGGCATTTCCGCCGGAGGTCCGGTTTGGCAAAACGGTGCCAAGCTGGAAGGCGCTTGGCCCGTCGTCGCGGCATGGAGTGAGGCAACGAACAAGGCCACGTTGCGTTTGGGACTCCGCAATGAGCGCTGGCGCACCATCGCAGCGTTGAGTCTCGGCGAACTGCGACGGGTCCAGACTTGGGCGCAATCCGGTGAACCGAAATGGATCACTCATTTCAACCACGTCAGCGATGACGGCACAAACACGACGGTTACCACGGTGTTGAACGGTGAAATGAAGGACTGGCGGATGCAGGTCATCGCCTTGGACAAGGAAGGTCGGGAACACAGCGCGTCTCAGGCAAATATCTCCCCATTCGAAAACGCCTCGACGTGGACCTGCACGTTTCCGGGTTTGACCCAGGAACAGATCAAGGAAATCCAGGTGCAGGCGAAACCCATTCACTGGATCGAGTTTCGTAATCTCGCGATTCCGTCGCCCAGTTCCCAATCGCGAAGCCAAACTCACGCCGTTGCCTCGTTTGGCCCCGCACGGCAGATCGCCTTCGATGAATTGCTCGATTTGGACACGGGTCGGCTGGGCTCTTTTCCCCAGACAAACGCGAGTCAAAACATCGTCCTCGGAATTGACCAAAACATTGCCTGGATGCAAGAGCAGGGTTTCGATGTCGAAGCGCGAAGCGGCGCCATTGGCTTGCTCGGCGTAAAAGTGGTCCGCCTGCTCGACTCCGTTTGGGAAACTTCCACGCCCGCAACTTTGGAAACGCTGTTGGGTGAAAAGGGCCAAATGCAAACCGAGGTTTCAGTACCGTCCAACGCCCCCGTCACACTCGGCTTTCGCACACGTGAAGGTACGGCGGGTATCATGCAATTGAATTCTACGGATTCATCCAAACCCGCGATTCATCTCCGAATGAAGCGGGTCTTCGTACACCAGGCGACACCAGTGCTCGAATCTCCTCCCAAGTTCACCGCTGCCGCCATCGCTGCTGAACCAGAACTCCGATTCCTGGCGTGGCAGGATCAATGGACGTCCAACGGCGTCGCCAGCGCGTTTCATCCGGACGGTACCGCAGTGACCAACCAGTCGGAGCTGACCGTTCTTCAGCATGAACGCCCCACCGAATTCAGCGTTCATGGTGACGATCCGGCTCTGGCCAGCGCATCGTTTCTTCATCTCTGGTTTGCGCATCCGGCCTTCGACCGTCAGAGCCTGGTTCAGGTCACCTTGACCGGCGCCGATAATCGACCGCTAGACCTGGGCGCGCGTGGACGGTCGGCTTCGAGTGTTCATCCGGCTGACGAGGCGACACGCGGCCGGAGTTGGATGATGGTGACGCTCTGCCCCGCGGACGGCATCCCGCCGTCTGCCGTGAACGTGCAACTCGACTACGCGGCGGGGCCATTGCAGAACACGCGATCGGTTGCGACGGATTTCTCCGGTATGATGGTTCTCGAGGGAGAGGCACAGTTGACTGCGGTGGGAAGCAACAGCAGTGGAAAAGCGTTCGTCACGTTGACGATCGATTCTGACAAACTGGGCGCCCGGCGATTTGGCGCGCTGGCGTTGGCGACAGACGGGCGCGAACTAATTCCGTCGGGCCATTCGCGGAACTATACCCCGGGCAGCCGGCTGACGACCGAGACGTTCGAGTTTGATTTGCCCCTCGATCAATTGAAGGAGTTCCAGATTGGAACCCGCGCGATCCGGACCGCGCGCTGGAAGGATGTCAAGTTGCCGCCGATTGCCGTCCCGACGGCCGAGAATCGCAGTGCCCTCAAAGAAAGACAAGAGTCCTTCGGTCCCGTAGTTGACTGTGCGGTGCCTGAGCCATTCCCTCCCGATTTCGTTTGGTTTGATCTCGACGCTCACAAGTTGGTTTCACTGACAAGCTACTTCAAGCCGAGATGGAATGCTGTTCTGGAGGGAAACTACAGTGAAACAGAAATGAGGGACTACAATGCCGAATTCAAACGGGTGAAGGTCGATTCCGGGGTGGATATTAGCGCCCGGATCGACGGTATCCCGCCGGGATTTGGCAGGATGCCGGGCGTCGTTCACAAGGACATGGTGGTCGTCCCGGTGGATGATTCAAAATGGGAAACTATCACTCCTGACGAATTGCGCGCAACTCTCGCCGGCCACCCTGTGTCCGGCATGCCTGCCATGGAATATCGAGCTGACCATTTCTCTACTTACGCGTTTCGTACTCTTGAAGGTGGCACGGGGATCATTCAGCTCCTCGCTTTCTCCAGCCGGCCACGAAGCATTCACATTCGCTATCGATTACTCGCAGATCAGCGTCGCGCGGCTCAAAATCTTTCAACGAATGCTGACAGCGTGGTCGAAATCGAGGGCGGCGGCAAATTCGACACCATTCAAGCGGCGGTCGATGCAGCGCCAGACAACGCGGTTATCCACATTGGTGCCGGGCATTTCGCTGAAAATATTGTCATCGCCAGACCGCTGACGCTTGTCGGTGCCGGCTGGGAAAAGACAACCGTTGAATCAGCGATCTCGTGGCATGAACCGACGGAAGCAGAATTCGAAGCGATCCAAAAACAGTGGAGCGCAGCCTCGACTTCAGCGGAGCGGACGGCTGTTCAAAATCAGGCTCGTACAAAGTATTCGCCGCCGGTGATTTCAGTTCAAGGGGTTCAAACTCTTCGGATCGAAGGAATTCGATTTCATCTCGCGGGCGTACCGGCCAAGGGAAAACTTCTGCCGGCAAGTGTCGTCGCAGTCGCGGATTCGTCAGTGATACTGAGTGATTGCGCGATTGTGGGTTCACCGGCGAATGGTTTGGTCGCTGAGTCGGGCGCGAACGTTTCCCTCGACCATTGCCTTGTCGCGGCGGCGTGGAACACCGGACTTCGTTGCGAACCGAACGCGAGCGTGACTGTTGCCAACAGTGATATTCGGAATTGCTACTACGCGGGAATTCGGGCCGCCGCCGGATCTGATCTCAAGATAAACAGTTCGCGGATTTCCGGCGCCGCGTGGCACGGTATCCGATACGACAGCACTTCTCCCGAGATCGTTGGCAACTTGATTTTCGGCAACGCCCGCTCGGGCGTCTATGCCTCGGGAGATACCAAGGCGAGCATTCGTGGGAATGTATTCTTCGGAAATGAAATGGGTGGAATGTCATGCTGGTTCGAGAACTCGGATCTGATCTCCGGCAACACGTTTTTCGGCAACAAGCGGGAAGCGTTGTCCGTGCTCGGCCGAGCGTCACCGCAAATCGTGAGCAATGTTTTTGTCGGACACCCGGTGGCGATCAGCCAGGGGTTGATCGGTGGGCAGGATTTAAAAACGCCGTTGGGCAAACCGGACGTACACGACAATATCTTTTGGAACAACGAATCCGTTGCGAGGATTCCGGTCTTTGACGAAAACCACCAGATCAGTGGGAACGCGACAAACCTGCCACCAGAATCCCGCAGTCTTCTGATCGATCCGCAATTGCGTGATGCCAGCGAACATGATTTTCAGTTTGCGACCAGTTCGCCGGCGGCATCTTCGAACATCGGTGCTCAATCACCGCTGGCATTCGCCAGCTCTTTTCCCATTCAGCCGGAGGAAAAAGCGATCATCCCCGAAACCGATACGCGCGACTACCGTCAGTGGAAACATCCGGATGAGCCATGACTACGGAAGAGCCGGATTCTGCTTCTTCATTGCCGCGACGCGATGGACTTTTTGTCACTACGCGCTGGACGGCCGTGCTGCAGGCAGGTCGCAAGTCATCGCCGGATTCTGATCGCGCGCTCGCCGACCTTTGCCGCACCTACTGGTATCCGCTCTACGCCTTCGTTCGGCGACGTTGTCAGTCGCGCGAAGACGCGGAAGATCTCACGCAGGGCTTTTTCGAAAAGTTCCTTTCAAAGAATTACCTCGAAGGGCTCAACGCCGAGCGTGGGAAATTCCGCGCTTTCCTGCTCGCTTCTTTAAAGCATTTTCTCGCCAACGAATGGGACAAAACCGGGCGCCAGAAACGCGGGGGCGGAGCACAGGTTTTATCGCTCAACTGGCAGAGCGCAGACGAACGCTTTCATATCGACCCGCCGGACCACGCGAGCCCGGATCGGCTCTTCGATCGCGAATGGGCGATCACGCTGTTGGAACAAGTCGTCGAGCGTCTGCGAACGGAGTGCGTCGCCGATGGACGCGCTGAACTCTTCGAACAATCACGCGGCTATCTGATGCTCGGTGAGGCGGCGATTCCATACGCGGACGCGGCGGAAAAACTCGGCTTGGAAGAAGGCGCCGTGCGGGTCGCGGTCCATCGGCTGCGCAAGCGTTACCGGCAGTTGCTCCGCGACGAGATAGCGCAAACGATCAATGATCCAGCTCAAGTTCAGGAAGAGTTGCGATCATTGCAGGCCGCCTTGGTTGGCCAATGAATTTCACTTCCTTGTCGGTAGTCCCCGTGTCACGAGTTGCGTCGTGTGGTCGGATCTTCTACAACACGCAGATGCCCAAGCGTGCTCCTTCTTTCAAATCGATGCGATTCATCGCGTTCGTAGTTTTGTCTGCTTATTTCGTTTTGCCTTTTGCCCGTACGATTGCCGCAGAATCTAACGAATCATTTCGAAAAGTCGTTCTCGAAGACCAATGCGACAACCCGATGGAGTTGACCGTACTGCCGGATGGTCGCGTGTTGTTCATTGAACGTTTCGGCAAAGTGCGCATCTGGAAGCCGGACTCGGGCAAGACCGTCCTGGCCGCGAAGTTCGACGTTCATGCTCGGTTCAACGCAAACAACACCGGGGAAAAAGACGAAGGAAGTTGGGAGACCGGCTTGATGAGCGTGACCCAGGATCCCGGCTTCGCCATAAATCACTGGATCTACATTTACTGGTCGCCGGAAAACGACAACGGCAACCGGCTTTCGCGCTTTACGCTCAACGGTGATGAAATCGATCGCGCGTCGGAGAAGCGCATTCTCCAGGTCGCGACGCAGCGTGAAGTCTGCTGCCACGAAGCGGGCTCACTGGCGTTTGATGGTGACGACAACTTGTTTCTCTCCACGGGCGACAATACAAACCCGTTCGAATCGGAAGGCTATTCGCCCACCGATTATCGGTCGGGCCGCCACACCTTCGACGCGGGACGGTCGGCGGGTAACTCCAACGATCTGCGGGGAAAAATCCTTCGCATCCATCCGAACGCGGACGGTACCTACACGATCCCGGCGGGCAATTTGTTTCCGCCTCGCACCGCGAACACGCGACCGGAGATCTTCACTATGGGCGACCGCAATCCGTTTCGCATCTCGGTGGATCGCCGGACGGGCACGCTTTACTGGGGCGAGGTCGGACCGGACGCGCGCGTGATCGGGGAGAACCGTGGCCCGGCCGGTTTCGATGAATTCAATCACACAAAGACAGCGGGCAACTTCGGCTGGCCGTTTGTGATCGCCGATAACAAGCCCTATCGCATGTACGATTTTGCAACGAAGCAATCGGGACCAGCAGAAGATCCGAAATCACCGGAAAATCTTTCTCCTCGAAATACGGGACTGAAGACACTGCCGCCCGCCCGCCCGGCCTGGATCTGGTATCCGTATTCGCCTTCAGCTCGGTTCCGCCAACTCGGCTCGGGCGGACGCTGCGCCTGCGCCGGCCCGGTTTATCATTTTGATCCGGACCTGAAATCGACACGCAAGCTTCCCGCAAAGTACGACAACACCCTGTTCCTTTACGATTGGGAACGGCATTGGATCATGGCTGTGATGCTCGACGACAAAGGTGAAATGACGGGCATGGAACCATTCGCACCGGAGATCAAACTCAAGCGGCCGATCGAACTCGAACTGGGTCCGGACGGCGCGCTTTATTGCATCGAATTTGGAACCGGCTGGGAAAACAACAAGGACTCACAGGTTGTCCGGATCGAAGCCGTGGCCGACTGAGCGGTGCGCTTCGAAATACAGACGCACAACTTTTCGCGTCGCGCGGTGTCTGAATCAAGGTGTCGAGGATATGCCTCGGTGAACTTTGAGTCATGTCGCCGGTAACTCATCTCTTCGCCAGTTGGTTGGTTGCCGCAAAAGCGACTGACAATTTGCGAGATCGTCGACTCGTTGTCTTGAGCGGCATCCTGCCGGATCTGGATGGCGCGGGGCTTTTGATTGACCTTGGTGGGCAGGCTATCCACGGCGGCGACAGCTTCTACTATTATCAGCAGTACCACCATTTCCTCCTGCACGGCATTGCTGGCGCGGTTGCGATGTCACTCGTCCTCGCCGCATTCGCCAGGTGCCGCTGGCGGGTGGCAATGCTTTGCTTGCTGGTGATTCACTTGCACTTCCTCTGTGATCTCGTCGGCTCGCGTGGGCCCACACCGCAGGACATCTGGCCGCTCTTCTATTTCGGACCGTTGACCTATCGCTATGCGTTGAGTGGGGCTCATCAATGGCCGCTCGATGCTTGGCCCAATCGCGTGTTCACTCTGGTGCTTTTCTATTACTGCCTGAAACTGCCGCTGACTTTGGGCGATTCCGTGGTCGGCGTTTTCAATCGGCGCGCCGATCGCATCTTTGTTTCCGTGCTCCGGAACTGGGCGCAAAGGCTTTCAGCCCGCTTCGTGCAGAAACGTCTCGAATCAAATTAATGCAAATGGCATTCGGGCGCGTCGCTCACAACGGCTCAAATTCGAAAGCAGTGATCACGACCTCAACGCTGCGCCGATTCGTCGGCTGCAATCCCTGACGCAACCAAAGATTGATTCGCGGAGTTTCGTCTCCGGCAGGTGGAACGTCCGGACTGTCAATTTCGTGCTCGGCGATTACGTCGTTAGCCGAGGGATTGGCTTGATGCCCGACCGCACTCCGAAACAAAACAGCTCCCGGAGCCCACGTGAAGGAATGAGTGGTTTGCGTCAGACCTGCCGGCAGAAAATAGGTCCACAAGTTGTTCGGAAAAGTATATGGCTGGACCACAAATTGCGCGTTGGGTCCATTGCGGTCACCCCAACGGGAAAATTCGATGTCGATCTCGCGATTGTTGTAGTCCGGTGTGTTGCTCCAGGTGAACAAGCCCAGCACCACGTTCGGATCCAGTCCGGCCACGTCGGAATCGAAATAGAAGCGATAGGTTCCCAGTCCGAGCGATTGGGTGCAGACGACCTCGCCGCAGTACCATTTGCCTTTTCGCTTCTCGATTTTGAGATGAAGCCGCCCGAGCGAGTCGATCCACACGTTGCGGCTGTCGTCCGAGAAATAATTGGGCCCGGGACCGACTTGTCCCGAGTAATTCTTCACAACCCAATCGAATCCCGAAAATTGAATCACACGAGGGGACGCGCTATGGGAGACCGTGGTGCAACCGGAAAACATCGCGGCTGCGAGCAGAAGGGCAACGTTGCGTTTCATGGCAGGGCTTTTGGAATCCCTGATCATTGAACCGGGTCAGCACCTTTCGCTCGCTCAAAGTCTCAACTCCCTGAATGCGAATGAACTGACCAATTAAGCCGGCAGAGCCGTTTGGCCCAGCGCGCAACGTTCTTTGCTCACGCGGCTGACCAACTCAATTAAACAGCTCCTGCAAGCGACGACGCATGACGGGCTCTGATGTGCGCAGGAAGCTCTTCAATTGATCCGGTTTCACGGCGCCGTGTTGGAAGCGACGTTTTGGATACACCGGCATATCGAATCCAGTAAGATGCTTGATGCCGCTCGCCACCACAGCTCCCTTCAAGTCGTAACGTTTTGTGTGATCGTAATTTGTAGTTACGGTGACCTGTTTGCCTTCAATCACCGTGTAACTTCGCAACGATGCTGGAAGCGCATCTGTTGTGGCCGCGTAGATTTTTTTATGACCGAACGTGCCCCTTTTTTCCAACCTGCCCTAGGCTTTATATTATCACACCACGCCACAATTATGAACTCTATTGTCTCTATGCCAGAATCCCTTGCACCGGGCTGTGATCCTCGACACCGGTGAGCCGCATATCAAGACCTTGAAACTTGAAGGTCAACTTCTTGTTGTCGATGCCCAGACAGCGAAGAATCGTCGCGTTCATGTCGTGAATGTGCACTGGGTCCTTGACGATATTGTAACTGAAGTCGTCGGTCTCACCGTAAACCACACCCGGTTTGATGCCGCCGCCGGCCATCCAAACCGTGAAGCAACGAGGATGATGATCGCGGCCGTAGTTTTCGGGAGTAAGATTGCCCTGGCAGTAAATCGTGCGGCCAAATTCGCCACCCCAGACAACGAGCGTATCGTCCAGCAGTCCGCGGGCTTTCAAATCCTGCACCAAGGCCCAGCTCGGTTGATCGACGTCGTGACATTGGTTGGGCAGATCGCCGGCAATGTTGCCGTGTTGATCCCAGCCACGATGGAAGATTTGCACGAAGCGAACATCGCGTTCGATCATGCGCCGGGCGAGCAAACAGCTATGCGCGAAGGTGCCGGACTTCTTCACGTCCGGACCGTACATTTCGAGAGTGGCCTCGGATTCGCCGGAGGTGTCGGTCAATTCCGGAACCGACGCCTGCATGTTAAACGCCATTTCATACTGATCGATTCGCGTCTGCGTATCAGGATCGCCCATCTCGGTGAACGTGCGTTCGTTGAACTTGTTCAAACGCGCCAGCATACGGGCGCGCATGTCGCGATCGATGCCGGGCGGGTTGGAAAGAAATAGCACCGGATCGCCGGCTGAGCGTAGGGACACACCCTGGTATTTACTCGGCAAAAATCCGGAACCCCAAAGCCGGTTGTAGAGCGCCTGGGCTTCCTTGCGGCCGGTCCACGATGGTGTCATCACCACGAACGTCGGCAGATTGCGGTTCATGGTTCCAAGACCGTAGCTCAACCACGAGCCCAGACTCGCCCGGCCGGGCAACTGGTGACCCGTGCAAATGTAAGTGATCGCCGGATCGTGATTGATCGCCTCGGTGTTGATCGTCTTGATGATCGCGATGTCATCCACCATGCGCGCGGTGTAGGGCATCAATTCGCTGACCCACGCACCGCTCTGGCCGTGTTGTTTGAAAGCGTATTTTGAAGGAGCAATGGGAAAGCGCTTCTGGCCCGACGTCATGGTCGTGAGCCGTTGACCTTTGCGGATCGATTCCGGCAGATCCTTGTTAAACAGCTCCTCCATCTTCGGCTTGTAGTCGAACATGTCCATCTGGCTGGGCGCGCCGGCCATGAAGAGATAGATGGCACGCTTGGCCGTCGGCGCAAAATGCGGTGCGCCGAGGATGCCGCTGGTGGATGCCAGCTCAGCGCCGAGCAGATTCGTCCGGGCCAGCAGCGAGGACAGTGCGGCGGTGCCCAACCCCAAAGCGCCTTTGGCAAAAAAGTGACGACGAGTGATGGCTTTGTAGTGTTCGCGCAACGGGTCCATGGCTTTCAATCCTTCATGATGACTTCATCGAGGTTCAACACCATGTTGGCCGTCACCGTCCAAGCGGCGAGCTGCATGGGATCGATCGATTTGTCGACGGGGTAACTGCCGACGGCGAGAAGCTCGCCGGCCTTTTCGGGTGATTTTTGGTAGTGCTTCCATTCGTCCTGATACGAGGTCACCAGCTCCTTGACTTCCTCCGGAGACGCATCACGACACGTGGCGAGCTTGTACATCCGGGCGGCGCGTTGCGCGTCCGTTTCGCCGCCTTCGTGCCAACTGCGTTGCGCCAGCGCCCGGGCGGCTTCGACGTATTGCGGATCGTTCATCAGCAACAACGCCTGCAACGGTGTGTCCGTCCGTTCGCGCCGAACGGTGCAGGACTCGCGATCGGGCGCATCAAACGTGCTCAATTCCGGCGGCGGCGCCGTTCGCTTGATGAACGTGTAGAGCGTTCGCCGGTGCACCTTGTCCGGACCTTCGTCCGCCTTGAAGCGAACGGTATTTGATCCGCTGTAGCCGACGGCCGACCACAGTCCATCCGGCTGCGGCGGCTTAACGCTTGGCCCGCCCATCTTGTCCACCAGCATGCCGCTCACGTACAACGCCTGATCGCGCAGCATTTCGGCATCGAGCCGGAATCGCGGACCGCGGGCGAGCAAGCGATTCTCGGGATCTCTTTGATGCATGGCCGGCGTGACTTTCGACGACTGCCGGTAGGTCGCAGAAAGAACAATCCGGCGAACCGTCTGCTTGATGTCCCAGCCATCGTCCATGAATTGCGCCGCCAGCCAGTCGAGCAATTGCGGATGCGACGGCGGTTCGCCCTGCGAGCCAAAGTCCTCGGCCGTTTTGACAATGCCGGTGCCGAAGAACTGTAGCCAAAGCCGGTTGACTTCGACACGCGACGTGAGCGGATGATTCTTGTTGGTCAGCCACTTTGCCAGACCGAGTCGATTCTTGGGCAGGTCGGGGTCCATTGGTGGCAGAGAAACCGGCGTCGCTCGCGTGACCTCGGCGCCGCGTTGATCATATTCACCGCGCTTGAGAATGTAGGCGGGTTTCAGTTCCTTGCGCTCCTTGAACACGAGCGTCGTGGGAACCTGGCGGTCGAGTTCATTGCGTTCGTCGCGGGCTTTCTTCAAATCTGCGTGCAACTGGACCAGCTCTGGATAGTCAGAAACCTGGTTGCGGAAGTAGTCCCGCATTTGCGTGTGTTGATCGTCCGTCAGCTTGTCCTCGGCGGTGCTGGCGATCTGGAAGACGGCTTCCGGGATCGCCTTCACATCCGATTTCAACGCGAAATAATAACCACTCGCGCCACCCAGATTGATGATCTTGATCAGGAGATCGTTGCTGCCCTGCTTGAGCGGCAGGTCGATAATGTCCTGATCCGGAGCCACGCCTCGAGTATCATATTTGGCCAGCAGCCGTTTGCCGTTGAGATACACGCGGATGCCGTCGTCGCTGCCGAGTGACACTTTGATTTTTTGTGCTTTGGGAGATTCGATCCGGCGATAGATGAAGTTCGCAGCAAAGTCGCCGGGTAAGTCGTTCTGCGTTTTCCCATCGGCCCAGTCGGTTCGCTTCTTCCATTTCAGTTTTTCACCGGTCGCAGTTTTGAATTCATCTTCCAGGTTGATCGGCTTGCCTTCGGGTCCATGATTGGCACTTTTCAGATAACGTTCCACGTCGTTGAACGGGCCGACCGTGTACCAATCGCCCAGCGAAATGGCCGCCAGCTCCGCGTTGGTATCCTGCGGTTGGGTGTTCACGACCTTCGCTCTGAGGTTCTCGGCCTTCACATGACGGGCGGTGATGAAATCCGCCTTGAAATCCTGCGCGGAAAAACCGTCCGCCTCAAAGATATCGGCCTCCAATCCCTCCGCCTCCAGATAGTCGGCAGTGAATTTCGCGCTCTGAAAATTGCCACCCGAGGATTCCCGATTGGCCACCTTTTCGAAGCTTTTGCGAACGTTCTTTTCCCAGGCGACCTGAAGTTGATCCACTTCCGGCCAGGGCGATTTCAGCTTCGTTTCGAAGTCACCGATTTGTTTGTCGAGCGCCGCTAGTTTCGCCTCCTGTTCCGGACTTGGGACCTGGATGACCGGAGCGGGGTCTTTGCGATTGCCGTCGAGCGCGGGTCCATCGAGGTTGTTGAAGAAGGCAAACATCGAAAAGAAATCCTTCTGCGTCAGCGGGTCAAACTTGTGATCATGACAACGAGTGCACTCGAAAGTGAGACCCAAACCCACGGTGCCCATGGTGATGACGCGCTCATCGACATTGCGAACGTAAACCTCTTCCTCGATCGAGCCGCCTTCGCTCGTGGTGGGATGACAACGAATGAAACCGGTCGCGATCAATTGGTCCCGGGTCGGATTGGGCAGCAGATCACCCGCGAGCTGATCGACCAGAAAATCGTTGTAGGGTTCATTCTTGTTGAACGCACGCACGACCCAGTCGCGGTACGGCCAGATCTCGCGGTAGTTATCCAAATGTAAACCGTGAGTGTCGCCGTAGCGGGCGGCGTCCAGCCAGAAACGTCCCACGTGTTCGCCGTAACGTTTCGAAGCGAGTAATCGGTCGACCAAGTTTTCGTACGCATTCGGGTCTTTGTCCTTCACGAATGAATCCACTTCCTCCGGCGTCGGTGGCAGGCCCGTGAGGTCAAACGTCACTCGGCGGATCAGTGTTTCGCGATCCGCTTGCGGCGACTGTTTCAGCCCTTCCTTTTGCAGGCGTTTCACGATGAATGCGTCGATCGGATTGCGAACCACCGCGTCCTGGACTTCCGGAATCTCCGGCTTGTGGACCGGGACAAACGACCAGAGCTGTTCCCACTTGGCGCCTTCGGTAATCCATTGCTTCAATTTGGCGATCTGCTCGCTGGTCAATGCCTTGCCGGATTCCTTCGGCGGCATGTGGTCGTCTTCATCGGTTGTCGTGATGCGGTAAACAAGCTGGCTGTCGTCGGGTTTTCCGGGCACGACGGCGAAGCCATCGTCGTGCTTGGCGAGCATTCCGTCTTGGGTATCTAGGCGGAGTTTGGCCTTGCGGTGCTTTTCGTCCGGACCGTGGCAGGCGAAGCAGTTGTCGGACAGGATCGGCCGGATGTCGTTGTTGAAATCGACAGTTTTGGCGGTGCCTTTGGGAATCGCGGTCAGCGTCAGGCAGAAAGCCGTAATTGGAATGCAGAGCGATCTAAACATGGCAAATCAACGGGCATGGCGGTTGATGAACAAGTGCTGTGGAGCGAAAATAAACAACACGAACGCCCCCGGCAATTGCGCAAAGCCATCCTATATTTAACGAGCACGGGCCAAAGGACATTCAGCAGAATCTCGGAGAATCCCAGCGGCAAGGCGTTGAATCTCAAACATCAACGCTAACGTTTGGGCAGTTTGCCGCTTTGAAATCCAACGAAGACTTCGGGTTTTAGAAATCGAACTGGTTGATGTTCTCCTTCGTGAACTTGAACGGCTTGCCGAGCAGGATGTTGTCGCCATCGATCTTGATGTCTCCCAGCTTGCGCGATTTGAAAACGGTGTCGCCGCGTTTCAATTCGCCCTTCGCGAGCGCTGTCGCCGCCTCGACCGCGAGGTAACCGAGGTCGACCGTCTTCCATAGAATCACCGTGTCGGTCACGCCGGAGTTGACGTAGGCCTTGTTCTCATTCGGCAGACCGAGCCCGATCAACTTCACTTGGCCGGCCTTGCCAGCTTGCTTGATCGCCTCGGCCGCGCCCGGCACCGCCGGCGAACAGATCGCCATGATCAATTTCAAATTCGGATACGCGCTCAGCAATGTGGTCGCCTCCTGTTGCGCTTTGTCCTTCAAATCATCGCACGGACGGAGCGCGACGCGTTTGAGGTCGGGATATTTTTCCGCGTTGCGTTTCTCGATCGCCTGCTGCCAGGCGATCATGTTGCCGGCGGTCAAACTGGCAGTGATGATCGCATACTCGCCCTTGCCGTTGAGCAGCCGCGCCGCTTCGTCAACCAGCGTGTCGCCGATGCCTTCGACGGTCGCCTGATTCACAAAGAACGAACGCGCGTCCGGTTGGGCGTCGGCATCGTAGGTGACGACCTTGACGCCCTTGTCCTGCGCCTTGCGCAACGCGGTCGAAATACCGTCGCGATTTTCGCAAGCGACCGCGATCGCATCGACGCCGAGCGTGATCCAGTTTTCGATGATCTCGTTTTGTTTTGCAGGATCGGGTGTGGTCGGCCCGTCAAAAATCAGATCGACACCCAGATCCTTCGCGGCTTCGTCGGCGCCTTGTTTGCACGAGACAAAATACGCGTTGCCCTTGGACTTGGGCATGAAGGCGATCATTAGTTTCTTTCCGCCGGTGGGCTGCGTCGAAGACTGTGATGTGCCGTTATCGGAGGGCTTGCATCCAGCGAGCAGGGCGACACCAATGGACAGAGTGAGAGCAGAAAGAATCTTCATCTTGGTCATACAGTTGGACAATTGGATTCGCGGATCATGCCCAATCACAAACGAACGCTCAACTGCAATGACGCGAGTGTGGGTGTTCGGAAGGGCGGGACTCCTGCCGCCCAACCCGCGTATTCGCGGCAGGCGTGCCGCCGTTCCCATCGCCGGCCGCGGACAACTCAATTTCCCAATCGATGATGGTTGCCACTAATTCTCCCACTTGCGCAAGCGCCCGCTTCCCGCCACAAACGGTTATGCGTTTTGCGAGATTTACCCGCCGCCGATTTCTCGGTCGAACAGGTGCCGGTGTGACGCTGGTTGCGGCGATTCCCCATGTTTTCGCAGCCGAGCCAGCGAAAATCGATTCGCGGATGGAACCGTTCGATCGCGAGATCGAGGCGTTCATGAAGCCGCGCAACGTTCCCGGTGGCGCGCTTGCGGTGGTCAAGGATGGAAAACTCATTTATGCGCGCGGGTATAGATGGGCGGACAAGGAAAACAAGTTGCCCGTCGAACCGACTTCGTTGTTTCGCATTGCGAGCCTGTCGAAACCATTCACGGCGGTCGCGCTGATGAAGTTGGTCGAACAGGGCAAACTCCAACTCGACGACAAGGCCTTTGATTTCATCGATCTGAAACCTCACCTGGCTGCCGGGGCAAAACCAGATCCGCGACTGCATCAGATTACGATTCGCGAATGTCTGCATCACACCGGCGGCTGGAATCGCGATCAGAGTTTCGACCCGATGTTTCGTTCCATTGACTTCGCGCGGGAACTGGGACAAGAGCCGCCGGCCACCGCGCAAATGGTGATTCGCTGCATGCTCGGCGTGCCTTTGGATTTCGATCCCGGTCAACGATACGCCTATTCGAATTTCGGCTACTGCGTGCTTGGTCGAGTGATCGAAAAGGTCAGCGAGCAGAACTACGAACAGTTCGTCAAAGAGTCCGTGCTCGCGCCAATCGGAGTGAAACGAATGCGCGTCGGACGGACATTGGATGGCCTGCAGGCACCGGGCGAGGTGCGATATTACACGCCGGGTGATCGAACGGTTCGCACAGTTTTCGCCAGCCAACCCGGGAAAGTGCCGGTGCCGTACGGCGGATTCGATCTCGAAGCGATGGATGCGCACGGTGGTTGGATCGCCAGCGCGGTCGATCTCGCGCGCTTTGCCGCGGCGTTGGACGATCCGGCAAAGAGTTCGTTGTTGAAACCAAACATTTTGGAGCAACTCTACGAGCCGCCCGCGCCGCCCGTGTCGCGAATGAAATCCGGCGAACTGGACGACGCGTTTTACGGCCTCGGCTGGTCCGTGCGTCCGATCAAGAACCATCCTGGCAAGGCGAACTACTGGCATACCGGCAGCCTCCCAGGCACGAACACACTGCTCGTGCGTCGTTGGGATGGATTGAGCTGGGCCGTCTTGTTCAATCAACGCAGCAACGATCCCAAACTCCCTGACATCGAAATCGACCCCGCGATGCATCGCGCCGCCAACGCCGTCGAGGAATGGCCGACGGAAGACTTGTTTCGGCAGTTCGGATAAAGTCGAAAGAGAGTGGATAAACGGCCAAGCAGCTTGATCCGCGCCGGCCAGCCTGCGTCATTCCGATCTGGGCAACCATCGCATTGGCGGTCATTCAGTGCGCCAAATTGCGGCGGACGATTCCCAATCTGCGCAAAACGTTGGCACTTGAACCGGCCCTGACCAACGCTACACTCGCGCCTCCATGAGCGACACGATGAACACGAATTTCCGGATTGAACACGATACGATGGGCGAGGTGAAAGTGCCCGCCGAAAAGTATTGGGGCGCCCAGACCGAACGCAGCCGCAACAATTTCAAGATTGGCGGACAGACAATGCCGCGCGAAATTATTCAGGCGTTTGCCATTTTGAAAAAGGCGGCCGCGCTGACAAATCTCGACTGCGGGGTGTTGCCCAGGGAAAAAGCGGAACTGATCGCCAAAGTGTGCGACGAGATTCTCGCGGGCAAACTCGATGATCAGTTTCCGCTCGTGGTTTGGCAGACCGGTTCCGGCACGCAGTCGAACATGAATTTGAATGAGGTTGTCGCCAACCGCGCCCACGTGCTGAACGGCGGCAAACTCGACGACGCGAAGAAGTTCATTCACCCGAACGACGACGTGAACAAATCACAATCGTCGAACGACACATTCCCCACCGCGATGCACATCGCCGCGTACGACATGGTGGTGAAGGTGACGTTGCCCAAGGTGAAGAAGCTGCGTCAAACGTTGGCCGCCAAGGCACGCGAATTCATGGACGTCGTCAAAATCGGCCGCACGCATTTCATGGATGCTACTCCGTTGACGCTTGGTCAGGAATTATCCGGATACGTCGCGCAACTCGATCACGGCATTCGCGCGATCAAAAATTCGCTCGCCCATCTTTCTGAACTGGCACTCGGCGGAACAGCCGTCGGCACCGGCCTGAACACGCCGCCTGGTTTCGCGGAAAAGGTCGCGAAGAAGATTGCTGAACTTGCCGGGCATCCCTTTATTACGGCACCGAACAAATTTGAATCGCTCGCTTCGCACGACGCGATTGTCGAGTCCTCGGGCGCGCTCAAGACATTGGCGGTGAGTTTGATGAAGATCGCCAACGACGTCCGCATGCTTTCTTCCGGACCGCGCAGTGGTATCGGCGAAATCCTGATTCCCGAGAACGAGCCTGGTTCCTCGATCATGCCTGGCAAGGTGAACCCAACGCAGTGCGAGGCGATGACGATGGTGTGCGCGCAGGTCGTCGGCAATGATGCGGCGATTACCGTCGGCGGCATGAATGGTCAATTCGAACTGAACGTGTTCAAGCCGGTGATGATTTTCAATTTCCTGATGGCCGCGCGGAACCTGGGCGACGCGTGTGAGTCATTCAACGACCATTGCATCGTCGGCCTTGAGCCGAACCGGCCGTTCATCCAGAAGCATTTGGAAAACTCGCTGATGCTGGTCACGTCACTCAACACGCACATCGGCTACGAAAACGCGGCGAAGATTGCCAAAAAGGCGCACAAGGAAAACAAAACGCTCCGCGAAGCCGCGATCGAACTGGGCCTGCTGACGAGCGAGCAATTCGATCAATGGGTTGTGCCCGCCAAGATGATCGGCCAGAAGCCGGTCGTGCCGGAGCTGGCATAGCGACTGGACCGGGGGCGTTCGTTCTTCGCGCCTTGCTCGAACGGCTCAGGCGGTTAAGCCACTTCAATGGCTTCGAAGCACTTGCGAAATGTTGGGCGGACGGAACTTCCACGACGCCGTACGGGCTTAAATTAGAATATATGCCCACCGGAAATGCGTGGACGACAATTGTTGATCGGCCCACACCTTTACCTCACGTAAGATAGTGTTCTTTCGCCGGTTATGAGCGGGGCGTGCTGGCGTTGCGGGCGCGACCGGCGGCCCAATTGCGCAGGCGATCGATGGCTTCCTCCATCGTCCGCGCGAGGGGAACGGTTTGGGAAAGGGAATTTAACAGGTGTTCCTTCTGGAGGTCCACGCCGGCGTCAAAAGCATCGTAAAGCGCGCTGTTAATCGCCTCCTCGATTTCCGCTCCACTGAATTCTGGGCTGGCTTCGGTGAGTTGGCGGAGCATCTGTTCTTCCGCAAGTTCGCCCGCCAACCGACCGCGTTTGGCGAGGTGGATACGGAAAATTTCGATGCGTTCGTCTGCGGTGGGAAGGTCGACAAAGAAGATTTCGTCGAGGCGACCTTTGCGCAGCAGTTCGGCCGGCAATTGCGAAATATCGTTGGCGGTCGCCACCACGAATACAGGTGCCTGTTTCTCAGACAGCCAGGTCAGAAACGTTCCAAAGACGCGCGCGGTGGTGCCGCCGTCCGTGTGACCGGAGCTCTGCGTGCCGGCCATCGCCTTGTCAATTTCGTCCACCCAGAGGATCGCCGGCGCAACCGACTCGGCGACGGCGACCGCCTTGCGTACGTTTTCCTCCGAGCTGCCGACAAAGCTTCCGAACATGCGGCCCATATCGAAGCGGAGCAGCGGCAACTGCCATTGGCTGGAAACCGCTTTGGCGCACAGACTCTTGCCGCAACCTTGCACGCCGAGCAGCAAAATGCCGCGCGGCGCTGGCAGGCCAAATCGTCTCGCGTCGTCACCAAATGCCCGGGAACGTTTGCGAAGCCAATCCTTTAGCACGCCGAGGCCACCGATGCTGCCAAAGCTTTCCTCGGTCGAATAGTATTCCAACAAACCGCTCTTCCGGATGATCTGTTGCTTTTCGGCGAACACTTCGTTCACGTCTTCGCCACTCAGCCGCTGGTCTTTGACGATGATCTTGGCGAAGACGTTTTCCGCCTCGTTCATCGTCAGGCCAAGGGCCGATTGGATCAACCGTTCCCGACCGGCTTCGTCGAGGTCGATATCGACCTGCGAAAACTGTTTCATGTCCTCCACGATGTGATCGAGCAAACCATTCAAGGCCGCGCGATCAGGCAACGGAAAGTTCAGGACCGTGACTTCTTTTTCCAGCTCGGCTGGAATTTCCATCACCGGCGAAACGAGCACGATGGTCTTGAAACTGTTTTTGAGATGGAGCGCGATCTCCTTGAGTTTGCGGATGACGGTGTGGTTTTGCCGGGCCAGAAACGGATGAAAATCCTTGAAAATGAAAATCGCCGGCTCGACTTGTTCAATCACTTGATCAAGCGCCGCAATCGGATCGCGGGTCGCCAGGTTGCGATGCTTTTGGGACTGGATGGACGCGCCCGCCGGGACAATTCCAGTGCTGCAGCTCCATTCAAAAACCTTTTTCTGCCTACGTTGTGCAATGTCGAGCACGAGCTGTTGGACGCGCATCTCCTCACTGGAGATGACATACAAAATCGGATAGCGCGCGCGGATGAGCGTTTCGATTTCCTGCTCAAAGTTCATGACAAGTTGAGAGACTCGACCGGATTAGACTCATTAAGAAGCCCAAACTCACGTCTCGAATTCGAAAGAACGATTCCGCGGTCCACTCGCGCGTGACGCGCCGCCTAATAAATCACGGCGAAGTTTGTGCCATCCGGGCAAACGACGGCCGGAAAACTCCAAGCCGGCAACGTTGCGCCACCGGCCTTCGCTCCGGCCGGTTTTCCGTCCGAGTCGAACAGTTGCCAGTGGACAGTTCCGCCCTTTGCCCAGCCCGCGCCTTCCGCCCAGGCCGCGAGGATTTCGCCTTTGTCGTTGGTCACGATCGCCGGATGCTTCGAAGGTACCGCCGTCAACGGCACGCGTTTGGAAAGTTCATCGGTCACGACGTTTTGTGCGACCCATTCGGCGTGACCGGTAGATTCCGTGGCGATCAGCAATTGGTTGTTGTTCTCAGCAAGCGCCGAACTGCTCATCGGGCACGATTGCGTGATCCAGGAACTGACCTTTTCGCCGGTGAACGTTTTTCCCTGGTCCAGCGAGGTGAGCAACATCATGTCGCGACTGACCGGATTGGCCGCTCGATAAAGCAGGAACAAGCGGCCTCGCTGATCGGCAAACGCCTGCATGCCGCAGCAACCACACGCACCCGTCGGATCCGCATTGGCCCGCATCTCGGGGGCGAAGGTTTTTCCGCCATCCGCCGAGCGAGCCACGTAGACCGCCCGACCGGCTTCACCGTCGACGGCGCCGGCTTCCCTCCCGTGCCACGCCACGTAAACGTTTCCCTCTTTGTCAGCCGCCACGCTGCCGCCGCCATCGAGGCCACTCGTGCGGGTAATGACGTTGCGGGGTTCCTCGAACGCTGTGCCGGCGTCGTTGAGACGGGTGTAGAACATCGGATGCTCCTTGTACGGATGGCCGGGCACTTCTTTGGCGGTATTGGCTCCGCCCATCCACGCGACATGCACGCGACCGTTTTTGCCCAAGGCCATTTGCGCGCCGCGGATCGTACCCATCGCGATGGATGTGCTGTCGTCGCGATTGACACGGATCGGCGACGAATACTCATTTTCGCCGGACTTGCGTTGAACATAAAACAGATCACCTGCCGACGCGTCGCCGTTGAAGTAGATCAGGTGAAGCGTGCCCTTTGCGTCGCACATTGCCTGCGGCTGAATGCCCGAATCGGGCACCCGAATCACTTCAACTTCCGTCGACTGAGCGGTTGCGAGGCCGGCAACCAGCAAAAGGAGCAGCAGCAGTTTCATCTTCATAGCGTGTCTTTATGTATCGCGGATTGGGGCGGCAACTTCAACTCCTCAGATGCAGGAGTGCGAACCATGATGGTCGAGGCGCTCTCGAGGTGTCAGCACGCGCGTTGTGGCGTGCTTGGCTGGCTTGGGTGCATCACGTGCAGAAATCCTCCTTTACCATCTGGGCAGGTTGGAGGTTCAATCTCACCCATGAAAGCCACCATTCGTTTGTCGGTGCTGACCGTTGGTCTGCTCGTCAGTGCCCTTTCCGTTTCGATAGTCCAGGCGGCCGGGGTCGGTACCGGCAAGAGTTTCAAGGGGCCGATTGGCCTGCAATTGTACAGTTTGCGTGCGCAGTTCGCGGCTGATGGAGTTCCCGCCACGCTCCAAACGGTCAAAGATTTCGGCATCAAACGCGCCGAGTTGGCCGGCACCTACGGCAAGACGCCGAAGGAATTCAAGAAGCTCCTCAAGGAATACGGCATCAAACCCATCAGCGGACATTTCTCCTACGAGTTGTTCCGCGATCATCCCGAACAAGTGGTGGCGGAAGCCAAGGCCCTCGGACTCAAATACGCCGGCGTGGCCTGGGTGCCGCACGACGGCAAATTCACCGAAGCGGATGTCCACGCGACGGCGAAAGTTTTCAATCATGCCGGTGAAGTCCTCGCAAAGAACGGCATTCAGTTCTTCGACCACTGCCACGGTTACGAATTTCAACCGTATGGCGACGGCACACTGTTGGATCTGTTGATGAAGGAGACCAATCCCAAATACGTGAGCTACCAAATGGATGTCTTTTGGATCGTGTTTCCCGGGCAGGACCCGGTGAAGCTTTTGGAGAAATATGCCGGTCGTTGGAAATTGATGCACTTAAAGGATCTCAAGAAAGGTGTGGTTGGTGATCTCTCCGGCGGCACCAAGGATCTGCGCAATGACGTTACGATTGGCACTGGTCAGGTGAACTGGCCGGCGGTGTTGGCCGCGGCCAAGAAGTCCGGTGTGAAGGAGTATTTCATCGAGGACGAATCGCCCACGTCGGTGCAGCAGATTCCGAACAGCCTGAAGTTTCTCGAAAACGTCCGGTTCTAAGCGACGGCACCGCCGCCTTGACTCCTAAAGATCCATCCTGGTGGCTCGCGCCATCGCGACGCATTCCCTTGCTCGCGATGGCGGTTATCATTTTGGATCAGTTGTCGAAAGCCCTGATTCTGCAAATCCTGAGCTTTCCCGATGAACGCGTCATCTTGAACGGCTTCTTCAAGATCGTTCATTGGGGCAACACCGGTTCGGCGTTTAGTATGTTTCAGGGGCGCAACGGCGTGCTGGCACTGGTCTCCATCGCCGCGATTGTCATCTTGTATCTCACGCGACATCATTTCGACGCGCACACGTTGCCCGGGCAAGTCGCCCTGGGTCTGATCTTCGGCGGCATTGTCGGCAACTTGATCGATCGTGTGTTTCGCGGTCACGTCATCGATTTCATTTATTTTTATCTGATCCGCCGCGACGGATCGGAACTGGGCTTTCCAGCGTTCAACATTGCCGACAGTGCGATTTGTATTGGCGTTGGGTTGTTATTTGTTCTCGCATGGACGAGTCCGTCAGAAAAGTCGGCTGTACAGTCGGCACGCTGAACTCCGATCCGGCACGCTTTTGGGCCACTTCACGCCTTACTACAATGAAACAATACGACGTAGTCAGAGTGGTCACGATTCGCGACGACAGATTCGCCAGCGAGAGACCAAGTTTTAAACGTCATCCCAAAATGGGCGACGTCGGAACGATTCTGGAAGTTTATAGTGACGCTTTCGAGGTTGAGTGTAGCGAGCGTGATACGGGCGTTACCATTTGGCTTGAGGCGATGTTTCCAGACGAGTTACAGAAAGTATGAGCGCATTACTAGAGGTGTGGGCTAACCACGGTTGGTTCGACTGTCGACAAGCTCTTAGCATGGGCTCGGATGTGATCTGGCGACTGCCCGGTAGTTTGCATAGCTCAGCAAACAATCGCTGAAGTACTCCCTCGATTTAAGGACATGGCCGTATTCACGCAGACTTTGACCATTGGCGACACCGATCCCGGTGAACGGATCGATTCGTATTTGCGCCAGTTCTTCCCGGGTGTCTCGCGCAAGCAACTCGTCCGTTTGATTCGTGAAGGCCATATCCTCATCGGTGGCGAGCAGGTCAAGCCGCGCTATTTTCCCAAGGCAGGCGAAGTCATTTCCATCAGTTGGCCGGAGCCGCGAGAACCGATCGCCGAGCCCGAGGAAATCCCGCTCAACATCCTGTTCGAGGACGACGATCTTCTTGTCATGAACAAGGAGCCGGGCATCGTGGTGCATCCCGGTGCCGGGCACGATGAACACACACTCGTCAACGCACTGCTGCATCATTGTCGCGGCCAACTCAGTGGCGTCGGCGGCGTTGCGCGTCCGGGAATTGTTCATCGGTTGGACAAGGACACGAGCGGTTGCATGATCGTGGCCAAGAACGACTTCACGCACCTTGGACTGGCCAAACAATTCGCCGGTCGCACGATGGAAAAGATTTATCAGGCCCTCGTTTGCGGTGACACCATCCCGGCGTCCGGCAACATCCGCGCGGCCATTGCCCGGCATCCGAGCCATCGCAAACGCATGGCTGTGCGTGACGACGAACATGCGCGTTCAGCGCACACGAGTTACCGGGTGATCGAGCGGCTGAAAGGCGCGGCGATGGTCGAAGCCCATTTGCACACCGGCCGCACGCACCAGATCCGCGTGCATTTTCAATTCATTGGCTATCCGCTCGTCGGCGACGCGACCTATGGCAAGCGGCAGAACCAACGGCTGAAGGAGTTGACCAACTACGCCGCGCCGCGCCAGATGCTGCACGCCCGCAGCATCCGCTTTACGCATCCGCGGACAGAAACGGAAATGAGCTTTTCGGCCGAACTTCCCAATGATTTTCAGACCGCGATTCGCGCGCTGAAGAACGAGCCAATCAGCGAATCCACCGCATGATCCATGGCGATTGGCGTTGCGGTATTTGAGCAATACGCGACCGCGCCGGGAGATCAAATCTTTGTGACGACATCGTCGAGTCGCACTCTGCCGCCCGTCACAACCATGACGTGAAGTCCACGCAGCCGTAGCGTCTTGCCTTCCTCCGAATTGACAAAGCGCAACGCATCGGGTCCGAAACGACGGGAAAACTTCGCGCAGCCGAGATGTGGATGCGGCGTAACTTCCACAACGGCATCGCCGATGCGCAGCCGTTGGCCGGCCGGCAAATTGGCTTCGCTCAAGTCCAGGTCCACCATCAGATTGTCGCCCGCCAGCGGCCAGCAATCGCGATCACCCGTCAGCAACTCAAGCAGGCGTGTTCCGGTGATGGTGATCTGGCTGTCCGGATTCAGCGCGCCCGAAGGCAGTTTTCGCGAACATGTCTTCGCCCAACGATCCCCCACCACGCCGTCCTCTGCCGTGAATTGCACTTCACCGGGAAGCTCCCGCTGATCGGTCGCCGGTCGCCGGACAAGCAGGTGAACGCGTCCAGCATCCTTGGGAGCGGCGCGCAAATAATCGAGCCGGCTGAAAAGCTCAGCTTCAGCAGGAAACTCTTCGGAAGTGTGCATGGCCAATTGTTGAAATTGTTGAATAACCGAACTGGTTTCTTCAAACACCGCGCGTGTTTGTCAAAACAAAATCAAGTCCTGTGATCGTGTTCCGCAATCGGTATGGAGACGAGCTGCGGCTCGCGCTTTCGCCAATTAAAGAATTCCATGAAACGCATGCCAAATGTGCCTATTTGACTGGATGCCCACCTGGTGTCGCGGGAGTGGGTATCGGTCGTCCCATCATTGCGGAGGGGCCGGGGCCGTTGGTTGCGCCAAGACTCACCAGACGACGGAAAAGTATGTCGGCCTCGGAATGCCAGCGGGAAAACCGCAAATAATCTAACGGTGTGCTTCCGTTTCCATCGACCGCGTTGATGGGAACTTTCAACGATAATAGCTTGTCCACGGCGTCGAGGTGCTGCGTCAAAAAAGCTTCGTGCAGCAAGTTCTTATGCAAGAAGTCGGTGGTTAAAACATTGGCGCCACGTTCGAGCAACCAGTTGAACATTTTCGTTTGCCCAGCGTAAACGGCACAATGCAAAGGTGTCCAATGCCAGTAGTCCTCGGTGCGTTGTTCGACCTTTGCGCCATGGTTGGTCAACCATTCTGCCACCGCAATCTGACCGTTGAAAGCCGCACTGTGTATCAAAGCCCGGCCCGAAGGGTTCACTTTGTTGATCCAGTCCGGGTGAACTTCAAGGAGCGGTACGAGTTCCTTCAAATGTCCGGCGGCGGCCATCGCGTGAACATCCTGCTCGGCACCATTTTGTTGAAGAATGGTGGCGGTCGAAGAGGTCGGCAATTGCCAGGCGTAGTACAGTGCTGTGCGATCAAGATTGTCCGACCAAAAGGCGTCTGCGCCGGCTTTCAATAGAGCAAGCACCAAATCGTCGTGTCCGTTCTTGGCGGCAGCAATCAACAAGGTCTCGGTCCCTTGGAATCGTTTGAGAAGATCCGGTTGAGTGCGAACGGCTGTCACTACAGTTTCCGTATCGCCGTGCAGTGCTTCGGCCAGCAAGTCCCCTGGCAGTGGTTCCGGTGGGCCGCCAAATTTTGGTTTGCTTCGGTGGGGAAAGGTCCCCGTGCCTACTGGTGGCTCGTCGTCAGGAAATGGTGCGGACCGACGAGCAAGGTAGCTTTGAACGAGTTCAAACAGAAGTTCATCGCCGCGTTGCTCCGCAATTAGAAGAGGCGTTCTTTGCGACGTGAATACCAAGTTCACCAGAGTGGGATCGGTCTTCAACCAACGCTCAACTTCGGCCTTGGTGCCTCTGGTCATTGCTTCCTGGAAATTCCGGCTGGTGGTTCCAGGCGGGCGTAACGATTCGTCCTGCCTCACGAATGTACCTCTTTCTTCGCGCAGAAAAAGTGCCGATCGGCCGGAATGATTTGTCAGGCTAACATCAGCGCCGTGTGCCGCCAGAAAGCCGGCTGGATCGGGAAACGTTTTATAAAGAGCCAGGTGGAGGGGTGTGTTTCCATCGTGATCCTGCGCATTGATGTTCGCCCGATTGGTTAGCAAGAGCATACCCACGTTTTCGTCCGGAAACGTCGACAATACCCAGTCATGCAATGGAGTGCGTCCCAAATTGTCATGAACATTCGGATCAGCGCCAGCCGACAACAAGGCCCACGCTTTGGCCCATCTTCCTGATTCACTCGCCGCCCGATGAAGCGGTGTCTTGCCGTCGCGATCCGTTGAGTCCGGGTTCAATCCCGCGTGAACCAGCGACGCGATCAGTCCGTCGATCTTTGGTTGCGGTTCCGGGTTCATAAAACCGCCGGTCCAAACAAGGTGGAGTGCGCCCTCGCCCTTGGTGTTGACGGCTTCCGGGTTTGCTCCACGAACGAGCAGATAATCGAATGGAGTAATCAGCTGGTTCGTGGGAATGAGCGTTGGCAGATTTGTGGCGATCCAACTTCGGGCTTGAGGAACCTTTTTGATCCAACGCAGCAACAAGGGATAGTCTCCCGCGGGAAGCAGGCCTTTTCGTGGCTCCATGGTGGCTGCCTTGAGCAAGGGCGTATAGCCTTCGTCGTCGGCGATTTCGAGATCCGCCCCGCGTTCGATCAGCAATCGCATCGTCGGAAGGCTTTGCCTCTCGGTTGCCAGCAAAAGAGCGGTCTGTCCTTTCTCGTCTCGGGCATCAATTGGTGCGCCTTTGTCTAAGAACTTGCGTATTTGATCCACTTCACCTCGCGCGGCGGCCAAATGAAGAGCGGTGGTTGCCTCTACCTCGTTCGTGCTTGGCGGGGCACCTCGCCGCAACAACTCCGCGATCACGTCTTGCCGATTGGCCAGAGTGGCTAAGTCGAGCGCCGTCTGACCAGCTCGATTCCTGGCGTTCACCGGCACGTCTTGGTCTAACAACCACTTCACGGCTGCCAAATGCCCTTCGTACGCGGCCCACTGCAAAGCCGAACCAGACGGCAGACTGGCATCGGGTTGCGCGCCGGCCCGATGCAGGAGTGCGAGAACGGTGATGTTCCCGCAAGCGGCGGCGAGCAACATTGGGCTTAATTCGCGGCCGTTGCGGGCGTTGGGGTCCGCACCGTGCTCGAGCAGGCTCTGAACTGCGTTTGTGTTGCCCAACGCTACAGCGATGTGGAGAGCGGTTTCGCCATGGCGATCACGGGCTGAACTATCGGCACCATGCTCCACCAACCAAGAGATGATGGCTCTTTGATCTCCTACGGCAGCCCAATGAAGTGTAGTACGGAGCGCACCATCTCGTCGGTGAATCAAATTTGGATCGAGGCCAATTTTTTGGCGCAAGGAATCGAGCTGGCCGAGGGCGGCATTCGCAAACGAATCCACGCTGGCGCCGACTGAAAGCAATCGTTCTACAAACGTTGCGTTACGAGCGTTCAAAGCTGTGTGGAGCGGCGTCCAACCGACATGATTTGTGGTATTCAGGTTTGTGCGTTGTTCGATCAGGAATTCGGCTGCGGCAGGCAGATTGTGCTCAATGGCCACATGTAACGGCGTGTCCCCCTGGTAAGATTGCTGTGTTTGAACCCAGCGATTCGTCAACAATCGCGAGACTGCATTTGTGAGATTCTTGGCGAGCAGCTTCTCGACGAGTGTCGTGGTAATCAGTTCTGAATCTCGTTGCGGTGGTCGTTCGTCGGACCTGCCGAGTAATAACGGATTTACTGGGCGCCATGTTTGATTGGTAGCAAAAATGAACGCGCCCGCTTCCAGCAAACGATCTGATACGGCTATGCTCGCCGGCGTTTGCTCGATCATTAATTGTTTGCCCGACGGAGCCTGAACATACTTGATCGCACGACGCGATATCAGGCTGCGCAACAAAGGTGTTTGCTGGATGGCGTCAAGGGCGTTGACTTCTGCGCCTCGATCGAGCAACAGATTGACCATCGACAAATCCAGCCGTTCGGCTGCGATGTGTAATACAGATTCCTTACTTCCGGGCGACCAACTCCTGTCTTTGATCAGCCTTTGAGTGAGTCCGACGTCGGGTGCGGCCCGTGCAAGTTCCACCTCGCCGGCCTCGACCGCATGCA
Organism: bacterium; assembly: GCA_016124235.1. Lineage (GTDB taxonomy): Bacteria > Verrucomicrobiota > Verrucomicrobiia > Limisphaerales > RI-55 > RI-55. The sequence goes on along the minus strand of WGOC01000010.1, from coordinate 143,938 downwards.
CCAGATAAGCACCGTTTGGGTCCAGGTGTCGGCGCGTTTCCGGTTCTTGCATCAGGTGTCTGAACTCGTCGGCGTCCCGCTTTTCAAATGCACGTTTTACGGCCTGGGATTGTTGTTCATTTCGAAGAATTTGGTTCGCCAACTTTTCACTGGCCGGTTGGTCCAGGTTCGGATTGTTGGTCCGTACCCAGCGGCGCCAATAATCTAGATTGTGCGGTTTTGTCTCGAGTGCATCCTGTGTGAAGGAAGGGCAGGCCAAGCCCAACTGAAATATCAGGAGCAGCGCCGTCAGCAAAACTTTCCTCGACCGATTCATACCTTCCATAAGACGAGAGTCGGCTCGCCATGCCCCTTGTGACAAATAAAATTTTCCGGTAGTGCGCTGCGTTGCGTGCCTATTACCGGACTTCGAAATGAGCGTGCAATCCGCTCGCCTGACGTCTTTTGCGGTGATTCAATTTGCCGCAAAACCTCGTCGCATCGTGTTCTCCGTGACGACGCGCGGGTCCATGAATTGCACGAGGTAGTCGGGACCGCCCGCCTTGCTGCCGACACCGCTCATCCGCGCGCCTCCGAAAGGTTGTCGCTCGACCAATGCGCCCGTGCAGCCGCGATTTAAATAAAGATTCCCCACACGGAATTCGCGTCGCGCCTGGTCGAGATGACGCGGGCTGCGACTGAACACGCCGCCGGTTAGTGCGAAACGTGTTGAGTTCGCCCACTCGATCGCTTGATCAAAATTCTTCGCGCGCATCACTGCGAGTACAGGACCGAAGACTTCTTCCTGCGCAATTCGGTGTTCTGGTCGGATGTCACCAACGATCGTGATTGGCGCAAACCAGCCTCCCTGCAAATGTGCGGTACCATGATCGAAGGAAGTTGACTCGAACAACAACGTGCCTTCGTCCTTTGCCAACGCGGCGTAGCGGCGAATCGTCTTCAATGCATTTTCATCGATGACGGCTCCCATGTCGTTGGCCGGATCTTCAGCCGGTCCAATTTTCAACGAATGCGCCGCGGCGACGAGTCGTTCGACGAATCGGTCATAAACCGCATCCAGCACGATGACCCGGGAGCACGCGGAGCATTTCTGACCTTGATACCCAAACGCGGACGCAAGCACCTGCGGCACAGCTTCGTCGAGGTCCGCGTCGTCATCGATGATGATGGCGTTCTTGCCGCCGAGTTCGCAGATCACGCGTTTGAGGTAGCGCTGACCCGGTTGCACGACCGCGGCCTTACGGTAAATGCGCTGGCCCACTTCCAGTGAGCCGGTGAACGCAATCAAGCTGACCGCCGGGTGCTCGACCAGATGATCACCCATGACGCTGCTGCGGCCCGGCAGGTAGTTGAAGACGCCGTCGGGTAGGCCAGCATCCCGGTAAATTTCAACGAGTTGGTGACCGATGATCGAACTGAAACCGGACGGTTTGTAGACGACACAATTACCAGTGACGATCGCGGCACTGACCATTCCCGTGCTAATCGCCAGTGGAAAATTCCATGGCGCAATGACGGCCGCGACGCCACGCGGTTCGTAAAGCAAACGGTTGTCCTCACCGGGCACCGGAATGTGCTGCCGACGTCTCGTCGGCAGATCTCTGCTTGTTTGCGGACCACCTTCACGATTGAGCCACCCCATCCGTCTTGGCGCGCCCAGCCGGATCATTTCGCTACCGTAATACTGGAGGAAATCGATCGCTTCCGAAACATCCGCGTGCGCCTGCGCCCATTGCTTGCCGACCTCCAGCACCTGCCAGGCGGATAGCTCGTGAACGCGACGCCGCATGATTTCGGCAGCTTTGAACAAAACTTTTGCGCGATCCTCAGGTGCCGTATCCCGCCACTTGGGGAACGCCTTTTCCGCGGCGGTCACGGCGAGATCCGTCTCCTTGGCGCCGGCCTGACAAACGTGTCCCAAGACCTCGGTGAACCGATTCGGATTCGTTGATGGCAACCGATCGCTGGTGAACATTTCCCGACCGCCAATGTGCAACGGGTAGGTTTTACCAAGATGCTTGCGACGAATTTCCGCGATCGCTGACGGGAAAGCGGTCCGTTCATTTTCCCTGGTGAAATCGACGACTGGATGGTTGGCAAAAGTAGGACAGGCATCATGCCTGTCTTCAACAAATTTGCCTTTATACGCATCGCATTCGAGACCCATGGTTTCGACAACAGTGTGTTGAACGTTATCGACTTCGACAGGATTGCCGCCAGCCAGTCGATTGATTTGCCCGCGTTCGCTGACGGGCAGGATGCCTGTCCTACCTTCTGCCGGCGGGACGCCGGCAGCACGCTGCGTAGGATTCGCGAGCAATCGTTCCAGCGCTTCGCCTTCGACGAATGTCTGGCGCAGGAAGCTTTCGTTGGCAGTGTTTTCCAACAGACGACGGACGAGATACGCCATGCCAGGGACGAGTTCGCCATACGGGCAATAAAGTCGCACACAACGAGTGATGTTTCGCAAGGCCTTGCGCACCGGTTCGGCCATTCCGTAGAGCACTTGGAATTCGTAGCGATCATCCGGCACGCCGAGTTCTTTTGCCATTTCGATTACGGCGGCGATGGAACGAACGTTGTGCGAACCACACGCGAGAAAAGCGATGTCGTGATTCTCGAGAATGCGGCGCGAGAGCTTTTCAAAGGCCGCATCGGTTTGCCATTTCTCCTCGTGAACGGGAACTGGCCAGCCGTTCTGGCGGGCGAGCACATTTTCGTAGTCCCAGTAAGCGCCTTTCACGAGCCGGATTTGAATTTGCAGGTTCTCTTGGCGCGCCCACTCAAGCAAGTCGTTGAGGTCGTCGTCGGTTTCCTTGAGATACGCCTGCAACACGATGCACAAATGCGGACAGTGCCGAAACTCCGGGTCTGCTCGCAGTCGTCGAAAGATCTCCAGTGTGATGTCCTTATGCTGATGCGATTCCATATCGAGCGCGAGCGCTCCGCCAATTTCAATCACGCGACGATAAATGGGGATCAATCGCGCAAGAACACCCGTCACCGAACCTTCGAAATCCACCGGGCGAATCCGGGAATACAGCGCGGACGGTTTGACCGAGATCTGGACGCGAGGCGCAACGCCCCAGTCCAAATCTCGGTAGGGCGAGGCTCCCGCCGAGCCATCGTTGAGCGCCAGCCAACCAGCTGCCGCTTTTGCTAATTCGTCAGTCAACTCGAGGTACGTCTTTTGAAATCCTTCGGCCTCCGATTCGCTGACGGCTGCTTCGCCCAGCAAATCGATGACGAAGGCAAAACCATCGTCGCGAAGTTTGGCCGCGTTCTGGATCGCTTCACCGGTGGTTTCGCCAATGATGAATTGTCGCGCCATCTCCCGGATGTTGGTGCCGATCGCCTTGCTGACGACCGCAGCTCCCAGCTTTCCGCCAAGGCTCGCACCCATGGCGCCGAGTTTCAGTACCGCCGGAAGTTCCGCGTTTTGTTCGCCACCGAAGTAGTCTTCGATGTGCCGGGCGAGGGATTCGTTGGTGCGCAGCGCCGGAAAGACATCGACAAACCGAAGCAGTTGAACTTTAAACCGCTCGTGAGTCATCGCCCAGGCCATGACCTTGCCGGTCCAGCGTCCCTTATTGAAGAGGGAAGGTTGTTCCCGTTGAATCTCGTCAAAGAACCGCCGCCCGGTGGCGACGATCCGTTCGTCGAGCGATTTCGTAAATTCAGATTGCGCTACCATAACGCAAAATAACGCGCGACGTCCTAAACCGTCTTGGCGGATTTCAATGCGATTCGCGTGAAAACTCGCGCCAAGGTCTTGTCACTTATAGATATCGACGAGAAATACCACCGCGTCGCTTCGGCCGCTGTTGACCAGCGCGTGCGGAACGTCGGCGCGGTAGCTGGCGGAATCGCCGGCGTTGAGTTCGATCGTATCCTTGCCGGATTCGACGCGCAGCCGGCCCTTTTCCACGGTCAGAAATTCACGTGTACCTTCGAAGTGCGGGGCGCTGCGAAGTTCGCCTTCCGGCTTGAGCACGACTTCGTAAAACTCAACGTCCTTTTCCAGATTGAGCGGCGACAATGTGCGGATCTGGCAAAGTTTGTCCGAGCGGAAAATATGGGCCGGATCGTCCGAACGAATCACCTGGATGGCGGATTGCCGCGACGGTTCTTCGATCAATTCGCCCAGCGAAAGTCCATACGCGCGGGCAATGCGCACAGCGACGGCGAGCGTCGGATTGGCGCGTCCACGTTCAATCTGGCTGAGCATCGACCGGCTGACATCCGACGCGGCAGCCAGGGCTTCGAGCGACCACCCGCGATCGGCCCGAAGCTGACGCAACCGGGCACACAGCGAGCCGGCGTCCTCACTGGCCACGATGGTTGGTGCCTCGGCTGCACGACTTTTTCCCGTGGTTCGCTTCTGTTTCATATAATGGAAATCTGTCTTGCATCTCGGAATTACGCTGTCCACTATCCTGCACGGCGCATCCAATGTATTGGATAGACTTGGCAGCTCGCCCGGTTTCTGGCAATGCATTAATCGTCCGCTCAATTCATGAAAGCCCTCGTCAAAAGCAAACGCGAAACCGGTCTCTGGCTCGACGACGTTCCGGAACCGTCGATCGGCATCAACGACGTCCTCATCCGCATCCAAAAGACCGGCATCTGCGGCACGGACCTGCACATCTGGAAATGGGATGCCTGGGCGCAAAAGACGATTCCGGTGCCGATGGTGGTCGGTCATGAGTTTGTTGGCGAGATCGTTGAAGTGGGTTCGAATGTGAAGGATTTTCATCCGGGCCAGATCGTCAGCGGCGAAGGCCACGTGGTGTGCGGCCGATGTCGCAACTGCCTGGCCGGCCGCCGGCATTTGTGCGCGGACACAAAAGGTGTGGGTGTCAATCGAGCGGGTGCGTTTGCGGAATACATTTCTCTGCCGATGACCAATGTCTGGGTCCACCACGACGATATTGACCGCGATGTCGCGTCGATCTTCGATCCATTTGGCAACGCGGTTCACACGGCGCTTTCATTTCCCGTTCTCGGCGAAGACGTGTTGGTCACGGGTGCCGGACCAATCGGGATCATGGGCGCGGCGATCGCCAAGTACGCCGGCGCGCGTTATGTCGTCATCACGGATGTAAATCCCTGGCGGCTGGAACTCGCGCGCAAGATGGGTGTGACGCTGGCCGTGAACCCGAAGGAACAAACGCTAGCCGATGTGCAAAAGCAGCTCGGCATGCACGAGGGCTTCGACGTCGGACTGGAGATGAGCGGGAACGCGACCGCGTTCCAGGACATGCTCGCGAACATGGCCCACGGCGGAAAGATCGCGATGCTGGGGATTCCGCCGGAACCAATTGCCATTGATTGGAACACGGTCATTTTCAACATGCTGACCGTGAAGGGCATTTACGGTCGTGAGATGTACGAGACGTGGTACAAGATGACCGTCATGTTACAAGGGGGCTTGGACATTCGCCCCGTCATCACGCACCGCTATCATTACACCGAGTTTGAAAAAGCGTTTGCCGTGATGCTCAGTGGCAAGAGCGGAAAAGTCGTGCTCGATTGGACCAAATGAGATTGGTGAACCGCTGATTTGCGCTAATCTCCGCTGATCATGAAGAAGGAAATTTATAAACAAGAGGGGTACGATTTGGTCGGTGCGGCCTTCGAAGTGTACAATCAACAAGGTCACGGGCTGGCTGAAGAGATCTATCAGGAGAGTCTTGAACTGGAGTTGGCCCAACGAAGAATTCCATTTGAATCGAAAGTTGGTCTCGAGGTTTTCTACAAAGGACGAACGCTGAAATGCCGTTACATTCCTGATTTGCTTCTCCACAAAGGAATCGTGGTCGAGTTGAAAGCCGTTTCTGCCCTGACCGAAGAGCACGAAGGCCAACTGATGAACTATATGCGTATCTCCAAATATTCGGTTGGCTACCTGATCAACTTTGGACCGGCCGGTGGATTGCAGTGGAAGCGCATCATTCTCTCGGAATTTATCAGCGACGATTAGCGTAAATGAGCGGTCTGCCCATGAACCAACAATACATTTTCCATCTCACGGCCCAGCTCGACGAAATCCGCTCCGCCGGGCTTTACAAATCAGAACGCGTGATCGCCACGCCGCAGGGCACGCATGTGCGCGTGAGTGACGGTCAACCGGTTCTCAATCTTTGCGCGAACAATTATCTCGGACTCGCGCAGCATCCCGACGTCCGCGCGGCTGCTCACGAAGGGCTTGATCACTGGGGTTACGGGATGGCCAGCGTGCGGTTCATCTGCGGCACCCAATCGATACACAAACAACTCGAAGCGAAACTCAGCGAGTTTCTCGGCACCGAGGACACGATTCTTTACAGCTCCTGCTTCGACGCGAACGGCGGTTTGTTCGAAACCTTGCTCGGACCGGAGGACGCGGTGATTTCGGACGAACTGAATCACGCCTCGATCATCGACGGCATTCGGCTCTGCAAGGCGCAACGACATCGCTACAAGAACAATGACATGGCCGATCTGGAGGCAAAATTGAAGGACGCAGCCGGCGCGCGTTTCAAACTGATCGCGACCGACGGAGTGTTCAGCATGGACGGCTACCTCGCCAACTTGAAGGCGATTTGCGATCTCGCGGACAAACACGACGCGCTGGTGATGGTGGACGACTCACACGCGGTTGGTTTCATGGGGAAACACGGTCGCGGCACGCACGAACACTGCGATGTCATCGGTCGCGTGGACATCATCACGGGCACGCTCGGCAAGGCATTGGGCGGCGCGAGCGGTGGTTACACGAGCGGACGGAAGGAAATCGTTGAATTTCTCCGACAACGTTCGCGGCCCTATCTTTTCAGCAACACACTTTGCCCGAGCATTGCCGCGGCTTCGTTGAAAGTGCTGGAACTGTTGTCGGCATCGACTGATCTCCGCGACCAGCTGGAATCGAACACGCGGTTCTTTCGCGACGCGATGACCAAAGCCGGCTTCGACATCCTGCCCGGCGAACATCCCATCGTGCCGATCATGTTTGGTGATGCTGCGCTGGCGACGCAGTTTGCCGATCGCATGCTGGCCAAGGGCGTTTACGTGATCGCGTTCAGTTATCCGGTTGTGCCCAAGGGCAAGGCGCGGATTCGTACGCAAATCAGCGCGGCCCACACGCGGGAGGATCTTGATTTCGCGGTGGCGAAATTCACCGAGGTTAAGCGCGAGTTGGCGCAGTAAATATTCTTGTCTGGAGTTGCGTGATGAACAAACGGCGGATACTCGGAACCCGCGTTTGGATCGGAATCGTTTTGTTCATGACCGTCGGGACGTTGATCTGGGTGATTGTTCCAAGCGGCGGTCGTCGGGTGGTGTCCGAGGAAAACATGACCACGCCTTCGGGTCCGATCAGCATCAAAAACATTGAACTTCATGATCGATCCGGCGTGCGCGCTTTTAATCGTGGTTTTCGCACACGCGGCAAGGCCTCGTTTCCGACGCTGCCGGCTACGAACGCGTTCTGGACAACCATCAACGCCGAGATGGAAAAGCAATGTCGCGATTCGCTCGACCAGTTCATCGGACAGGAATCGTGGAAAGAGTTTTGGTGGTCGGTCAAGGAACCCTCCGCGATGAACGACTGGTCGATGGACGCCCAATGGCACGCGGAATTCGTATCACTGAATTTGGTCAGCTTGATCGCCAGTTACCACGATTATACCGGTGGTGCGCACGGCAATACCGGCTTTGGCGCGCTCACGGCGGTCAGTAGCGGAGCGGAGTTTCGCGAAGTGAAGCTGCCGGAGCTTTTCATCGTGGACGTCGGCTGGCGCGAAGTTTTGGCGGCCACCGCGGAACGGGAAATCAACAAGCGGAAACGCGAAAACTGGGGCGCCGACTTTTCGGACGATGCCGCGGCCACCGTGAAGGCGGAAGAATTGGACGATGCAGTGTTTACCGTCACGCTGGACGGACTCAAAATTTGGTTCGCGCCGTATGAAAAGGGCGCGTATGCCGAGGGCTCATTCGAACCGGTGATTCCCTACGATCTGATAGTGAAAATGCTGGACACCAACGGGCCGGCTAAATGGTTGCCCTGCTTCGAGGACAAGCGATGAATTCCACGTGCGAACTTGAACATCTTGATGTCGCTGTCAGCGCTGCATTTCGTTTCAACACCTTACATGCCCGTGAGGACCTGGACGCGCATGCGGAGTATTTTTTGCCGATGAGAAAGGAGTTGGCCGTGTGACGAAGAAACGGTTTTTGGCCGTGGTGGTTCCCGTATTGTTGCTGGTATTCGCGCTCTTCGTGGTTTCCAACGGTCCGCGAGTGGTCGAGCGTGGCGTCGCGGCGCCGGGATCATCGGTCACCATGGACCGGCTGCAAATCAAGGGCTCGTCGGGCTTTCGCGCGCTGGGGCGTGGAATACGAACCAAAAGCAAGGTGACGCTTTTCCGGCTGCCAATGACGAACGTGTTCTGGAGGGCGATCAACGAGCATACGCTGAAGCAGGCTCGGGAAGACGTCGCCAAGTTCGGGGAGATGGCTAACTGGCGGAATGTCTGGTTTGCGGTGCGGGTGCCATCGGTGTTCCGGGATGAAAAAGATTACGAATTGTGGTTGGATGCCAAGATCGACGCCGAGTTGGTGACGCCGCAGCTTGTGAGTACGATTGCCGATCGATGGAAGAACGCCGGTGGCATTCGGCCGTTGAGGTATTTGGACGCGATCAATGCCGTGCCGGAGGGGAACTCGTTTCGCGAAGTGCAGCTTGGCGAGTTTTTCCGAACGGGCACCAACTGGCTGGAGCTTCTTGCGGTAAGGATGACTGAGCTCATGAACCAGGAAAAACGCAGGATCTACGGCACGAACATGAGCGAGCGCGAATTGGTAACGGTCAAGCCGGATGAGGTCCCGAAGATCGTGTTCACGGTCAACTCTGTGGGCTTCAAATTCTGGACTGCACCGTTCCGGAAATTCGAAGCAGAGAATTACTTTGAACCGGAAATTCCCTACTCGGACGTCGTGACGATTCTCAACACAAACGGGCCGGCGCGATCGCTGCCGTGCTTCCTAAACAAGCGATGAACCTCACTCCCTGGCTCGAACATTTCGGCGTGGCGGTCAGCGCGGTGTCCGGCGTGCTCGCCGCGCGCGGCAAGAAGGTCGACCTGTTCGGCGTCGTGGTGCTGGCGCTGGTTACCGCGTTTGGCGGCGGCACGGTGCGCGATCTTTGCCTCGGCGCCACGCCGGTGTTCTGGGTGAAGGCGCCGGCGTTCGTCGTAACTGCCATCGCGGCGGCGTTGCTGACTTTCTCGACCGCCCGCTGGTTGACGATTCCGCGAAAATGGTTTGAACCGGCGGACGCGGTTGCGCTGGCGATGTTCACGATCGTCGGTGCGAGCAAGAGTCTGAAGTTTGAGGCCGGTGGATTGATCGCGGTCGCGCTCGGCACGATGACGGGTGTCGCGGGCGGTATCATTCGTGATGTGCTGCTCAACGAAGTGCCGCTCGTATTCCGCAAGGACATCACGCTTTACGCGACGGCGGCGATCACGGGGGCGACGGTTTACGTCGTGATGCACCATTTTCTCAAACAACCGATCTGGTCCGCTGGCGCGGGCGTGGTGGTGGTTCTGGCGCTGCGCTTTCTCGCGATCCGTTGGGAATGGAAACTGCCCGAGTTCAAGACCTCCGATGGCGAAAGTTGAGAAAGACTGAGTGCATCTCTTGATACGTTTCGTGGTCAAGATACTCGATCGGTCATTTGTCGTAGATGGGAGGGACGGCGTGTCGCCGTCCGAAATATTAGGGACCGCAGCATGCGGTCCCTCCCAGGGTGGGTCAGGCATCCTGCCTGTCTCATGAATCGTTCGATTGAGTTAAATGATCGGAATCATCCGAAGAAATGTCCGATCCGTTTGTTCATCGTTGATAGTATTGGTCGTGCGTAGCAGCGGATGTAAGTCCGCTCTGATTCAAGCGGAACGCGAATTGCGCCGGAGCCGACTCATGTCGGCTGCTACGTTCTGAACGGGCGCACGCGGTATTTCTTCCCTCTCGCCCAGACAGGCAGGATGCCTGTCCTACTCTTGCGCCATCCCGACTTCGCACCCGCGTTTAACAACTAATGCCGCTTCGTAAATCGTAGCATGCGAATCCCTTTGAGTTTGCTCTGCGCCTTGCCAGACGATTTTTTGCAGGGTTTGATGCCGGGCAGCGTGTATCAGGGAAAGGATATGAATATGAGAATCAAATCTTCAATTATTGCTTCCCTGTTGATTGCAGGTTGCTTCGCCGGCATCTCGCGCGCTCAACAACCTGGCGAATCGCAAAGCCTTCGGCGATATGCAACTGATCCGGCGACTGGCCGGCCAATCACTGTGAAGGATCAACAATTTGCAACCGATCCAGTAACCGGTCAGCCAATCCCCGTGAAGGACCCAAACAAACATTTCGACCTCGAGTTCAATGGAGGAACGCCGAAGGAGTTTGTCGAAGCTATCAATGCCCAATCCGGGCTCAAAGTGAACGTAATCATTCCCAAGGAAGAGGCTGAAGCGCAATTGCCGGCTGTTGATGTGGCCAATGTGACTATTCCCCAACTATTTGAAGCGGTGACTGCAGCGAACGACAAAAAGACCAATTTCATCACCGGAATGTACTTCACCGGTCCGCCGACGCGAGGTGTGGGATCGCAAGCGACCCCTCAATGGCAAAGTGGACGCATTGTTCAGGGCTTCAAAACGAATGACAATCCACCGACCCAGGATTCCATCTGGTATTTCTTCACTGATCGTCCGGCGGGCCCTCCTGAAATTCAGCAAAAGGAGGATTCCACAGTTCAGGTTTATCAATTGGCCCGTTTACTGGCGAAGGGCTACACAATTGACGACATTACCACCGCGATAAAAACTGCCTGGCAGATGCTTGATTCATCCGTCCAACCGGAAATGAAATATCATTCGGATACCGGATTGCTAGTAGCCAGGGGGACCATTGTTCAATTAACTTTAATTAGAGACGTAATGGCTCAACTAGATCAAGGAAGAGCTGTACGCCAAGAACCTGCAAACGGTTCCAATTCACGAACCGGGAACCCTGAGTCATTGCAAAATAGTGAGCAGATAAAACCATAGAAGTTGAACGATCTTATTCCATTCCCGCCATTGACTAAGCCAGCCACCAGCAAGGCTGCCGAGGGTTCCGTTCGCGACGGAGCCCTCGCAGCGTTGACGGCCCGGATGACGCGGCAGGAGGACGCTGCGTTCGTTGAATTTCTCGACACCTACCGGGACCGGTTGTTCCGTTATCTCATCGTGATCACGCGCGGCGATGAAGAACTCACGCAGGAGGCGATGCAACAAACGATGCTTCGGGTTGTGCGTCACATCCGCCGTTTTGATGACAAGGATGTTTTCTGGAGCTGGCTTACCCGGTTGGCGCGCAGCGCGGTGACGGATCACACCCGGAAGAAAGGTCGTTACTTTGCTTTCCTCACCCGTTTTTTCAATCACCAGGACGCCCAGAAGGAAAGTTCAACAAACGCGACGGAGGATCCGTCCTTGCTTGATCGATTGGAAGAGTTGTTACCGAGCCTTTCCACGGAAGATGCTGACTTGGTTAAACGAAAATATTATCTCGGCGAAACCAGCCGTACGATCGCCGAACAACTCGGCACCACGGAAAAGGCCATCGAATCGCGGCTCGTGCGAATCCGTCGCCGATTGCGCGAAATGCTTTTGAAGGAGGCCCAACATGAATAGCCCGGCGCAGGAACTCCTAAACGATTTGATGAACGATCGTCCCACTGCGTTCGATGAACAACTGCTGGCCGGAACGCTGGCCGCGGTTCGGCGTCGACGGTTCCATCGGAAAGCCGGCCGCGTGTCGATGGTGACCGCGCTGGTATTGATCGCCGCGACATTTTGGTTCACCTGGCCACGCCCGACAGCACCGTCGATCGCAAATGTAACCCTGCCAGCCAAGCCCAATTACATCGTGCATACGGTGCCGTTGGCGGCGGACGAAATCGTCACCACGCGCGCCACCGAATTTGCAGTGATAGATTCCTCGCATGACGACTCGTTGATCGTGAAGACCGTGCCGTCACCTGATCTTTATCAGAAGCTGACGGACCAGGAGTTGATGGTTTTGCTGGCGGGTCACGACGCGGTGATCGTTCGCCAACCAGGTAAGCCCGCGATGCTCATCCTGGATGGCAAGCCTCTCGGAGATCGGCTGGACGTGAATTAATGATCGGTTTCGAGAATTGGGAGTTCCATCTGGCGAAGATTCCACCGTGTGTGAAGTTGGCTCGGCTCCAAAAAAGAGTAGGACGGGCATCCTGCCTGTCTCATGAATCGTTCGATCAAATTGGATCGTTGGATTCTTCCGAACGAATGTCCGTTCGGTTCGCTCGGTGTTAAATGGATTGGTCTCGCGTAGCTGCGGATGTAAGTCCGCTCTGACTCAAGCGGTATGCAAATTACAACGGAGCCGACCCACGTCGGCTGCTACGTTCTGAACGGGCGCTCACGCGGTATTTCTTCCTGTCGCCGAGACGGGCTGGACGCCCGTCCTACACTTTACGTCTCCTGTTTGCATCGCTCGCCGTTTACTACTTTCGGGTAATTGGCGGTCGATGCGCCGTGCGGTAGAAAAACGGCATGATTGCGAGCCTGTCGTTGGCGCGCGATCGCTGGTCAACCGAGTTTACGGCGTCGGCGCCGCATCAAGAACTCGCGCGCGTCGGCGAGCGCGTGATCGAAATTCCGCAACCGGACACACCTCGGTTACGCGTTTGGCGTACAAGTTGCCAGGTGTTGGTTGATTGGGCGGCCACTGATGAGAGGTTTCAGTTGGAGATCTCCCAAAGACCTTACGCGACGGCAAGGTGGGATTGCGCTGGCGAATCGGTTTTGGAATCACCATCAACCCGCCGAGTTGTTCTACCGGGTGCAGCGTTTGATCGAATCCGGTGCGAAGGCCAGCGGCCGCGGTGAATCCAAAAGTGAAAACCATTGCGCGTTGGCCAGCAGCAAAACGTCCGTTGGTATCACGGGGATCTTCCGTCGCGAAACATGCTGACCTGACGTTGCTTTGGCTGGTGTTGCTCGCCATCGTCTTCTTGTTCGCGCAGCGTTTGATCGGAATTCGGTAGGCGACTGCGATCGCTACGCTGACGCAGCCAACAGCAGTGCTCCGATCGGGACGGCATCCTCGCCCAGCGCGGCGAGTTGTACCGACGGTCCCTCGCCAAAGACTTCCATGATGAACCGGCGCAAATGCTGGGCGACGGCGAATCGCAAAGGTTCTCCAATCAACGAGAGGCCGCCGCCGAGAACAATCGTCGAAGGGTGCATGAGTTGGACCACGTGAGACAGCGCGAAAGCGAGGTCCTCGGCGACTTCGTCCAGAATCCTGCGCGCGAGCGAATCGTCGGCTGCGAGAGCCGGCGCCAACCAACGTGCTTCGCCGCCGGTTGGTAACGTGTTGTCGGCAGCTTGCCGGCAATCTGTTGCGCGAGCACCAGCATCATTTATCGCGTCAGGTATTGTCTTTACGGCCATCGCAAGGTCGTCACCGAGTTTCTGCCGGCTGGCAGCCGGCAGCACACTGTCCCGCACAAGTCTGGCTAATTCGGAACCGGGTTCTTGCGCGATCGCTTCACGAATGCGTTGATCCACTGCCCAGCCGGAGCAGCGTTGCTCAACGATGGTTCCTGATTTGTCGAGGCGCACGTGACCGATCTCGGATTCACCCGGGCGCGCGCCGTGGTAGATTTTTCCATCGACGACCAGTCCTCCGCCAACGCCACTGCCCATGGTCACATAGAAGACCGGATTCAGATTGCGGCCGGCGCCCGCTTGCGCTTCGCCGAGCGCGGCCACGTTGGCGTCGTTATCGATCTGCGCGGGCAACGCGCTTTGCTCATGGAGCCACTCACCCAATTCAAAGCCTGACCAACCGGCGATCTGATGCGACGTGGCGATTCGTCCGCTTTCATGATCAACGGGGCCGCCGAAACCAACGCCGATAGCGATTGGTTGATGAGCGGCGATCAGTTCGGGTAACGCGTGGGCGATTTGCTCGCGGATGCCTTCGCCACCGCGAACTTTCTCAACCACAAAACGACGTCGATCAATGATGCGACCGCCTGCATCCCCGGCGACCAATTGCAACTTGGTTCCGCCGATTTCAATGCCGATGAATCTGGCCATGGTGCGAACGCAAGGGAAGCATCGGCCGTCGGCTCCTGGCGAATCAAATTGTATGACCTGCGTGAGATGCGCCGAAGAAAGGAAAAGGCAATCGCCGACCCGATGCGCTCGGGCCGGCGACACAACCACCAACCAACTCTGCCTCAACGCCGTCCGCCGCGGCCGCGATCGTGACCCCGGCCACGGTCGTGATCGTCCCGGTCCCAGCGCGCATTGCGCCAGCCATCCCGATCAACATGCCGCCGGTGACTGGGCGGAAAGATCACGATGGGCCGTGGCACTACGACCGCCGGTGCGAAGACCGGGCGCGGCCGGACCACCACGACGGGAGCGCACACGGGTGGGGGTGCGACCACAACCGGGGCGGTTGGGACGCAGACCGGTGGCACTGGTGCACACACCACGCGCGGCGGCAGCGGCAATCCGATTGACAGGCTGAAGTTGAAGTCCGCCCGCGCCGGGCTGGCGAGTGTCAATCCCAGGGCGAGAGCACCGATTCCAATTATGGTTTTGGTTTTCATAACGATGGGTTCGACGTGGCGTGGTTAAGGCGATTCGAGAACGGCCCATCGATAGATTTGATCACATCATCGACTGCCTCACGCCGGACATCGTTTAGCTTTCTTCAGAATACATTCATGCCGTGCCCCACACGGCGATGATCGCCCACTCGCGGACAAGTCGCTTATGAAAGAGCGACGCTGGAGAACGGCTTAACGCTTTTCCAAACGTCTGTGCGATTCGCGGCGATACGTGCCCGGTGTCATTCCGGTCTCTCGTTTGAACAACACGGAAAGATATTCCGGATGATCGAACCCGGTCATGCTTGCGACGGTCTCCAACGTCAGCTCCTTCTGCTTCAGCAATGTTTTCACTCGCTCCAGTAGCACACGGTTGATTTCCCGGAGCGGTGTTCGTCCCAGAGTTTTGCGAAATCGTCGGAACAACACGCTTCGTGACACGTTGAGTTGGAGCGCCAACTCGTCGGCAGTCAACCCGACGCCTGTGCGTTCCCGGATCATTTGCAATGCCCGCGCCACCAAAGGATCTTCGGTGGCCGTGATGTCGGTTGAGAGTCGGGTCGCAATACCGATGGGCGCGACGTGGATCGTTCCGGCTTTTCGGTGACGGCCGCTCTGGTGCATGAGTTCGCCGAGCATCCGGGCCGCCTCGAAACCAATCTTACGCGGGTTGTCGATCACGCTGCTCAGCGGTGGATTCGTCAGGCGACAGGTTTGCTCGTCGTTGTCCACACCGATCACCGCGATCTCCTCGGGCACGGAAATGCCGGCGATCCGACACGCGTCGAGCACGCGTTGCGCGTGACGATCACTGCACGCCATCAAGGCGACCGGCTTTGGCAGGTGATGCAGCCATTGTCTTAGTCGGGATTGATTCGATTCATAGTCGGCGAGCGAATGGGTGTTACGGGGAAAGAACTCACATGAAAACGCGCCGCCAGCTGCGACCGTTTCCTGGAAGCCCGCCAGTCGTCGTCGCACCCACATTTCGTCCGGGTAGCCTGTGAAGGCAAAATTCTTGAATTGCCGATCCAGAAAATGTTGCGCCGCGAGCCGGCCGATGGCGACGTCGTCGTTGGCCACTTGCGGCAATCCGAGGTCGTCGCGGTGGCCGAACAGCTCGACGGCGGGAATTCGACGACGCCGCAACTGCTGGGCGAACGCTGGATCTTCGATGTACGCAAGTACGCCGTCGCCTTTCCAATCGGCGAGCCAACGTTCGCCGTAGCGGCCAATGGCATCGGGCTCAATGAAAAGCGACCACGGACCGAATGCTTCGATGTAGTCGGCGATGCCCTGCAAGACCCCGCGGCCATAACCACGGGCCTTGTCCACACAGACAGCCACGTGGGGAGGAGGTTTTGCCGGATCAGTACGCACATTCGGCACCTTAGAAGAGTGACACGAAATCTCAATATTTATGGGACACATCCACATGGACGGCGCGTTTCTTCTATTGCAACGTCCAAGTATGAACTCCCTCTGGAAGCTGTTGATGCGAGCTGCTGCCTGGGCCGCTCCGATTGGCGAGCTGGCTTTGCTACTCTCGGTTGCCGGTTGCGCAACGGACTCCAAATCGGAAGCCGGCAAACCTGTGACGTTGATCGATCACACCATTGATCCTGCTTCGACCATCACCCAACACGTATCCTTTCCGGACGCATTTCGCGGGTTCCACCAAGACGGTTTTCCTGCGGGCAAATGGGTGGTTGATGGGCCGATCCTGAAAAGTTTCGAAGGCGACGGCGTCGACCTGATCACGAAGGAAAAGTATCGCGACTTCGAACTGGATTTGGATTGGAAAGTCACCAACGGCGCCAACAGCGGTATTCTTTATGGCGTATCGGAGGCAACTTCCGAGACTTACTGGTCGGGTCCGGAATATCAGATCAATGACGATCCCCATCACGACGATGGCAAGGTGCCGGTGACGTCAGCCGGAGCGCTCTATGATTTGCTGGCGCCGAATGAAACCAAGCGACTTAAACCGACTGGCGACTGGAACACGACCCGCATCATCAGCCGGGGCGGCCACATCGAGCACTGGTTGAACGGCTCAAAGATCCTCGAATATGAATGGGACAGTCCTGCGCTGCGCGCCCTGATTTCCAAGACCAAGTTTTCCAATCAAATCCTGTTCATGAAGGAATCAAACGGCTATCTCGCACTCCAGCACCACGGTGCCGAAGTCTGGTTTCGCAACATAAGGATCATCCGATTTTGACCTGCTTCGGCGACGAAGGTCGACGGGCTGATTTCTCAAAACCCACTACCGTCGTGCGCATCGAGATCTTTTCGGATTCGGAGAATGCCAGTCGCCGCGCGGCGGACCGTTTGACGCAGGCGTGGCAGCGGAAGAATGACCTGGTGCTCTGCGCCGCGACCGGTGATTCGCCGACGCTGACCTATCGATATTTCGTCAAAGTGGTACGTTCTGAAGGAGCCAACAAATCATTGCCACGATTACTCAAGCTGGACGAATGGGGCGGCCTGGCGATGGACGATCCAGCGACGTGCGAGAGTTATTTGCACAAACATCTGATCGGTCCGCTAAACCTGCCGACCGACCGATATTTGGGCTTTCAAAGTCTCACCGAAGATCCAGCCGCGGAGTGCCAACGGATCGCGAACTGGGTTCAGGCAAACGGTCCGATCGATGTCTGCATTCTTGGACTCGGACGCAACGGTCATTTGGCCATGAACGAACCGGGTGCCGATCCTGGCGTGACTTGCCATGTGGCCACGTTGACCGAATCGACGCTCGGCCATCCGATGCTGGGTCCGGCGCAGATGCGACCCGCCCACGGATTGACCGTCGGTCTGGCCGAGATTCTGGCGGCGCGCGAAATCATCCTGCTGGTATTTGGTCGCGCGAAAGCCGGCCCGCTGGCGCGTTTGTTGTCGGCGCGCATCGAGCGCGAATTTCCCGCCTCGCATCTCTGGCGTCATAAAAGCGTCTGGTGCCTTGCCGACACGGCCGCTGTGTCCGCCATTTCCACCGACTGGCTCGAACAGCTGGGGGCAGAAATCTGTCTCAGCTAAACCTCGAAACATCATGAAAAAGCTCAACTCCAAAACCCGTCGTGAATTCATCCGCGACTCCGCGCTGCTCACCGCCGGCCTGGCTACTGCCGGTGCATTCTCCGGCTGTAAGAGCTACGTGCGCTCGTCCCCCAATGAAAAGCTGAACATCGGGATCGTCGGAGCTGGTGGCCGCGGGGCTGACAATCTCGAGGGCGTGAAATCCGAAAACATCGTCGCGCTGTGCGATGTCGACGACGAGCGCGCAAAGGATTCGTTTGCCAAATATCCAAACGCGCGTCGCTACCGGGACTGGCGAAAGATGCTCGATCAGGAGAAGACGCTCGACGCCGTCGTTGTCAGCACACCGGATCACAACCACGCGATCGTTGCGATTACGGCGATGCGACGAGGGCTGCACGTGTATTGCGAGAAGCCGCTCGCGCATTCGATTTACGAAGCGCGGATGATGGCAAAAGTCGCGAAGGAAACCGGGGTCGTCACCCAAATGGGCCAGCAGGGCCACGCGATGGAAGGCAGCCGTCGCGCGGTGGAAGTCGTTCGCGCGGGCGCGATCGGCGACGTCACGGAGCTGCACGTGTGGACCGATCGGCCGGCCGGTTGGTGGCCACAGGGTGAAGAGCGGCCGACTGAAACTCCGCCCGTTCCGCCCACATTGGACTGGAATCAATGGCTCGGTCCGGCGCCTTACCGTCCCTACAATCCGGTTTATGTGCCGTTCAAATGGCGCGGTCGTTGGGATTTCGGCACCGGCCCCATCGGCGACATGGGCGTGCATGATCTCGACACCGCATTCTGGGCGCTCGACCTCGGCGTGCCCACGTCGGCGGAAGTAGTCGCGAGTGGTGAAAAGACCGACGATTGCCCGCCGCTGTGGAGTATCCTGGAAATCCACTATCCCGCGCGCGGCAAAAAGCCACCGGTCAAACTGACCTTTTACGACGGCAAAAAGCTTCCACCCGAAGAACTCTTTCAGGGCGAAAAGATCACCGACAACGGATCGCTCATGATCGGAAGCAAAGGCACGCTCATCACCCGCACCTGGCATGGCGGTGGTGAGTATCCTGGCGATATGTTTGGGCTATTGCCGAAGAAGCAATTCGCCGACTACCAGCCGCCGAAGCCATTCCTCCCGCGCACCGAGGAACATCACATCGAGTGGATCAAAGCCTGCAAAGGCGGCCCGGCCGCGCAATCGGATTTTGGCTACGCGGCGCGATTGACCGAAGGATTGCTCGTCGGCTTTCTCGCATTGCACATGGGGAAACGCATCGAATGGGACGCGAAAAATATGCGGGCCGTCGGATTGCCCGAGGCGGACAAATACATCAATCCCCCGTTCCGCGACGGTTGGGAACTGCTGGCATGAGTGAGTGCGGAATCGGTCGGCTTAAACCAAACAAGCTGCCGGTCATGTTCCGGCAGCTTGTTCAAGCAAGGCTTGGTCGTTCGATCGGCTGATCAACGTTTCGCCACTTTGATGCTGCCACCCGAAGTGTGGAGGGAGACTTTGGGTCCGCCGCCGTTGACTTTGCCGTTGACGGAGCTGCGTTTGACAGTGCCCTGGAGTGGGAGATCGCAGACAACTTTTCCTCCCGAAGTGCTGGCTTCCAGGTCCGCCTTGAAATCATCCGGGACCGCCAGACTGATGCTGCCGCCGGAGGTGCTTAGTTCCAACCGTTTCTCAATTTGTTGGGTGAGTTCGGCACTGATGGAACCGCCGGACGTATGACCGCTCATCTCACCGGTCACGGCGCCGACCTTGATGCTGCCGCCGGATGTACGGGCGATGACGTTGCCGTCCACATTGCCCACCTTGATGCTGCCACCGGAGGTCCCGATGTCGGCGTTCCCTTTGATATCGGTGACCGATACGCTGCCGCCGCTGGTGTGGGCAGCCACCGGTCCGTTGACCCGGCCAAACCGGATGCTGCCACCGGAGGTGTTTGCCACGACCTTGCCGTTCATGTCCTGGCCACTAATGCTGCCGCCAGACGTCCGGACGTCGACGTTGTAATTGGCCGGAACGACAATCGTGTGGCGCGCATTCAGATTCGAATTTCGCGGGCGTTTGCCGTCCTTCCATTTCATCGAGATCGTCACGTCGCCGCCGGAGTGATCGTATTCAAAAACCACGTCGTCGACGGACGCGGAACCAAAGCCAAACCAGCCCCCGTGGCCGGGTTTCAGATCCGCGTCGTAAGTCACACTGTTGTCCGAGTGGGTCTTGAGATCGATGGATCCGACCACCGTTTTGAAAGTCAGGGTGCCGCCGCTGGCGGCGGGCAATTCCTTGTGTTCCTGGCGTTCATCGGCGGCGAAGGCAGTCGATGGCGCGGTGGCTGCCAGCAAGGTTGTGGCGGCCAGCACGGAGAGGAGGAGGTTGGTTTTTTTCATGGCTTTATCGTGGTTTAGAGCAATTACACGGTTGGCAGACATCAAGTTTCATTCATTTCGCAGTGCTTCCATGGGATCGATGCCCGCGGCACGGCGGGCGGGGAGCCAGCAGGCCAGTAATGCCGAGAGCAAGATCCCGGCAGCGGCGCCGAGATATGACACGGGGTCTATTCTGGTGATGCCCCACAACAGGCTGGAGATCAAATGACCGCAGAAATAGGCCAAGGGAATGCCGATCAACATACCCGTCAGTGTGAGTTTGAAACCGTCTTTGATTATTAGATTCATCGTCTGGCGCATTTGGGAACCGAGGGCCATTCGCACACCGATTTCGTGCCTCCGGCGCACCACCGAGAATGACAGAACGCCATAAATACCCACCATCGCCAACGTGACGGCCAACGCTCCCATCGCCGAGACGCTTGCCGTGTTTGTTCGTTGGGGATTCAGCGTGTCCGCCAGTCGTTGTTGTAAAGGCATTACGCTGTAAACGGGCTGTTCCGGATCAACTGTGTAAATCCGATCGCGAACTGCACTGATCATGAGCATTGGATCACCGAGCGTGCGAATGGCGAGGCTCATCACCGGCGATCCTTTCTGCAGAAACGGCCGGTAGATTTGTGGCGAAGCCGGTTGATCCAGCGAATGCCGCACATCGCCCACCACGCCGACGATGGACATGACGTCTTCATCGGTACACAGGTGTTTTCCGATCGGATCCGAGTTCGGAAAATAGAGTTTTGCGAAGGTTTCATTGATCAAAACGACGGATGGCTTGTCTGCAGCATCGTCGAAATTCAACAGGCGACCGCGTAAAAGCGGGATGCGCATCGCGTGGAAATAGTCGCCCCCGACCACATCGCAGTTGAGCAACGGCCGGCCGCCGGACGGCAAAGCTGTTTGTCCTTCGATCTCGACGCCGCTCATCACCATGCTAAACGGCGTAAACGGCAATGTCGTGTTGGCACCAACAGATTCAACTCCCGGCTGCGTTTGCAGGCTTTCGACAATCCGCTGCCAGTATCGGGATTGCGATGCCTCGTCGGGATACCGCGCTTTACTTACCACCATCGTCAGGCTCAAGACATGGTCGGTCGTGAATCCGGGATCCTGTCCACTGAGCATTTTGAAGCTGTGAACAAACAGTCCGGTGACGACGAGCAACGCAGTGGCCAGCGCGGTCTCCGATACCACCAGCCAGCGTGGCAAATTCAATCGGTGCGATGATAGCGTTCGGCCTTGGTAACCTTCAGCGCGGCCGCTGAGCCGGGAAGTATTGCGTGACGCGGCAAACGCCGACACGAGTCCAATCGCCACGCCGCACAACAGTGTCACGACGAATACAAAAGACAAAACGTGACCATCAATCCCAACAACCATCGGAGCCGGCGCAATGCGATTGAGCCACGACTTCCCTCCGATCGCCAAAAAAAGTCCGATGATCGCGGCAATTGTCGCGAGCAGCATCGATTCGGAAATCAATTGCCGGATGATCTTTGCCCGGCCGGCCCCCAGCGCCAGACGAATGGCCATCTCCTTTTCGCGGTAAGTTGTTCGGAGCAGCAAGAGATTTGCAGCGTTGGTGCAGGCGATTGCCAGAACCAGAATTGCCACGCCCCAGAACAGGCGCAGACGTGGCCTCACGTTGCTCGCCCAGTGTGATTGCAATCCCACAAGTTCCACGTGCCCCGATTCCATTGGGCTGTGAGTGCTCTGAAAGGTCGCGTCCAACCTGGCTTGTGCCGCGGCGATGCTGGTTCCCGTTTTCAATCGTCCGATAGCACGCGCCGGAGTGAAGTCCTTGGAATTCAGGTTGAGTGGCGTCAACACATCGAAGTGCAACGGAAAGCGAAAATCCGGGGGCAGGACGCCAACCACCGTGAATGCGCGTGCATCCAACTTGATGACGTGGCCCAGCACATCGGGATTACTGCCAAAGGCGCGTTGCCAGAGGCCGTGACTGAGGATGGCCACGGGTTGCTCTTTTCCTTCGCCATCACCTGCCACGAAATCACGGCCGAGGATCGGTCGTATACCAAGCAAAGATAGAAACGACGCGGATACATTTCCTCGGTCGATACGCTCGGGCTCGTCGCCGCCGGATAGATTGGCGCCCGCCCACGAGTAGGCAGCCAGTTCGGCAAACGCGTCATTCGATTTGAGCCACGCCTCGACCTCCAACCGCCCCATGAATTCTGTCACCTCCGGATGGAGTTGCCACGAGGTCTGAGTCCGTTTCGTTACCTGCACGAGGCCTTGTGGCGCGGGATACGGCAATGGCCGAAGCACGACCGCATTGAATAGACTGAACATCGCGGCATTCAGACCAATACCTAGCCCAAGCGTCAGAATCACGACCAAGGAAAAGCCAGGATTTCTCACCAACTGGCGGATGGCAAATTTCAGGTCATTCATTTCGCAGTGCTTCCATGGGATCGATGCTTGCGGCACGACGGGCGGGGAGCCAGCAGGCGATGATGGTTACCAGAACGAGCGTTACGGGCGTTCCCAACCAGGCAAGTAGATCGGTTGCCCGAATCCCGACCAGCACTCCGGTAAGGGCCTGCGCCACCGCGATCCCGATCAAGGCGCCGAGCCCAATGCCGAGCAGCGCGAGTAACAATCCCTGACTGACAATCAGTCGCAGGATGTCCCGACGCTGCGCGCCTAGGGCCAGGCGCACGCCGATTTCCCGTCGTCTTTGCTGGGCGCCTTGGGCCACGACGGCATAAGTGCCGAGCGCGGCAAGGCCAAGAGCAATCAGACCGAGAACCGTCAATAACACGGCGGCCATCCGCGGAATTGCAAAGGCGGCTGCCATGTACGTTTCGTAGCTGAGCGCGGCAAATGGTGTGAGCCGTGGGTCAATGGATGTCGCAAGCGTCTCCAATTGCTTTGCGATCAACGATGGCTCGCCCCGAGTGCGGACAGCGATGGTCAGGTTGCGATTGTCCATGGTTTCCGAATCGACGTACACGTACGGAAACGGTGGTTCATTCAGCGCATGGTATTTGCCGGTTTTGACGACGCCGATGATGCGTGTGTCGGTGCCCCAGATCTTGAACTTCAGACCCAGAGCGTCGCGCCCGGGAAAGAAGCGATCGGCAAAGGCTTGATTCACGACCGCAACTCGAACGGGGTCGCGTGCATCATCGTCGCGAAACGCGCGGCCGGCGAGAACGGGGATCTGCATGGTTTCAAAATAGCCGGGCGAGGCGAGTCCAATGCGTGAACTCATGCTTTCGCCAGGCCGGGGAGTATAGCCGGGGATTTCGACGGAGCCGCCGGATCCGTCTTCGAAGCCGAGTGGCAACCAGTCGATGATGGCCGCCGACTCGACTCCGGGCAGTTGGGCGGCTTCCTGTCGCAGCCGGCGAAACAGACCTTTCACCCAATCGGCGTCACCGACGTTGGGACTGACGCGAAAGCCGGCGACCCAGATGTTTCTAGGGTTCAAACCGAAGTCGATTTTCTGGGCCTTGACGAAGCTGCGGATGCAGAGGCCCATGCCGAGCAGCAGCACGCACGCGAGGGCGATCTCGCCGATGACCAATCCGCGTCGCAGCCAATGGCGGGTTCCGGCACCGGTGGTTGAGCGGCCGGCCGCCTTGAGGGTGTCGTTGATGTTCAATCGCACAGCGCGCAATGCCGGCATGAGTCCAAACACGAGGCCGCTGAGCAGGGTAATGGCGCACGTGGCCGCCAATGAGTAGCTATCGATGTGCAGGTTGTAGGAAATGGGCAGATACGTCGGTGGCATCAATTGAAGCAGAACCTTGCTGCCCGCCATGGCGAGGACGATTCCAAGTGCGCCGCCCAATGCCGCCAGCAAAAGACTTTCGGTGAGGAATTGTCGAATGACTTGTCGCGGCGCCGCGCCGAGCGCAACGCGAACGGCGACCTCCGGTTCTCGGGTTTGGGCGCGCGCGAGGAGCAGGTTGGCGATGTTTGCCGTGACCAGCGCGAGCAAAAGAATCGCGACCACACTCAACGCTTGCAGCAGCGGCAGAAAGATTTCCTGACCGCCCCATGGCGATTTCCAAAGTGGCAGCACGACAAACGTGGTGTCGCGGCTGGAATTCGGAAAATCATGGGCGAGACGTTGGCCGATCGAGCCAGCGACCGTCTGCGCGGTGGTCATGGAAATGCCGTCACGCAAGCGGGCGACCGTGTGGAGCCAGCGCCAGCCGCGCGACTCCGTGCGTTCGCGCAGCGCATTTGATGAAATGTGTACCGGCAACGGAATCCAAAGATCGAGACCAAGCCCGCCCATGGTTCCATGGAATCCGGGTTCCGCCACACCCACGATTGTGACCGGGCGCTCGTTGACTTCGATCACACGCCCGATGATGTCCTTTGCACCGGCAAATCGCTTTTGCCACAGACGATGGCTGATGACGGCCACGGATTCCGTGGCGCCGGCGAGATCTTCACCGGTGCGAAACGTGCGACCCAACTCCGGACGAACCCCCACGACGTCAAAGAAGTTCGCTTGAACTGCCTGGCCCCAGAACCATTCGATCTCGCGATCAACGCGAACCGGCATCGCATCAACTTGTGAACCGGTGATGCCGGCAAAGACGTTGGTCGCATGCCGCAGTTCCTCGATGTCCGTGATGGACATGGTATCGTTGATGCCGCCGGATTTGTGCTTTGGCGCCAGCACCACCAGTCGGTCTTCGTGGGCGGCGCCGGGAATGGCGTCGAGCAACGTGGCGCGAATCCACGAGAAGACAACAGTGTTCGCCCCAATACCGAGCGCGAGCGTGAGTGCGGCCACGGCGGTGAAGCCGGGATTTTTCAGCAATTGCCGGCAGGCGAATTTCAGGTCGGTCATAGGTTAAGTTTTAAGTTTCAAGTGGTCAGTTTTCAGTTGAGGCGGGTGCAAGTTTGAATTTTTTCTGGTTGGCGATGGCTCCCCCACTGAACACTCGCCACTGAACACTTCACACTTTGGAGTTTATTCATTTCGTAATGCTTCAATCGGATCGACGTTTGCCGCGCGTCGGGCGGGCAGCCAGCAGGCGATCCACGCCATGGTGACAAGAAACAGCGGCATCGCGGCGAAGCTGAGCGGATCGATGGACGACACTTGGTACAGGTAGCGTCCCGCAATTTTTCCGACCGCCAAAGCGAGAGGGACCCCGATTCCTAAACCAAACACGGCCAGCCAAAGTCCTTCGCGCACCAGCATGCGCACGACGTTTTTTCCTGTCGCACCGATGGCCATGCGTATGCCGATTTCGCGGGCCCGTCGACTGACGGCATAGGCCCGCAGACCGTAAACACCGAGTGCGCTCAGGAACAACGCGAGTGCTCCAAATGTTCCGAACAGAATGGACGCAAACTCGGTCACCCGCACGTTGGGGCCATCTTGGTGCATCGCTTTCAAAGTCTTGATTGCGGTAATCGGAATGTTCGCGTCGAGGCGACGCAATTCATCGCGGGCCGAGTTCATGAGCGGCACCGGATCCATGCCGGGAGCGACGCGGACAAGGAGTTTGAAGTCCGGATGAAGATCCTGAATCAGCGGAACAAATACTTCCGATGGCGCCTTGCCTTCGAAGAGCCGCCAATGGCTTGCCGGAACGACGCCGACAATGGTGAGGAGGGTGGGCGTTCGGTCTTTGTCGTAAGTGGGAAACTGGATTGTGCGGCCGAGTGTGTTGGTTCCGGGCCACAATTGATCGGCCAGATTTTGACTGATGATCGCGACTGGGCTGGCGTTGGTGGATTCCCCTTCGTGTCGTTCGAATCCCCGCCCGTTCAGCAAAGGGATTCCCAGCGTTTGAAAGTAGTTTGCGCCGACCACGTTGTATTGGGCCTCGATTGTTCCCCCGTCCGCCAAAGTAGCCACTTGATCGTTCGGGGCCGGAGCACCGCCGAGCTGAACCCTGCGGGATTCGTACTGGACGCCAAACGGAATGCTGGATGCCGAACTGACAGATTCAACCCCCGGCAGCGCGGACAGTTTTTCGGTTGCCTCGCGGTTCAATTCCCATGCGCGCTTGCCCGGATACCCGGAAAGTGCGGGATTGATCGCGACGTAGAAATTCGATCCAAATGCGAAACCGGGGTTGGCGTCGTAGGCCTTGATCGCGCTCCGGATGAACAGGGAAGCGGCAATCAGCAGCGCGAGGGAAAAAGCCATCTGGCCGATGGCCAGCATGTTGCGAATGGAAATGCGTCGGAAGCCGGACGCGCGGGCATCTTCTCCCGTGTGTTGCTTCAAATCTGAGTTCACGTCCAAACGGACAAGTTTCCAGGCAGGCCCCAGCGCGAAAAACAGTGTGGCCAAGCCTCCGAGCAGAAGGAGGACAACGAAAACCCGCCAGTCGGGTGCGAAGTTGAAGATGGGAAAGTCCGCCGGCATTCCCGCGCCTGAGTAAATGAACGTCGCAAGCAGTTTTGTGGCGGCGAATGAAACGAGCACCCCGGCGACGCTTCCGAGGAGGGCCAGCAAAAATCCTTCGGTGAGCAATTGTCGAATGACCCGACTGCGGCGGGCTCCCAGCGCCAGGCGAACGGCGATCTCTTTTCGGCGGGATGAGCCGCGCGCCAGCATCACGTTGGCGAGGTTGAAACAGGCGATGATCAAGACCAGGGCGGACAGGCCGAACGCGAAGCCGGCGACCTTGGTGAGCCCACCCTTTTTGCGGTCCGGTCCGGCACTGAAATTGAAACGCGACGGCGGTGCGCACATTAAAATCCGGTCCTTCGGTTGGCCAGGATCGGCGATCGGGTATTGCTCACTCATCACCGCCAATGCACTGCCGACGTTCCGAAGATTCATGCCCTGCTTCAGCCGCGCCATGAGCATGAAACGGTGATCGCCGCGTTTCGAAAGCTGGGATGCGTCGCCGGGACCTGACGTGAGATCCGCTGAAGTTCCCAGTGGAAGAAACATGTCCGGCGCCAACATTTGCGCGCCCGTGAAACCCTTGGGCATCACGCCGATCACGTTTACCTCGCCGCGCGTCAATTTGAGCTTCTGTCCGATGATTGCCGGATCCGCTCCGAGCTTTGTCCAGAACGAATGAGTGAGCACGGCCACGGGAGCGCCCGACGTTTCCTCGTCCGGCAGAAACGTTCTGCCCATTTCCGCGGATATTCCGAGAGCGGAGAAGAAATTCGCGCTGACCAGATTGACGGGAATTTCCTTCGTGAGTTCGCGCTGCAGCGCAACGGAGGCACGGCCAAAGGCGAACAAATCGGCGAACGGAGAATTCGAGGTGGCCCGCAAGTCCGCGAAGTCCGGATACGAAAACAGTGCGTAAGCATTGGGGTTCTTGCGTTCGTGTTGATAAACGCCCACGAGTTGCTCGGGATGAAGCGCACGGATTGGCCTGATCAGGATCGAATTGACGATGGAAAGAATCGTCGCGTTGGCGCCGATGCCGAGTGCGAGCGTGAGCACGGCAACCGCGGCGAAGCCTTTGTTCTTCAACAATTGGCGAGCGGCAAATTTGAGGTCGGTCATGGGCTAAGTTTTCAGTTTCAAGCGGTCAGTGGTCAGTTCAGTCGCGAACGAGTAGCCAAGTGAGTGTCTCCCGCAGCCTGTTTCCCGGCTGAAAGCTTAAAACTACGCACTGAACACTTTTCTTTCATTCGGTTCGCAAGGCTTCCATGGGATCAATGGACGCGGCGCGACGGGCGGGGATCAGGCATGCCAACGTTGCAACGGTGGTGAATGCCATTCCCACCAACAAAAACGTTCGAGGGTCATTCGACGAAATACCAAAAAGCAGGCCCGCCAGCGCGCCGCGGAAAAGAAAAGCCAACACCCAACCAAGGGCGATCCCCGCGAATACCGGCTTCAAACCCTGTTGCAAAACCAATCGAAACAATCCGGAACGACTGGAGCCCAACGCCATCCTGACGCCCAGTTCGCGCTGGCGATCAGCGACGACACACGACAACACGCCGAACACACCGGTCATCGCGAGGACGACGGCGAGCGCGGCGAACAGTGCCATGAGTGTGGATTGAAACTGACGGTCGGCGACGGAATCTTGGAGGCGCTCATCCATGGTCTCGATGTTGGCCAGCGCGAGGTCGGGATCGATGTCGTATAATTCGCCGCGCAATCGATTGACGATCGCGTCCGGTGCGACTCGTGTTTTCACGACGAGAAACATTCCCTGCATCGTGTAGGTGGGAAGCTCCGGCTGGAGGCAGGGCACGTAGAACGTGGGTTCCGCCGGCGTGTCGCGCCCGATGCTTTTCACGTCAGCGACCACGCCAACCACGGTCATCCACGGACGCCATTTCCCGGGGCCGATTTTTATGCGCCGGCCAATCGCATCGCTGTTCGGAAAATATCGGTGCGCCAGTGTTTCGCTGATCACGACGACCGGCGCGCCCGTTTCATCAGCGGGTTCGAAGGAACGCCCGGCGAGCATCGGGATGCCCATCAACGAGAAATAGTTCTCGCTGACGGAAACATAATTCCCGCGAACGGACTCGCCATTGACGGTGCCGCCGGACGGCTCGTAATTCTCGATCGTAATCGGCCGGCGGAAGTTGATTTCGCTCAGCGGTAGCGAATTCACCAGTCCCGCCGCCGAAACTTCAGGTAAAGCGGACGCTCGCTCGGTGAGTTGGCGGTAAAAATTTCTGCGGTGAGCGTCGTCGTCGTACTTTCCCTCCGACAACACAACGCGCGCAGTCAACAAGTGTTCGCCCGTGAATCCAGGATCGACGGCGATCACGCGCTGAAAACTCGTCCACAGCAATCCCGCACCGATCAGGAGCACGGTGGCGACCGCCGATTGGGTCAGCACCAACCACGAACGTCGGCCGCGACCCGCCGGACTCACACCGTCGCGATTGCGAAGCAGGGTATTGCCTTCGCGGTTTCGCAAAAGGAAATGAACTAGGGGAAACAGAGACGCGCCCATTCCCAGCAGCAGGGCCAGCACAAACGCAAACGCGATAATCGTCGGATCCAGCGCAATCTCGTCGGCGCGAGGCAGCCCGTATGGCGCATACGTTCGCAGCAGTTTTATCGACCAGGTCGCGAGCACAAGTCCGAGTGCACCGGCCGTCAACGAAAGGAGCAACGATTCGCTCAACCACTGCCGCACGATTCGTCGTCGCCTGGCTCCCAGCGCGATGCGCACCGCGAACTCCTTTTGCCGCGCGCTCACCCGCGTGAGAAACAGATTGATCAGGTTCGCCGCACCGATCAGCGTCGCACAGGTCACGGCGGCGAAGAGAATCCACAGGACACGCCGCGAATCGCCAAGTCGCTCGGTCAGGAGTTGCGTGCCTGTCAGGGCGACAAATTCCGAACGCTTGGCGCCCTTGTTTTCCGGCAGACTTTGGGAAAGCGACTGCAGCCGCGCCAACAGTTCGGGACCTGATACGCCGTTTGCCATGCGTCCAACCACGGAGAGCAGTGGGCTGTCTGATTCCGCGATCTCGTCGGCGGTCAACACGAGCGGCGTCCAGTAGGTCGTTAGTTTGTGGGGAAATTGAAACGAAGGTGGCATCACTCCGCACACGGTCATCGATCGACCGTCCAGGATCACGTGTTCGCCGATGATGTCCTTCCGCCCGCCGAAGCGTTCCTGCCAGAGCGCGTGGGTGAGAATCACCACCTGGTTTGCGCCGGCGATGAATTCGTTTGTCGCAAAGGTGCGACCGATAATTGGCGACACGCCAAGCACATCAAAAAATCGCGGCGAAACGCGTGCGCCCCAGGCCCGAAGTGGAATTCCGGCGCCGGACAAATTGCGGATCTCGTTTACTTCGCCGGCGATCGCCAAGTACGGTCGTATGGATTCCTCGAGCAGTCGAAAATCGTTAACGCTTAGATCGCGGGTCGTGTGCTCGGCGTTTTGTGATTGACCACTGATTTGGACAAGTTGATCAGAATCCGGAAACGGCAACGGCTTTAGCACAACCTGATACAAGGCGCCGAAGATCGCGGTGTTCGCACCAATGCCCAGCGCGAGCGTGAGCACCGCCACGGCGGTGAAGCCGGGGTTTTTGAGCAACTGGCGAAGAGCGAATCTTAGATCGGACATGGGCTAAGTTTTCAGTTTTAAGTGGTCAGTGTTCAGTTGAGGTGCGCACACGTTTGAATGCTTTCTGGTCGGCGGTGGTTTCCCCACTGAACACTTCGCACTTTGTTCATTCATTCATTTCTCAAAGCCTCCATGGGATCGACCAGCGAAGCCCGCCGGGCGGGCAACCAGCACGCCAGGGTCGTGACACTGATCAGAATGACAATCGCGGCAAGAAATGTCGCAGGGTCCGCGGGATTGATTTCAAATAGTAACGAAGAAAGCAGCCGGCTGAGTCCCAGGGCTGCCGCGAGTCCGAGTGCGAGTCCGACCAATACCGGCCGCATCCCCTGCTTGAGCACCATGCGGTTGATTTCATTGCGTCGCGCGCCGAGCACGACACGGATGCCAAGTTCGCGAAACCGCTGGCTCACCGTGTAGGCGACGACGCCGTAGAGACCGACGATGGTCAATAGAAGTGCAGTCGCCGCGAACAAACCCAGCACAAGCGAGCCGAACCGCGGTTGCGCCATTGCGTTCGAGACGAGGTTCTCGATGGTTTGGAAATTGGCCACTGGCATCGCGGGATCAACCGCCTTCATTTCGTGGCGCAAGACGTCCTCGGTGGCCGCTGGTGAGGCGGCAGCCAGGCCTCGCACGACCACCGTCATTTCGTCCCAATAATTTGGAAATTGGGAATAGGCAAAATAGTAACCTGGCGTCGGGTTTATATCGAGAGCCATCGCGCGAACGTCGTGCACGATTCCCACTATCTGGCACCACTCATTTTCGTTGGCATCTTTCAATCGAATCCGCTTACCGATGGCGTCGCCGGCAGGAAAAAAGGTGTGGGCAAAGGTCTCGTTAACAACGGCGACCAAGGGCTTTCCCTGTGAATCGGATTCACCAAAGGTTCGCCCGCGTACGAGACTGACACCCATCGTTTGAAAATAGTCGGACGACACAATCCGATGTTCTGCGAGCGGTTCGTGGCCGGGCTTCGGCGGCTCGGCACCTTCGATGAAGAAATAGGACATGTTCTCGTTGCCGCTGAGCGGCAAGTGCGAGATGACCGCGACGTCGGTGACGCCGGGCAGGTTTTGAAGTTGTTCCTTGACCCCGTGAAAGAATGCAATCCGCGCCTCGCCTTTGGCATAGCGTTCACCGCGAAATGTGACGCTGAACGCGGAAACCCCGGTCTTCGAAAAACCCGGGTCCAGTGCCAGCAGTCTTTGAAAGCTTTGGATCACCAACGCCGCCCCAACCAGCAGGGTGAAGGCGACGGCCACTTCGGCGGTGACCAGCCCCACGTGACTGCGTCGACGACCACCGTAAGAACTGCCGCGCCCGGCGGCGTTCAGCACTTCGCTGAGATTAATTTGTGACGCGTGAAAGGCTGGAACCAGTCCGAACAACACGCCGGTTGCCAAGGAAAGAGCCAGTGTAAATAGTAGTACGGGTCCATTCAGGGAAGCCTCATGCAATCGGAGAACATGAGACGGACTCAACGCCAGCAAAGCCTTCAAACCAAGTGCCCCGAGCAGCAGGCCGAAACCACCGCCCAGCAGCGCGAGAAGCGCGCTCTCCGTCAGCAGTTGGCGGATCACCCGGCCGCGCGCGGCTCCGATTGCGGCGCGGATGGCCATTTCCTTGCGACGTGACGCCGAACGACAGAGCAGCAGGCTTGCGATGTTCGCACACGCAATGAGCAATACAAATGCGACCGCACCCAATAACACGCACAGAACCGGACGAGTTTTGCCGGCCATCTGGATTGCCAACGGCCGTAGATGAGTGCTCCAACCGGTGTGGGTCGACGCGCGCTCTTGGGCGGTCCGTTGCGCAATCGCATCCATTTCACCCTGGGCGCGGGACCGCGATACCCCCGCTTTCAATCGGCCAATCACGATGAGTTGTCGGTTGACGTCGTCCTGCCAAAACGCCGCATCCCGAGCCAGCGGCACCCAAAGGTCGGATCGGGCGGCCAGGTTATAGGGCGCCGGCATTTCGGCGCTCCGCGGAAAATTGAAACCCGATGGCATGATCCCAATCACGGTCCGACTCTCATTGTTCAACGTGATCGACTTGCCAATCAGATCCGGGTCCCGGCCAAACTCGCGTTGCCACAGCCCGTCACTAACCACCACGACTTTATCCTTGCCCGGTTGTTCCTCTTCGCTGGAAAAACTTCTCCCCAATGCCGGCTGCATGCCGATCGTTGCGAAGAAATTTGTCGTCACGGCCACGGCGCCGACGCGCGTTGTCTCGCCGCTGCGATTAAGGTCAATGGTCGTCGATTCAAAGCCGGCCAGCTGTTCGAATGACGAGGCCTGTTGACGCCAGTCCACCAGGTCGAGTTGGGACGGAGGCAATTCGTGAATGCCCAGATTGAACGTCGGATTGTCCGCCCAGACGACCATGATCCGGTCTGGATCGTGATACGGCAACGGCTTCAGGAGGACCGCATTGATCACACTGAAAATCGCGGTATTCGCGCCGATGCCGAGCGCGAGCGTCAGCACGGCCACAGCGGTGAAGCCGGGAGTTCTGAGCAACTGTCGGATGGCAAATTTGAGGTCGGTCATGGGTTAAGCTTTCAGTTTCAAGTGGTCAGTGTTCAGTTGAAGTGTGCACAGGTTTGAATGCTTTCTGGTCGGCGATGGTTTTCCCGCTGAACACTTCACACTTTGTTCGTTCATTCATTTCTCAATGCCTCCGTGGGATTGACCATTGCGGCCCGCCGCGCCGGCAACCAACAGGCCACAATTGCCGCGAGCCCAAGGATGGAGATCACGGCCACAAACGAAAGGGGATCGATCGAATGCGCCTGGTGCAGCGCAATCTGACTGGATAGCACGCGCGTGGCTCCGAGACTGGCAATGCTGCCGATCAGGATGCCGAGGCCGGCCATGCGGGTGCCGTCCTTGAGCACGAGAGCAAGCACATTGTTGCGTTGCGCGCCGAGTGCCATGCGCACGCCGATTTCCCGCGTTCGGCGACTAACCAAATAGGAAAGCACACTGAACAGGCCAACCGTTGCCAACGTAAGACCAGCGGCGGCAAAGAGGCTGAAAAGGGCCATCGTGAATCGCGGTTGGGAGGTTTGTTCCGAAATCAATTGTTCCGCGGTTTGCAAGTAGCCGACCGGAGCCAGTGGATCGATGGCCGCGATCTGTTCTTCGACCGCCTTGAAAATGACCGCCGGCGGGGCGTGTGCGCGGATCGCCAATGTCCGTCCCGGTGGCGCGACAACCGTGAAGGGAATGAACACTGCCGGCTGCGTTTGGTTGGCCAGACCGTTGTTTCGCGCGTCGGCGCAGATTCCGATCACCGTGATGTCCGGGGAAATGTTGGTGGCCACGAAGACGGAACCCGGTGGGCTTTCGAGAATGTCGGCGCGAATGGTGCGGCCGAGTGGGTCTGCGCTGCCGGGCCAGAGCTTGGCGGCGCTCTCGTTGATGACCGCCACACGGTTGCCGTGGCGAACATCATCAGCGTCGATCATGCGGCCGCGGCGAAGACCAATGCCCATAGCTTTCCAGTAACCGTCGCTTACCAAATTGAAGGCGAGGGTTTCGCCGCCCGGCTGGCCGTCGATGGTATACTTGTCCAATTTTGGTCCGCCAAACGGGGCGCTTCCGTTGCCGATCTGGGCGGCTTCCACGCCGGGAATGTGTTGAGTCCTTTCCAGAACTTCGGCCGAAAACTGATTCCGCTTTGCCAAAGTGTCATATCGGGTTGACGGCATGCTAATATTCACCGTCACGAGGTTCTCGGGACGAAAGCCCAGGTCGCTGCGGGCGAGCGCGAGAAAGCTGCGAACGGTCAATCCTGCGCTGATCAGCAACACGACGCACATCGCGACTTGCACTATGACCAGCGAGGAGCGAACGCGGCCACTGCCAACGGAACCCGTCGAAGTGCGCTCGTCCTTCAGTGTCCCTGAAAGATTGGGACGGGCGGATTGCAACGCCGGCACGAGGCCAAAGGCAATTCCCGTTACGAGCGATATCGCGATGCAGAAGAACAGCACGTGACCATTCACCTCGATGCGCGATTCATTGGGTATGCTGAATTGCGGCAACAGAATAACCACTAGTTTTGTGATCGCCATGGCGAGCGCAAGGCCGAGCACGCCGCCAAGCGCGGAAAGCAACACACTTTCCGCCAACAACTGTCTCACCAGCCGGAGGCGACCCGCACCGATGGCCAGGCGAATGGCCATTTCCTTCATGCGCCCGGTCGCTCTCGCCAATTGCAGGTTGGCGATGTTCGCACACGCGATCAACAACAGGAAAGCAACCGCCACGAAAAGCAGTTGCAGCGTATGCGCCATTTCACCACTGGCCGCGGTTATTTCGAGATAGTTGGTCAGCGTGGTTTCAAAGGCGTCCTTGGGAAAGTCACCCGGATTGTTCTTCGCAAACTCCATTTGGAGTCCTTGCAACTGTTGCCGTGCAACTGCTGGCGTGACTCCTGGTTTGAGTCGGGCAATTGGAAACACGTAAGTGCTGGTATCGGATTTTTCGTCGAGCGGCAGCCAGAGACCGTCGCTGGTCCACCAGCCAAATCGTGGGGGCATGACACCGATGATCGTGTAGACGTTGTCATCGAGACGCACAGTCTTGTTTAGAACATTCAGCTCGCCGGCAAAAAGTTGTTGCCAAAGGTTATAGCTGATCACTGTCACCGGCTCGGGCATGCCGCCAGCCGAATAATCGCCAGGTCCGAACGTGCGACCCAATACGGGCGCGACTCCAAGGAAATGAAACGCGTTGGCAGACAATTTGGGCGCGGTGACATCCCGGGCGGCAAAATCGCCGGCGAGCAACGCTCCGCCGGGGGCCGTCGCCATGACATCTTCAAACCCGGACATTGCAGCCATCGCTTCGAACTCGTCCTTGCGATACGGCCGCATGACCTGCTGGTTCCTCGCTGTTTTGACTCCGGGCGCCCAGATCTTTTCCGGATGTGCGTATGGATAGGGATCGATGAGCACGCCATACACGACGCTAAAGATGGCGGTGGTCGCGCCAATTCCAAGCGCAAGCGTGAACACCGCCACGGCGGTGAAGCCGGGATTTTTCAGCAGCTGGCGGAGGGCGAATTTGAGGTCGGTCATGGTTCAAGTTTTCAGTTTGAAGTAGTCAGTGTTCAGTTGATCTGCGCGCAAGTCTTCCGCTCGGGTTTTTTGCGCCTCAGGTTTTCTTTCTGAAAACTTGAAACTGAATACTGAAAACTTTTCTTGTCATTCGTTTCTTAGTGCGGCCATCGGGTCGACTTTTGCAGCCCGGCGGGCTGGAAGCCAACAGGCGAGCAACGCCACTGCCGTCAGCGCGAGAGTGATTGCGACGAAGGTCAGTGGATCGGTCGCCTTTACGGAAAAGAGTAACCGCGACAGATAACGCGTCAGGGCAATCGCACCGGCGAGACCGAGGGCAACGCCCAGCAATGTCAGTCGCAGTCCGCCGCGGAGGACGAGCCCCAACACGTCGTTCCGCTGCGCGCCCAGCGCGATGCGCACGCCGATCTCGCGCCGGCGTTGCGTCACCGCATACGACATCACCCCGTAAATGCCGACGACAGCCAGCAGCAGCGCAACCGCCGCAAAGCTGCCCAGCAGGGCCGCACTCAGTCGTGGCGACGTCGTGGTGTTCGCCAGCCGCTGCTCCATCGTCATCATATTGTAGAGTGGTTGATTCGGATCCACCCCCGCCACCGCTCCGCGCACGGCGGAGATCATCGCGGTCGGGTCGCCGGCGACCCGGATGACGAAGCTCAGCGCCTCGCCCGCGTCATCCAGGGCCGGACTGTAAACTTCCGGCAAAATGTCTCCCGCCAATCCGCTTTGCCGCACATCGCTGACGACGCCCACCACGGTCTGCCATTTGGCTGTTTTGCCAGGGCCCGCCCCAATACGGATGCGTTTGCCGATGGCGCTTTCGCCGGGGAAATATTTTTGCTCAAACGACTCGTTCACGACGACCGATGCTCCCGTTGGCAGCGCATCCTGCGGCGTAAATGTGCGTCCGCTTTTCAACGCAATTCCCATCGCGTCGAAGTAATTGACGGTGACCGTCGGCCTTGAAAGGGGAATCACGTCCTCGCGTTTCGCCGTTCGGAAATCGATCGGCGGCCGGCCTTCTACATCCGCCACACCGATGCGCGAAAAGTCGGTAAGCGGCAGAGAATCCGTCGCCGCTGCGGCCCGCACGCCGGGCAACGCCTTTAACCGCTCGACGGTTTGCTTGATGAAGTTGACTTGCTGAGCCGAGGTTTTTTCGCGCGTCAGATTTACTTGGAACGTCAACACGCCTGCGGCACGGAAACCGGGTTTGACGTCGAGCAACCGTGAAAAGCTCTTGATCAGCAAGCCGGCGCCGATCAGCAGGACCAGCGCGAGCGCCACCTCCGACACGACCAGGAAATGTCGCAGCCGGTTGCGATGTCCGCCCGTGTCGCCACGGCCTTCTTCCTTGAGTGCGGAATTGGCGTCCGCTCGCCAGGCCTGAATCGCCGGTGCGAGCCCGAACGCCACTCCGGTGATCACCGACACACCGAGCGTGAACGCCAGCACCCACACGTCGATGCCGATCCCGTGCATTACCGGCAGGTTCGCGCCGCTCCATTGGCCGAGCGCGTGGACACCCCAGAAAGCGAACAACAAACCCAACCCGCCACCGGCCAGGGAAAGCAGCACGCTTTCCGTGATTAATTGGCGGGCGATCCGCCAGCGACCGGCTCCGAGCGCTGCACGAACCGCCATCTCTCGCTGCCGCGCCGCGGCCTTCGCCAACAGGAGATTGGCCACATTCGCACAGGCGATCAGCAGGACGAACCCGACCGCACCGAGCAGCACGAGCAACATTCCCTTCACATCGCCGACGACCTGCTCGTGCAGCCCGACGAGAGTCAAAACGCCTTCACCAGCCCCGCCACCCCGTTCGCCTTCACCCTCGCCCTCACGATCGCCGCCCTGAGCCAATGTCGGCTGGCTTGGTTGAATACGTTGGGCAATGACCCGCAACTCGGTTTGCGCCTGCTCAAGCGTCACGCCGGGCTTCAATCGGGCAATCGACTTCAGCAGCACCATGCCCTCACCATATCCCGCCAGGGCCGCACTCGTTTCACTGAGCGCCAGCGGAATCCAAAGTTGAAACCCTTCCGGATATTGGAAGCGCGCCGGAAGTATGCCCACGACGGTGTAACTTTGTTCGTTCAACGTGATCGCCCGGCCCAACACGCTTGCGTCACCGCCAAACCGGCTCTGCCAAAGACCATGTCCGAGAATAACCGCCTTGGGGCCGTTGGGCGTGTCTTCCTCTTTGGTGAAGTTGCGACCCAATGCCGGCTGGACGCCGAGCAGCGGAAAGAAATCCGCCGTCACCGCGCCGGCCACCAGACGTTCCGCCGGTCCCGCGCCGGTGAGGGTAATGTCGCCGCCACTGTAGGCGGCGATGCGCGCCAAGGACTGGCTCTGGGCTTTGGCGCCAACAAACGTGGTGCCGCCGATAACCGTGCTGGCCTTGCCCGACTGGACCATATCCAACTGCACGAGTTGGCCAGGGTCGGGATAAGGCAGCGGCTTGAGCAGGACGGCGTTGACCACACTGAAGATGGCAGTGTTCGCGCCGATTCCCAGCGCGAGCGTGAGCACGGCCACGGCGGTGAACCCTTTGTTCTTTAGCAACTGGCGGAGGGCGTATTTGAGGTCGGTCATAGATTAAGTTTTCAGTTTCAAGTGGTCAGTGTTCAGTTGATCCGTGTGCAAGTTCGAATGGTTTCTGGTCGGCGATGGTTTCCCCGTTGAACACTTGAAACTGAACACTGCACACTTTGTGTTATTCATTTCGCAATGCCTCCATGGGATCGACCTGCGAAGCCCGCCGGGCGGGCAACCAGCAGGCGGCAAGAGCGATGATGGCAACCAAAGCAACGGTGGCAATGACCACCGGCGGGTCGAAACTGGTAACTTGGAACAGCTGGCTCGCGAGCAGGCGGCCGGTTCCCACCATCGCGGCAAGACCCAGGATGGACCCAAAGATCACCAGCAGCCCCGCGTTTCGAATTACCATTCCTGAAATACTCGTCTGGCTTGCGCCGAGGGCGAGGCGAATGGACATTTCCTTGCGGCGGACCGCAACCGAGTAGGCCATCACTCCATAGAGACCGACTCCGGCCAGCACCAGCGCCGTGATCGCAAATGCGCCGATCATTCGGAGTATGATGCGCCGCGGATTCACGGAATCATTCATGGCGTCACTCAATACTCGGGTGTTTGCCATCGGCAAATCGGGATCCAGTTTTTGAATCGTCCGGCGAATGGTTTCCGTGAGAGCCAGCGGGCTCGTCGCCGTGCGCACCACGATCGAAAAGGGGGCGGCGTTGTAAATGTGCGGAATATAGACGCAGATCTCGTGGTGTTCATCCGAGCGGTGATTGGGAACGTCCGCAACCACGCCGACAATGCGCCAGTCGTTGCCCAAAATGGAGAGGCGTTTGTCGATCGGATTTTCATCCGAAAAGAACCGGCGTGCGATGCTCTCATTGACCACGATCACCCGCCCGGCGTCAGCCTGATCGTCGGTGGCAAGAAGTGTTCGACCGGCCAGCATCCGCACATTCAATGCTTCGAGATAGCCGGGAGAAACATAGTTGATCCAGGATATGGGATCACCATCGGACCGTGCTTGATCCGAACGTCCGACGCGTTCGCCCCACAATCCGCCGCCGAATGGAACTCCAACACCGGTTCCGGCATCCTTGACTCCGGGGAGCGCCCGAATGATTGACAGGATTTCTCCGGAAAAGACGAAACGCGCGCGGTCATTGGGATACCTCGTTTCCGACAAAGGCAAATCGAACGCCAAGACATGGTCGGGCTCAAAACCCGGATCAGTGTTAATGGCGTTGGCAAGGCTCCGCAGCAAAAG
This sequence comes from bacterium, assembly GCA_016124235.1. Classification (GTDB taxonomy): domain Bacteria; phylum Verrucomicrobiota; class Verrucomicrobiia; order Limisphaerales; family RI-55; genus RI-55. The sequence continues at coordinate 104,861 of WGOC01000010.1, read as the reverse complement.
GCCGGCGGCGCCAAGCAATACGACCGTCAATGCCACTTCCGAAATCACCAGAAAAGACTGCGTGCGGTGATGTCCACTTTGTGTGGCTGTCCGACTGCCGCTCTTGAGCGCTTCGTTCAAGTCGGGTCGGCGCGCCTGCCAGGCGGGCAGGATTCCAAATAGGACACCGGTGACGCCTGTAACAAGCAGCGAAAAACCCAGTATCCGAAAATCCAAATGTGGCACCATGACTCCGGGAAGAATGTTGGCAGTCAGCCCGGCGAGAATCTGAATTCCCCAGACCGAAACAAGTATTCCCACGATGCCAGCCACACCAGCGAGCAGAAGACTTTCGGTCAGCACCTGGCGTACGATCCGGCGAGGGCTCGCACCCAAGGCCGCCCGTATGGACATTTCCGCCTCACGATTTCTGGCACGCGCGAACAATAGATTTGCAACATTCGCACAAGCGATCAGCAGGAGCACCATCACGGCGGTCATTAACATCAGCAGCACAGGCCGTGGCCCGCCCGAAAGTCGCTGACGCATCTGGCGGACGGTGGCGCTCCAATCGCGCTTATAACCTGGATACATGGGGTTGAGTTGCGCCTTGAGAGCTTTGAGACCGGCATCAGCTTGTTGGATGGTCACACCCGGCTTGAGGCGGCCATACACCATTGCCCAGTGAAAAGTGCGACTGTATTTGCCCCGGGCCTCACGGTGGGCTACGGCCGGAATGACGAATTGCGCCGCCCTTGGACTCCACACTCCGCGTGGCAGACTTCCGGCAGGCAGCACGCCGACAACCGTGTGCGCCACTTGATCCAATCTCAGGGTGCTGCCTACGATGTTTTCGGCACCGCCCAGGTGCGAACGCCAGAAATCCTCGGTGATCATCACCACATTGTTGTCTCCACCCGGTTGATCGTCGGTTGGAAGGAACCCGCGCCCGAGAATCGGTCGCAATCCGGTCACGTCGAGAAACTCGTGCGTCGCTTCCAGTCCATCAAGACGCTCGGGCAAACCGTTGCCACGAAGATTGCGAGTGACCGGATTGATGATGGCAACGCTGTCAATTTCATCGTGATGCTCCCGCCAGTCGAGAAACACGCCACCCGATGAATTGTTGAGCGAGCCGTCCGGAAGCGTTTCGTACAACTCAACCAAACGGTCCGGTTGCGGATACGGCAACGGACGGAAGAGGACGGCGTCCAGCGCGCTGAAGACGGTGTTGCTCGCCCCGATGCCTAGCGCGAGGGTGAGTACCGCCACGGCCGTGAAGCCCTTGTTCTTCAACAACTGGCGGAAGGCGAATTTCAGCTCATTCATTTCTCAATGCCTCCATCGGGTTGGTGCGTGCGGCCCGCCGCGCGGGGACCCAGCCGCCGACAAGCGCGGCAACGGCCAGGAGCAGTGGAACAACCAGGAAAGTCAGCGGATCCGTCGGGGTGACTTCAAATAGCAGACTTCGAAGCAAGCGGGTCAACGCGAATGCGGACACGACGCCGATCACGATTCCAATTCCGGAAAGCTTCGTCGTCTGGCGCAGGATCATGGTGAGCACCTGATGACGTTGCGCGCCAAGCGACATGCGCACTCCGATTTCCCGGCTGCGTTGCGCCACCACGAACGCCATCACTCCATAAACCCCTACCAACGCCAGCGTCAATGCCACTGCCGCAAACACTGCCAACAGGATCATTTGCAGGCGTTGCCGCGCGATGGAATCTTCCATCAACGACGTCAGCGTGCGGATGTTGTAAAGTGGTTGCCGCGCGTCGAGTTCCGTCACCGCCTTCGTCAACGACGGAATCATCGCGGCCGGATCGCCCTTCGTTCGCAGCACGATCTGTCCGGTAAACCAGCAGCGTTGCATGATCGGGAAATACATCTCCGCCTGCGGCCGGGCGGTGAGGCTCTGTTGGCGCGTGTCACGGATGATGCCCACGATCTCCGTCGGACGATCTCGATAGCCGTCCATCACCTTCAATCGCTGACCGATCGGATCTTCGTTCGGGAAGAATGTCCGGGCGAACGCCTCGTTCACGATGGCGACAAACGGCGCGTCGACGGTGTCGTGTCCGTCAAAATCCCGGCCTTTCAGCAATGAGATTCCCATCGTACGAAAGTAGTTGGTGCTCACCTGCGAGTAGCCGGCCACTTGCGGATCACTCGCCTTGGGTTCACCTCGACCGTCAACCAGCACTTGCATGGTTCCGCCGACCTGCGTCAACGGCATGCCCATGACAACCGCGCCGGATTCGACCCCCGGCAACACGGACACCTGATCCAGCACGCGGGCGATGAAGGCCTTCCGGAATGGTTCTCGTTCGCTGAAACTATTTCCCGGAAAGCGCGAGTCAGGCATGAACAGCGACGCCGTCAGGATGTGATCCGGTTGATAGCCGGGATCCACCGCGCGGATTTTTGCAAAGCTTCGCAGCATTAATCCGGCGCCGATCAACAAGACCAGGGCGAGTGCCAGTTGCGCCGCCACGAATCCATTCCGAATCCCTTGTCCGCGACCACTCGATGAACCACGCGCGGAATCGTTAAGTGCGTCGCTCAGATTGACCCGCGACGCGAACCAGGCGGGCACCGCGCCAAAGGCGAGTCCGGTGAGCAAGGCGATCAACGTGGAGAAGAGTGCCACGGTGCCGTCCAATCGGACATCTTCCAAACGAGGAAGGCCGAGCGAACCCAGCTTGAGGACGAGCGACAGGCTCGCCTGGGCGAGGCACCAACCGGCGACCGCTCCGGCGGCAGCGAGCAACAAGCTTTCCAAAACCAGTTGCCGGATGAGGGCAGGACGTCCCGCGCCGAGCGCGCCGCGAATGGCAAATTCCCGTGAACGCTTCGAGGCCCGCGCCAGCAGCAGGTTGGCAATGTTGCTGCAGGCGATGAGCAAGACGAAGCTGACCGCACCAAAGAGTATGTACAACGGTCGCTTCGAGTTGCTGACGAGTTGATCGCGCAAGGGCTGCAGAGTCGCGCCCCATCCGCGATCGGTCTCATACTGTTGGGCCAGCCGGCCGGTGATCGCCGCCATTTCGGTCCGCGCTTGGTCAAGGCTCACGCCGGGCTTGAGCCGTCCAACGGCCTGATAATTGTGGCCGCCGCGGTTGTCCATTTCCCATGATTCAAATCCCATCGGCACCCAGACTTCGGCATCGATCCCGGCGAAACGGAAACCGGCGGGCATGACCCCGATGATCGAATAGACATTGCCATCGAGCGTGATCCCCTCGCTCAAAATATTGTGGGAGCCGTTGAATCGTTCCTGCCACAGCTGGTTTCCGATGATGGCGACGCGCTTGTTGCCATCGACGTCCTCGGACGGATTGAATGCCCGGCCCAGCATCGGCTGCACGCGCAGCAACGGGAACAAACTCGCCGAGGCGCGAACACCGGTCAGTCGTGCCGGATCCCCGTTGCCGGTCAAATCGAAGGCGCCCGGTTGATACGCCGCGAGATCTTCAAACGACGTGCTCTGTGCGCGCCAGTCGACGAAGTCCGGTGCGGTCAGTCCGACTAGGTCCTGACCTTGTTCGCGTTGGTTGTTGAACAACGCCACCAGCCGATCGGAGTCGGGGTAAGGAAGCGGCTTTAGCAACACACCGTTTACGAGCGAAAACATCGTCGTATTCGCCCCGATTCCCAACGCGAGCGTGAGTACGGCCACCGCAGTGAAGCTGGGATTCTTGAGCAACTGCCGGAGTGCGAATTTCAGGTCGGTCATGGTTTAAGTTTTCAGTTTCAAGTGGTCAGTGTTCAGTTGAGGCAAATGCAGGAATTCGGAATGCGTCCGGCCGCCGACGGCTTTCCGCCTGAAAACTTGAAACTGAATACTGAACACTTTGCTCTTCATTCATTCCTCAATGCCTCCATGGGATCGACTCGCGCAGCCTTTCGCGCGGGCAGCCAGCACGCCAGGCTGGCGGCGACGGCCAATAAAAGAATTACGAACCCGAATGTCACCGGATCGAGCGGTGTGATTTCGAAAAGGAAACTTTTGAGTGCGCGTGTGATCGCGAAGGTGCCGGCCAAACCCACTACAATACCCACCAGCACGACGCCCAACCCCTGACGCAGCACCATCGACAAGACGTCTACGACCTGAGCACCAAGCGCCATGCGCACACCGATTTCGCGTGTGCGTTTGCCGACGGAAAACGCGAGGACGCCGTAGATGCCGACCGCTGCGAGCAACAACGCGAGAATTCCAAACGCCGCGAGAACTGCCGCCGCCATGCGTTCGAGCCAGAGCGAATCGGTCTTTTGTTGTTCGAGTGTGTGCAGGCCAAATACGGGGACGTTGGCATCCAGATTCTTAACCGTTTCGCGCAGCATCTGAATCGTAGCCCCGGGATCAATTCCCGTGCGAACCGCCAGGGTGAATTGCTTCGATGGCTGTTGGGTCTCGGGGAAATACATGGTGCGCCGCGGCGTGCTCGCCAGGCTGCCGGTATGGATCGATTTCACGACACCCACCACTTGAACCGGAATTGGTTCGCCTTTCGGATTATTCAGGAAGAGCCGCCGGCCAATTGGGTTCTCACTGGTCGGCCAGTAGCGTCGGACAAACGCGTCGTCCACCAAGGCCACCTTCTGACTCGTCGCCGTGTCGGACGAGGTGAACTCGCGACCCTTGAGCACTGGTATGCCGAGGGTTCGAAAATAGTCCGAAGAGACGAAATTGATATCCGCCGAGGCATTTTGGACGTTGCCGCGGGCGTCGACCGGTTGCTCGTAGTCATCCAAATGGTCGAGACTCATGCCCGGCGTTTGACCGGTCAGCGGCGTTACCCAGGCCAGGCTCGAGGCTTCAACACCGGGCAACGCACGGACGCGTTCCAACAAGCTGGCAGAGAATTGTTTCGACCGTGTTTCCGAATAATTGATCAGGTCCAGATCGAACGACATCATCACCACTTTGGAAGGTTCGAAACCCGGGTCGACCTGACGCAGCATGGCGAGACTGCGAATGCACAAGCCGGCGCAAACCAACACCATGAGCGACAAGGCAACCTGCGTTACCACGAGGCCGTTGCGCAGGCTGAGTTTGCGGTCCGCATTGCCGGTGGCGCCGGTCACTGATTTGAGCTCGGGAATGAGTTGTGGCCGGCTCGCCCGCCATGCCGGCACAAGGCCGAACAAAATGCCGGTCAGGACCGAGACACCAAATGCGAAGAACATCAACCGAGGGTCGGGCGTGACACTGAGGTGAAACGAGGCACTCGCGGGCCAGTAATGTTGCAGTTCCTTCGTGAGCCAGATCGCCACCAGTACGCCGCAACCGCCACCGACCAGTGATAAGGTCAAACTCTCGGTCATCAGGTTGCGAATCATGCGACCGCGGCTGGCACCGAGCGCGAGCCGCACGGCGAACTCACGCGAACGCGCCGTGCCGCGGGCCATCAACAAATTCGCAAGATTCGCGCAGGCGATGAGCAACACCAAACCGGCCGTGGCCAGCAACAAATTCAACGGAGTGCGCGCTTTGCTGACGTCATGTGCGTTGTCGACGTCGTGCGTGAATCCTTCCGCCGCGGGAATCAACGTGACGTTGGTGCTGGCGTTGGCCGGATTCTCGGCGACGATGATGCTCGCGAGTTTATCAAGTTGTTCATCGGCTTGCTTGAGGCTGACTCCGTCCTTCAAACGGCCCATCGCGCGATGCCACGTGAAATACCGCGTGCGCAATGGATGCTCGCCTCCGGGCCGGTCGGGGTTGAGCAGGCCAAAGGTCGTGATGGGAATGTAAAGGTCCGGTTGCGTGCCGCGAATCACGCCGGAGAATTCGCGCGGGGACACGCCAATGATTTCAAAGGGTTGCCCGTTCAAAGTCACTTTCCGTCCGATCACGGTTGGATCCGCGCCGAACCGGCTCTGCCAAAGACTGTGGCTGATGACGACCACCGAGGCGTCGTCAATTTCCGCGCCTTCGTCGTCAGCAAAAGTCCGACCCAAGGCGGCACGAACGCCGAGCATGGCAAAGTAGTTGCCGGACACCAACGCGGCTTGCTGCCGATCGGTGACTCCACCCGTTCCGAGCCCCACCGCCATGTTGCCAATCGCACTCAATTGCCTGAACACGGTGTTGCGTTTTTGAAAATCACGGAACAGCGGATAGTTGAAATACAACTCCGGTTCCCCGTCGCCATACTGGTTTGCCAGAATTGCCAGTCGATCGGGGTTGGCGACCGGCAATGGCCGAACGAGCAACTGATCCATCACGCTGAACAAGGCCGTGTTCGCGCCGATACCCAGCGCGAGCGTCAGTACCGCCACGGCGGTGAAGCCTTTGTTCTTCAACAACTGGCGAAACGCGAATTTGAGGTCGGTCATGGGTTTAAGTTTTCAGTTTGAAATGGTCAGTGTTCAGTTGATGTGCGCACACGTTTGAATGGTTTCTGGTCGGCAATGGCTTCCCCTGCTGAACACTTGTCACTGACCACTGCACACTTTTGAAAATCATTCATTTCGCAGCGCCTCCATCGGGTCGACGCGGGCGGCTCGCCGCGCGGGAATGAGCGACGCCAGTGCCGCGATTGCAACGAGGGTTCCGGTCACGACGACGAGCAACCAGGGATTGGCCGGAGGCAGTCCAGGCAGGACGGACGCCAGTAAGCGTGATCTTTCTTCGAAAACGTGGATGGGGCTTTGGGGTATTTGTTGGTTTGATGTTAATTGAATTGGTTTTCAAATTCCACAGGTGACTGGTAGCCCAAGGCGCTGTGAAGCCGCTTCGGGTTGTAAAAGGTTTCCAGGTAATCGAACACTCTGAGTTTGGCTTCGGTATGTGTGGCCGGTATCTGCTCAAAGCATTCGGTTTTGAAGGTGGCCATGAAGGATTCCGCCATGGCGTTGTCGTACGGATTGGCTGCCCGGCTCATGCTGGGTGTGATTTTCAATTTGGCCAGTAGCGCCCGGTAGGCGCTGCTGGCATATTGAACGCCCCGATCCGAATGGTGCAGAAGCCCCGGAGCCGGACGGCGCTCTCTTTGTGCCCGGTTCAAGGCTTCTGTCACCACGGATGTTTCCAGGGAAACACTCATGGCCCAGCCGACGACTTTGCGCGAGCACGCATCCAGAACCACGGCCAGATAAATCCAGCCTTCGCTCGTGTGAATGTAGGTGATGTCCACGACCCAGACCTGATCGGGCCGATCCGGCGCGGGAACCCGGGCCAGCCAGTTGGGCGCGATGGGCTGGTCGTGCTCGCTCTGGGTGGTGCGCGGCACAAAGCGCCGCTTCTGTCGCGCTCGCCAATGATTTTCCCGCATCAACCGGGCGACGCGATTTTTGCCACACCGCTGTCCGGCCTGGCGCAGCGCGGCGGTGATGCGGGGACTGCCGTAAGTGCGGCGACTGTCCTCAAAGAGGGTTTGGATTTGGGGCCGGAGCTTTTGATCCTGCCGGGCGCGCGCACCTTCGGCTTTGTGCTGGTGCGCGTAGAACCCGCTGGGAGAGACTTCCAACGCTTGGGCCAGTTCCTCGACCTCAAAATCAGCTTGGAGCGTGTTCATAAGTTGGAAGCGCTGTTGAGGTTGCCGTCCGAGACAATGGCCAAGGCTTTTTTTAAGATGTCACGTTGCCGTTGAAGATAAGCATTCTCCTGCTTGAGGCGGCGTAACTCCCGTTGTTCGGACGTTTCTGCAGCCAGGGTTTTGGGCTCGGTGAGCGGGTCACCCTTTTGGGCGGCGTGCCGCCAGCGTCCCAGTGACCAGCTGGAGCAGCCCAGATCGCGGCAGACTTCGGAGATGCTGCGACCGGACTGCACCAGCGCCACGGCGTTCTGCTTGAACTCGGCGTCATAGCGCCGGGCGAATTTGCTTCGAGTTTCCATTGCTTTCTTTCTACACCCTCAAAGCCCTCTCCTCAAAATCAAAGAAACACCAGCGAGCGAGCCCGAACGCACCCAGCAAGCCAACCGCCGCTCCAATCAGCGACAGGCGCAGGCCTTTGCCGACGACCAGCCAAAGCACCTGGCGGATCTGGGCGCCGAGCGCCATGCGTATTCCGATCTCTCCTGTGCGGCGCGTCACGAATCCGGCGATGACGCCGTAGATGCCGAGTGTCGCGAGGGACAATCCCACCACCGCAAAGACGCCGAGAATCTTGCCGCCGATCGCCCAGTTGCCGAGCGATTCGCCGACATCCGCGGTGACGGGTCCGGGTTGGCCAACCGGCAGATCGGAGTCCACTTCGGTGACGGCTTGCCGCAGCGCCTGGGGTTTCACCAGACCGCGAATTGCGATGTTCATGAAGCCGCGTGGCTCCTGCGCGTAAGGACGGTAGGTTTGGTAAGGCGTTCGCAAGTCCGCCGGGTTCGCGGGGAACCGAACGTCACTAACCACGCCGATGATTTCGGCGCCGTTGACCTTTTGGCCGAGCGGCGAAGCGTCCGGCCAAAAAGCCCGCGCCATGGATTGATTGATGATGACAACCGGTGGCCGGTTGGTGTCATCAGCCGTGGTGAAATCCCTGCCCTCCCACAACCGCATTCCCAGAGTTTGAAAATATCCCGGCGTGACACCGTTGACCGAGCAATTCAGCACCGTGCCTGGTGCGGGTTCGGGACGTCCGTCGAGATAGAAGCTGGCGGTGACGTTGAATTGCCGCACGGGCAGGTTCCAACAAAGCGCCACTTGCTCGACTCCCGGGATTCCGCTCAGCCGATCTTCAAGTCGATTCGCAAACGCGCGCAGCGAGTTGCCGTTGTCGTATTTCGTGGGCGGCAACGAAAGGTAACCCAGGCTCATCCGGTCGACCTGCCAACCGGGATCGACCTCGGCAAAGCTGCGCAGCCCGCTGATCAACAGGCTCGCGCCCGCGAGGAGCATCAGGGCGAGCGCCATCTCGGCGACGATGAGCGAATGCTGGATCCGATGTTGCGAACGATCTGCCGTGGTGCCGCGCGACGCTTGCTTGAGCGTTTCGTTGACGTTTGTCCGGGAGGCGAACCAAGCCGGTGCGAGGCCAAACACAATTCCCGACGCAAGCGAAGCGACCAGCGCAAAGCTGAATGCCTTTGCGTTGATGGGCAGGTTCAGAACGGATTCCCCGCCGAAAACAAACAGCCGTCTCAACAGATCGTTGCTGCCAAGGCACACGAGCAATCCGAGTCCGCCGCCGATCAGGGCGAGAACCAGGCACTCGGACAAGAGTTGTTTGATCAGCCTTCCACGCGCGGCTCCCAAGGCTCCGCGGATGGCGAATTCCCGGCTGCGAGTGGCCATGCGCGAAAACTGCAGGTTTGCAAGATTGGCGCACGCGATTAGCAGAACGAAAGCAGCCAGCGCCATGATCGACCAGACGATGGTGCGTGCCTGCGGCGGAAGACTCGATTCGGCGAGCGGCTCAAGTATCAGTCTCTCGGCCGATTCATTGGGATGGGCCTGCCGCAGCTGCTCGGCGAGCACGCTGGCAGCGGCTTGACCTTGAGCCAGTGAGGTCCCGGGTTTCAGTCGGGCGATGCATTTGAGAAATTGGTTTCCACGCTCGTTTCGCTGTTGATCGGAAAACGCGAAGGGCCGCCAGAGACTTGTCGGGCCCATTAACATGATGTCATGAAAACGCGCCGGCATGACGCCAATCACCGTCACTGGTTCGCCGTCGATCCGAAGCACGCGACCAATGATGTTCGGATCACCGGCAAATCGTCTTTGCCAGAAGTTGTGGTCCAGCACGACGACGTTATCGTTGCCCGCCTTGTCTTCCTCTTTCGTGAACACGCGCCCGAGTTCGGGTTGGATGCCGAGCAACGGGAAGAGATCGGCGGACGCCTGCAGACCTTGCACGCGTTCCGCGGGTTGCCCGGGCTCAACGAGACTGAACTGCCGGTCGTTCAGAGCTGCCATGTATTCGAAAGTGCCGCTCGCCTGGTAGTCCAAAAAGTTGGGCGCCGAAAGGTGGGATTCACGCGGCGACCCGGCTGACGATTGAAAGACCTGAACAAGCCCGGACGGATCCGGATAGGCCAGGGTCCGGTTCGTCAAAGCCTGCAACGCGCTGAACATCGATGTGTTCAGGCCGATGCCAAGCGCCAACGTCAGCGCGGCGACGGCGGCGAAGCCCGGATTCTTCAGTAATTGGCGGACGGCAAATTTGAGGTCATTCATGATGAAATCGCGGCAGCGGGTGGACGCGATGCGGCGGTTCGCACCCCGGAAAAATCTCAGGCCAAATGTTTGAAATCCTTACGCAGCGAAGGTGCCAACGTGCATGCATGCCACGTTTGCCAGCAATTTGCGCGAGTTTTTGTCTCGCAAGGCGCACACACCTCAAAGTGCCGTCTCGCCAATGGGAAAAGCTCGTCCCACGATCGGGACGAATCCTTTTCCGGTCGGCCGGTTCTGACTCTGTCAGGTGGTTGTAGAGATCAAAGCTGGCGACCGGATTGGCCGAATTGGCGACGGGAGATTCGCGCTACTCTTTAATGGCGATTGTTGATTGAAAACAACTCGTTCCGCTAAAAATAAATTGATGCGTTGGCGTCACCAGCTTACAGCTCAATTCGTCCATCCATTCGAAAGCAAGGCGTCTTATCCATAAATCAACCTGCATTTGATTTCATGAACAAACCAGCAGCCGTTCGAGCCGAATCGCTGATCCCGATCCTGTACGTTCGCGACCTCCGGGAAGCAATGGATTACTACACGAGCAAACTGCTGTTCGAGCGTTTGTGGGATTGGGGTGATCCGCCGGATTTTGGTGCCGTCCGTTTGGGTAAAGTGGAGATCTTCTTTTGTCAGGGCGGGCAAGGGCGGTCGGGCACCTGGCTTTCCATATTCCTAGATGATGTGGACGATTACCACGAACGCATCAAGCAACTTGGTGCCGACATCATTCATGCGCCGATCAATGTTCCCTGGGGCATGAGGGAAATGCAGGTGCGCGATCCAAACGAACACGTCATTCGGTTTGGGCATGGCATTCCGGCGCGGGAGCCAAAACTCGAAATCGAACGGGTGCCGGTGGAAACGCGATTGGAGAAACGATTGGCGGCGCTGCTGAGCGATCTTGCGCGTCACAAAAATATGACCGTCGGCGAAGTTTTGGAGGAAACCCTACTCCACACGTTTGAACCGGTTTCCCACGACGGCGTCGCCAGCCCGCACACGTTCGGGACGTTGACGCACATTGCGGAATTGAAGAAGCGGCACGGCATCGACTACGACGTTCATGCGAGTTACCGGTTTACGGAATCCGGAAGCTGAGAAGTTTCGTAATCTATTCCGTCAGTTTCTTGACTTCGGCGAGGACGTCGGCGGCCTTGCTGCGATCGCCGTGACTGTGACTGATCTTGGCAAATCGGACCTTGCCGGATTTATCGATCACGAAAGTTGAAGGATAAGCGGTTTCGCGCGGTGCGTCCCAGCGAAGGTGATACGCGTTAACCATCGAGTAATTCGGATCGAGTACGTAAAGGTATTCCTTGGGCCATTCCTTGCCTTTCCAGCTTTTGAATTCCTCCGCGTGCGCTTTCAGATCGTCCGCCGGTCCGGGGTAAACAAACAGCAGTTGGGCCTTCGCTTCGGCAAATCCATTGGAGTGCGCGATGTAATCGTGAACCTGACGATCGCAGATGGGACACTGGTAACCCGGCCAACCGCGCAGCACCACGAGCACAACGTTTCCTTTGTTGGTCAGATCACGCAGACGAACCGACTGACCATCGAGTGTCTTGAGCGTGAAATCCGTGGCCATGGCGCCCACTTTCGGAGGTGTGGCCTCAGCGGCGCGCGCGCTTTGAATCGAACTGGCGGCAATCAGCAATCCGAGCACGAATGGAACGCGGCCGATACGCACCCTTGTGAAGCGCTTTGCTGGCGAAGGTGCATTTTGAATCGCGCGGCCAGCGATCACCTGGAAACGCCGCCCGCTGAACAAATAGTTGATCAATGAAAACATGCAGGAATGAGTCGCTGAGTCCCGGAATTATTCCCGCAAATTGGGTTTCGGGTTTTGCGGCAAACGCGACTCTCCGGCTGATTCATTCGCTGCGCAATGCGGTCATGGGATTGACTCGTGCTGCCCGGCGCGCCGGAATCCAGGTTGCGATGAGCGAAGCCAGCAAAAGACTCGATGGTGCGATGATCATGACTGCGGGATCAAAAGGACTGACCTCGTAGAGGATGTGACCCATGGCGCTGGCAACTCCGATGGCCAGCAAACCACCGATCACGACGCCAATGGCCGTCAGTTTGAGTCCTTCTCCCAGGAAGAGCCGGAGCACTTCCCTGGTGGTCGAGCCGAGCGCCATGCGGATGCCAATTTCGCGAGTCCGCCGGGCCACGGTGTAGGCCTTGACTCCGTAAACTCCCAGCACGGCCAGCAACAGAGCGGTGGCTCCGAGCGATCCGAAGAGCACCGCTCCCGCCCGCATCATCCAGGTTTGCACATTCATTTCGACGTGCGAATGAAGGGTCAGCGTTTTCAAGATGGGCAGATTGGAATCGATCTCGTGAATCGTTCCCCGAACTTCCCTCAGCAGGCCGGGCAGGCTGGCAGCCGAATGAGCGCGGACGTGCAACAACAACGAGGAGAAGAAGCGCTGCCCGAGTGGAAGGTAAAGCATCGGCTGGAGTTCCCCTTCGAAGAGATTGTTCTTTTGCGGAGCGGCGACACCGACGATTTCGAGCACCTCGGCCTGTGGTCCCTGTTTGCCATCGATTACGACTCCCGCGCCGCCGGGCCCGCCCCCGCCGGCACCAATTTGGATTCGGCGCCCGACCGCATCAGCCGGGTCCATATCCGGCCAGATTTTTCGCGCCAGCAGGGTGTTGATGATGGCAACCCGCGTGGAAATATTGGTGCTCAGTTCCGAATTGTTAAACTCGCGACCCCGCAGCAGGGACAGACCCAACGTGCGAAAATACCGGGGACCAATGGCGTTTAAAGTCGCGCCAATTACCATGCCCTCGGAAACGGTTTTGGCATCCGCGGGCGCGGGAAACGGCGCTCCGGCCAGTTGCACGCCTTCGCCGAGGCTCATTTCGCCCAGCGGGACCGTGGCGGCCAGCGAGGCGGAATCCACGGCCGGGAGATTACCCACGCGATCGAGAATCTCCGCGTAACGCTGGCGGGCCTTTTGTTCATCGTACCCGATCAATCCCGGATCGATCTCCGCAATCAATCCCTGGTCGAGATCGAAGCCGGGATTGAACCGCATCGCATTCAGCGCGCTGCGACCGAACAATCCGGCGCCCACCAACAATGCGAGTGAGAGAGCGATCTGGCCGATTACGAGCGAATTGCGAACAAAAGCCAGACCCCGTCCATCAGGCCGCGAATCTTCGCCGCAATTGGTCTTCAAGTCGTGATTCACATCGTTCCGTCCGAGGCGGATGGCTGGTCCCAGAGCAAAGAACAGCGTTGCCGCTACGCATGCTCCCAACGTCACGAGCAGGACCGGCCATTCAGTCGAAGTCCCGATATAAAGCGGGAAGCTGGTGAGCCGTTCGAGGGAAACGGAAAGCCAGGTCATGAGCGCCCGGGACATGATGATCGCGAGGGCACCGCCCATCAATGCCAGCAGAAAACTCTCAACCAGCAGGAGCCGGACGATTTGCAACCGGCTCGCGCCGATGGCAATGCGAACGGCGATTTCACGGCGCCGAGCCATGCCGCGTGAAAGCAGCATGTTGGCGAGATTCAAACACGCGATGAACAACACCGCGATGGCCAGACCGGCGATCAACAATCCCAGCCGCGCGAGCACCGAACGGTCGTTCACCGGGTTGGTGGAAATTGCCATGCGTGGCAGACGATCCACCGTGACGAGTTGATTCTTATTCACGTCGGGATAGGCGGCCGCGAGCTGGTCGCTGATCACCTTGAGTTGTGAATTCGCGGCGGTCAGATCGATTCCTTCCTTCAGCCGGCCCACCAGAATGTAGTTGTTTTTCTGGCGATCCAGCAGCGGATTGGAACCGTCTGTGACACCCAGCAGGGTGTGTCCCAGCGGGAAGAAAAGTTCCGGAGCGAACATCGGAGTCGTGCCACTGAATTCCCGCGGGGCGACTCCAACGATCGTGTGCAGGCGACCGTTGATTTGGATCTTCTGGTCGATGATATTTCGATCCGAGCCATGCCGTTCCCACCACCGATGACTGACGATTACCACCGGTGTCGGTGAGGCGTCCTCCTCGGGCAGAAAGGTTCTTCCCAAATACGGAGCCACGCCGAATACATCAAAATAGTTGGCGCTTGCCACGATGGAGAAAACGCGTCTTGTCGTATCACCCTCCGTCACGCCCACTTGATCTGGAAACATGGCAAAAATGTCATCAAACACTTTGTTTTCACTCCGGATGTCCTGGAAGTTGGGAACCGAGAACGACCGCCACGAATAATCCTGACGCCCGGTGTCGTGCGAATAAATGCCGACCAGCCGGTCCGGTTGTTTTGCAACGATCGGTTTGAAGAGGAACGTGTTGATCAACGAATAGATTGCCGTGTTGGCACCGATGCCGAGCGCCAGCACGAGTACCGCGATTGCGGTGAAGCCGGGGTTCATGCGCAATTGGCGGACGGCATATTTCAACTGGTTCATAGGTTTTGGAATATTGGTTTAAAGCTTTCGGAGAATTATTCACCGCAGCGGACGGCGAGTGATCAATGGTTCATCCTTTCGGTGATGCAGTCCGGATTGCCCACGCTGGCTCTCGGCAGGAATGGGCGTGTTTTTTGATCATTCCCTGGGTTCGATTTTGAGATTTCGAAACCAACCATCAGATCCGTTGCCCACCCACAGACCCACTTTGCCGGCGGATCGTTCGCTCAAGAGATCCACCTTCAGCGCGGGTTGCTCGGCGCCATTCACATAGGCGGTTACGTTTGTTTTGGTAACCACCAATTTCAGCGTGACGCACGATTCCGGATCGGGCGCGGGCTTGATCGCTGATTCGAATTTACCCGGATGATTACTTCTCAGTTCGCTCCAGTCATGTTCGGGCATCGAAATATATTGCAGCGAATGATTGCCGCGTTCCGCCGATTGAAAGTTGAATGGTCGCAGGTAAACGGCATCGAACGCCTGGTTGTCCTGTCCGTGAAACGCGATGCCCACGAAGCTTTGTCCCGGCCGATTGCGCCCTCTGATTTCGAGTTCGATCGTGCCTGCGGAAAACACCACACCATCGATCCATGCCAGGCCGTCACCTGGAGCTGCATCAAGCAAAACAACCTCGGACGAACCGGATGTTGAATGGTTCAAGGTCCGGTTGTGAACATTGATCTTTCCGGCCTTCGCCAATTCGCCAAGGTTGAACTCGGCGGCGCGGGCGCTCACGGAGAAGAGCAGCACGCTTGCAAGGATCGCTGATCGAGTTGCGGTCATATGAGGTCGTTTGTGTCGTGTGACGTGTTGGCGTCGTTGTGCGCTTATTCGTTGCGAAGCGCCTCCATCGGATCGACCCGTGTGGCTCGTTGAGCCGGTATCCACATGGCCACCATGGCGACCGTGGCGAGGACGACGGAGACCGATAGATAGATCCAGGGATTGTTTAACATGTTCGGGCCCATGAACGAAACAAGCGGGCGAGTGATGGCGTAAGCGACGAGCAAACCGGCGGTAAGCCCAACGGCGATTTGGCGGATTCCACTCCGAAAGATCAGGCCAAGCAGTGAAGTGACGGAGGCGCCCAGCGCGAGCCGAACGCCGAACTCACGCGTGCGCCGGCTCACCGAAAACGCGGTCACTCCGTAAACGCCAACCGCTCCCAAGACCATCGCGACCACCGCGAAGATGACGGCCATTCCGCCCACGACGGTTAAGCCGTGGAGCTGGCGTCGGGTTTGGTATTCAAGTGTATTGATCGTGTGGATCGGTTGATCAGGATCGACCGAAGCGACAGCCCGGCGGACGGGATCCACCAGTTTCAGGGGATCGCCCTTGGTCCGGACAAACAGGTTGAGCCAGCCCCAGCCCATCTGGTTTTCGACCAGATAAAAGCCGGAGGGATCATCGTTCGGTGCCCCCCCGATTCCCTGCATCTGCAGATCCGGCACGACACCCACCACGGTGACCCATTTGTTATCGGTTTGATCGGATTGAAACCGGCGGCCAATAGGATCGACGCCCGGCCAGTATTTTTTCGCAAACGGCTGGTTGATCACCGCTGCCAAGGGGGAACCTAACTGGTCGGCACTCGTGAACAGCCGTCCGGAAATGGGTCCGACATCCATGAGTTGAAAATAATCGCGGGAAACAACATCCAGAATCGCGATCGGTTTTTCGTTGTCGTGGTTGTACGTGGCGCCCTCCGGTGTGAAGTGGCTCGCCACGCCGGAACCGATTTGATTGCGGCTGCTGACCGCGACAGCTTCAACACCGGGTTCGGCGCGCACGCGATTGATCAATTTGTCGTAAAACTGCGCCCGATCCTCCGCCGTCGGATGCGTGACGTCATATAGCTCGATCCGGCCGACCAGCAGGTGATCCGGGTCAAATTGCAGATTGGCCTTTCGCTGTTCATAAACCGTGCCGGCGAGGACGCACGCGGAGACCAGCAGGGCGGAGGAAAATCCGATTTGCGCGGTGACCAACCAGCGCGAGAGCCGTCCCATGTGAAAGCTCGACGCGCCGCGCGATTCGTCCTTCAGCGCGATGTTCACGTCCACCGACGCGGCTTTGAATGCGGGAAGAATGCCGGCCAGCAAACCCGCGGCGACCGTGGCCAATAGGGCGAACCCGAGCACCGGTCCGTCGACACGAAACGCGAACCAGCCGGGCACATCCATTCGCTCGATGATTTGTACGTGCAGTTCGTGAACGCCAAAGATCGTCAGGCCAATTCCGCCGATCGCACCGATGAACGCGAGCACAAGACCTTCGGCGAGTAACTGCCGAACTAACCGGCGGCGCGGCGCGCCCACCGCCACGCGTACCGCAAGTTCCCGGGTGCGCCGTGACGCCCGACCGAGCAGCATGTTTGCGACGTTGACGCAGGCCAGCGCGAGGATGGCCCCGGTCATCGCCAGCATCAGGTACAGCAGCGGGCGCGTGCCGCCGCCCGCGTAGGCGATGGCAAACTTCTCCACCTTCATGTGTTCATAGCCCTGGTTAGACTTGGGAAACTCCTCCTCCAGCCGTTTGGCGATCAAATTGAAGTCCGCCAACGCCGCGGATTGCGTGGTGCCCGATTTCAGTTTGCCGATCATTTCGACGGAATCGGGCAACTTGTCCGACGGGTCCAGCGGCTTCGCTCGCAGGTTGACCCAGATTTCCTCCCGGGCGGGGAACGCAAATTTCTGCGGCATGACGCCCACGATCGTGGCCGTTTCACCATTCAACCGGATCACGCTCCCCAAGGCATCCGGTCGGCCGCCGAACTCCCGTTGCCACGCCGCATACGACAACACCGCGAACTGTGCCTGGCCGGCCTGGTCTTCACCTTCGGTAAACCACCGGCCTAGCAACGGTTGAGCGGACAGCGTGTCGGCAAGATTGGCGGTCACGTACGCCCCCTCGAGATGGCTGGGAACGCGACCGTCGCCACTCAGGTTGAAGGCGCGCCCCTCGAACGCGGCGAGTGACTCGAGCGATTTCTGCTCATCGCGAAAGATCAGATAATCACGGTACGGAGTCGTCTCCCAGCGATCGGGATCGAGGGTCTGGGGATTCAATCGCGAAACGTGCATCAGCCGTTCGCTACCGTCGAGTGGGAGGCCGCGCAGCAGAATGCCATCGATGAGACTATACTGGGTGCAGACGAGGCCGATTCCGAGAGCCAGGGTGAAGGCGGCCGTCAGCGTGAAGACCGGCATCCGCAGTGCCTGGCGAAAGGCGAGTTTGAAGTCAGACATGGGAAAGTTATGAGTTTGGAGTTTTGAGTTATGAGTTGGAAACGGCACGCCGAAGCGAGTTGAGCATCTTGCGGAGTTCTTGAATCAAACCGTCAGCGTCGGTTGCTTCCGACTTTGTGCAGTATCCCAATTCGACTGATAGCATGAGTTGCGTGTCCAGCTCGGCGGCGGAGCCTTCGGTATGGGAAATAAATTGAACAAATTCTCCTCGTGTTCTTCGAGCCTGACCTTCTGCGAGATTGGAGGGAACTGAAATCGCGGCTCGGCGCATCTGGGAGATGAGCCCGAGTTTTTCTTCGTTCGGAAACCTGGCCGTCAGGTGATAGACCGCTTTGGCCAGAACCATGGCTTTCTGCCACGCAATCAGGTCTCGATAGCCTTGGGACGCTTTATGTGGTTGATCGCTCACGGCTAAAAACTCGTAACTCTCAACTTTGGACTATTTTTCCATCCATCCGTCTTTCAACGTGACGATGCGCTGGCCGTATTTGGCCCAGTCCGGATTGTGCGTGACTTGTATGATCGTGGTGCCCGCCTCGTTGAGCTTTTTGAACAAGTCCATGATCTCGCGCCCGTGATCGGTGTGAAGGTTGCCGGTCGGTTCATCGGCGAGGATCAACGACGGCTTGGCAATAATCGCGCGCGCAATGGCGACAAGTTGCTGCTGGCCACCGCTGAGTTGTGAGGGGAACAGGTCCTTCTTTGCGACGATGCCGAAACGATCAAGCGTGTCTGCGACCAGCGATTGGCGCTCGGATTTTTTCAGGTCCCGGTAGGAGAGAGGCAGGTCGAGATTTTCCGCGACAGTCATGTCATCGAGCAAATGAAACTGCTGAAAGACGAAGCCGATGTGCTGCTTGTTAAGCGCGGCGCGGTCCTTGGGTTTGAGCTTCCCGACCAACTGTCCGTTGAACTGGTAGTCGCCTTCGTATTCACCGTCGAACATGCCGATGATGCTGAGCAGCGTCGATTTGCCGGCGCCGCTCGGGCCCATGAACGTGATGAAGTCACCTTCGTTCACATCAAGGTTGATCTGGCGGAGGACGTAGGTGAAACCGGCCTTGGTTTTGTAACTCTTTTCGAGATCGCGAATCTGGATCATTTGCTTGAGATGGCTGATTTGGAAAACGGGTTTGTTTGCGGAGCCAATCGATGGCGAGCAGCAGTTCGCTAGGCGCTAGCGACGCTTTCGCTCATGTTTTCCTCGACAACCCGGCCGTCGAACAAATGGATCTGGCGCTCCGCGTTGCGCGCAAAGCGAGGATCGTGCGTGACCATGCAGATGGTCGCGCCTTCGCGATGCAGCCCGGCGAGCAAGTCCATCACGGCTTCGCCATTCTTGGAGTCGAGATTTCCTGTCGGTTCGTCCGCGAGCAGGATGGAGGGTTTGCCGGCGAGCGCCCGGGCGACCGCGACGCGTTGTTGCTGGCCTCCGGAAAGTTGCGACGGATAATGATTCACACGATGGGACATGCCGACCTTTTCCAGGGCGGCCGTGGCGGCGGCCCGGCGTTCGGCGCTGCTGGTGCCGCGGTAGGTCAACGGCAGTTCCACGTTTTCAAAAACCGTGAGATCGCCGATCAAATTGAAACTTTGAAAAATGAAGCCGATCTCGCGGTTGCGGATGCGCGCGCGCTGCGCGAAATCGAGGTTGGAAACATCGTTGCCATTCAAAATGTAAGTGCCGTCGCTGGCGGTATCCAACAGACCGAGGATCGAGAGCAACGTTGATTTGCCGCAACCGCTGGGACCGGCGATGGAAACGTATTCCCCGCGGCCGATGGTCAGATGTACTTCGGCCAGGGCATGGGTTTCCACCTCGTCGGTGTAGAAAACTTTCTTGATGCCTTCGAGACTGATGAGGGTATTTTCGGTGGTCATGGTGGTGATTTCTTAAACGGTCAATTGTGGTTTAAAGCGTGTTTGATCAGGAGCGGGTGGCGATTCGATTCTGGTTTTGTGAATACCGTTTTCTATGGCGTGGAGTTTCAAAATGTTTCACGAGCCGTCGCGTTCTAGCGCAGTTGGATTCGGTTGTAGTCGTCCCATTGCGACATGTCAGAAAGGATCACCTCGTCGCCCTCTTTCAGGCCGTCAAGAATCTCGACGGTGCTCACGGAAGTGCGGCCCAGCTTGACGGAAACACGGTCGGCATATCCGCCCGGGACCAGCTTGAATAGGCCGATTGTGGCATCCGCCTGGCCATGTACCGGGCGGCCGACATAAAGAACATTTTCCAGTCGCTCGAGTTCGATCGTGCCATCGACGCTGAGATCGGGGCGGGCGCCCCGCGGCAGCTTGCCGTCGAGCGCGACATCCACGGTGACGGTGCCGTTGAGCACGGCGGGATCAACGCGCACCACGTGACCGGGAATGACGCCATTGCGGGTGTCGATGCTGGCCTTCTGGCCAATTTGCACGTCGCGCGCCTGCGTTTCCGCGATCTTGACCTCCGCCTTGAGCTTCGTCGGTTGGACGATCTTCGCGAGCGTGGCGCCGGGGCTCATCCGTTGGCCGACTTGCAATTGAGTCATTCCGTCGCCCACCGATTGCAGCACGCCATCGATGCCCGCCCGGACTTTCAGTCGGCCGACCTTGGCCTGCATCAGCTTGAGTGAGGCGCGCAGTTTTTCGAGGTCTGCATTTTGCACGGCGATCTGCGCTTTGTCCGAATCGTCCATGATGGCGAGGCGCTTCTGTTCCACGTCCAGACGCTGCTTGAGGTCATCGGCCTTTGCGCGTGAGCGCTTCATGTCGATGTCCGGCACGAGGCCGTCCTTCGCGAGGGTCGCGTCAGCCTCTGCGCCGAGTTCAGCCTGCGTGTAGTCAGCACGTAAGGAAGCAATGGTGGATTCGAGAGTCAGTCGGTCACTTTCCAATTGGACCTTAAGTTTTTGCATCTGCGCTTCGGCCGCCGTCAATTGCCACTTGAGATCAAAGGCTTGTTGCTCAAGTTCGGGATTACTCATTTCCAGGATGATCGTATCCGGTTCCACTGGCGCGCCGGCGAGTACATGGATTCGTTCGATCCGACCGTCGGTTTCAGCCTGAACGTATTGAATCTGTTCCGGCACCAGTGTCCCGTTTCCCCGAACCTGACGAATCATTTCGCCACGTTGGACGCTGTTGGTCCACACCTGCGCGCGATCCACGCTGGGGGCCGCCGGTTCAAGTTTGGAAAGGCCGAGCGTGATCAGGGCCAGCACCACCAGTCCGGCGAGAGAGAACAAAATCCGGCGGCGGTTACGGCGGCGCTTCAGGTCGGGTCGGGCGATGTCCATACGGCAAAAATAACGACGAGGTGGTGATTATTGAAGCGGCGCGATCGAAATGGGCGATCCACTGCCGGCGGCGCGATCGAGCGCGGCCATGAGTTCAAGGTGATGCTGACGAGCCCATTCGCAGACCATATCCACCACCCGTGCCGGGGCGGAGCCGGAAATGACCTTCAACGACGAGGCGTCCATCACCAATTCGTGTTCACCGTAGTTGGCGTAGATGGCGGTGCGACGATCGGGCAGTTTCATCAGGCGAACGATGATTCCGTAGAATTTGGAGATGACAGGCATAACTTGGTTTTCAGTTGTGGCGGCCGCTCTTACGGACGCAGCCGCCACGGTTTTCGATTTCGATTTCAACGTGTTCACAACGTGTCAGAGTTTGATAATTGTGAACGCACACACCTGAACCCTTTTGCAGGGTCGATGCCACCCGGTTGGAAGTGGAATAAAAGTGGCAACGAATCGTCTCTTTTTCTTAATGCAATCTGTTCGTGGTCAGTATCTTATAAAAATATAAACTTCATGGTTTTCCCCGTGTCGAGTGGCGATTCAGGTTTTTCAGATCAATCGCGAAGACGTTGAGAGGTTTCGGCGCTGGGATTAGCTCGTCCCGCAAATGGGACGAGGTTGACGCCGCTCAACTGATGGCCAGCGGCAACCGCACGATGGCTTCCGCGCCGCGGCCGTCCGATCGATTGGCGAGGGTGAGACGTCCGTCGTGGCCCTCGACAATCTGCCGGCACAGTGCCAGCCCGATCCCCGAGCCGCCTTGTTTGGTGGTGAAGAACGGAACAAACAGATTTCCCGAATCAGCGACGCCGGGGCCGTTGTCGCGAACGGTCAAAACAAATTGGTCGAGCTTGAGGTGCCACAGGATCTCCACCGCTGATTCGGCGCCACCCGGATCCGCAAGGGCAGCGTCGGTCGCGTTGCGGATCAAGTTGATCAATACCTGATCGAGCTGATCGGCGTCGCCGTGGATCGTAACATCCGGGCTCTCCAGGATAGTCACAGAGAGCCGCTGTTCCAGTTGCACGGCATGACCCGCCCAGTCGCGGACGTTGAACGGCCGTTTGCTGGGTGCGGGGAGGCGCGCGAGCCGCGAGTAGGCTTCCATGAATCGAATCAACGATTCGGAACGCGACTGAATGACGTTCAGTCCACCACGTACGTCTTCCTCCCAATCGTCGGGGCGCGGTTGGCGGTCGAGCAATTGCGTCAGGCTGCTGCTGATGGAATGAATCGGCGCGAGGCTGTTGTTCAGTTCGTGGCCCATCACGCGGATCAAGCGTTTCCAGGCCTGTCGTTCTTCCTCGCGCAACGCCCGCGACAAATCGGTCAGCACGACCAATTGGTGTGGTTGGCCTTGTTCGCGAAAGGACGAACGTCGCAACGCCCACCGCCCCATCTGACCATGAAATGCGGTGTCCAGCACGCGCGTGGGTTCGCCCTCCAGACAGGCGGCCAGTCCCAGTTCCTGCGCGGAACGACCCGTCATCTGCGCCGCGGAACGTCCCAGCAATTGTTCGCCGGCGCGATTGACGAGCTGGAGTCGCTGTTGCTGATCGAAGGCGAACACACACACGCTGATCTCACCCATGACGGTGCGCAGCAACGCTTCCGTTTCGACACCTTCAAGACGGTGTTCGCGCAGGTGGGCACCGAGGGCATTCAATTCGGCGATCAATTCGCCCATTGCATCTCGTGAGGTCGCGCCCCGCACGCGGATGCTGAAATCACCTTCGCGCATCCCGGCGATTTGATTGGACAGCGTGCGCAGCGGAAAACGGATCGAACGGACCAGGATCAAAAACAAACCAACCGGAAACAGTATACATATCACCAACGCTAGCCAGTGTCGCCAATCCGGCGCCTCGGTGCTGAATCGCCAGAACAGGGAAACGCCCAAGCCCGGCAGCGCCGCCAGCGCGGTCAGCAACCAGATGCGTCGTTCAAAATTCCGGGCGGGCATGAAGCGGATCGTGGTTCAGGTGGTCGCCGGCTCAAAGCCCGTATTTTTCGAGGCGCCGGTAAAAGGCGCTGCGGCTGAGTCCGAGGGCTTCACCGGCGAGCCGGGCGTTACCGCCGCATCGGGCCATCGTGCGTTGAATCAGATAGCGTTCGACTTCTTCGAGGCTCATGTCTTCAAGTGAGGGCGCGGCCTGCTGTTCTTTAGCAAGGCCCAGATCCGCCGCGCAGATTTCGTCGCCGCCCGCCATCAGCACTGCGCGCTCAATCGCGTGACTCAGTTCGCGCACATTGCCCGGCCACGAATGCTGCTGAAGCGAAGCAATCGCGCTGGCGTTAAAGCCGTTCAGATCTTTCCGATAACGCTGGCGATGGTGGGCGAGGAAGAATTCCGCCAGCGGCAGGATGTCTTCGCGTCGATCGCGCAACGCGGGAAGGCGGATTTCCACCGTGTTCAAACGAAACAACAGATCCTGCCGAAAACGTCCGGCTGACACGTCGGCCGCGAGGTCGGCATTGGTCGCGGAAATGAAGCGCACGTCTGCTTTGCGGGTTTTGCTGGAGCCCACACGTTCGTATTCGCCCGTCTCCAGCACACGCAGCAAACGCGTTTGTTGCGACGGCGGCGTGTTGCCGATTTCATCCAGAAACAGCGTGCCGCCCTCCGCCATTTCGAGCCGGCCCATGCGATCCTGTTTGGCGTCGGTAAAGGCGCCTTTGACGTGACCGAACAGTTCGCTTTCGAAGACGCCTTCCGCCATGCCGCCCATGTTCACCGTCACGAGCGAGCGATTCGAGCGCGGCGAGCGGGCATGGATCGCCCGCGCGATCAAGCCCTTGCCGGTGCCGTTTTCGCCGGTGATTAGAATCGCGGCATCGGACGGGCCGACGCGATCGATCACTTCCAGAATGCCGTGCATGGCCGGCGACCCGGCGATCAGTTTGGGAGCGGACTCGGACTGCTGGGCGTTTTGCACCGCGGCCAGCCGGCGGGCGTCGCGCTTGGTTTGCGCGAGTTCAATTTGATTGCGAATGATGCTGAGCAGGCGGCGGTTGTCCCACGGCTTTTCAACAAAATCCTGCGCCCCGAGGCGAATGGCTTCGACCGCGAGCTCCACGCTGCCCCACGCGGTCATCACCACGATCGGCAGTGAATCGTCGGCGGCCCGGACGAGTTTCAACAGGTCAATACCTTCGCGGCCGGACGTGGTGTCGCGTGCGTAATTCAGGTCCATCAACAGGACGTCGTATTCCGATTGCCGGAGGCGTTCGGTCACCTCGCGGGGTGACGAGCAGGTGTCGGTGCGAAACCCTTCACCCTTGAACAACAGGCGGAGTGCTTCCTGGACATCCTTCTGGTCGTCGGCAACGAGAATGCGCGCGGGGGAACTGGACATGGCGCAGTTATGACCGGTGGACCTTTGACGGGGCAAGCGTGATTCACCGCGCCACAAAAGAGGAACACACGATTCGATTCGCGCCGAAATGCGGTTCGAGCTTAAGCCGCTTGCATCTGCGCGTTGACCGGCACGTCGTGTTTGCGCAACAGACACACCAATTTGGCGCCGTCGATGATTTCAGTGCGGTTCTTGCGACCGAGTTCCAGCGCAGCGGCGGTGAAATTATTAATCGTCACGACGATGCCGGCATCAAAGCCCGAAGCCTTCGAGGCGGCGAGATATTCGGCCATTTCCTTGATGCCGATCTGGCCGGTCTTCCAACGCCGGCATTGAAACGCCGTGCGCATTCCGGTTCGTGTGAATTCCAAATCAATGCCGTCGTCGATGCCGGCGCCGGTGTGTCGTTGGACATCAAATCCCTCGTGTGTGAAAAGGAGTTCCATCAACTTTTCCATCTGAAAGGCATCCAATGCTCGCAACTGGGCAAGCTCCGGTGGCGGCCGGTTGGGCATGACCTTGCGCGCGATGGGCGGAGGTGCGACCGGCCGAGTGATGGCGGCGGGGGGCGACGCTTTCTTCCGGGATTGAACTCGACTGATCACGATGACGAAGGTGATGAGCCCGATCAGGGCAATCAACAGCCCGATTGCTGCCGGGAGAACGACTTTGCGGATGGACGCGAAACGATCTTGATTGCCGTTCGCGGAAAACAGATTGCGCAGCCAGGCGGTGGCCGTTGGTTTTTGTTTGGTCACCAAATCGTTGTTTGTGTGATTGCTGGTCGCGATCGCAACCTTGTCTGCAACCTCAGAATTCGTGCGGACATCAACCGCTTCTTCGTTTGCGATTGTGCTGGAAAGATCGTTCGTCGTCGTCTCATCGGACGCGAGATTATCCGCCTTTTGGGCGTCGAGATCGGCTTGTGTGACGATGACGATCCGTGGATCGCTTCGATCACCACCGAGGAAAGCTTTCGCCCGCTCCTGCGCCTTTTGAATTTGATCCACTGTCAAATTTAGTGCGACGCGATCGCGTTCAACCTTGGCGGCAGTATTCTTTTCTGCCGCGATGAGCAGCCAGCGATACGCTTCAACTGGATTCGCGGAAACGCCGATGCCCGCATGGAGGCACTTTGCGAGCTCGAGCTGTGCTTTGTCGTGACCTTGTTCTGCTGCTTTGGTGAGTAATCCAATCGCGGCCAGGGGTTGCGCGGTCAACGCGGGTCGATTCTGGTCCATCGCCGGTCGTCCCCTCAGCAGAAGAACCCCCAAACGATATTGGGATTCCGCTCGTCCGGCTGCGGCTGCCCGTCGATACCACCGGGCGGCGTCGGCGTAATAATGATCGGCTTCGAGGCGTATCGCGTACGTCTCGGTGGCGGTCGGGTCACCGGTCTCCGCCTGGATCTTGATCGCCCCGGTGTCGTCTTGCGCGCTGGTGGCTCTCGCCTCCCGCACGCCGGCCAACAATATAAGGAACGTACAACACACTTGAACGACAGTGTGGAGGAGCCACCGTCTGCAAAGCCACCAGTCACGACAAGGAGACCGTCTCATTTCGGATCAAAAACAGATTCAACAACGCACGCAGAAACTGCTTCCGTCCATTTAGCACCAATTGTTCCTACCGGCGGTTAAGTCGTTTCAAATCAATCGAATAAGTTCGCGATGCGATTGGTCATTCTCCTTTGGGTTGGGTTTGGAGCTGTCGTCGCTCCGCACTTGATCAAATTGGGAACCGAGAGTCCCGGCGTGTTCTGCAAAGACCGCCGGGATTTTTAGTTTTGCCGAGGTAAGCAATTCCCGGCCGATGATGGCTTGAAGAGGATAAAATGAAAACCGCCCGACGGAAGAACATCCCGGGGGGGCGGCTTTGCTGGGAAACGATTGAAATTCCGGTGAACGGACCAGTTGGTCAGATTTGCGATGCGGAGGTTCGTTTGAGGAACGTGTTGATGACTCTGGAAACGTTATCTTTGTATTGCGGGTCAGCGATGAGTTTCTTCCAGATGGGATCGTCAAAAAACGCCTTCCAGTGGACGGCATGGGCTTCCTTGTTTTCGCTGGAAACCATGTAAACGAGGTTCGGCATTTCGGCACCGACCAGCATTTGGCCGAAAAACACCGGCGAAAGGTCCACCTTTTGCATCAACGGTATTTCGCCTGAATTGAACATCTTCACCTTGTTGTTGCCCTTGCTTTCGCTGTGGCTCTGGTACATGCGCAACTCAAACACCCAGGGCTTCTTCTCCGCGGTCGAGGGCGGGACCGCCAAGTGTTTCATGCCGTCGAACGCGACGAGGAGGGAACTTTCAAAACGCACGTAGGCCGGTGCGGATTTCGGGGTGTTCAAATAGTCGCTCGCGGCCTTTTGATAATCCGCGTCGGTTGCCAGCTTTTCTGGGACGGCGGCATAGGCGTCCGGCGAATCATAAGGAATGAGCACGTAGATGTGATTGGTCGGTGAGTCCTCGAGCTCGGTGAAGACGCCAATGGGTGAAATGCCCATGCGATTGTAAGCGGGAACCGCCGCGTCCTGCCAATAGTCGTTGATCAACTTTTGCTGGTCCGCCGATTTGGTCGTGTAGACGCGAAGTTCAAAATACTGCGGTGAATCCGCGCTGATGGCATTGCTTTGCGCGCCAATAAAAAGTGCGGCGCAAGCGACCAGAAACACGGAACGAAGCACGTTAAGGGGTTTCATGAGGCCGCGTTTATAATGATGGTTCGTCAGTTCGAGCAACGAGGAAAAATGTCGATTCAGACATTCCAATTCCCGATTCGCATTGCTTTCCCGGGGAGGGATGCGCGGACATCGTCCTAAAAAGTTCGACGAGTATTGATCGATCGCCAATCGCGCGCTGTCGGCACTTTGTGCGTGGGATTCACGCATGAGGCGTTTGCACAAATCGCCAAACCCGGCGGTAAACGACGGAAATGCTTGAGAATTGGCCCGGCATTGTGCGTGCTAATGAGACCTTATGTCCCTGATCCCGTACTCTCAGGTCTTCCTGTGCAGTCAAACGCACACTTTGCAAAGCGGACCGTTTGCCTGTATTTACGGGCGCGCTCCCACGGGTAGGCTGGATTTTTCGGCTGGGATTAACCCCTTGCAAAGAAGTTGCGGGTTCCTAAGCTCGGGCGCCTGATTTTTTAACGGCATGCGACAGTTCATAACCATTGCGATCAACGCCTTCATGGAATTGATCCGGCAACCTGTGTTCCTCCTGTTGATGTCCGCCTCTTCGGTGTTCATTGTTTTTCTTTCCGGCGTTTCCTACTTCGGCTTTGGCGATGATCCGCGAATGGTTAAAGACATGGCGCTGGCGGTGACATTTCTGGCGGGTCTGCTGGGCGCGGTGTTGACGTCGTCGGCGTCCGTCGCCCGGGAAATTCGGACAGGCACGGCACTCGCGGTGATGGCCAAACCGGTCAGCCGCACCCAGTTTCTGCTGGCAAAATATGTGGGTCTGGCCGCCGCGCTCGGGGTGATGACCTACATCAATTTGATCGCGTGCCTCCTCGCGAGCCGCAATGCGTTCGATGCGTACGGCGACGCGGACCTGAAGGCGATTTTCACGTTCTATGGCGCGATTGCCCTGGCCTACGGAATGGGTGGCTTCTCCAACTATTTTTTGCGGCGCACCTTTGTTTCCGACGCCGTTTTTTCGATGGTGGCGGTTTTGACCGCGTCCTTCTTTTTGATCTGCAGTTACAACCGACCCTTGGGTCGCGAAGGTGGCCTGGCCGCGGACCGCGTCACACCGTTTGCCGACGGAGTCGATTGGCGAATGATTGGCGCCGTGCTGTTGCTTTTGTTCGCCATCTGGGTGCTTGCGTCACTCGCGCTGGCGTGTTCCACGCGGCTTGATATCATTCCCACGCTCGCGATTTGTTCCGGCGTATTTCTGGTGGGGTTGATGTCGGACTACCTGCTGGGCCGGCCCGCCAGCCAGGGGTCGTTGATCGCCAAAGTGTTTTACAATCTGGTGCCGAACTGGCAGCAATTCTGGCTCGCCGATGCCCTGGAAAAAGACCGACCCGGTGTGCCCATTCAGTATGTCGGGACGGCGTTTGTCTACATGCTTTGCTACGCCGGCGCGGCATTGTCTGCGGCTCTTTGGTTGTTTGAAGATCGTGAACTGACCTGAATTTCATGGAACGACACGTACAACGCACGTTGGTGTTGAATTTGGTGGTGTTGCTTGCCGGTGGGCTCGCCTGCTTCTGGGCCGCCGGGCACACCGGTTCGCTCGCGGCGCAGACGGCCCGTTGGTATTTCCTGGTTGCGTTCGTTATTTCCCTGGTCAGCTGGTTTCAGCAACGCCTCCACGATCGCGAGAAGCTGGAAAAGCTGGAGTTTGACGAACTGACCCGCACGAAAGGCGCTTCAAGTCTGTTTAGCGCGGACGACGCCGGCAGTTTCCCGGCCCGGCAATCCCGGCAGCAGTTTGAAAAATGGTTTGTGCCGATCTTCGCTTTGCTGCTGGTGATCGGTCAGGGCGTGATCGTCTGGAAGCAATGGACGTCCATCGGCAGCGCACCGAAGGTTCTGGAGCAATCGCTGGTCGGGATGGGGTTGTATGCCGCCGTGTTTCTGGCGCTGACCATATTTGGCCTGTACGCCTCGCGGCTCGCACAACACGGCAACCACGGACTTTTGCGGCCGGCGGCCGGACATGTTTTGCTCAACGCGTATATTTGCGGCGCAGTGGCCGCTGCGATTTTTGGTGTTGAGATCGGCAAGTTCAAGAGCCTCGACTTCTATCTCGCGCGTTTGCTCGTCGTTGTTCTCGGGCTGATCACCGTGGAAATGGCGCTCACGCTGGTCTTTGAAATTTACCGTCCACGTGTTCGGGGCAAGGGCTCGCAGCACGCGCTTTACGAAAGCCGCATTGTCGGTTTGCTGAGCCGGCCGGACAGCTTGTTTACCACCGCCGCACACGCGCTCGATTATCAATTTGGTTTCAAGGTCTCCGATACGTGGTTCTACCAATTTCTGCAGCGGTCAATCACGTGGATTATTTTGCTGCAGGCGGGCTTGCTGTGGTTGTCCACGACGGTGGTCTTCATCGATCCGGGTGAGCAAGGCCTCCGGGAAGTCTTTGGCAAGTCCGTGGGCAACGTGCTCGGGCCGGGTGCGCATTTCAAACTGCCGTGGCCGCTTTCCGAAATTTACAAGTATCGCACGAGTCAGGTGCAGGATTTCGTGGTCGGTGTCGTGCCGAATGATCCTTTGCCGACGGACGAATATACGACCGAAGTTGTGCAATGGTCCGTCAGCCACAACAAGGAAGAATACAACATGCTCGTGGCGAGCCGCGAGCTCAGTGGAAACCAGTCCACCAACGAGGAAGCGGCGGTCCCGGTCAATTTGCTGACCGTGAGCATTCCGGTGCAGTACGAGATCAAGGACCTGAAAAAATGGGCCTACAATCACAGCGACCCGGACAAGCTTCTGAGGGACATCGCCTATCATGAGGTCGTTCGTTACCTCGTAAATGTCGACCTGCTTGAGATCATGGGTGAAGGGCGAGCGCGGGCGATTGCCGAATTGAAATCGCGCATGCAAGCCGCCGCTGATTCGCCTGAGATTGACCTGGGAGTCAACATTCTCTTCGTCGGCCTGCAGGACACCCATCCACCGCGTGAAGTCGCCAAAGCATTTCAGGACGTTGTGGGGGCGTTGCAGGTCAAGGAAACCAAGATCTTGGACGGTGAGGCAAAGCGTGCGTTTACGCTCACGATGGCCACCGCGGATGCATCGAATCTCGTCACCCAGGCATACGCGTACGAAGCGCGCACGACCAACTCGGCCGCGGGTCAGGCGGATCAATTCGAGCAACAATTGCTCGCTTATCGAAAGGCCCCCGATATTTACGACGAACGAGCCTACCTCGATATGTTTTCCCGCTCGGCGACGAACGCCCGCATCTATTTGATGGCCATTACGAATTCCGACCAGGTCATTCAGTATGATCTGGAGGACAAGGTCCGGCGCGACATCCAGGACATCATGCTGAACAGCAAGCGATAAACGGGCGGACACCAACTGATTTACGGCTTATGAAGAAGAACAAATTGGGCATGATCATCGGGTTCCTCCTGATTGTCATATTTGGCGTGATGCTGTTCCTGTATCAGGTGCGCGTCACCGAGGTGGCGGTCAAGACGCGGTTCGGCAAGGTGGTCGAAGAGATCAAGGAACCGGGCGTGCGCTTCAAGTTGCCCTGGCCGATCGAACGGGTTCAAACGTTCGACAAGCGCGTGCAGAATTTCGAGGACGTCCTCGACGAAACGCTTACGCAGGACGGTCGAAACCTCCTGCTGCAGGTTTACCTTGGCTGGAGCGTGGAAGAGCCGGCGACATTTCGCAATCGCGTAAAGGAAGGCTCCATCTCAGAAGCGGAACGCAATCTTCTGAGTATCGTTCGCAGTGCCAAAATGGAACAGGTGGGTCATCACCCCTTCTCGGACTTCATCAACACGGACGAAAAAAAGTTGAAGTTCGCCCAGATCGAAAAGGAAATTTTGGACATCGTCGGTCCACAGGCGCTGAACACCTACGGCATTAAGATTCATTTTCTGGGCATCAAACGAATGAATCTCCCGTCCAACATCACGCAAAAGGTCTTTGATCGGATGTCGGCCGAACGTCAGCGATTGGTCGCCCTCTACACGAGCGAAGGCGTTTCGGAATCGAACAAGGTCGTGACGGCCGCCAATCGTATTCGCGACGAACAAATTGCCGGAGCCGAAGCTGAGGCGAAACGCATCCGTGGTCAGGCTGATGCCGCCGCCGCCGCGTCCTACGAAGTGTTCAACCAGGAGCCTGACTTTGCGAAGTTCCTGCTCAAGCTGGATGCCGCCGAAAAGGCATTGGGTAATCGTTCGACATTAATCCTGGACACGCGCACGCCGCCGTTTGACGTGCTGTTGCCACAGAAACCTGACGCGTCGGAAAAGAAATAGCCTGTCATGAGCGATCCGCACGATCACAAGCACGCGCCGGAACCGGAAGATAACCGGCCGCTCGAAGACGCCGGGACGCAGGCGTTGTCCGAGGCGTTGGCGAGCAGCTTCAAACTGGTCAAGGTCATCATGATCCTGCTGGTCCTCGTGTTCCTGGGGTCCGGCGTGCGCGAAGTGGGTTCGTATGAGCGCGCCATCAAATTGCAGTTTGGCAAACCCGTCGGCACGGGTGACGCCGCGTTGCTGAGTTCGGGCTGGCACTGGGCCTGGCCATATCCGATCAATGAAATTGTGAAGATCCCCATCGGCCAGGTGCAGGAAGTGACTTCCAGTATCGGCTGGTACGGTCAAACCAAGGAACAGGCGGCGGCCGGAATTGAGCCGCCAATGCGGGCGACGCTGGATCCGTCAGTTGATGGATTCCTGCTGACCGGCGACGGCAATATCATGCATTCGCGGGTGACGTTGCGTTATCGCATCACGGATGCAGTGGGCTACGCGTTTGATTTCAGCAACGCCTCCAACCAGGTGAAAAACGTGGTAAACAATTCCCTCAATTTTGCGACGGCGCGATTCAAGGTCGACGATGCCGTGCGCAAGGAAGTCACGGCGTTCAAGGATGAGGTGCGGCGCGAAATTGATCGGTTGCTTGTCGCCGAAAACATCCCGGTGGTGATTGAAAATCTCGAAATCAATTCCATCCCGCCGCGCCAGGTGAAGGATGCATTTGATGCGGTGCTGGGCGCCGAGGCGATTCGCAGCAAGACGATCAACGACGCGGATGGCGAGGCAAACCGTGTCGTGGCACTCGCTGCCGGCGAAGCCCAGGGAATCATCGACAGTGCCCACGCTGATGCCAGTCGCCTGACCAATTCCGTGGCCGCTGACGCCCGTTATTTTCAAGATCAGCTCAAATACTACCGGGAAAACCCGCCGCTCGTGATCAACCGTTTGCAGGCGGAGTATTTGGGCCGCATAATGACCAATGTGAACACCAAGATTGTTCAGATCCAACCCGGCAAGGACAACCGGCACGAGATGCGGTTGCTGCTCAGCCGGGAACCGGAGAAGTCGGAGTCGGCCAATCCTTGATGTCGCCAAGAAGTTACCAACGCCATGAAAGCCGCCTTTTTGACCGATCACGATCATTCGCATGAGCATGACCATGATCACGCCGGGCACCATCACCACCATGGTCCCGGGGAATCCTGCGCCGATTGCGGTCACGATCATTCGCACACCCAAATCCGGCTGACCCAGACAATCATCGGCCTGCTGCTCGTCGTGAACGGGTTTGTGGTCGAATGGTTTTTGGGTGCAAAAGCCGTCGCCGATTTCAGCGCAATGGTCGGGGCCTTTCTGCTCGGCTATCCGATTGTCTGGACGGCGGTCAAGGACTTGCGCATGGGGCGGCTGAACACAAACGAGTTGGTTGCGCTCGCGTTGCTGGCGTCGTTCTCCTCCGGTAATTACAAGGAAGCCGGCCTGGTTGCGTTCTTCATGTTGCTCGGCGAAATCATCGAAACGCGGACGGCGGAAGGTGCCCGGCATTCGATTGAGGCTCTGATTAAATTGACGCCGACCAAGGCGCGGCGCGTCGCCAATGCTGCCGAAGAGGAAGTGGCGGTGCAGGAATTGTCGGTGAACGATGTCATCCGCGTGCGCCCCGGCGACAACGTGGCCGCTGACGGGGTGATCATCAAGGGAGCCGGTTCGTTGAACCAGGCGAACATCACCGGTGAATCGTTGCCGGTCGACAAAAAGGAAGGCGACGAGGTATTTGCCGGCACCATCAATCTAAACGGTGTGTTGGAAATCAAGGTCACGCGGGCGGGCGAAGACACCACGATCGGCAAGGTTCACGAGTTGATTCTAGCCGCGGAAAAGACCCGCCTGCCGATCATGCGCATCGTTGATCAATACATGGGCTACTACACGCCGTTGGTCCTGATCATCGGTTCGTTGGTCTGGGCGTTCACGGGTGACATGAGCCGCGTGATTGCCGTGTTCATCGTCGCTTGTCCGTGTGCGTTTATTCTCGCGACGCCGACCGCCATGGTGGCCGCACTCTCGGCCGCCGCCCGTCTGGGCGTTTTGATCAAAAATGTCGCGGACATCGAACTCGCCGCACGCATTAACGCGTTCATCTTCGACAAGACCGGCACGCTGACGTACGGCAAACTGGTGGTCAGCCGGCTGAATCCGCTGGGTGACATCGAGCCAGCCGATTTATTGCACGTCGCGGCTTCGGCGGAAAAATATTCCAACCATCCGACGGCAAAAGCGCTCGCGCGGCTCGCTAACGAAGCAAGTGTTCCGCTGATCGAACCGGAGAATTTTGATGAGACGGCCGGCAAGGGAGTGCGCGCGAATGTCGATGGCCGGCCGGTGATTGTCGGCCGTGCGAACTGGTTGAAGGAATGCGGAGTTACGGAAGATTTCGCCAGCTCGGTCGATTTGAAGGAGACCGAGGGCTACAGCTTGATCTACGTCGCCCGCGACGGGAAATGCATCGGCTGGGTCGGCTTGCAGGACGAGGTGCGCGCCGAAGCGCGGGAGGCCTTGACCGATCTGAAGGAGGCTGCCGTTCGTCGCGTGGCGATGGTGTCCGGCGATCGCCAACCGGTGGCCAATCGCGTTGCCGCGGAAATCGGTTGTGAGGAAGCGACCGGTGATTGCCTGCCGCAGGACAAGGTTGAATTTGTGAAGCAGGTCAAGGCCAAGGGCTATCGCGTGGCGGTTGTCGGCGATGGTGTCAACGACGCTCCGGCGTTGGCGGCCGGCGATCTGGGAATCGCCATGGGTGCGGCCGGCAGCGAAGTGGCGATTCATTCGGCCACAATCGCGTTGATGAACAATGACCTCCGGCGGCTCCCGTTTTTGGTCCGCCTTTCGCGACAGACCCGGACGGTGATCAATCAGAATTTCCTTTTGGGCATGTTATTTGTCGTCGGCGGATTGGTGCTCGCCGCAATGAAATTCATTAACCCCATCGTGGCGGCGATATTCCACGTGTCGGGTGGTTTGATGGTCGTGTTCAACAGCTTCCGGCTCGTGCGCGTCGGCGAAGAATTGGAACCATACTCGCCGATTCCGACGGCACCGCAGGATCCTGCGGCCGGTGCGGGTCACGACGAAAAGCACCATCATCACCATCACGAGCACGCGCCCGTGCAAACTGAACCGAAGCTGGCTTAGCGAACCAAGGGCGGCTATTTTTCAACCATGAGTGCGGCTGAGATTATCAAGCAAATTGAAGAACTTGATCCTGATCAAAAGCAGGAGGTTTTCTCGCATGTCATGCTCGCGGTTGTTGCGACACTCCGGGGTTCGGAAGCGCGGAAGTTGTTCGAAACGAATCTTGGGCAGGAGTTGTTTCGTCGATCAAATGCCCGTAAAGAAAAAAGCGAAACAGGTAGTGAAGTCTCGGATGAGTTCAAATCGATAGCCGCCGAGGTGTTTTCGCAAAACGAGGAACTCTTCCGCAAGCTTGCCCAATAGACCGTGGATGATCCCGAATTCCTTACATTTGCCTAAGTAATGTATCTCCATGAGGAATCACTGAGACGGTTTGGCGGGAGCATTGGCCTTCGGGACGAGGGACAGGTGGAATCCGCTGTCGGTTCGGCAATGAACACTTGGTTCTACGGTAGCCGTGATCTGTACGACGTGGCAGCCACCTACGCATTTCATATCGCCGAGTCGCAGGCCTTTGTTGATGGCAACAAACGTACTGGCGCTGCTGCCGCGCTGACTTTCCTGGCTAAAAACGGGAAGCTCTCGATCCGCGATGATGGAACGCTTTATCAAGCCATGATCGACATTGCTGACCACAAACTCGACAAGGCCGGGTTGGCGGCGATCTTCCGCGGGATGACGGAAAAATAGAACGAACCGTTCCCCGGGACGGTCGAAATCAAATCACATGACAGCGTTGGAACAACTCAAGAGCGAGACGACTTCGAGCCGTCCCGCGGTGTCTGATGAAACCGTGGTGGCGGTGCGCGGGCTCACCAAAATCTTCAAGGATTTTTGGGGGCGCCCCAAGGCGCGCGCCGTCGACAACGTTGATTTTGAAGTCAAGCGAGGCGAGGTGTTTGGGCTTCTGGGTCCCAACGGTTCCGGCAAATCCACCACCGTCAAAATGCTGCTGGGATTGTTGTATGCCACGAAGGGGCACATCGAAGTGTTCGGCAAATCACCCCGCGATGTGCAGACCAAACAGCGCATCGGTTATTTGCCGGAGGAAAGCTATTTGTACCGTTATCTCGATTCCGAAGAGACGCTCGATTTTTTTGGTAACTTGTTTTCGATCGACGCCAAGGACCGGCAGAATCGCGCGGAGCAGTTGATCGAAATGGTGGGGCTCAACACGGCGCGCACGCGCACGGTGGGTGAGTTCTCAAAGGGCATGCAGCGGCGCATCGGTCTCGCGCAGGCGTTGATCAACGATCCGGATCTGATCATCCTGGATGAACCAACTTCCGGACTTGATCCGATCGGTTGCCGCGAAATCAAGGACCTGATTCTGGCGCTCGCCCGCCGCGGCAAGACGATCATCCTCAGCAGCCATTTGCTTGCGGATGTTGAGGACGTTTGTGATCGGGTGGTCATTTACTATGGTGGCAAGATCCAGGCGATCGGTACGCTGAAAGAACTGCTTTCGGAACGCGACACCTTGCGCATTACCTCGCCCACACTCTCGCGCGAAGCGACCGAAAAGGTGTTGCAGATCATTCGGCAGGACATCGGCCAGGGCGAGGTGCGTGTCGACAACCCGACGCAGAATCTCGAGAGCTATTTTCTCGATGTGGTGAAACGGGCCCGCGAGGCGTCGGCCGAAACTTCCGGCGCGACGTCCGGCCACCGTGTCGCGGCGTATCTCCGGGGCGACGATGCCGGGGCAGCGCCGGACGCCATGGCAAAAGTCTTGGACCGCCTGATGGCAAGCAAACCGAAGCCGGAGCCCGCCGCGCCGGTCGCGGAGCCGGCCGCCCCAAAAGTCGATGCGACCAAATTGGCGGCTCTCGGAAAGTCTGAGCCGGCACCGTCGGCCGAACCAGCGCCGGCAACGCCGAAGCCCGCGGCCAAACCGCCAGCGGATCTCTCCAAGGCAAATGAAAAGCTCTCTGGTCTGCTGGGTGGCAAGAAGCCGACCGATAAACAATGAAACGGCCGTACCAGATTCACACGCACCCGGATGGCAACGTTCAGGCCATCAAGGCCGGATTTTCCTGGCCGGCGTTTTTCTTCGGCTGGATCTGGTGCCTGGTCAAACGGCTGTATCTGCAGGCCGTCGTGCTCTTCTTCATCTGGGTGGCTGTTGGAGTGGGTGACTATTTTCGGCCCGAAGGCAGCGTGATGTACGCTTGCGTCGGCATACTGGCGGCGATCTTCGTCGGTCTCAAAGGGAACACCTGGTTGGCGCGCCGCGCCGAGTTTGGCGGTTATGAATTTCGTGGCTTGGTGCCGTCGGACAGCCCGAAGGCCGCCATCGGCGTATTCAAGCGGGCGGGTTCAGAAACGGAAACCAGCCGCTCGATTGTGACCGGACGGTTTCGCGATCTGGGACCGCACGGATTGCGTCCGTTGTTGGCGATCGTCAAGCTCACCTGGAAGGCGGCTCTGCGCTATCGATTGTTCATCACCGTGGCCACGTTGTTGGTCGGGAGTGTGGTCTTGCTGCCGCTGTTGATCAAGGACGACGGCACGGCGCGGGGTTTCTCCCAAATTCTGCTCACCTATACGTTAAGTATCATTACGTTGCTGCTCGGGTTCGCGACGTTGTGGTTGTCCTGCGGTTTGTTGGCGGGCGACATTGAAGATTGCCAGATGCAGATGGTGGCCGTGAAACCCATTCCTCGATGGCAAGTCTGGCTGGGCAAATGGATCGGCATTGTTTCGCTAAATGCGGCTTTGCTGGCGGTTTCCGGGAGTGCCGTCTACGGCTTGCTCATGTATCGCGCCGACCGCTTGCCGGAAAAGGAACGGGAAAAATTGGCGTCGGAAATCCTCGTGGCCCGTGGATCCCTGAAGGAGGAGAGTCATGTCGGCGACATCAACGAAGCGGTCGACAAATATCTCGCCGACAAGGTGAAGGACGTAAACACCAACGGCATGGATTTCACCTACGAGCGGGCGGTTCTTGAGCAGAAAGCGCGCGCCCAGATGGAGCAAGTGCCTCCGCAGGGGGGGTATCGCACCTGGAAGATCCCGGTCAACCCGGTGAGCAGCGCGCTGGATCAGGACGTGTTTCAGCTGCGGTTCCATTTTTACGGTGCGGACACCAATTCGCTCAAGGAGCACGTCGGCGTATGGGTGGTTGGCTACGGGCAAAATGCCATTCGCAGCCGAGCCCTGCCGATGGCGGCCAACAGTTTCCATGAAGTGCCGGTTCACGTGAGTTATCTGGGTGAGGGGAAGAAGCTTCGTGACTTGCTCGACAACAAGGGCGAGTTGATCGTGCAGTATCACAATGTGGACAATTCGGTCGTTGTGTTTCCGCTCGAGGATGGGCTTGAAGTGCTCTACCACGAGGGTGGTTTCGTCATGAACTACGTTCGCGGTCTGCTGATTATACTTTTCTGGCTGAGCTTGTTGGCGGCGCTGGGACTCGCGGCCGCGAGCTATATGACCTTCCCCGTCGCATGCTTTTGTTCCATTGGCATTTTGATCATTGTGTTTTCCAGCGGCACGCTTGCGAGCACGGTGTCCGAAGGGACCGTAATGGGTCTCAATCACGATACGGGCAAGCCGTACATGAAGTCATTTGATTCCGTCCTTCTGCCCATGTTCCGTGGAATGTTGTATGTGATCAAACTGGCGCAGGATTTTTCCCCGGTCGACAATTTGAGTTCCGGCCGGAGCATCGCATGGAGCCGGCTGGGCCAGGCATTTCTACAAATCGTGGCCTTGCTTGGCGGCATCGTCGGCGGTGTGGGGATCTATCTTTTTCACCGGCGTGAACTCGCCACTGCTCAAAGCAATCAATGACCATGAAGCAGAGCAGTAACCGATTCTACAAATTTGGCCTGCTGGCGATGACGCTGGTCCTGCTGGTGGCCGGATCATTTGTGCAGCCGGTGCTGACGCGGGATCGTGATCGCCTGGGGCTCACCGACGTGAAGCCACTCGAAAATGCCCCGCCCATGCTGGCGTTCACGACGGTGGCGTTGGGCGGGTTTCGCGGCATCATCGCAAATGCCTTGTGGATTCGGTCAGTCGATCTCGAAGACAAGGGCAAGTATTTCGAGTCGATGCAACTGGCGGACTGGATCACGAAATTACAGCCCCGGATGACTCAGGTGTGGACGGAGCAAGCCTGGAACATGGCGTATAATATTTCGATCAAGTTCACCGATCCGGCGGACCGTTGGCGCTGGGTCAAGGCGGGAATCGAACTATTGCGAGATGAAGGGCTGAAATACAACCCCGGAGACGCCCTGGTCTACCGGGAGCTGGCCTGGTTTTTTCAGCACAAGATGGGGCAGGCCCTCGATGGCACCCACATGTATTACAAGCTACAGTGGGCCAAAACGATGTTGTCCGTGCTGGGGCCGGGACGCCCGAATTGGGATGAATTGACGAATCCGCAGACCGACGAGGCCAAGGCCCGCGTCAAGCGGCTGCGCGATGAATTCAAGATGGACCCGGCCATCATGAAACAGGTGGACGACGAATACGGGCCCCTCGAGTGGAAGCTGCCGGAAACGCATGCCATTTATTGGGCGACCGTCGGCCTCAAGTATGCGAAGGACAAGGACAAGGATACGTTGCGTCGCGTGGTGTATCAGTGCATGGACATCGCGTTTCAACGTGGTCGGTTGATCATGTTCGACAACGACAACGAGATCTACATGGCGCCGAACCTGGCCATTGTGGACAAGGCAAACCAGGCCTATCTCGACATGATGAAGATCGACAATTCGCGCATCGATCAACAGGCCGGCTATCGGAATTTTCTGCGCAAGGTCGTCTACAATTTCTATTCCCACAGCCAGCTCAGCGAGGCGGAAAAATGGTGGAAGAAGTTGAAGGAAAATTATCCCAATGCGGTGAAGCCCGGCATCAGCCTGGATGACTGGGCGATCGACATGGTGACCGAAGACGCGAACGACAAGGACCAGAACAAGGCCATTTCAGCAATCGAAGGGCAGATCACCTTTGCCTACTTCAGTCTGGCCGTCGGCGAAGAGGAAACCGCGCAGACGAGCGCGAAGCTCGCGCTCGCTATCTGGACCCGTTACATGACTGCGGTGGGTTGCCTGAAGGATCCGCCGGCGGAGGATTGTCCGCGCGTGGCACTGCCGAATCTCGAAGTCATGCGGGATATCATTCGCGACAACATGCTGGAAAAGGACAGCGGCCTCGCGCCGGGCGCGCGGGCGCGGTTGTTGACGGCCCTGAATCTGCCGGCGGATTATGTTCCCAAAGCGAACAAGGTTCGGGAAACTGGTCATAACTTCGGGGAGGCAACCGAGGGCGCAACGACTTCCACGAACAGTGTCGACACCTCGACCAACAGCGTGCCCAAGGAACAATGAAGTCGTTGGACGCCTGCCGGCTCTACGCGTTCGTCGATAGCCACTATTTACACGGAAGATCCGCTGTCGATCTCGCCCGTGCCTTGTGCGCCGGCGGCGCTGATTTGATTCAATATCGCGCCAAGGGCCAAACCGCCGATGAAGTTCGCCGGACGGCCGAAGAACTACTTCCGGTGACGCAAGCCGCGAGTGTTCCGCTGGTTATCAATGATTACTGGGATGTCGCGTGCAGGCTTGGCGCGCCAGTTTGTCATCTCGGTCAGGAAGATTTTTTTGATGCGGGCTTTCAAAAAAAGGCGGACCTCGTCGGTAGTGGGCCGTTGCTGGGCTTGAGTTCGCACGCGCCGGAACAGGCACAAAGCGCGGTTGCTGCTGGTGCGGATTACGTCGCCATTGGCCCCGTGTTTCCGACCGGCACCAAGCCCGGTCGTGCTGCCGTCACGCTCGATTACGTGAAGTGGGCGGCCGCCAACATCACCATCCCGTGGTTCGCCATCGGTGGCATTAATCTGGAGAATCTCGATTCCGTACTGGCGGCCGGTGCCACGCGGATTTGTGTCGTTTCCGCGATTCTGAATCAGGACGATGTCGCTGCGGCGTGCGCTGAATTCCGTCGGCGTTTGCCTGCTTGATTCGAAAATTTTGCTGCCCTCCGGCCTTCGTTCTGTTACCTCATCGCCCCGACATGAGTGTACTTGTTGTTGGTTCCACTGCCCTGGATTCGATCAAAACTCCGAAAGCGGAAAACCCACGGCTGCTAGGCGGCTCGGCCAGTCACGCTGCCGTTGCCTCCAGCTTCTTCGCGCCGACGCGGTTGGTTGGCGTTGTGGGTAAGGATTTTCCCGGCCGCTACGTGAAGCTCTACGAGAAACACGGCATCGATCTCGCCGGGTTGCAAATTCAGGACGGCAAAACGTTTCACTGGTCGGGCGAGTACGAGCTCAACATGAACAACCGCCGCACGTTGCTGACGGAGTTGGGCGTGTTTGAGACGTTCACTCCGCACCTGCCCGAGAGGCACAAATCCTCGCCCTATGTCCTGCTCGCCAACATCGCGCCGGGTTTGCAACACCACGTGCTCGATCAAGTTAACAAACCAAAATTCGTCGTGGCCGACACGATGGACCTTTGGTTGAACATCGCGCTCAAAGACCTTTTGTCGCTGCTCAAACGCGTCGACCTTTTTGTGCTCAACGACAGTGAATCGCACCAGTTGACCGAGGAGGACAACGTGTTCGCGGCACTGCGCAAGATTCAAAAGCTGGGACCGAAATACGTGATCATCAAGAAGGGTTCTCACGGCGCGATTCTTTCCTCGCCGAAGGGCTATTTCATTTGTCCGGCCTATCCGTTGCACAAGGTCGTCGATCCCACGGGTGCTGGTGATTCCTTCGTCGGTGGGTTGATCGGTTATCTCGCCAAGGCCGGCGGCAGTGTCGACAAGAACATCCGCAAGGCGATGGTGTACGGCAGTGTGGTCGCTTCGTTCTGCTGCGAAGGGTTTGGACTCAAGACGACCACTCGCGTAACGCGTAACAAGATCGAAGCCCGTTTCAAGGAACTCGCTCAATTGACGGCGTTTTGATTTGGCCACGAAAGCGTGAGCGGTTCGTCGAACGCTTAATGAAAGTCCCGGCTTTTTTGCGGGATCGGGCGTGAGCGCAATCGCGGACTCCACAATCGCTGGGCAACGAGGTGAGTGACGCCGGACTGGTTTTGCAGTTTGCCGCTGACGCCCAACAGCGATTCCGTCCGCGCCAGGATCTGGAATTTTTGAAAAACCTTTTCCCAGATCACGAGATTCACAAATCCGGTTTCGTCCTCCAGCGTCATGAAAACGACGCCGTTGGCGGTGCCGGGTCGCTGGCGGCAGATGACCATGCCGGCGTAATGAACCCGGCTGCCGTCTTGCAAATGATTGATGGTTGAAGCGTCGGGCAAGCCGCGTCGATTCAGTTCATCGCGCAGCGGGGCCAACGGATGACCACGCGGACTGTGGTCGGTGAACTCGCGATCCCAACGGATCGTTTCCAGGGAATCCAGCGCTCCGAAATCAACAGCGGGTCCGGAGAGATCCAGCTCGAGCGATTCCTGTTCGCCGTGCGTCGTTTCCAAACTGAGCACGTTCCAAAGTGTGTTGCGGCGTTCGGAGCGAAAACATTCGAGCGCGCCGCTTTCCGTCAGGCGTGACATGATCTCCGTCGAGAATCCGGTGCGGCGGGCAAAATCATCGAGCGATTGAAACGGTCGCCCCCGACGAACCGCCATGACGCATTCACCGACGGCTTCGCTGAGACCTCTAACGTAGCGCAGTCCCATTCGCACAGCGTGGCCTTCGCCGCTTCCACTTTGGCGTGCCAGCGTGCAGTCCCAGTTGCTGTGCTGCACGTCCACCGGACGGACGTCGACGCCATGCCGCTGGCCGTCTTGAACGAGCGTTGCCGCGCTGTAAAATCCCATCGGCTGGGCGTTGAGCATCGCGCACAGAAACGCGGCGGGATGATGGCATTTCATCCACGACGTGGCGTAGGCGATCAGCGCGAAACTCGCGGCGTGGCTTTCGGGAAAGCCGTATTCACCGAAGCCGCGAATCTGTTCAAAGACCCGCTCGGCAAATTCCCGGGGAATGCCTTTGTGGGTCATGCGTTCGATCAACCGGTGTTGGTGTCGCTCGATGCGACCGGCGCTGCGCCAGGCCGCCATATCGCGCCGGAGTTGATCCGCCTCGCCGGGCGTGTAATCAGCCGCAATCATCGCCAGTTGCATAACCTGTTCTTGAAACAACGGAATGCCCAGTGTCTTTTTCAAAACCGGTTTCAGGCAGTCGTGTGGATACGTGATTTCTTCCTCCTTATTTCGGCGGCGCAAATACGGATGCACCATGCCGCCGGTGATGGGGCCGGGCCGCACGATGCTCACTTCAATCACGAGATCGTAATAATTTTCTGGTTTGAGTCGCGGCAGCATCGACATCTGGGCGCGGCTTTCGATTTGGAAAACGCCCACTGTGTCGGCGCGTTGAATCATTGCGTATGTGGGTTGGTCGTCCGGCGGAATCGTGGCCAGCGTCAATTCTTTGCCGTCGTGGCGCTTGATCAGATCAAAGCAACGATGCACCACGTTCAACGCGCCGAGGCCGAGTAGATCGACTTTGAACAGCCCCAGATCTTCCACGTCCTCCTTATCCCATTGAATGACGGTGCGGTCCGGCATCGTGGCGTTTTCGACCGGGACCAGATCGCTCACCGGTTCGTGCCCGAGCAAAAAGCCACCGGGATGAATGGAGAGGTGCCGCGGCATGTTTTGAATTTCCGTCGTCAACCGCAGCAGATGACGAAACGCTGGTGTGTTGATGTCGAAGCCGGCGTTATCGAACATGCCTTGCTCCGGCTTCTCATAATGCGGCGCGTGCCTTGCCAGTCGTTCGATGCTCGTTTCCGGAAAGCCCAGCGCGCGGCCCACGTCCCGCAACGCCGAGCGCGTGCGATAGCGGATAAAGTTGGCCACCATGGCCGCGTGGCGTCGACCGTGTTTGCGATAGACGTGCTGGATGACTTCCTCGCGTCGGTCGTGCTCGATATCGAGGTCGATGTCCGGCGGCTCGGCACGTTCGCGGGAAATGAAACGCTCGAACAAAAGCCCCATGCTCACTGGATCAATGGCCGTGATGCCGAGACAGTAGCAGACGATGGAATTCGCCGCCGAGCCGCGTCCCTGGCAGAGAATATCATTCTCACGACAGAACCGGACGATCTCCCACATCGTCAGAAAATAGCCCTCGTAATCGAGATCACGGATCAAGGTCAGTTCCTTTTCCAGTTGCTGTTGCGCATCAACCGTCAAGCCACTCGGATATCGTTGCGCGGCCCCTTGCATCACGAGTTGTCGCAACCATTGCGAAGGTGTGGTGTTGCCCGGCAGGTTTTCCAAAGGATAACGGTAGCGAATCTCCGCGAGCGAAAATTGACAACGATCGCTG
This sequence comes from bacterium, assembly GCA_016124235.1. GTDB lineage: Bacteria > Verrucomicrobiota > Verrucomicrobiia > Limisphaerales > RI-55 > RI-55. The sequence continues at coordinate 60,926 of WGOC01000010.1, read as the reverse complement.
ATTTCAAGTGTTCGCAAAACGGAATCGGGATCGTCGGCATAAAGCCGGAAAAAATCGTCGGGCGCACGCAACGCGTGTCCGGCGTTTGGCTTGGTCAAACGTCCCGCGGTCGCGAGCGTGACGCCGTGCCGGATGCACGTCATCACATCCTGCAAATTACGGCGCGCAGGCGTGTGATAAAGCACCTCCATGCCGGCGACCGTCGCGAGGCCCATTCGTTTTGCGCGTTCGCGAATGCGGTGTTCCAAGCGGGTTTCACCGGCGGCCTCGTGTCGCGTCAGCAAGGCATACAGTCGATCGCCAAACGCATCACGCATTGCACCGCTCATTTCCGGTTCCTCCATTCCAGCGAGAGCGCTGTTGGGGCCTCCCCACAAAGCGATCAAATCGTCCGCGTGTTCGCACACTTCCTCCCAGTTCACGCGGCTCGTTCCTTTCGGCGAGCGCAGTCGACCGTTGGAAATCAGCCGGCAAAGATTGGCGTAACCCTTCCGGGTTGTCGCCAGCAGCACGAGATTCGTTTCGTCCTGCAAAGTGATCTCGCTGCCGACGATGAGGTGAAAGCCCAGTTCGCGCGCTTTCACATGGGCACGCACCATTCCGTAAACGCCATCACGATCGGTTAGAGCCAGCGCTCGCAAACCCAGTTGATGCGCCGTTTCCACCAGTTCGTCCGGATGGCTGGCTCCTTCGAGGAACGAGTAATTGCTCTTGCACCAGAGCGGCGCATAAGTGGCGGAAGTGGTCGGCATGGCTCACTCCACTTCGCCGTGCAAAAACCAGCGACGGCGTTTCCGGTCGTGATAAATCCACAACCACCGACCGCTGCGCGTGCGGACATAATAATAAGCGCGGGAAACTTCGCGTCGCCACCAGCCGCCTTCGATGATTTGTGGGCCGATGATTTCCTCCGCGGCGCCGTCGGTGGTTCCCGTCACCAGCCACTTGCCAGACTGACGAGGTCGCGCTGGAACAGTTGCTGGTTGCGTGAACAATCGTCGCACCAACGGACGGCAGCTTTTTTTGACCGGTTGGGCGGTCGCGAATTTTTCAAAGGCGCGCCATTCAAAACGGCTTTCCGGCAAATGGGCTTCACACAGCTGCGCCCGCATCACCGCGTCGTTGCCAAGTTCCGCGCGAATGCGGGCCAGGGCTTCCTGGGCAACGTGCGGATCACGACCGGGATTTTGCGGAAACAGTTCCATCTGCCGGGATGTCGCCGGACTGCCTGTGCCTTGAAGTTTCAATTCCACGACGCCGGTGGGGAAGGGCGTGGATTCGAGCCGCAGCCGCAACAGGGAAAGAAGTTGCTGTTCGTTCAGCGTGGGCGTCGCCGGGGCGAGTTGTTCGTGGCGATTGCTGCGATCATCAAGCGTCAGCGAAAGCCGCAGTTTGGCGAGAGCCTCCCGGCGTTCGTAGAAGCGGGAAAGGATGGAGCGCACCAGCGGTTGCAACAGATTTTGCAACCGGTCGAAATTGGTTTCCGAATAGTCGAGCACTTGACCGGCCTGGATCGGTTCGCTGGAAGTGTGGTCAATCAACGGCGTCCAATCCTTGTCTCGCGCGAGACGATGCAACTGAAAGGCAGCGGCGCCAAACCGGCGATGCACGGCGTCGGCCGGCAGATCGATAAAATCACCGACGATCGTGACTCCCAGTTTGCGCAACGTGTCCCGGGCTTTGATTTCCAATCCGAGACATTCGATGGGCGTCGCCCGCAGATGCGTTTGTTCCTGCGTCGCGTCGCGAAAAACAAAATTCGCCTTCTTGGTCTTGGCCGCCGCGTAACAACCGAACCGCGAAAAGCCCACGGCCACGGTTGCTTGGAAGCCCGCCTGAGCAAACGTTTGCCGGAGAGTCGTCGCCCAGTTTTCGAAGGACCCGCGCAACCGGTCCTGCCCGGTGGCGACAACCCAGAAAACGCCCGGTTCCTGCGCGGCCGGTTCGATGCACGGGCTGAACGCTTCGAGTAATCGGATCAATCGTTGGATGGTTCGCGATACCGCGTGGGAACTCACCGTGCCCACACACAAATCCCGGCATAACGACAAGCCGGTGGCGTAACGTAACCCGGGCAAAATACGATGGCGACGGGCTTGTTCATTCGCCCAGAGGAGGACGCCATTGGGATGATCACGGTCCACCACCGCGGCCGGTCGTCGGTTCCATTCCGGATGCTCGCGCAGGAGCATTTGCAGCGGCAGTTCCGGAAGATTAACACAAGCCATCCGTTCCACGGCAGACCTCCTGATGCCGCCAGCCCGGTCCCTGGCGTTTGTCCTTCACCACCAGATATTCGCAGCGAAAGCGATCGAATCCCAGCCGCGCTCGATCCGCTTCCAGGCGCAAGGAAACCAGTGAACCGGTAGCCGACGCGAAGCCCGTTCGACGGGTCAGGCAAACGAGCGCCGTGTTGGCGTGATGAGCGAGACCGGACAAACTTGTCTGCGCCGCCTGGGAAAGGCGTGAATCGTCCTCAATGTCGAGCACCACGAGCGCAAAACTTCCCGCGCGCAACAAATGACCGGCCGCGCGCGCGGCCTTGTGAGGATTACCCGCGCGCACGACGGGGAGCGCGTTGAGATCAATTCCCGAATCGGCAAAATCCGGCGGGAAGAAAATGGAGCTTCCCCCGGCAACCCAGGCGGCGGATTCGCCTACCAGTTGAGCCTGGAGAATCAAGGATGCCGTGCAGGTCAACGCCGCCGTGGTCGCGCCACCGGAGATTTCCACAAACCGCCCGAGCAAAGATTCCAAACGCCATTCGTGTTGGATTGCGGCGGGACGTTCCGCAAGCAGTTGGCTGGCGGTGATGACCCCTTTGCACGAGAGTCTGGTAATTTTCAGGCGCATGGTTCAGCTCCTTCCTCCTTCCAGAAAACGGTGCAGCTCGATCACCTTGCCGAGAATCGTGCATTGATCCGCCGGGGGAATGATGGGGTCGAACGCCGGATTTTCTGGATGCAGCTCGATGCGCCGCCACCGGATTTTCAAACGCTTGACGGTCGCTTCGTCGCCCACGAGCGCGACCACAATTTCACCGGATTCAGCGGTGGGTTGCGAACGCACCACGACGATGTCCTGATCGAAAATGCCCGCGTTGATCATGCTGTCGCCCCGGACGCGCAGCGCGAACAAATTTGAACCGGCGCCCATCCGTGCCTGCACGGGGATGTGTCCCTCCAAATCCTCCGTGGCCAGACTCAGCGCACCGGCCTGCACGCGACCCAGAATGGGAATGAGCACCGGCGGTGGGTCGGTATTTTCGGAGGACGGCAAAAAGTAACCCCGGGCCAGACCGGTTCGTTTGGCCAGGCGGCCTTCGGCCACGAGACGTTCGAGATGTCCGTGGGCGGTTTGAAACGCTTGGAAGCCGAATTCCTGCTGCACTTCCCGCACCGTGGGGGGATGCCCGGCGGCCAGCCGATCGCGCACAAAGCGGTAAACGCGCTCGCGGGTTTCTCCGGCTTTGGTGGGCGGTGCCATGCCTCTCTTGTCTGCCTGACATTTGTCAGGCAGACAAGAGAAAACGTGGGCTCTGTAATATTACCCAAAAAGGGAGATGGTTTTATCAACCGAGGGCGTTGGACCTGCAGCCAGTGTGCTGCCAGCAGCTTGCTGGCAGTTGATGGGAGGGACCGCGTGTCGCGGTCCCAAATGCTTCGGACGGCAGAATGCCATCCCTCCCCAATCTTTCCAAAAGCCAATTGTTCGGTGGCGCCAGTCTTACTTGGTGTGCAACCAGGCAGCCAGTTCGGCCAGCTTGTCGGTGTTGATCAAGTCCACCCCGGCATCGTATTGCACCTGCCAGGACGCGGAATCGTCCGGGGCCGCCCACAGCCGGAACCGCCGGTTCGCCGCGTGAACGCGTCCGACCAGTTCCTTGAGTTTCGCGGCTTCGGCCGGCGGAAATTCATCTTCGCCGCGCCACTTGAAAAGGCTGTCCCAGCTATCGCTGATCAACGGCATCAAGGAGACTGGCGGCAGGTTGTCCAAATCGCTCACGCGTCCGTCCACAGCGGCCGTCCGGTGGGTTTCCTTCGCCATCAGTTCCGTGGGGCGGTTGCCGGAAATGATCACCGAAACGGCGTTCGTCTCGATGCCGTCGGCGGTGAAATGCGTAAGCATGTTGGTGTGCTTGGCGAGCGCTTCCTTCAACGCTGCGTAGGTCGGCTCGGCATCTGACTTGAAATCCACCAGCAACGTGAAGACCGGTCCGTCCCGAAACACGCGGCCACCGTTGGCGCGGACCCGCTCGTGCAGCGGCATCAGGTAAAGCGATTCCAGCGTACGACCCGCTTTGACCGAGTCGCGATTGTGCGCGACGAGCAACTCGCCGTCGACCAGCCAGACATCCGCTTCCACGCTGCAAAATCCCTGCGCCAGGGCATCGAGCAACGGCCGGGCATGTTCGTAATCGTTGTGCGCGTGCGCGCGGACGATCGGCACGGGCGGTTCCGCCGCGGACGATTTGCCGGTGGGCAATACCAGCAGGGCGAACAGACATAGCCAACGAAGGGCAGCGCGGGAATCGTTCATGACCGGACTAAAACAACGGGCTTATTCCTGACCCCAGAAATCGATGACCATGACGTCGTCCATGATCGGTCCGAGTAATTTGCCAAATGCCTTGTGAGCGGGATGCGGCAAATACTTGGCGCGGTCTTCCTCGCTCTTGAAGGTTAGGAGAAAGCAATGAGTCAGGCCCTTGTTCAAATGTTCCGGGCTGTTGTTGGTGCCCCATTCGAAGCTCTGAATCTCAGGGATCTGTTTTTTGAGATCGCGAAAGGCGTCCACCACTTCCTTGATTTGTTCCGGTGTGGCGGAGTCCTTGAATTTGAAACTGACAACGTGATGGAGAACTTTCTTTTTGGTCGTTTCGGCGGCGTGCATGGTCGGGGTGAAGGTGATGGCCGCCAGCAGGACGGCACAGAGGATGATCAAGGTCTTCTTCATAAATTGGTGTGAAACAGTCTAGCCCACCATCGGCGGCTGGCAAGATTGCGCGTGATTTATGGGGGGAGCCGTTTGGACCCGGAGGGCATGAATCATTCTTGATGCAAGGTTCTTTTGCTCGTCAGCCGGGCGATGTCCGGTGGGGAAAATTTCTCAAGTTCACTCCGCGGGGTGCCGATCAAAATTTAGCCAGCCGGCGGTTGAATGCTCGTGCCGTCGGCGGTGTTTTCGCTCATGGAAATGTCAACCTTCCGGTATTGATCAATGGTTATCTCCCGTTCAAATCAGCTTTCGCGTCCTTTTGTAGTCGCGGTGTTTTGTGCATCGATTTTTCTGACGGACCACGCGGCTAGGGCCGTCGATGTATCTCCCACCAACAGCCTGACGTTGTTTGGGCCGCGACCGATTTTTGCCGCGGGCGGGGCGACCCGCGTCGTGGTCGATGACTTCGGGTGGATTGATTATACGGTGACGCCGCAGCAGCGGTGGGTCATTTCCAACAGTATTGCCGGTTGGGCTCAGGAGGGTACGGCTTATGCCGCGTACTATGCGAACGGTCAGGTGGAATCCTCGGCCAAGGATGATCCCGCACTTCAATCCGTTGCGGCCGCAATTGATCTCGACGGTTCGCCTGGCAATTCCATGGTTTTCACGCGGCAGGGGTATGTCGATTACCTCATCGAGTCCGGTAAGCTGGCCATCGATCTCGGCGCCACCTACATCCTGCTCGACAATGCCGCGCCCGATTTGCCGACCTTGTCTTTTGATGATGAGTCCATCACCGGCTTTCGATCCTATCTCGGAACCAACTTTACGACCGGCGAGTTGTCTTCACTTGGCGTGAGTGACGTGAACTCGTTCGATTACCGAACGCATCTGCTGGATGCCGGGTACACCGACATTGCCAGCCTGCAAAACAATCCGCCCAACGACGAACTCTGGAAAGCGTGGACGGAGCACAACCGCTGGCTGGAACGGCATTTCTTCGAGCAATGGACCGCGACCTTGCGCGAGTACGGCCAGACCAATTACGGCCGCGCGATTTACCTTGGCGCCAACCGCTACATCACCGCGCGGCAATGGGACAACATCGATCTGCTTGATTTCGGTATCGCGGAGACCTTTCTGGATACCCTGGGTTATCCCAATCGGGACCTGATCCCGACCGACAAGACGATGCGCAATTTCGGCAAGCGCTTCTGGTCGTGGAATTTCCCGGCAAACACCACCACATTGAACGGCAACGCGAGTGTTTGGGACCCGCCCAAATTCACCGAGAGCGACAAGATCTTTGTCGCCGAGACGTGGGCTGCCGGCGGGCTCGTGCAGGATCCGCTCGGGTGGGTGGCATTTCACAATTATCAACGCTATGTGGATCCGATGCTGGCGTTCTACCAATTCCCCTCGAAGCAACCGGCCTTGTTCAACCATCCGGAGGACGGCCAGTTTGCGGTGCTGTATTCCGAAGCGGGCGAAATCAACGCGGAATGGGAAACCACTCCGTCGTTCCAGGGCGCGGTCAAACTGCTGGTGGATTTGCACTGGCCGTTTGATGTCGTGTTTGCCGGACACCCGGACCGGCGTGACGGGGCCGATCTTTTGACTTTGGCGCAGTTGCAAAAATACGACGCCGTCGTGCTGCCGAATACGCGGTATCTCACCGATCAGCAGGTCGCGATTTTGGAACAGTATGCCAATGACGGTGGCGTCATTATTGGTTTTGGCTCGGTGGCGGATCGCGATGAAAACGGCAACGACCTCTCGGGCACGCGCACGTTTGCTGATCAATTTGCGGACGATTACGTCAAGGACATGGGGACAGGTTGGATCATTCCTTTCACCAGCAATGCACCAGAGCAGTACTACAACAACGCGGCCGACGAGTCGTTGAAATCCACTTTGCGCGCGACTGTTCTCGGGAAAGTGTCGACTTACGTGAATCCGGAGGTGGCGATTACCCATAACAATCCGGCTGACACGTACGAGACCGAATTGCCCTATGTGTTCATCAACCGTTTTCAAACCGACGACGGTTCGAAGCTGTTGCACATCGTCAACCGCCGGATCGACATTCCTTCGGGCGACGTCGCGAACCAAACGATCACGCCGCTGGCGGATACGCATCTCAGTGTCCTGCTGCCGGTCGGCTATTCGGTGGGGGATGTGCAGGTGTCGTTCGTGGATGCCGAGAATCCCACGCCCCAGACGCTCACTTTTTCCGAAAGTGGCGGTCGGTTGGAGTTCGATCTGCCCACGTTTAATGTCTGGTCCGTGGTGAAGATTGGTTCGGCGGCGGGATCGCCGGAAACGTTCGCCTCAATGCCCAGTTCCGAACCGGATCTGATCGGCGGTCACGGTTCCCAGACGGCTGATGCAACCGGCGGGCATCGACCGGATGAAACGGATGCCGACGGTCATTTGAATTTTAATTACTGGTATTGGAAGGGGGGTAATCACGGTGCGGTTCCGTGGAATATTCCCTACTTCGCGAGCGACGACACCGGATTGAAGCAGGTCGATTTGTTCTACCGCTACAGCAACGATGACGTGACTTGGGGGGACTGGCAGGCGGCGGGTTCACAAGCCGTTTCCGGCAAGGTGGTCTATGGCGAATTTAGTTTCGGCGCACCGGATGGCGAAGGCTATTATCAATTTTACACGCAGGCGATCGATCAGGGCGACTTGGCGGAACCGGTGTTGCCCTGGGCGGAAACCGGTTACGGCGTCGATGGAACTCCGCCCGGTCCGCCTACGGATGTAGTCGCCAACAACGGGACTAAAAGCGGTTATTGGACGACCGACCTGACCGGGCTGCAATTCTCGTGGACGACGGCCACGGATAATTTGTCCGGCCTGGCTGGTTCGCAAGTTTCCCTGAACGACGAAATCGGCACGCCGCACAGTTTGGAAAATATCGGCACGAATACTATTTGGGTGCCGGATACGAGCGGGCTGACGTCACCGCAGAAATTCAAATTGTACGTCCGGGCAGAGGACGCGGCCGGCGTCTGGAACAGCGGGGCGGAAGTGTTTGACTTGTTTTATGGAACGTCGCCCGTGGCGGATGTGGTGGATCCATCCGTGCTCGCAGGCAATGGGCAGTTGACGGTCTATTGGACCAAGCCGGCCGATCCCAACTACTTCGCTGCCGTCGTTCACTTTCGCGAGGCGAATGACCCAGCCGCCGTATGGCATGTGACGAGCATGACTCCGGATGCCAACACGACGTACCTGACGATCCCCGGTCTCGCGAATGACACGCCGTACGAGGTGCGCGTGGTGGCGTTTGCTTCCGGCAACCAAAACGGAAACTACGTCTTGCTGCCCGGCACCTACTCGCCGTCCTCCGCCAACGGAAATCTGATCCAGCTTTATGTTTCGCATCCGACGGCGGGGACGTTGAGTTATCTGTTCGATCCGCAAAACACCGTGTTGCAGCTCAAGCAGCAAATCGAGACGAACACGAGTACACCGGCGGCCCAGCAACAGCTCCTGTACAAGGGCATGCAGTTGAATGACGGCAACACGCTCGCCAGTTACAATGTGAAATTCGGCGATACGCTCCAGTTGAACATCGACAACGGTGGCGGCGGTGGAACGCCGTTTAACATCACGATCACCCAGGCGGGTCAGCCGGGGCTGAATCTCAGCGTGCTCGCGACCGATTCCGTCCTGGATTTGAAAAGTCGGATTCAATCGCAACGCGGCGTATTGGTTGGCGATCAACACCTCTTCAAAGGTCCAACCGAATTGGCGGACAACAATCAAACGCTCGGTTTTTACGGTGTGCAACCGAACGACCAGCTCACGCTGCAAGTTCAGTCACCCGGGCCCACTTTCGCAAACTGGCAACAAACCCAGTTTCCGGGCGGCGGCGCCAATACCGGTCCGGCCGACGATTGGGATGGTGACGGCCTGGCCAATTTTGTGGAATACGCGTACGGCACCAACCCCAAGGCGCTCGATGACGCCTCACGTTTGCCCCATGCCTGGGTGCACACGAACGGTAAGTTGCGCATTCAGTACGCGCGACTCAAGGGGGCGACGGATTTCAACTGGGGCATGAATCAGCGACCAGATTTCGCCAATCCCTGGAGCCCGGCGAATCCCGCGGATTTCGTCACCGTCCAGGTCACGGATCGCGGTGACGGCACCGAAGACGTCACCTGGGAGTATCAACCTTCACTCACCGGAACCGGTTTTTACCAGGTCATCGTGATTCAAAATCCATGAGCCTGAGCGTCCGCCCGAGAATCCAGGAGCGCGCCGGGCTCACCTCTTGAGTTGGGACTGAGCGTGTGGAAATTCTTCAATGGAATGACGCGCGACTATTTTTCATTCGAAGCAAGGGCGACAAACGGCCGGCGCTGAATCGCGTCAGGAGCGGCGGGAACTACCTTTGCCGCGGTGCCGGACCAAACGAATTTCGGTCGAATCCGTCCGTTCGCCACTGGGGACCGTTGTGGCCATGACGGCGGTTATGCATTTCAACGTAAGGCGACAACGTGCGGTAGGAATTCGCCAGCGCCCGGGGATACGCGTAGTGATACCAGAAAAACTCGTAGCTCTCAGGATCGAGTTCGCCGTCTGTTGAAAGGGTCCGCACGATTGCGGGGGCGGCCACTCGATTTCGGGCGGCTTCAATCTGCTCCTTGATTTCTGTGTCGCGCGCCAGCATCGCCATCGTTACCTCGTCCGGAACACCACGCTTTTTCATCTCCACGATGTCTGCTCCGGTCGGTCGATAAACGATCCCGGAATTTGCGATGAACCTTTGCAATAGCTCCGGTCCCACGCCGGCTTCGGACATCTTGACAATCTCCTCGATGCCCTTCGGCAGCACATGCGCTTTGGGCTTCGGTTCTTCTTTGACGGCCGCTGTGTCGTCCTGGCTGGCGACCGGTTGAGCTTTGGCCGCGACCGGCTTTTCGGAAGCAACCTTTTGATCGGTCTGTTCTTGCGCACCGGCCGCGAAGGAAGCTCCGAGGAAGATGATCACACCGATCGATTTTATTCTTTGCAGTTGCGTGGTGGTCTTCATGGATCTGGTGGGCACAAAGCCTTTTGTGAAACTAAGTCAACCTAAGCTTGAGGCGCACGAATTCAAGTGGAATTGAGGACCAGGCCGCAGCCGTTCGGATGATCAAATCTGATTCTGTGCATCGCTCCCTTGATCGCATCTTGTGCGAATGTGATGTCGGAGATTCTGCTTGGCGGAGGAGAGGGCGCGTATTTCTAATTCGAGAAGATGGATCCAATTTGCAAGCGAGTGCAAATCACGATGGCATTGTCGTTGGTTATCGCATGCTCAAATGCGGCAGTTGCGGCGGCTGGTTCGGCCCAGAGTGTAACGCTGCAATTGGTCACCGGATTGGACGAGCGCCCGGTCGGTGGCAAGAATGTGTACATCCGTTCCGTAAATTTGACTGGAAGCCGAGTGTCCGCAGCGGTCACTGAAGCGGATGGGCAGTTCGTGATTCCACCGTCACTCGTTTCCGGCTGTTGGCCAGAGTGGCAGATCGTAGTGGACGGTTTTGTGCCCGCAAAAGTGGAACTGGCTGAGGTACTGACCGAATCCGATCAAGTTCGATCGCGGCTTAATCTTGATCGCGCGGTGTCCGGCGAAGGAAAAATTCTTGATGATGACGGTCGGCCGGTTGCCGGCGCCCAAGTCGCCATGATCTTTGGTGAAGCGCAAGGCGACGTCTGGTTTTCGCCGAATTTGCTGCATGTTGAGACAACGGATCACGAAGGACGCTGGCATTGCGATCATTTGCCCGTGGAAAAAGGACCCGCACAGTTGGTGGTTGTACATCCGGAGTTTGCCACATTGATTGCATCGGCAAGCGCGGCTCCGGTGCCTGCTTCGTTTCGATTCAATGAATTGAAGCAAGGGCGTTCGGTTTTGTTTCTGCATCGAGGGAAACGTGTTCACGGTCGAGTTGTGGATGAAGACGATAAACCGGTGGAGGGCGCGCAAGTTTTGTCGAGCCATTATCCGGTCTGGACGCCTGCGGATGGGAGCTTTGAATTGCCGGTTGCCGCCGATGGCATCTTGAAATTGCTGATCCGTGGACCTTATCACCGATCACAGGTTCATTCGATTGGGCGCGGCGGTGATGAGGCAGGCTTACGCATCGTACTGCCGACCGGGAAACTCCGTCTCGGCGTCTTACGCGATAACGCGGCCCGGCCGGTCGCAAACGCATTGGTTCGCATAACGGATGATTTGCACACGTCAGTCGAGCTTCAGCGAACCGCGTCAAATGGTGAATTCGAAGTTGGCGATGATGATCTCAAAGTTTCGGTTTTCAAACCGGGTTTTCAGTTGGTCGCGAATCGGGAGGTGAATGCCGGCTCGTCAGCGGTTGAGATGAATCTCACGCCGCTGCTCGAATTGTCGGCGTCGGTGGTTGACCAAGAAACGGGAAAGCCAGTGCCGGATTGCGTGGTTGTTCCGGGTGTCGTCGTCAACGGCGACACTCAATGGCTGACCGATCGCAAGGTCGTGGTGCGCGACGGACGTTTGCGCGTTCGCTTTCAGCCGGATGCCCAAGCAATCCGTTTGGCGATCGAGGCGGAAGATTATTATGAACACGTAATTCCGCCGGTCTCGCCTGCAGAATGGGACGCGATGACTCCGATTCGCTTGCAGCGGCGCAAAACAATTTTTGGCACGATTCATCGTCCGGAGGGATCGATGGCTGTTGGCGCGCGCATTGCCGCTGTTCCCCAAGGCGGAAAGCTCGTGGTGGGCCGCGCCGGAAGTCTCGATGTCCCATCTGCTTGGTTCGTGCACGCGGATTCCACCGGAAAGTTTGCGCTGTCACCGCCCGCTCCAGTTGCGTTTCTGGTCGCCAGCGATCCAGCCGTCGGATTTGGGTTACTGGCCGCGTCGAATGCTTCGGCTCCGGTTGCGTTGACCTTGGAGGCGTGGGGTGAAGTTGGAGGCGTTGTGATGTCGAATGGGCGGCCCGCTCCAGGTCAACTCGTGGCCTTGGCAACCGAATCGCGTAACCCGATTGGCCTGGCGGTCAACGCGTTCGTCCAACGCGCCGACTCGATGGGGCATTTTCATTTTGAATCCGTTCCGCCGGTGCCAATGAGGATTGGCAAGTATGATGCAGGAATGTCGCACAGCGAACCGGTGAAGGTGGTTCCTGGAGGCCGGGTCGACGTAAGCTTCCCGGAAAAAGGTTGGCATGTTCACGGTCAGGTGGTCTGGCAAGGGACTGCGTTGGACTGGAGCGGGGGATCTCACCTCGCTTTGATCCGCTCGGTCCCAACCGACAAAAAGGAGGAACCAACGGTGTACCGCATGACATTGAGTCCCGACGGAGAATTTTCGGTAGACGATATTCCGGCCGGGACCTTCGAGTTGCTGATTCACTTTCACGAACCAAGCGCTGATGGCAGCGGCCGCCTGGACGATAAATATCGATTCACGACGAACCTGACGTTGACTGCGGTTTCGGAAGGCGCGACGGATCTCACTCGCGAAATCGGCATCTTGGAACTCCAACCCGGGCCGCAGCCGACGAACGCAAAAGGCGATCAACCGTAATCTGGTTTGCTCTCGAATAACTCTGGCTCGATGGAGCTGCGCCACTTTCGGCGATTTCAAAATTGTTTCTACCTCTCATCTGTTGGTCCGCTTGACATTGACGTACAACTGTACCAGATTGGCCTTCCTACTCCATGTCCAAGAAACAATTGGCCAGTTTGGGAGCGGCGGAAGCGGAAATCCTGCAGCTAGTCTGGGAGCTGAAGGAAGCCACGGTGCAGCAAATCTACGAACGCCTCCCCAAGGACCGCGGCATCGCGCCTGCCACGGTGCAAACCGTCCTGCGCCGGCTTCGTGACAAGGGCTATCTTCGCTCGCGCGCTGACGGCAAGGCTCACGTTTTCTCACCCTCGGTTCGTCCGGAAACGGTGATCACCAAAACCGTCAGGGACATGGTAAACCGGTTCTTTGGCGGCAAGGCCGCGCCGCTTATGTTGCATCTTGCCCAATCCGAAAAACTGGAAAAGGACGATCTGGCTCAATTGCGCAAGCTGCTCGACAGCGAAAAATCGGAGGGAGAAAAATGAACGCCGTGGCCGGGCATTTGTGGACGTATCTGGTCGCTCAAAGCGGCCATTTGATCCTGATTTTCGGGATCGTCTGGGTGCTCTGCCGGCTGCTGCGAAAGGCGAGCGCGCATTGGCGATATCTGCTGTGGTTGCTCGTGCTGGCAAAATGTTTCCTGCCACCGATGGTTTCGGTGCCGCTCCCGTCGTCCTACGTTGACGCGTTACCCGTGGCAGTGGAACGGGCAATGACCCTTTCCAATTCCAATGGTGCCGGCTTCGCAACAGGTGATTCTGCCCGGTCTGCAGCAGCCGGGGCCGGCGCCATCTGGTCAATTACTTCCAGCGAACTGGTGGGGATTATCTGGGCGGTCGGCGCGGGAGCCTTTTTGCTCACGGTGGTTGGACGGGCACTGAAGATTCAACGCGACCTGCGCCGCCACCGCACCGAGCCGGACATGGAGCTGGAATGCGAATTCGTCCGCCTCGCGCAATTGAGCGGGCTGAAAAACCGGCCGCGCCTTTGTTTGATTGTGGGAATCAGCCAGCCGTTCGTGTGGGGGCTGGCGCGCGGATGCATTTACCTGCCGATGCATTTTTCTTCGCAAGGTACGGTTGAACAGCGCCGTCTGGTACTGGCTCACGAACTGGCGCACGTAGTGCGATGGGATGCGCTCGCCAACGCGCTGCAAATCGTCGTGCAGGCGGTGTTCTGGTTTCACCCGCTTGTGTGGTGGTTGAATCGATTGCTTCGGCACGAGCGCGAAAAATGTTGCGACGAAATGGCGATTGCTTTGCTTAAGGTTGATTCGCGCGCGTATGGCTCGGCCATCGTTGAACGGGTGGCGGCGTTCTACGAGCGTGCCTGTCCCTCCTCGTCGCTGGCGATTTCCGGCAAGGCCAAGGATCTCGAAGACCGGCTGCGGTCGTTGATGATTCCCGGTCGAAGCTTTTATCGCCGTCCAAGTCTGGCTGCATTTTTGGCTGTTGCCCTTCTTGGCTGTCTCACCTTGCCCGCCGGCTTTGGCCGGACTCAGACCGATGCGGCCAAGGCGACGAATGATTCACGCTTTATGTTGCTCGAATTGCCCGATGCCGGAGTTCGAAGCGGGGAAGCATTTGATTTGGAGGGACTGGCATATGGTCGGCACGAGTTTGGTGGAATTTCATTTCAAACAATTGCTCCGGTCGCGCTCAACGGAGGCGAATTGAATCTGAAGAGTGACTCGCTGGCCAATTGCCGGGAGCTTCACCTGCTGCACGGTGTGCGGGGGCGATTAAACGACGGAGAAACCGTCGCGCGGGTGCTCTGGCGTTACGCGGACGGCAAAGTCCTGGAGACCGCCATCAATTACGGCGAACAGGTTCGCGATTGCTGGTTCTGGAATTATGAGCCGGTGAGCGATCCCGGATCAGCGATGGCGTGGACCGGAAGCAACCCGGCTGTTCGCGCCCAGGGCGGCTCCCTGCGACTTTATCGGACGAGTTTGGAAAATCCGCGACCGGATTCGCGGCTGCTGGGGATCACGCTTCGCGGTGCAAATACGGAACACATCATTCCGTTCGTCGCCGGTGCCACCGCGCAGTTGGGGCATCCGTAGGAAATGGTTTTGAAAAAAGCCTTTGAACAAATTTGCCGGCAATGCATCTAGTACAAATGTAAATGTAGAACCTTTCCGCAGACGTATCAGGGGAAGGTCGGGTTGTTGAGGGAATCGTAGAGAACAACACATCATGTCCACTGCCATCGCAGAAACCCGCTCGGAGTCGCGGAGCACCGCTCCCGCCGCCATCGAAACCCTGGCCCGTCATCGGGACCAACTGCTGGGCCAGCTCAATCGTGTGATCATCGGCCAGCAACAGGTCATCGATAATGTCCTGCTGACCATCTTTTGCGGCGGGCACGCGTTGCTGGTGGGCGTGCCGGGCCTCGCCAAAACTCTCCTGATCCGCAGCCTCGGGCGAAGTCTGGACCTGTCGTTCAATCGCATCCAGTTCACGCCGGACTTGATGCCGTCCGACATCACGGGCACGGAAATCATCGAGGAAGACCCGGCGACCGGAAAACGGCGGCTGGAATTCCTGCCCGGTCCCGTCTTTGCCAATCTTGTGTTGGCGGACGAAATCAACCGCACACCGCCCAAGACGCAGGCGGCGATGCTGCAAACGATGCAGGAACACGAGGTCAGCATTGGCGCAAAAACGCATCGCCTGCCCGCGCCATTTCATGTGTTCGCCACGCAAAATCCGATCGAGATGGAAGGTACCTACACGTTGCCCGAGGCCCAGGCCGATCGTTTTATGTTCAGCATTCTGTGTCGCTACCCGACCAATGCGGAGGAAGCGCGGGTCGTGCGCGGAACGACTGGCATTGAGGAGCCCGGCCTGGAGCCGGTTTTGAATGCGCAACAAATCATCGAAGCCCAAAAGCTCGTCCGCTCGATCCCTGTCTCAGATGAAGTAATTCACTACGCGGTTGCGCTCGCAGCCCGAAGCCGGCCCGAAGACGAAAACGCGCCGGATTATGTAAAGGAATTTGTCCGTTGGGGAGCCAGTCCGCGGGCATCCCAGTATTTGATTCTCGGGGCGAAGGCGCGTGCGGCGGTGGCGGGTCAACCGTTCGCTGATTACGAAGGCGTCCGTTCGGTGGCTCACGAAGTTTTGCGGCATCGCGTGATTTTGAATTTTCACGCGCGTGCGCAGAAGATTTTCCCGGCAGAGATCATCGACCGGTTGCTGCGCGATGTTCCGACGCGAACTGATGACTGAATATGACCGCTTCCGATCAACTCGATACCGCGTGGCTCAGTTCGCTTGGTGATCTGTCGCTGGTGGCGAAGTCGGTCGTGGAAGGGTTCATGAGCGGACTGCATCGCAGTCCCTTTCTGGGTTACAGCACGGAGTTCGCCTCTTATCGCCAATACATTCAGGGCGACAATCTTAAACACGTTGACTGGAAAGTCTGGGGGCGGACCGACGAGCTTTACGTCAAGCAATTCGAGGACGACACCAACCTTCGCGGCCACATCTTTCTCGACGCCAGCGGCTCAATGAATTTTGGCGAACCAAACAAGTTTGCCTATGCGCGGCTCCTCGCGGCGGCGCTGGCCTGTTTGATGTCGCGTCAGCACGACGCGCCCGGCCTTACCACGTTTGGTGGCGAGCGGGTCGAGACACTTCCACCCCGCAGCCATCGCAATCAAATTGATGACTTGCTCATCTTGCTGGCGAACTCAAAGGCTGACGGCGAAACCATCGCGCGGCCGGAATTGCTGCAAGTCGTCGAGACCATGACGCGCCGCGGCATCGCCGTCGTGATTTCCGATCTGTTTGGCACCGGTGACGATTTGCTGGAAGTCTTGCGAAAGTTGCGTTTGCAGCGCCAGGAGGTCCTTCTTTTCCACATCGTTTCGCCCGAGGAAATGGACTTCGATCTCGGTGGCGAGTTTCTGATGGAAGACAGTGAATCAGGTGAAGTGATCCCGGTTCACGCCGCGTCGTTTCGCCAGGAATATCTCAAACGCATCGAACAGTTTTGCGGAGCCACCGCCACGACTTGCGACAAGCTGGAAATCGATTACCGCCGCCTGCGAACCGATCAGCCGCTGGAGGACGCGCTGACTTTCTACTTTGAAGAAAGGATGGCGATGTAGGATGTCGAACCTCCTCTTCAACAACTGGCTGTTGCTCGGCGGATTGCTGGCGGTGGCAATTCCGGTGATCATTCACCTGTTGTTGAAACGGCGACCGCAACGGTTGCGTTTCAGCACGCTTCGCTTTTTCAAGGATCAGGATGAGAGCGCGAAAAAGCGGCGCCGGCTGCGGAATCTACTTTTGCTCAGCTTGCGGATGCTGCTCGTGGCTTTGCTGGTTCTGGCCTTCGCGCGGCCGTATTTGATGGGTTCCGCGAACGCTTCCGGCAAGGCGCCGCGACGTTATGTGGTGGGTGTGGTGGATCGTTCGGCCAGCATGCGAGCGGCTGATCATTGGCAGCGCACAATCGATTTTCTGCGCGAGCAATTGAAGGATCTCACCGAAAACGATCGGGTCGCACTGGTGGCCTGCGGCGACACGACCGATGTTCTCTCGGAATGGGTGCCGCCCGGCAAGATCAAGCCGGTCCTCGATGAACTCAAACCCGGCCTCGGCGGAGCACAACTGGCGGCCGGGTTGACCGAGGCGGCCGGTCTCGTCGCCAGTCGTGAAGGCAGCGAGCCGGCGACCGTGCTCCTGGTCAGCGATCTCCAGAGTCATTCGTGCGGAGGATTGAAGAATGTCGTTTTCTCGCCCGAGACCGAACTGCGCATCGAAGCGATTTCTGAACGCGAACTGGATAATGTTTCCATCACGGAGTTGAAGCCGAGCGGACCTGGCACGTTTGCGGTCGGTTTTCAGAATTGGTCCGGAAAATCGAGTCGCACGATACGGTTTGATCTCGTCGCTGATGGCGGCAAACCGGTGAACTCCATTGTTTTGCTGCCTGCTGGCGTGAAGACCAACGTGGTATTGTCGCCCGGTAATCTTGCACCGGGCTGGCACCAACTGGAGATTCACGCGCAGTCCAATGACGCGCTGGATCTGGACGACGATCGTTATCTGGCGGTCAACGTTCCGCAGCCGCTCGTGGTCTGGTGTGTGGAAGCGGGTCATCCGGCAAAGGAGTTCGAGCAGGAAACGTTTTTCCTGAGAAGTGCGCTTTCACCGACTGACGATCAAACGCCCTACTATCTCGCCGAAACAGTTTCGACTTCCGAAGTCTTTGGCCGTTTGCAAAAGGAATCACCGGCTCTGATTCTGTTGAGCGGGCTGCACGTCGTGCCGCCGGAATTGCCGGCCGCGTTGCAGCGATTTACGGAACAAGGCGGCGGGTTGATTCTGTTCGTTGGCGAATCGGTGCGAGCCGATCGTTACAACATCGACTGGCATGGTTTGCTCCCGGCAAATCTTGGGCGCGTGGCCGGGGATTTGGAAGTGCCGGAAGAGTTCTGGCATCTCTCGCCGGACCAGACGGACGATCGCTTGTTCACGGTGTTTCGGGGTTCGGAGAACGGCGATATTGCGCAGCCGTTTTTCAAGCGACGTTTCGAACTGATTCCCGGTGAAGGCGCGAATGTGCTTGCGATTTTTGGCGATGGGAAACCCTTCGTGATCGCCAAGGAAAGAGGGAGGGGCAGGGTAGTGTTGGTGAACACATCCGCCGACACCGGCTGGAATGACTGGCCGAAACGCCGGACGTTCGTGCCGTGGGTCCACAGTCTGGCCGGTTTCGCGACCGGCCAGACACCGTGGCTCGACGGCGGCGCCGGCCGCGCGCGTGAGTGGGGAACACCTCTGGTTTTCGAAGCGGGGAATTCCTTGGCGGGGCAAACGGTAACGGTTCGCGATCCTGCCGGCGAAATAAGCAAGGTTACCGTGGACAACACCGGCGGTGCGAAGGTGAGTCCGACGCGGCTTGGCGTTTATTCGCTGCTCGACGAGTCGGGCAAAGTCCGCGAGCAGATCGCGATGAATTTGCCGGTGGCGGAGTCCGCGTTGGATTTTCTTTCGCCGGCCGAAATTCAGTCGTCCATCAAACGCGTTCAAATGGCCGGACAAGCTGGCGCGATCGCGGCGCTTATGAACGTGGGCCAGAAGGAACTCTGGCGAATCATTTTGGGAACGGGGCTGGTGTTGTTGCTGGCGGAATCACTGCTGGCCAATCGCACCTGGGCATGAATCAAAAATGAACCGGGACAACTCGTTATGAACAAGCATGCTGAATACACCAAAGACCGGCTGGAAACCATCCGTCGTTCCCGCGCCCGTTTGCGCGCAATCGGTTTGATCCTTCACTTGAGCGCCGTGCTGCTGTCCGTGCTGGTTGCCGTGGCAATGCTGGATTATTGGCTGCTGCTGCCATTCGCCTGGCGGGTGGTCGGTGCGTTCTTGCTGGCTGCGGTCGCGTTGTTCGGTGTCACGAATTTCGTCCGCTGGTGGCGCCGACCGGTCAGTCTCAAACAAATCGCACTCGAGCTGGAAACCAACCGGCCGGATCTCGGGTGTCTGGTTTCAACGGCGGCCGAGCATCTGGAAGACTCGGTTGATCAACCCACGGATTATGCGCCGGAACTGGTCGCCACGCTGCACGAACATTCCGCGCGGCGACTGCTGCAAGTGGAAGCGGACTGGTATCAACGCGAGTTGAGACGTACGGGCATGGGTTTCGGCATGGCCGCGCTTGCCGCGATCGCTTTCCTGCTGATCGCGCCGGCGGCCAACCTGGCTTATTTGAGAGCGCTGTTTCCCTGGTCAAACGTGGCTTACACGGACGTCAAGGTGGAACCGGGCAGTGTGGAGCTTCCGGTTGGCGAGAATCAGTCGATCATTGCCGGTTTCACCGGCCGGTTGCCAAAGGATCCGCAATTGGAATGGCGGCAAAGCGGCGACAGCCGCTGGAGGGTGCTGGCCATGATGCCGGACCAGCAAAACAAGTTTCTCCAGGTGCTGGAAAAAGTGCGGGATAATCTCGTTTATCGAGTTCGCGGCGCGCAGGCCGTTTCTCCCGAGTATCAGATCACGACTTACGTTCCACCGGGCATCGAAGATATTGCGGTGCAGATCAAGTATCCCGAGTACACCGGATTGGAACCGGACCGCGTTCATCAGGGTAATCTGTCGATCGTGCGCGGCAGCCGGTTGCAATGGACGGTGTCGACCTCGGGTGAAATTGCCAAGGCCCGCATGCGATTCGCCAGCCTACCGGGATTTGATCTGAAACAAGATACCGACGGCGGTTGGACGGCCGGCTTTGTTCCCAAGCAGGATCTGCATTACTGGATCGATTTGCTGGATCGAAAACAACGCAAGGGAGGAAGCCCGCAACCGTATCAAGTTGCGGTGTTGCCGGACGAGAAACCCAAAGCCGAAGTCACCGAACCCGGTGCCGACATCCGCGCCAATCCGCTGGATCTCGTGCCGATGACTTTTGAGGTGTCGGATGATTTTGGTCTGACCGAGGCGAAACTGGTCATCCGGAAAATGGATGGAACGACCAAAACCTTTCCGCTCGAACTCAAGGATATGAAAAGTCGCGATGCTCGACTGGAAACAACCGTCGATCTTACGCCGTTCAAGTTGAAACCGTACGAGTTGCTTTCGTACTACGTCGAGGCGCGCGACAACAACACGCTGGACGGACCGGGCATCGGCAAGTCGCCCGTCTATTTCATTGAATACACCGACAAGGAGAGCCCGCTTTCGCAGTGCCGGAAAACCGGCCAGGGCGTCAACTTGCTGACGCTGGAAAAGCAAATCATTGCGTCGACCATGGCGATCGAGGACAGCAATCCGCCGGAAAAATATGCGGACATCGCCGGCATCCAACGGCAGACCAAGAAGTACGCCGAGATGTTTGGAGAAGCCTATCAAATGACACTGGCAAAGATTAACGCGCGCAAGGAATTCGACGCGGCACTTCGCGACATGGATGCCTCGGCCTCGAAGCTCGACGCGCTGGAGCGAAAGGGCGCACTGGAGAATCAGGAATCGGCATTGCAACATCTTTACGAAGTTTGCCGGTTGATGCCCGAATGTCAGGGCATGTGCAACGGTTCGGGGAATTGTTTCAAAATCTACCTGAAGGCGATTGAGAAATTGAAACAGCAGACCCAAAAGGAACGCGAGGAATCCCTCAAGGCGTTGTTGGCGCAAGCCAAGGAATTGCAACGGAAACAACGAGAATTGGTGGACATTTATCGCGCTCAGAAAACCAATGCGCCGGATGGTGAGAGTCAGAAGAAGGAAGGCGAATCCAAAGAATCGGGCGGCGCGAACCCCTCGTCAATGACGGGCAACAACAATCAGAAAGCCGGCGAGCTTTCCGAACAACAACGCAAGCTCGCTGAACAAGCCGCCGCGATCGCCCGGTTGCTGGAAAAGTTGTCTGGTCGGGATGCGCGGGTGAGTCATCGCTACGGACAGAAATTTGGACAGGCTGCGAATCTATTGCGAAACGCCGCCGGCAATGCGGGTGTGGGCAATTTCTACGTGGCGGAGAAGGACGGCCACGGCGGGATCTCCGTGATCGGCGAGGTCATCTACGCCCTGGAACAACTTTATGACGAGAGTGACGTGTCGGCGGACCTCGCCGCCGAGGCGTATCCCAAGGCGTTTGAGTCGAAGATCAACGCGTATCTCAAGACATTGTCGTACGCCGAGTAATTCCGTGGTGGGCTGATTATTGATGATTACGTTTGGAAACAAGCCCGACCCAGTGCTGATCGGATTGGCGGCTGTTGCCGTTGTTGTCCTTCTCTGGTGGAGCTTCAAGAATGCTCGAGGATCGGCGGGTCGTGGTCGGATAATCGTGTTGGCTTTTCTGCGCTTACTCATCCTGGCGGTGATCGCTTTTGTGCTGCTCGATCCGCAGCTCATGAAGGAAATCAAATCCTACCGGCCCGGTCAGGCGGTTGCGTTGCTGGATACATCGCGAAGCATGGGAGTGATGGAAGGCAACACCAGCCGGCTCGCGATCGCGTCGTCATGGTTGAAGACGCACTGGAAACTGCCGGCCGGATTTGTCGGCCAGACCATGACTTTCAACGATGAATTGGTGACCACCGGCAAACTCGAATCGGCCGAACCGGGCGGCAATGCCACTGATATTCTGGACACACTCGCCGATCTGGCCGACGCGTCAGCCGCCGAACCTCCCTCGTCCATTCTCCTGATTTCGGACGGCAGCGACACGGGTTCCAAGCGTGGCACGGAAGTGGGTGAACGCCTTGCCAAGATGCAGGTGCCCGTCAGCGTGCTGATGATTGGCTCCACGAACGAACCGCCGGACATTCGCGTCGATGCGGTCGAATCGCGTCTGGTGACCGACAAACGCACGATGATTCGCGTAAAGGCGACCATCTCGGCGCCCGGCCTGGGTGGCCGGTTGAGCATGGTCACCATTTCCAACGACACCCAACGGCTCACCGGCAAACGCGTTTTGCTTGCGGGCGATTCACAAACGGTGGACCTCTCATTTTCTCCTCACCGAAACGGTTATCAGGTTTTCACGCTTTCGGTGGAGCCGTTGTCGGGAGAGCGATTGACGAGCAACAATCAGCGCGACTTTGGACTCACCGTAACCGATCCGACGCTGCGCGTGCTTTACATGGAAGCGACGGCGATCAACAACGAACAGCCGGAGATTTTCTTTCTCAAACACGCACTCGAGGACGAACCAGGGATTCAGGTGCGGGCTCTCTTTTTTGACCAGCACGGCGGAGCTTCCGTGGCGACGCGGGAACAAATCGCTTACGTCGATCCGCGAAATGGTGACGAAGTTTACCGGGTGCAACACACGCGGTTCGGCTATCCCAAAAAGATGGAGGATCTGCTCCGCTACCATGTGATCATATGCAGCGACGTGGCGCGCGACGCGTTCACGAAGGAGCAGATGGAAAACACGGTTCGCTTCGTCGAGGAGTTTGGTGGCGGATTCGTGATGGTCGGCGGCGAGACCGGATTTGGTGCCGGCTACTACGATCAGACACCGGTGGAAAAGATCATTCCCGTGGAGATGGAAAACAGTCGTGACGCGACAGATGTGAGTTTTCAAGTGAGACCGTCCACGGCCGCGATGGAACATCCCATTCTAAAAATGGCGGACGACCCCGCGGCGAATCGTGCGATCTGGGCAAAGCTGCCGCCGTTCTTCGGTTACAATCGTGTGGATAGGGCGAAACCGGGTGCGACCGTTTTGTGGGAACATCCGAGCGATCGCAATCAATACGGCCCGCGCGTGATCCTGGCCGTTCAACAAATTGGCAAGGGCCGCAGCATGGCGTTTACCACCGACACGACCTCCGCGTGGGGTTATCAATTCGAGAGAATGTGGGGCGAACCGACGACCGACGGTTTGGCGAACCGCCTCTCGACCGACGCGCGTTACTACAAGCAATTCTGGGTGAACGCCGTTCGCTGGCTGGCGGCAAACCGCTTTGAGAAAGAGCAGATGCCGGTGAAGCTCGAGCTGGCGAGTTCGGAAGTTCGGCCCGGGGAAGAAGTGGCATTCACGGCCAAGCCCGAATTACTGGACGGAAAACCCGTCGGGGAACTGAAAGTTCAGGCCAGGCTTTGGGATGGAGATCGATTGGTGCAGGAAGCCGGCCTTTTGTGGGACGAGAGCAGTGGCGCGTGGCGTGGTTCTGTGATCCCTGATCGTGTGGGAAAATTCACTTTGAAGCTGACCGCGACGAATCCCGAGGGCCAGAGCACGGAAGCCGCTCACTTGTTGAACGTGTCCGAACTCGATCGCGAAATGGCCCAGGTGCGCGCCCGTCCGGAGCTGCTTGAGCAACTCGCCAGGGAAACGAGCGGCACCGTGTTGCGTTTGGATTCCTCGCCGGAAGATGTGCAAACCGCTTTGGCCGGGCTCAACGTGATCAGTGTGAAATACGAAAAGCGGCCCCTGTGGGACACCTGGGTTTGGCTCGCGTTGATCATTGGTTTGTTGACCACGGAATGGGTCATTCGCCGCACCGGCGGTCTGGCTTGAGCGGTCTCCAATCCGACAAACCGACGGAAAGATTTTGAAATTATGAAAACGCAACAGCTCACTTTTCTGAAAGGCATCGCGATGTTGGCGTTGCTGATGACGGCGTCCGTTCCATCATCTCGTGGTGCCGAGCCGGAATATTTTTCGGTGGACTTGTCGCCCCACGAATTTTGGACCTGGACCAGTTATCATCCGTCGGTCGAATGGACGCCGCCACCACCCGGCCGTCACAAGTTCAATGGAATTCCATTCGATTTGACGAGCGTGGTCCAATTCACGGGAGTCAGCCAGGCGCGCACGGGAGATTTCCGGCCGACGCACGCGGTCTATCCGGTTGGGAAGAAATTCACCAAGGTTCATCTACTGCATCACTGTGAATTCCGCTCGGGCACGGGCAGCCCCATCGCACAGATGTTTCTCCGTTACGACGATGGAACTGAATACAACTTTGTCCTGCGCTACGGACTGCATTTTCAGGATTGGAACTCAATCACCCCAACTCAAAGACCGTTGGGCGCGACGACTCAGGCTGCGTGGGTGGCTCCACAATTGAGCAATCTGGGAAGCGGGCTTTACAGCGGCCTCTGGCATACGGTCGTGCCAAATCCGCATCCGGATAAGATGGTCAAGGAAATCGAGTTTCGGACCGTGTTTGGCGGTTCCAGCTACACGCTCGACGGCTTGACGCTCGAGCAGGGCGAGCCAGCACCAGAGTTGATCGAAACACTTGGTGGCGGACGTAACTTGATTGAACCGCGATTGATTGAACGCAAAGTGCGATTCGTTGACCAGGTGGACGACAAGCCCATTTTGCGCGGGCGCGTGAATGCCTGGATGAAATCGGGGGACAGCCCGACATACTGGGGCGAGTATCACACCGATGCGGATGGGACGATCACGATTCTGTATCCGGTCCGGGATAATGTTGAATTCGAGTTGGCGGCAGTTGGTCTCGATAACGTTCCGACTTGGTGCTCGCTGCCCGTGCTTGCCAGCGACGAACTGGCCAATCCAAAGCCGACTCAATTCGCAATGGCACCCGGAAAAGTCATCGGCGGAATGGTCGTCGACGGAGCCGGAATGCCGGTGGAGGACGCCAACGTGGCGATTAGCGGAATCATGAAAGGCAGTTTGGTCGGCTATACCCTGTGTAAGTGGCCGGTGGTGAGAACCGATTCCACCGGCAAATGGTCGATCGGCGCTGCCCCCGACGATTTTCAGCGACTTAATTTGCAAATCACTCATCCCAACTATCTTCCGGCGACGTATATGCAGGATGACAGCGGTGATGCGTTTACCGTCTCAGCCGTGGATCTTCTTCAGCGGACGGCGCTGACGGAGGTTGCGGCCGGTCAAAATCTGAACGGGCATGTAACTGATCAAGGCGGCAAACCGCTTGCCGGGGCGAAGGTGGCGTATTTCGTGGGAGGCGATTTTCGAGTGCCACGGCGGCTGACGGAAACGGGATCGGACGGCGATTTCTTATTTCAGAATCTATTGCCCGGTGCCGGTGTTGCCGTGGTGACCGCTCCCGGCTTTTCACCCGGCTTTGTCAGAGATCGGGTTCAAACCGGCGGCGAGCCGTGGCAGTTCCAATTGCGGCCAGCCAAACCGCTTGAATTCCTGGTTGCTGATTCGGACGGGAAACCGGTGTCAGATGCGTTTGTTATGCTGCTCGACTGGCGGAACGGCTTGTGGATCGACTGGATGGACCAGACAGGTGCGGACGGAAAAGTGTCGTGGAATTCGCCGCCCGACGGAGAGGCTAAGTATCTGGTCGCCACAACGAGCTCGAGCGAACAAGTCGTTACTGTTTCGGCCGATGGAACCGTCCACAAGGTGACCCTCACTTCGGCGCCACACGTGGAACTCAAAGTGGTCGATGCCGAAACCGGAAAACCGATCGAATCTTTTACGGTCATTAAGGGCCAGAGGTACGCTCCGCAGCAGGCCAGTTGGGAGAGGTACAATCCATTGCCGGGCCGCAATGGTGAGTTCCAAATGGACTTGGACCAAGAACGTCAGGCGCAGTTTGGTTATGTCTTGCAGGTCAAGGCGGACGGGTATTACCCCGGTATCTCGGACACATTCCGATCCAATACCAATTTGTTGGTCAAACTGGAGCGAGGTGTTCCGCCAAAAGGCCGAGTGGTCGATGCGACCGGCAAACCGGTAGCTGGTGCGGAACTGGTCCTGGCCGGGGAGTCCACTTATGCCTACATGGACAAGCCACCCAATTTCCGAAACATAAACAATCAACCGATCATCCACAGCAACCCCGATGGCACGTTTGTGATGCCGATTGAATTGGCGAGTCTTGGCGTATTTGCTGCTCACCCAACAGCAGGTTTTGGTCAGATAACAATGGAGGAATTAAAACAAACAGGTGAGATCACATTGCGACATTGGGCACGCGTTGAAGGGACACTGAAAGTTGGTGAACACATCACACCTGATGAGAACATCTCCCTGCATCGAGCGAACTCGGGTTATTACAACCCGACAGATCTGAATATGAAGTTGCAGGTGTATTCTTCAGCCAAACCTGCCGCCGATGGGTCGTTTGTTTTTGAACAAGTTCCTCCGGTGGAATTGGAGGTTGCACTTCAATATCCGACGCAGTCGGGCCAACCGATTATCTGGAGCCATGGCGTTCCACTTTTTCTAACGCCCGGCATGCGGACGAATGTGACAATTGGTGGTACGGGAAGGTCAATTATCGGTCGCGTAAAACCGTCGGAGGATCTGGCGGCCGAGATTGAATTCGATCGTGGCATGCATCAGTTGATGAGCATTCCCACGATCAAGCCGCCGACATTGCGGCGGCCATCCGGCCAAATGAGTCAGGAACAGGCTCAGGCATTGTACGCGGACTATCAGAAGGAGATGCGGGAGTTTTACGAATCCGAAGAAGGTCGCGAATACCGGGTTCAACAACATACCTACGTCATTCGCTTTGATCAGGACGGTAGCTTCCGCTGTGACAACGTTCCCGCCGGTAAATACAACCTGCAATTACAGTTCACGAAAGAGGGTGAACAGCCATATATGCAGAAACCCTTGGCAAACTACTTCAAGCAACTAACGGTTGAACCGGGAGACACCCCGATTGATCTTGGCGAAATCGCCCTGTCAGATCGTAAGCCGGTTGAACCGGGCAGGCCAGCACCGGAGATTCCCATGATCGGGATGGACGGCAAACCCGTACACCTTGCAGACTTTCGAGGGAAGCACGTGCTGCTTGTTATATGGAGTCAAGAGTTGGAAGGGTATGAGGATACGCTGAACAGATTAAGATCTTTGCAAAGCCGGCTCGGTGGTAGCGACAAACTGGTCATCCTCGCTCTCGCTGTTCAGACACCTCTGGAAAAATTGAAAACAATATTCCAGGGAAAGGGATATGATTGGACCCAGGCAATCGCCGAAGAAGGTGTCGGTAATGAAATACTGAGTGGCTACGCGATGGCAGGGCATCCGGTTGGGTTCATGAATTCCAAGCCCAATTTGGTGCACTTGATTAGCGACAATGGGACTCTTATGGCGTCGGTTCCGGAATTGGATCAGCTCATTCCATTTGTCGAACGAGTGGTCGGGTTGTCCAAGGATTCGCCGAGGCCCTGGGAATAGCAGCGCCCATCATCGATACAACCCAATCCCCACGCGCCAGATTTCGCTGCGCTGATTGTAGTAGAGCAGGCTCTCGCCGTAGCCGTTGAAATACTGCGCTTGGAGGTAGAGCGAAAAGCTGCGCGACAACAGATTGTGCAACGGATACGTCACGTCGACTTGCGCGCTGCCGCGATCGAAATCCTTGCCTGCGCGCAGCCAGCCAGCCACCTGCAGCCCGCGCGCCCAGCCGGCTTTGAGCTTGAGATCGATGTAACCACGGTAGTCGGGCAGATCCGGATTGTCGGACATGTCTTCAAAGTAAAACCATGCGCGGGGTTCAAGGCTGACGTAAAAATTGTTTTCGTCGCCAAAAACGAAGGGCACGCGAACATATCCAATGTTCAGGCTCCGCGAGTCCGCACCGTCCTTGCCGTTGGATTCGTGCTTCACGCCGATTTGTGCGCCGATGCGTTCCAGCCACCCGTGTTCCGGATCGATCAAATTCGGTCGCTCGTACAAAAGTTCCGGCATGTAACTCGAATCCAGAAACGGCGCCGACGCAGCCTGAATGTCCCACAACGAACGTTGCGTGTAGGCGAGGTGCAATCCGTCCATCCAGCGCGCGTGACGATACAGCCAGCCCTCCCCTTCGCCGTCTTCGCCGATCTCCGTGTTCACGAGGCGGTATTTGATGCTGACCTGGAATTTGACCGACGGCGCATCGGGGCCGGCAAGGAAATAGAATGGTTCGTACGGAAAGATGTGGCGCTTGAAGAAGCTGGTTTCTGCTGGTTGTTGGTCCATCGCTTCCGTGACCGAAAATCGGTGCCCTGCTTTTGCGGGTTCTGGTGCGATTGATTCCGGTGCCGGACTGATGTCGAAATGAAACGTGGGTGATCCGGCCACGGTGACTTTCAAAGTGGCCGCCCCACTGATTCGCCCGGGAATGTCCGCTTGGTAGGTGATTCGCGCGAATCCGTTCGGAGCGATGCTAACTTTGGTTTCCGATGAAGTTTGAAATTTCACCGTCTCCGAATCGCTTCCGACCGAAAGCGTGGCGTCAATCGTGGCGGGAAATTCTCGTGTTGCCGTGGCGTCCGTCGGATTGAGGGCGACCAGTTGCAACGTGAGTTTGCCGCCCGCGGCGGGGGAGGGAGCACCCGACTCGACGAGGAAATCGGCCGCATGAGTGGTCAGGGTCAGCGCGACGAGAATGATACTGACGAGCAATCGTTGGCCGTTCGTGCGCGGCGAAGTGGGGTGGTTCCGTTGCATGGTGTGTTGAGCGATCATCTCACGCCGCGGCGATCGTTCGCCGGGCGGTTCCTTGTCGGGAACGATCAACAACCATCTCTGCAAAAGTCAATCGCGCATCCGGGACGGCAATCAACGGTAGGCGGCGGAGTTGTATTTTCCGGAGGGATGCCAGATCAGGTATTCGTGAATGCCGCTGTCGGCCGCGGCCTTGATCTGCGCCTTGATCTGCGCCGGATTGTAGGCGATGTGGCCCTTCACCCAGGTGGCGGTGAAACCCTGCAACCACGGCCGGATTTTGGCCGGTGATTCCAGATTCTCGTTGCGGTTGATGGCGTAACGCAGTCCGCGCTGGATCAGTTCATAGGGATAACGATCCGGCACGTTCAATCCGTAGGAATGATTCGCGTAATGACTCGGATACATCATCGGGCAGATGAAATCGACCGCGTTGCTGACCGCTTCCCAATATTGACCGATGCGCATGTCATCGCGCGTGGTCGTCACCAGGCCAAACACGTCGGCGGCGAGGTAGACCTTCAGCGGTGAAAGCTCGCGGTGAGCTTGGAGGAGGAAGCTCTGGATCGTCTCCGCCTTCGAGGTCCCGTCAGTGTTGCGATAATTTAAGTTCCGATCCAAATCGTGGGAAACATCGGGAAAGCGAATGTAATCAAATTGAATCTCGTTGAAGCCGGCGGCGGCCGCCTCCTTTGCCAATCCCAGGTTGTAGGCGCGAAAATCGGAATCGTGCGGCGATGCCCACATCAGGCCGTCGCCGCTCTTGAAAATCTTCCCGTTGCGCTTGTCGAGGATGGCTTTCTCAGGATGCGTCCGCGCGAAGATCGGATCCTTGAACGTTACGATCCGGGCGATGAGGTAAATGTGTTTGGCTTTGAGTTTTTTGATGAGGTCCGAGATGTCGTTGTATTTCGCCTTGTCGTTGGCCACGGGATTCAAACGCGCCGCCGTGGCTGATTTGGTGAGCAGCCAGCCGACGTCGTCCTTGTAATCGATCACGAGCGCGTTCAAGTGGGTGCCGTCGACCATTTCCAGAATGTCGTCAAATCGGGATGACGAAAGCACGTTGAGCGAAACGTAAACCGCCCGCGCGTCGATTCGGGGATTGCCTTCGTACGAACGCTTGGGTACCGGACCGTAACGGAGCCCGCCGAACTTGCCGAAATCCGTCGGCCCCGAGGAATTGGTTGAACTGCTCGCATGATCCGGACGGTCGTCGATGACTTCCGCGTAACTGGACGCCAGATAGTTCGTGGCCACCCAGCCGGTTTCGGTGCTTTTGCCGTCCTTGTATTCCACTTGCGACCACTTGTGGCCGTTGGGTCCGGTGGTTTGACCGGTGACTTCCACCTTGGTGCCGCGCCCGATTTGATCCACCACTTTCGCGTCCGTCCCGGCCGAGGCGCGCACATTCAATCCCGACGCATCGACATACATGGTCACCGGCTCCGCCTGGGCCGTGCGGGCACGCGTCGATGGCTTGGCGGATGCGGTCCGCCGTTCGACAACTTTTTTGGTTTCGGTTTGCGTTTGCGAAACCTTGGGTTCGGCGGTCGCAACCGGTGTTTCTTCCGTCACTTTCTCCGTTTCTTGAGGAACCGGGTTTGCCGCACTCGTGCTCGTTGAGTTGGGCGCGTTGGTATAAATCGTCGGCGGGAGGTCCGAGCGTTCCGGCACCACGGCGCCACTGGAGTAATTCAGTGACGTGATATGATCCGAGGTTCCGCGCGAACGGCCCGAGCTGGAACAACCGGCGGCCAGCAACAGGCCAAGGGTGAGGACGATTCCAAAGTAGAGTGGTCGGGTAGATGTCATGGCAGCGGCTGCCCGATTTATACGGACAGTCTGCATCAACGCAAGCCGGCGCCCGGTAATTTACGAGCGCAGTCCCAGCAACTCCCGCTGCCACAGCATCAAGTCGGCGACCGCCTTCGCACCATCCTGGGCGAGAGCCATGAGTTCGGCTTTGCTCGCGATCAGCGTTGGATCGATGTTCAATTCCGTCGCCTGCGCGTCGCGACGTTTCTTGAATTTCTCGAACCGCGCCATGTCCTGCTCGGAGGCGCGGCGTCCGCGTCGGGCCAAGGGTCGCGGGCATTCTTCATCGGGTACGGCCAGTCCTTCCTCGAGTGCCTCGCGCAATGTGGCTTTGCGGCGGGCGGTGAGAAATCGTGGTGCGTGCGGACTGCGGTGCGGAAGGCTTTCCGCGTCTTCGGCGATCTTTACGAGCATCTCGTGCGGCAGGATGAAATACGGTGGCCGATTGCTGGCGATGGCTTCCTGTTCGCGCCAGAGCCAGAGTTTTTGCAAAACCGCCAGTCCGCGCGGCCGCAGGCGGCTGCTGCCCTTGATGCGCCACAATTCGTCGCGATCAACGGCTGGTGGGTTTGCCGCTTCAGTGACGAGCCGTTGGCAGGTTTCCCGGTGCCATTCGACGCGGCCCAACTCCTCCAACTCTGCGCGTAGGGCGTCGGTAAGCGCCTTTAAATGATGCGTGTCATTGCGGGCGTATTTTTCCATTCGAGGCGTCAGCGGGCGCCGGCCCCAATTGGCGGTCTGCGACGTTTTTTCGAGTTCCACGCCCAGATATTTTTGGGCGAGATCGCGCAGCCCAAATGTCGGATTGCCCACCAACCGCCCGGCCAACATGGTGTCGAAAACCACCCGGGGTACGAAACCATATTGCCGCCGCATCAGGCGTAGATCGTAGTCGGCGCCGTGAAGGATCAATTCGCGACCGTGCAGCTCATCCCAGAGGGGCCCGAGATCAAAGCCGGCGAGCGGGTCGACCAGATAATCACCCGACTCCACCCCGAATTGCAGCAGGCAGACCTTTTCCGGATAGGCGTGACGGCTGTCCGCCTCGGTGTCCATGGAGATCCATTCCGCCTTGTGCAATTCGGGCAAAAACTCCCGCAGCGCCGCTTCGGTATTGATCACGCGCCAAATGTTACGGAAAGCGCCGCGCTGCAAAAGTGGAAAAGCGGTCCGGCTCAAATTCGGCCTTGCCTCGGCCGTGTTTGGTGCGAAAACGGGAGCAATCGCCGCAGAACCACGTCGATCTTTGCGGAACCCGCCGGCGAGGGGTTCTCCGATGGCGGACCAATTGAACGATCTCAACCGACATACGCTTTGAAAACCTTCCTTCACCTCGTCATCCTTGGGTTTGTGGCTGCCGCCGCCAATAGTTGTGCCGCGCCGGGAAACAATCGACCGTCCGATCCGTCGCCTGCTCGTCCCGAGATCGCTTCCCGAGCGGTCAACCAGCTTGGCATCGATCTGCTAAAACGATCCGCCGATATAGGAGAAAATTCGCTTTTGTCACCGTATTCGATCCAGTCGGCCCTCGCGATGACCTACGCCGGCGCCGCGGGGGAAACTCGGAAGGAGATGGCGAATACGCTTCACTTTCCGGCAAACGACGCAGACTTGGCGGCGTCGTTTGCCAATCTCAGAAGTCGCCTGGAGGCGATGGTGGCCGCGAGCGAAGCCCAAGCGAAGCGCGCACGAGAATACGGCCGAACCAACGATCCGATTACGTTAACGCTGGCCAATCGGCTGTTTGGCCAGACCGGCTACGACTTTCGCCAGGCATTTCTGGAGGTGACCAAAGATGCCTACGATGCACCGTTTCAGATGGTCGATTTTGAGGCCAACCCAGACGCGGCAACGGATTTGATCAATACGTGGGTTGCCGACCAAACCAAGGAGCGCATTCAGAATCTCATCCCGCCGAACGCGTTGAACGAGGACAGCCGTCTGGTGCTGGTCAACGCGATCTACCTCAAGGTCCCCTGGGCCGAGCCGTTCCAGGAATCCGCCACGAAGCCGGAGCCATTTCACGTGAAAGGAGGCGACCCGGTGCCGGTGCCGACGATGACCCAGCAGAAGCGAATGGGCTACCGGCGTGAAGACGGTTTCTCGGTGGTGACGCTGCCTTACGCCGGTGGTGATTTGCAGTTCCTCGTGCTGTTGCCGGATTCAGTCGATGGCCTGCCTGAAATGGAGACGAAATTGACCGCGGAACAACTGGCCTCCTTCGCCCGGGTGCCATCCGCCGAAGTCATTTTGCGTCTGCCCAAATTCAAAATGGAACCGCCGGTGATGCGATTAGGCGAAACCTTGCAGACGCTGGGAATGAAGTCGGCTTTTGACAAGCCGCTGGGAAGCGCTGGCTTCGATCGCATGGCCCCGCGTCGACCGAACGATTACCTCTACATCTCCGGCGTCTTCCACAAGACGTTTCTCGAAATCGACGAAAAGGGAACCGAAGCCGCCGCAGCGACGGCCGTCGCCATGATGCGGACAACCAGCATCGAATTACGACCGAAGCAACCGGTGGAAGTGACGGTGGATCACCCGTTCCTATTTGCCATTCAACAACGCTCGACGGGCGCGTGCTTGTTCCTCGGCCGGATGCTGGACCCGCGGTGATACCGAACCGACTTTAAACCCAGGCAATGGTTGCTGATTTTCATAGCAGACGTTTTCGTTGGTCAATGCTGGCGGCCGTCGTTGTCGCCGTCTTTGGTCCGCTCAAGTGGGGTTTTGCTGCACCACCTGCGCCGGCCTCTCCGCCTGTTTCCGCTCAAGCCATCCTCAAACAAATCGGCCGTTACACGAAGGTTCAATCGGTTCGTCTGCTGGCCTTTATTTCCCGCGAAGACGATCGACCCTGGTACGTCGATGACGCGCTTTTGCTGGTCGAGTTCAAGTCCGGCAAGTGGGCGATCGCTCACGCAGTGCGCAATCCGCGGTTTCCCAAAACCTCGAAGCAGCGGGGTCCGGGGCGTTGGCGTTTTCATGATGTCTGCGATGCGCCCTGGGCCGGCGATCAGATGTACGATCACCGGCCGACCCGGGCGGAAGTGCAGCGGTTCCTCAAGGTCACCGACTGGCCCGCCGGCGACGACAAATTCTGGCGAGTCACGAAGGCTTACGTCGACGAGGACGCTCGCAAGGCGGGATGGATCGAACCCGTGTCGCCACTGTCGGTGGCGCCTTCAAGCCAGCGCCCGAAGTGAGTGATTCAGAATTGTCGGCGCGGACACGTCGTGCGCTTTTGCACAAAGACTTCCAAAAGTGGCTTGCGTGGGCCGGGGTCGACCTTTACTTTCCCGCCCTCTTGGGCCGGGCTGGTAGCTCAATGGTAGAGCAGCGGCCTTTTAAGCCGTTGGTTCGGGGTTCGAGTCCCCGCCAGCCCACCACCCGGTTCGCGGTTCGCCTTGAGCGATGAACGCCAGGCAGTTCCGCACCCAGTCAAACAGATACCCGACAGCATTTTATGGCAAACGCAAACGCCAACGATCTCCGCCGCGGCATGGCCATCAGCTACAACAACGACGTCTGTGTGGTGCTCGAAGTGCAGCACCGCACGCCCGGCAATCTGCGGGCCTTCGTCCAGGCCATCATCCGGAGCATTCGCACCGGCAAATCCTCCGATGTCCGCTTCGCCTCCACCGAAAAGGTTGAAGTCGTGCCGATGATGACCAAAAAGATGGAGTTCAGCTACATGGACCAGCAGGACTATGTTTTCTCCGATCCGGAGACCTATGAAACGGTGAGTCTCACGGCGGAAATTGTCGGCGACGCGAAAAATTTTCTGATCGAAAACTCGCCGGTGACGATGACGTTCGTGGAAGACCGTGCGGTATCGATTGAGCTTCCACCCAGCGTGGTTCTCGGGGTGAGCGATGCGCCGGAAGGCATCAAGGGCGATTCGGCGAACAACGTGATGAAGACCGTCATCCTGGAAACCGGCGTGACCGTGCAGGCGCCGCTCTTCATCAAGACCGGCGAAAAGATTAAGGTCGATACCCGCACCGGCAAATACATGGAGCGCGGTTGATCGATTGCATCAGCAACTTTAAAAAAGCCGGCCCCGAAATCGTGGGCCGGCTTTTTTGTTTATTGGACGTCGTTTCCTTTCGCCGTTGATCAACTCGCGGCAGCGATACCTGCGTTTTGTTCGCGGTAGGTCGGCCAGTCGGTGTAGCCGTTCGGATCAAAAGAATACCACAGATTCATCGGGGCCTCCTCGGCGAGCGGCCAGTCGTGGGCAAACCGGTCAACCAGATCCGGGTTGCTGATGAAAGGCCGACCGAAGGCGATCATGTCGGCGTCCCCGCTGGCAATGGCCGCCTCCGCGGTTTCCTGGGTGTAACCGCAATTGCCCATCAACGGCCCCGTAAAAACCTCTCGCGCTTCCCGCAAGGTGATCGGCTCGCCGAGCTTGTGAAAACCGAAGGCCAGGCCATCCATCACGTGCAGGTAGGCGAGTTCGTAACGGTTCAATTCGCCGGCGGCGTAGCGGAACATCTCGCGGAAATCAGGTGAGCCTGTGTCATTGAACACGCCGTTCGGCGACAAGCGCACGCCGACCCGATGCGCCGGAAAGACCGTGATCACGGCCTCGACAATTTCCCGCAGAAACTGAAAACGATTTTCAACCGAGCCTCCGTAGCGATCGGTGCGTTGATTGATTTTCGATTGCAGAAACTGATCGATCAGGTAGCCGTTGGCGCCGTGCAGTTCGATGCCGTCGAAACCAGCGGAACGGGCCCGTTCTGCCGCGCGTCGGTAATCCTGCACGACCAGCGCAACTTCGTCCGTGTCCAGTGCGCGCGGTATTTCGTAAGATTGTTTCCCGGCCGGCGCATGAATCGAATCACCGTTCAGTTTGACTGCCGATGACGAAACCGGCAATGAGCGATCCGCCCGAAACGTGCTGTGTGATGCCCGGCCGCAATGCCAAAGCTGCATGAAAATGGGCGTGCCCGTTTCATGCACGGCCCGCGTCACTCGTTTCCAACCTTCGACCTGGTCGTCGTTGAAAATACCCGGATTATTGAGCCAACCGATGCCTTGTTCGGAAATGGTGGTCGCTTCCGTGATCAACAAGCCGGCGCTGGTCCGTTTGCGATAATATTCGGCCATCAAATCGTTTGGGATCCGTTCCGCGCCGGCCCGGGAACGGGTCAAGGGCGCGAGCACGACGCGGTTCTTCAGAGCGAGTTCGTGCATTTGAAAAGGCGAGAGTAAGCGAGGGCTGCTCATGGGGTGTTCGATGGCTTTCGGTTCAGGTGAGGGTGGACCTTGGTCAACCAGATCGTTCGTCGCTGTCCGCACCTTGTCAGATGTGGTGCACCAATTGCGCCTTGTCCCTTCGGACTTTTGTGAGCGACGCGTCGTCGATGGCGAGCTGACGATCCAGTGCAGTTATAAGTTCCATATTTCGGCTTTGGGAATCTGGAATCGTGCTCTTATCAGTTCCTGGGCGCGGCGCCGGCAACGCTCAGCGATAATTCAATCTCGTCGGAGACCTTGTCTTCCATCTGGCCGGGGTTGATGCCGAAGTCGGCGCGCTTGATCGTGAAATTCGAACGGATGACCAGCAAATCACCTTTCATGTTCGGCACGCGTTGCCCGAGTTTGTCTTTCAGATAGGTGAACTTCACGGGGACGGTGATTTCCTTGGTGACATCCTTGATCTTCAACGTGCCGGTGACATCGGCAGTGGTGTTAATGCCGTTTTGTTTCACGTTGTCGAGGGACTTCGCTTCAAACGTGATCTCGCCGTATTTCTCCGTGTTCATCCACATGTCGCCGTGGAGGTGCTGTTTCATCATCGGGTTGGGCACCATCAACGTTTTGGCGTCCACGACGATTTTTCCTGAAGTCGCGGACGGATCTTCCGGGTTGAACGCAATCGTGCCGCTGATCCCGTTGGCGCTGCCGTTCACGGCTTCGAGCGGTGCATCGAGCTTGAACGTGGCGTTGTTCACGCCCTTCGGATCCTTGAAATCGAATGTCATTGTTTCGCCGCAAACAGATCCGATGAGGGCAGCGGCGGCGGTGAGTGTGAGGATGGTTTTCTTCATGTTGTTTGGTTCTTTTTGTCTTCTTTTCGAATCAGGATTGCGATCGTCGCCATCGCGCCGGCGCCGAGCCAGCACATGCCCAGAAGTTCGACCCCCGGCACGAAGCGCTTTTCCCAAGTGCGACCTTCGATGCCGGTCACTTCATCGACTTTGACCACTTCCACCTGGGATTTGGTCCAGCCGGTATTGGCCCCTTTGGCGGTCCAAAAAATCAGTGAAGCCAGGGCATCGAATAGAGCCAGACCGAGCAACAGCGAAGCGGCGAGTTTGCGGTTCATGAGCGCGATCGTGTCGATCGATTACTGTGCGGTAAAGCCTCCATCGACCAATAAACTGTGCCCGGTGACGAAGCTCGACTGATCGCTCGCGAGCCAGACGACCGCATCGGCGACCTCCGATGGCTTGCCCATGCGACCGATCGGGTGCAGTCCGGTCAAATAGTCACGCATCGGGCCTTCCTTGCCCACGAATTGATCGATCATGTCGGTCTCAATCGCGGCGGGCGCGACGGCGTTGACGCGGATGCCCTGCTTTGCAAGTTCCAGCGCGGCGGTGCGGGTGATCCCTTCGACGGCATGTTTGGTCGCCACGTAGATTGCGGCGGTGGGCATGCCAATCTGGCCACCGACACTGGAGGTGTTGATGATCGAACCGCCGCCGTTCTTGAGCATCGCGGGAACCTCGTGCTTGATCGCCGCGAGAATGCCCCAAACGTTGATGTCGAAAAGTTTTCGATAAGCCTCCTCGGTTACTTCCGTGACGGGCATCGCTTTTTCGACGGCCGCGCCGGCGTTGTTGAATGCGATGTCCAGCCGTCCAAATTTTTCAACGGTCTTTTGCACGAGCGCCGCGAGATCCGATTCCTTGGTGACGTCCGTGCGGACGAAAAGGCCCGTGCCGCCCGCCTTGCTGATCAACTCGATCGTTTCCGCGCCTTCCTTTTCGCGCCGACCGGCCACGACAACTTTTGCGCCGGCTGCGGCGAGGGCGACGGCGGCTGCGCGTCCGATGCCCGATGTTCCGCCCGTGACAATGGCAACTTTGTTTTCCAGTGAGTTCATTTGGTTCCCTGCGTTCAGCGTTTGAGATGTGACGGCCGGAAATCTTCCCGAGAATTTCCGGCCGTCAATAGTGTCAGTTCATGTCGAACACCAGCACCTGTGCGTCGGACCTGCCGGTGAACTGGAGTTCCTGCTCGTCGCTCACCTCGACTCCGTCGCCGCCGGTCAATTTCTGGCCGTTGAGTTCGACGTCACCTTCGGCAACGTGTACCCACGCGTGCCGGCGCGGCCTCAATGGATGGCTCACCTGTTCGCCAGCCTTGAACTTGCCCAGCAACAGTTCGGTGTCCTGATTGATCGCCAGACTTCCGTCGCGGCCGGTCTTGCTCGTGATCAGGTGGAACCGGCCGGTTTTGGCGTCCACAACTTTCTTCTCGGCGTAACGTGGTTCGTACCCGCGCTTGTCCGGCAGGACCCACATTTGCAGCAGGTGCACCGGCTCGCTGGGCGACGGGTTGAATTCGCTGTGATAAACCCCCGTGCCGGCGGCCATATACTGGAATTCGCCGGGCCGGATCACGCGGCCGTTGCCCATCGAGTCCTTGTGCTCGAGCGCGCCGCTGAGCACGTAGGTGATGATTTCCATGTCGCGATGCGGATGAGTGTCAAAGCCGCCACCGCCCGCGATCCGATCGTCGTTGATCACGCGCAACGAGCGGAAACCCATGTGTTGCGGGTCGTAATAATCCGCGAAGCTGAACGTGAATCGTGTGTCGAGCCAGCCATGTTGGGCGGCTCCCCGGTCATTTGCTTTGCGTATCTTTGTCATGAGCAGAAAATAATCACGTATCCGGCGGCCGGTGTAATACTATGTTGCTTCGCTCACGATACCCGCAGGGTATGGCTAAAGGCGATCAGACTTTCAATTGAATTGCACCGACGATAGAACACTACTCCCAACGAATGAGCCCGGAGTCCCAACAACGCCTGAACAACTGGGGTTGTTTAATGAGCCTCGCCGTTATCGTGGCCGGAGTGATCGCGGCATGTCTTGGGCGTCCGGTGTGGTTGCTGCTCGCGGTTCCGACAATCTCGTTCTGGTTCGTTTATGCATCCGCTGTCGAGAAAGCCAGGCGGCGGTATGAACTGAAAGTGTTCGAGGATGCCTTTCGCGATTTCGACGGTCCAACACCCAGCTTCAAGTCGGAGCCGTCGATGGGCTGGCCGCACTACACTCTCACGTTCGATACAAAGGAGAGTTTCGAACTTGCAGAGGCTCAGGGTCGCATCTCCGCTTTCAAGGCTACGATTCAAGAGCTCCATGGGCACATCATACGAGGTGAACGCTTCGATGTGGACAGAGCGGTGTCTGCGACCTACGAAGGACGTTTCAATTTTGATCGTTTGGAGCGACAATTTCCCCAGCTCGTCAAGCCGGTGACGACTATCTGGTCGCGGATCAACTTTTGGGCAGGGGTGTTTATGATGATGGGAACGGTTCTCGGAACGATTGCCATCGTCGTGCTCGGACGTGAATTCACCAACGCGGAATTGGGAATCCTGGTCTGGCCATTGTCCATCCTCTGGCTGGCCAGTTTCTTCTACGTGCTAACCTATCTGGTTTTCACGCGAACTGGAATCTGGGTAAGAGTTTTGTGGGTGATTGCGATGACACTGCTTGCGCTCGGACTTGCCGCCGCGATTGTCAACAAACGCGGTGATCCAATTTCATCTCCTGCGAACAGCAGCATGGGAGCGCCGCCTTTTGATCGCCGTTAGAACGGATTTGCTGGCAGAGTGCTCGAACACACGCGCCCTGCCCAGCCCGATCCTCATTGATCACTTGTTCCCGTTCAGTGTGACGCGGAAAGGTTTGTGGTATCCGCGTTGTCCGGCGCGGGCCAGCCACCGCCGAGCGCCTTGAACAAACGAATCGCATTTTGGCTGAGCGTGCGCTCGCTGACGGCCAGTTCGTTCTGGCTCGCGTAAAGCGAACGTTCGGCTTCCAGCACATTGAGGAAATCCACCAGCCCGCTGCGGAATTGATCGGTGGCGAGCGTGACGGCGCGCTGGCTCGCGTTTTCAGATTCGACGAGTGCTCGGTGGCGTTCCTGTTCCTTGCCGTAGGCGACGAGTGCGTTTTCGACTTCCTCAAGCGAGGTCAAAACAGTCTTCTCGTAACGAATGGCCGCCTGTTCCTGGCGCGCGCTTTCCACTTTGATGTTTTGCCGAATCCGGCCGGCTTCGAAAATCGGCCAGCGAAAGGTCGGACCCAACGACCAGTAACGACTGCCGCCGTCGAAGAAATCCTTCGCCTCGATGCTTTGCAATTGGGCCGCACCGGTCAGGTAGAATTTCGGAAACAACTCGGCGGTCGCCACACCGATCCGGGCGGTCGACGCGGCCAGATCGCGTTCCGCGCGGCGAATGTCCGGCCGGCGGCGCAACAAATCCGACGGCAGGCCGACGGGAACCATTGCCGCCGCCGAGGGAATGGGCTCAGCCTTGGCGAGTTGATCGTTCAGCTCGCCGGGCGTTTTGCCCAGCAGAACAGCGAGTCGATGTTCGGTGGTTTGAATCGCCTGCTCCAACGGCGGAATCAACGCCGCCGTGGCCGACACCTGGGCCTGCGCCCGGGCACTGTCGAGTTCGCTGGAAAGGCCGGCCTGGTAGCGGTCATGTGTCAGCGTCAGTACCTCTTCCTGCGCGTGTAAATTGTCCTTCGCAACGGCGAGTTGTTTTTGCAGACCGCGCAAATCGATGTAGGCGAGGCCAACTTCCGCCATCACGGAAACGAGCGTTCCATTGACCACTTCCTGCGCGGATTCCAGTCCGGCTTGGGCCGCGTCGAGGCTCCGCCGATTGCCGCCGAAGACGTCGATTTCCCAATTCATGTCGAAGCCGGCATTGAAATTGTCCTGCGTCAACGGCAGACCAATCTTCTGTAATTGTTCGCCCTGAATCGTGTTGGCGCTTGTGCGCGAGCGTTGATAGGCGCCCGACGCATTGAGTTGAGGGAAC
Source organism: bacterium (assembly GCA_016124235.1). GTDB lineage: Bacteria > Verrucomicrobiota > Verrucomicrobiia > Limisphaerales > RI-55 > RI-55. Next base: position 20,589 of record WGOC01000010.1, on the reverse strand, counting down.
AGGGATGAACGGGTCATGCCGCGCAAGGCGCGGGCCTCCTGCACGCGCGCCTGGGCCAATCGCAAATCGTGGTTGGCGGTGGCCGCTTCGTTGATGAGTCCGTCGAGCTGCGCATCTTTGAAAAGGGTCCACCAATGGGCGAGCGCTTCGGCGGGTGCAGCGTTCGTCTGGGCCGCGGCGACTTTGCTCGTGAAACCACTCGGCAACGAAGTCTGCGGTGGGTGATAATCCGGCCCGACTTTGCAACCGGCGAGCGCCAGTGCGAGGATTGGTGCCAGCACGATGCCGGGCGGAATGCGTCGCGATTTTCGGGTCCGGACAGAATCTGTATGTGTCATCAATTTCTGAAAGTTAATCGATTTATCACGACTGCCAAATCGCGACGGCAATGTTGTTCGCGCTGACTGCCCTTCAATCTCCGTTCGCCGGGAAATTGAAACGAGCTCCGCCGGTGTGTTGCGAAACTGAACGGTGAATTTCATGGTCTGCCTTGCTGGTTGTCGACCATCGCCGTCTGCATTCCGCTGGCATCGATGAACACGTCCATCTGCTGACCGACGAATAAGGGCAGATCGGCGCGCTCCACGCGGTATATCGCCTGCATGACCCTGGTGTCCACCCGTTCGTTGCTGGCGCCGGTGAGCGACGTTTTCGGAACCACGTACGGTTCAAAACGAACAAACTTCAATGGCGTGCTGAGATTCGCGTTGCCACGCACCTGCGCGACCGCCGGCGCTGTCGGTTGCACGCGCCATGCTTCGTGCTCGTCCACGTCGACGCGGACGTTCAACGGATTGACCCGTCCCATGACGAGCCACGGCTGCGCGGCGTTCCCAGCCGCGGCATATTCGCCTGGCCGAATCTTCAATTGCAGAATCTGGCCGTCGATCGGTGCGGTAATTGTGCTGCGTGCGATATCCGTTTCGACGGCGTTAATCGCGGCTTCGGCTGCCCCCACCGCGGCGTCGGCGGCGCTCACTTCGGCGTCCGCGGAATCAACATCGGCACGCGCGATGTCCACCGCACTGCTTCGGCGCGTCAATTCGTCGGCACTGATGCTGCGCGGATCGGCGACCGCCTGGGCTGATTTGAGAATTCGTTGTGCTTCGGCCAAGGCAACGCGCGTCGCTTGCGCCCGGGCTTTCGCGGTGGCGACCGCCGCCTGTCGGGTCGCCAGGTCGCTGCGGCGTTCACGGAGTTGAGCTTCGAGTGCACGGGTGTCCAGTTTGACGAGTGGATCACCGGCCTTCACATCCTGCCCGACGGTGACACAGACTTTCTCGACGACGCCGGGAATGTGGGCGCTGAGCGAAATATTTTCCGAACTGGCTTCCACGAGCCCGACGGCGGCGACGCGTTTTTCAAATGTCGCGCGCGGCGGCGCAATGGGGGGCTCGGCGGTCTGCCGTTGTGGCTGCGTGCGGACGATCGACGCCGTGGCGAGCGTCAGTACGACCACGGCCGCCGCGGGGATGAGGTAGTTTTTCATGAGTTCAATTTCAGTTGCGGTGTTCGGTGCGATGAATGCGGCCATCGTCCATGTGGGCGATGGTGTCGGCGAAATGAAAGACACGGTTGTCGTGCGTCACGACGATCACCGCGCGCTCGGGGTGAACAGCCGAACCGGCGAGCAACTCCATCACCGCTTCACCCGTGGCATGATCAAGCGCGGCCGTCGGTTCGTCGCAGACAATCAAACGCGGTTCATGAACCAGCGCCCGCGCGAGGGCGACGCGTTGTTGCTGGCCGCCGGAAAGTTTGTTCGGCAGTTCCCTGGCGCGCGATTCGAGGCCGAGCTTGACCAGTAAATCGGTGGCGCGATCAACGGCTTCCTGCCTCTTGACGCCCGCGGCCAGCAACGGAACGGCGGCATTTTCCGCGGCGGTCAAAGCCGGCAACAGATTGTATTGCTGAAACACAAACCCCAGGTTGCGTCGCCGAAACAGAATGCGTTGTTCAGCGCCCATGTCCTCGGTGTTTTCACCGAACAATTCCACCTTGCCGTCGGTGGTATCGAGCAGTCCGGCAATCACGGAAATCAGGGTTGTTTTGCCACAACCGCTCGGTCCGACGAGGAATGAAAGTTGACCGCGATTCGCCTCGAAATCGACTCCGCGCAAAACGTGGATGCGGTTGTCGCCTTGTCCAAAATGTTTATGCACGGATCGGCATCGAACGGCGGCGGTTTGCGATGTTGGTTGGGCGTTCATGACGGGTTGGATGATGAATCAACGGAATACGGTAGCGGGCTCGAGCACGAGGACGCGGCGGATGCTCAACAAGCTCGCGCCGATCACGACGAGAAACATCAGCACGCCGACACCAACGGCATTCTGCCACATCAGGATGATTCCTCGCGTGGCGATTTGTCGGCCGAAGAATTCGAAGAATGCGGCGCCCATCCCGGTGCCAAACGCGTAGCCGATGAAACCCACCGTCACCGCCTGCAACAGGATCATTCCGACGAGCCGCCAGTTCGTGACGCCGATCGCCTTGAGCGCACCGAACTGTTTCAAATTCTCGACCGTGAAGAGGTAGAACGTTTGCCCCGAAACCACGAGTCCGACGATCAGTGCGATTGCGATGGTGATGCCGAAGTTGACCGGGATGCCGGTGTTCTCGAGGTAGTAGTTAATGCAGTCCCAACGAAACTGATCCGTCGTTCGCGCTTTCAATCCGGTGGCTGCTTCGATGCGTTTCGTCAGTTCCTCCGGCGTGACACCGGCGACCGGGCGGGCGAGCACAAAGGCCATCTGGCTGCGTTCGCGCCCGAGGAAATTGACCGCCTCGGAGTAACGCGCGTGAATGATCGGAAAACTGGCGAACGGGGCTTTCGCGTCCGAAATGCCAACGATCTTCACGAGGTGATCGTTCATCTCCAGCGTGCGTCCGAGTTGGTAGGGTTCTCCGGGAAAAAGTAGTTGGTATCCGCCGCGATCAATCACGATCGACTGCGGCTCGCGCAGCCGTTCCCAGGATCCAAGAATCATTTTTCGCGGTGCGCCGATCAGCGTGGCGTCGTCAATGCCCATCACGATCGCGGCGGAGAAATTTCCCTTGGGAGTCCGCGCGACGGGTTGACCTTTGAAAAGCCGGACGGCGTAGTCCACGCCAGTCACTCCGCGCACGCGCAGGAGATCGGTGTCTTTGAGCGCCTTGGTTTCCTCGAAGTAACGGGTCGCCGGATCCATGACCCAGATGTTTGCGTCGATCACATCGGCAATCTGGCTGCCGGTGCGTTTCATGATTCCCGCGAAGATGCTGGTCTGGTTTTCCAGCAGGAAGGTGCTGAACGCGATCGCGAAGATCAGGCCGAGGTATTTGGCGCGATCACCGGTGAGCATGCGTAGGGCGACGAAGTTCATGCGAATGAGTGGAGGTGGTTTGACTGACTTGCAAGTTGTGACTTTGAGTCAAATTCAGGTAAAATTTTTTCAGGCCGATTTTAGCAGAGTCGTATCCGGAAAGATCTCCGCCTTGATGCGTTTGTCAGTGGCGGAGTAGTCCCATTCATTGAGGAGCGGTCTCCAATTCCAGCCGTCACAGACGAGGTCCTGATTCCGGCGGGCGAGTTCCAGCGGATTTTCAATGCCGCAATAAAACTGGATGTCGGGATTCACGCCGACGATGTGACTGCCCATCGTGATGGCAATCAGGCTGAAAACCACATGTTCCGAATGAGTGCCAGTCGGCAGGTCGCCTTCGCGGATCGCGTCCTGCACAATCGTGTTCATCGAGCGAAAACAACGGCCGGCCTGGACATTGTGGGCACGACGGCGATCTTCCGATGCTTTTTCCCAAAAAGAGGCCGATTTCAGCATCATTTCGATGTTGAAGTAATCGCGATGACAAACGGCGAACTCGCAACACGCGAAGCCGATGGCCCGGGCGCGTTCACGTGTTCGGCCGGCAAACTTTGCGGCGCGCTCAAACATGTCGGCTCGTTCTTTGAGCGCCCGGACGGCGATGGCGAGCGTGAGATCCTCCTTCGTTTGAAAATGCAGGTAGATCGTTCCCTTGGAGTATTCGATCGCCCGCGCCAGCTCATCGAGGTTCAGGTTTTGGTAACCATCGCGCAGGAGCAACCGTTGCGCGTGATCGAGGATCAACTCCTCGCGCGCACTTCGTTCTCGTTCCTTTCTGGTGGCGGTCACACTCATCGTTGAAACAAATCACGCAGAATTGACTTGGAGTCAAATTGATTTTTCCAGTCATCTGTTTGAAGAACGCAAATCGGTCGGTGGCGGCTTGTCTGCGCCGGGGCGATCGCTACGCTCTCCGCGCATGGAACTGCGGCATCTCAAGTATTTTGTGGCGGTCGCCGAGGAGGAAAACGTGACCCGCGCCGCCACCCGCCTGCACGTTTCCCAACCGCCGCTCAGCCGGCAGATCCAGGACCTCGAGGCCGAGCTCGGCGTGAAGTTGTTCGCTCGCACCGCGAAATCAATCCGGCTCACCGACGCTGGCCGGGTGTTTTACCAGGAAGCCCGCGAACTTTTGCGCCGGGCGGACGAGGCTGTTGCGACGGTTCGATCCATGGGCGCCCGAAAAGTAACCGAGTTGCATGTGGGATACGCCCCGTCGCTGACGGTTGAATTGTTGCCCAAGGCGTTGCGGGCTTTTCAGGAGCGCGCACCGGAAGTGAAGGTTTCCCTGCACGACCTTACGACCGAGCAAATGCTATCCGGCTTGCGCGATCAAAAGCTGCATGCGGCGTTGCTCGTAAAGACATCGGCAAGTTCGTTGCGTGGATTGACGTTTCACGATCTGGTGACGCATCAGGTTTGCGTGGCCATGCATCCGTCGCATCCGCTGGCCCGTCGACGCCGGATTCCGATTGAGGAACTCGCCGGCGAACGATTGATCGCCTATTCGAAAACGGATTATCCCGAATACCACGAGTCGCTGAAGACTTTGTTTGGTCGGGCGAAACGCAATCCCTTGATCAGCGAAGAACACGATAGTGTGACCAGCCTGATCGCTGCGGTGGAATCCGGGCGTGGGGTGGCAATTGTGACGGAAAGCCTGACCTGTATGGTGGGGCAACGCCTCGTGCTCAAACCCATCTCGCCGCCGCCTCAGCCCTTTTGCATTGGAGTCGCGACCCGCAAGACCCTGGATCAACCTGCCTTGGTGGCGTTCGTGAACGCCCTGCTGGACCGCGAGTGAATCGAGTGGTTGCGGCGTCGGTCCGTGGTTCAAGCGAGCGACAGCAATGACCGGGCTCGTTCGACGGCTCGTTGGGTCTGTTTGACCACCAGCGGAATGTCAGTCATTGGAAGTTGCAGTAACTCCACGGAACTCTCGTCGAACGCGAGGTCCTCGGTGGGGAGTTCCAGGTTTTCGGAGACTTGATGCGCCCAGATGTTTGCCAGATTGACGCTCGCCGCCAATCGCTGAAACGGGGCGGCAGCCGCGGGCGGATCGTGGTGAAAGAGTACGGCCGCACAAACGTTATCGGGCAATTTCCAGCGACTGAGCAGCCGGGCGCCCAAGGCCGAATGACTCGCGCCCATCGCCTGAATCTCGGCATCGGCAAATTCCGGACCGTGACAACCAGCTTGCTCGATCATGGCCGCATATTCCTGGGTGCGCACCGAGGCGAAGATCAATTTGCCCACGTCGTGAAGCAGGCCCGCGGTGAACGCCACGGCTTCGACGACTTCGACCCTTCGTGCAAGGGTGGCCGCCGTGGCGGCGGTGACGACGGAGTGCTGCCACAACTTTGAAGGATCAAGACATCCGACGCCGGCAGCCATTTTCATGGCCTTGGAGCCGACCAGGGCGATCACCATGCAATAGACCTCATAAAAGCCCAGGCGGGTCACGGCCTCCATCATGTCCTCGGCCGGTTCGGCGCCGGCGAAGAACGCACTATTGCAGCGCTTGATGACTTCCGCCGTGAGTGAAGGATCATGGCTGATCAGTTCAATGATGCGGTCAATGTCCCGATCCGGGTCACTGAACAGTCCCAGGAGTTCAGCGGCCACCGTGGGGGCGGGCGGCAGGTGTTCCACGCCATCAATCAATCGGTCAAGCTGGTCAATATTCTGATTACGAAACATAGGGATGTCGGTCCGCCGTGTGGTCGGTCGTCGTCTTTGGATTATCGGCGAAATGATCGACCGCCTTAACCCGGCAATGAACGGCAATCGGGAAGCCGATGCGGTGCCATGTGGGGTCGGGATGGGTCGTCGGCCGTTCGGGTCGGAAGATCGATCAATTCCCTTTGAGTCTCGCCGCCGGTCTCGACCCGGTTGCTTCCCGGGTTGCCAGCATTTTTTGGGCAAATTATCGTCCACCGATGCCACCTATTCGTTGCCTCTTTGCTGCAGCCGCTCTGGCTTTCGCCGGTCCCGCCAGCGCGGCCGATCAAAATTGGAACGCCTATCTCGGGGACAAGGCCAGCAGCCAGTATTCGACGCTTAAACAGATCACGCCGCAAAACGTGACCCAACTGCAGGTGGCTTGGACCTACGAGGCCGGCGGTACCGACCCCCGAAATCGCTCGCAAATCCAATGCAATCCGCTGGTGATCGACGGAATTTTGTCTGGCACTTCGCCGGCCCTCGAACTGTTCGCGTTGGACGCCGCCACGGGTCAGGAGCTTTGGCGGTTTGATCCGGCGAGTGTGCCAGGAGTCACCAAGTCCGGGGTGAACCGCGGGCTCGTGTATTGGGCGGACGGCGATGATCGGCGCATCCTTTTTGGCAACGATCACTTCCTGCACGCGATCGACGCGCAAACCGGCAAACGCATTCCTTCGTTTGGAAAAGGCGGATCGATTGACCTCAAGGAAGGATTGATTCGCGATGTTGATCGACTCGCGTTGCAGGCAAACACGCCCGGGGTTCTTTACCATGACCTGTTGATCGTTGGCATGCGGCTCGGCGAAGGGCCCGCGCCGGCCGCTCCGGGCCACATTCGCGCCTACAACGTGCGCACCGGCAAACTGGTCTGGCGGTTCAACACGATTCCGCAGCCCGGCGAATTTGGTTACGAAACCTGGCCGCCCAACGCGTATCAATACGTCGGCGGCGTCAATGTCTGGACCGGCTTCGCGCTCGACGAAAAACGCGGCCTGCTCTTTTGCCCGACCGGTTCGGCGACGTTTGATTTTTGGGGTGGCAATCGCATTGGCCAGGATTTGTTTGCGAATTGTCTGATCGCGCTTGATGCGAACACCGGCAAACGCGTCTGGCATTTTCAGTTTGTGCACCATGACTTGTGGGATCGCGATCTGCCCGCGCCTCCGAATTTGATCACAGTCCGCCACAACGGGAAACTCGTCGACGCGGTCGCCCAGGTGACGAAGTCCGGTCACGTGTTTGTCTTCAATCGCGAAACCGGTGAGCCGCTTTTCCCGATTGAGGAAACGGCCGTGCCTTCTTCCGATTTGCAGGGTGAGGCTGCGTGGCCGACGCAACCGCTGCCCACCAAGCCGGCGCCATTCGCGCGACAGTTGTTCACCTACAACGAGATCACCGACATCTCGCCGGAATCCCATCGACAAGTGCTCGAAACGTTTTCCCACATCAAACCGCACGTGCCGTTCATGCCGCCGAGCGAGCAGGGGACCATTATCTTTCCCGGGTTTGACGGGGGCGCCGAATGGGGTGGCGCGGCGGCCGATCCCGACGGCGTGCTCTACGTTAATGCGAACGAAATGGCGTGGATTTTAACTATGGTGCCGACACGTCAAAAAGGGGAGGCACCGCTCGCCACGGGCGACGCGATTTTCACACAAATTTGCGCCGCGTGTCATGGCGTCGATCGCATGGGTAACAAGGCGCAAAACGTACCGTCATTGGTGGACGTGGCGAAGCGATTGAAAAAGTCTGATGTGTTGGCGTTGCTGCAAACCGGCAAGGGCGTAATGCCGTCGTTTGCGTTTCTCTCCGATGCGCAGCGCGAAGCCGTGGCCGGCTATTTGTTAGGTGAGACACCGGCTCCATCGAATACCCGTGGTGGCAAGGACGAACTCGTCGGCGAAGATGTGCTCGGAATGATTCCCTATACGATGACCGGCTACAATCGCTGGCTCGACACGAATGGTTATCCGGCCGTCAAACCGCCGTGGGGCACGCTCAACGCGATTAATCTGAACACCGGCGAATTCAAATGGCGCGTGCCGCTCGGTGAATGGCCCGAACTCACGGCAAAGGGAGTTCCCAAAACCGGTACTGAAAATTATGGCGGTCCGATTGTCACCGCCGGTGGACTGGTTTTCATCGGTGCCAGTCGCGACGAACACATCCGCGCCTTCGATCGCGAAACCGGTGAGGAACTCTGGAAAGCACCACTGCCTGCCGCTGGTTATGCAACGCCGGCGACGTATTCGGTCAACGGCCGACAATACGTTGTGATCGCCTGTGGCGGTGGCAAGATTGGCACCAAAAGCGGCGATGCGTATGTGGCGTTTGCACTGCCGAAATAATTGAAGTGTGTTGCCGGCAGCTTGCCGGCACGGTTCTGAAAAAGTGCGAGTTAATATAACAGCGATCAAGTTTCGCTTTTCCCGGCGAGAGCCACAAGTAGTGACGCGGAAAACTGCCGGCAAGCTGCCGGCAGCACACTTTTGTTCCGGTTTCACCTTGATCGAGCTGCTCGTGGTAATTGCGATTATCGGAGTGCTCGCGGCGCTGCTTTTGCCGGCCTTGGCGAGGGCGAAAGCAACGGCGCGCAAGTCCGCTTGCGTTTCGAATCTGCGCCAGCTTGGCCTCGCCTGGCGGATGTATCTGGATGACCACGAAAGTCGATTTCCTGACCGACGTGATCTGAAGAATTCATTGCCCGGCGGTTACATGCCCTGGTCGGGATGGCCAAAGAGCGACCCACGCGCTGGCTGGTCCGCCGTCGTCTTGCATGATTTAATTTCGCAAAGCCGGGTTTGGGAATGCCCATCGATTCGGTCGGGACCGCTGGCCAAGGCGATTCAGGCGCAACAGTTCGGCGGCATGGATACCAACACGGCACCGATCGTGAATTATTGGATGTGGCGTTTTGACCGACCCGATGAACCGATTCCGCTGGATGATTTTTGGGGGAAGACGGAATCCGAGGCTGTCGTTCAACTCCGGGCCGCGAACAATCCAGTGGCAGGTCAACCGAACGGTCCAGTGGAGGTCGAGCTGATTGTCGATCCCTACTTCCCCAACACCATCCCGAGCGTGCCGGCCGCATTGAAAGGCTGGTCGGCCCATCTCGGTGGCCGCAATCGCCTGATGCTCGACGGGCACGTGGAGCATTTCAAGGATTCGCGCACGAGGTGACGCCAGCGAGCGAAGGATCAAATTCAAAGGGCAAAGGTCTAATGAAGTTCAAATAGCGGAAGCTCAATCGGCGCGCGTGATCCGGGACATCGTTTCCCGAGGACTTTTGAAGATGGGGAATTCTTTGGTCCTTTGACCTTTGCTCTTGGACGTTACTGATCACCTTTCCTCCAATTCGATGTTTAATTCTCCGGCGTCGTCCAGGCGCCGAATCTCCGCGGTGTAGCCCTGGCGAAAGGTTGGATATTTGAGCGTGTAACCAAGCTCCATTCGCAAACGTCGGTTGCTGACTTTCTTGTTGGTGACGCCGCGTTTTCGTTGAGCGAGTTTTTCCATCTCTTCCGGCGTGGCGGTCGGTGGCATCCATTTGCCGAGCGTCTCGGAAAGCCAGCGCAGGAAATGCACTTGGGCGATCGGTTCGTCATCCACGACGTTGTAAACTTCGCCAGGACGGCCGCTCTTCAACGCCGCGATAATCGCTCCGACAACGTCGTACTGATGAATCATGTTCAGGTGGCGCTCACCCTTGCCTTCGACGCGCGATTCGTTGGCGATGAATTGATGCAGATAGTGCAGTCGGTCCGGACCGTAGATGCCGGCGATTCGAAGAACGATGGCCGGAAACTTCTTTTCCCGCGCGGCGACGAGCAGGTGTTGTTCGGCTTGAACCAGTACTTTGCCGGTCTCCGTGGCGGGCTCTGTCGGATGTTCTTCCTTCACGACCGCGCCGTTGTCCTGACCGTAGACGCCGGTGCTGCTGGTGTAGATGAATTTGCGGTGCGGTGATGCTTGCAACCATTCGACCAGATGACGGTTTCCGTCGACGTAGACACGGCGATAATCTTCCGCGCCGCCGTGACTGCTCGACACGCAGTTCACCACCCAGTCGAACTTCCCATCGATCGCTTGCAAGGAGTCGGGCTGGGTAATGTCCGCGTCAATGGCCTGGATGCCGGCGTCCCGGATTGCCGCGTGCCCCGTCGCGTGGCGACCGACGCCAAAAACTTGATGGCCCTGTCGGACCAATTCCGCTCCGAGCGGCAGTCCGATGTAGCCGCAACCAAAAATCAACGCGCGCATGAGTTAGATTTCCTCGTGAACGATCTTTCCGCCAACCACGGTCAGGACGGCTTTGCCGCGCATCGGCCAGCCGTCGAACGGGCAATTGCGGGATTTGGAAGCGGAGAACGAATTGCGATAGATCCATTCCTTGTCCGGGTCGATGACGGTGACGTCCGCATCTGCGCCCGGAGCCAGCGTGCCCTTGTTGAGGCGCAGCAATCGAGCGGGATTCACGGTGAACTTCGCGAGCAAATCCGGCAGCTTCAATCGTCCCGGATGAACGAGCTGCATGAGCGAAAGTGCGAGTTCAGTTTCGAGTCCGGTGATCCCGAACGGCGCATTGTCGAACTCGACTTCCTTTTCAAAATTGCAGTGTGGTGCGTGGTCGCTGCCGATGATTGCCAGCGTTCCGTCCGCGATCGCTTCGAGGATGGCTTCGCGATCTTCCGCGGATCGCAGCGGCGGGTTCATTTTGAAATTGGTGTCGTAGCTGGGCCATTGCGGTCGCTTGTCGTCTTTGAAGAAATGCGCCAACCCCCGGCCGTCCTTTTCCCAGAAGCGATCGCTCCCCGCCAGCGCGGCATCCGTGAGAGTGAAGTGATGCGGGCACGCCTCGGCCGTGATCGGCACGCCGCGTTGTTGCGCGCGCCGCAACCAGTGCAGACTTTGCCGTGCCGAAATATGCTGACAATGAATGGGGGTGCCGGTGTTCTCCGCGAGGACAATGTTACGCGCGACGATCAACTCCTCGCCCATCGCCGGCCAGCCAGGTAGACCCAGCACTGTACTCCAGTAGCCTTCGTGCATCACGCCAGTGCTCACGAGCGCGTAATCCTGACAATGGTCCAGCACGGGCAGATCAAACATGTGGGCGTATTCGCAGGCGCGACGCATCAACTCGTTGTTTTGCACGCAGTGACCGTCGTCGGTGATCGCCACAATGCCGGCCTGTTTCAGGCCACCGATCGGCGCAAGTTCCTCGCCCGCGATGCCCTTGGTGATCGCCCCCGTGATGTATACATTGACGACCGCATCGCGTTCCGCTTTTTCGTGAACCAGCGCCACGGTCGATGCGCTGTCGATTGACGGATTCGTGTTCGGCATGCAAACGACCGAGGTAAATCCGCCGCGGGCGGCGGCGCGCGTGCCGTCAGCGATGGTTTCCTTGGCCGACTGACCGGGCTCGCGCAAATGCACGTGAGAATCGATCAAACCCGGACAAACAATCTTGCCCTTGACGTCACGGCGTTCCGTATCCGCCGGCACAGGGAAGGAACCGGCGGGACCGATCGCCGACACGCGGCCATCCGCGAGCAGGACATCAGCGGTTTCATCGCGCTGGCTGGCGGGGTCGATCACGCGGCCGCCGGTGAGGAGAAGCGAAGTCATGCGCGGCGACGATAGCGGTCCGTGGATTGACAACGCAAGAGCGGGGGCTACAGTCGCCGCCGGTTCGCGGGTGTAGCTCAATGGTAGAGCTCCAGTCTTCCAAACTGGCTACGAGGGTTCGATTCCCTTCACCCGCTCCACTCTTTCTTGGTCAAGTGTTCACACACCGAAAAGTTGTCCGGATCGCGTTTACCTTGAATTGGCTTGAATAGCCCGAAACTACCTTGGGACAATGAGTTGCGGCGAACTCGGTTGGTGTCGGTTTTTGAGCATTCGTCCGAGACTTTGAATCTGTCCGATTTTCGCACCTCCCTATAAATACCCGATAATCCAACAGCTTACGAAATTTTCGGACAGATATTAAGTCGGGCGAAAAGGTGCGAAGTGCGAAGTCGTTTTCGCCGCCTAGCTGCTCGCTTGAAACGGTCTTGCAATGCGAACGCAATCGCCGTTCCGAAGCGGTTCAACGTCACTACCCACGCACTCCGCAGCGCGATCGATCGCCGCTGTAATGACTGGCGCGCAACTTCTGCCAGTACTCCGGATCTGCCTTCAACCGACTCGCCAGCCGTTTGATCGATGACTTGCCAAATCGTCGCGTGTGCGGCTGTGGTCGGAAGTCGCGAATGAATCCATCATCCGCCCACCGATAGATTCCCTTGAAATCGAGTTTGATTCCCAACGAAGCGAGCAGGGCGGCCGCTTCCTTTGCCGAGAGCCATTCCTCTTTGTCGTCATTCTGGACGATGGCGGAAAACACCCCGTCCTTTTCCATCTGCAACTCCGCCAGGAAACGCCCATCCGGCACGCGGTCCGAATAGAAATAAACGACGCCCCTGGTCATGCCACCAACCTCTTGGTTGCCCGACTGATGTCGGAATCCTGATTCATTTGAGTGGCGACCGTCTGCACCGCCACATTCGCGGACTGTTCGATGATCGCAACTTTCGCGTCCTCGCTATGCTCGATTCGCAGGCGCACCAATGGCGAGCCACCCGAACCGCCGCCCACACTCCCGCCACCACCGCCGAAGTCGCCACTTACACCGCCCGAGGCGAAGCGCTTCAAACGATCGGTATTCACGAGGCTGAACTGCGCAAGCAAGTGCTCGATATCGAGCAGGATCAAGCGTCGCTTCGTTCGCTGATTACTTCCATGAAAGGGCATAACCTGCCCGAATCCATCGGCGCCTTTCATTACCGGAAACGCGTCGTTTCCAATGATTGCGCAAACCATCTGGCCGCCTACACGCTTGGCGTGGGGCTCGCCTATGGCAAGCTGCGCACCGTCAGCAGTGTCACGCGCGATCGTATCGCTTCGCGTTGCGATTTTATTCTGGGCTCAGAGCAACGCTCAGCGCTCACCACGTCGGACATTCCCTTGCCGGCCAACTACGGGAAGGAAATCGTTCAACTGGTCGAGAGCTATGGCATCATTCGCCGCCTGGGCACGGTTTACAAGTTGGGCCGGTCGACGAACAAATTGCCGCGGCTCAAGACTTCGCCGGCGTTTGGGTTCATCGATCAATCGGCGAGCGTCCTGGAAAAGGTGCCGCAAATCGAGTTCGTGACGTTCGACGCGGAGAAAGCCGGCGGCTTGATCATTGTCCCGAGCGAGATCGATGATGACAGCTTCGTCAATCTCGGCAATTTCCTCGCCGATTATTGCGCGCGGGAGATGGCCTATCTGGAAGACAACACGGCTTTCAACGGCGACGGCACCAGCACGTTTGGAAACATCACGGGCGTGCTCAAGTATGCGCTTTCGCAATCAAACAACCGCACACTTGGAACGGGCGTTTGCTCGCCGCCGGAAATCACGTTAACCGACGTTCGCGCAATGCGCTGGTACGTGGCCAGTGCCGCGTTGATCAATGGCGCCTACTTCTTCAATCCGACCTACGAGGCGCTGTTCTGCCAGTTCAATGACATGACTGACGAAGGCGAAGTTTTTGTCCGCAGTCCGCAGGGCGATACGCTGGACAACTTCCCGATTCATTGGGTGCCGGCGTTGCCGGCTTACGATACGGCCGATTCGGCTGATACGTTGGTGGGCGGCTTTGGCGATCTTTCCTACGGCTACCTGGGCGTGCGCCGCGAGTTTAGCTTGAACATGAGTCGGGAGGTGAAATTTGCCACCGATCAAATCGCGCTGCGGGCGTTGGAGGAAATCGATTTTCACAACATGGACGCCAGCAGCATGAGTGTGCTGCAACTCGGCCCGGCCGCGTAGGCGATGAATTTAAAACCCCAAGCAAAAGCAGCGTTGCCAGGCGATTCGAGCGCTCAAGCAGGCAATGGCGATGGAGCGCGGCGGCGGGGTGTGTGAACGGAAGAACAAATCAAAATCCGAAACAAATACATGAACGAATCTGAATACTTGCAGGATCTCAAAGGGGATCTTGCCAACGTCGAGGCCGGCTATCGCCGCCTTGAATCGGACCTCGCGTCGTCCAACGATGCGATCAAGAAACTGCACGAGAACAACTCGCTGCTCAAACGTCAGCTCGATGACATGCGCCGCTCCCGGATGCAAGCCGGGGATGGGCCGGATCCGAAGCGCGGCCGTTTCGTCTCCGAAGCGTGTGCGCGTTACCTCGCTGCCATCGCCATTGTGGGCGCGGCCCGCCACAACAAGCTCGAACACGTAAGCGATCGCGACGCGGTCCTTTCGCGCGCCATCGAAGCGCTCGGCATGGAGCAGCGCTCGGCACTGACGACCAGTGATATCCCGCTGCCCACCACCTACGCGGCGGAAGTCGTGGAACTGGTCTGGATGTATGGCCAGGCGCGTCAGTTCGGCACCGTCTATCCGCTCGGCGCCGCGACGGTCAATCTGCCGTCGCTATCCACCAGTCCGGCGTTTGGGTTCATCGATATGAGCGGTTCCGTCGGTGAGAAGTCGCCGCAATTCGCGAATAAGACGTTTACACCGCAAAAGGCCGGCGGCTTAGTTCGCATCCCTTCGGAGATCGATGCCGACAGCATTGTGCAGCTCGGCTCTTTCCTCGCACGCTACATCTCCCGCGAAATGGCCAAGTGGGAAGACACGTGCTTTTTCATGGCGGACGGCACCAGCACGTACAAGAGCATGAAAGGCTTTGCCAAGGCGGCTCTGGACGCGAGCAACAAGATCGTCCTCACCACGGGCAACACGGCGCCTTCCGACATTGCGCTCTCCGATCTGCGTAACCTGCGCGCCAAGGTGAGCTCCGCTGCGCTCAAGCAAAGTGCGTATTACATGAACGCCACGATGGAGGCGCTCTTGATCACGTTCAACTCGACGGCCAACGGCAAGGTTTACATGCCGGGCGCCACTCCCAAGCTGGACGGCTTCCCGGTTCGCTGGGTGGACGTCATGCCGATTTACGATACGAGCGCCGCTGCGAGCCAGCTGCAAGTCTGCTTTGGCGATGCCAGCTACCATTACTTTGGCGAGCGTGGCGATCTTCGCGTTGAAACGTCTTCAGACATCTATTTCGCGAGTGATGAAATCGCCGTGCGCGCCCTGGAGCGCTTCCACGTTGAACTCATGCAGACCGGCGCCGCCGCCGTCCTGCAACTCGCCGCCAGCTAAGACTCACGGCGATGCTTCATTTAATGGCAACCGGTGGGAAGGAGTTCCGCTCGCGACCGTCAGCGAGTGATTCCACGAAGTCCTTTCCGTGGAAACCGCCGGTTGCCATGTCTCATTTAACCCTTTGGCGGGCGCCAGTCATACATCGGGGACCGACGACTGAGTTTTGCCGCTCAGCGCTGGCCGGCGTCCGCCTGAATTCTTTTTGCAAGGGTGATTCAACATGATTTCAGAAGCCCAGGTCCCCGGCATCCCCAACGGCCACACGGCCGCGCAGTTGGCTGCCGTACTGCAGCTGAGTAAGCGCGCGGTTCAGATTCGCCTAAAGGAAACACCCCCGGCCGGCCTCGTCGCCACACGCGGCGGCAAGGCGCCGGCCTGGTCGATCGATCAACTCCCCGAAGCCTGGCGCACCCGGCTTTTTGAATTGGTGAAATCCGGAGGCTATCGCGACGTGCATCATTTGTTGGGCTCTGCGCCAAGTGAGCAACCGTGGCGGCTTTCGGTTCCGTTTGCCTCATTGCCCGACTCCGAACAGGCGCGCGCGTTGAAACTTCAGCGGGCGTTGGTTCCGTCGCTGCGTCGGCGCAATGAAATGATCGGGCGCGACGGGGAGTTTATCGAATGCGGTTTGCGCGACTACCGCGCTGAATTCGCCAAAGAGATTTCAGCCCAAAGATGGCAATACCTTTTGAAGCGCACACTGGACCGCGACGCCGGCCGCGAAGAATGGCACCGCGTTGAATTGTACGTGGACGGCCGGATTGGCGGCTTGGAAAAATCACCCAAGCCGGACGCGGCAACGCGCGACGCGTTGAAGGTCATCGCTGAAACGATCGAAGGCTTTGCCGACGCACAAAATCCGGCGCCCAAATCGCTGGCGTGCCTCTGGATGGATGTCGGCAAGTTCTGGGAGGAAGCCGAGCGTTCGGGCAAGACCATGCGCCGCGTGCGCCGGCAGATTGTCAATTTTCTGTTCGATGCGCTTCCGACGCTCGCGAAGAACCGCGAGGCCATGCGGAAGCTGGTTGAACGCAAGGTCGCCAAATGGAAGAACGGCAACCGCAAAGCTGATTCGGTGCTGGATCAACGAACAAAGAGATCCGGCCGGCGGATTGAGATCAATTGGACCGAAGAAGAAGAGCGCCACATCATCGCGCAATCAGTTTTGAACGGGGGCTCGGTCGCCAGGGGAATCCGCAGTGCAATCACACTCGGATTTCACCTGCGAAATTTGGGTGGCAACTGTACAGGAAAAAGCGCGCCCGTTTTTCCGAGCGCTTCAAACTGCAGTTGCAATGCGGTTTTCTACCCGCTTGCAACCGGATTTCCGTCCCTTTGCAAGGGCGAGGAAAGACCAGAAAATCCACCACGCGCACCTGGCGAGCGACCGCTCTGTGCAGGTGTGCGCTTGAACGATCCACGTTCGCGCGGACCACGCGAAGGCTCAGGACGGCCGACCAGCCCGCGCTCCATCCAGTTGGTTGAAGACACGATTTCGATGGCCTCCAGCACGTCGGCATCCCCTACCGTGTCTCTACCGTCCCGTTTCGCGATCAGTTCAGCCCGCTTGCAAACCGGCGTGTACATTGCCGGACGCTGGCACACACAATCAGCCAGGTGATCAATAGCAGTCTTTTCGAAGTGAGGAAGATTGGGCTTGGAGATCGCGATCACGTCGCGCCGCGGAAGTGTTTCACCAAGGTTGATAGTCTCCGCTACTCGCGAGAGGAACTGATCCATTCGCCAGCCCGTCTTTTTGGCGACGATCTGCTGATCTTCAACAAACTGGTGCCGCGACAAAAGAACCACCGGCACCCCTTTATCAACCAAGTTTGAGATGATCCATTCAATGCGCTTTGGGAGAGCCTCCCGGCGATTGTTCTGCGGCCAAAGATAGGCCGCCTGAGCAAACACCAGCATCAATGGCATTTTAGACAACATCTTCTCGACGTTGAAGCGCATCTGGTTGCCTTTCGCCTTTCCCTGCGCGAGGCCAAGGCTGCGAGATAGGGCCCGGAAAAAGTTTTCATCATCGTTCCCGGTTGGCACCTCCACATAACGGACGCGACCAGGGAAAGCCTCACACCATGCGCGGGCAGCCGTGTTTTTGCCGATCTTGTAGCCTCCAAGGGCGAGGAACATTTGCCGCGTCTCCCAGGCATCTTCGAAGACTCTAAACAGGGTCTTGGCAACCGTGGTCTGAATAATGGATTCAAGCCGCGCTGCCGCGTGCTCATTCATCAACACGCGCACGCATTCGAATACGTCCGGGAAATACCAAGGGGCGCGCTCAGCAAGCGAACGCGTAGGTTTCACGCCCCCATACTCACGTCGCTCAGGATCGAGCAATGCCGTCTTCAAATTGGGAGCGAGTTGCTCTGCATGTGATTTACAACACTCGACCAGGTCGCCAATCGATAGACGGAAAACCTTCTGCTTATATGTGGGAACCCCGCAAATACCTTCCATCTGGAAATCAAACAAAAGTGGGATGTCATCACACAATTGTTCCAGTTCCTCACCAACCGGGACACGGCGCAGATTCCCTGCCCTTAAACGCAATGAGCGCGGCATCAATCGCTCTGGCCAGCGCCGGCGCAACTCCTCTGCCAGCGCCTCCAGCCCGCCTGGCTGCCAAGACTTCCATTGCATGAAAGCAACGATCTCAACGTCATCCGGCGAATCCAGAAAAGCCGAGGGATCGGCGACGCTCGAACCTAGAATGCCCTTTTGATAGACCGGCGAGGAAGCATATCTCTCCCCGTAGAATGTGCCGTCTTCCAGTGCCTTTCTGCGCGTGTTCATGGTTGGTCGATCTCCTTTCGCCTGCGGTGTTCATCCATCGCCCTGGCGAGCCGGGCAGCGGCCTCCTCTTGTTCGTCTGTCACACGGTCGGTGTCCACCGGGGGCAATCCAATCGAGGCACGATGGCCGTTGATCTTGCGACGCTTTTTGACCTTGCCGGCCGACTGCTCGCGCAGGCGGTTGAACTCTTCGCCCTGGCGAACTTTGGCTACCGTCTCTTCGTCGGCAACGTGTCCACGGTAAGGAATAGAAAGCTCTGTCTTTAAATCAACCAATGCGGCGCGACGGTGCCGATTGATCGCGCTTAGTTTTTGTCGCGCCGTCGCCAGCTTTTCATTTCGACCATCTGTCCAAGCGGGAGCCTTCACAACTCGTTCAGCGACGGTCGGATTCTCTCCATCCAAATCCGTCACAATCACCGACTCTGGCCGCATAGGGTCAAACCACGCCAACACCCGCTCGCCGTTCAGTTTCCAGATCTCTTCCATCTGGTAGAAATACTCCCCAGAGATTGGCAATTTGAATTCGTCTCGTTTGACCGGCACACTGAATCGTTCGTGCGCAAAGAGGTACCGCAACTCAGGCGCCAGCCGACTCATTGGTTCATCCGGATTCTGTAATTGCACCCATGCCTGATTCGGCGACATACCCCGGAGAATCTTCCCTTCCTGGCGTTCAGCGTTGTACTCCTCACAAATGTTTTGGTACTCGGCAAGCATCTGCTGAAAGCTAAGGAAATACTTACTCGGATGGGCTCTGCGGGCGTTTACCTCCTTAACGGCTCGTCGTGTCGTTTCCGGCATGTCGAGCATTTGAAGTCGGCCAGCGTAGCCTTTCAATCGTTCGAGTTTCGGCTGAATGAGCCCAAAAACGCGCTCAATAATCTTGCCGCGTGGATTCCCTGGCTCGGTGTGATGTATTTCAATACCGAGATTCGAAAGTGCGCTCTTGAATTCAGGGAGATCGGAAGCCAGGAATTTTTTTGAATTGATGCTTTGCCCCTTGATCAACTGGCCGGTTTTCCAAATTCCATTTTCGAGGCGAAACCGTTTCGGGATGCCGAGCTGCTGAACCATGCCGTTCATTGCCGTGCGGCACGCCAGTTGATGATAAACATTCGAAGGAACCACAGCACCGGGATAGATCCTCAACGACCGCGCGTCGCACCCCGCGATGAACTGCCCAAGCAGGAGCTGCCAGGCGCCGTGTTCATCCTCAATCCAAAAATAGACATTGCCCGTGAGATCATCAAAAACGTATTCATCCCCCGCAAAAAAAGGATGCTCCGTTGACCACCAATCGCGGTGAACATAGCCGCGTTTTAATCGATCCTTCCGACTGCCCGCGTGTTCCTTGTGCAGTGCTTTGACAATTGGACGCACCTTTTTCAAGAGCCGTCTTAACACATAGCTCTTGCTGCCGCGAGAGAGAGCGTTTGCCAGATCCATCGATAGCAAACCGGACAGATTTTCGGCGCGCCTACACAAGGATTTACGCTGAATCTGAGGATTTAGAATCCAGGAATGGGAACAAGAGTGGGAACAAATCTGTTGAAGTCCAGTGTTGTCCGAGGATGTTTTTGGAACAATGCGAACGAGCATTTCTAATGAAACTGAAAAGCGCACAAATCCGGATGTTCAAAAACATCATCGACTCAACGCCTGTGAAGATCGACGAAAAGGTCACTTGCGTTGTTGGCAAGAATGAATCTGGCAAGACGGCCTTTCTTCAGGCCCTGTTTTGCCTCAATCCGGCGCGAATCAATCCAGAATTTTCAATCCTCGATCACTATCCGGCGTGGCTGGAGAAGCGCCACCGAAAGGACGGGAAAGATCTGGATGCAGTAACTCCAATCAGTGTTGAACTTGAATGGCAGACCGACGACGTTGCAGCCGTAACCGAATCTTTCGGTGATGGCGTTGTTAAAGAGGGTGACATTTTAACTTTGTCGATGACATACAAGAACGAATTTCGCTGGGTGAGCGGATGTTCTGAGGCTCGCGCTGCGTTGAATTTCCTGAATAAGACTCCGGTTCCCGAGAGTGAGAGAGCGAGCTACACGGCGCTTAAAAGCTTCGGTGAGATTGGGAAGAAATTGGCTCAGGACGTAACGAAATACGGTGAGAATGCCGAGTCCCTAAAAATTCTTCTGGAGGCACAGGAAGCACAGAAGAAGTTCCTCGACAATAAGGACACCTTCAGCGCTGCGGCGTGGAAAATAGCCTTCAAGCGGATTCCAAAATTCTTCTACTTCGCTGATTTCAGCAAGCTACCCTACACGGTAGATATTGAACATGTTTTGAAGAGCGACAATCTTTCTGAAAGTGAGGCCACAGCACGTGTGAGGTGAGTGAGAATGCTGGACCACCAAGGAAGAGACAAAGAGACTATGAATGTGGCCACCAAACGTAACTTCTCCCGGCACTTCAAGGAACAGGCGGTTCAACTGGTGCGCAGTGGAAAACCGGTCTGCCAGGTGGCG
>WGOC01000013.1 GCA_016124235.1 bacterium | reverse complement strand
CCACCCGCAACTCCTGGAGGGAGCAGTTCTCCGGATTGGGCAATGTGCGCAAGCGACCGATGCGTCCAGCAGAGCAAAACAGCAAATTTGTACAAGCCCAAAGTTCACATTTTTACGCAACCTCTTTTGGCAATCGGTCTAGAATTAAGAATTGCCGACGTCCGGCATGCTCAATTTTTCACGCACATCCGGTCGGGTAAATTGATCGGAATTCAAATCGAGCTGTACCTGTTGGCCGAGGAATTCCATCAGGACCGCGATCCGCCGTTGGCCGCTGGAGACCCGCACGACTTGGGCGAGCAGGCCCTTGAACGCACCCGTGGTAATCAAGACTTCCTCACCTGGCTCGGGCATTTCTTCGCACAACGCCAGTTCGTCTTCACCGAGCGCCGCGCGCCAATCGGCGACGATTTCATCATCGATAATCGGCCACTGTGTTCCGAAGTGCACAACGCCCGTAACGCCGTTCGTGTAGTGCACCGCTTTGAGGAGATGGAGCCAGTTGAATTTGGCAAATACGTATCCGGGAAACAGCGCTTCGGTCACCCACATCTTGTGTTTGCCGCGCGGACGCCGGAAGCGTATCCGCGGATTGAACACTTCGATCTCCTTCAGTTCACGCAAGTGAGCGGCGGCGATGTGTTCGCTCTTGGGGCGGGTCCGCACGCAAAACCAGGCGAGATCGCGCGCGGTTGGGTTCAGCGGCATCGGGGCGTGGCCATTGCCAATCCCGTGTCCGTTGTTGACACCATTTCCGTTAGTGACGCTCATGAATCAGGGGTTTTGCCGATCGTTTTGAACGGTGGAGACGAATGGTTGAAAATCGCGGCACGCAAACGCGAGATTTTCAACCGCACGTGCAGCCCGGTCAGTAGCATACGCATCCGTGCCACGAAAGAAAAAATGAGTCGGCCTGATCCTTATCGGAGTCGCTGATGGACTTAACGGGTATTGCCGTTCACCACATCATACGTGATTCCCGGCTCCAGAAAGTGTAGCCACGCCCGGGTAACCGGACGGTGATAGGTTTGTTGCAGCGCGCGCCGATAGAGTTCCAATTGTGGGGCATAACGGGTAATTGATTGCGCAACCTCCGACGCGGCGATGTGATCCGTCTTGTAATCGATGATCCAAATCTCGTCGCTCCATATCACGGCCAGATCGACAATGCCTTGAACGATCACCAAATCTTCCGACGCCACTTTGGTCGAGCTGGCTTCATCCCGATTCGTGGCCAGCGCGGACAACTCAGAATATGGAACGGAGATGGTGAATTCGAGTTCGCGATGAATGGCATCGCGTCGGTTCAAAATTGCACGACCAATGTCGCTTTCCCAGAACCGAAGTACGCGTTCTAGTTTGAGCGCGGCACCTTGATCTGCGGTCAACGCACCGCTCGCAACGAGCCGCTGCACCTCGCCAGTCAGTGAGTCGAGCGTATCCACGGATTCCAAATTCAAATTCTGCAGAAAAGCGTGGTGCGCGGTACCAATTTCCGCTGCGGACAAACCGGTTCGTTGCCTGGTCGGTTTTGCTCGGCGACGTGTTGGAAACATTTCCGACGTTTCGTCGTAGAGCGATTCCGTCAATTGCCGCCGCACTCGCGTGACGGTCGTTTTTCCTGGTTGGCGAATGGCTTCGGAAAACGGATAGGAAAATGTCAGCCTTTGGTTGAGCGTTGATTTGTTTGCTTCCGGTGGTTGGTTGCTGGCCGTTGGTTGAAGTGACGGTGGTGCGGTTGTGATTTCAATCGCGTCATCCGGTTCGAAGATCTGCCAACTTAGGAGACTTGAGGCTCCGCGTGCCGTGGCGTGCCACTCGTTTTGTTCACAAAGTGCCGGAAACAACGGCCCCACTAAATCGAGCAACGAACGGCTGTTGATCATCTGTGTGGTTGATCGGGAACTGCGATCCGGCGCCGACCAGGATTCCTCCATTTGCTTTGCCGTGGCGGTACCCAGAAGAATGAGTCGATCGCACGCGCGTGTCATCGCGACGTAAAGCAATCGCGTTTCCTCGGCGATCAGTCTCAGCTTTTGTTGGCGTTGGGCACTGAAGACCAGCAACGAAGGATAAGATCGTCCGGCAACTTGATCGACCACCATCGGGCAGATGCCGAGATCGGAATCGAGATAAAATCCGCTGGCGGGCGACTCGCGGCGGAATGGCTTGTTCAGGTCAGCAAGAATGACCACGGGAAATTCCAGACCTTTGCTGGAGTGGATGGTCATCAGTCGAACGGCGTTGGTGTGTTCGGCGGGGGCTGGTTCAGGACCATCGCCGTCGGCGTCGATGAGCCGGACGTATTCGAGAAAGCGATGCAAGCCGCGGCCCTGCCATGAATCGAACTGACGTGTCAGTTCGAGAAGGCGCTGAACGTTTCCCGATTGGCTGGCGCCACGTGGTTGGGTGGCGAGCCAAGCGAGATAGTGCGTTTGGTCGAGCACATCCTCGAGGCACTGCGAGAGCGATCCACGGCGTGCTTGAGTTCGCCAGCGATGGAAGCGTTCCAGAAAGCGATCCACTTTCTCAAAAGCCGGATCAGGTTGACCAATGCGCAATTCGTGGAAGCGGTTTAGCGCGACCCAGAATGACGGTTCGTTCGCCGCGCTCAGCCGAACGGCGACCAATTCGTCGGGACTCAAGCCGACGATCGGTGAGCGCAGCACGGCGAGCAACGGAATGTCCTGCCGCGGATTGTCGAGCAACATCAACAGGCTGGTCAGATCCGTAATTTCAATGGCCTCGAAAAACCCGCGATGTGCGGCCACCAACGGCACTCCGGCGCGGGCAAAAACGCGTGTGTAAATTTCGGCTTTGCCTGACGTTGCTCGCAACAGGATCGCCAAGTCGCGCCATTCCACCGGTCGAAATGACTTGGTTTCGCGATCGTAAATTGGTGTCCGAAATTCGCGAAGCCGGCTCAAGTGGGCGGCCGCAAGCGTCGCTTCCTTTTCGGCATTCGTCAGTTCCTCGTCGTCGGCCTCGCCAGCGGATTCATTGGTCTTGGATGATTTTGTCCGGCGAAGCAGGAGTTCAACTCGTGGTTCGGAATCAGGAGTGCGAGCAAAAGCGGAGCGGTTTGCCGGATCGCCAAGTCGTAGATGAGCTTCCGGTGGATATTCAACACCGCCAACGTCAGGTCGCATCAGCGCGGAGAAGCATCGGTTGACAAATTCCAGAATCGCTTCGTGGCTGCGATAGTTGTCGGACAAGGGAAGCACCTGTCCGCTTGCGGCGCCCAGTTTCCAGAGGTGCGCGTAGCGCAAAAAAATGTCCGGACGAGCGAGCCGAAATCCGTAAATGCTCTGCTTTACATCGCCGACCAGAAACCGGTTGCCATCCGAATCGTCACGGCTCAGCGCCGCGAGGATACGATCCTGGACCTCGTTGATGTCCTGGTATTCGTCGACAAACACCTCCCTGAGTCGGGCCTGCCACTGAAGCGCGGTTTGCGATGGCCGATTGGTTTCGGCGTCCCAGAGCAAACGTAGCGAAAGTTGCTCGAGATCACTGAAATCAAGTCCACCTCGCTGAAGCTTCGCCCGCGTGAACTCATCGCCAAATTCGCGAACCAATTCGATGAGCGCCAGCACGTGCGGCTGAAGTTTTTCAAAATCCACTTCCAGAGGATCGTGGCCTGTTGGATCGGGCCCAAACGACGCAAATGCCGCAGCACCTTCCAAAACCGAAATGATCGGATCTCGATATTTGCCTTTCGTACCGCGCGGCCAATTCGTTTCGGCGCGCTGATCGGCAACAAAGCGAAGTGCGTCGTGGGTGGTGGCTCGGTCGGATTTGGCGTCAATTGGGCGGAGTCGGTTGGCGCAACGGTGAGCCACGTCATTTTCGGCCGGCTGCGCCTCCAAGGTCGCCAGCCAGCCGGCGGCCGCATCCGCGATTTCGCGGGCGAGGATTTGCTCCCATTCCTGTCGGTTAAACTTGCGCCAGAACAGCGCTTGTTGCTCGAGCCACGCTGCGGGCTCCGGTCGTGATTGCAGATAATTGTGCAGTGAGAGGATCAGGTCCTGAATCGGTTGATCGTTTCCGCCACCGTAGACGCGAACTAGGTCCAACGCAGCGGCGGCGAACGGAATTTCTTTTTGGAAACATCGATCCAGTAGCGCTTGAAGTGTTTCAACCGCAAGGAGTCGGCTTTCTCCCTCGTCCATCACCTGCGATTGGGGATCGAGCCCGAGTTCGTGAAAATGATCGCGGATCAGCCGGTAACAAAATCCGTGCAAGGTGCCGATGCGGGCTTGATCCAGTTGAGCGAGCTGTTCCTGAATCCGGCGGTTCTCTGGTTGCTTCGCCGCTTCTTGATTTAGTGCCTCGCGGATCCGTCGCCGCATTTCGGCCGCCGCGGCCTCGGTAAAAGTCACCATCAGAATCTCGTCAATGCCCACCGGATCGGCATCCGCGAGCAGGCGGTGGAGACAGCGGGCGACCAGCGTGCTCGTTTTGCCCGAGCCGGCGCCGGCTTCCAGCAGGACATTCCCACGAGCACGGACGGCGGCTTCCTGTGCTGGCGAAAGAGTGCTCAAAGTTCGGTCTCAGTTTGCGGGCCGGTGGTTGGCGGCGAATGGTCGCGTCCGGTGGCGGCACGGACCAGCCGGCGCCATTCCTCGTCGTTCACTTCGCGGGGGATTGCCTGACAATGCTGCTCAAAGCCGGGGAAATTCCAAAGGTTCGGGAAATCCCGGCATTGCTGTGGTTTGACCGGTTGAACCGCGCAATCGTTGCCGGCGAGGAAAATGCATTCGCCGTTGGGCTTATCCATCAGCGCCAAGCCGCGGCGATCACTCGCCAGTCGAGTATATTGCTGAATGAATGCGTGCTCGGTGACGTCGAGGTGAGCGGCCATCCGGGCGATTTCGCCGTCCTCGAGACGAACTTGACCAGGCCACCGGCAACAGGCGGTGCAGCGTTGGCATTCGTGGAAGATCGGCATGGACGGCCCATTAAATTGAACGTCTCGCCGGGCACAAGCCAATACCAGCGTCTGGCGCTTTGAGCGGTTGCGGTGCGATTGTCCGATCCTAGAAACTCGAGATAAGTATTGAACTGTTGGTCGCGGCGACTTTTCAGAAACTAAGCCGGGCAAAGGCCGGGTAAATGGAGTATTATTGCCGCTTCCCGGAACGGGAATGAGTTTGGTTTGTTGCTGCCGGCGAATGGGTTTGGCACAAAAATATTTAACCCGTTTCCCGGCTTGACGCGTGCCGAGGTGGCTCTCATATTCCTCGGCTATTTTTAACGGTACACCAACCACGTCCACATTGATTTAGAAATATGGCAAAATCCAAGGCGCGTGCGCCTAAAGCAGCCAAGAAGTCGTCGCCCAAGCAGCAGGATTCAAAAGCTGGCAAAGCCAAGACAGCCAAGTCATCTACGCCGAAAGCCGAGGCCAAGCCGGCGCGCGGCAAATCGTCCAAGTCCGCCAAATCGTCGGCCAAGAAAGACAAGGCTGCCGCCACTGCTGCGGCTGTGAACGGGGCTGCCGCTTCTGCAGGTGCGCCCGCAGCGCAGGCTTCGAATCCGCCGGCAGCTACTAATGGCGCCCAGACTCCGGAAGAGGCGTTGGCCAATCTCGGCAGCATCACGAATCAATCGGGCGTCGATCTCACCGAAAAGATCAAGGAGCTGGTCCGCCTCGCGCAAGAGCAGGGTTATCTGACCTACGGCGACATCAACGACGCACTGCCAGAAAACATCGTTTCGCCGGAGGATCTGGAGGACATTTATACCAAGCTGCGGAATCTCGAGATCGAGATCGTCGATCAGGCCGAGGTAGATCGCGTCAAGCAGCCCGAGCCCGAGGAAGAGGACGAGAAGACCAAACTCGACATCCTTGACGACCCCGTCCGGATGTATCTGAAGCAAATGGGTCAGGTTCCATTGCTGACCCGCGAGCAGGAAGTTGAGATTTCCAAGCGCATCGAAGACGCCGAGAACGAGGTGAAGCGGATCATTTACAGCTTCGGTTTCTCCGGCAAGGAACACATCGCGCTGGCGGAAAAGCTGATTTCGGAACCGCCGAAGGAGCGCTTCGACCGGGTGATCGTGGACAAGAAGATTGAGGGTCGCGAGAACCACCTGAAGGACCTGCGTAAACTGGTGAAGGGCGTCCGGGACATTGATTCACAGGTCGACGTCAAATACGCGCAACTGCGCAAGGCGGGTGACCGCAAACGGGCCGCCGTTCAGAAGGAATTCCAAAAGCTGGATCACAAGCTTCAGAACACGTTCCCGAAGTTTTATTACAAACAGAAGGTCATCGAAGAGATGGCGCTGGTGGCGGAAAACATCCACGACAAGATCCTTTCCAGCCGGAATGTGATCAACGAGTGGGAAAAGCACCGCAAGTCCAGCCACACCCAGCAGATCATTGAAGGCGAGCAGGCCAAACTGTCTGCCTTGGAAGAATTCGTCCGCATGGAATGCGACGAATATCTTCGCGCGTACGATCAGTTGAAGCATTTCGCCGCCAAGGCGCTCCAGGCCAAGACCGAAATGGTCGAAGCCAACCTGCGTCTGGTTATTTCAATCGCCAAGAAATACACGAATCGCGGCCTGTCGTTCCTCGACCTGATTCAGGAAGGCAACATGGGCTTGATGAAGGCGGTCGAGAAGTTCGAGTACCGCCGCGGTTACAAGTTCTCGACCTACGCAACGTGGTGGATTCGCCAGGCCATTACGCGGTCGATCGCCGATCAGGCGCGCACCATCCGTATTCCGGTGCACATGATCGAAACGATCAACAAGCTCATGCGCGTGCAGAAGCAGCTCGTGCAGGACTTTGGCCGCGAGCCCACGCCGGAGGAAATCGCCGACGAAATGCAGATGCCGGTCGATCGCGTTCGCGCCGTCCTCAAGATGGCCCAGCAGCCGATCTCGCTGCAAAGCCCGGTCGGTGATAGCGACGACACGAACTTCGGTGATTTCATCGAGGACAAGTCGGCGGAAAACCCGTCCGACATGACCAGCTACAGCCTGCTCAAGGAAAAGCTGGGCGACGTCCTGACCAGCTTAACCGAGCGCGAACGCAAGGTGCTGGAACTGCGCTTCGGTCTGGGCGACGGCTACAGCCGCACGCTGGAAGAAGTTGGCAAGCAGTTCAAGGTCACCCGCGAACGTATTCGTCAGATCGAAGCCAAGGCGCTGCGCAAGATGCGTCACCCAACGCGTATCCGCCAACTGCAAGGCTTCCTCGAAAGCGAGGACTTAATTTAAGAGAGCGATAACTTTCGTCACCACCGGCCGCCAATGATCTTGGCGGCCGTTTTCATGTACCAAACTTCTTTGAGTTGATTAATTGATCCGGAATGACTCACCAAAGCAGGCTCACGCCATCAGTTCTTCGATCACATTTCCGGAAACTCCAGTCAGACGGGCGTCGAGGCCCTGGTATTTCACGGTCATGCGGAGGTGATCGATACCGAGCATTCGTAGCATGGTGGCGTGCAGATCGTGGACTTCGAGCGGTTTATCGACGGCTGAATAGCCAAGCTCGTCGGTCGCGCCGTAGACCAGGCCCGGTCGGGCGCCACCGCCACACATCCACACGCTGAAACCGGCGTTGTGATGATCGCGTCCGTCGCCGCCCTGGCTCATCGGCGTGCGGCCAAACTCACCTGCCCAAACGACGAGTGTATCGTTCAACATGCCGCGTTGTTTGAGATCGGTGATGAGGGCCATGCAGGCGCGGTCCACTTCCAACGCTTTTAGACGGATGCCTTCCTTGATGCCGCCGTGATGATCCCAGTCCTTGTGATAAAGCTGGATGAACCGCACGCCACGTTCAGCGAGACGGCGTGCCAGCAGACAGTTCGACGCGAATGAACCATCGCCGGGCGTGCAGCCATAGAGGTCGGTGATGCTTTTCGGTTCCTTGCTGGAATCCATCAGGTCCGGAACGCTCGCCTGCATCCGAAACGCCATTTCGTATTGGGCAATGCGCGTCGAGATTTCCGGATCGTCCACGATGGAATCGCGGCATTCGTTGAGCTGGTTGATCGCGTTGACCATGTCGTGCTGCCGGTCGCGATTGACGCCGGGAGGCGAACCAAGATAAAGCACGGCATCGCCCTTGCCGCGGAAGTTCACGCCTTGATAGCGGCTCGGCAGAAAACCCGAAGCCCATTGCCGCGCGGCGATCGGTTGATTCTGGCCGCCTTTGCCCAGCGAAGTCATTACGACAAAGCCCGGCAAATCGTCCGCATCCGAGCCCAAGCCGTAGGTGACCCACGAACCCATGCTCGGCCGGCCGGCGATCTGCGATCCGGTGTTGATGAACATGTGCGCCGGATCGTGATTGATGGCCTCGGTGGTCATCGATCGGATCAGGCAGATGTCGTCAATCACCGAACCGATTTGGGGAAACAACTCACAGATTTCGGTGCCTGACTTACCAAATGGTTTGAAGCCGTGTTGCGGGCCGAAACAGATCAGTTTTTGTCCCTGCAATTGCGCGACCTGCTTGCCTTTGGTGAAACTTTCCGGCATCGGCTGGCCGTTCAGCTTCGCGAGTTGTGGCTTCGGATCAAACGTTTCCAAATGCGACGGGCCGCCGGCCATCGTCAGCCAGATTACGCGTTTTGCTTTTGCGGGAAAGTGCAGCGGATTTACCACGCCGGTGTGACGGCTTGCGGTCTGGTTTGCGGTGACGGCCGCGTGGAGCAAACGGGGATTCAGCAACGACGCCAGCGCGACAGAACCCAATCCGCGGGCCGTGCGCCCGAGGAAGTTCCGGCGATTTTGTTGCCACGCAAACGGATCGGATGATTGGGCGAAAGATTTCATTTCAGATTACGAAAAAAGTTTCTAGGCGAGGATGTCCTGGACGACGTTGGCCTGCTCGACGCCGGTCAGACGCCAGTCGAGGCCCTGGAATTTTTCAGTGAACCGCGAATGATCGATGCCGAGTTGATGAAGCATCGTCGCGTGCAAATCGTGAACCGTCACCACGTTCTCGACTGCGTTGTAGCCGAGGTCATCGGTGGCGCCGTAGCTGAAGCCGGATTTCACGCCGGCACCGGCCAGCCAGACGGTGAAGCCTTTGTTGTGATGATCGCGGCCGGGGGATCCTTTGTTCGTTTGCGCCATCGGCGTCCGGCCAAATTCACCTGCCCAAACGACGAGCGTTTCGTCGAGCATACCGCGTTGCTTAAGATCGCGGATCAACGCGCCGCATGCCTGATCTGTTTCTTTCGCCTTGAGAGGCAATTCCTCGCGCAACTGGCTGTGATGGTCCCAGTCGCGATGATAAAGCTGGATGAACCGCACACCGCGTTCGGCGAGGCGGCGGGCCAGGAGGCAATTCGACGCGAACGATCCGTCGCCGGGCCTGCAGCCGTAAAGCTCGCGGATGCTTGCGGGTTCACTGTCAGTATCCATTAATTCCGGAACGCTCGCCTGCATCTGAAACGCCATTTCGTACTGCGCAATGCGGGCGGAGATTTCCGGATCATCCACCACCGTGTCGCGTTCGGAATTCAATACACGCAACGAGCGGAACGCATCTTCCTGGCGTTCGCGCGAAATGCCGGGCGGATTTGCCAGGTAAAGAACCGGATCGCCCTTGCCACGCAATTGCACGCCTTGGAAGCGTCCGGGCAGAAAACCTGCCGACCATTGCCGCGCGGCGATAGGTTGCGGGGATCGACCTTTGCCGATTGAAACCAAAACGACGAATCCGGGCAGATTTTCGCATTCACTGCCGAGGCCGTAGGTGGCCCACGAACCCATCGAAGGTCGGCCGACGATCTGCGTGCCGGTGTTCATGAACGTGTGCGCTGGGTCGTGATTGATCGCCTCGGTCGTCATCGAACGAACGATGCAAATATCGTCCGCGACCGAACCGACGCCGGGGAAAAGTTCCGTGAAATGCGCACCGCACTTTCCGTAGCGACGGAATTTAAACTGCGGACCAAAGCAAACGAGTTGCTGGCCCTGCAACTGTGCGACCTGCTGGCCGGAGGTGAGGCTGTCCGGCATCGGGCGACCATTCATCTCGGCCAGCTTGGGCTTGTAGTCGAATAGTTCCAGATGGGACGGGCCACCGGCCATCGTCAACCAGATCACGCGTTTTGCCTTGGCGGGAAAATGCAGCGGTTTAATGACGCCCGTCCACTTGCTTGAAGCCGACGCCGTGTCGGCGGCTGCGAAGATCTGCCGCGGACCAAGCAGGTTGGCCAATGCCGCCAGACCAAGGCCCTGTGCCGACTTGCCGAGGAAGGTGCGCCGGTTCAGCGGGAACGAGGGATCATAATATTTCATGATCTCGTAATCGTTTCGTGGAGGTTGAGAATGACCCGGGCCACGCTGGTCCAGGCGGCGAGTTCGGCGGTGTCCATGCCGTCGGGAACGGGATTCAAGCCGACTTTCAGAAGCGACTCGGCGGAAGTGCGATCCTCGGAGTATTCGGCGGCGTGCTTTTTCACGAGATCGCAAAGCGTGGTCAGTTCCTTCTGGTCCGGCTGGCGCATGAGCGCCTGCTGCCAGGCCCAGCGAACGCGATCTTCGGGAGATTGTCCGCCGTCTTTCACGATGCGTTCGGCAAACACCCGGGCCGCTTCGACGTAGGTCGGATCATTCAACAACACGAGCGCCTGCTGCGGGATGTTCGAGCGGGGACGTTCGGCGGTGCATTCTTCACGCGACGGTGCGTCAAACGCGAGCATGCTCGGATGCAGGAAGCTGCGCTGCCACCAGGTGTAGAGTCCGCGACGATATTGATTTTCGTCCGTGTCCGCTTCGTAGGTGCGTTGCGGGAAATTAAGGTTCTCCCAGTAGCCAGCCGGTTGATATGGCTTAGCGCTCGGACCGCCAATTTTCATGTTCAACATGCCGGCGATGGACAGCGCGTTGTCACGCACCAGCTCGGCATCGACACGCCACCGGCTTTGGCGGGCCAGTTCCCGGTTGTCCGGATCGCGTGCCAGCATTTCCTTCGAAGTGACGGAAGTCTGCCGGTAAGTGCGGCTGGTTACCATGAGGCGGACCATGTGTTTCAAATCCCAGCCGCTGTCGCGAAATTCGCACGCCAGCCAGTCGAGGAGTTCCGGGTTTCTTGGTGGTTCACCCTGCGTGCCGATATCATCGAGTACCTTGGAAAGGCCGGTGCCAAAAAACTGCTGCCACATGCGATTCATAATGACTCGGGCCGTCAGCGGGTTTTGTGGAGACACCAGCCAATTGGCCAGATCAAGCCGCGTGAGGCGGCGATCCGTCGGGATCGGATAATCCTTGGTGAGAAACGCAGGAAGTTCCGGCTTCATTATGTCGCCGTCATCGATCATCCAGTTGCCGCGCGGGAGCAGGCGGACCGTGCGTGGTTCGTCCATCGCCACCGAAACGAGGCAGTGGGGCAGGCTGTCCTCGTAATCCGACTGGGATTTCTTGGCGGCGGCGAGTTCCGTGCGCAGGTCGGCCAGTCGCGGGGTGATCTGTTTGAAGTAAGCCAGGAGCTTGTTTTGCGAATCAGCATCGGCCGAACCCGGTATCGTGAGGAGGTCGACAATTTTCTCCGGCAACGGCTCGGGCAGGGCGGCATCCGCTGCACCGCCGTCCGCCGTCGCGGCCACGCGGAAATGGCCCAACGTATGGCTGCCACCGCCGTTGTTTTGCTCCAAACCAATGACCAACTCCTCGCCTTCGGCCAAAGTCAGCGGACGGGCCAGTTGCAAAACGAGTTGGTGCCGCTTGTTGACCTCGGGCGAAACGGCCCAACCGAGGTTGTCGCCCTGGATATCACGATCGATCACTGCGGCCGCCGTCCATGCGTGGTAGGGATTTTTGTCGATCGCCTGCGTTTGTTCGAATCCGGCGCGGGCGGCTGCGAATTCAATCGTTTGGTTGACGCCATTTTTCCGCGCGATCCTGGCGGTCACTTCCGTCAAAACAAAGTTACCATTTCCGGATCGGCCCGGGCCCTTGGACGGCAACGAATCGTCGGGCAACGCCTCGATCCGGATCGCCAGCGAGTTCGTCGGTAAATTGTCGACGCGCAGCGTGTAAGTGTCCTTGTCCGGTTTGTTGCCGGAAACGAGAATTGAGGCGTCGTCCTTGAGCGTGAGTTTGGCGCCGCCGGCAGATTCGGATTTGCTCGGTCGTAGTGCCGTCCAATACTTGTCGTGGGCGAGGGCTTCCCGTTGGACGCGTTCCCAATTGGCGAACGGCCCGGCCAGTTCGGGATGTTCGGAGTCATAGTCGTTTTGCAGGCGTTCGGCGTTGGCCCGGTATTTCGGCAGCTCGGTAGCCTGTTCATCGTTGGGCACCAGCATGCCCGGCTCACGGCGGCCAATAATCGGCTCCTTGATGTCGGCAAAAAACGCGCCCAACGAATAAAAGTCGTGCTGGGTGAACGGATCAAATTTGTGATCGTGACATTGCGCGCACCCGGTTGTCTGGCCCAGCCAGACGGCGCCAATCGCGCGAACGCGGTCGGTGAGCATGCGTGCTTCGTAGTCCTTGGGCTGAGCGCCGCCTTCCTCGGTCGTGAGCAGGAGACGGTTAAACGCGGATGCGACGCGCGTTTCCTGCGTGGGATGGGCAATCAAATCGCCGGCGAGTTGCTCGCGCGTGAATTGATCAAACGGCTTGTTTTCGTTGAATGACTGGATGACGTAGTCGCGATACGGCCAGATGTTGCGCGGATTGTCCGAGTGATAACCGATCGTGTCAGCAAAGCGAACGACGTCCAGCCACCCGATGGCCATCCGTTCGCCGTAATGCGGAGAAGCGAGCAGGCGGTCGATCAGCTGGTCGTACGCATCCTGCGAAGAATCCTTTTCAAACGTCGTTACTTCTTCCGGCGTGGGCGGAATGCCGACCAAATCAAAGTGCAGCCGCCGCTCTAGCGTGCGGCGGTCCGCCTCGGGCGAAGGTTTCATGCCGATCTTCTGCAACCTCTCACCGACCAGATAATCGATTCCGTTTGCACCCGGCGGCACCTCCGGTTTGACCGGCAGTTCATAGGCCCAGTGTTTTTGATAGACAGCGCCCCCCGCAATCCAGCGTTTCAGCAAATCCTTTTGCGCGTCGGTCAGTTCCTTGTGCGCTTCCGGCGGCGGCATTTGATCGTCCTTGTCGGTCGTGTAAATGCGGTGGATCAACTCGCTGTCGTCCGGCTTGCCGGGAACAAATGCCTCCTTGGCGAGGGCTTCGTCGCGAACGTCCAGGCGCAGCTTGGCCTTGCGGTGGTTTTTGTCGGGGCCATGACAGTAGAAACACTTGTCAGAAAGAATCGGCCGAATGTCGCGGTTGAACTGGATATCCTGCGTCGCCTCGACGGCGAAGGCGGGTGCCAGACCTGCGGACAAACCGGCGGCCAGACTCACGGCAAACAACAATTTGCGACTGAAGGGTGACATCCGGTGCATAATAGCCAGACGCGAGGTTTACGCAAACATTCAGGAAGAGCGGCGCCCGCTCGGTTCTAAGCGTCCGCCGTTTCCCGTTGTGTTGGAAATCTGGTTTCAGGCAAGGTTCTTCCATGCGTCCCGCCTGCCTCGGTTTACTTGTTTCCGCAATTCTCGCCGCAGTAACCGCGCGCTCCGAACCGATTCAAATCCTCTCGCTCAGCAAATCCGGCGATCTTGCGTGGGTGAATACCAATTTTGCTGCCGGGACTTATCGGGTCGAGTTCAAGCACGAATTGACCGACAACTGGCAAACAGTGCCGGGACTGGAATCGGTTGTGGGCACTTCAAGCGCCACGGAAGTGCCGATGAATCTGCAGGGGATCGATCACCGATTCTTTCGCGTGCTTTGGCTCGATGCGCCGCTCGCCGATTCGTACAACGAGTTCAGCGACGTCCAGGGAAAAACCGGTTGGCAATACGGATACGCCCTGCCGGCGAGCGCGGGGCCGACTTCGCCGATCTGGTTCAATCTCTTTCCCTCCTACAGCGTCGATCGGTGGGTGGTTGACGAAAATCTGTTTTGGACCTTTCTCGGTCGCGACACAATGCATCCGAATGGAACCGTTACCAGCGGCGGCAAGCAGGCGGTCGAACAGTGGCCGGTCCTGCGATGGACGGCGTCGTCGGAGGGCAGCATCCGCGTGGCCGTGTCGATCAAAGACCTCAACGCAAACGGTGGCAATGGCGTGATTCTTCACGTCTTTCACCAGGGTGCCGAAGTGAAAACCGAAACGCTGGTCAACGGCGGTGAATCCAATTTCGAACTGAACGTCGTCGTTGCGGCGGACGATCACCTTGACTTCGCGCTGGATCCAAATGAATCCGACGACCTCTCCGACGTGACGCAATACCGCGTGCTCATTTACCCGCAATAGCTTCCGCTTCGTGTCTAACGATTCCGAAATCGTCGCCGGAACACGCTGGGCGTTTCCTTGAACGACTGTCGGAATGTTGCCTCGAAGCGGCGAAGTGATCCGAACCCACTATGGCTGGCCACTTCGCGTGGGGACATTTTGGTCGTGGCCAGCAGGCGCATTGCGTGGGCCAAACGATGTTGGGTGAAATACTCCAGGATGGTCGTTCCCAGTTCGCGCCGGAAGAGGTTCATTACGTAGTTCGGATGCAGCCCGAGCATCTGCGCAAAATCGGTCATCGAATAACTCTCCGCGTGACGCTCCGCAATCCGGCCGGCGATCGCAACGGATTTTGAATGGACCTTTTGCTCGGGCGAATCGGTGTTGCTCAAAGGCGTCAATTTCGCCGGTAGCGAATTTGCGAGGCGCAGGAGCCGGGCTTCAACTTCGAGCGCAACCGCCCGGGCCTGCGCCGAATCAGGTTCATCCCCGGCCCAAAGCATCATTCGAAATTGATCGCAGCGAAATTGATCAACATCGGGTTCAAAAAAGAGTCGACCCTCCAAAAGTCCCTCCTGAAACGCTGCCGAAAGCGGACGGCTCAAGACCCAATGCAACGGCGCGCGCAGGGACCAGATTTCAGTCGCTTCGTGGCTTAATACCTGGTGGGGGATGCCGGCCCAAAAGACGGCCAACCGCTGCGGTGGCAGCACTTGCGTACGGCCGCCGATCAGCAGTTCGACGGTCCCTTTTTCCGCGAGTCGAAATTCGACATCGGTCCGCTGCTGGGAACGCGGCGACACCCGGACCGCCCGATTTCGGCATTCCAGCTGAACCGGCATTTCCTTCGCCAACGTTTTTTCCGTGCGCGCCACAAACGGGAGCATTTGCGAAACAACGGTTTCGGAAAAGCCGGAATCATCGGTGTCCGCGAGATTCGAGGAGCGACTTGAGCCGCGGCTTGCATCCCGCCGCAACTTTGCGTTACTAACAATCATCCCACGGGATGATTGATCTGCCGCGGGACGTTTTGTGCCTATGAATCGTCTTAGCCTCTTCGCCTCCTGTTCGTCAGTTGTCGCTCTTTCATTGGGTGCGACGCTGAGCGCCGCGGCCGTGGAAAGGGAGCCCGTGCCCGCCAAACCAGTCAGCTACTATTCGCAAATCCGGCCAATCTTTCAGGCCAATTGCCAGGGATGTCACCAGCCGGCCAAGGCCAAGGGTGATTACGTGATGACGGAATTCGAGAAACTCATGGCGCCCAGTGAAAATGGCGACAAGCCGATCGTGCCGGGCAAGCCGGACGAGAGTTTTTTGATCAAGCAGATTACGCCCAAGGACGGTGAGGTTGAGATGCCCAAGGGCAAAGACCCGCTGCACGAAATCGATATTGAATTGATTCGGCGTTGGATCGCGGAGGGCGCGACGGATGACACGCCGGCCAGCGCGAAACAACATTACGATGCGGACCATCCACCGGTTTATTCGCGGCCGCCCGTTATCACGTCGATCGATTGTTCGCCGGACGGGACGCTCGTGGCGGTGGCGGGTTTTCACGAGGTGTTGCTCGAACACGCGGACGGATCGGGCATCGCGGCTCGCTTGATCGGTTTGTCGGAGCGCATTCAGTCAGTCCGGTTTTCCCCGGACGGGAAGTACCTCGCGGCTGCGGGAGGACAACCAGCGCGGATGGGTGAAGTACAGATTTGGGACGTCGCGAAGCATCAGCTCAAGCTGTCGGTGCCGGTCGGATATGACACTGTTTACGGAGTGAACTGGTCGCCGGACGGAACGCTGATTTCGTTTGGTTGTCCGGATAAAACGGTGCGGGCGATTGAAGCAAAGACCGGCAAACAAATACTGCAACAAATGGCCCACGAAGACTGGGTGCTCGACACGGTCTTTTCGACAAACGGCACGCACGTGATTTCAGTCGGTCGCGACATGACAGCGAAGCTCACGGAAGTCGCGACGCAGCGATTCATTGACAACTTGACCTCGATCACGCCGGGCGCGTTGCGGGGGGGATTGTTGAGCATCGCGCGGCATCCCGCTCGCGACAACGTCCTCGTCGGCGGCTCGGATGGCGTGCCGCAAATCTATGAAGTCTTCCGCACGGCAGCGCGAAAGATCGGCGACAACGCGACGTTGTTGCACAAATTCCCGGCGATGGAGGGGCGCATCTTCAGTGTCGATTTTAGGCCGGACGGCAAAATGATTGGCGCGGCGGCCAGTCTCGACGGCAAAGGCACGATCAATCTTTACGCGTCCGAATACGATCCAAAGATTCCGGATGCCTTGCTTAAGGCGTACGAAAAGACCAGCGGGGGCTACTCGAAGGAAGAGCGTGAGGCGATTGAGAAATTCACGACTGATGGCGCGAAATTGCTCCATTCGATCCATGTCGAGACGCCTGTCTATGCGGTCAGTTTCACTTCCGACGGAAAACACCTCATGGCCGGCACCGGCGACGGGAAGATACTGGCGATCAACTCTGAGTCCGGCGAGGTGGAATCGAAGTTTGCCGCGGTGCCGGTTGAGAAAAGTGAATCAGCTGCCGAACATATCGCGGCGATGAGCGCGCACGAATCCAAATCGACCGATGATCTCATTCCGGAATCGTTGCCCAAGGATGCGGCTGTTGTCGGGCTTACCATAAATCCGGAAAAGATTACGCTGGCGAATCGCAATGAACACGCCCAGTTACTGGTCACGGCGGTCTTGGAGTCGGGCGATACGGTTGATGTGACGCGTTTGGCGAAACTGTCGGTTAGCGAAGAGATGGGTACGATCTCCGCGCGTGGCCGCTTTACCGCGACGAAGACCGGGCAGGGTGTGATCGTCGCCGATTTTGCCGGCAAGTCGGCGACCGCGCAAATTGCCTTGAACGATTTTGATCCATCGTTTCATGCAGACTTCGTCCGCGACGTGGCGCCGGTGCTCGCGAAACTCGGTTGCAACGCTGGAACCTGTCACGGCGCCAAGGAAGGCAAGAACGGGTTCAAATTGTCCCTGCGTGGTTACGATCCTATTTTTGATGTGCGTGCATTTGTCGACGATCTCGCGGCGCGCCGCGTGAATCTGGCGGCGCCAGACGAGAGCCTGATGTTGCTGAAGGCGATCGCGGCCGTACCGCACGAAGGCGGACAACGGACGACCACCGACACCGAGTATTACGCGATCCTTCGCCGCTGGATCGCCAACGGCGCCAAGCTGGATGTGAAGTCACCCCGTGTTACGAGCATTGATATCTTTCCGCACAACCCGGTGGCACAGCGGATCGGTTCGCGGCAACAGATGAAGATCACCGCCACCTACGCGGATGGAGCTACGCGTGACGTGACGGCCGAGGCATTCGTCACAAGTGGGAATACCGACGTGGCATCAGCCGACGAAGGTGCGCTGTTGACGACCCTACGACGCGGCGAGGCGCCGATTCTCGCCCGCTATGAGGGCAATTATGTCGCCACAACTCTCACGGTCATGGGCGATCGCGGTGGTTTTGCTTGGAAGGAGCCGCCTGTCTACAATCGTATTGATGAGCTGGTGGCCGCCAAGTGGAAGCGGATGAAAATCCTGCCGAGCGACGTTTGTTCAGATGCTGAGTTCGTCCGGCGCGTGTCGCTTGATTTGGTTGGCTTACCACCGACGGCGGATCAGGTGCGCGAATTCCTCGCCAACAAACGGGACCAGCGCAGCAAACGGGATGCGTTGATCGAGCGGCTGATCAGCAGCCCGGAATTCATCGATCATTGGACGTTGAAATGGGCCGACCTGTTGCAGGTCAACCGCAAGTACCTGGGTGTCGAAGGCGCGCAATTGTTTCGCGATTGGATCCATAACGAAATCGCGCGGAATGTGCCGTATGATCAATTTGTGCGATCGATCCTGACGGCATCGGGTTCCACCAAGGAGAATCCGGCGGCGTCGTACTGGAAGATATTACGGGAGCCAACCGAGGCGATGGAAAACACGACGCAGTTGTTCCTCGCGACGAGGTTTAATTGCAACAAATGCCACGACCATCCGTTCGAGCGTTGGACGCAGGATCAATACTACAATTTGGCGCAATACTTCGCGCAGGTGGACCGCAAAAAGGATGAAGCCAGTGGCAATCGCATGATCGGCGGCACGGCGGTCGAGGGCGCGACGCCGTTGTTCGAGATCATTTCGGACAGTCACGAAGGGTCAGTGAAACACAATCGCACGGGACAAGTCGTACCGGCGAAATTTCCTTACCCGGCCGAAACGGAGCCGGAAGAAACGAACGAGGCTCGCCGGGCCGAACTGGCTGACTGGATCACCTCGCCGGATAACCGCTATTTCGCGATGAGTTACGTGAACCGGCTCTGGGGTTACCTGATGGGCGTTGGCCTGATTGAGCCGCTGGACGACATCCGCGCGGGCAATCCGCCGACCAACCCGGAATTGCTCGAGCATCTCACTCGTGAGTTTATCGAGAGCGGATTCAACACAAGGCACATCCTGCGGCAGATTTGCCAGTCGCGGACCTATCAACTCGAGCTGGCCACCGGCAAATGGAATGACGACGACAAGATTAATTATTCGCATGCATTACCGCGTCGGCTGCCGGCTGAAGTCCTGTTGGATGCCGTTTACACCGTCACCGGTGCGACGCCGGATTTTCCGGGCGCCAAGCCGGGAGTTCGTGCCGCACAACTCATTGATTCCGCCGTTGATGTGCCGAGCGGATTTCTGGCGAATTTGGGGCGGCCGCCGCGCGAGAGTGCCTGCGAATGCGAGCGTAACAACGACATCAAGTTGAGTTCCGTGATGTCGTTGCTCAGCGGTCCCGCTGTTTCTGGGGCGGTGAATGATCCGGAGAATGCGTTGGGCGACTTGGTGAACAAGCAAAAAGACAATCGCAAATTGACGGACGAGTTATTCCTTCGTGTGTTGAACCGTCATGCGACGGAAGATGAAATGGCGTCGGTTGAAAAATTCGAGGACAGCCTGAATCAGGAACATGCCAGGTTGACCAACGCCCTGGCCAAGGCGGAGTCGGCTTGGGCTGAGCGCCTGCCGAAGTTGGAGAAGGAACGCGCCGAAGCAACCGCCAAAGCCGAGCAAGCGCTGACTGATTATTTAGTGGAAAGAGCCCCGAAAGTTGCCAGCGCTGAACGGGCTCGAAACGAGCGAATTGCCGACGCTGAGGCAGCCGTGACGGCTTACGAGCCAGCGTTGGATCAGCGGTTGCGAAGTTGGGAATCGGAACTTTCAACCAATCAACTGAACACCGTCTGGCATCCGGTGACCGTGAAGGATTTGAACGGTGGCGGTTCCGCGCGGTTGGTCAAACTACCGGACGGCTCGGTGAAGTCGATTCCGAGTGTCGGTGAACTGCCCACTTACACGATCGTTGCTGACACGACGTTGACGAACATTACCGGGGTCAAACTTGAAGCGCTGCCCGACGCGGAGTTGCCGGGCTTTGGTCCGGGCCATCACGACGGTGATTTTACGGTCACCGAGTTTACGGTTCAATACGCATCGAAAACCAACGAGAACAAGTTCGACGGAACGAAGATCGTGGCTGGTGCTTCCGACACCAATGCGAAAGGGCTGGAACTGAGCGCGACGTGGAATAACGAAGGTGAACAGGGGCGGCGTGAAGGCTGGAGTGTCGGCGGCGAAACCGGGCGACCTCACTGGGCGGCGTTTGCGTTTGAGCATCCCATTGCTGATACGAACGGCGTGGTATTGCGGTTCTTCATTCAACATCGCTACGAACCGGGCAACGAGATTGGCCGCTTCCGCTTGTGGGTTACGACTGATGCCGCGCCAACGGCCGAAGGGTTGCCCCCGGGAATTCGGGAATTGGTCAAGTTGCCCGAGCAAAAGCGGAATGAAGAACAACGGGCATCATTGCTGGCGCACATCCGGCGGCTGGATCCGGAGATGTTGAAGCGCGATTTTGCGGTTGAGCTTGCGCGAAAGCCCTTGCCGGAGGACGAGCATTTGAAGGAACTGGAAACCGAGCTTGCCCGAGCGACACGGCCCGTGCTCACCGATCCAGTTCTGGTTCAACTGCGCAAGGACGCGGACCTGAGCGCGCGACAACTTGAAGATAAGCGTTTGACGGCGGCGCAGGACCTGACCTGGGCGCTGATCAACACACCTTCGTTTTTGTTCAATCGGTAGGGAACCAACTGCGAATGCAATCGGCGAACCCATTTCGTAATCGTCCTTCGTCCTCGTCGTCGTCCGGGATTTCCATTTCGATGACGAGAATAAGGGCGACGACGAGGACGATACTGAGAAAGAGAAAGGCAGCATTATGATTCATCTTCCCGGCGGCACGTGCAGTGATCTGTGCGATGCCGAAATGAAAATGACCCGCCGCGATCTGTTGCGGCTGGGTGGCTCTTCGTTGCTCGGCCTTTCGTTGGGCCAGATGCTCAACTTGTCTGCCAACGCCAGCACGCCGCTGAACGCCGGCGGTTCCGGCTGGGGCAAGGCGAAGAGCATCATCATGGTCTACCTGCAAGGCGGGCCCAGCCACCTCGACCTGTGGGATCCGAAGGAGAACGTGCCGGACAAAATCAAGAGTCCCTTTAGCAACATTTCAACGAAGATTCCGGGCGTGAATTTCACTGAATTGCTGCCGAAGCTCGCGAAGGTGAACGACAAATTTACGATGGTCCGGTCGATGAGCTACACACCGAACGGTTTGTTCAATCACACAGCGGCGATTTACCAGATCATGACCGGTTACACGACGGACAAGGTGTCGCCTTCCGGCCAATTGGAGCCGCCGAGCCCGAAAGATTTTCCGAACTTTGGATCACAAATCATTCGATTGAAGCCGATCTCCGAACCGATGCTGCCGTTTGTGATGTTACCGCGGCCATTGCAGGAATCGAACGTGGTGGGCAAGGGTGGTACCGCCGGCTTCCTCGGCAAGGCGTACGACCCTTACTATTTATATCCCGATGGCGACGACATGGACATGTCGAAGATGGATCATATCAAGACCGAGGACTTGAAACTGCCGCAGGAAGTCTTCGCGGCCAGGCTCGACCGGCGCGCTCGATTGCGCGACGCACTCGAGAAGGAAATGCCGCACATTGAGAAGGCGGTCGAGAACTACAAACTCGATGATTATTACCAACGCGCGCTCAGTCTGATCGTTTCCGGCAAGGCCCGGAATGCGTTTGATCTTGATCAGGAGGATGACGGGGTTCGCGATCGGTATGGACGAAATACGTTTGGGCAAAGCTGCCTGCTGGCGCGGCGATTGGTCGAGGCGGGGACAAGGGTCGTGGAAGTGATCTGGCCGAAGGTGGCGAATTCCGACAACCATTCATGGGACGTCCATGTTGGATTGTACGCGCGCATGAAAAACCAGTCCGCGCCGATGCTCGATCAGGGTTTGAGTGCATTGTTCGAGGATCTCGATCAACGGGGCCTGCTCAGCGAAACGTTGGTGGTGGCGATCGGGGAATTTGGGCGCAGCCCGGAGAAGGGTGTCAGCACGTCCGGCAATTCAAACAGCCCTGACGGCCGTGATCATTGGCCTTATTGCTACACATCGGTGATTGGCGGGGCGGGAATAAAAGCCGGCTACGTCCACGGCAAATCCGACAAGACCGCTTCAAGTCCGCTAGAAGAGCCGGTGCATCCGATGGAAATGCTGGCGACGATTTATCACGCGTTCGGCATCGATCCGGGCACGATCGTTTACAATCACCTCAACCAGCCCCGCGAGTTGGTCAAAGCCAGTGCGGTCACGAAGCTGTTTGCGTGATATGTCACGTTGAGGATGGTTGACAGTTTTCCTGCATTTGGACGCCGCGAGGCGTAAATTGTGACTGGCAATTCAACCAAGTCGGACGAATGATTTGGGCGCGATGGACAAGACCAATCTAGGGCACAGGAAAATCCGCCAGTCCGCAATAGATGCCGACAGGGCTCGCTGGGCACGTCAATTGGCAACCGATGTTCAGTTGGTAATCGAACGTCATCCTGACGCCGATCCTGAAGATGTGCGGTTGACCCTCATCGCCCTGCAGCAACCTCCCCTGGAACGTCTAAACAGGAGCTTACGTCGTGGCCGCGGATTTGCCAATTTCCGACGCTGAGTTGCGCCTGCTTGCCGCGTTGGTGGAAGCTAAGGTGGAGTTTATGATCGTTGGTTTGTCGGCTGCCGCCTTGCAGGGAGCCCCGGTCGTAACCGAGGATATTGATCTCTGGTTCAGGAATCTTGGCGAGCCCCGAATGGTGCGGGCGGTTCGCAGGGCTGGCGCCACGTACGTCCCACCAATGAGTTTGAATCCACCCATGTTGGTGGGCGAATGTGCTCAACCGTTTGACTTGGTGATTAACATGAGTGGGCTGGGAGACTACGGCGAAGAGATGAAGAACTCCATCGAGGTGAAAATTGGGAATATAAAGGTTAAAGTTCTGTCGCTTGAACGCGTCCTTGTCAGTAAACAAGCCGCAAACCGGCTCAAGGACCGACTGGTGATTCCCGTGTTGAGACATTCACTCGCAACCCGGAACGAACTCCCAAGTGGAGCCTCGATAAGTCCGGTGAGGAAACAGAAAAAGGCGACGTCCAGGCAGCGGCCCGTGCAGTCGTCTGCGAAGAAACACCGTCGCAGATAGATTTATTTCCACAGCAGCGCATACTCCATCGAATCGACCAGCGCCTGGAGGCTGGCTTCGATGATGTTTTCGTGAACGCCGACGGTGCCCCATTCCTCCTTGCCATCGGTGGATTGAATCAGCACACGGGTCTTCGCGGCGGTGCCGGTTCCCGAATCAAGGATCCGCACTTTGTAGTCGATGAGGTTGACCTTCTTCAGTTTTGGAAAGAAGCGAATCAACGCGGTGCGCAGCGCGCCATCGAGTGCGTTTACGGGACCATCCCCGTCAGCAACGGTGTGTTCCGTTTCATCGCCAACCTGAACTTTGACGACAGCCTGACAGATTGAGTTGCCATCGTCGCGTCGCATGGAGACGTGATAACTGGAGATTTGAAACGGCAGTTCACGATGTTCGAGCAGGCGTTTGATCAACAGCGCGAGCGAGCCTTCGGCGGCTTCGTATTCGTAGCCTTGGCCTTCCAGTTCCTTGACCTTGTTGGTGATCGTTTTCAGTTCTGGCGTATCGTTTGACAGATTGAAGCCCAATTCCTTCGCCTTGAGCACGACGTTGGTCCGGCCGGACATGTCGCTGACCAGCACGCGACGGTGGTTGCCAACGGCTTCCGGATTGATGTGCTCGTAACTACGAGCGAC
Organism: bacterium; assembly: GCA_016124235.1. GTDB lineage: Bacteria > Verrucomicrobiota > Verrucomicrobiia > Limisphaerales > RI-55 > RI-55. Next base: position 355,430 of record WGOC01000013.1, on the reverse strand, counting down.
CCGGTCGATCGCGTGAACGTGCATGCCGCCTTTGTGCGCAAAGGCAGTTTGGCCGACCCATGGACGGCGCGGATCGTGACGCACGTTGGCGATCTCATCGACGAATTCGGACAGCTCCTTGAGCTTGGGCAGCGACGTCGCCGGCACGCCGACTTTGTTGATCTTGAAATGCACGAGCGGAATGACGCTGGTCAAACTGCAGTTGCCGGTGCGTTCTCCGTAGCCGTTGATCGTTCCCTGCACATGCGTGGCTCCGGCGTCGAGTCCGGCCAACGCATTTGCAACGCCCACGCCGATGTCGTCGTGCGTGTGGATGCCAATGCGAGTGGAAAGGTTGCTTTTGGCAAACGCCGTGATCCGGGCGATCTCGGAGGGAAGGCAACCACCATTGGTGTCACAAAGAACGATGCAATCGGCCCCGGCTTTCTCTGCGGCCTGCCAAGTTGCCAGAGAATATTCGGGTTTGTCTTTGTAGCCGTCGAAGCTGTGCTCGGCATCGTAAATGACCGTTTTGCTGTGATCTTTCAGATAACGGATTGTGTCGCTTATCATCGCCAGATTTTCGTCCGGCTTGGCGCGCAGCACTTCGGTGACGTGCAGTAGCCACGTTTTGCCGACGATGGTCACCACCGGCGTCTCGGCGCCGAGCAACATCCGCATCAGTTCGTCCGATTCCACGGCCACGCCTTTGCGCCGAGTCATGCTGAAAGCTGCGATCCGCGCGTTCTTCCACTTGCGTCGCGCTGCTTGTTTGAAAAACTCCATGTCCTTCGGGTTGGAGCCGGGCCACCCACCTTCGATGTAATGAACGCCAAACGTATCGAGGCGTTCGGCAATGCGAATCTTGTCCGTCGCGGAAAAGTTAATGCCTTCGCCCTGCGATCCATCCCGCAGGGTGGTGTCGTAGATCTCGACGTCAGGTTTCGCTTTTTTCATGGCTTGAGTCCCAGCTGGCCGACAAATCGGCGTCCGGGAACGGGTTTTCTACGGGAGCGGCGGCGGTAAAGGAAAGCCCAAATGGGGACGCGCGGCTGACCTTTCGGGTGAAGGTCCGTGAGGGAAACGACCGAGCGGTGTCTGATTTGGGCAAATAGGGGAACGTAGGGGCAGGATTGAAATCATCGAATCGAGGATTAATGATGCACATACCGCCATTCGCAAATCATCGCAGGCAATCCGTCAGGCGTGGCTTCACATTGATCGAACTGCTGGTCGTGGTGGGCATCATCGCAATTCTGGCGGCGCTGATTTTACCGGCACTTGGGCGTGCCCGCCGGGCGGCTAAGAAGACGATTTGTCTCAACCATTTTCGGCAGATCGCCGCCTATGCATCGATGTACGAAGCGGACCACGACGACTTGATTCCTGATCCAATTGGGGGAAATCCGGTGCGCCGGGATCTTTGGTGTGGCACTGAAGAATCACGGTTGGACGAAGCGAAGAAGCGGGACTTGAACCAGTATGTCACAAACAATTTTGAGATATTCGTCTGCCCCGAGGACCGGGGAATTGACCTCGAGCCCGATGGCGTGAGCCATTTGCCAACGCAATTCAACGCCATGGGAAACAGCTACGTTTCCAATCGTGCCATCTGGCAGAACACGCTTCATCGAAATCACGGGACCGCCATTGGAAATCACTTCGGTTGGGTTAGCAAACCGGCCAAATTTATTCTGCTCACAGAACCGTCCGCGCATGCGCATCACTGGCAGACCAAACCGCCGTGCTCCGCGTATGGACCGGGCGGCGGCTGCCCGCCGGTCTATTATGTGCGTTGGCACATGGCGAAAGGGAAGACGACGCAAATGCGCGGAACGGCAAATGGCCAGCCGATTCTCTCGCCGGTGTTGTTCGTCGATGGTCACGCGGCCTTTTTTGATTTTCGTTCGAGCCTGATGGACAATTCGACCTATCCCGAGGAAGAGACCGCAAATTGGATTTGGTACAAAGCCGGCGAGGAACCGGGTTCGTCGGTTTGCCCCTGATTCCGCTGGTCGAGCTGGGACAAATCGTTTCAATATGCGCCCATGCCCGGTTTCTTTAGCAGGCACAAAATCTTTACCGGTGTCCTTGTCACTTTCGTGCTTCTGGCGCTGACCGCGTTCATCGGTTTGCGCATGCTGATGTGGGGGCCTTATCGGGACTATCGGGCCGATAAGGAATTTGTTTCTGCTCCGCGCAATGAAAACACTCAGGATGCATTGTTCGTGGGCGTCGCCAAACGAGACATTACGCCAGACCTGTCGAAGTTCGACACGTGGACCGACCGCGACGGGAATCACAAGTTCGAACCCGAAAAGGGGGACACGTACGAGGATCGAAATAAGAACGGCGATTTCGACCTGGTCTGGATGGGGGGCTTCGACGAGAAACGGCCGGCCCAAGGGGTGAACGACCCGCTGTCCACTCGGGCAATCGCGTTTCGGCATCGCGAAACAACGGTGGTGCTGGTGAGCATCGATTGTGTCGGCCTCACACACGAACGCTTCATCAAACTGCGGAAGATGGTTCAGCAAGTGCAACCGGGAATCACGCACATCGTATTTTCCTCCACACACACTCATGACGGACCGGACACGATGGGAATCTGGAGTTATCGACCATTCCCATCGAAGTTCAATGAATCGTACGTCGAATCGATTCTGGAAAAGTCTCGGGATGCGATTGTTGAGTCGGTCAAAAACCTCCAACCGGCGGACGCGATTATTGGCCACGAGTATCTCGATGAGCAGGGATTTGTACGCGATTCGCGTTTGCCCAAGGTCTACGATCACACGCTGAATGCGGTGCGGTTCGTCAATGCGGGCACTGATCAAACAATCGCGACGTTGGTGAGCTGGGGGAATCATCCCGAAGCGATGGGGGGAGACAATCTCCTGCTCAGCGCCGACTACGTGCATTACTGGCGCGAGGGGATGGAGCAGGGACTGACGAATGGGCCGGCGATTGCCGGGTTCGGCGGCGTTTGCGTTTTTGTTCAAGGGCCGGTGGGCGGTTTGATGACGCCATTGGGTGTCGACGTGCCGGATCGTGATGGCCACACCGTTCACAAAGAAAATGGCTCTGGGAAGACGCGGGCATTGGGAGAGAATCTGGCCGCTCGCACGATCAAGCTGCTCCGGTCCGACAAAGCCATCCAGATGACCAATCACCGAATTGCCGGCGTTGCCAAAACGATCTTCGCACCGATTGAAGGAACCTATCGCTGGCCCATCATGTTGGGATTGATTCATCCGGGCTGGTATGACGGCAAAGCCAAAACCGAAATCGACGCCTTGCGGATCGGTGACATCGAGATACTTACGATTCCGGGCGAGATTTATCCTGAGATTGTCGACGGCGGAATCGAATCGCCCGAGGGAAATGATTTCCCCGGAAGCCCGGTGGAGGTCCCGCCGTTGCGTTCGGAAATGGATGGCACGGTGAACATGGTATTCAATCTCGCCAATGACGAGATCGGCTACATCATTCCCCGGACGCAATGGGACGTGAATCCGCCATACACGTACAACAATTCCAAGGCGCCCTATGGGGAGGTGAATTCCGGTGGTCACGAAGTCGCGGAAGTCGTCCACCACGAGGGGTTGGCGGTCCTGCGCCGACTGCACGCCCTGCTGCGCGAACCGCAAACCCAACTCGATCCGCCAAAATGACCAACTGCTTCGTTGCGACATTGATCGATGGCCCCCGGAAGTCGCGAAATTTTGCTGGAATAAGCGGTCAGGAATCGGACTCCTAGGCGTAATGGATACGGCATTTGAAGGCGTGGTCGACCGGTTTTACCAGCCGCTCTACCGGTTTGCGTTGAGCCTGACGCGCGCCGAATCCGAGGCGTTTGATCTAACGCAGCAGACGTTTTACTTATGGGCGACGAAGGGCCATCAGCTACGCGATCGGTCGAAGCTCAAATCGTGGTTGTTCACGACCTTGCACCGGGAGTTTCTAGGGTCGCGCAGGCGAGGCAACCGGTTCCCGCACCATGAAGTGAGTTCCGTGGAGCACCAGTTGCCGGTGATCAACCCGACGGTCGTCAATGACCTGGATGGCGACACCGTGATGGAAACGCTGCTGCAGGTTGAAGAATTATATCGAGCACCACTCATGTTGTTTTATTTGCAAGACCATTCATACAAAGAAATAGCCGCCATCCTGGACGTGCCCATTGGAACGGTCATGTCCCGGCTGGCGCGAGGAAAAGAACAGCTGCGGGCGCTTTTGGCCGATCGCATCGGCGAACGGAAAAGCAAGATTGTACCGCTCTCAAACAATCAATTCGGAGTCGCGAATGGATAAGCAGGAAGCAAAGCTATTGTTGCAGTCCTACCGGCCGGACGGGCGGGATTCCGCCGATCCGGCGTTTGCCGAGGCGCTTGAGTTCGCCCAAAAGGATCGAGAGTTGTCGGCGTGGTTTGAACAAGAACGATCGCTGGACGTGGTGATCAGCCGCCGGTTGCAGAAAAGCTCGGTGCCGGAGGATTTGCGACCGTCGATTCTGGCAGGACAACGCAGCCAACGACGAATGGTCCGACGTCCCGTCACATGGTGGAAGTCACCCGCGCTTGCGTGGGCGGCAGGTATCGTACTTTTGTTTGTTGCCGCTTACTTTTTCCGGAGTGGTTCGGGGTCGCACGTAGCTCTGGCTATGTACCGAAACGCCATGACCGCGAACCTACAGTCGAGTTTCACCTTTGATCTTCAGGACACGCAACCGGATCACATCAAGCAATGGTTGGATCACAATCTGGCTCTAACGGGGCTGCAATTTCCTCCGGAACTCGACAAGACCATTGGCTGCAAGGTGTTCAATTTTGGTGATATGAAGCCGGCTTTGATCTGTTTTTCCCTGCCGGATCAGAAAATGGTGCATCTGTTTGTCGTCGATGGATCCCGGTTCGAAGCGAAGGATTTTGACTCCTCCCGGTGTACGTCGAAGTGCAACGACTACAATACGTTGGCTTGGCGGGACTCAAAAAGAGTTTTCTTGTTGGCGGGTAATGTGGACCCGGTGCGGCTGAACGAGATTGCGGGCAAACTCAAGCAGTTGTCCGCCACTGCGCCAATCCAATAGCTCGTTATTTGCAAATGGCAGCTTGACACATCAGATTACCGGTGCTCTTTTGTCCACGGATTACGCCGCAGATTTCGGACATAAACTTAAATTGTTCTTTGTGTGTCCACCAGTTTTCGGAGCGGTCGAAGTACACGATTGTTCCGGATATCCCACGTAATCCTGCATTGTACATTCGAATATTCCCCGGGCCGCCAGGCATCCTCTGTTCTGAGCGGCCCGGTTTGTTTTTTCAGCTTCAGTATTTCTTTTTCTGCTTTTTTCCCCGAGTCCATATAAAAAAGTACGGACCGTTGACTTCCGATTAGGATCATATTGCGTTGAAGCATTTGATTCCAATCCTGACTGGCCAAAACGAACGAGCGTTACATTTTGGCGAATCGAATCGTTTCGATCGTTTCGACCTTGCCGAAAGCGGGAACCTGCGCTAATCGACTCCGAAATAGGCGCGGAGAGTGCGGGCGGTTTCGAATCTTGAGCAGCAATCAAAACGCCTCGCCGTGGCTGGTTGCGCGCGGTCATTCTGAGAATATCTGGAAAAATGGATTTGTCGGTCATGCCTCGCATTTGTGTCATTTACAATCCGGCCGCACAGGGGGGACGATCAAAACGCTTCCTGAAACATCGTGATTGGTTTGATTCTGATACGGTATTTCGTCCCACCGACGGTCCTCAAGCAGCGACCCGCCTTGCGGCGCAGGCGATTGAAGAGGGATTTGAGACGGTCGTGGCCGCAGGCGGCGACGGTACGTTGAGTGAGGTTCTAAATGGTTTCGATCTGGTGGAAGACAGCTTTAAGCGGGCACGGCTGGCAGTGGTTCCTCTGGGCACCGTGAACGTCTTCGCCAAAGAGCTGGACATGCCAATGCACCTGCGCCGTGGTTGGGAATCCATAATGCGCGGCCAGGAACGCCAGATCGATGTGGGCGTGGCGGAATTCGAAACTCCGGCCGGCCCGCGAAGAAAGCTTTTCGCCCAGCTTGGTGGTGCGGGTTTGGACGCCCGTGCAATTGAATTGGTTGAATGGGAGCAAAAAAAGAAGCTGCTGCAATTCGCCTACGTGATTGCTGGTTTAAAGGCACTTCGCGAACCACGCTCCGAGATCATTTGCGAAGCGGATGGAAAACTTTACCGCGGTGGTTTGGTGCTTTTTGGCAATGGCAAATTCTATGGCGGCCGCCTGCCAATCTTTCCGTTGGCGAATCTTTCGGATGGAAAACTGCACGTTTGCGTCTTTCAGAAAGTCAACCTTTGGGTGGCATTTCGTTATGGACTGGGTTTCATCTCGGGGAATGTCCGTCCCCCGGCGTCAGTTCAATATCTGCAAACCAGCGCGTTTCGGTTGACGAGCGATTCACGTGCGCCCTTTGAGTTGGAAGGTGATCTGATCGGGCATTTACCGGTCGACATCTCGATCCATTCGGAAAAACTGCGAGTGGTCGTGCCTTGATCTTTGCGCTGCTTGCCGATCGTTCGACGACCGAGCATTCGTGCCTCGGTGTTGATTCCCGCCAGATGCCGTTTGCCAGAATTGAGTGATGCGAGTCGGGCTTTGAATGGGGGGGCGCCAAAAGCTGTGGTAACTCATCTTCCCAGGCCGGGTTCGATGACAAACCAAGCCGAAATCGCAACAAAAACCCGTTGACCGGCTGGGCGCTCGATTGCTAGCTTCCGCCCCCGTGAAAATTGCCGCCCGAGCCCTTGTAACACTGGTCGTCGTCGTACGTTGACGCGGCCTGTGGCTTTGGTGGTGCTGCCCGCAGGTCGCCCGCGGTTCCGAAATGGACGCGGGTCTTTTAGTTTGCGCGGGCGGGGTTTTCCGGTCCGGTCGCAGACGGCGGGCGGTTCAACCGGTCAACCAGATAAACTATGCGCCATACCATATCGATCCTTGTTGAAAACAAATTCGGCGTGCTTACCCGCATTGCCGGGTTGTTTAGCGGCCGCGGCTACAACATCGACACGCTCAACGTCGGCCCCACCCAGGACCCCAACACCTCCCGCATGACGATCGTCACGCGCGGCGACGATGCAACCGTCGAGCAAGTGGTCAAGCAGCTGAACAAGTTGGTCGAAGTACTCAAAGTTCAAGACTTCCGGGAGGACGAATACATCGATCGCGAATTGGTTCTCCTCAAGGTTTCGGTTGATTCCAAGAGCCGGTCCGAGGTGATGCAGATCACCGACATTTTCCGCGCGAAGATCGTGGACGTGCAACCCAAGAGCCTGACCATCGAAATTACCGGTGGTGAAGGGAAGGTGGAGAAGTTCCTCGATCTCATGAACCCGTTTGGGATCGTCGAGTTGACGCGCACCGGCAAGGTCGCGTTGCCGCGAAAGTAAGTCTGCGAACACAAAGCCAAATCCGAATTTAACCAACGAAAACAAATGCCAGCTAAAGTATACACCGACAAAGACGCGGACTTGAATGTCCTCAAAAAGAAAACCCTCGCCGTGCTGGGCTTCGGCTCACAAGGGCACGCCCACGCACTCAATTTGCGTGACAGCGGTCTCAAGGTCATTATTGGCCTTTACGAAGGTTCGAAATCCAAGGCGGTCGCCGAAGAAAAAGGGTTCAAAGTTTACCCGACCGCCGAGGCCGTGAAGCGGGCCGATGTGATCATGGTGGCGTTGCCGGACACCAAGCAACCGGACTGCTTTGAGAAGGAAATCAAACCCAACCTGACCAAAGGCAAGACGCTGCTCTTCAGCCACGGATTTTCGATCCATTTCAAGACAATCAAACCTCCGAAGGAAGTGAACGTGATCATGGTCGCGCCCAAGGGACCGGGCCATATCGTTCGGCGGCAATACACCGAGGGCAAGGGTGTCCCCGCGTTGATCGCCATTCACCAAAATCCGGGCAAGGACGCGAAGAAGATCGCACTCGCCTGGGCCAAGGGCATTGGCGGAACACGGGCCGGTGTGATTGAAACCTCCTTCGAGGAAGAGACTGAAACTGATCTGTTCGGCGAACAAACCGTTCTTTGCGGCGGCGCCAGCGCGCTGGTTTTGGCCGGCTACGAAACGTTGGTTGAAGCCGGTTACCAGCCGGAGATGGCCTACTTCGAATGCTTGCACGAGTTGAAGCTGATTGTTGACTTAATGAACGAAGCCGGCATCAGCGGCATGCGTTTCTCCATCTCGGAAACCGCCAAATGGGGCGACGTAACCGTCGGCCCGAAGATCATCGACAAATCGGTGAAGCAACGGATGAAGCAGGCGCTCAAGGACATTCAGTCCGGCAAGTTCGCGAAAGGCTGGGTCCGCGAATACAAGACCGGCTACAAGAAATATAACGCGCTGCTCAAGAAGGGCGAAAAACACGGCATCGAAAAGACCGGTGCCCGCCTTCGCTCGATGATGCCGTGGATGCAGAAGCGCACGATCAAAGGCGCGCAGGCGTCCTACTGATTCATTTGAATTCAATCCGAGCCGGCGTGGAATCCCGCGCCGGCTTTATTGTTTTCCAAAACGACCGGTCTGCGCGCGATTGCGATCTGACGCGAGCGCTCCCATAATCAATCCGCCGTGCCCAATCCGTTTGATGCAACACCGCCGCGCTCGAGAGAATCGAGCGAAGCAAACACCGTTGCCCAAGCTCCCGAGAAGCCGGTCATGATTTTTGACGGCGACTGCGGCTTCTGTCGATTTTGGATCGAACGCTGGCGTTCGTGGGCCGGCGATCAAATTGAGTATGTTCCTTATCAACACGCTTCGGTGGCCGATCGGTTTCCCGAGATTCCCGTCGCACAATTCGAGACGGCCGTCCAATTCATTGAGCGCAATGGCCGCGTTCGTCGGGGCGCCGATGCGGTTTTTCAATCGCTTGCCGGCGTATGGTGGCTTGCGTGGTTGAGCTGGCTTTATGCGTCGCTGCCGTGGTTCGCGCGATTCAGCGAGTTTGCCTATCGGCTTGTCGCCGGACGGAGAATGTTCTTCTCGCGCATCAACCGCTTGTTGTTTGGGCGCAACCCCGAACCGCCGCGCTACGATCAAACCACGCGGGTTTTGATTCGCGCGCTGGGGCTCATCTTTTTTGCGGCGTTCATTTCACTGTGGGTCCAGATCCACGGCCTCGTCGGTTCAAATGGCATTTTGCCAGCCGGCCAATTCATGCAATTTAAGGGGTTGTTTTTTGATCAAATAGGTTTTGGTGCGGGACGCTATTGGGCTTTGCCCACCCTGGGTTGGATTGCGTCAGGCGACGTGGCGCTTCACGTTTATTGCCTTCTGGGAGTGCTCGCCTCGTTGCTGGTCATGGCCGGGATCATGCCGGCCGTTGGACTTTTGGGTTGCTGGCTATTTTACCTGACGCTCACGAATTTGGGTCAGGATTTCCTAGGTTATCAGTGGGACATCCTTCTGCTGGAATCCGCCTTCCTCGCGATCTTGATTGCTCCCTGGCGACGTTGGCTGGGCGGAGGGCGATTGTTCAAACCGTGGCTGGGAATACTGCTCGTCCGCTGGTTGTTGTTCCGGCTGATGTTTGAGTCGGGAGCGGTGAAACTCGCCAGCGGCGATCCGGTGTGGCGCAACTTGACCGCGCTGAATTATCACTTCGAAACCCAGCCGTTGCCGAGCTGGATCAGCTGGTATGCGAGCCAGTTGCCGACTGGTCTGCTCAAGGTCGCCACCGCCGGTATGTTCGTCATCGAATTGATCGTTCCCTTTTTGTTTTTCGCGCCGCGCAACCTGCGCATCCTGGGCTGCTTCGCGACGGTCGGGCTGCAGTTGGCGATTATTCTGACCGGCAACTACGGCTGCTTCAACTGGTTGACCATCGTGCTGTGCCTGGCGCTGTTGGACGATCGGGCGATTCGGACCTTGGAGGGCTGGTTGATGCGGCCGAAATTGGTACGGCGAATCGCGGTGCGACTTGGTTATCCGGTCCCGGTTGAATCAGTAACCGCGCGAAAGGATGCGTGCGATGTCGATTCGTATGAACCGCTGGCTCCGCAGCCAAGAATTGCGGGCAACGCGAACGAACGAATTCAAAGATTAGCGCTTATTGGATATGGCTGTGTTGTGGTTCTGGTGGGGCTGGCTCAATTGGAAAACGCGTTCGGTCGGCGATCGGGGGCAGGCGGGCCCGTGACGTGGCTGCGTCAAGCAATTGAACCATTTCGCCTGGTGAACCCGTACGGCCTCTTCGCAGTGATGACCACGTCGCGACCCGAATTGGTGATCGAGGGCAGTCTCGACGGCGTGGAGTGGCGACCCTACATCTTCAAATACAAACCGGGGCCGTTGGATCTTCGGCCGCCGATTGTTCCGTTTCACATGCCGCGATTGGACTGGCAGATGTGGTTTGCCGCGCTTGAGGAAGGTCGCCCGCCGCACTGGTTCGGTCCGTTCACTGAAAGATTGTTTGAACGATCCCCGGCAGTGCTGAGCTTGTTGGCCGCCGACCCGTTTCCGGAGCAACCACCCAAATACTTGCGGGTCCTCGTGTATGACTACCGATTCACCAACCGGCGCATGCGGGAAAACAAAGGCCAATGGTGGATCGCGCTGAATCGACGTTACTACGTTCCATTGATGACCTGGCAACCGCCAACGCAAACAAATCAACCACCGGCGTCGGCTGGCTCCACCCGCTAGAAAATTATCAAAAATCGAAGCGAGATCAAAACCGCTTTCACCGAGGAAATTGCCTGTGAGTCGTATGCGAACAAAGCCGGAGATCTAAACTTACTGACGAAATCACTCTTTGCGGCGTTTGCGGTTGTCACTGATCTCAATCCCCGCCACCTTTGCCGCGGTCGCAGTTTATGAGTGAGATTCTCGTCATCGGACATCGCAACCCGGACACGGACGCCATTTGTTCGGCGATAGGTTATGCCGAGTTCAAACGCCGCACCGGCAATCGCGAAGTGGTGGCCGCCCGTTGTGGAGACACCAACGATCGGATCGATTATGTGCTGCGAACGTTTGGCGTGCCGCCGCCGCGATTTGTCTCCGATGTTTCACCACGTGTTCGCGACGTCATGGCTCCGCATTTGATTTCAGTGAAGGCGGAAACGTCCGCTGCCGAGGCGCTCGCCATCTTGGAGGATCGGGGCAAACGCGTGCTGCCGGTGCTGGCGCAGGATGGTTCGTGCATGGGGCTGGTTTCCGTCTTCAAGATGACCCGTTCATTTTATCCATCGCCCGAGCGTCTCTTTGATTCCCGCCGGGTGGTGGCCACGTTGAACAGTCTAACGCGAACGCTGGGCGGCGAGTTGGTTCACGGTATCGATCCCGACCGCGAGGACGATTTGATCATGATGATCAGCGCGATGAGCCTGGGCTCGTTTGTGCAACGCTTGCCGATTTACCAAGCGGAAAAGCTGCTTGTGATCGTGGGCGATCGGGAAGACGTCCAGCAGGTGGCCATCGACGAAAAGATCCGGGTCTTGATCGTCACCGGCGGCCTGCCGGTTGAAGAAACGGTGATCCGCGATGCCCGGGCCAATGGCGTGAGCGTGATTAAATCGCCGCACGATACCGCGACGACGGCGATGCTTTGCCGGGCCGCGATTTCCGTTCGGCATTTGTTGACCGAACACGTCCTGACCTTCGACGAGGACGAATCACTCGCGGGAATCAAAAACCTCGCCGCGGAATCGCAGTTCCAGGCGTTCCCCGTCGTCAACGAAGACAAACAAGTCGTGGGAATGTTGTCCAAATCCGACTTCCTGAAGAAGATCGAGCGCAAGCTGATCCTGGTTGATCACAACGAACTTTCGCAGGCAGTGCGCGGCGCCGACCAGGTGGAGATCCTCGAGATCATTGATCACCATCGCATTGGTGCGTTGACGACGGCCCAACCTATTTTGTTCCGCAACGAGCCGGTGGGCTCCACTTCGACGATCGTGGCAGATTGCTTCCAACGCACATCCATCGAACTACCGCAACACATCGCCGGGCTGCTGCTCGCGGGTCTGGTTTCCGACACGTTGAATTTGACCTCCCCGACGACCACGCCCCGCGATGTGGAGATTCTTTCCTGGTTGGAAAAGATCACGCGCATCAATGCGGCCCGGTTCACGGAAAAGCTGTTCGAGTCGGGCTCGGTTTTGATTTCGCGCACGCCGGCGCAGGCGATCACCACCGACTGCAAGGAATACACCGAGGACGATCGCCGGTTCAGCGTCGCGCAGATTGAGGAAATTGGTTTCGATCAATTTAACAAACGGAAGACCGAAGTTCTGACCGCGTTGGCGGAGTATCAGCAGAACAAGGAATATTACTTTGCGGCGCTACTCGTCACCGATGTTGTTCGACAAAGTAGTTTGCTCGTCATTGCCGGTGACGAGGCGTTTCTCAAACAGATCGATTACCCGGAGGTTGAGCCCGGCGTTTACGAACTGATGGGTGTGGTTTCCCGCAAGAAGCAACTGTTGCCTTTCCTGACGCATTGTCTCAAACGCGCCGGTTGATCGTGGTTGACGTTTCCGTCGCCACGCGGTTCTTTTGAATCATGGAATCGGGAAATGCTTTCGTTGCGGGCGGTGGTTGGTGCAAGCGAACGATCGTCGCCCGTCCCAAGACTCGGCAAATCGGCTTTTGCGCGGTGGTTTGGGCGTTGGTTGCGTTCCTGGGGGCATCACTTTTCGAAGGTAATCTCACTGAGCTCGACGCGTTTTTGGTCGTGTTTGGCGGTCTTGCCATCGGCATCGAAATCATTCTTTTGATCCTGACGGCTTTGTTGTTTTGGACGGAGGCTCCAATGGCGGTTGAGATTTTGGAACAAAACGCCGACCGGCATCCGTACAATCTCTATTGAATTATGAGCGGCTCTCGCGAGGGCGTCCCGCGCAGCAAATGCGGCCCCTAGGGCCAACTGGTCTCGTTCCGGCTTGCCTTCGCATTTCCAGTTACGCATTTTTCATCAATGCAATCCCACGAGCTGCTGCGCGAGGTCTTTAAGGAGTCCAGCCCCAAACTCATCGCCGGAGAACTCGGCGTTTCGTTGTCGATGGTTTACAAATGGGCGGAATCGCAGGAAGGCGAGGGCAGTGGCGCGACCAATCCGCTCGATCGACTGCACGCCATGATTCGCGTGACCAATGATCATCGGATCGTGCAGTGGTTGTGCGAAAAGGCGGGCGGTTTCTTTATCCAAAACCCGAAGAGCAAGCATCCACATCCCGAGTATTTGATTCCCGCCACCAACTCGATTGTCCAGGAATTTGCCGATCTGCTTGCGGTGATTGCGGTGGCCGCTTCGGACAATCACATCAGCAAGCAGGAAGCGAAGGACATTCGCCGTCGTTGGGAGGATCTCAAGTCGGTAACCGAATGCTTCGTCAAATGCTGCGAGGACGGCAACTTCAGCCGGCTTAAGGAACAAGCACCAACGTTGGCCGTGGAGTCCAAGTGACGTCCGCGAGGCCTTCGTTTTGATGGCCGGGGCTTGCAAATCTTTCGGCCTGTTCGGCTGATTGGAGCCGATTTTGATTCGGAAAATTTCCGGACCCCTCACCCCATAGTTGTCCTACCCCCTCCCGTAAGCTGGCGGGGTATGAAAATTGAAAATCAATATCGCGGACAACTCGAACTCACTTTGGCGAGCCAACCACAACCGGTTCGCCGTCGCCCGTTTCAACGCAAACCCGGCCGCCCTGATCGTGCCCGCTGGTGGTTCCGGGAAATGCATCGGGTCGTTGACGACGCCATGGGCTGGCCCGGCGCGCCACGGGTCCGGCCGGAGCAGGGCAATCTGCCCTTTGCCAGATGGCGCTGACGGTTGCCCGGCACAAATCGGCAATTCGATTTCCAGGCAATTTCCCTATTGGCCCCCCGGCCGGTCGGCGTTACGTTCACCCGCTTTCAGTTCCTATGTTGAAGCCGACGTATAACCTGAGGGTCCGGGAAGTGGTGAAATTGCAATCGCCCAATGTCATCAAGGCGGAAATGCCGATGACCGAGGTGAGCAATGAAACTGTCGTGCAGGGCCGCTCGACCATCGAAGCCATCTTGGACCGCAAAGACCCGCGGTTGCTGGTCGTCATTGGGCCCTGTTCCATCCACGACGCGGAGGCGGCCCTCGAATATGCCGAGCGCCTGAACCGGATTCGGCAGGAGGTCGAGGATCGGTTGTTCATCGTCATGCGGGTGTATTTTGAAAAGCCCCGGACGACGGTGGGCTGGAAAGGCTTGATCAACGACCCTCATTTGGACGGGAGCTACGATATTGATTCCGGCCTCAAGAAGGCCCGGCAACTCCTGCTCGACATCACGGGGATGGGTTTGCCGACGGCCACCGAATTTCTCGATCCGATCGTTCCCCAATACATCGCCGATCTCGTGAGCTGGGCGGCGATCGGTGCCCGCACGACGGAAAGCCAGACGCACCGAGAGATGGCCAGCGGCCTGTCGATGCCGGTCGGTTACAAGAATGCGACCGACGGCAGTTTGCAGATCGCTCTCGACGCAATGAGTTCCGCGCGCACGCCGCACAATTTCCTCGGCATTGACCAGGACGGCGCGACGTGTGTGATTCGAACGGCGGGCAATCCGTCCGGGCACGTGGTTTTGCGCGGCGGCCGGAAAATGACGAATTACGACGCCGCCAGCATCAATGCCGCGTTGGCTGAATTGAAGAAAGCGGGTCTGCCGGAAACAGTGATGGTGGATTGCAGCCACGCCAATTCGGCGAAACAACACAAGAAACAGGAAGAGGTCTGGAACAATGTGATCGCCCAGCGTGCCGACGGAAACACCGGCATTACCGGCATGATGGTGGAGAGCTTTTTGTGCGAAGGGAATCAGCCGTTTCCGCAACCGGTCGATCAACTCAAGCATGGCGTTTCCATTACGGATGCCTGCATTGGATGGGAAATGACAGAGCGCCTGTTGCGCGACGGGCATAAGCGTCTCGCAGGCGTGGCTGAGGTACAAACCGCAAAGGCTTGAAACGCGCTTGGATTCAGGCTGGTGGGAAAAAGGTCCGATTGACTGGGCCGAGTGTGTGCGATCACCGCGTTCCTCCAGTTGAATTCCTTGGACCTCCCGTTAAACTTGTTCCCATGGCGAGCGCCGAGCCACTGGTCCTGCCGGACACAACTCATGACGAAAAGACCAAACCGCGCGATGAACTGGAGCCGGGGTATCTGGTCATTTGCTGGAATGACCCGGTCAACTTCATGCAATACGTGACCCACGTTTTTCAACAAGTCTTCGGCTGGACGAAGGAACGCGCAGAAAAGCACATGCTGGAAGTTCACGAAAAAGGCAAAAGCGTGCTGACCCGCGAGAGCTTTGAGCGCGCCGAACATTACGTGCATCAACTGCAGAACTATGCCCTGCACGCGACCATGGAGCCTGACCGGTGAAGTTTCTTCGCGCGACGGATAACGAACGGTTTTACGGTCTGCAACCGGCCGAATTGCAGATGCTTCTGGTGGTTCTGAGCAGCTTTCCCATGCGCCACCAGCAACAGGCTCTTTCGCGATTGGGTGATTCTGAGGAACTTGACGAAGCGCAGAAGCTTTTGGACGAAGCGTTGAACGAACAACGCACGACCATGCGTGCGGAACTGGAGGAATGGCTGAAGTCGCCCAATCGTTTTCATCAGGCCGACAACCGGTTGGAGTGGTGTGTCGAAAATGAGCGCCGGGAGTGGCTGCTCCAGATCTTCAACGACGTGCGCGTGGGAGCTTGGACGGAACTGGGATCGCCGGACGACCTCGAGCGCCTCCATGAGAATCCCGCCGAGGGATCGATGCAACATCTGGCATTGATGGAGATGGCCGGGATGTTCCAGTCGGCGTTGCTTTTGGCGGACGAAGCGGAGTGAATTCCTCCAAAATGCGGCTTTTCTTTTGGGTTTCGTTCCCTAAAGTGCGCGCCTTGTTTTTCGAAATTGAACCTCTGAGAACACGAATACCGATTTATGGGAGCTGATAACTCAGTCGCACAAAAGGTGGACGCCCCACCGTTGAAACCGTTGGAAATCAAAAGCCGCCTCGCCGGTACGCCCGGCGCGCCGAAGTACTCGGTGAAGGTAAAAAATGCTGCCGGACAGGACGTCGTCCTGGGCGACCCCCGCGCCACGCGGGCACTGGTTGCGCTGATGGACGTCCACGCCGTGAATGGCGGTGCCGCATGTCACTGGGGTGGTCCGGCCGCCTTCGCGGAAATCAATGCCGCCGTCCACGGGCTTATGTTCAATACCGGCAACCGCCAATGGTACGAGGCCTTCAACTATGTGAATGACGCCGGCCACGCAGAAAACGGTGTTTACGCCCTGCGCGCCAATTACGGATTCGACGGGCTGACCTTTGACTCACTGAAGGATTTTCGCTCGATTAAATCCAAGCTCACCGGCCACGGCGAATCGCATCTGAACCCCGAGGGCGTGCTGCTCTCCAACGGGCCGCTCGGTTCGTCCGTGGGTCAGGCTCAGGGGTTGGCGATGGGCGACAAGACCGCCGGCCGCGACCGCGTGACGGTGCTCGTCATGTCGGACGGCGCCTCGATGGAAGGCGAATCCAAGGAAGCCTTCGCGGCAATTCCCGGTCTCGCCGCCAAGGATCGCGTGAATCCGTTCGTCCTGATTCTTTCTGATAACGACACCAAGTTGTCGGGCCGCATCACCAAGGACGCGTTTTCGATGCAGCCAACCTTTGAAGCGATGGATGACCTCGGTTGGCGGGTGACCCGAGTGCCGCACGGGCATGATTTGCAGGCGGTTTATCTCGCCGTGGAAAAGGCGGTCGCCGATGCCAAGGCGGATCCGACGAAGCCGGTTTGCCTTTGGGTGAAGACCATCAAAGGTTATGGCATCAAGTCCACTGAGGAGAACAGCGCCGGCGGTCACGGCTTTCCGTTGAAGAACGGCGAAAAGATCATCGACTGGGTCAAGGAGATCTACTTCGGCGGCGAGGCGCCGGGTGAATTGATGACCTGGGCCGGCGATTTGCGATCCGCCTGGGAAAAGAAAGAGGCGGAGAAGAAGGCGAAGGCCGCAGCCGCGACCAGCGATTCCAAACCGGCGGTGAAGAAGGACAAGGTTCAATCCGGCCTAGCCGAGGGCGCCATTCGCGCTGCGGTTGACGGTTACCCGGTCTTTTCCATCAGTTCGGACGTGCAGGGCTCGACTGGTATTTCGCCGTTCCACAAGACGTTCCCCGATCGCTGCGTTGAAGTCGGTATCGCCGAATCCAACATGATCAGTGTCGGCGCCGGTTACGCGAAGATGGGGTTCATTCCCGTCGTGGATACGTTTGGCCAGTTCGGCGTGACGAAAGGAAATCTGCCGTTGACCATGGCGGCGCTGTCGCAGGCACCGGTGGTCGGGATTTTTTCGCACATCGGATTTCAGGACGCAGCCGATGGTGCCAGCCACCAGGCCACGACCTATCTTGCGGCCGTATCGGCGATTCCGCACACGGTCGTGATCGCGCCGAGTTGCGCCACGGAAGCCGAGTGGTTGATGTATGAAGCGATCCGCCGTCAGGCCGATGATCGCAAGGCCGGCAAGGATGGCGAAAGCTATCTGTTCTTCGTCGGTCGTGAGAATTACCCCGTGCAGTGGCTCGACAACCCGCAATACCAATGGGGCCGGGCCACCGTATTGCAGGAAGGCGCCGACGTGGTGCTGGTCGGCAGCGGACAGCTTGTCGGTCGCACGATTGAAGCGGGAAAAAAATTGGCCGCCAAAGGCCTGAAGGCATGCGTGATCGCCAATCCGTTCATCAACCAGGTGGACGTCGAAACGATTGGTAGCGCTGTGAAAGCCGCGAACGGCCGGTTGGTCACGATCGAAGATCATCAGATCACCTGCGGCATGGGTGCGCAGGTCAGCCACGCGCTCAGCCGTGCAGGCATTGCCCACCGGGTTACGTCACTCGGCATCCCGGGTGAATTCGGTCAAAGCGCCTACGTCGCCGAACATCTCTATGAAAAATATGGCCTGACCGCCGACGGCCTCGTGGCCGCAGCGGAAGCGCTGATGAAGTGACGTTGATGTTGTTTGCGTAAAAGCCCGTGAATTTTCATTCACGGGCTTTTTATTTTCCGATGGGACTATCGAAACTGCTATGGCGGAGCTGGCTTTTTTGGCGAGGTGGGTCCGGCACTCCGTGCCGACCTTGAGCTTTGTTGCCACTTCACTGCGGCAACATTTCCTCAATCGACTCGGCGAGGGCCGAAACCATTTGGTGAACCTGCGTCGCCGTCGTGCAATAGGGCGGCATCAAAACAATCACATTGCCGATTGGCCGAGTGAGGACGCCACGCTTGGCCAGCGCCTCGCAAACGCGAATACCAGCTCGTTCGCGCAAATCAAACGGTTCCCGCGAGCGCCAGTCCTTCACCAATTCGACGCCGACGACACAAGCGGTTTGCCGGATATCCCCGATCGCTGGAAGCCGCCAGAGTGACTTGATCTCGTTTCGCAAAGCATTCTCCAACTTAGCGCGTCGTCGGTTGGATTGTTTGCCGAGCAGGATTTCCAAACTGGCCAGACCGGCGGCCGCACCAAGTTGATTCGCCGTGTAGCTGTGGCCATGAAAGAACGTTTTGAATTCCTCATACTCGCCGAGGAAGACATCAAAAACGGTCTGCGTCGTAAGCGTGGCGGCCATCGGCAGGTAGCCACCAGTGAGTCCCTTCGCCAAACACAAAAAATCCGGCTGAACGTCTTCGATATGCGAGGCGAAAAGAGTAGGACAGGCATCTTGCCTGTCTCCTGATTTGCCGGGAGTCCTGACTGTAGCCGAATCACGGATTGGCAATCGAACCCCTGATGACAGGCGAGACGCCTGTCCTACTCTTCCGAATCCAGTCATTACTTCGTCAGCGATCAACAGGGCGCCGTGACCGCGCGCAATTTCAGCAACACGATTCAACCAGCCGCTCGGCTGCGGAATCATACCGGCCGCACCCTGCATCAGCGGTTCAAAAACGAAGCCGGCGTATGGATTGCCCCGCTTCTTCTGCTTCTCAAACGCCTGTTCGACTTTGTCCACGCATTCCCAGTTGCACTTCCGGTGTTCGCGCGCATCGGCGCGCTCCGGCTTCGCTTTGTTAAACGGGCAGCGGTAACAATAAGGCGCCATCACGCGGTCCGACTTAAAGAGCATGCCGCCGTAAGCTTTGTGGAACAAATCGATGTGACCCAGACTGACCGCGCCGATGGTGTCGCCGTGATAGGCGCCTTCCAGCGAAAGAAAACGCGGCTTCGCTTTTAGTCCTCGAGTGCGCCGGGTGAATTCGTACGCAAGCTTGAGCGCGACTTCCAACGCGGTCGATCCGTCGTCGGAAAAGAAGCATTTGTTGAGGTAGGGCGAGGCTTCTGCCGAGCCGTTTCCTGGCAAGGAAGAGTTGCCGCCGCGTCCGTCAGTCTTCTGCAAAGTCAGGGCTCCGCGGGGGCGTCGCCCTACCAGCCAGGCCGGGTTCGCGACTTTAACCAGTTCTGCGGCCAACAAACTGGCGGGTTCGTTGGCCAACCCAAGAGCGGAACTGTGGGCAATCTTGCCAAGTTGCCGCTTGATGGCAGCGTTGATCTTGGGATGGTTGTGGCCGTGGAGGTTCGTCCAGATCGTCGAGTTACCGTCGATGTATTGCCAGCCGCGTTGATCTTCGAGGACCGAACCTTTTCCGCGCGTGATGACGATGGGTTCGGCTCGCAGCCAGTCCTTCATCTGCGTGAACGGATGCCAAACGTGCGCGTGATCGAGGCGGGCGAGTTTATCCATTGCTGAGTGTGGATTGCGAATTGCGGATTGAAACGAGCGCCTTGGTCAGACTTTCGAGATCAGCCTCCGCGTGATCGGCGGTCACGGTCATACGCAACCGCGCCGTTCCGCGGGCGACCGTCGGATAGCGAATGGCTGGAATGAAATAACCGAGTTCCCGCAAGGAATCCGCCATGGCCACCGCCTGGTTTTCGTCGCCGATGATGATCGGAATGATGGGCGAAAGAGTAGGACAGGCATCCTGCCTGTTTTCTGGGAGCAAGATGCTGCCAGCACATTCGAAGACAGGCAGGATGCCTGTCCTACCTTGGCGTGTTCGGTCCCAGACTTTGTGGTAACGCTCGGCGCCCCCGGTGCTTCGAATCAACTCGACCCCGGCTTTGGCTGCAGCAGCCGACGCAGGAACTGGCGCGGTCGAGAAAATGAAACTGCGCGCCGAGTTGACCAGGAAATCGATCAACGACCTTGCACCACAAATGAATCCGCCAGCAGCTCCGACGGCTTTGCCCAGAGTTCCCATTTGAATCTCAATGCGATCTGAAAGGCCGAGCTGCTCGATTAGGCCACTGCGACGTTCGCCAAACAATCCCGTCGCGTGCGCTTCGTCGACCATCAACCACGCGCCGTGACGCTCCTTGAGATCGACAATTTCCCGCAAAGGCGCGAGGTCACCATCCATCGAGAACACGGATTCGGTGATGATCAGAATGTTTTGCGCTTCTGATTTTGAACGACGCTTCTGCGCATCGGCCCATTTCAGAATCCGCTCGAGATCGTCGAGATCATTGTGTTTGAACACGCGCAACTTCGCATCGCAATGACGGGACGCATCAACGATCGAGGCATGGACAAGTTTGTCGATGATCACGATGTCATCGCGTCCCATCAGCGAAGTGATCGTGCCCATCGCGGCCGCGTAGCCGCTCGAAAAGCTGAGACATGCTTCGGCCCGTTTGAACTCGGCTAGGGTTTCTTCCAGATCGTGAAACGGTTTGAGCGAACCGCAAATCAATCGTGATGCGCCGGCGCCGGCGCCAAAGTCCGCGACCGCTTTGATTGCTGCTTCCTTGAGCGCCGGATGATTGGCCAGCCCGAGATAGTCGTTGGATGAAAAATTGATCAATTCCCGTCCGCCAAGCTGGATGCGTGTGCCTTGCGGTGAATCCAATTCGCGCAAGTGGCGCGAAAGCCCGGCGGTCTCCAGGCCGCGCAATCGTTCTTCCAATTGAGCCTTAAGGGTCATTGCCAGTTGTAGATCGCAGCGTTCAATTTTTCTTGGGTTCCGCTCAAGTCCACGCGGATACCCGGCTGTCGAGTTGGAAGACCTGCCCGGACACGTGACGCATTTCAGCCAGGTTCAGGATGAAGGACGCCACTTCGTCCAACGTCGTCGAGCGTCCCAGCACATTGCTGCCGCCGATGGTCTTGATCTGCTCCGGCGTGAGGTGTGCCGTCATCGGCGTTTCCAATAGGCCGGGAAAGATCGCATTGACGCGTACGTTTCGTTTCCCTGCTTCCTTGGCAAGGGATTGCGTCAGGCCGACTAGACCCGCTTTGGCGGCCACGTAATTCGCCTGACCCGCGTGGCCATTCTTCGCGGCGAAGCTGGAGACGTTGATGATATGACCGTCGCGTTGTTGCAGCATCATGGGAAACAACACTGCGCGCGAAACGAGAAACGCGCCCTTCAGATTGACGTCCAAAACCCGCTGCCAATCCTCGATCGACAACCCGGCCACCGCGCCGTCCGCCGTGATGCCGGCGTTGTTGATCAGGACATCGATCCGGCCCCAATCCGCAAGGAGTCCGTCGACGGCCTGCTTGATTTGTTCGGCATTCGTGACGTCGAGAGGCACGACCTTGAGTTGATCGTTGCCGGATTGAACTGTTTTGGAATGTTGTCCGGCTGCCACGCGCCAACCGGCTTGGAGAAATGATTTAACCAGCTCACCACCGAGTCCGCCAGCGGCGCCCGTGATCAATACCGTTCGTTTGTCGGAATCTGCCATGTGGCCGGCATCGTTCCTGACGTTGGACGGTTCGGTCAAAATGTTTTGCGCGCTCGTTGCCGGATCAATAATCGGCGGCCTTGGCTCGGAGAAACAATCGCGGGGCGAGCGGCTCCAGTTGAATGATCGCCCGTCCGTTTGCGGTGACCGCCTCGCCTAGGTCGGTCCAATTACTCAGGTCTTCGGATTGTTCGAGTCGGAATCGATGACGGGGAAAGCCATTTAGATCGAGCTGAAGAAATGACTCGCCGGAAATCCCATGCAAACGCAGTTCGGGAGGAACATCCACGGACAACTCGGCCGCGCCAAAGTCGAGGTGATCGTTTTGAAAGCGGCTCAATTCGTTGGCGTCCAGCCAACCGGCGAACCAGGGCAGCGGGTTCGCGGTGTCGATCAAGGGGCTGGTGGTGGCGAGCGTGAAATCGCCGGCCGCAATGTTGTGAAACTCTGGATCGACCGACTGATCGCGGATGCCGGAAGACAAACCGAGATAATTTCCGTTTACGTTCGCGTAAACATCATTTGCCACGAGGTCAGGCGAGCCAATCGGAGCCTGCTCAATACCGGCACCGTTGAAGGCAACGATGTTATTGACGAATTCGGATGAAGTGCCGGGTTCCAGATGAATCGCCGTTCCAGTGACTTCGTTTCCGGCGGAATTGGCCGCGATGGTGTTGTTGACGATAACCGGATGGGGTGTCGGCAATACAACGACTGGAAGGCCGAGCCAGTCCTTTCGAAATGCCTCGATCCAGGCCCAATCGTTTTGCGGCAGCGTCAACGAATCAGAATAGTCGCTGAGGTACGGGGCGATCATGGCGTGACCTCCGCCGTAATAAATAGTCTGCCACGGTGTGCCACGGTGGATATGGTCGAACCAGTCATTGTTCAGAATTGAACCGCTGGAAAACTCCCAATCATCTGATAAATAGATCAACGGTTCTCGATAAGTTTCGTCAATGGCCATCGAACTATCGCCTCTTGCCCAGGGTACGTAGCGAATATTTTGGCGGCCAATTGTTCGAAGTTGGTCCGAAGGGATCGATGCCCATCCGCTTGGTTGCGGTAACAGATCAGCAGAGTAGGGCGGGATTGCCAGATCTTCGCTAGTGAAGTGAACGAGCGGATCATCCACTTCGTGAGCTCGACGCAGTACTAGTTTTCGTGCGGGAACGAACGGCGCCATTGCGATGAGGCCGGTGGGATCGATAGGACTGATTCGGCTCGGGTAATTGACGGGTGGCTGACCCGTTGCGAAGCGGCGAAAAGCGTCTACGGCCAGATCCTTATCGCGCGTTGAATATTGTATTATGCCGTAGTTTCGCCAGATCGAATCAGAAACAGTCCAGTAACCCAAAGATACCAACATTTGTTTGTCCATGCCCACGGAGGGAATCGCGATATTTTCGGATTTGTCCCTGCGGCTTAAATCCCAGAATTGACTTCCTTGTGAATCTCTTCCGGCTTCGTCGGCCCCGGCCATTGCCTGGACCAGATTGGTTCGCCAAGTCAGTCCGGCAGAATTGACGAAGTCGACAAGGTGATCGCCATCCAAGACCGCGTAACGGATGCGGTTGGTGATGGCCAGATTCCAGTCGGGGATGGGAAATTGATTGGGAATATCGTTGGTCACCGAGAAGACGTTTGTTGTGGCTGGTTCAAAATGCGGATATCGGCTCGGGAACCAAAATGAGTTGGACAGGAAGACGTGGTTGGTGAGCAACGGGATTTGGAATTTCTGTCCCTGCCAGGCGTTCGATTCCACAGACAGCTCGGCCGTGAAGTTGGTCGATATCGGCCACCCGCCGGTCGCAATGTAGGGCGGCCATTGTTGAACACCGTTCGTGTCGGCGCCGAATGCATTCGTTCCAGATAGGGTCATGTCAAAATCCACTTCGACTGCGATCTTGAGCGGACGCGGGTAGGCGACTTTGTAAGAGTTCCATGCCTCCACGCCGAAACTGTTGGTGATGCCCAGCACATAGAATTCGTTGGTTTGGTTGGGCAGGGACTGGATGGTCGGCCGGCGGAGCTGGATGTAGCGCGCAAGGTAGATCGACGTTTCCACGGCGAGTTCGTTGAAGTTGTGGAATCCTTTCTTCGCGCCAATTACCAACGGCAAACCAATGGCCAGCGGCTGCTGTTCATTCGCGTTTGGCGTTTCGGGAATTTGATCGATGACGGCCGGTTCGCTCAAATCCCAGAATGCCGATTTCTTCACGAGGTCCGCCGGATCGACCGGAGTTCCATTTTGTTCCTGGAAACGGTCCTGCCATTGAATACCGGCGACGTAAATGTTAGTCCGGCCACTCGTTACCTCCCGCCGAAGGTACGGTCGGAAGACGTGGGGAAAATATGGGTAGGCATCGCCCAGATTGGTGGTGGCATCGACCATGTTGGCGGCGACTTGCAGCACGCGATGCACGGCCGCGCGGTAGTCGTTGGTGGGCCAGACCATGATGTTGGTGAAGGTGATCGGCCGGCCATCCGATCCGACTTGACCGTCGATGGCGAAAAGTCGGCCAGCCACCTGATTGAACATCTGCAGAGGATCCATCGGTTGCAGTATCGCCGTGCGATCGACAAAGATCGCGCTGCCGCCAAGCGGCCCGTCGACCCGGTTGGAGACGATCGTATTGTTGGCGATGATGGGCGAACCACCGGGAACGTAGATAGCTGACCCATAGTTGGCCGCGTTGAACTCCAACCGAAATCCGTCGAGCCGGGTTTGATTGTTTGCGTCGGGCATGAATGTGACGAATGACGTATGCGGTGAAGCGAACTGCTCGAAGCTGGCGCCCAGCCAGCCGGCAATGATTGAAGGGTGGGCGGTCGGGTTGCGTTTGAGTCGATTGATCTCGGTACCGGCAAAGCCGCCATAAACTGCGACGCCGGTTGGAATTCTAAGCGGAGTTGTATCAGTGAATGACGAGGGAGTGTTTGCAAACGCGGGGTAGCGACCCTCCGCTACCCATACTTCGTCCCCGGTTGTGGCCAGTTCAAGGCTCACCCGGATCGTCGGAAAGGCAGTCTCCCACGAAAGTCCATCAGGTGGTTGATTGGTCTGATGGGAGTCGACGTAGATCGTTGCGGCATGGGAAGCGGACAAAGTAATTGCTACCCACAAAAAGCTGACGATTCGACCGGCTCGTTTTGCTGGGAAAAACCATTTCTGAATCCACCACTGTTTTCCACCCGATACTGCGTCCATGCCGGAATTGTTGCCTCAGGGCGAAACCCGAGCAAGCGATCAGTGGTGAATTGGCCAAAAATGACGATTACCGAGAGGCCAGAACATTCGACTTAAGCGACGCCATTTCTTTTTCGACATTGGTGCCTTCGTAAAACCACAGCCAACCTTTGAGTCGCGCGGTTTCGCCAGGATCAAGATCGGGGAATTTCGGATCGGAGTGAAAACAGGGAACAACTGGATTGACCCAGACTCGGTCGCAGCTTTCCCACGCCGTGATGATCCAGTGCCGGCCGTCGTCGGAATGCACGGCGGCAAACGGCTTTTCGAGCACCTTGTTTTCGTTGCTCAAGGCGGCGAAGTTCGGCGCGCCTTTCAACATGATGCAATTTTGAATGCGCAGGTTGGTCAGCTTCTTTTGCGTTGCGTTTTTCAACCAAAGCTCCATTTCGACCGATCCGTGATGAGGCACCACTGTTGCGCCAAAGGAAATTCCGTTTGGCAATGTGCGCTCGTTGGAGAGCGAACCGTCGGCGTGCCGGGTCCACTCAAGCTGCGGCAGTGTGATTCCCTGCTTGGTCCAAAGCGTGTCGATGTGAGTGTGCGCGAGATAGGTGAGGCCGAGATTGGACCAGATGGCTTCCGGCAAATCGACTACGACGTAACTAGTGGAATCCCACGGAGTAAAAATGCTGAACTTGGTGTCACGCTGCGGATGAAGTGCGCCTTCGAAGAAGCCTAGGCGAGGATGCCGGCCGCCGGGGTAGGGAAGGATTTGTAGTGCCCCGTTCTTCGTCGCATTGGTGGCCGGCAGTCGCGCCAATTCCGCATCCAGTCGCGTTTCATCGAAACCCGTGACCTGTCGCATTTCGTCCTTGGTGAAACCGTGCGCTCGCATGTCGTTTAACCAAAATACTCGATCGGCATTGGACGCTTGCGGCCGCGCTTGGGAACCGTTGGGGATCGCTTCGTCGGCTTTGGTTTGCCAGAATGCCTTGGCCTCGCGCCAGGGTTGGAGCACTTCCTCCTGTTGTCGTGCATTCAGCGTTTTGTTGGTTTGCAAATTTGCCATCCGCTCGTCGCACCATTGAACAAAGAATTGTGCTGATTGCGCCTGCTCGGGAGCGAGTCGGCCGCCGTCGAGTTCGACATAAAACGGTCCGGTGCTCGCGAAGCGCAGGGTATTCGTCAGTGTCGTGATCGCCCGCACGAGGAACCAACCACTTTCGCGCAACGTGACACTTCCCGGAAATTGGATTCGCTCGACTCGACCGTTGTGGACGAGTTCGATCCGGTCAATCGGATCACGGGAATCAAGCTTGCCGGAGAGTTCGACTTCGAGTGATTTGCCGGGCGACTTGAAAACGTGGCCGGGCCACTCGCGGTTTGCCTTGACCCGCAATAGCGGTCCGTTCGAAACGAACACGCGACCGGCCTTCAGCCCGGCAAACCATTTCTCAACATCGGGTTCGCCGTCGATCTGCACATACACCCGATTGTAACCGACCGGATTGGGCAACACGCCACTGGCGGCACCGGCCGATGGCGGAATGCGAATGCCGCAGTTTAGCAGGTGATAGTAGATGTCCTGCGTCCAGAATCCGTTTCCCTGCGGGCCGGGATACTTCTTCAAATCACGCGGCCGACCCCAGGCCTCGTTCGGATACACGCCGGTGCGATACATGTGATTGTTCGCGATGCCGATGGAGTCACCGATGCCGTTGGCGATCCACATCGGCACGGCCCACCAGAACGGCTTTTCGATATCGATCCAGCCGCCGGCTTGTTTCACTTGACGGGCGTAGACCAGCGAAGAAGGGTAAAACTCCTCGCCGGCGGTGATGTCGATCGGTAGGTCGAGATTGAAAAACATTAACGCGCCGCCATCGCGTTCGTCCTCGCCGCCGAGAATGGAGGCAAACCGGTTGCCATCGAATCGCTTCACCAACGACGAGGGCAAGTTGTTCGTCCAAGGATTGCGTTTGTTCCACCAGGTGATGAACTGCCCGAAGTGCAGATCCTCGGCGCGCATCAACACTTCCGCCTGTTCGATTGGGCGATGGATATGCGTTTCGCCGGGCCACCAGCCTTCGGCGGGCAGATCGGCGAGGTGCGTGAGTGAGATGGAAACTTCGTCTGACTTCTGGTTCGGTAAGATGTCGACGGTTGAACTTTCGGACGACCATTCCGGCCCACGTTCAATGATGACGGAATAGCTGCCCGGCGCGACGTCGAATCGGGCCTCGCCCATTGATGAAACGTGGTCGTTCCAAAACGGCAATCCGTTCGCCGACTTGACCGGTTTGCCGTCGGGACCGGCCAAATGGATGCGCGCCGGCATGGGGGCTGGCTTGCCGGTTTCATGCGTGGTGATGGTCAGATCGGCCGCTTTTGCCGGAGAAGCCGCTAGGTTGCTGACCACAAGCAACGATACGAGGAGCGCAGTTTGCTGGGAGTTCACGGTATCCGGATCCTGGCAGAACGCGTAATTCGCGTCACGCGGGAACTCATTCGTTGCCGAGGCCGCCGGCGAAAGGGTTGTTAACGGTGTAATTCCGGCCAATTTCGGCGGTGCGGTTTTGGGGTGTGCGATTCAAATTTTTGTCCTAATTTATCCGGCGACGGCGGTGGAACAACGTCCTCGGACCGTCCCTACACAATTTATGAGCGAAACGGCAAAACTGGAACTGGAAGGCAAGTCCTTTGAACTGCCGGTGGTTGTCGGCACCGAACAGGAGAAGGGCGTGGATATCTCCAAATTGCGGTCGACCACTGGTTACATCACCCTCGACGACGGCTACGGCAACACGGGCTCGTGTTCGAGTGCGATCACGTTCATCGACGGCGACAAAGGCATCCTGCGGTATCGTGGCATTCCGATCGAAGAACTGGCCGAGAAGGCGTCCTTCGTCGAGACCGCCTATTTGCTGATCTACGGCCACCTGCCAAACCGCGATCAAATGCGCGAATTCTCGGAGTTGCTCACACGCAATCAGAATCTGCACGAGAACATGAAGCACCACTTCGAGGGCTTCCCGCCGGATTCGCATCCGATGGCCATGCTCTCGGCGATGATCAATGCAAGCAGTTGCTTTTATCCCGGCCTGATGGGACCAGCCAGCCGCGAGCGTTTCCAAGTGCATGCCGCGCGGTTGATTTCCCAGGTCCGCACGATTGCCGCGTTCACGCATCGCAAGGCGCGCGGTCTGCCAATCATTTACCCGAAACCGGCTTATAAATTTACGGCGAACTTCCTGCACATGATGTTTTCGGAACCATATTCCGAATACGAACTGCAGCCGGAGGTGGTCCGCGCGCTCGATCTGATCTTTTTGCTGCACGCCGATCACGAGCAAAACTGCTCCACGTCCACCGTGCGCATGGTCGCGTCCAGCCAGGCCAATCTATTCGCCAGTGCGTCCGCTGGTGTCTGCGCGCTGTGGGGACCGCTGCACGGCGGCGCGAACCAGGCGGTGATCGAAATGCTCGAGGCGATTCATCGATCCGGTGACAAGGGCGATCGTTTCATCGAGGCTGCCAAGGACAAGAACAGCGGCACCAAGCTCATGGGCTTTGGTCATCGCGTTTACAAGAATTACGATCCGCGAGCCAAGATCATCAAACAGGCCTGCGACGCGCTGTTCAAGGCACTGCACATCAGAGATCCGTTGCTCGACATTGCGCGCAAGCTCGAGGAAGCCGCGCTGAACGACAGCTACTTTGTCGAGCGCAAGCTCTATCCCAACGTGGATTTTTACAGCGGCATCATGATGCGCGCGATCGGCATCCCCACGGAGATGTTCACCGTGATCTTCGCAATCGGCCGCATGCCCGGCTGGATCGCCAACTTCAAGGAGATCATGGACGATCCGAAGTCGCGCATCTACCGGCCGCGCCAGATTTACGTGGGGCCGGCGCTCAATCACTATGTGCCAATGGACGAGCGGGGGTAGGCGGTGTTACTTGAAGCGTCACTTGGGCCTTTTGTTGAGTTCCATCTCGAACGTCTGTTTCCAAAGCACCTTGAAGTTTTTTCCAGTTCTGGGCGCCCATTGATGTTGTACAGGGACATCGGTTTCGAAAATGGTGACTTCATAAATGAAAGTGCATCGTTTGGCGGCCATCAATGGTTCGTCTTTCGGGTTTAGGGAAAATGTATTCGTTTTATTGCTGAAGATAAGTGCGTTGGTTTCATTGGAGAAGAGAGGGAGTTCAATGCCGTCACAGTCGAGAGTGGCGCTGCATTCGACTCCCGTGGTCATTTTGTAACCAACCGTCAGATTGGTTTTCTGAAGCTCGCTGAAATTGTATTCTAAAACATCACCATCCAGCGCTGCCCGAAAGCCAGTTGGGACCGTGATCTCGACGGCATGTCGCTGTGAGAGGTCGGCATCCGCTGCGGGCGCTATTTCTGGGAGTTCACGTGGCGAAGATATTCCGGGTGAGTTCTCAAATGCCTGAACCAACGTGGACAAGTAGCACCATTCTTCGACGCCTCCGGTGCTTGGGTTTCCCAAATCGTCGTTTGGCGGTCCGGACTGCCAGGCAAGGCGCGACTTGTTCAACATCCGGGAATTAACCTTGAACCGATAGACTTCGGCCCGCCCCTTCTTCCAAAGCGAAGTGCGTCCTAGCCTTGTCGCTGACTCTTCGGGCATGGCATGGTTGATTCGCTCACTCCTGAGCATCGATGTGGAAAGGAGATTTCCGCTTTCATCGAGCACGTTCAGATACAGGTATTCGGTTGAAAAGGGCTTTTCGCCCGGATCGAATATCACCGTGAAATCGACGGCTGGCCCGTTTGTCCAAACGCCGGCGACGATAATCCAAGACCGTTCTTTCAGATCCTCGGACTTCACCTCATACGAAGACCAGAAACCGAAGGCGAGATGAGGAACAAGACTCGCGAGAATCGTCAGGACACCTGTGTATCGCATGTTATTTCCTCGTGATTTGGATTTGAAAAGGACTGCGGAAAAAAACAGGTAGATTCCTGTCGCCAAAACGATCACCCCGCCTGACGAGAGAATCGCACCGGTCAGGCGACTGTGT
This sequence comes from bacterium, assembly GCA_016124235.1. GTDB lineage: Bacteria > Verrucomicrobiota > Verrucomicrobiia > Limisphaerales > RI-55 > RI-55. Next base: position 325,421 of record WGOC01000013.1, on the reverse strand, counting down.
CCGATGGGAGACAGTGGCGGAGTAGCCAGATAAACGATCCGCACAAGTGGGAGCTCGGGATTTGGATCAAGGGTCTTCACGCCCTGCAGTTTAAGTTGTTGCTGCTGCTCTCGCATGAAGTCTCGATAGCTTTCAGCGACTAGATTCGCGATTTGGGCCGCTTCTCGCGGATCGTCGTCGGTCAAGTTGATATCGAAGTATCCCGTGCCATTTTGAAACTGGACCTCGATTCTCTTTCTCAGAAGTCCGACGAGATTGGATCTTGTTAGCATTCTGCCTTCACCGAATTTTCCGGACCATTTTTCGTCAAGCTTCGCGCCGTCAATCACCCGTAAGAGGACCGGATTGGAACGAATGTGTTCTTCTTCTTCTTGAGGAAAGAACGAACCAAATGCGCGCGCGATTCTGATTTCTCGAACTCGAACTTGGGTCGTGGCTCGATACTGATCGGGGCGTGTAAGCAACCAGAATCCGGTGCCGCACAAACCTAGCGCTAGGATGATCGCCGTATGACAAATACTAAATCTGCGCTTTGAGGGCATATTCGGTAGCACATGCTTGCCGAGACAGGTTCGACGAGAGGTTACATTCGCTAACCGATTGAGACTGTCGTAATTGGTGAACGTTCAGATTTACTGACGGCCCAGTGTCAAGCTCTACACCATCCGCCGCGGTTTGCCTCCACAAACTCGTCGTTGATCATCCACGGGTAATTCTGGCGAACGCGATCGATGAGGTCGGCCTGGCCGGGTGAGAGGACTTCGTTTGGATCAAGACAGCGTGCGCTTGCGAGCAAGCCTTGTTGCTGAAGAATGTAATGAATTCCCGGAACACAGCCGGCGAATCCATTAGCCGCATCGAATAACGCCGCGTTGGCCTCGGTGACTTGCGCCGCTTTGGTCAACAGCGCGGCCGGAATGGCTCCGCTGGTTCGCGCGCGTTTGCATTCCGCCAAGAGTTCGACGGCGCGTTTGGTCCAGCAAGCCCAGTGGCCGAGCAGCCCGCCGGCAAAATGAAGGTGAACAACTCCACTGGACGTGGGGATTTCGAAGTTTGTCACGAGATCAACCACGATGTTGTCGTCGTTGCCGGTGTAGAGCGCGATCTCGTCGGCGCGCCCCGACTCGGCCACCGCTCGGATAACATCGAGTGTTTGATAGCGATTGAACGGCGCGATCTTGATGCCGACGACGTGTGGGATCTCGACAAATTGCCGCCAGAAATTCGGTGAGAGGAGCCGGCCACCCGCCGCGGGCTGGAGGTAAAATCCGAAGAGCGGAATGACGCTGGCGACTTGTCGAGCGTGTTCGATCAATTCCGAATCGCTGGCATGCGGCATAGCCGCGAGAGAAAGCAAACCGGCATCGTAACCCAGCTCACGAGCCAGCGCAGCTTCGGCGACGGCCTGCTTCGTCGGTCCACAAATGCCGGCGATCCTGATGGTCTTCGAGCCGGTCGATTGATCGCAACGAGCGATCGTTTCCGCCGCAAGTCTTAACACGGGTTCGAACAGTGCGTGTTGCGGTTCCCGAATCGCAAACTGCGTTGTGTGAACGCCCACCGCAATCCCGCCGGCACCCGCCGTGTGGTAGTAACGGGTTAAGGCGCGCTGATGTTTCTCGTCAAATTCTCCGGCGGAAGTGAGAGCGAGAGGATGAGCTGGAATCACCAGTCCCTCGCGAAGTCGTGTTCGCAAGCTGTCGATGGAATTGGCGTCCACGCTCATTGTCAGTAGCTCCCGTCGCGGACCTCGAAGCCGGTTGATTTGTTCCAGTTCGTGCCGCCGCGTTGGATCCAGTTGGCGATCCATTCCATGACCGTTTCCAGCGGCGTAGCGGGTTCGCCAAGCCGGGTACACAATTTGTCGGCATTGCAGATCAATGAGTCCGGCGCTTCGTTTCCCGTGAAATGGACTGGGCGCTCAAGCAGTTTGCCAAACTGTTCAGCGGCCGTTCGCACTTTGAGCGGTTTGGGATGAGAAAGATTCCAGACGCTGGCGGGCGAACTCGCGAGACTGAACGCGCGAAGAATCATTTCGTTTGCGTCGCCCTGCCAGATGCAATTGAACCAGCCGTTGGTGACGTCGATGGGTTGGCCGTCCCACACGCGACGCGCAATGTCGACCAGGACGCCGTAGCGAAGTTCGACCGCAAAGAACAAACGCATTAACGCCATTGCAGTGCCGTTGAGTTGCGAGAAGTATTCGAACACGCGTTCGCGTGCGACGGCGGCGTTGGCGTATTCGCCGAGGGGCGTCAGTGCGTGATCTTCGCGCGCGCCGCCGTCAGCCACTGGCACGCGCGGATAGACGTTGCCGGTGGAAAGCGCGACGATGCGTGATTTTGCATATCGTTCCGCGATGAGCATGGGGCCAACGGTGTTCGTCGCCCAGGTCAGCGCTGGGTTCGTTTTGGTGCCAAATTTCAGACCGGTGAGGTTGATGACATTGGGAGCGTCGGGCAGGGTCTGAACGGCGGTGCGATCCAGTAGGTCCGCGCTCACTGTTTTGATGCCTTGCAGCTCTAGCCATTCCCGAGATTGAACATCACTGAAACGACTGACGGCAGTAATCGCGAGCGAGTGACCCGCTTCCCGTGCGGCGTTCCGAGCCAGCACGCATAGAGTCGGTCCCATCTTTCCGCCGGCACCGAGAACCAACAACGGACCGGAAATCTGCCGTATGCTCTCAATGAGAGCCGCAGACGGTCGGATCAAAAGTTCGAGCAATTGAATGTCGGACTCGATTTTGGCGGGATAGGTGGGCTGCGATCGCATGGTCTAAACTTCGAGATCAAGGATTGGAAACGACGGATGTAATGGGTTGGCGATTATGGTGCAGGAATTTGGCGGCGGGACAGCTTTTCTTTTGGGTGTGAGGGCGATTGGGCACAATCATTCCGGTTTTCATTTGCATCCTCGTTTGCTAAGAATCGGTGTTTTCATGAATCCGGAAGCCAAACTCAAGGAACTGAACCTCGAACTCCCGCCCGCTCCCAAACCCGCCGGCGTGTACAAACCGGTCGTTGTGGTGGAGCGGTTTGCCTACGTGTCGGGCCACGGACCGCTGCGTCCAGACGGCAGTCTTATCACCGGGCGGGTTGGCGCTGATCTGGATCTGGACGCCGGGAAAGCCGCCGCGCGCCAGGTCGGTCTGGCGATCATCGCTACCTTGCGTCACCACTTCAGCAGTTTGGATCGGGTCAAACGCGTCGTGAAGGTGCTCGGCATGGTCAATTGCACCGCGGAATTTGGCGAACATCCCAAAGTCATCAACGGCTGCAGCGAATTGTTTGCCGAGGTTTTTGGGGCAGAAAATGGAATCGGTGCCCGCAGTGCGGTCGGCATGGGTTCGTTGCCGGGAAACATTGCCGTTGAGATTGAAGCGATCTTTGAGTTGAACTGATTTTTGCTCGCTGAAAATCGACCACGCCATGGCCGAAGACTGGTACCAAATCAAAAACGAGGAAGCGGTCGAGTCGCCGTCACTGCTGTTTTATCCTGATCGGATTGGCCAAAATATCCGCCGCGCAATCGAGATTGCGGGTGATCCCAAACGCCTGCGGCCGCACATCAAGACGCACAAGTCCGGCATGATCGTGATCATGCACCTGGCGGAAGGCGTCGAAAAATTCAAGTGCGCGACCATCGCCGAGGCCGAACTGCTAGCCGGCCATTCCGTGCCGGATGTTCTGCTCGCCTACCAACCGGTCGGGCCCAATGTGCGCCGGCTCGTTGCGTTGGTGCGTCGTTTTCCGGAAACACGAATTTCCGTGGTGGTTGATGACGAAGGAGCCGCTACGGAATTGTCACGAGCGGTGAGCGCCGCGGATCTGTCCTTGAACGTTTTGCTCGACGTTGATTGCGGCATGCAACGAACCGGAATTGCGCCCGGGGAATCGGCGATCGCGCTCTATCGGAAGGTTGCTTCGCTCCCGGGCCTTTCAGCGGTCGGTTTACACGCCTACGATGGGCACATTCACGACTCGAATCTTGCCGAACGGAAAGCTCGATGCGACGAAAGCTTTGCCGCAGTGAGCGAACTTCGAGAACGGCTTCTAAAGGAAGGTTTGCCGGTGCCAACCGTTGTCCTGGGTGGGACACCATCGTTTCCGATTCACGCCCGGCATTCGGACATTGAACTGAGCCCTGGCACCTATCCGCTATGGGATTTTGGCTACGCGGACATGTTGCCGGATTTACCGTTTGAAGTCGCGGCGCTCGTCTTGACCCGGGTGGTTAGCAAACCCTCGGCAAAGCGCCTGTGCGTTGATCTTGGGCACAAGGCAATCGCGGCGGAAAATCCGCAACCGCGAGTGCGCTTTCTGAACCTGCCGGACGCAAAGTTCGTGATGCACAGCGAGGAGCATCTGGTCATCGAAACGCAACATGCTGACCGGTTCGCCGTGGGGGATTGCCTTTACGGCGTCCCAAAACACATCTGCCCGACGGTCGCGCTGTACAACGAAGCGATCGTGATCGATGGCGGTCAGGCCGTCGATCGTTGGCCAATCGGCGCAAGGGGGCGGCGGCTTACAATTTGAAAAGTATCGAGCGTCAGAACGTTTGGCATTCCGGTGTTTCTTCAAACAGACTTCCGGCTTTCGCCGGCTCTGAAGTTTCGGTTAGTTTTGTTCCCACCGAATGAACCAACTTCCCGGTTTCAGCCACCCGACGAGCCTGCTGATCTATGCCCTTGTTGCCGTCGTTGGTCTGGTCGTTCTCGTGGCCCGGTTCAAGGTCAATGCGTTTGTCGCGCTGTTGATCGCGTCAGTCTTCGTTGGTCTTTGCTCTGGGATGGAGTTGGAGAAGATTGGGAAAGGCATTACGGATGGAATCGGTGGCGTCCTTGGTTCCATTGCCGCCATCATTGGTTTGGGGGCAATTCTCGGCAAACTGCTCGCCGAATCCGGCGGAGCCCGCGTGATCGCCGAACGGTTGATCAAGATACTCGGGCCGACCCGCACGCATTGGAGCATGATGGTCGTCGCGCTGATCATCGGGGTGCCGGTGTTCTTTGCTGTGGGCCTCGTGCTTCTGCTTCCCATTCTATTTACAATCGCGCGCGAAACCAAAACACCATTGATGTGGCTCGGCTTGCCAATGCTTGCCGGGCTTTCGATATCGCACGGCTTTTTGCCGCCGCATCCCGGCCCGATGACCGCCATCGGATTGCTGCACGCCGACACTGGAAAGACGCTGCTTTACGCGTTGATCGTCGGAGTGCCAGTCGCCTGCCTGTCCGGTCCGATCCTCGCTGGCTGGATCATTCGTCGAGATCAAGTGGGTGAATACGAAACGAAATCAATCGTGGCCGAAAACTCGAACCACACGATTTCTCCTCCGGGATTTGGGTTGGCCCTGTTCACAATCCTTCTGCCGGTTGTCCTGATGCTTCTGGCCACCATCGCCGACCTCCGATTGCCGACTGGGAATGCGGTAAGAAACTGGGCGGACTTCATAGGCAATCCGAACATTGCGATGCTGTTTTCGGTGGCGTTCTCTTTCTACTCGTTTGGATTTGCGCGCGGTTTTCGTCGCGAACAGATCTTGCGATTCAGCGAAGACTGTCTTGGTTCGGTCGCGTCCGTGTTGCTCGTCATCGGCGCGGGCGGCGCGTTCAGCAAGGTTCTGATCTACAGTGGGACAGGTGACGCAATTGCCGCCATCGCGAAAAGCGCCCCGGTTTCGCCGCTCATTCTGGGCTGGTTGGTGGCGGCTTTGATTCGCGTGGCCACCGGGTCGGCAACGGTCGCGATCAGCACCGCCGCCGGAATTTTGGCACCGGTGACGATTAATGTTCCCGGCATCAATCTCGAACTCCTCGTGCTCGCCATGGGCGCCGGCTCGTTGATTCTTTCGCACGTGAACGACGGCGGATTCTGGCTGGTAAAAGAATACTTCGGCCTGACCGTTCAAGAAACGTTGCGCACCTGGACGGTGATGGAGACGGTGATCTCGGTTACTGCTTTGGCGCTGATTCTGTTCATCGACAAACTCATTTGATATTCTGCCATGCTCTTCTTCGATGCTCACCTTGACCTGGCCATGAACGCGTTGGAATGGAATCGCGATCTGACGAAACCGATCGGGGTGCTGCGCGAACGTGAATCGAAACAAACTGACAAACCGGATCGTGGCCGTGGTACGGTTTGCCTGCCGGAAATGCGCCGCGGTGGAATCGGGCTTTGTGTCGCGACGCAGATTGCTCGAGTCGAACACAATGCCTACAGCCCGGTGTTTGGTTGGGCATCGCAAGCGCAAGCGTGGGCGCAGACGCAAGGACAACTCGCCTGGTATCACGCAATGGAGGAAGCGGGCGAAATGATTCAGATCAAGGACTCCGCCAGGCTGGAACATCACCTGGCCGCCTGGCGCGAAAATGCGAACGACGACAAAAATGAAACACGACTGCCTATCGGTTACATCCTGAGTCTTGAAGGCGCTGATTCGTTGATTTCTCTCGGACACTTGGAACGGGCTTGGGAGTACGGTTTGCGCGTGTTGGGACCAGCCCACTATGGGCCGGGAATTTATGCGATGGGCACGGATGCGACCGGCGGATTCAATGCAAAAGGTCGCGAATTGCTCAAGGAAATGGACCGCTTGGGATTGATTCTCGATGTGTCACACTTGAGCGATGAATGCTTTCTTGAAGCGATGGATCTTTTTGCCGGACCGATCTGGGCGAGTCACTCCAATTGTCGCTCCCTGGTTCCGTCGCAACGCCAGCTTTCCGACGAACAGATCAAGTTGCTGATCGAACGCGGTGCCATGATCGGTTTGGCGCTCGATGCGTGGATGATGATTCCCGGCTGGGTTCGGGGTCAGACCACGCCGGCCGAGTCCAATCTGAAACTCGATAAGCTGTGTGATCACATTGATCACATTTGCCAGCTCGCCGGTAACGCGAATCATGCTGGCATCGGGAGCGACCTCGACGGTGCCTTTGGGCGGGAACAATGCCCACTGGATGTCGATACGATTGCCGACTTGAACAAGCTGCCCGAGTTGTTGAAGAAACGCGGTTACTCGACTGCCGACGTCGAAGGAATCGCAGCAGAAAATTTCATTCGGTTTTTGCGCGACGCCTGGATCTGACCTCAATTTGATCGGTAAACAGGAGGCAACGGAGAGGACAGAGGAACGAATCCGATAAGAGGGCGCGACGGCTGAACAAGCGCGTCACTATCTTTTGTTTGGGCATAGAATTCATTTTGCGTCAGTGAACTCAGTTTGCTCCTGTCGACCGATTACGCGAAGCTTCACAAGTTCATCAATGGTGCCGGCACCATGAAGGCGTGCTGTTCGAGCAAGCTCAATGAACCATTCCAAGACAGGTATTGCGTCAGGTAAACGAAGAAGACGTAAAAGACCACGACCGGAACCAGCGCGAACCGGCTGGTCCAGCGGAAGAACCAATGGCGTGGCGTTTCGCGACGATTCGCACGGGCGACCGCCCAGCCAACCAGCAGCCGAGCCGGAAAGATAAAGACGACGAAAAGGAGGCTCGGCAGCCATGCAATTTCACGCGGTGGCAGTTCGATTTTGAGCAGGTAAAGCGGCAGTGCGAAGAGCAGAGTGATGAACAGCGAGAGCCAGAACGCCCACGGCGCGCGTTTGAACATTTGCCGGATTGTTCGGATGGCAAACAGGGCTCGGAATCGCTTTTCCAAGGCAAAGTGCGTTTGCAAAAAGGGAACGTGAAGCACGACGAGCATCAACAGGAAACCGCCCAGCACCGAAAGGATTCCTCCGCCTTTGTCCGGTGCAAACTGCGCGGCGAGGATCAGAATCCCCACCGGAATCGCCAGCCAGATCAACGCCCCAACAAAACCCCGCGCGCCGAGCCAGAAATAGTAAGGCAGACGCAGGCTCACGATGTAGTTGGTCACGGAGTTGCGAATGGTGACGAGTTTGTCGGGAGCCGAAAGCCACTTGGAAAAGCGCACCGGAGCCGGCCAGAGGAAATGTCGCAACCGACCGCCGCGCAAGCATGCCCAGATGATTTGAAGAGCGGCCAACGTCGTGAAAGCGAGCAACACCGTGTGCCAGATTTCCGCCCCGTGACTGCCCGGCGCCACCAGTTCGGCGTCCTGCCACAAACCGGAGATGAACCGGATGGGCAGAAATATGATCCAGGCGCCGAGAAAGAAGCTACCCAATACCGAGGCTTTGCGGATGCCGACAAAACCGCTTCGGAGTTTGCCGGTCGCGGCGACCCGTCCGCTCGCGTGGAGCAGATAACCAAGACTGAGAAAGTTTAAAAACGGAACAATGGAAAGCACGGCTAGCCCGACCAGCAGCGAGAGCAGGCCGAACAACCAATCCAGCCCGGAGCTGATCGCGCCGGCCATCTTTCGAACGCGGGCCCAGACGCGATTGCCGGCTTCATCTTGGGCCACTGTTTGCTCAAAGTCAGCCGGTGAATTCTCGCTCGGATCCAGGATTTGCACGTCGGTCATCATTTTCTGAAACAATCGGGCCTCGCCGATGCTCTTATTACCCGAAGTATGACACCGTTTGTTTCAGATTTCTTTGAAAGCATGGCGCCGACTGCAAAATGATGCAAAGTCCGAACACATGAAGCTCTGGATCCGCAATGCACTTTTCGTTGGCTTTTGCCTGGCTGCCACCGGCTTCGTGGTGGGCCGTCTGCTCAAGCGGTCGGAGATGGTGCGACCGCGTTCCTTTGAGCCCACCGCATACGAAGCCTCCGGTTTTCGTAACGCCGTTGATCGCGTCAATGCAGCGTTCGATCGCGAGTGGGCCACCAATGGAATCGCGCCCGCGCCGTTGGCTTCAGATTTGACGATCGCCCGGCGACTGTCCTTGGCATTGACCGGCACCATCCCTTCACTCGAAGAGATTCGGGCTTTGGAGCAGCAGCCAGCGAACGAACGCACCCAGTGGTGGTTGTCGCACCTTTTCGAAGATCGCCGTTACAGTGACTATCTGGCGGAACGATTTGCTCGGATGGTGGTGGGCGTTGAGAACGGGCCGTTCATCATTTACCGACGGCACCGGTTGGTGAGCTGGTTGAGCGATCAGCTGTTTGCCAATCGACCGTACGACGAAATCGTTCGCGAACTGATCACCGCCGACGGAATCTGGACTTCCAAGCCCGAAGTCAATTTCATCACCGTTACCGTCGATCAGAATAACAAGGAAAAGGGACCAGATGAAGTGAAGCTCGCCGGGCGGGTGGCCAAGGCGTTTCTCGGCGTCCGCCTGGATTGTGTCCAGTGCCACGACGACATGTTTGGTGATCGTTGGAAGCAAAAGGATTTTCACCAACTGGCAGCATTCTTCGCCCAGTCCAAGATGTCGATGACCGGCGTTCACGACGATCCCAAAAAGGATTACGAATACCGGTACCTGCGACAAACAGAAGCCGAACGGGTGCCGCCGAAAGTTCCGTTCGACGAGGATTTGCTTCCGGCCGACGGACCTTTGCGTGAACGGCTCGCAGTTTGGGTGACGCATCCGAAAAACCGCGCGTTCGCTCATGCAATCGTGAATCGTATGTGGGCGCAGATGTTCAACCGGCCGCTGAGCAAGCCGGTGGACAACATTCCACTGGAAGGTGAATTGCCGCCCGGAATGGAAATATTATCCGACGACCTGATCGCGCATCATTTCGATTTGCAGTGGTTGATTCGCGTGATTGCGGCGACACGCGAATTTCAAGCCGACAGTCGCTCGGCCGATCCGGGATATCCGGTGAGTGATCGACAGGAAACGGATTTTGCCGCGTTCCCATTGACACGACTGCGTCCGGAGCAGGTGGCCGGGAGTATCTTGCAATCGGCCAGTTTGAAGACCATCAATGCGGACTCACAGGTTCTGGTGCGGATCATTCGCTTCTTTCAGGAAAACGATTTCATCAAGCGCTACGGCGATGTCGGCGAAGACGAGTTTGGGGTGACGGGCGGCACCATTCCGCAGCGCCTGATTATGATGAACGGCAATCTTGTTCACGAACGCACGAAGGAGAATATTGTGATGAATGCCGCGACGCGCATTGGCGTGTTGGCGCCGACCGATGAGTCAGCGGTCGAGACCGCCTATTTGACAGTGCTATCGCGTCGGCCGACGTCGAAGGAAATGAGCTACTTTGTCGATCGACTGAAAGACGGCGCAAATTTGAAACGATCACAGTTGATGGAAGATTTGTTTTGGACGCTGATCAACTCGACGGAATTTTCGTGGAACCATTGATTAAAAACCAAGGACAAATGACCAACGAGCAACATTATATCGATATGCAAGGTCCGGGTGACGTCTTGCGGCCAAGTGTAGGACAGGCTTCCAGCCTGTCTTCGGAGAAGGAAGATCAAATACTGCACCGCCTGGTCAAGATCGCCCATTCAAGGCGGGAGATGCCTGACTCTTCAAATTCGATTTACGGAGATGTTTGTTCTTACCCGGTCATCGAAGATTTTGTACGAAAGTCTTGTTGGATCAAGACAGGCAGGATGCCTGTCCTACTCTTATGAAAAATTTACCCGAATGCGCCTGTGGTTCGATGGATCATATTTCGCGCCGCACGTTGTTGAAGGTTGGCGGTGCCGCGAGTCTCGCCTGGTTGACACCGATCGCGACATTGCTGGCGCGCGAAGTAGAGAAATCGCCAAAAGGCAAACCGGCACACTCGGTGATCATCCTCTGGCTGGCCGGCGGCCCAAGCCAGCTCGAGACATTTGATCCGCATCCGGACAGCAAGTTTTCCTTTGGCACCAAGGCGATCAAGACCGCGTTGCCGGGCGTTCAGTTGGCTGAAGGTTTTCAACAGCTCGCTGAAGTAATGGGCGATCTGTCGTTAATCCGCTCGGTCGTCAGCAAGGAAGCGGATCACGAGCGCGCGGTTTACAACATGAAAACCGGCTACCGGCCGAGCCCGACGGTAGTACATCCCTCGATCGGCGCGGTGATCTGCCACGAATTGAGCGACGATGGTCTCGACATTCCGCGGCATATTTCGATTCTGCCCGACCAATGGCCGGCGCGCGGTGGTTATTTGGGCGCGCAATACGACGCGTTTCAAGTTTACGATCCGCAGGGGCCGATCCAGGACGTTTCGCCGCTGGTTCCGAAGGACCGACTTGACCAACGCATGAAGGACCTGTCCGTGGTGGAACAGGCGTTTGATCGCGGCCGTCCGGCCAATCTCGATGCCAGGACCACGCTGCATCAAGTCACGATGGCGCGCGCGCTCAAGATCATGAGTTCGGATCAGCTCAAGGCGTTTGACGTCAAGCAAGCACCAGCGGCGCAGCGGGCTGCCTATGGCGACACGCCGTTTGGTCGCGGCTGTCTGGCGGCGTTGCGGTTGATCGAGACCGGCGTCCGCTGCGTGGAGGTCAATTTGGGTGGCTGGGACACGCATGTGAACAATCACGAATTGCAGGCGAGGAACGTGAAGGTTCTCGACCCGGCGTTCGCCGCTTTGATCCATGATTTGAAGGAACGTGGACTGTTCGATTCAACCGTCGTGCTTTGTGGCGGCGAGTTTGGGCGCACGCCGAAGATGAATCCCGTGGGTGGCCGTGATCACTGGCCGTACGCGTTTACCGTCGCGATGGCCGGCGGCGGAATTCGTCGCGGTCATGTGCTGGGCGCCACCGATCCCGAGGGCGACAGCAAAGAACCGGAGAAACCGGTTCGTGTGCAGGATCTTCACGCCACGATCCAGACCGCTTTGGGCATTAATCCTGAAAAGGAATTGATCACGCCCGTCGGCCGGCCGCTGGCGTTGAGTGATGGCTCGGTGATTCGAGGCTTGTTGAATGTGTGAACAGTTGTGAGAGCGTGTTAAGTCCGGAGCACGGATCAAGCGAATTTACCGGAGATCTCCACAAATGGCCTGAAGTTCTGAATTGGCTCGCGGCGTGACGATTTCGATTGGGAATGGTCAAATGCGTGTGAGATCGACTGATCGAGAAGGATTTTCGTTGATTGAGTTACTGGTAGTGATTGCTATCGTCGGCGTTTTGGTCGCGTTAATCATACCAGCTATCAGTCGTTCCAAGCGTAAGGCTCACAATGTTCAGTGCGTTAACAATCTTCGCCAACAGGGAATCGCACTACAGGGATTTGTTGCAGATTGCCAAGCGTACCCTTTGTTCAGAAACATAAATTATTCCGATGGTGGCTATCCGGGTGGAGTTCATACTTGGGTGAGCGTTCTTGAACAATGGGAGTTGTCCGGAAAAGAGCGAAAAAAGTTACGTGAAATGGCGACCAATAGTTGGAAGAACACAGTGTGGCATTGTCCATCGACTCCCGATTCGGTGCTTACTTTTGGGCCAGCCACATCTACCACAACGATTTCTGTGCGCGGCTACGGTTACAATGCCTTTGGCCTGCGCAACTATCGGGATACAGAATCTCTCGGGCTTGGAGGACACAAGGGTGACACTCCTTCCGGACCCGTATTCTCAGCTCCTGTCAAGGAATCCGAAGTTGAAACCCCGAGCAATATGATGGCAATCGGTGACGCTTTTGTTGGTGGTAAGGGCGTCATTGTGGATACCCGGGACAAGTTGCAGCGGACCGATGATATCCAAGATGAATTCGGAAGTACAAAGCGGGCTCGCGCACGCCATCAAGGAAAAGCCAACGTCGTGTTTGCCGATGGTCACGTTGAATCGCCAACGCTGAAATTTCTGTTCGATGACACCACTGATGCATCTCTTAAGCGTTGGAACCGCGATCAGAACTCACATCGAGATCGGCTGGCGCCATAGTTTTTTCTGAGTAGTTATAGAGCATCAAAGCCACCCAAAGTCACTTATACTGTTGGAATTGTCCGACTTTGTTTTCTATTGTTTGTGCCCTTCTCAAATCGCCCGACATGGATCCAGTGTTGAAAATAAATTAGATTTCTGGTCGAGTTTCGAACCGACAATGGCCGTTGTATCATCGTCGAGACAGAGTAACCAGAGAGTCTTGCGAAGAGTCATCCCGTTGGTACCGACATTTGATTGGTGACCTGATTGCGTGCCTCTTCCCGCCGTTTATTCAAGTCATGCGCGTTCACGCGGCTCATGATTTGATGGGCCTGTTCAAACGAGAGCGGATTATCCGCCACGGGAATCGTGTAGCTGCCGTTTTTTCCTTTGAGGTCGGCTGATTCGTCGATTCGAAAAAGCGCTTCCTTGGTGTCCGGCAAAAAGAGTGTGGTCGCTCGTTGGCCCGCGACGAGGCGAACTGGTTCGTTCGAAACCACTTTGTAAGCTCCGCCGCGATCCGGGAGGCAAAGCTCCGGCGCGGTGCTTTGGACATCGAACGCATTATGCGCTTCGATATCCTGTGCGGTTGTTTGGATGAGAACACTATTTTCGACGGTTCCACTTCCAATTAAGCGGGCATCAATGATCACCGAATTCTTCACCTTCACATCCGGACTGATTTCTGAGTTCAAAATAATCGAGCCGCTCTCGAGTGTCCGTTCGGGCAGACCGGCCATGGCGCGTGCAATGCGACCATTGTCCGAATCGCGAAGCAGGTCGGTGTAAAACTCGTGGATCTTCGCATGTTGCCCGATGTCACCCCAATACTGAGATTGAAAATCCATGGCCACAATGCGCACCGGACGATGGTTGGCGTTTGAGAACCGATCCAACGCGGAGGTGAGTTGCGTGCGGATGTTGGGCAGGTTTTCGGTCATGCGCTGAAAATCCGGTGATTCGGCACAGGCGTTGGCCCACGCTTCGTCTCGTGATTTTGGATCTTCCATCGCGGCGATGACCAGGGCAGCGAAGAATTCCGGATCAAGCGCCGGGCGGAGTTTGCGGTTGGCGGCGGAGTCGTTGACGAGATCGGAAAATTCGGCAAGCAGCGCATCGAGTAACGCGAATGAAATCGCGATCGAACCGAGGTTGACGCCGCCGTAAAGCTTGCCGGCTTTTTCCCTGAGAAGTCCGCGTTGAGCCAGTTGGCGCATTTCTGCGAGCGGCCGACGCGGGATGAATGCCGTGATCTTTTGCTTTTCGTCGAGCCCGACCCAATCCTTGTTTCGGGCCGTATCGTCGGTCATTTCCTGCACGGCAACGAACCGCACGATGTCCGCCTGGCGGAAGAGATCGTTGCGGTCCGCCAGGTTGAGGCTGGGAATCTGCACTTCATCGCCCCATTTGACCACGAGTCCCTGAAAGCCGGAACGCTTGAGATATTGCTGGACCGGAATGAAATACTGCATCGCGAGTTCGACCATCGAGAGATAGCGCTCCCGTGGTTGTTGTGATTTCACGAACGTTGCGAGGGCGGGTTTCTGGCCGCTTTCGCATTCGGTGAAAGGGGTTGATCTCGTGCCATCACCAAAGACGAACGCAACCAGGGCGCATTCACCGGACCGCAGGCGCGGCTTGAGTCGCTGCCAGAGCAGCAGCAGGCCAAACGCCTGATTGGTCGGCAGGTCCTCGTGAAATGCAAACGCTGCCCGCGCGCGGAATGTCTCGCGTGCATCGTCGAGTACATTCTGCCAGAAGCGCTGCGCGGATTCACTTCCGGCGACGATTCCCAATACTTCGGGAACGAGGCCTTGTTCTATCTGCTCCCTGGTCATCCGCACATTGCGAATGATGGAATCGCCAGAGGAATCGCCGCCAGGTGAACCCAACAAATGGGCAAGTCGCGGCAGAATCCCGTCTGGTTCGGCGAGACCACACTCCAGGATTTTCTGTGCGCGATCGGCCGAATTGGCGACCGCGTAGAGTCGTAGTTGTGGCGCGTTGCCGGATGGTCGGAGATGGGCGATGTCACCATTGGCAAAGAAAAGCCGCAGGCCATCCAACCGGTTGAAACCGATCAACCGGCCGAAACCGAGCGCCTCCGTGAAGTTTTGTTCGGTTCGATCGGCCGCGAGTTGAAGTGAAGCCAATTCATCACCGACAGGCACGGTCGATCCGGCATCGGTCACCACCGACCACGTTTGTTCGGCAAAGGTAGCGCTGGTGATTTGCGGAGGCGCCGGGCAAAGGAATTCCACCATTCGGCGGCTGGTTGCGACCGGCACCTGATCGATTAACCCAGCCGCGCCGAAACGTTTGGGAAGAGCACGAACCTGATCGATCAGCGGGCGGCGTTTCAGGTTGATCAATTGCAGTGCGGCGACGATGGGAAGACTGGCGTCACGAGTGGGCAATGCCGTCAGTTCGCGGCCGTTCAGTTGCATCGGCAGGCCGGTCATGAATCCACCATTGGCTTCCCAGCCAACCACGCGGCGGTATCCATCGTGAATCAACTGCTTCATGGCAGCGATGACGTGAGGCGATCCGATCCTGGTCTTTGTGATATGCACTTTGCTGGTGGCGAAATGGCGGTCGATCGCGTCGTTGGCGCTGATCGGTACGGCAATGGCATCCGCTTCAAGGTAACTCGCAACCAACAGACCGAGCAGGTCACCATTGATGAACTGCAATCTACCTTCCTCATCGGGCGCGAGGACCAACGGACGATCGCTGTCGCCGTCGGTGGAAACGACCGCATCGAGGCGGCCGGCCGAGTTTGCTGCTTCGTCGGCGAGCCCTTGGAACTGCTCAAGCATTTTAGTCGACAAAGCCTCCGTATCGACGGGGACGAACGTCTCGCTGCGGCCCGCGGTAATGACTCTTGCCCCGAGTTCGCTCAATAGCTGGGGCAGCAAATCACGCCCGACGGCGGAATGTTGCACAAACAGAACGATGAGGCCCTTGAGGCAACCGGGGGGCAGCGCCGAGAGATAGCGATTCAAATAGTTGCGTGTGCCGGCGGACGATTCCTGCGGCATCTCGAAGTGATTCCCTGACTTGAACCACCCGGCATCGTCAAAGAGTGACTCTTGTTCGCCTCGTTCGTATTCGGTGGCTCGAATTTTGGCCACGGCCGCCAGGATACCCTTTTCGTCTTGTTTCAAAACCTCCCCATCCGGCTTGTTAAATTTGATGCCGTTTCGATCAAATGGAATGTGGCTGCCGGTGACCATGATGCTCGGCCTTCCCTGAACCAGGCCTTGATAAGTAAGCGCCGGGGTGGGAAGAGGGCCGAGGTTCACCGGCGTCAATGGCGCATCGACGACAGCTTTGGCCACCGCTCGAAGAATGCTCCGTTCGGGGCTGTTGGTGCTGGGACGGAGATCTCCGCCGAGAAAGACTTCCTGACCGCAAATCACCGCGTTGTTTTCGAAGAGATAGTCGAGAAAGCCGCGTGTGTTGATGTAGGCTTCCAGATCTGTGATATCCGTTACCAGACCGCGCAGACCGCTGGTCCCGAACGCGAGTTCGGTGGGAGTTCTTCCGCGAAACGTTTTCATTCGATTTAGATGGCGTGATTTGGTCATTGGTTGCCGTCGGCGTGAAACATATTCGCCGTTTTCGAGGGGCATCGACAATCCTGAAACAACACGCGCCATCAGCACTCCGTGTACTCAATGAGAGTCGCCCAGCCATAACGCCAATCCGGTTGGTCACAACCAGGTACTCAAATGCGGGCGCCGGCAAAGTCACCACGAGCGAATAGGATGAAAATTAGACTCGCGGATCGCTTGGCGCCTATTTGCCGAACCGTTGTTTAATGAAGCGGGCGAAATGTATCCGTGATGAATGACTTGCATCCATCGCCAGGTTTCCTCGCAGAGAATGAGCGATTGGCGATCGAACGCGGGTGCTACGTGATATTCACCCTGCATCTAATTGTTCATTCGCTGGCCAGAAATGAACAATCAATGACTCAAGCAAAATTCAACAAGTCGGCAGCGGCGATTGATTGCATTCATGCTCAATTGATCCGGAGTCCAGCTCGGTTCGAACACTAAGCTACGACAACGGAGCATTTTCTTCGTGGTCACCGGCGACGTCCTCTACCGAAATGCCATTGCTCAAAACTTCCAATTGTTCCCGCAAGGATGCGAGATCGTCCTTCAATCTCTCAATGCGTGCATCAATGGCTTTGATACGTTGCCGCAGCACGATGGTGCGTGCGGGGGAGGGCAGATGCTCGTTCGATGAATCAAGGCTGGAAAGGAATTCGCGCTTCCAACGGTAGAGCAACGTCGGATGAATTGAATGACGCCGGCACAGTTCGTCAATGGACACACCGTCGTGAAGATGCGACTTGAGCAATTTGAGCTTGTCTGCGTTGGAGAATTTTCGACGGCGATTGTTCGTGGTTTCCACACGAGCCGACTAGCTAAGGAGCTGCCACGCTTTTTGAACTTTTCATGACTACCTGGGAATGGTTCGGCTGCGGACGTTTGTATCTGGGAAACATCATCAACGAGCGGGAACGGCCGGTGCTAAATGGGAGGTGGTTGGAGAAGTAGTTCTGAACACGACCAACCTTAAGTCCACCATGCGAAACCTGCTTAATAATGAACTCAAAGTCGACGGTGCGGTCAGTCGCTTTCAACGCGTATGGAATCGACTCACGGTTCGGAAGCCCGCAGTTGGGTTCGCCGGGGAGAGTTACGTGCTCGGCGACGAGCCCGAAACAAACGGCGCCTCCCACATGAAGGAGTTTTCGCGATTGCGGCAGGGTGTGAGCGGACTGATTCAAATCCTGTTCGTTTGTGCCCTGGCCTCGGTTGCGTTCCTCGCATTTCGCAATATCTCCGGAGTAACGGCTCAACTTCAGTCGCGTTTTCTCGCGATCATTTTGTTGGCTGGCATTGGTTGTTGGCGGTGGGGCTGGTTCGTCGTTCAGAATTCGCGCGCGGTCATTTACCGATACTTTGTCTGGCCAAGGCTTTCGCGGGCCGCCCGGCGCGCGGTAAGCGAACGAGGCGGAGTGCCGGAGCTCAATATTGTCGCCGTCACCTACAAGGAAGAACCCTGGATCACGGCGGTCGTATTTGGATCGATCTACCGTGAGCTTGCGTCGCTGAGGGGATTGAAGCGACCGCCGAGAATCGTTCTTGCAACCGGATGCGATGCGGATGACGAGGCCGCGAGAGACATACACGAACAGGCTTTGAAACAGCTGGTTCCCGTTGATGGCAACGCGTGGCCGCCCGAGCTCATTCTGATCCGCGGCGACAACGGCAAACGAAACGCCCTCGCGCTTGCGATGGAAAACGTCGCCGCTCAAAACCCCGACCCGGATGGTGTCGTGATCCTGATGGACGGCGATTCATTGATGCGGCACGGGATGTTGAATCAAGTGTTACCGGTGTTTCGCCTGAAACCCGATGTTGATGCGGTGACGACCAACGAAGACGGCTGGGTGCGGGGCGCGGGCTGGTTTGCAGAATGGATCTCATTACGATTTGGCCTGCGCCATCGGTCGATGTGTTCGGCGGCGTTGTCAGGCCGGTTGCTCTGCCTTACCGGCCGGTTGTCCGTCTATCGGGCATCAGTTGTTCGTGACCCGGGATTCATTGAACAAGTTCATCACGATCGAATTCGCCACTGGCTGTGGGGTGAGTTCGAAATGCTCAGTGGCGACGATAAAAGCACGTGGTTCTGGCTGGCCGCACATGGGCGACGAATGCTTTACGTCCCTGACGCGATGGTGACCACCATCGAGGTCATCAAAGGTTCGGCGTTGGAACGTGCGCTTGCGAACATCCGACGCTGGTCGGGCAACAGTCTGCGACACAGCTGGCGCGCGTTTCGATTGGGTCCGAAGAAGCTGGGTTGGTTCTGTTGGTACAGCTTGTTGGACCAACGCCTGGCCATCTTCACGGTTTTGGTGGGACCCTTGATTTTCTTGATGGCGCTATATGCCGGCCGGCTGGACATCGCGGCGGCCTACTTTGTCTGGCTGCTTGGGTCACGGCTGCTTCATTCGGCGATCTCATGGCATCACGGTGGTCGCTTCTCGATTCTCTACCCAATCTTGCAGGTCCTCTCCGAGTGGGCGATTTCCATTACGAAAATCTGGGTGTTGTTTCATCCGGCAAAGCAACGTTGGCAAAACCGCGGTGGTCGTTCGCTCGATTCGACTCGCAGCAGTCGGTTGTATCACTGGCGGGCGGCACTGGCTCACTATCTCTACGGGCTGACCGTGGTCGCGGTAATTCTGGGCGTGGGGCTGGCGGGTGGATTTTTGCCCTTCGTCCGTGAAGCGGGGCTGTATTTGCGGAACAGCGAGCGCAGCTTGATCAGCAATCACAACACCGCGGGCGATCCAATATCTCTCGATGGCGGTCGGTCCTCCGCTGCGGCGCAACTGCTCGATCACTCCTCAGCCGCCGAACGCGTGCCTTTTTGGAATCCTTCCTCAGATTTGAACCATTAACCGAAATCAAATTATGAATCCGGTAAAGCCCACTTCAGCACGTTCTCAAATTGCCGCGATTTCCCGTCGGCTGATTATCACGGCCACCATCCTGACGATTACGGCCGCGATTGCCATCGTGACGGTCAGCTGGGCGCATTATCGATTCGGGCACGTTGTCATTCGCAACGCCCAGGTAAAAGGCGTGGTGACGCGGGTTGGCGCTCGTATGGACGGTCAGATTCGATCCGTGCTCGTTGAACCGGGCCAGCTGGTTCATTCGAATGACGTATTGGTGGTGCTCGAGAATCGTTATTTGCAGGCGAGCCTGGAACGCATGACTGCCGAGCATGCGGCCGCAGTGGCCGATTATCAGGCGGCACAATTGGCCTTGGAACAACAGCGCAGGATTTTGACCCTCGGCGTCGAGGAGGCGAATTCGCAAATCACCACGTCGCAAGCGGAGATTGAAGCCGCGGACAGTGATCTGGCCAAAATCAATGCGGAATTCGAGCGGGTAACATCGCTCAAACAATCGGGCATCAGTTCGGCAAGCGCACTTGATGGTCTGACTTCCGACCGCAACCATGCTCAGGCGGTATTGGAAGCCAAGAAGGCCGCAAAGAACTCGGCACTCATTCGCCGACAACGGGCGGAGGCGGATCTCGCCGGACTCAAGGTGAACGAAGCGCAGCTCGGGGTTCTGGAAGCTCGGGTCAAGGTCGCGGCCAGCAGCATGGACGAGGTGAAAGCGGATTTGGAATCGACCTACGTTCGTGCGCCGGGCGATGGCTGGGTGATCGATCGCATTATCGAGGTTGGGGGATCCGCGAAAGTTGGTGAGCCAATGATCGCGATGTGGTTGGGCGATCCGTGGATTGAAGCTCTTGTGCCGGAAAATTCCCTGCGCGACGTAAGCATCGGGAGTGCGGTTGAGGTCGAGATTGTCGCCTATCCCGATTTGAATTTGAAAGGCACCGTGGACGGATTTGGCGTTCTGACGGACAAGGCGGCGTTGCTCCCCCAGGCCGCCGCCGCGACGAGCTCGCTGTTCTCAGATCCCGCACGAGTGCCGGTAAAGATTTCGTTGCGACGCACCCCGAAGAATCTTCAACCCGGGCTGACCGCCCTGGTTGGCATTGAGGTGCCGGAGCGGCGGAAAACCAGAGTGGCTGGAGTCGTAAACCGGGCGTTCGCCTGGATCGAACAGCCATTCCTGGCGCGAGCAAGTAGTACCCCTGAACCTGAAATGAAGTAACCCCTGAAACCAAACAACAACTCACCGGATTAACATCATGAAAGTAAGCATCTTTGGACTCGGATATGTCGGCTGCGTGACGGCCGCCTGTCTCGCCCGCGACGGGCACGAAGTCACTGGCGTCGACGTCATGGCCAGCAAGGTCAAGCGAATGGACGAAGGACTTCCGACCGTCGTGGAAACTGGCATCGATGAAATCTTTGCCGAAGTCAAATCACAAGGCCGCCTCCGGGCGACCACCGATGGGCGCGCAGCCGTTCTCGAAACGGATGTGTCCATCATTTGCGTCGGCACTCCCAACGCGCGCGATGGCAGTCTCGACCTCTCGTACATCAAAGCCACCGCCAATCTGATTGGCCAGGCAATGATGGAGAAATCGGAACGGCATGTGGTGATTCTGCGCAGCACGGTGCCAGCCGGCACATGCGAAAACGTCGTGCTCCCGGCACTTCACTCGGACAATCCCTATTCCTATCTGTTCGACAGTGATTTGGTCATCGTGCCGGAGTTTCTGCGCGAAGGTACGGCAATCGCCGACTATTATGATCCTCCTTTTGTGGTGGTCGGCACAGCGAGCGGGCTCCCCGACAACAATCGCGAAGTCATTCAACGGCTGTTCGGCAGTGTCACCGATTCCATTGAATGGGTGCCGTATCGTGAGGCCGAAGTCTTGAAGGCTATCTGCAATGTCTTCCACGCTTTGAAGGTTTCCTTTGCCAACGAAATCGGCTCGTTCTGCCACTCGGTTGGCGTCGACGGCAAGACCGTGATGGGACTCCTCGTAAAGGATCAAAAGCTCAACATATCCCCCGCGTACATGCGCCCGGGCATGGCCTTCGGTGGGTCTTGTCTGCCCAAGGATTTGCGGATGATCGTTAATCTGGCCAGCCGCAACGCCGTGGATCTGCCGCTGTTGCGAAGCATTCTCCCGAGTAACGACGCGCACCTGCGACGCGCCATCGAGATGATTCCCATCAACGGATCGCGAAAGATCGGTTTGAACGGGCTGGCATTCAAATCCGGCACGGACGATCTCCGCGAAAGCCCCATCGTCATCGTCGCCGAACACTTGATTGGCAAAGGCTATGACCTGAAGATTCATGATCCAGCGATCGAAGTCTCGCGGCTGGGAGGCGCCAACCAGGATTTTATCGAGAAGCACATCCCGCATCTGGCGAACCGCATGGTGAGCACGCTGGATGAGTTGATCGAGCACTCCGAAATCCTGTTGGTGACTCGCGATGGTGATGTCATCAGCGAGCGCGCGGCCGATCTCGGACGAAAGCCAACCATCATCGACCTCCGTGGTAAGCCGGCGTACGTGAAAAAGCCGATGCCGATGCTGGAGAATATCCTTCAACACCCGGCGACGAAGGCCATGGCGATTCTCAAACAAAATGGCAACGGCAACGGGCGGGGCAACGGCGAGCATGCGCGAAAATCGGCGAATGGTCGCAATGGTCGTCGCAACAGCGCGGTCGCCGCATGACACGCCAACTAGCAACCTCTGCCATGGGAGTTTTATGTATCGACAAAAGCACCCTGATTACTTTGAGGACTGGCTCACGCCGACCATTCATCTCCTCCGGCGCCTTTGCGCCGGAGGGGGCACCCTGACGATTGTGCTGATCGCCATGGCTCAAGCCACTTCAGCGGCAACCTTTCGTTACGCGAATTCGTCAAACCGAATCTACGTGGAGGGCGGTGGGTCAGCCACATTGACCGATATCCTCGCGGCGCTTCCCAATGCGCCGCTGACGCTCATTGATCCGGCGAACAAGATTTGGTTTCTCGCGGCGAATCTCGTGGTCACAGATGGTTCGGTGCTGACGATTCAGGGAGGTTCGTCGGGCGACGTAAACGAACTCCGTCTCAAGAGCAACAACTCGAGCGCGGCGGACAGCTACGTTTGCATCGACGCGGACTGGGGCGTTCTGAATTTTGTGTCCACTAAGGTGACATCGTGGAATGAAGCGACCTCGGCGCCGGACAAGGAACACGATGTCTATCAACGTGCGTACATCCGAGCGCGGTCGCGCCAGACCGGCAGCGTGGTGACTGAGTCCACATTGAACGTCGTAAACAGCGAAATTGCATATCTCGGATACAACTTCCGCGAAGGCTTTGGGCTGACGTGGCAAATTGTCAGTTCAGTCACCGGTGTTCGCGTGTTTGGAACCGTGTCGGGCAGCAATATTCACGACTGCGAGCTTGGGGTGGAAACGTGGCAGGCGGATGATGTTGCGTGGTCGGGCAACGAAATCGCCTACAACACGCTTTACGGCTATCTCGCTTCTGATCCAGCTGTTCAAGCCGTCCTCGCAACCAACAATGTGCACGACAACGATTTCGGCGCGACCTTTCGCTGGGCGAGTTCGAGCAATCGGATTTACGTCACTGGACCGGGCGTCGCCAGTTTGAGCGACATCAAGTCGGCTCTTCCGTCGGCACCACTCACCGTGATCGATGCGGCTCAGGGGATTTGGTACCTGAGCGCCAATCTCTTCGTTGAAAATGGGGCCAAACTAAAGATTCACGGCATGTCCATCGATGGCGATGTGAATGAGCTTCGCTTGAAAAGTGAGAACTCCGCGGCGGCCGATTCATACATAGAAATTCGAGCCGACTGGGGCTGGCTGGACATCCGCAGTACCAAAATCACGTCCTGGAATAACGCGGTTAATGGGCCGGATACCGAGACGGACACCTACCGGCGGGCGTTCATTCGCGCGCGGTCGACGCTCGATCCGGACGGCGTCACCGCCCATGAATCGCGGATGGACATCATCGACAGCGACATCGGATTTCTTGGCTCGCACAACACGGAGGCCTATGGACTCGTCTGGAAAGTGGTGGACACAACGGCCGTTTACCTGCCGCCGGGCGAAGATCTGTTCGATCACGTTGAGGTCTATGGTGATATTCTAAACAGCCGTCTTCATCACAACTATTTCGGAATGTACAGTTACGGGCTGCTCGGTGGTCATTGGGCGAACAACGAAGTGGACCACAACATTGGCTATGGATTCGATCCCCACGACGACTCCGATTTCCTGGTCATCGAGAACAACAATGTTCACCACAATGGCTGGCACGGGATCATAGCATCCAAACGCTGCAACAACGGTGTCATGCGCAATAATGTGTCCTGGGCCAACGGAAAGAACGGGCTGATGCTGCACCGGACGAGCGACGACTGGATTGTGGAGGGCAATCTCAGTTACGACAACGGCGACAGCGGCATGTCAATCTTTGGTTGCCGGGGAATTACCGTGCGCAACAACGAGTTCACCAACAATGGCAATGCGGGCGTTCGCTTGAGTGTTGGCGCTCACGAAAACTTGATTGAAGAAAACCTGATCGATGGCAGCGGCAAGTATGGCTTTTATCTTTATCAAGGTTCGGACACGCCCAATCCGGGTGACGACGGACGAAACTCCCACAACATCTTTCGCAACAACATTGTTCGCAACTGCGCCAACGAGGCCATCAAATCGACCAGCAGCGATGAAAATGATTTTGTCAGCAACCAACTGGAAAACAATGGTGATACACTCCGATTTACCGAGAGCGTTGGAAACCTTTTGCAAGACAACATCATTGTTGGCGATGTGACGCTAAAGAACGCCGGATCAGCCTCGGTTCCCACGTTGACGTACGTGACCGGTCAGCCGGTCATGAAGATTCGGGTGGACGATTTCAGTCAGGTCGTCTTTTACGACGATTTGAATCATTTTACGTTTGACCCGGATGAATCCAATCTGGCGACGACTGCATTGATCGATGGCACGTATCTTACACTCGGGGCCGCGCAAGTGGGCACGACGTCGACCGTTTTGACGCGACCCTTGTCGGTGACTCCGGACCAGGAACCAGTGCTTGTCAATCCGCTTACGTGGGCAACGTCTGGTGATCTTGAAAAGTCGTTTTCGATCACGGCGCCAATCGGAACCGCAATGATGTTGGGAATTGGCGATCTTGCGGCGAACAGCACGTATCGGCTGCTGGCGGATGCGGTGCAGATCGGTACCGTTTCGACGGATGCGTTCGGAGTGGCGCAAACGACGGTGCTGGTTTCCAGCAGCGCAAACGTCGTGTACTCGGTCGTTCCCTGAGCTCCTTGTCTGTTCAATAACCCAAACCTACCATTATCATGTTGTTCAAACATCGCCTCTATCGGGACGTTCTTCGGCTGGAGTGCCTCAGCGATATCACGCTCAAGAACGCCAACCTGTTCAAACTGGCCGTCATATCGCTGGCCCGGGAGGGTGTCACGGCTGTCGAGATGGATCTGCACAAGGTGGATTTGATCGATAGCAGCGGATTGTGCGCGTTGATCTCGTGCCGCCGTACGCTGCGCAAAATGAACATCCGGCTGGTCTTGATCCACCCGTCGCCCAAGGTCCAGTTGCTGTTCGGCCTGACGCGAACCGGACCATTATTTGAAATGCACGAGCCCGCCGGATTCCCGCAGCCCGCCGACCATCAAATGGAAACACTGTCCCGTTTTCAGTCCGGCAGCGTGCCATTGCTCGCGATCTAAAATGATCGATGACGCTTTTCCTTTCGCAGGTGCGCGAATCCCTTGCGTGACCTCAAGACTAGATCGGGGTTCGCGCAAACGTCTTCTGATGCCAAATAGCCCGAAGAATCGCTATCTACCGCGCGCCAAGATTCCCGAGGCCAAGTTTCGCGGTTTTGTCCGATGCTTTGCCCTGGATCTGGAGGCTACCAAGATTGCCGTTCTGACGGGGCTCAATCGCAACACGATTAATCGGCTGACGCGGTTGCTTCGACTTCGTATCGCGGAGCGAAGCATCGCGTTCGCGGGCGGTCCGTGGGTTAAGCACGAAGGCAGACCCGTCGGGCTGCGTTACGCATTCCTGCCCAGCGGGTCGGTGTGTCGCATTCTGCTAACCGAAAACCAAAATGTGGCTTTGTTCCCCGATGCAATAAACACGTTGCAAACCGCCGAAAAAATGCCGGCCGCGGTGCCCTGCCGGAACGTGGCTCCGCTTGGCGATCGGGTCGTTCCGACATCGTCAGATTGGGCTGACCTTGCGACCCTCAAACCACCGCTATCGCTCGCGATGATCAATGCCCGACGAACGATTGACGCGTTTTGCTTGGGGGCCCGTATGCGACTGGTCAAATTTCGCGGAATCTCGCCAGACAATGTGTTGTTGCATCTACGAGAGTGTGAGTTTCGCTTTAATCATCGGCGCGAGAATCTGGAGGACATCCTCCTTGAAATGGTGCGACACCAAGCTCTGGTATGAGCCGGTGAAGCTACAATTCAACGCCACTGATCAGTTGGTGATCATAGTCCGCGGCACAGTTTGCAGTGACCTGTCTCGTTCAGCGTGAATACAGATTCCTATGCGGCACTTTCGGCACTTGGCAGCCGGTCTTTGGAATGGCGGATCGGCGCGGTGCTAGTCTTGATCCTGTTTTCCATTGAGCAATTCCCGATTGGTCGCCTATATCGTTCGACAACTGTGGTTGATTTGGCATGTCCGCTGCCACGGGGACTAAGCATGATATTGGTCAATGGTGATTCGTCCTTCTATTTGCAACGCGATCGGTGGCGGTCTCGGCGAACGTCTTGGCCTTCGTTGAGCATTGGAGCAGGTCTGTTTTTGGTGCTTTGCCTACACGCGGTAAATGCGGGAACGATGGTTTTGCCGGTCGCGGCGGTGTTGGCCAGTGCCGACGACGGGAACGTTCCGCAGAATGCGATTGATGGTTCGCTGGAGACACGATGGTCCGCCGAAGGCCCGGGCCAATGGATTCAGTTCGACGTCGGAGTTCCTTCGGCGATTAGCGGAGTGAAAATCGCGACCTACAAAGGGGACCAACGAACCGCGCAATATGAGATTCAAACAAGCGACACGGGAACCATTTGGACCACGTTGACCAATTTGACCACGGACGGCGCCAGCACAAACTTGGTGGCATACGAGTTTGCCAACGCGACCGGAAAATACGTGCGGATTGTCGGCTACGGCAACTCCTTGAACGATTGGAACAGTATTTCAGAAGTCGAAATCTTGGGTTCGCAGGCCGGATTGGAAATTACCGCGGGGCCCAATCCTGGTTCGATCGTCAGCTTGAGATGGCCGACTGTTGCGGGCACCTTGTGTCAAGTGCAGGCCAGTTCCGATTTGCTGGCGTGGCAGGACGTAAGCGCGGTGATGACCAATGCGACGGGAACGCAATCATGGGAGGAAGACGTGTCACAACTTGATCCAGCAAGTCGGATAGCACGTTACTACCGCGTAAAGGAAATTGGAGGCGACGGGTCGACCGGCAATCCGAAACTGCCAAGCGCCGTGCTAAATCTGACCGACTGGAAACTCACGCTCCCGATCGACACCGCGCACGCGGGCAGTCCGGATGAATATGGTCAGCCGGAATTAAACACATTTGAGGACACGAACTATTTCCATGTGAACGCCGCCGGTGATGGAGTCGTGTTTAAGGCGCATTGCGGCGGTGCGACGACCAGTGGTTCGGGTTATCCACGGTCGGAACTGCGTGAGATGATCGACAACGGAACGACGAAGGCCAGCTGGTCCACCACGTCCGGCGTGCACACCATGGAAATCACCCAGGCGATCACGCATTTGCCTGACGTGAAACCGCACGTTGTTGCGGGGCAAATTCACGATCCCAATAGTGATGTGATCGTCTTCCGTCTGGAAGGCACAAAACTGTTTATCGATGAGAACGGCAGTCAAGGGCCCGTGCTCACCACCAACTATCAATTGGGTGACGTGTTCACCGTGAAATTCGTAGCCCAAAATGGCGGCGTCGATTGTTATTACAACGGAGCCTACGTTTACACCTACGCGACCGACGCTACGGGCTGCTATTTCAAAGCTGGCTGTTACACGCAATCCAATTTGAGCAAAGGTGACGCCGCCACGGCGTATGGCGAAGTCGTGATCTACAAAGTCACTGTTTCGCATCAGCCGTAAGCGACCACGGAACCGGTTTGCAGAATTAGCGCAAACCCAGAGTTCGCATTACGTTGATCTTGGTCCAATACTCTTCCTGATTCCGTCCCTCGCGGCCTTGATTGCCGTGCTCGGCAGGCATTTCAAACCGACCAGTGTAAATGCGGCCTTGGAATTCGATCCGCACTTCCCCACGGGTTCCGTCCGGCATGTGGCCTTCGTAAAAATTCACCGCAGCCCGAACTTCGCGCACATCGACGGGTTCGGTGAATTCGACGAACTCGTATTCGCGATCGGGCGACGTTCTTTGGTCCTTGTAGAAATAGCCTTCGGGTGCGCGCGTGTGTTGGAAGAACAGTCTTTCAGCATCCGGGCGCGCCTGCGCGTAAATGTCCAGATCGATGTCGCCCTGCCAACGAATGCCGATTTTCATTGGGCCAATCATCGTCGTGGGCGGGGGAGAGCGATGGTTCGCGGGGAGTTCACGCGTGATCCAGTCGGCCATGCCCATATCGCGGGTGATGCGTAGCATTTCGATCTTGGTCTGTGATGGGTCAAGCTCGTCCTGATCGGTACGGCTCGCCGATTCACCGCTTCGAACGGCGTTGAAAATCGTCGGCAGATCGCCGGTGAAACTTGCTAGTTGGGCTCCCTGCGTCTTGAGGAAGAGGTTCCAGAATCGGCTGATTTTCTGGCGATGCAATTCACTGGCCCACGGGTCGCCAAAATACCCGAAGTGCACGACAACATTGCGAAGTGAATTGGCGCAATCCCGCCTGCCATAAACGGATTTGTCGCGCGAAGCGAGTAAGTGTCCGTCGGACGGAAAGTAGCCATCGACCATGGAGAATCCCGGTTCCTTTTCATCGAGGTAAAGCGGGCTGCCCAGCACGATGGTTATGACGGCGGCGTTGGTTTGATTGAGGTTTTCACCGACAAAATCCATGAACTGTGGAAAACGAATGGCGTCATGAAAATCCAACTTAGCGACAGCCGGCTGTTCATTGGATGAAGCGAGAAATGTTTTCAGTTGCTGAACTTGAGCGCTGAATTGATTGGCGCGCGTGCGACTGCTCTCGAAGGCGTGAATGTTGGGAATCTCGAGTTGGGTGACGGTGCGAATGTGATAGGCGTCGTAGATCCAGAGCGAGGAGTTCAATGGCATATCTTCCAGCAGGAGATGCATCAATTGCCGGAACGCCTCGTTGCTTTGCTGCTGATTGTAAAATGGCGACAGCCCGACCACGTAGCGGACAGGCGGTGTGTTGGCGGCGGGAGCGTCAGGCTGGCAGCCTGTGCCCAGGGTCAACAGCAGCGCCGTGAGCAGGCACACCACGGGCCGATTGAAATTTTTCGGGAAGTTCATTGGCTTAGCGCGAGTCGAGGGCGAGACGGTTCAAGTCACCGTTACCCGATGATTTGTCAGTCGGGTCATGATCGTCGTCCGCTTCGGCCAAGCGCGACTTGAGTTGATCGGCGATCTGGTCAAGCAACTGCCGTTTTTGGTGTCCACGATCACGACGTAAAGTTGCCTCACGTTGAAAAAGTGATTTGGCGTAGGCGACGAAGGCATTGAGTTGATGTTCCAATCGTGATTCGCCGCCGACCGCGTCGGCCAGAGCGTGACGTTCCTGCGAAACGCGTTCCTCGAGGGTTCGACGTTCCTGGTCAAGTTTTGTGAAAGTTGGATTGGCCGCGAGCCGGACCGGTCGATGTTTGGAGTAAAGCTGCGTCATGTACATTCCCAACGCGGCCGACAAACAGATTTCCGCCATCGCCTGGGCGGCGACGATGATCATGTCGATCCGTTTGACGCCGCCGGAGGTCAGCTGCGAAAGACCGCCGCGGGTCGCCGGATTGGGATCGGTGACGGTGAGGTTTGCGATGCGCTCCTCGGTCGTCATGGAAAGAGCCGGATAGACACTCGCGTAGGCGGTCACCCAGGTGACGAGGGCAACCAGGCCCAAACCCAGACACATCCAGAGGTAAAAATCCCGTTTCCTGCGGCTTTGCAAAAAGTCCCAACCCACTTTCACCGCCAGCGCACCCACCGGCAGGAGCGCTGCCCAAAAGTAAGCGCGAATCGGATGTTCGGTGAATGTGATGATGCCGGATTCGAGCAGGTTGAACGAGACGTTAAACACGCCAAAGACGAGCAGGCTGAGGACTCCGGCCGCCGCGACCCAGAACATGGTGCCGTCCCAAAGATTCCACGGAGCGTTCGGCTTGGTGTCGAGCCGGCCATCGTCGTCAATCGCGACATGCGGATTTTCACCGGTCAGCCGGTCGCGCGTGTCGCTGAGCCGCAGTTCCAGATCTGACAGGCGATCTTCCGAAATCTGACGCTGCTGGCGAAAGCGCTCAAGGTCGCGTCCGTGCTGGTGCATGAACAACGATCGATGGAAGGAGGCGACTTCCTCGAGCCCGTCGTCATTGCCGGCTTGGGCCACGTTGCGCACGTATTCCAGATTGATTGCGGCTGTGAGGGCGGTTTCCGTTTCAGCGTTGGCGGTCTTGTTCATGGCACGATTTTGGTTTCCCGCGCCGGCTTATTGCTGAGTCGGCGCGGGTGCGAGTGCGGGTGTTCGATTACCTCTTTTCCTTATGCTTGGGTTCCGGCTGTGGCGGCTCAGTCAGATTCCTGGTCTCAGTCTCGTTGTCGTGCTCGTCGATTTGATCGTCGAGCCGGTCCAGGTGGTCGTCCAGTTGTTCCATCTGGCGATCGAGCTTTTCCATCTGCCGGCCGAGATCTTCCATTTGCCGTTCGAGCGCCTCCTTTTGGAGTTCGATGACCTTCCGCTGGGAGTCGACTTCCGCGTTCTTCGCGATCTTCTGCTGCGTGCGTTTGGCCTGTTCGCGAGCGTTGACGGCCGCTTCGCGGGTTTTTAAATCCACTTCCTTCATGGCCCGGGCTATTTCCTCCTGTGCCTTTGCCATCGACTTTTGAATTTCCCGTTGCTGTTCCTCGGACATGGGCCAGTTGGAATCTTTCGTGAAGTCCTTGTCCTTCCACTTCACCTTGTCCTTGTCGGTGAAGGCGAAATCTTTGGCCTTCAGCTCGTCCGGCGAGAATTCCAACTGAACCTCGCGTCGTTCATCTGTCAGCCGGTCGATCATGCGTTCCAGACGATCGATACGGCGCTCCAACGATTCGCGGTAATCGGTGCGCGGCGCGGTCAGTGCTTCCGGTGGGGGAACTGGTTTCAGGTCGCCGGCCGACGGCGGTTTGGGGCCTTTTGGCGGAAGAGGCTCATCGGGCACCGCGGCAGTTAGACTCTGTGCGATCATTGTATGCGGCCTCGCGTCGACGATCTGAATGTCAGTGTTCACAGGCGGTTTGACCTTGATCGGCGAGACCAATGCATCGTCACCGTTGCGCAACGTCACGACGGCATGGGTGTGAACTCTTACCGGTTCGGTACGAGTGACGACCGACGCGGATGTGGAGTGAATGGGTTCTTGATCGGAATTCCAATTCACGGCCGCGGAGGACGTGGTGGTGCTGGTGGCTTCATCATTTGAAGTCGCCGACGCACTGCTGGCAGGAGCGCTGTCTGGCGATTCGGCAAAGACCAGACGAGGTCCGGCGATCAACGCGGCGGCGGTGGTCGCGACGGTGGCGAGGGTGATCAGACCGGCGCTTTTTCGCGCCAATCGGAGTGAGGTGTTGCGTTTGTTATCGAGTATCATGTTTATCCTTTCCTTGAGATGACTGCTGCTGCACCAGGCCGCCGGGGCCGCGATCCAGTCGTGGCCACGTGAGCGTCCGGCAAATTCAGTGAGGAACAGCGCATAATCATGCCGTGACTCGAGGCGCGAGAGGGCATGATCGTCACACGCGATTTCGCGATCGATCGTGAGCCGGCGGGACAACCACCAGACTGCCGGATGAAAGAACAACGTCGCGTGAATCGCTTGCTGCGCGAGATTGATCCAGTCGTCGTTGCGTTGAACGTGCGCCAGTTCGTGGCGGAGAACACTGGCAAGGCCACGATGATCCGCGGTTGCGATCAACTCGGCGGGCAGCAGGACGACCGGTCGGAGGTAACCGATCGCCATCGGTGTTGTGATTTCCTCCGAGACGAGCAGGCGAACAGTTCGATTGATTTGCGATTCGCAGATGAGGTTGTCGAACAAGTCAGCCAGTTCATCGTGCGGCGGTGCACTTTCCTTTTTCAGGCGACGCAGGGCAAACAACTGAAGCCCCAAACGGCCAAGGCGAAAACCGGAGATCAGAATCAGGACACCAACCGCAAGGGCACTGATGTATCCGGGAACGATTGCCCGCCACGTTTGAATTGGTTTCGCAATTTGAGAGAACAATGTGGCTGGACGGGTGTTTGCCGCGGTCGTGTCGCGGGTCGTTTCCGCTGCGGGCCAGTGATCGGTTTGGAGAGGCGCGGGAATCGGATCGAGCACTTTGAACACATCTCGATGCTCGGACAATTCCGCGACCGGGGAGGGCGGTAGAATACTGTCCGCGGGCTCGGCGTTGTTCCCGGGGGCACCGCGGTCGGCATCGGTGATTGCCTCAAATTCCTCGGGCAAGTTTGACGAGGGCGGAAGCGGCACATCCGACAATTGGATTTCCTCGGGCGGTTGCGCGAATTGGACTGAAGTCGGAGGCGCCAAGACTGCCTGAACCGAGTTTTCGGTATCCTTCATCGGTTCCTGGACCGTTGCGGTATTTGGGGCGGTGCGTGCCGTCGCGTGATCCGTATTGGCCGGCCAGATGAAATGAAGAATTGGTAGCGCCGCAACCAGCAGCAGGGCAACGAAACTGACGGCGTGGCGAGTGGCTGCGTTGACTCCCCGGCACAGACGAAGTCCGACCCATAGCACCGCGGCCAGGATCAGCCCTTGGTAAAGGCCGTTGAAAAGGGCAGCGGCGATGCGGTGCGCCAGTTGTTCGATTACGGGATTCATTTTTGGCTCTCCTCCCCGGCGGATTGCTTGATCTGTCGTTTGAGCTGGTCCAGTTCCTCCGGACTGAGTTCCTCATCTCGGAGGAAGCTCAAGACCAGTTCACCCGGCGATCCGGCAAAGAATTTGGTCAGGAGCTGACGCACCGCTTTTTTCGCAGCGGTGTCGCGATTGACCTTGGGCGTGTAGACATGAGCGCGGCCGTCCTTGCGGCAGGTGAGGTAGCCTTTGTCGCGCATGATGCGCATCATGGTCAGCACGGTGGTGTAGGCGGAGCCGTCCTTGCCTTCCAGTTCCTCGGCGACTTCCGCCACCGTGGCGGAGCCGAGCCGCCAGAGGACTTCCATGATACGATGCTCGCCGTCGGTCAGCGTGCGGGATGTTTTTCGGGCCATACGAATGTGTTTCGATCTGAGTGAACTATTAACGAATTAGTAGACACAGAAAACTCCGGCGCGTTCGAAGTGTCAACTAATTATTTAGTAGATATCGGAAAAAGTTTTCCGACGATCGTATTTGATCAAAACGTCACGTCACCGTGGCGGCCGCAAATCGCCGCGGTACTCAAGCTGAGACTCGAATTTTCGGATGCGCTTCGCTGCAAGGGCGCTCCGACGAATGCAACGAAAAAGCCGCCACGGTGCGTGGCGGCTTGGTGGAAAGAAACGTGAAGGAAGTGCTATTCTTTGAAGCGATCGTCGAGGATCTGGAGCTTGGGATCCTTGCGCGCGGTTTCGGCAAAGTTCTGCAGCAGCTTTTGCAGTTCCTGACGGCTCAGATATTGTTTGATGCTGGGTTCAGCTTCCGCGAAGTCCTGCACTTTGGCCGGGATCTTCTCGATGGTTTTGATGATGTGAAAACCATATTGTGTGGTGACGAGATCACTGATTGTGCCCGGCGTCTGATCGAATGCCGTCTTTTCGAATTCGGGTACCATTCGGCCACGGGGGAAGGTGTATTCGCCGCCGTTGTCTTTCGAGCCCGGATCGTCCGAATACTCCTTGGCGAGGGCCGCAAAATCTTCGCCCTTGCGTGCGCGTTCCAAAACCTTTTCAGCAAGTGCCCGCTTTTCTTTCACTTTGTCGTCCGGCAGATCCTTCCCATCTTCACTCTTGGTCGAGATCAGAATATGTGCGGCGTGGACCATTTCCGGTTGCTCGAATTTCGGGAGGTTGTCGTTGTAAAACTTGCGACTCATCTCGTCGGTGATGACGACCTTCGGTTTGAACTCACGGGTCACCACACGCGTGGCTGTATTTTGATCCACGAGCTCCTGTTTGAAGGCCGCTTCTGAGAGACCAAGCAGCTTGGCCTGCGATGCGAGCGCGCCCTCCGGTGCTTTCTTGATCATCTCGTCAACATCCTTGGCCGCTTCCGTTTTGTCTTCAGCGGTTGCCTTCTTAAGTAGCAGATGCTTGAGGATGAGAAGGTCGACCGTTTGTTTCTCGACCATCTCGCGAGCGGAATCGGGAATCGACCGGCCGGCGGCGGCGAGTTCGGCCTTGCGTTGCAGGTAGGATTGGTCGAGTTCGCTCTGTTTGATTTCAAATCCATCGCCCTTGACGAGCACCTTGTCTTCAAACAAAGGCGCGTTGTCAGCGGCGTGGGTGGTGGCGACCAGCGCAAGCAGGCCGGCCAGCATGGAAAACGTCAATTGCTTCATCGGGTTGGGTGGGTTAGAGGCGGACAATGCGGACATTCGTAATATCCGGATCTTTCTGAATTTCTGCGAGGAGTTCTGGCGGCGGCACACTATCGAGGTTGAGCACGGTCAACGCCTGGCCGCCGACGTTGTCGCGATCGAGCGTCATGCTCGCGATATTTACATTATGTTTGCCCATCAAATTGCCGACATGCCCCACCATGCCCGGACGATCCTTGTTATTCATCAAAAACAACACACCTTCTGGGACTATTTCAACAGTGCGGCTGTTCAATCGGACAATCCGCGGCTGGCTGCGCGCACCCAGGACAGTGCCACCAGTGGAGACGACTTTTTCGCCGCCGCTGAAGACGGCCACGTGAATCCATTCGATGTAATCGGTTTCCTCGTTGGACTTGATTTCCTCGACCAGCAAACCGAGGCCCTTGGCCATCAAGCGGACGTTGACCTGATTGACTTCCTGGCCACCGGCGGACTCGAGAAAGCCCTTGAGCAGGGAACGCGTGATCGGGTCGGAACGCAGTTCAGCGGCTTTGCCACCGTAAGTGATGACCAGCTTCTCGTTGCGCTTGGGTGCCAACTGACCGGCCAGCTTGCCGAGCTTTTCGGCCAGCACAAGGAACGGTTTGACGCGGGCGTAGGTCTTGGCGTCGAGGTTCGGCAGGTTGATCGCGTTGCGAACCTCGCCGGTGGTCAACAAATCAATGATTTGCTCGGCCACTTCGATGCCGACGTTTTCCTGGGCTTCCTCGGTGCTGGCGCCCAGATGCGGCGTCATGATGACCTTGGGGTTGGTGCGCAGTGGTGAATCCTTCGCCAAAGGCTCAGCTTCGTAAACATCCAGTGCGGCACCGGCAACTTTGCCGGATTCGATGGCCGCGAGCAGGTCGACCTCGTTGATGATGCCGCCGCGCGCGCAATTCAGCAGGCGCACGCCTTTCTTCATCTTTTCGAAAGCCGCGGCGTTGATCATCCCGCGAGTTTCGTCGGTCATGGGCATGTGGACCGTTATGAAATCGGACTCCGCGTAAATCTTGGCGAGATCGTCCACCAATTCGACGCCGAGCTCCTTGGCCCGGTCGAGCGTCAGGTAGGGATCGTAGGCGACTACTTTCATGCCGAACGCAATCGCTCGCTTGGCCACTTCACTGCCAATGCGGCCCATGCCGAGCACGCCGAGCGTTTTTCCGAACAATTCCGTGCCCTTGAACGCCTTGCGATCCCAGTTGCCCTGCGTCATCGAAAGATGCGCCTGTGGAATGCGGCGGGCGAGGGCCATCAACATGGAGAACGTCAGTTCCGCGGTGGAAATCGTGTTGCCGCCCGGGGTGTTCATGACGATGACACCCCGCTCGGTGGCGGCTTCGACATCGACGTTGTCCACTCCGACACCGGCGCGGCCGACAACTTTCAAGGCCGGCGCGGCTTCGAGCACCTTGCGGGTGACTTTGGTTTCGGACCGTACCGCGAGCGCGGCGGCGTCCTTCACAAGTGTGAGCAATTCGTCTTCCTTCGGCGGCTTGGGGAGCACCACGACGTCGAGGGCAGCGCAGGCTTTGAGCAGGTCGATGCCTTTTGGAGATATGGGGTCGCAAACGATGACCTTCATAAAAGAGCGGCGACTGTAGGAGAGGGTTGGGGGGAGGTCAAATACTCAAAGGACAACCAAAGGCCAACTGTCGCAAGCCCCTCGAATTGAGGGGCCGAAGCGGCTGTAAATTAATCGTAACCGCGGCCGGCGGCTCGAATCAGGGCGTGATTTCGACGATTGCCCGCCGAAACGCGGTCAATTCGGGCTGCCCGTGATCCGTGACTTCGAGAATCAAATGAATGGTCTGGCGGCGATCGACGGTTGGTGCATCGAACGCGATTGCCGGTTTACGCAAATTCCCAAGCGGCACGTCGGCCAGATAACTTCCCGCCTCCCAATATCGCCACCAGCGATATTCGATCTGGTCGGCGTCAGGATCCGACGAACCACTGGCATCCAGCCGCACCGGTTGGCCAGATGTCACACGAACGTGGATGACCCCATTTCCCAAATCGCCGTTGAGCGCGGCAACGGGCCGGTGGTTGGCTTCGCTGGCGGGTTTGACACACCAATCCAGGCGCGCCGCAAAGTCGTTCTGAAATGCGCTGCGCCAGCGCGATACCGTCGATCTTGCGTCGGTGATGCCATCGACCGTGTCCTTCGCGTCCCGCCAGACTCCGTTGGTCGATTGATTGAATCGGCCGCCCCACGAACCCCAATCCGGAAAATTCGGGTTATTGAAACCGCAGGTCAAAAAGTAGAACCACGAGGCCGTGTCGCCTTCCTTCATTGCCGAGTAGGGATTGGGGGCGGTCCAGGTGCGCGGCGGATAAAGCGCACCGAGCGGTCCGTGGTTTTGCCGGATGTGCAGCTCCATCCATTCACGTGAAACCAGCGATTCGTCACCCCCCAAATAAAGGCCACGATAGGCGCCTTCGCGTTTGTCGTGACCGGGCGAAGCTTGCGCGAGAATGTAGAATGGTGGTGCAAATTCCTCGGCAATCCACGATGCGATCTTATCCTGATCATCGATGTCGTAGACGCGGATGTGCCGGAGAAATTTCTGCAAACCGTCCTTGCCGCGTTCGTTGCGGACCTGCCAGCACGCTTGCGCGAAGTCGGTCTGGCCGCCCCAGATGGCGATGTTCAATGGGCGCTCGTCGGGTCGATCTGCCAATTCGACGATAAAGTCGGAACCTTCGGTGTTGTGCCCGTCGCCGATTGCTTCGCGACCACGTTGCGGATTGCCGGAGTGAATGCGCGTGCGCAATTCGTCGGGCAGGGGATAGCCGGCAGCATGGTTCGTCAGGTTCGGATAAACCTTTTCGTAGGCATCG
This sequence comes from bacterium, assembly GCA_016124235.1. GTDB lineage: Bacteria > Verrucomicrobiota > Verrucomicrobiia > Limisphaerales > RI-55 > RI-55. Next base: position 288,556 of record WGOC01000013.1, on the reverse strand, counting down.
ACCAGTTCGTGGATCAATTCCGGTTTGGTAACCGCTTGTTTGAGTTCTCCGGGGATGCCTGAGGCCGAAGCGATGAACCCGGCCATTTCAAATTCGTTGGAATAGAGCAGGAGCCGGACGAGCGATTGCTGATCATCGGGATCGCCGCCGATATCGGTCAGCACAAGCAGTCGTGGTCGTTCGTCCTGGGGTTGAGCGTTCCACACCGGCAGCAGCGTGCAGACGACGGCGAGGATGAGAGAGAATTTCAGGCTTCGTTCCATTTCTTGCGTAAATAATCGGCGGATCGGGGCAAAACTTCATCGGCTGGCCCGGAGAGGCGACGGCATTCGATCTCGATCCAGCCCGCGTAAGCATTCTGTTTCAGTGCGGCAAATCCGGGTTTGAAATCCAGTGATCCCGGTCCCGGTTCGACGCGCGTATTCTCCGCGACGTGAATGTGCCGAACCGCTGGGCGAGCCTGCCGTAGGGCTTCGCCGGTGTTTAGTTCTTCCAATTGCATGTGGAAGAAATCCGCCGTGCATCCAATCGCCGGGTGATTCAATTGCTCACACAAACGGGCGGCGTGAAGGATGGAATTGAGATAATGCGATTCGTAGCGGTTGACGGGTTCGAGTAACAAAAGAATTTTCCTGTCACGTGCCGCGTCGCCCAATCCTGGAAGTTGTTCCAGCAACAGGTTGTCCAGCCGTTCGCGAAGGGACGGATATTCGCCCGCATCCGAAATTAGATTCGCGTTATCCTGAAGCAAGCACGGGGGCATGTTGATCCAGCGCGCATCGAGTTCGGCGGCGAGATCCATGAGTTTTAACAGGCTGTCACGACACGCATTACGTTCTACTGGCGATTCACTTAGAAGCGATCCGCGGAACCCCAGGGAAATCCCGGCCAAGGCGACCGGGCTGTCCGCAACGCATTCACGAATGGGTCGCAGCCAGCAGTTGAGAAACCGACCCGGCAAAGCCACGCCGTCAAACCCGAACCTTCGGGCCGCGGAAAGTTGGTCCGCCACATGTTCACCGGGCAGCACTTCCAACCGGCAGGAAATGGGCGGCATGTTGTTTCGACTGGGGGGCACGTGAGAAAGGTTAGCGCATCGGCGGATCACTGGGGAGCAATGATTCGCTCTCCGCTGGCAAATGACTCAGGCAAGGAGCGGCCAATTCTGGGCAAAGGCGGCGAAGCGTGTTTCCAAAATGCGCCGAAAATTAAGCGAAATCAAAACGAAATGGCGACCGGACATTAAGCAGCAATTCGAGGCCGTCGCAGATTCATAAATTGGAGCCAGCCATGAAAACAGAGCGCAACATTGGGCGGAGTATTTTCCGCATGGGAATCATTACCATCGCGGCGTTTATGACGATTGCGGTGTCGGCTCAGAGTATTCCGAAATCGAAGCCGGTCAATTTGCCGCGCCGCGTGATTTCGGCAGTCGATATGACCAACATGACGTTTACCGTGACGAGCAAGGGGACCAACCTCGTCTTGTTCATCACTTCGGAAACGCGCTTTTTCAAGGACGGAAAATACGCCATCACACAGGACTTCAAAGTGGGCGACGAAATCCGCGGCACCATGACCGTCGCGGAAGATAATAAGCATCTGGCGGTTCGATTGTACTCGGGCCAAACACCCAAGGCTCCCAAATCGGCCAAACCGGCAAAAAAGCCAGCGTCCAAAGCTCCAGTGACCAAGGTTATCGCGCCGGGTAGTTGAATGGTTCCTCGTCCTTGTCAACGCAACCGAACGCCTGAATGACGGCCATCGGATTCTGGATGGTCAGCGGTGAATCGGCGACGTAGTTGCGCATCCGGCAACCGGTCATCGTGATCGTCAGTTTCTTGTCGCCACGCACGAGCATGAAATCCTGCGATTTTCCGAGCGTCGTCAGCGCACCGTTCCCGCCCGAGAACCCCTCGACATTGCTGAGCGACGTGTTGCCCTGGCCTTCGATGATGATCGGATGCACGTCCTCGATCTTGGGTCCGGCGTTGGCGATGATCGAACCTTGGGAGAGTTGCCAGTTGCGATTGAAAGTATTGTTGCCCAGCTTGTGAACACCGACCGTGACGCAGTCGAGATTGAAGCTGGTCAACTGGCCGTACGTTTCCGGTCCCAGATAAACGCCGCCGTACGCGCCGAACGTGAACACGTCCATCAGAACCGCGTTGTCGGTGTGATTGATGGCATAGGTGAATTTGCCGGACGAAACCACCTTGTCGACCACCGCCCGGCTGTAGCCGCCCTTGATGAAACGTTGATTCGACGGGTTGACGTGGCAATGGAGAATGCGTGGGATGTCGTAACAGTAATCGATGCGGATGAACTCTCCGCTCAAGGGATATCCATAGCAGTGCTCAAACAAAATCTGTTCGCAGATATTGCGGCGCGACGCGTTGAAATCCATCGCGATGTATTCGCCGTAAAAGGTGAGCGAGGAAAGTGTGACGCCCTCGGTAGGTTTGTCGTGGGAGACCTGAATGGTTGGCGGGTAGGGGATGATCTTGTCGGGATCGTTGAGCGTCTGGTTGGGATACCAGAATTGCACGCCGCGAATATGGGTCGCGCTTTCCACCGTGATGAACGGCTCCTTCTCGTCTTCGATCCGGAACACGCTGCCAACCGGTTGGCGCTTGTCGGGATTCCGGGTCCCGCGTCCCACGGGTCCATGAACGCCGATCAGCGAAACGTTCATTTTGAGAATCAGCCCCCCGTCCATCGGATACGGTTCGTCGGTCGGATCGATAAACAATGCACCACCACGCGGTGCCGCCCAGTCAATGGCCTTTTGCAGTGCTTCCTTGTTTGCGGCGGCGGTGTTCGTCGACGACACGCCGAAGTCACGGATGCTTTTGTACCCGGCAAATGCCGAGGCGGAATCCGCCGCGCTGGCGAACAACGTCGCGCACAGAAGGTTAAAACAAACGAGAAAAGTGAGTTTTGTATTTCGAGCTAAATGCGTCATGGCTTGCAATTGAGATTCTTGGAACTGGCGACGAACTTTGGAGAGAATGAACGAAACGCGCCAGCAAAGTTGGTTTCAAAACGTTTTTGAAGAGTGCTCCGCCACTTTCATTTCTGCTTCTGCGAATCCTTTGTCATGCTCGCAATCCATTTTTCGGGCGTAAGGCCGCCTTCGCTGAGCAACGTCACGTGCGTCCAGGGTTTGTCCGGCTCTCCACGCGCGACGGTCGCCCATTCGTTGGCGACCTCCTGTTTGGATTCGGGCAACGGCCAATTCGCACCGGCGTCGGTGCATTCTTTGCGCAATTCATTCCATCGCGAAAGCCACACGTAACGAACCGCCAGATGGCCCGTGCGAATGCGTTCAAGAAAATCCGGATTGTCGGCGGCCGCAGCCTCCGCTTGTTGCCAGAGTGTCTCGGCTACGGCCAGCGGCTTGAAATGGAGAAACGGCGCATCCGTGCCCGTGTAACACGTGAGGTTGAAACCTTTCGACGCATCGTACATCAGTTCGAGATATCGATACAAGATTGGTGCGGCTTTGGGACCGTAATATCCGTTGAGAAATTCCTGGATCAGCGCGCGTCCGTCCTGGTTCGGGTTCCAGAGTAATTGCGCCAACACCCACGCCCGCATTTCCGCCATCTCGGATCCGAACGACTGATAAGCGCCCTGCTCGAAAACACCCTTCACGCCGTGCTCGTGGAAGAAGCGGAGATTCGCGTCGAGTGTAAACCAGTTCGGGTGCGGTTGAACGTAGTGTCCGAAATCAGTCGTGTAGTCCCAGATGTAGAGTCGCTGGCACAACTTCGACCAGCCGCGGATATCGTCGGCAAACGTGGCGTTGGAGGGCGCATCCAGTGGCTCGCGAAAGTTGCATTCGATGCTGCACAACCGAACGATCACGTTGGGCCGCGGGCGAATTGTTTTTGGCGGCTTGCGGGTGTATTGATACGCGAGGGTGTCGACGGCAACATTGGGGAATTCAGATTCGATTTTTTCCGCCACGTAATTGACGAAGTCCAGCATCGTGGCCGCGTGGGTTCCCTCCGCTTTGTCCAACGCGCTGCAAGTCGGACACTCGCACGCGCCGAAGCAATCATTCTGCGAAACACTGACGATGCTGGCGTCCGGGGCATTGCGCAGTTCGTCTTTCACCTGTTCGACCATGAAATCGCGCAACTGCGGATTTGTCAGGCAAAGCTGCGCATGGTCCGTGGTGCGTTTGCCGTTGATCAGGCTGTACCATTCCGGGTGTTTTGCGAAATACTTCGCGGGCGGTACAAGCGGATAAAACGTGTGAACGAAACCCTGGTAGCGAACCGAACCGCCCAGGTCGGACGTCAGCTTTTCGGACTGGCCGTTCACGCGATTGTGCCAGGCCCACTCCGCATTGAATGCCGGATACCAAAACGGTTCCCGCATCTCGAACGCCGGTCGTTCACGTTGGTCGAGTTCGCCGATGCGCAACGTCGGTTGGTTCGGGATTTGACTCGCCCACGGAGTCCACCAGCGGACGCCGCATTCCTGCTGAAGGAAACGGCTGACCGCGTAAAGCGTTCCGCGGGGACGACCGCCAGCCAGCAGCAATCGAGTGCCCTTTGTTTTGATGACCAGCTCCTCAGCGCCAAGTTTCGCAAACGTCACGTCGGGAAACGCCATCTGCGCGGCGTCCCCGGCGCCGACCAAAATGCAATGGCTCGGCGCTTGCGTGTTCGTCGTCAGGACGAAGCGCGCGCCGGAGATTTTCTCAAGCATTGATGCAAGCTCATGGGCCGCCGTGTTTTCGGCCGCAGTTGCCGCTGGATCGACCACGATCACGAAATCAGTTTTGTGCTGGTCGACGAGTAATACGTCGGCGCGGACGGCAAACGTTGCGGTGAGCAGCGCGAATAGAATTGGGAGTTTCATGGGGTCAAATGGTTCCGGCGTGATTGCGATTCGATTGCGAAATAAGTGCCCGTCAGTACGAATGATGATTGGTTATTCTACGAATTACTGCGGGAAATATTCAACGCCGCAGTAACCTGCGAAAGAGAGCCTGTTCCCGCGACACGACGCCAACGTCAAAAATGTGGCGTGCGTTCAAAAAATGGCTTTGCGGATTGTTCCGCCGATTAGTTTGCGACAATTTTCCCGAGTGCGTTCAGGTTTCGTTCACAGTGCATTCGTCGGATCGCTTGTGCTTTGTGCACTCGCGTTCGGTAAGCCGGCGACCGGCGGTGACGCGACGGGCAGGTCGGAGTCAAGCGTGACGGCGACCAGGGAATTATTCCGGCGCGGGCGGTTTGTGTTTGAGAAGAATTGCGTGCCGTGTCACGGAAAGTATGGGGAAGGAGACGGCGAGCTGGTGAAGGGCTGGCAGGTTTTGCCGCGGAATTTCCGATTAGCGACGTTCAAGTATCGAAGCACGCCGTACGGAAAACTTCCCACGGACGACGATTTGAAACGCACGATCCGTCGGGGCATCAGCGGCAGCGCCATGCCCTCGTTCAGTCAACTGCGCGACGACGAAGTGGATGCGGTGATTGCATACATCAAGTTTCTGAGTCCCGCCTGGAATGACGATCGTCTGCATGCGCAACCGATCGATCTGCCGCCGCGGCCCGCTTGGTTCGACGATCCGGCGCGCGTGCGACAATCCGCGGAGGCCGGGCAGCAGCTGTTTCAGCAATCGTGCGCCGCCTGCCACGGGGAAAAGGGCGCGGGCGATGGTTTTGCGGCCGCGCAATTGAAGGACAATCTGGACAAACCGATCAAACCGGCGGATCTGCGCAAGCCACTGCGCAGCGGGCCCAATCCCGAGGATGCCTATCGAACGATCATGACCGGAATCAACGGCACACCCATGCCGGGCTTTGAGTCGACTTTGCGGCCGGCGCAGGCATGGCAGCTGGTCGCCTTCTTGACCACGCTGCAGGCCGCTCAACCGTGAGCGCTTGGGATCGTTTGATCGGCACAAACGGCGAGATGTTTTCGGCCGATTCTGTTGAGCGTTGTGTTGTCGTTTCGGTAAGTTCTATTTCCAACGAACATCGAAAGGCATGTTATGGCCACTTACATAAGCCTCCTCAAGTTCACCGAAAAAGGATCCAAAGCAATCAAGCAAACGGTGGCCCGCGCGACGCAGTTTCAGAAGGCGGCTGCCCGTGCCGGCGTAAAGATCGTCGGTCAGTATTGGACGATGGGCATCTACGACGGCGTGCTTGTGTTGCAGGCGGATCACGAAAACGACGCGCTGCGTTGCCTGGCAGATCTGGCGGCCAACGGCTACGTCACGACACACACGCTGCCCGCCTTTGAAGCCGGCGAGATCAAAGACGTACTTAAAGGCTGAAGTTTCGGAACGCTTCAACCCACGGCCGTTGCGGAGGTAAATCGGCGAACCATTCCAGCCAATGCCTCGATCCAGCGCGGGTGCTCATTCATGCACGGAATCAGGGTCAGCGATTCACCACCCGCGCTCTCAAACGTCTCCTTCCCGCGCACGCCGATTTCCTCGATCGTCTCCAGGCAATCGCTCACAAACGCCGGGCACATCACGAGCATCTTTTTGACGCCCGCCTTGGCAAAGCGTTCCAGTTCGAAATCCGTGTATGGCTTGAGCCAGGGGTCGCGGCCCAGTCGACTTTGAAACGAGATTGACCATTTGCCGGTGGGAATACCCGCTTTTTGGACAAACAGCTCGGTCGTCTTGAAGCACTGCGCGCGATAGCAAAACTTGTGGGCCGGGTGATCGCCGGAACAACAATCCTGCGCCATCAAGCAGTGACTGCCCGTGGGATCGCTTTTCTTGAGATGCCGTTCCGGAATGCCGTGATAACTGAAGAGCAGGTGATCGTAATCCTGTTTCAAGTATTCGGCCGCGTTGGCCACCATCGCTTCGATGTAATCCGGTTGATTGTAATACGCTTCCTCGGACGTGAGTCGCAGTTCGGGAAACGAACGGTTCACCGCGTCCTGCACCCGGACTATCGCCGTTTCAAAGCTGCTCATCGCGTAATGCGGGAAGAGGGGAATCAAATGGACATCCGTCACGCCCTGCTTTTGCAGACTCGCGAGCGCCGTCTCGGGCGTCGGCGCCTGGTAGCGCATGCACAATTCCACCGGGACATCGACCTGCTCCTGAAGCAAGCGCCGGACGGCCTTGCTGGTGACGATCAACGGTGAGCCTTCCTTCGTCCAGATGGTCGAGTAGGCGTGGGCCGATTCCTTTGGGCGTTTCGGCAGGATGAGGCAGTTCACGATGAACCAGCGAATGGGGTAGGGCGCGTCCAGCACCCGGCCGTCCATCAGGAATTCGCGGAGGTACTTGCGCACGTCGGGCACCGCCGTGGAATCCGGCGAGCCGAGGTTCATCAGGAGAATGCCTTTCTTGCTCATTGAATATGCCGCCGCGAATGAAACACGGACGGCCGGTGGATTACCACGAGTTTGTCGAAAGTCAAAAACGGATGAACCGAATTGGGCTTTGAGTTGGTGAAGATTCAACTGCAAGTCGTGTGGGCGACTAATCAAATCCTCTCGGCGCATTTTTAGGCGCTATGGTCGAGAATGAACCAATTCAACAATCCACGGCGCTACCAGCAACGCTGCTCCAAGTCCTATTATGGCGAGATAGGCGAAGCGCAAGCCACGCCGCAAACCATGACGGGAAAACTGATATGCGGCAACGCTGAGGACAAATGCTCCGAGGAAAAATGGACGAACCATCGCACTTTGCTGAGAAATCTGGATTAAAGTGGTCGCACAACTTGAAGAATATGGAATGACCAGAATAACGCGAATCCAGGTGAAGATTCCGGACACGACAAATCCAAGCAGGAGAATTCCTGTGCTCCCAACCAGCATCTTCTGTTTGCTGCACATTTCCTCAAGTGCGCCCGCTGTGGCCCAACATTATTGCGCTACCGTTGTCGCCCGCCCGTTCCTTTGGTGCAAAGTATCTCGTTCGACCGCTCGAAGTGCAACGTATTTGACACATCGGACGCCCGGGACCCAGTGAGTCCACTGATCGAGTTGATCCCGAGCCATTAAACACACGCTGTGGAGTGGACTTGGCTCGTCACACCGCCGAAGTGCGTGGTGTCGGATAATACGGGGGCATTTAATCGATTAGCTCGCACACGGTGCTGACTATTGCAGCAAGACAACCCGGTAGTAACGTTCGCCGGTCGCGGGCGGATTGTCGTCGAGGCTGATGGTCGTTCCTTGAGCCGTGAAATCCGGTGTGAGCGGCAGCCAAATCTGAGGATTCAGGCTGTCGGTGTAATCGACGCGATACCGCAAGCCCGGCGCGGTCGCCCACGAAATCGTGACCCCCGCACCCGGCGTATAGACCACGTTGGCGATGCTGGGATCGAGCATTACCACCGCCGTGAACGCCCGGGTGGTGGATTGCGGGGAAGCGCCGTCGTCGGTGACGCGCACGGTAATCACATTGGTGCTGGGCGTCTGCTGTGTCGTCGGAGTCCACGAGAAAATTCCGGATGACGCGTCAATGCCGGCGCCGGGTGGATAGCCGGTATCGAGGCTGAACGTCAGTGTTTGCGGCGGCGCTTCCGCATCGGTCGCGTTGACCGCAAAACTCATCAAGCGGCCGGCCGTGGTGTATTGCGTCGGGATCGTTGGGATCACCGGTGCCGAGTTGATGCCGGGATTTACATTGGCTGCCCGCGGTGTCGGTTGCGGCATGAAATAGAATTGAGCCGTCGCGTCCGGATAACGTCCCATGCTCACGTCGCTTGATTGCGGACCGAAGTTTAACGCGTCGATGACGGCCCCGTCTGGCGCAAACAAACCGATCGATTCGCCGCCGGCGGAAAGTTGAAAATCCGCATGGAGATCGGCCGGGCTGCCGATGTTCAACGATGACTGGTTGTCCGCCCAAACGAGACGGTAACCTTTCGCCGGCACAATGAATCCGGCCGGGATTTCAAACTTGTTCGAGTTCGACAAATCGTCCGTCAGATAATAGCCGCTCAAATTGGCGGGCGTATCGGCGGGGTTGTAGAGTTCAAGCCAATCGTCAAAAAAGGTTCCTGGGCGATCCATGTTTTGCAGGAAGCCATCATTCTGCGCCATCCACTCATTGATGCGTACGGTGACCGGTGGATATGCCGGATTATTGGAGGTGCCGGGCGTAACGTAAAAAAACGGTCGCGTGCCGTTCGGCTGCCCGTCCGGCAGTTTGCCGTACGATTGACCGGGCGTGATGGCGTTGTAGTTCAAATAATCCACGACATTGGTTGAGCCGTTGGCGATGCGCGTTAGCGCGATCTGTCCCGTGCCAGCGGTTAGCCGGAAATTCGTATGAAATTCCGTGGCGTCGGATTGCGCCGGTTGGGCGTCGGCAAACACGACGAGGAACGAATTGGCTGGTATCGAGGCTGTCGTTGGAAACGCCCATTGCGTGAGATTGGTGTAGCTTTGCGCGAGGTAAAGTCCGTTCATGCTGACCGCGCTGGAGCCGTGGTTAAAGATTTCGATCCACGGTTCGTGCTCGCCAAATCGATCGGTGATGCCGCTGGTGTTTTCTGGTTGCGCTTCGTTGATCCGCAACGTGGGGAAAGTCGCCAGCGCGGCGGTGACTGAATTGGCGATGCCGGGTGTGTATCGCGCATAGCTCGGAGTGCTGCCGCCGGGCTGGGTATAAATCCAACCGCCCGAGAAACGGATGACAAAATCCGCCGGCGGATCGTAAGGACGCCACCAATAACTGATCGTGTAGGTCTGGCCAAGGGTTACACCGGCGACCGTTTGCCAGATCGAGCTGTCCCGCGTCGTGCCACCGGATGTGGCGGTCAGCAAAAGCGCCGCGCTGCCGCTGTGCATGATGGAAGTTACCGTGGTTGAGTTGGCGTGATTGGCCGATACGTTCCAGCTGGTGAGTCCGTTTTCAAAATCGCCGTTTGCGACAAGGTTGGGTCCCGCTTCCGGAGTGCTGCCGGCAACGACCTTGATGTCATCCAGGTACACCGATCCCGTTTGCGTGAGGTAGAGATACATGTTCACCGAAGTGGCGACGCCGGTTTGGGTGACGTATTGCCATTGCGGCGGCGCGTTGGTGTCCAGTGCAGCCCAGTTGCCAACGCGGTCATTATCCTGGGCAGGGTCGATCAATTGGAGCGACGCACCGGTTCCCGCGGCGGCCGTTGGCCAGGGCGGAGTCGCTTCATAAGTGACTCGGTCAACGATGGTGAATTCGCCCGGAACACCTGTCGGCTTTTCCAGTTTCAATGTTTCGCCGTCGTTTTGAAGCGAACCCGAGAATTCATCAAACGGAGCGGGCAGGCCCGGATACGCTGTGGCAAAAGCAGCAGCGTCCTTGGCGATCACGAGATACCGTTGCGGTTCAATGATGGATCCGGCTGGGAACGTGTAACTGACTCCGTCCAGTTTCCATCCGCTTAGATCAAACGCGAACGATGTCGAGCGGTTATAGATCTCGATAAAGGACGATCCGGGAACGGTGGGATCGTACATGATTTCGTTGATCGCCAGAACGTCGGCCGGATCCGGCGCGGTTGTATTCACGGTGATGGTCCGGTTGACGGTCGTCCCGCTGACGATGTTTCCCTGATTGTCCAGACCGTCGATTACGAGATTGTTCGCGCCGGCACTCAGGGCCAGGTGAGCCTGCCAATTCGTTTCGTTGATCCAACTCACCGGATAGACCTGGCCATTGATGCGAATATCCTGAACGCCGACCGCAGCTGCCCCCGATATGGTGATGAAGTTGACGTTCGTCGTCCACGACGCCGTGGCCGGATCGGTCACGGCGAAGGGAACATTCACCGTCGCCAATTGCTCGATGATGTATTGGCGGCGCGCGCGGATGTAATTCTTGATCGAATCCGGCGGCGACGCGTTGACGCCGGCCGAAGCGAAGGCGTCGAACTTGCCGTCAAGCAGCGGATTAAAGGCGGCCTCACTTAACGGCCCATTCACCGCGTCCTGATAAGCCCGCCAGAGCATGCGTTTGAACGGCGGATGATTGGCCATGCGGCTGAGTTGGGGGAGTGAGATGGCGAACAGATCGGAATCGGTTGCGTTGCAGTAACTGCAAAACGAAATGTCCAGATCCCACGTCATCAACTTCCAGCGATCGTCATCCGGTTTGTAGGAAAACATGTTCTGCCCACCGCCCGTGCTGCCGAAGGCATCCCAGTTGCCGACAATGTGGGCGACCGCAAACGTCCGCAGCCATTGATCAACATCGATCAGCGAACTGATCGCCTTGGTGTAATCATCGCCGGTCGCGCTGGTGTTCATCGTGTCGATCATGGGAAACAACGACGTGTAGTTGGTGATCGATTCCTTGAGCGAGCGTTTCTGCCAGTTCCAACGATAGCGGCCGATGATCTTTTGGCCGTTCGGGTAAGTGTAGTTGTTCAGATTGGCGCCGCTCGAAGTGAAAGAGCTTAGGTCCTGCACGAACTCAAACCAGATCGCGATCTTGTAAATATCGCCGTTCGAGTGATCGGGAAACCATTGATCAACGACATCCCCGTCGGGCACCTGCGTGTCTTCGAGAATGAATCCGCGTTTCACTCCATTGATGAAGATATTCAAATAGCGGCGATAGTTTGCCTGCACGCCGAGCTTGTTGAGAATCCAGTAACCCGTTTGTTCGTTTTGCGCGGTGGGATCATCGCCTCCATTACCCGGCCAAGAGATGTGCAGCTCATTGGCGCCGAGCAACAAATTATCCGCTGGCACCTCGAAGTCATAGTCGCACGGGTTACCAATCGGCGAATCGTAACCTTGATGAAACGGACTGCCCGAGTAACGGCCACCGCCTAGGTAAATAATGCGGTCGTTGCCGTACACGATCGTCACGGGAACGTTGTCGTTGGCCATGCGTTCGCGGTTCTTCCAGAAATTCAGATAGGCGTCGGTCAGGTAGAAGCGAACGGTGCCGAAACTTCCTGGTTGGACGACTTCGCCCCAACGAACAAGACATTCGTGGACGGGCACGTCGGGTGGATAATAGGAGACCTTTGTCGGACTCGCGGAATCCAAAGCCGCTACCCGAAAGGCGGCCAACGTTCCGGTTGATTGTCCGGGAATTGTTGCGCTGTAAATACCGTCACCAGCAACGGCATCGCCGCCGGTTCCGTTGTCGACCATGTAAACGGTGGTCAACGTGGAATCCGGATCGATGCGATACTGCACGGCCGCCAGGGAAACACCGTCCGGGTCGTGCAATCTCGCGGTGACGACAACCGGTTCATTTGCGGCCGGCAAAGCGGGGGTGTGTTTCACTTCATAAATGCCCGGGCCAATGTTCACCGCGGCACGACTGTTGGGCAGCCCGGGCGTTCCCAGATTGGTTGGGACCTGCAGATTGCCGTAGGCCTCCAACCAGTTGCCGTAGGTTTTCATGATGAACTCCGGCGAGCCGGCCAACCAGCGGGCTTTGCAACGAATGACGACGGTATCGCCGTCGGCGAGCGCGTTGGTATCGATGCCTGTCCAAACACGGTTTGCTCCCGGATCACCGCGGCGGACCGCGCGAATGCGCATCGAATGTGCGCTGCCAAATCCTTCGTTGCCCAGAATCGTGTAACGGTGCGTGCCGGTGTAGGTCCAACCATCGAGGTTGGTTTCGAACGTTGAATTGGTGATCAGATTCGCGCCACCGGGCTTGAACATTTCCACATTGTCGATCAGCACGTCGCCGGCATCGGCGAGTTCGATTTGCAAGGCATCGATCGGCGAGACACTTCCTTGGGTCAGGATGTTGGTGACACCGACTGTGACCCAGGCGGCCTTGGTCGATTCATCGCTAGCCGCCCACGTCGAAGGCAGGCGGCTGTTGGCGCGCGCGTCGATTCGTTCCAGGCTGCTGCCGCCGCCATCGGCGAGCGTGGGCCATTCGCCGCCCGTCCCGTAAGTGACCTCGTCAACAGCGATGTGAATGATGTTCGTCTCGAGGGCGCCACTGCCGTTGGTGCCAACGATTTCATCCGGCATGCGCAGCACGATGCGATCGCTACTGCCCGATAGTTTGCCCTGAAAATCGCCGAGACAATTCGCGGCGTCGAGTTGGGCGTAATTCGTCTGCAAATGCGCCGCGTTGCGGGCAATGACCAGATACTGACCCGCACCAATGATCGTGTTCGTCGGAAACGTGAAGGTAACCCCGCTCGTCAATCGCCAGCCGCTGATGTCGACGTCGCCGGTCCCGCGGTTGAACAGCTCGATGTATTCGTCATCGTCGTTGCGCGAGACCGGTGAATACATGACTTCGTTGATCACCACTTGCGAAATACGCGGGGACGTATTTGCCGCGCCCGGTGTTTTCGTGGACAACCGATACCAATCCTCGGAACCGTTCGGCCAGCGACCAAACGAGACGCCGTTTTCCTGATCCGCAAAGCGAAGCACATCGAGCACGGAGCCGTCGGGCGCGCGAAACCACACCGTTTCACCGGCGGCACTCAGGCGAAATCCCAACGCGGACTCGTCGAACGAAATGAAACCTCCCGGCGAAATGTTTACGCCCGCGGAAATCGTAAAGCGATTAGTGGAGACCGAATCGCTGATCGTGCAACCGGCCAGGCTCATTGTGTTGGTGCTGTGATTGTATAGCTCAACGTAATCAACATCCGGCAGATCGGTGTGGGCGAGCACCTCGTTGATCATCACGGCGCGCAGTGGAACGATCCGTTCCGTTTCAAGCCGGCCGGGCGAACCATTGAGTTGATCGCTGGGCAACCACGCTTTCGGACTGGCTTCGCCGTAGGATGGACGGGCGAGCACCAACGAATGGCCGCCACCGTCAGGCGCGATCGGCCAGGGCGCCTCCGTCTGGTAGGTGGTTTCCCACATGATCGCGTCGGACTGATTTCGCAGCCGCACCGTGCCGGTGTCGTTCGGCAGGCTGCCGGAGTAAGGTCCGTAAACGTTGGTGATTCCGTACACGGCTTCGATGTCGTTCGGCACTTTCGCGACGACGAAAATGCCGCCTCCCGGAAGAGTGGTTCCCGGCGGAAAGGTGAAGTCCGCATCGCCGGAAAGGCGCCAGTTGCTGAAATCTTCCGGGAATGGCTGCGTGTTGAAGATCTCGACAAACTCCAGGTTGCGACCGTCCACGCGATCGGCGGGATGATACATGATCTCGGAAACAACGACGCCGCCACGACGATTTGACGGGCCGGGCGGTTCGTAACGAGTCGGAAAGCGACCAACCGTGGTGCTCACCGTATTGCCCAGATCACGGAATTGCGCCGTCGTCGCGACAGTTGAAGAATGGCTGGTGACCGCGTAGCCAAAATAAAGTGTCGAAGGGAGTGACAGGTTGACTGCGCCCAACTGAGTCCAGGTCAATCCGTCGTAGCTCGCGAAACCGGTGAAGACATTTCCCGCGCGCCGGAGTCGCAGCCAGGTATTTGGATAATTCACCGGAAAGGAACCTGCCATGGTCGAAGCCTGGCCCGCGGTTTGCCGATATTGAAACAACGAACCGCTGATCGATGGCGTGGCAAAAACGGCGGCGTAACGAGCGCCGGAGTCCAAAGTCTCACGCGCCATCAGGCCCGCGCGCGACCAGTCATCGGCCAATGACAGACTTGCCAACCGAACCTGCACGTCGAAGTCGCCGGTGCGTTGTTGATAGTTCAGTTGGAACCGGTCCGGACTAAGTCCGATATCGCCGCCCGTGGTGGTGATATCCACTCTATTGCCGGACATAATCGTATTGGCTGACGCCAGCCCGCCGATGCCCGTCGGCGTGTATTCGAGTGCGGTGAAAACTTTCTGTGTCCCTTGCGTGATCGGATTGGCGTTGGATGAACGATCGTGAACATTGCTAACTATCAACGTATAGCTGGTTCCATAAACCAATGAAGAAACGGCGAGCACGACCGACCGCCCATCCGCAGCGATCGTTCCGCCGCTGACGGTAATGCCGCCGGAGAGCGCGTAATTGTTTTTGTTCGTCGCCGAAGATTCTTCAACTGGTTCGGAGAACGTGATCTGCAAACTATTTGGACCCAGGTTGGCGACGCTGACAATTGTCGGTGGCACCAGATCCGCCATGACATTCAGCGTGGCGACGCGTCCGGTGATGCTGCCCGCGTTGTTTGAGAGCACGCAGCGATATTGCTTGCCGTCGTCGGTGATCAAAACGTTGGTGAGCACCAGCAATGAATTTGTCATGCCCGGCAGATCCGTCGTGCCGCGTTGCCATTGGTAACGCACTGGCGCGGGATCGCTTGCGAGGACGAAGAAGCGCGCCTCGGTCGCCTCCACGACGGTCTGGTCCGGCGTGTCGACAAGAATGGCCGGTTTTACTGCGCTGCCGTACTCGGGCAGGAGCCGGGTCGCCGGGATGGGGCGCTCCATTTCTGAGTTCGGCAATTGCCAGCCAACGGCGGCATTGTCACCGCCGCCACCTTCCTTTTGCAGCATTTCGACATAATAGCGCCGGCCTGCTTCCAGCCAGATTTGCGATGATTGTTGCTCGGGGTATTTCGTCCATTCGCGGGAAGCCGTCCAGCCGGGCACGGCCGCAATGGGCTGTTTGTGTGCCGGTTCTTCGTCCGGACTGAGGTAAAGCGCGCCATTGTCGTCACTCGAAATCCAGAACGTGTAGAAGCCTGATTCCGGCGGCAGTACGTAACCGCGAATGCGCTGGCCGTAGCTTTCCAAGATGTTGATCGGAGCTTCGAAATAGTCTGTGAGAAAGTTGGTCGAATTGGGAAAATCGGGATACGCGGGCGCGTTTGTGAGATCCGATACGGCATTGCCGGAAATGCCTTCGTAGACTTCACGTAGGATGCCGGTGCCTTGCGCAAAGATGGCTTGGCTGGGGGCCAGCATTGCGCAGAGGGCGACCATCCGAAATACAGGCGCGATATGACGTTTCAACATGGCGAAGTGGCGGACAACATTTCACAAAACTGCGAATCGATCACCTGGAATCCAATTCGATTGACGAACTTGGATGATGCCCCTTGGGGATCAATACCTTCCAATCGAAAGATCTTTCCCGTGGGCCATCAGATCCGACAAGAGAGAGTCTCATGCCAGTAATCACTTTTTGATTGGAACCGGCAAGTCCGGTGCCTTCGATCGCGATTGGTGCGCTTACGGTGATGGAGAGTATCGAGTGGGATTCAGGTTCGAAGCGGTGTATTTGCTCAATGATTCGGTGAGGCTGAACGAAGAATCGATGCATGCTGATTTGCCGTCGGCGTCCGCCGTCGCTATGGTCGCAGAATTCAATGTCAAAGCACCCATTGCATCCATGAACAAACATCGTTGCTTATTGGAATGTCCGAACGTTCGTCGCGGCGCACGTTGTGGCCCGGGTATTGGGCATTGGCCGTCGGCGGTGTTTGCGATCTGGCTTTTGCTGGCGAGCGGGTCGCTCCCTGCCGAATCCGCCACCGTGATGACCGTGACGCCCACGAACTCCACCCGGGTTGCCTTGGCTTGGTCGACGGTATCGGGTCGGGCTTATGAATTGCAGTCGACCTCTGATCTGAGTGCGAGTTGGAACACACGGACGGGAGTGAATTTACCGACGTTGGCGACGACGACCACGCTGACGCAAGAAGTGGCCACAGCCGATGCCCGCGAGTTCTTTCAAATCAAGGAAGACCCGTCGCCCTACGATCCGGATTGGAGCGCGTTGTCACCGACTCGAATGGTACCATTCGCTTATAATGAGGCGAAAACTTCTGAGCAAAACGGCGCCGATTTGCAGGCCGCCATTCAGGCATTGGTCCCGGGTGACAAACTGGAAATCGGCGGCGGCACTTATTCCATCAACAGCTATACGACCTTCAATTTGCAGGGCACATCCGAGGCGCCCATTTGGATCGCTGCGGCGCCGGACCAAGCCGTCACCATTACGCGACCCGATGCCAATCAAAACATCATCAATGTGGGTGCTGGCGCGCCGGCGCGGTTTGTCTGTTTTGCTGGAATCGAATTCCTCGGCGGCAGTCACGGAATACGACTCTACGACTGCGCCAACGTTTGGATCGATCGTTGCCGAATTCACGAAACGGCTGATGTGGGAATCAGCGCCAACGCGGCCGACACCAGTCATCTATACATCACGCGCAACGAAATCTGGAACACAGGCCGGGGTGGCGGCACGGGCGAAGGCATGTATCTCGGCGGTAACAACGGCAGTGTGATCATGAGCGAGTCGATCATCGCGTTGAACCGTGTTCACGACACGGTAAACGGACCCTCGCAAGGCGACGGAATTGAAGTGAAACAGGGATCGTGGGGGAATTTGATCGCCGCCAACCGGGTACACGATTGCAACTATCCATGTATCCTCGTTTATGGAACAGCTGGTATGCCGCACAACATCGTGGAACATAATGTCTGCTATCGCAGCAATG
This sequence comes from bacterium, assembly GCA_016124235.1. Taxonomy (GTDB): domain Bacteria; phylum Verrucomicrobiota; class Verrucomicrobiia; order Limisphaerales; family RI-55; genus RI-55. The sequence continues at coordinate 271,223 of WGOC01000013.1, read as the reverse complement.
ACAACGCGATGCAGGTTCAGGGTGAATGTATCGTGCGGGACAATCTGGTGATCGGCGCTGCGGGCAGTGCGTTCACCAGCCAGTATCATCAGGGTTCGCCGACGGCGTTGAGCGTGATTCAAAATACATTCATCAATTCCGGTACGGCGGTTCGCTTGAGTGCGTGGGATTCGGGCGTCAACATGATCTTCGCCAACAACGCTTGCTACAGTCAAAACGGTGCCGCATTGAATGCCTTGAACAGCGTCACCGGCGTCGTCTTCGCGGGGAATGTTTCCTATGGAACGGTGACTCCCGGTGTGAGCGGATTTCGATCGGGAACGGGACTCGCCGATTTCTTAAAGGTTCAATGGGACGCGACGGAAATGGACGCCCGCCCAAGTGAAAGTTCACCGCTTTTGGGAGCGGGCGATAACGCGTACGCCACCGTTACTGATTTGTATTTCTATCCGCGGAAATCGCCAAAGGCCGCGGGCTGTTTTGGGCCGTAGCGGACGTGTGGTTTTGACGGCCAGTTCCGCGACAACTTAACTGCTCGACCAGTCGGAGCTGATTCGCATTCGCGGTGACGACCGCGCCGTCTTTGAATCCGTCGCGCGATCGTTCATCAAGGAAAAATTGATCGCATCGGGCGGCGAATGAATGCGAGCGGCGCGGATTCTCCAACATTGACTGACGCCAGATTCCATTCAAGCTGTCGGCATCATGATTGTGGGGCCGGAGAAGAACCATATTTTGCAAATCGATCGAGCGTTGCGGTTGGGCCTTTTGAGCCTGATTGGCTCATGGTCAATGGCGTCGGTAACACTTCTTCGAGCCAAAGATAACTTGCTCAGTCACGAGCCCGATGTGTCGATTGATTTGCCGGCGGTTCAGAAATTGAACGGCAAAGTGGATTATGAGGGCGGTTGGATGGATTCCGACGAGGGGCACAATTTTTCCGGGAGTGTGAGCCTGCCGGTAGCCGAGCGATTTGGTTTGCAAGGGGACGCGATGTACAGCCGTGTGATTGCCGGCAGCGATGCATCGGACTTTTATGCCGGGGGCGCGCATTTTTTCTGGCGCAATCCGAACCATGCTCTGATCGGATTATTTGCCGGCGGTGAATCGGGCGAGGTGCAGTACTCGCTGCACGCGGGCTTGGAGGCGGAGTATTACCTGCCGCAATTCACGTTTGGTCTAAGCGCGGGCGTCGGTCATTTGAAATACGATCAACCCGTCTCATTCTTTGCGACGGACCAGACTCGATTTGTCGGCTCGGCATTCGCCGCGTGGTATCCGATCGATCAACTGATGATCGAAGTGGGTTACGCGAACCTTTTTGAGAATCATCTTGGGCAGGCCGTGGTTGAATTTCAAACCCCGCTTCGTGGGCTGAGCCTGACCGCCGATGCCGGGATTGGAAGTCACGGCTACGATTACCTCTTGTTCGGAATCCGTTATTATTTCGGGACTGACAAACGGCTAATCAATCGTCACCGCGAAGATGATCCGCAGGGTTTGCTGCGACGGGTGATCAATAGTCTTGGACTTGTTGGAGCCGACTTTAACCAACGGATCGCCGATCAAGGTGTAAATGGAAGCGGCAGTTTTGGATCGCGGCTGATCGAGGTGAACCGAACCATTACTCAAACGGGTGGGAACGGAAACTTTCCACCGTTGCCGCCAGATCCGTATACGCCGCCCGTCGATATCGGCAATGGAGATTTGTCGGGCATCGAAGTCAATCGCTTGATACAGATGGGCGGCGAAGGGCGTGGACCCGTACCGCTTTTGCCTCCGTTACCCCCCTTCATCATTCAATCCTCGAGATAATCTTCATAGAATCGTCGTGCCGCCGGCCCCAACCGGGTGGTGAATCCAAATTATTGCGGTCAGCGTAGTCAGCGAGGCTAATTGTCCGGCTGGAAGCCAATCGCATTCAACGCAGGTTGAATCTCCGGATTGGCCATGAAGTTTTTCCAAACGAGACCGGTTCGGTAATTCTCGATCATCACTACGATCGGCGCCTGGTTGAGGCCCATGTAAACCTCTTCGAACCAGCCTTGCGTTTCGTTGAAACCATCGTGAAATCCGTAGATGCCCCAGACCTTGTCGCCGAGGTCGCGATAGAAATGCTTGAGCGCGGCCATTGATTCTCGCGGCGTGTAGGGCATTGCACCGAGCGACGCCATGATGTTGATCGTGCCGTTGTCGTCGCGCGGTTGCGGTCGGCCGCCGCCGGCATTGATTCCGGCGGATAAACCCCAGCATTCGGCGCCGTAGCCAACGTGTTTCTGCGGATTGTCGACGCAGTACGCGTGGTTGATCAACGCGATGGCGCGATTGTTCAGAAAGTAATTCGTGTAGCGATCACGTTTGCCTCGGGGATCGAATCCCATGAAGGAAAACTGCGTAAAGAACATCTCGGCGCCGGTGCCTTCGCCGACAGCCAGTTTGATTCCGTAATAGGAATGGCCGTTGATGTAATGGTCGCCATCGATTGTCCGACTCCAGCCGCGGCGATACTGCACCGCGAAATCCGACTGACCCGCCCAGCCGGTGTGGTAAAGGCTCGCTGGCACTGGATGCGTCGGGGAAGCGATCGCCAGCAGGTAAACGATCAACGCTTCATTCCAACCGATCAATGGGTGGCTGATGTGAAATCCGTAATCCGGTGACCAGTGCCAGTAGAGATAATCGCTGTCGGGTGTCTTGCGATACCAGTCCCATTCCACTCCGCGCCACAGGCGGGTGATCGTTTCCCGAATTTCGCGTTCGGCGGCGTTGTCCGCGTCGAAATATTGCCGGGCGGCGAGCAATCCCTGGATCATGAACGACGTTTCGACGAGATCGCCGCCGTCATCATACTTGCCGAATTGGGCGATAGTTTTTCCTGTCCGACCGTCGAGAAAATGCGGCCAGACGCCGTGAAAGCGATCCGCTTTCGCGAGGAAACGAACGATCTTGAGCATCCGCGCTGCGGACGCTTCTCGCGTGATGAAGTGACGTTCGGTCGCGACGATGGTGGCCATGACGCCAAAACCGGACGCGCCGACCGCAACCAGATTCGGATCACCCGGCAGAATCTCGATCGCCATTCCAGCGTCCGGGTGCGCGGCTTCCCAGTAATAGCGGAAGCAGGCCGCCTGCACCATGTCCAGCAACTCGTCATCGCTCATCACTTTGGTGCTGGCGGTGACGGATGAAGATGGCGCCGATTCATTGTCGTTTACATCGAGCGCGCTTACTTCGTAAGTCGCCGTTGCTCCGGGCTTCCCTAGAAAATCAACGAACCGGCGAAAGGTCGATTGCTGCGTGCCGATTGGTTTGAACTGACTGTTGTCTTGTGATCGGTAGATTCGATACGCGAGAACATCCTTGTCGGCGACGGGTTCCCACGAAATGTCGATGTGCCGTTCGCCGCCGCTGGCCGCGATGCCGGTGGGCGTTTTGGGCGCGGAGTTGTCGTGGCGATCGAGTTGCACCACCCGGACATCATCGAGGTAAAGCGTGTGTGCTTTGCCGTCGTCCAGTCCTTGGACCAGGATCACGCTTGCCAGCTTGCGACCATCAAACCGGACGTCGTCGGTCCAGTTGAACAGGTTGGTGAAGCTGGCAAACGGCAGCTCGATCTTGGTCCATTTTCCGGCGAGTAAAGGAGCATGATCGCGCAGCAAATCGATTGTCGGTGTGCCGTGGCCTGCGGCATCGACGAGATAGATTCGCGGTGACGCGATCCTCGCGATTTCCTCGTCCGGAAACATCTGCATTGAAACTGCCTCACCCTCGCAACGAAACTCCCGGCCGTAGCGTTGGGGAACTTTGATGATGGCATGCCAGTCTCCGCCCGGGGCCGCAGTCCAATTGAGTCGCAATGAATTTGGCGGACTGACGAAATGATTGACTGCGACTGGCATTTTGCCGCCGTCCAGTTGCAGCTGACTCGGCGCGACAACGGAGCCTTCGCTGTAGTAATAACCCGCACCAGCTGGAGCGTTGTCGAAAATCACGATGTTGTCGTGCGACGCTTCGCCATGAGCGGCGAGCGCAGAAAGAAGAACCCACGTGGCCGCGACGAGTTGGAACTTCATTCCTGAAGAATTGGCCGCTTGGATGGAAATTGGCGAGACCAGACTCCGGGAGATTCTCAACCAAACGCGACCGCAAGCCGGCTTTCGAATTCAGCTTCGAACACCCAGCGCGGATCTCATCCGCGTGCCAAGTTCGTGCGCCTTACCGATCATTTCACGAGCTTCGGGTTCCGGAAAATGAGCGCGGCAGCTTTTCTCCCAAAGAGTGAGCCACGCGGCGAAATGCTCGGCTTTCAATGTTAATGGAATGTGCCGGGCCAGCAAGCCGCCGCGATAGTCCGGCGGCCCACCGGTTTGCAGTGACCAGAAGCCGGCGATCTTTTGGATGTGCGCCGGCCAGTCATCGACCGCACCCTCGAAGATCGGGCCAATAGTCGGATCGATCCGGACCGTCGCGTAGAAATTCTTGAGAAACAGTTCGAGTTTGGGGCGACCACCGAGTTGATCGAACAGTTTTGGTTGCGCGACAAATTCCTGCATCAGCGTCGTGTAGCGCGGATACGCCAAAAAGCAAATGCTTCGTTCGTCGGAGCTGGCAGATTCAACTGCTCGCCTGTGCCTTCGACTGTCAGTCCAACTGAAGTCCACTGATCGAAGTCGGTCGTCGATTCCGCCTGATAAATCCAGTTCGTCCGGCTACCAAACTCAAGTTGCCATTCGTTCTGAGTGCGGACTAGCAGCAAGTTTTCAACGGACGGTGGCGGCGTGACCAAATGAACGTTGTCGATTTCGGCGGTGGCAAACAGAGATCCGGTTGTGAACGCGTCGCTGTAACTGCAAATCGCGAACGAGTCCACGCGGTAGTCGGTGAAAGTTGGCGAAAGGATGAGGTCGTTGATTGGTCCAATGGTTTGGCCGCCAGCCATGATCGACGCGCGCAACGTCCGATTGGTGGCGGTGTAAGTCATCTCGACGTGCAGCACCTGACTTAATGGAAGAGGGATCAGCGTGTAATCGTTCGAGTCGCGATAGCTTAATGTCGCATTGGTTGACCACACTCCCGGCCAGACAGTTGCGCCGAGCCCGTTGTCGGGAAAGTAGTCGAGTTCGAATACGTTTTTCACGGTGCCGGTTCCTTTCCCGCGAAAGAAGTTGGTACTCGTGGCGTCCGCGCGATTGATGAGTCCGATGGCAAGCTCGAACGTGTCCGGTTTGCCGGGCGAGGCGCCTACGGAAATGGATTTCAGTGTGAGGTCGAACGCGATCTTGAAATCATCGTCCCTGCCCAGAATCATGCCCAAGGGATGAACGAAGTAACTGTTCGTCCGACTGGAATCCCACGTTACGTCGAGATGACCGGCGGCGTTCCAGTCGAAGAGCGAAGGGTCGCCCTCGATTTGCCAATCATCCGGAGCGGGAGGCTGCGAGAAGTTCGCAAAAAAATCCGCCGCGGTGGTTAGATGAATGGCTGTCCCAATTACAGCGCATCCCACAACCCACCGCGGCGGTTTCATCTTCGTACTCATCAGGTTGACCCCAAAATATCAACCTTGCCGCGTTCGGCGTGAGCAAATTAGCCCGAACAAACCGGCGGCGGCTAGGACAAATGTGCTTGGTTCTGGCACCATCACGGTTGAGAAAGCGTCAATGTCCGAGCGCCCGCTGAGAACATCGACCCGCACAAACCGAACACTGTCTAGCGAGACCGGTTGATTGTTTCCGTCGACGGCCCAGGCGAGATCAAATCCGGTGCCGCCGCCCGAACCGGCGTAGAGTTCGCGGATCGCATCCAGCGGTTGGTTGCCAAAAGCCGCGTTATCCAACGCCGGATTGACGGGCAATTGGAAATTACCGCTGCCGTCGGTGGGGAACATCCCGTCCACCACCGGTGCCAGCGACGGATTCAACAGGAACATGTTGGCAGGGTCGTTGCCGACAAACACACGGGTCTCGCCGAGGTTGTTTGAAAAAATGGAACCAGCGCTGTCGGTGATTCCGTTCGGATAATCCGCATCGACAAATCCGGTTGAACCGAAGACGAGGAAGTCGAGGCCGTACGGATTGGTCGGATTGTTTTGTATCGGCGTGCTGAATTCGACGGTGAGCGATCCACCTTCGCCGAGCGAGACAAGTTGTTCTTTTTGATAAGGCGCGGCAAACGGCGTAACCGGTCCGCCGAAATCGCCGGGAGTGACCGATGACGGTGCACCGAGTGCCGTGGATGAATCCGTGTAGGGGATGCCGGTGCCAAACTCGACGGCGTAACCGGTGCCGGGTTCGTACGCTTCGACGCGGGTTGCGTATTGCGCGAGTGATTCGAAGGGAACAAGTGCAGTGCCGGCGGCAACCGCGATGATGACATTTTTGAGCATGACTGGTCTTTCAGGTTTTGGCTGCGAGCAGCCGGTTGTTTAGCTGCGAGACCAGTGCGGGGAAGTGACGAAGTAATGTCGGAAAACAAAAACGCCTTCTTCCCGCAAGACGGGGACAGAAGGCTCCACGAACGCCGGGGACGTTGGGTCACCGGCCAGGCCTCATCCTTCTCTTTGCGGAGAAGTCAGCTCCTTGCGGAACTGAGACGAGCACAACCACACCGGTATCCTGACTCCGGGCCTGAACCTCGCTCCCGCCTTCCCTTGCGGTGGCTGTGGGAGTTTGTAGCCCGTTACAGTGGCGCAACCGTCCCCGGATCTCACGGGGTTCCCTGACGCGCAGTTGTGTTTCAACGGACCTTGCAGTCCGTGTCTTTCAAAGAGCGATGTGGTGATAGATCTGGCAACCGGTCTTGCCAAGGGAAAACACGGCGATAGCAGAAGATTTGTGCAATTGACCAGCCGTCAATCGACGACAAGTCGAACGGGTAACTCAATTCAGAAGCTGTAATTCAAACCGGTGACGAGTTTCAAATCATTGTGTTCCAATCCCGCGGCCGGGCGGGTGCGGTAGGTATCGGTGAGCACAATTTTAGTACTGATGGCTTCGGTGATTTTGCTGCTGATGCCGAGTTCGGATTCGGTGACATTGCTGCGCATGTCGTCGACCTCGGGCGTGAAGTTCAGCGACTGCCACAGATTGGCGCGATCATTGATCTTCCAAGTAAACTTTTGGGCTCCGTACAGTGTGGCATAATCGTCCGGGACCCCGCCCACTTTTTCCGCGACGAAGCCGGGACCGACTTCAACACTCAGGTTGAAGTGTTTGTTGTCGTTGACGCCTTCCTTCAGCAGGTAATAGCCGAGACCGATGGCCGGCGTAAACCGGTAGTCGATGTCCGCGACCGCATCATACAGCGCACCCAACTTGCCGAATCCGTACCACTGTTTGTGGTCACCGAGGAGCCAGTTGTATTGCCCGGAGCCATTCGCGTATTCCTGACTTTTGACGTTGTTGTTTTCGCCGTAGCCACCAGTCATCGTCACGGCGAGTTCGTTGTTACCCCATTTCTTCGCGCCGGAGTAATTGCCGGTGAAAAGGAGCGTATCGCTGTTCCCGTGCGTCAGGGTGAATCCCAGACCGGCCGATTGTTTCCAAGGCGGCGCGTCGGTGGGCTTTGAAGCTTCCGGTGTCGCGGCCGGGACCGCTGGCAGGCCCGCCAACAGAATGCCGACGATCAACGTCGGTTGACGAAAAATCTGGTTTTTAAAAAAAGTGTTCACTGTCGGTCTAAGCGATGGCGTGTTCACCGCGAAATCCCATGTGGGTGCGCATCCGCCACTTCCATAAAGACAGACGCGTTCAACAAACGCCCGTTCATTTCTGCGAGACGAACAATTCGAATGCAAATTCGAAATTCAGCAGGAAAGAAGGAGCGGGCGGCAAGATTGTGAGCGTTTAGTCGACTGTCCTTTTCCGTCTTTGGGGGCCAGCACAGCTGCCGAACTTTTGCTCGCCGTGTTCTGGCCCTGTGGCTATATCTGCAGCATCCGCGATGAAGAAATCTTATTATTTAGCCTTTCGTGTGCTCGGCCTGTTTCTGCTGCTCCGGACTTCAAGCGCGTTGGCGGCCGAGACCGCGCTGGAACGCTACGTTCGCGCGCCGGATCCCGCCTATCATTACGATCTGGTTTCCAATCATTCCGCGGACGACGGAACAACGACGTATTTGCTCAAGTTTACGTCGCAAACGTGGCTGACTTCGGCGGAGGTGGATCGCACAAACTGGTGGCATTGGCTCACGATCCAGCGACCGAAGGAAGTCGTGAGTGACACCGCACTGCTCTTCATCACGGGCGGAAATAACAAGAGTCAGGACCCACCCAAACCCGACAATTTGCTGCAGCGGATTGCCGAAGCCACCAAAACCGTGGTGGTGGAACTGCGGCAGGTACCAAACCAACCGCTGGTCTTCAACAACGATGGGGTGGAGCGCGTCGAAGACAATTTAATCGCGTACGGCTGGGACAAGTTTCTGCGGGGCGGCCGCTCGGAATGGCTGGCTCGTCTGCCCATGACAAAAAGCGCGGTCAAGGCGATGGATACCGTGACCGAATTCCTTGGCAGTCCGGAACGTGGTTCGCTCAAGATCGACAAATTTGTCGTGGCCGGTGCTTCGAAACGGGGATGGACGACCTGGACGACTGCTGTCGCCGACAAACGCGTTGTCGCCATCGCGCCCATCGTGATCGACATGTTGAATTTGATTCCTTCCATGAAGCATCACTGGGAGGCGTATGGTTATTACTCGCCGGCCGTTGGTGATTATGTGCGGCAAGGCATCATGGACTGGCAGGGTACCCCCGAATACGCCAGCCTGTTGAAGATTGTCGAGCCCTACGAATATCGCGACCGGCTCACGATGCCCAAGCTGATGATCGACGCGTGTGGCGATCAGTATTTCCTGCCGGATTCGCATCGGTTCTACTTTGCCGATCTCAAAGGCCCGAAATACATGCGCTACGTCCCCAACGCCGATCATTCATTGCGAGACACGGATGTCGCCGAGACACTGACGGCGTGGCAGTATGCCATCACCCACCGCAGGCCGTTGCCGAAGTTCGATTGGCAGGTGAACTGGGAACGCGGCGAAATCGCGATGCAACTGACAGATAAACCGGCGAAGATTCTGTTGTGGCAGGCCACGAATCCGGAAGCGCGGGACTTTCGACTCGAAACACTTGGAAAGGCCTGGTCGAGCAGCGAACTCAAAGCCGATGCCGACGGCAAAGTACTGGTTGATATGACGAAACCGGATAAAGGCTGGACCGCATTTATGGTTGAACTGACCTATCCGATCGACGGTTGTCCGACGCCGCTAAAGGTGACGAGTGGCGTTGCGATTGTTCCGGACATTCTGCCTTTCGCCGGCAAGATGCCGAAGGTCGAGCCGAATAGGTAAGCTCACGATTTGTCATTTCATCGTCCGATGATCGCCGGTTGGAACTGGCGCGTTTTGGGGTGTTTCTCTGATCGTAGTTTTAAGATCAGAAACAAAATCAACGACGTCCTCGAGTTGCGTATCCCAAGCGCACATCAAGCGGCAGCCGCCCTGGCCGATGAACGTGTAAAACTTCCAGCCTCGCTGCCACATCGCGTGAACTACCGCCGGCGGTAGCTCGGCAAAGACCGCGTTTGCTTGCCGCGGAAACAGGATCCTTACCTCCGGAATCTTGACCAATTCTTCGTGCAGCGAGCGGGCCATCTCGTTCGCATGCGCAGCGTGTCTGAGCCACGCGCCATCTTTCAGCATTCCGACCCACGGCGCCGACATGAAACGCATCTTCGACGCAAGCTGGCCGGCCTGCTTGCAGCGATAGTCAAACTCCTTAGCCAGTTCACGATTGAAAAAGACGACGGCGTCGCCGACATGCGTGCCGTTCTTCGTGCCGCCAAACGAAAGAATGTCCACGCCCGATTGCCAGGTGATTTCCTTGGGCTTCACGCCGAGCGAGGCAACCGCGTTCGCGAAGCGTGCACCGTCCATGTGAATCTTCAGACCAAGCCCGCGACACCGCGACCAGATGGTTTTCAATTCGTCCGGCGTATAGACGGTTCCCAGTTCCGTTGCCTGCGTGAGGCTGACCGCACGCGGTTTCGGATAATGCACATCCGACCGTTTCTTCACCATTTGCTCGATGCCGTCAGGTGTGACCTTGCCATTTGCGCCGGATACGAGCAGGACTTTCGTGCCGTTCGAAAAGAACTCCGGCGCACCGCATTCATCGGATTCCACGTGAGCTGTCTCGTGGCAGAGAATGGAATGATATGACTGGCAGAGTGAGGCGAGCGAAAGCGAATTGGCTGCCGTGCCGTTGAAGACGAAGAACACCTCACAATCGGTCTCAAACGTCTCGCGGATCAGGTCGGCGGCTTTCGCGGTCCACTCGTCATCGCCGTAGCCGGGGCAATGTCCTTGATTGGCTTCCTCCAGCGATTTCCACGCTTCCGGACAGATTCCCGCATAATTGTCCGAACCAAAGTGGCGTTTGCGATTGGGCATCCGCCAAGCATGCCGGTAAGGGGGCGTGCTGCCAAGCCAGGTCCTGCGGCAACGAGTGCCGTCAATTCAACAGAAGAGCGAGGGCGAATCCGCGGCGAGTATTTTTCCTTTGTCAGCCGGAGCAAATTGGTGTTGCATCTTGTTTTAATCCCCGGGTCAGTCCCCGGGGCTGTTTATTTAGAGACGCAAATCAGCCAGCGGACGCACCATGAAACATCTGCTCAGCCTTGAGACGATGACGCGCGAGGACATGGAACTCGTGCTGAAAAATGCCGCCACCTTCAAAGCCCGGCGCGGTCAGGACGATCGCAAACCGCTCGCCGGTCAATCGTGGGCGATGATCTTTTCCAAGTCATCGACACGCACGCGGGTGTCCTTTGAAGTGGGGATTCATGAACTCGGTGGCCGCGCGCTTTTTCTAAATGCCAATGATATCCAGCTCGGTCGTGGCGAACCGATCAAGGACACCGCGCGCGTACTTGGGCGGATGGTTCACGGCGCCGTGATCCGGACGTTCGCGCAGAGCGATGTCGAAGACTTCGCGAAGTTCGGTGCGATTCCCACCGTCAACGCGCTCACCGACGACGAACATCCATGTCAGATCTTGACCGATATCTTTACGTATGAGGAAAGCCGGGGATCCATCGCCGGCAAGGTCGTGACGTTTGTTGGCGACGGCGCCTGCAACGTGCCGCAGTCGTGGATCTTCGCGGCCGCAAAGCTGGGGTTCGAATTGCGAATCGCGGCACCGAAGACTTTCCAACCTTCCGCGGAAGTATTGAAACGGGCCGGCGGCAAGATCTCTTGTTCGGAAGATGTGCGGGCGGCGGCCGAAGGTGCCGATCTGCTTTACACGGACGTTTGGGTTTCGATGGGTAAGGAAGCCGAATCAGCGGACCGGCTGAAAGCGCTGGCCGGTTATCAGATTAACTCCGACCTGGTGAAGCTCGCGAAACCGGACGCGCTCGTGATGCATTGCCTGCCGGCATATCGCGAAAAGGAAATCTCCGAGGAGGTGTTTGAGAAACACGCCGAAACCATTTTCGCCGAGGCCGAAAACCGATTGCACACGCAGAAGGCGATCCTCGATTGGATGGTTGCGTAGATTCTGCTGAGCGAATGGAAGAGTGGAGTGGACCGCGCGCGAGAACTTCGTCCACCGGCCAAATGCCGGCTATCCAGTGGTGGGCGCCGGAGCGCATTGCCGCAGATACTTCAGGGCCACATTCAAATCCTTGGGCCATGGTGAATCGATGATTACCGGAGAACCAATTACTGGGTGAGGAATTTCCAACCGCTCGGCGTGAAGCGCCACGGAATTGATCAAGGGACGTTCGGTGCGGCCGGGCTTCAACCGGTAAGATTGCTTGATCGTGGAAAGGAGGAGCGGTTTGCCCAGATACAACGCATCGCCCACGATGGGTAGGTGGAGATGGCGCAAATGAATCCGAATCTGATGGGTGCGCCCGGTCAATGGCTGGCACCTGAGCAACGTGTAGCCGGCAAAGGATTCGAGAATGGTGAAGCGCGTCCGCGACTTCTTCCCTTTTGCGCGATCAACGTGCATGCGTCCCACATGAAAAGGGTGCGGCGCCAGCGGGGCGTCCACCTCAAATTCCTTTTCTGCGGGAGCGCCTTGGATAAGCGCGACGTAGAATTTTGTGGGTTTCTCCGTCCCGAAAAGGCTCGCTAGCGCGACGAGTGCGGGCTTGTTTTTCGCCAGTAGAAGAATCCCGCTTGTTTCGAAGTCAAGTCGGTGTGCGTTGGCCAGATAATCGAGATTGCGCGCTGCGGCCCACGGTTTGCCATCGCGTATCCCGTCGTGGAGCAAGCGCATCAAGTTTGGCCGATCGGGATCGTATCGATCGGGCGACGTGAGCATCCGCGCGGGTTTGTCGATGGCGAGCAAATGCTCGTCCTCGAACAAGATGGGGATCTCCCAGAATTCGTGGGTTGCCGGTGAGGAGAGTTTGATTGGGGGCAACGCCACGCGAGGGGAGGCCGACGGCTACTGGCTGGGATTGCGGAACTGATTGAACACGCCGCTCAATTCCATTTGCTTTGAAATCCAAGTATTAAGGATTTCGGAGTCGCGGGTCTGGCGGATGCGATTGCGGTATTCCGCCAAGCCGGCGTTGATCTCCGCTTCCGTGGGCGGTGTGCGGTCACCGGTGTGGAGCAGGTAAAGCCCGCCGGTGGCAAATTGCGGACGGCTGATGGTGTTGGTCTCCATGTTGTTGGCGATCGCCGCAATCTGGCGAACGTCCACGGGCAGCTTGACTCCCGGCACGCTGGTGGTGCGCAACGTCAAATCGGGGATTGAGAACACTTCAAATCCGGAAAGTTTGGCCAGACTGGTGAAGGCCTGAGACGAGGGGACGCCATTGGTGAGGGCCTGGTAAAACTGATCGGCCGCTTCGCGGGTCAACGTGCGCGCACGATCGTCTCGGAAGTCCTTCTGCACCTTGTCCTTCACCTCGTCATACGGCTGGATGCTGCCCGGAATCTTTTGGTCAAAGCACAAAGCGTAATAGCCGTCCGCAGCCGAGATCGCCGTGGAAAATGGTTCATCCTTCGTCAGCTTGAACGCCGCATCGACGAATTCCGGACCGACGCCAATGTCCTTCGGCAGTTCATCACGGGAGAACGGCGTCGTGGTCTTCATTTCCTTGTTGATGCTCTTCGCGGTTTCCGCCATGACGGCACTCGTGCGAGTGTCGCTGTCATAATACATGTTGATGAAATCGTACGCTTTGCGGCGCGCCAGTTTGAAAGCTTCCTCGTCAATCATCTCCTGGCGGATGCGTCCCTCCGCTTCTTTCTGGGAGAGATTCGGATAGTAGTTCGTTCCCCGAGTCTCGTAGGTCTGGGTGACTTGTGAGTCGAAGTTCGGTTGCTTCTTCAATTCAGTCTCCGCGTCAGCGACGTAATTCGAAGTGGCAAAACGCACGTAGTGAACCTGCACCCGATCCGGCGAGCGGTAGGCCGCCACGCGGTTGCTGTAGAATTTCATCAGCTCGTCCTGGTTCAAGGTCACTTTCGCCAGGTAGTTCGAATTGGCGACGAAGGCCAGGTCCACGGCGAGCTTCTGGTTTTCGCGAAGGTAGGAGCTCCTCAATTCCTGCGGGGTGATCAGGGACGCTGCCGAGCCCAGCGTGTCCAGCAGCACTTCGAAGCCCGCCTGGTGCTTGGCAAAGCGGGTAAGATCCTCGACGGAATATCCCGCCGGTGTGATGAACTGTTTGCCAACCTGCTCCAGCGTCATGCCGGCGAACGGTCCGCCGGGACGCAGGATACGATCGCGAATCCAGTCCGCGGTCGCTTCCGGACCCACCGAGATGCCGTATTCCTCGAGCTTGGTTTCCATCATCAAACGTTCGAACGCGCGTTGCGTTGCCTCTTGGTCGGTTTCCGGCCGGCGGCCGAGCCCCAGGACGGCACTTACCTGCACTTCGCGGTTGGCGGCATTGACCTGATCCCGGTTGAAAGTGTGGCCATTGATGCTGACACTGGCGCCGCGCTCCATGAAGCCGCGCGTGGCCGACGGGGTAAAATAGATCACAAAGGAAACAATGATCCCCGCGATGATGATCAGCCACAACCAGGTGGAGTGCTTTCGAATGGTGCCAAACATATGCTAAAAACGGTCCGGTTTACAGGAGGGCGGAAGCTAACCGGCGCAACAAAGACGGGTCAAACTGAAAAAGGGCGGTCTAGGAACAACCCGGGTGCCGGCAAAATTGGGCCGGGAACGGCCGCAGGAGGAAAATGGTCGGGGCGGCGAGATTCGAACTCGCGACCTTCTGAACCCCATTCAGACGCGCTAGCCAGGCTACGCTACGCCCCGACACGTGCGACGGTTTCCCGTCGGACGCGGGGGCGACTATAGGGAGCCGACTTTTGAATTCAACCGTTTTTCGGAACCACAACCCGTAGGGCCGGAAGTTTATCGGCATTTACTGGAATGGACTGACCGGCCGGGTGAGACGGTAAAGCCGCCAGGGAGTGGTGTTGCTCTCGATCACAAAATGCACCGTGGCATTGGTGGCGGGCGCCGGCAGGCCGTTGGTGGTCCATCCACCGAGGTATTCGGGATTCGTGTGTTGCAAAAAGAAGTCGTGCGCCTCCAGGGGCCATTCGATGATGCATTCTGTCGTTGATAATTGGCGCACGCTTAGCGTCGGCGCGGAGAATTCGCCGTACCGAGTCAGGACGACTTCGTGGCCTGCATTGGCGCCGTACGTGATTTGAAACTCCGTCGGCGGATCGCCCCTCACCAACCAGCCGCCCTCCGGCAAGATGACTGTGTCCAGTCTGAAATTGGCGCTCAAACCAGAGTCCGTGCTCGCGACGGTGAAGCTCGATTCGGTGGCGACGCCTTCGTAGATCGCTCCGAGGTAGGCTGAGTTCAGATTAAGCGTCCCCGCGTGAAGCACCCCTTTTTTTGGACCATCCAGATGAGCCCACAACAGCGTCCAGAAATCCAAGTTACAATCATTTAAGACCCGGAGGGTTCCCGGGCCGGGTGTGATTTCGGCTCCGTCGGAGCTGAGGCTCTTGATGGACCCGGAGCCGTCCAAATGACCGCCACTTTCCATCGTTACGACTGAATTGGATAGACTGCCGTTGGCCAGGCTCAGATAACCCGACACGACGTTGACGGGACCATCAAATGTCAGGTCGCCGGCGACAACCAAGGAACCGTTAATCTTGCTCGTCGCGCCCAGTGGGGCGGGAAGACCAATCTGAATATCTCCACTGCCGTTGATCACACCCGAAAATGCTTCACTCAACGTGCTGCCCAGAATCAATTTGCCGTCTCCCAGGTTGATGAGACCCGTTCCCGCAATCCCTCCGATGGTTTGCTCCATGCGCTCCGGATAGTCAGGTGCCACCATGTCAAAAACTCCGGAGCCGTTGACGATGACTTCAACTTTCGTCGTGATGAGGTTGCTTCGTTGCGTTTGCACCTTCGCGGACATCGGAGAATCGACGTCGTTGCCGATGATCAAGCGCGTTCCGCGAGCGCCATCGATAAACCCGTGCGACAGCGTGTATGAAAGGATCAAGTTGCCGTGTGCCACTGTAATATCACCGTACATGCGGCCGTCTTCCGCGAGAGTGAACCGTCCGTTGGAGTTGGAGTGGAGGATGGTCCCAACACCGATGGTTCCGCGAATGGTCCCTGATATCTTGATGTCGGAAATGGTCTCAAGCGTGATTGGATCGGAGTTCAAGTTTATTTCGCCACCGAGTTCCAACTGGTTGAAGTAGCCCTGATTTTGAAAGGTCGCCGGACCATACACATCGATTGGGAAGAGGACGCGGTTCGTGGACAAACTCGGAACGCTGACGATATCGCCGGTCAGGTCGATCTTGTTTCCGCCTAGGGTATAACCGCGGCCGTTAAAAATGATGTTGCTGACCGAGAGGATATCGAGCCGATCGTTCTGCAGGTTCCGGTATTTGGGGCCGTCCGGAAACACGAGAGAATCGCCGGTGTCGGGAGTGATCCCGTTGGTCCAATTGGCCGAGTTGCTCCACAGATTATTTTGCGTGCCGGTCCAGATACAGGTGGCGCTATTGCACTTTTGGAATGCAAAGATTGCGAGGAAACTACTCAGCACGAGAGCGTAGGTGTGGCAAAACGACTTCCGCGCAACTAGATTTTTTTTAAAAACGAAAGGCTTGGTCATGCGTTAGCGAATCAAGCGGTAAAATCGCCAGGGTCGGGAGTTGGTTTCGACGACAAAATGCTCGGTGGTGTTGGCTTCAATGGTCGGTAGATCGTTTGTTGTCCAGCCACCCAAGTCGTTGGGAAAAGTTCGTTGCAGTCGGAAATCATGTGCTGCAAGTGGCCAGGAGATGACGCTTTCGGATTCTGACAAATGCCGGATTGAAAGAGTCGGCGCGATATACAAACCAAATCGATTTAGCACCGCGTCATGGCCTCCGTTGGTGGCATAGGTGATTTGAAACTCGCTGGATGGATCGCCACTGACCACCCACGCGCCTTCCGGCAGACTGACCTTGTCCCACCTGAAGTTGGAACTCAGGTCGTAATCGGCGGTCGCAATCGTGTAGGATGTGTCGGCATCACCACCTTCGTAGATTATACCGAGGTATGCTGAATTAAGGTTCAGAGTTGCTGCACGAAGCATTCCTTTGTTGGGACCATCCAGATGGGTCCACAGCACGGTCCAGTAATCCAAAGTGCAACTGTTCAGAATGCGCAGTGTTCCCGGGCCGGGCATTATCACGGCGGCGTCAGTGTTCAAACTCTTGATGATACCGTTTCCTTCCAGGTGACTGTCATTTTCCAGAGTTAAGTCCGCATTGGAGATACTGCCTCTAACGGTTAGATAACCGGAAAGGACGTCGACTAAGCCCTCAAAGGTCGGGTTTCCAGTGACGTTTAAAGCACCGGCCGGTTTAACGACCGAAGGCAATGGTGGTGTGACGGGAGCAGGCAACCCCAATTGGAGAATGCCGGTGCCCTTAATTTCACCGGAGAATTCGTCGCCGAGCGTGTTGCCAATGATCAACTTCCCATTTCCAATATTAATGTTCCCTGAACCGGTGACGCCGCCCACGGTCTCATCTACTCCTTCTGGATGGGCGGCCGATACCAGATTCAAAAACCCCGATTGATTGATGATCACCGATATGTTGGTGGTCGTTTTGTCGCGCGCCTGGAACTGTACTTCTGCCAATTTGGATGAATCGACTTCATTGCCGATGACCAACTTCATTCCGCGATCACCGTCGATGAACCCGTGCGACAATGTCGACGAAAGCAAAAGGACACCTCGATCGAGGGTAATGTCACCATAGATGCGCCCATTTTCTGCGAGTTCGAATTTCCCGTTGGAGTTGGAGTGGAGAATGGTTCCCACCCCGTTGGTTCCGAGAATGGTCCCTGATATCTTGATGTCGGAAATGGTCTCAAGCGTGATTGGATCGGAGTTTAGATGAATCTCACCACCCAGTTCCAACTGGTTGAAGTAGCCCTGATTTTGAAAGGTCGCCGGACCGTACACATCGATTGGGAAGAGGACGCGGTTTGTGGACAAACTCGGAACGCTGACGATATCGCCGGTCAGGTCGATCTTGTTTCCACCCAGAGTGTAACCGCGGCCGTTGAAAATGATGTTGCTGACCGAGAGGATATCGAGCCGATCGTTCTGCAGGTTCCGGTATTTGGGGCCGTCCGGAAACACGAGAGAATCGCCGGTGTCGGGAGTGATCCCGTTGGTCCAATTGGCCGAGTTGCTCCACAGATTGTTTTGCGTGCCGGTCCAGATACAGGTGGCGGCATCGGCAGGCAAAAGGCCAAATCCGAGCAATCCGCAGCTCAGCGAGAATCGGCAAATTGACGGAATAAACCGCCGCAGCAGGCGAGCCTTTCTAATTGAGAGGGTGTCCATGGTCAGCGAATCAACCGGTAAAATCGTGAAGTCAGTGAATTCGTCTCAACAACAAAATGATCCGTGTTGTTGGTATTTGCAGTGGGCAGATCGTTGGTTGACCAACGGCCCAAATTCTCGGGCGACGTCCTTTGCAGTTGGAAGTCATGCGCCGAAAGCGGCCAGGAAATGACGCTTTCAGATGCGGAGACGCGGTTGATCGAAAGCGTCGGTGGCGAGTACGCACCAAAATAGTTGAGAACGACGTCGTGTCCGGCGTTTGCAGTGTAAGTGATTTGGAATTCGTCCGTGGGATTTCCCATCAACAGCCATGCACCTTCAGGAAGATTCACTGTGCCTCGGCGAAGGAGGGAGCTGACCCCGGCGTCGGTGGATACAATTGTGTAGGAAGACTGATTTCCCGTTCCATCGTAGATCGGACCGAAGTAGGCATTGTTCAGCTCAAGGGTGCCCGCGTGGAATTGTCCTTGATCTGGTCCATCCAGATGAATCCAAAGCTGCGTCCAGAAATCGAGTGAGCAATCATTCAGGATTCGCAGTGTGCCAGCGCCGGGCCGGATGATACCTCCGTTGCTGGTGAGGCTCTTCGCAGTTCCGGTCCCGCTGAGCACACTTCCACCGGTCAAGCTGATTGGTGCGTTTGACACGCTGCCGCTAATTCGCAGTTCGGCAGATTGCACGGTGATCGGTCCGCTAAACGTAGAATCGCCGGCAAGCTCGAAATACCTGCCGGGAATCGCGTCAGAGGATCTGGGATCCTTACCGATCAAAAGTCTTCCGGTTCCTTCGATGCGGCCACCGAAGCTCGATGATTGAGCGGACGGATCGATCCTCAGGTAATTGTTGTCGAGCTTGATCACTCCGGTTCCGCTGATGCCCGGAAAAACCTGGGTGATGCCCGATGGATAAAACTCGGAGTCGATATGCAGCACTCCGGAATGGTTGATGACAATCGGAACACCGGCGTCGATCAGCGCGCTTTTCAAAAGGCGGACTTGGGCCGTGCCGGGCGGATCAACATCGTTGCCGATGATGAGTTGTGAATGCGGATTTGGAGGATGCGGTGGCGGGAGATCTTTCAGTTTGCCGCCGAAACTTCCATTGCCGAAGGTCACCGTTCCATGATCGGCATACAACGCTCCTTCGATGATGCCGCCGTCAACCACCGTGAGCCGTCCTTGCGATCGTGAACGGAATACAATACCCACGCCGTTGGGATCGTTGATGCGTCCGGAGACCACGATGTCCGAGATCGTTTCCAAGACCAGGGGGTTGGTGTGCATCCAGATGTTGCCGCCCAGTTCGAGCTGATTGAAATAGCCTTCGTTGGCGATCGTGACCACGTTTGATCCCAAACTCAGGTCCAAAAAGATACGATTGGTCGAAAGGCTGGGAACGCTGGTGATGTTACCTTCCAAATTGATTTGTTCGCCGGCGAGCGTGTAGCCGCGACCCTCGAAACGAATGTCGGCGACGGGCAGATATGGAAGCGTGGGATCAAGCGGAAAATCGTTGATCGTATCGCGCACGTTCGCGTTGTCCGGAAAGACCAAAGTGTCCCACAATTGCGGTATGATGCCGTTGGTCCAATTGGCGGGATTGCTCCACAATCCGTTTTTCGTGCCGGTCCAGATACAGGTGGCGGCATTTACATGCCCCGAACCCAGCAATAGACACAGATTGCCCCAAACCCAAATCCTCCGAAAAGCGCTCATGGCAATCGAAGAACATAGCGTCGGCAGCCGGTTGGGCAAGGCCGGAGATGGGGAATATGTGATCGCCGAACGGATGGCGGTCCGCGAATTGGCACTGACGGGTTTGTCTAACACCATTTCCTCCGCTAGATTCTGCCGATTATGAGCAACAAGAAAATCATCAAGGAATTGAGCCTCGCCTACGCGATGGAATTGGAAACGGTGCAGAACTACATTGCCGCCTCCGTCAACCTCGATGGCGTGCGGTCGGAAGTGATCAAGAAGGCGCTCGCGGCCGACGTGCCCACCGAACTCGGTCATGCCCAGCAACTGGCGAATCGAATTAAAACGATCGGCGGGCTGGCCCCCGGTTCGATGGAACTTCCGCGCAGCCAGAAATTCCTCCAACCCAAAAACGATACGACGGACGTGGTGGCCGTGATCAAGGGCGTGATCGCCGCTGAGGAATCCGCGATCAAACAGTACAACAAGATCATCAAACTCTGCGACGGTGTTGACTACGTGACGCAGGACATGGCGATCCAGATATTGAGTGGCGAAGAAGATCACCGACGCGAGTTCTTGGGCTTTCTCCGTGAGTACGAGAAGAAGTGATTCAGGTGCTGTCCGGTTGGCCAATCGTCACTGGCGGAGTTCCTGACGAATACCATTCCAACGTGCTGATCAGCTGGGACGAGAAAGGCGGCAGTCTGGTTGCCTTAACTCCCAATCGCTTCGGCGCGGCCGGTCGAATCACCAAAGCGCTCGAGCCCTGTCGCCCCCAGGCGGTCAGCCATGCTAAGAAAGAGATTCGTCATCGGCTGTGAAGGGAGCTTGAGATACCGACCGGTTTTCAACGTGCCACCACCACCACCCGCTAGGATCACCGGCAGATTGTCGTGGTTATGGTGGTTACCGTTCGCGATCGCGCCACCATAAAAAATCATCGAGTTGTCGAGCACGGACGAGCCGTCTGCCTCCTTCATGGATTTCAGTCGCTCGATGAATTTCGCAAAGTGGGAGGCGTAGTATTGATCGATCTTGGCGACCTTTTCCCACTGTTCCGGGTGACTGCCAGCGTCGTGGGTCAACCAATGGTGGCCTTCCGGAACGCCAATCTGCGGGAAGGCGTAGTTCGTTCCATCGCCCGCCAGCAACAACGTGCCGACACGCGTCGAATCCGTTTGGAACGCGAGCGCCAGAATTTCAAACATCAGCTCCATATGATTGCCGAAGTCGGGTGGTGTGCCCGTCGGTGCCGCTAGGTCCACGGTCGGCAGATCGCCAAATTCCGCTGAACGGGCGATGCGTTGCTCCAAGCTTCGTACGCCGGTCAGATATTCCTCGAGTTTTTGTTGATCGCGGTAGCCGAGGTCGCGACGGAGAGAACGGGCGTCCTCCATAATGAAATCGAGTACCGATTTCTGTTCCTGCTGCCGTTGTTGATAAGAGGCCTGCTGGTCTCGCGTGGATCCACTGCTGAAGAGGCGTTCGAACAACAGACGCGGATTGGACTCCGGCGTCATTGGCGTGGTCTCAGAACGCCACGAAATGTTGTAGAGGTAGGCGCAGGAATATCCCGAGTCGCATTGCCCGGCTTTGCGCACCTTGTCGCAAGTCAGTTCCAGCGAGGGAAACCGGGTTTGATCGCCGACTGCCCTGGCGATGACCTGGTCGATGGAGATTCCGAGATGAATGTCCGCACCCGCAGTTTTGCGCGCCCGTACGCCGGTGAGAAGCGTGGCGTTTGCGCGGGCGTGGTCGCCTCCGCCGTCAGGCCCGGGGGTTGCATTCGCGTGGTCGAGTCCGCCAATCACCTGCAGGTAATCCTTGAATGGCTCCAAGGGCTTCATCGTGTTGTTCAACTGGAACTCAGCGCCTTCGCCGGTCGGCCACCAGTTGTCCTGCTGAACGCCGTTGGGCACCGAGCAAAAAGCCACTCGTCGCGGCGGAACGCTCCCTTTGGCTCCCGCTACCGGGGCGGCGCTGGCGGTCGACACCAACGATTCAAACGACGGCAACGCCAGAGCAACACCCAAGCCGCGCAGGAAACGGCGCCGGTTCAAATTCAGGAGTTCAGCGCGGCGCCGGGCATGCGGATGAGCTGGGAAATTAGTCATGACATTTTCTTTCTAGTTGGTGGCTTGCGCCAAGGGTTCAGACTCGCCGGTTGAGCCAGGATTTGCCGCTGTGCGGGTCTCGGGCGGTCGGCGTTTTTGGAATGGCGCGGATTCAACAATGCCGGTGATCAACGACTGGAAACGACCGCCGTCCTGATCCAATCGTTTGACGATCATGTCGACCGTATGTTCGTCGTAATACTCAAGTCCGCGTCCGATTGCGTAGGTGAGCAGCTTCTCGGTCAGGCAGCGCTCGAAGTCCGTACGGTATTCTGAGACGAGGATTTTCTTCAGTTCCCGGGAGCCAGCAAAAGATTCGCCGGTAATCAATTTGCCGGAGGCATCGATGGGTTCCTTTTGCTCCTCGTCGCGCCACGTACCAATCGCGGTGAAATTTTCAAACGCGAGGCCCAGTGGATCGAGTCGCGAATGGCACGAACTGCAAAGCGCGTCTTCCCGATGGCGGCTAAGGACTTCGCGCAAGGTGGGTTGATGATCGGCAATCCCCTTCGCCGCATCTTCCAGCGGCGGGATGTTTGGCGGTGGAGGTGGCGTCGGCGTGCCCAGAATATTTTCCAAAATAAACAGGCCGCGTTTTACCGGTGAAGTACGAGTCGGGTTGGAAGTGACGACCAGCGTGTTGCCTTCCGTCAGGATGCCGCCGCGTGGGCTGCCCTCCGGAAGTTGAACAAGGCGCATTTCCGGTCCTTCTACTCCGGTAATGCCGTAGTGCTCCGCCAGTTTCTGGTTCAGAAACGTGTAGTCGCTGTCGAGGAATTCCAGGACGCTCCGATTGTCCTGCAGCACGTGGCCAAAGACCAATTCGGTCTCACGGCGCATGGCTTCGCGAAGCTCCGGATTGAACTCTGCGCTCATTTTGTTGATTTCCCGGAAGCGCTTTCGGGCAGCGGCCAGTTCGGGAGATTCTTCTTCGCCATCGCGTTTGCGAAAGAGCCGGAAGCCATACTTCTTCCGGATACCATCGAGTTCATCTTGAAAACCCAGCACAGCGACCGGTTCGATCGGGATGTGGTCAAGATTGCGCGCTTGCAGCCATTGGCCCGTGAAGTTCTGGATCAAGGCGTTGGATCGTTTGTCCTCCAGCATCCGCTTGACTTGCGCAGACAACTGCTCACGCAGGCGGCCCTGCCGAGCGAGTTCAAAAAGTTCATCGTCCGGCATGCTCGACCAGAAGAAATAGGAAAGCCGCGAGGCGAGCGACCATTCATCAACGTATGGATATTTGCCAGCGGGCAACGTGGTGTCCGGTGTTTCGATCCTAAACAAAAACCGCGGCGAAGCAATTACCGCCACCATGGCGCGCGCAACGCCTTCTTCGAATGTTTTTTCGGGTTGCGAGTAAACTTGTTCCGCAAGTGACACGAGGCCGTTGAGGACTCGTTCCTCAATCGGACGTCGAAACGCGCGGGAGGCAAAGTTCTTCAGGATCTGTTTCGCGTAATTCCGGCGCGCGGCCTCGTCTTCGCTGGGTGGTCCGTCGGCGAAGAATTTCAAATAGTTGTTCGGTTGCACCCAGTAACGGGTGTCCGCCGGGCCCTGCAGGCGAACCGACTTGATGCCGAAGTCGAGGCG
The DNA here is from genome assembly GCA_016124235.1 of bacterium. Taxonomy (GTDB): domain Bacteria; phylum Verrucomicrobiota; class Verrucomicrobiia; order Limisphaerales; family RI-55; genus RI-55. Next base: position 247,940 of record WGOC01000013.1, on the reverse strand, counting down.
GTTTATGCGCTTCTCTTTCTCAACGAGCGGCTGCAGCTCCACGGTTAGATTCTGTTCCCCCGCCTTCAACTTGCGGCTGACTGTATAACGAAATGTCGCGCCCTGATCGGGATCATCCGAAAATGCGTAGACAAACTCGTCCTTGGCTCCCACTTCTCCGTTCACGGAAAAAATGGCGCGGCACCGGCCGGGATCGAATGCGAATTCGCCATCGACGTGAACTTCGAATACAACTTGGTATTCGCCGTCGTGCTCGATCTTGACCGAAGCATTCAGAATCGCGGGGTCGTAAAAGGAAACGCGTTCGCCAGTCTGCTTGGAATCTGACGAACGAAATTCGCCACCGGGCACGACGTGTTCGGCCATCACCTTCGAGCTTTTCGGAACGGCTTCCGAAACAATCGATTCGGCCGCCCGAACGTACTTTTCCAGCAACAAGGGAGAAATGCTCAACACGTCGCCGATATTGTCGAACCCATAGCCGGTGTCGTCCGGTGGAAACTCGAGATCGGTGTTGAAGTCCACGCCCATCAAGTCATGGATGGTGTTCCGATATTCCACGCGGTTGAGCCGACGAATGGTGGCCCTTCCGGGGTCGGGGTCGCTCGGATCGATCCGGAACACTTCGTCCTGAACCCACTTGTTAATCCGATTCCATTCCTCGGTGGTCAATTTGGGTTTGCGCTTCGGAGGCATGATCCGCGCCCGGGTATTCTTGATCACGTTCCACCAGAGATCACGACGAGTGAGAAGATCGTCATCGTCCTTGAACTGATCGAGCGCCATGGAGCCTCTGGCCTCGCCGTCGCCGTGACAGTCAAAACAACGATCCTGAAGAATGGGCAGGATTTCCTTGCGATACTGTTCGCCGCCGGAATCCGCGAATGCGAGGAAATCGCTCAGTCCGACAAAGAGAACCAACACCCAGAGATTCCGGGCAGGCAACCAGTTGATGTATCGAAGATAATACATGCGACCATGCAGACCCGGCCCTTGGTTGATGACCAGGTGATAAACCAAATACTAAAGCGATTCGTGAACTTGGAAACCCTTAAGTTTTTTGGATTAATGCGGTGTTTGGTGAAACTTGTCGGACCTACTTTTCGGGCTTCCGCAGTGTTGACTGCGATACGCCCGACACGACAATTCAGGTTCCAATTGGCGACGAGGGTCACCATCGGCTAATACCCATTTTATCATGGAACTGGTAAGGAGAAAACGGCGCCTTCGCCAACCACGAAAACGCGATCCTCGTCTACTGGTTGAATGATCTCCGTGCCGGTGAAGGAGCCAAACGCGGGCAGAACCGTGATTGTTGGTTGAACCCAAAAGCACGGACTGCGCAGGCTGGTGCTATTTCGATCGCGCATGGAAATGGCGGGATGCACGTGGCCGGAGAGGACGTGCTTCACGTTCGATTTTTCTGGTTCGTGCCGGCAATTGAACGGACCCAAATCGATGGGATTGGTTTGGATTTCAAAATTCAATTCCTCGGGGAACGGACCCGCCGTGCGATCGTGGTTTCCTTCGACCAGCGTCATCGCGACGGGTGCGTGTTGCGACCGCCAGTCAATGAGTTGGTCAAACAGTTGGTTTGTTGATCCGGCGCGCGCGTGCAGGAAATCTCCGAGGATGATGAGCTGACGTGCTTCGGTTGATTTCAGAAGGTTTGAAAGACGTTGAAGCTCGTTCGCCGTATCATCGGGAACCGCGAGACCAAAGCGTCGGAAGGTTGTGCCTTTGCCAAAATGTGGATCAGCAATGAACAACGTTCGCTCCCGCGGCCAGAACAATGCGCGATCGGCGAGCAACCGAACCTGCTCTCCGGCCAGTTCGATCTCAATGCTTGCTCGTTTGTTCGTCGCTTTGCTCATCGCTTGCTTTCACTGATTCTCAATAAAAATTTCCGGTACCCGGTTCGATCGATTTCCGGTGACAGTTCCATTCGGGTGGGGCGGGCACTCCGTGCGCGCCTAGGCCGGCACAGAGTGCCGACACCACCTTTTCGAAAATGAAGTTGGCACTTCATTTTGAACCGACGACTCCAGTGTGTTCACTTCTTTCATTTTGCGCAGCCGATTCGAGATCGGCGGCCATGCGGGCGACACGGTCAGCCCACGATTCGGTGCTGACGATTCCGCGCAGCATCTCTGCCCAAAGCGGAAACGAAAACGGAGTCAACCGCCGGACGCGATGGTATTTTATTTTCGCTGTCTGGGCCCATTCAAGCACGCCGCGGAGCCGCTGCACTTCGAGTTGGCGTTCCAGGACTTCGCGGCGTGCCTGTTCCAGCAACAGGTGATCAGGTTCGTATTTGGCGAACACTTCGTAGAACAAACTGCTTGAGGCCTGGACTTGCCGCGCCGTTTTGCGGGCGCCGGGATAACCTTGAAAGACGAGTCCCGCGACGCGCGCCACTTCGCGAAACTGCCGGCGGGCGAGTTCGGAAGTGTTCAGGCACGCGAGCATGTCCTCGAGCAAATGATCCGGAGAAAGCAACGCGCGCCACTCGTCTTCGTTGAAGTCGAGTTCCTGGGCGGGCAGCAGTTCGAGTCCGTAATCGTTGACCGCAATCGTGATGGTCGCGGGCATGCGTTGACCCATTCGATGGGCGAGCAGGGAACCGAGTCCTTCATGCCCGAGCCGCCCGGCGAAGGGAAACAGGAACCAGTGTCGCCCTTCACGCGTGTCGGTTGTTTCGATCAGCAATTCATCATGTCGGGGGATGCTGGACCAATCCGCTTGTGTTTGCAGAACGCCGCGAACCGATCGCATTTCTTTGTTCGCGAAACGGTTGTCCAGCGCGTGGTCCAATTGACGACGAACGGCGTGGGCGAGTTCGCTGGAAAACGACAATCGGCTGCCGCCCCAGATCGCGACCAGCCGGCTGCTCTTTTTCGCGGGTCGAACGTAGGCGTTCAGATCGTGAAAACGCACAAGTTCGAGTGGCCGCCCCGCAAAAGAAAATCGCGAGCCCCGCTTCAGCTTCGCCACAAACGATTCCTCAACCGTGCCCAACGTTTTGCCCGAAAGAAATTTAACGGACACGGATTGATCGCCGGCGATCGTGCCGATCTGCATGCGATGAAACCGCGTGATGAGCGGCGACTCGACGCTGTGCCGGCCGTTGATTTCGACGACGCGATGGTATTCGGGATAGGCCTGCAACGATTTGCCGCCGCGCACGACGAACTGAAGCGCCCAATCAAATTCCTGTTCGGTCAAATCGCGATATGAATAGGCCGCGCGAACTTCGGTCAGAAGTTCGTCGCGCGTGAAACCACCACCCAGCGCGCAGGTGACGAGGTGTTGCACAAGGACATCGAGCGGACGACTGAGCGGCGCGCGGGGCTCGATCTCGCGACGTTTCATTGCTTCGCGGGCGGCTGCGTATTCGATCAGTTCCATCGCCTGTGTCGGCACGCAGAGAATCCGGCTGACGGCGCCGGGTTGATGTCCGCTGCGGCCGGCGCGCTGGAGGAGCCGGGCGATTCCTTTCGGTCCACCAATTTGGATCACTTGTTCGACGGGCGAAAAATCAACGCCAAGATCGAGGCTCGACGTGCAAACCACTGCGCGGATGGTGCCGGCTCGCAATCGTTGTTCGACCGCTTCCCGTTCCTCGCGATCGAGGGAACCGTGGTGAATGCCGAGATCGTCCGCCCAACCGGGGCGCGCTTGCAGAAGCGATTGAAACCACAGCTCGGTCTGGGATCGTGTATTGGTGAACACCAACGTAGTCCGCGCTTGCTCGATCGCCTTGATGACGTCCGGCAACAGCTTGAGACCGAGGTGCCCGGCCCACGGAAATTTCTCCATGTCGCGCGGAATGATCGTCTCGATCGTCGTCTTTTTCTTCAGGTCGCCGGAAATGATCACGCGCGGGCGATCGGCACTTCGAGTTTCGACACCGAGAAGCGCCGACAATGCTTCATCCAAATTGGACAGCGTTGCAGAGAGGCCCCAGGTCTGGAGCTGCGGATTCCATTTGCGCAGTCGTGCCAGCGCGAGCTCGGTCTGGATGCCGCGTTTGGAGCTGAGCAGTTCGTGCCATTCATCGACAACGACCGCCTGCAAGGTCGCGAATTTCTCCTGTGTCTCGGGAAAGCTGAGTAACAACGACAGGCTTTCCGGCGTGGTTACCAACGCGGTAGGCGGTCGTTTGAACTGCCGCGCTTTTTGCGCTGCCGACGTGTCTCCTGTTCGAGCTTCCACGGACCAAGGCAAGCCCAGTTCAACAACCGGTTTGCGCAATGCCTTCAACGTGTCGTGTGATAGAGCGCGAAGAGGTGTGATCCAAAGGACGCGAAACGGAACCATCGATTTGTTGGACCACTTTTTTCGGCCGTTCTCGAGCAGCCATCGATCGATCAATGGCAGCCAGACGGCGAGCGTTTTTCCGGTGCCGGTGGGCGCGTGAATCAGTCCGCTGCCGCCGGCGGCGATCGCTTGCGCGGCTTCGCGTTGAAAGCGGAACTGTCGCCAGCCTTGACGACGAATCCAATCAGTGAGCGCCCGGTTCATGAATGATTAAGCAAGGCCCGCAGGTTCTCGATCCGATCCGCTTCGGTCACCGGTTTGTCCTTTCGCCAGCGGGCGATCCGCGGAAAGCGCAGGGCGATGCCGCTCTTGTGCCTCGACGATTCCTGAATGCCTTCGAAGGCGAGTTCGAACACTAGCTCGGGATTGACCGTTCGGACCGGACCATGCCTGCCGGTTGTATTCGTGCGTACCCATTCGTCAACTTCGCGGATTTCCTCGGCGGTCAAACCCGAGTACGCCTTGGCAAATGAAACGAGTTCGTCATCCCGCCAAATGCCAAAAGTGTAATCGGTAAACAAGCCGGCTCGTTTTCCGTGACCGGGCTGGGCGGCGATCAAGACGGCGTCGACGGTATAGGGATCGATCTTCCATTTCCACCAGGCACCACGTTCGCGCCCGACACCATACGCCGAGTCGCGTCGCTTGAGCATGATTCCTTCGGTGCCGCGCGACCGGGATTCGGTACGTCTTTGAGCAAGCGCGTCCATATCCGATGCTTCAACGAGCGGCGACAGTCGAATGGGAAAGCCCGGCTCGGCGATGGTGATCTTGTGCTCGGCAAACAGCTCACCTTGAATCTCCGGCGGTCGGACGCTGGGGAGTTGCTGAAATGATTTTGCGGCTTGCTCAATCGTGGTCTCGAGTTGGCGGCGTCGATCAGCGAGCAAGTTCTGACGAATGTCTGTTTTGTCGCTTTCGAGCAGATCATACGCGATGAAGATCACGGGCACTTGTTGGCGAATTTTGGTGGAAACGTTTTTTCGACCGAGCCGTTTTTGCAAGTCAGTGAATGGAAGTGGAGCGTCGTTGCGCCAGGCCAGAATTTCGCCGTCCAACACCGTGCCGTCGGGCAGGGCGGCTGCGGCTTCACCAATCTCCGGGTAACCGTGCGTGACCAATTCCTCGCCACGCGACCACAGAATGCTTTGCCCGTCACGCCGGATGAGTTGCGCGCGAATGCCGTCCCATTTCCACTCGGCCTGCCAGTTCGAGAGATCGGTGATCGGATCGACATTTTGCTCGATCGGTGAGGCGAGATAGAACGGATAAGGTTGGGCTGGATCGCGATTGGTTTGGTCGGTGTCGAGCAGGCGGCGGAAGTCGGCCGCCGTGGGTTCCCACTTGCTCATCAGGCGATGCTCCATCACCGCGCGGGAAAGGCCGGCAACCTCCGCCAAGGCGCGAATCACCAGAATCTTTGAGGCGCCCATGCGAAAGCCGCCGGTCAACAATTTGAGAAAGAGGAATCGGCCGGTCTGGTCGTGCGCCCGCAAAGTTCGCAGCAATAACTCGCGTTGTTCGGGTTCCGAAAGTTTTGCCAGAGGCAACAGGTGTTTGGTGATTACTTCATGGAAAGTCTCCATTTCCGAAATCGGTTGCGTGAGTGGAAAGTGAACGTTGGCTGCCCCTCTCCCGTCCTGGCGGACACCCTCTCCCCCGTCGGGGGAGAGGGACGGGGTGAGGGGGCGCTGTAATTCACGGAAAGCTTCGGCGTCCACATTGCACCCGCCTTGGGACCGTGAACCTGATGCTGATGGTTGGGCGAGCTCTCCGAGCGAGCCTCCGACGTTAGCCAACGAGGCGGTCTCGGAGAGACCCGCCCCACCTGGGGTCTCTTGAAGAGGCGGCACTTCGATTGCCTCGGTGGGATCAGAACCTTCGCTCGGGCGACAGGAGTGTCGCCCTTCCAATAGCAACGCCAGCGTTTCGGCGAGATCGCCAACTTTGTCGTAGCATTCCTCGACCAACCAGATGGGGTAACTCGATTCCTCGGCCACCCAGTCACGTAAAAGCGTTGTCTTAATCGGTCGCCGGCCACGTCGTCCGAGAAGAAAGTGCAACGCCCACACCGCGTCCGCGTCATCCGCCTCGCGAAAATACCGGACGAGCGCCGCCAGTTTTTCCGACGTGCGGGTCGTTTGATCGAGTTCGCGAAACAGTTGGGAAAAGCGCTGCATCGATCTTCTTTGTTACTCCTCGTTGCCCTCGCCGCGAAAGCTCGTCGCTAGTTCGTCGGCATCGAGTCCCTTTTCGCGCAGCCAGCGCACCATCGGTTGCGTGTAGCCGTGCGTGACCAGCACCCGGCTCGCACCGGTGGCGGCAATCGCATCGTTCAATCCACGCCAGTCCGCGTGATCCGACATCACAAATCCACGATCGGCCGCGCGCCAGCGTCGCATGCCGCGAACCGCCATCCAACCAGACGCGAACGCCGTCGAAACATCGCCGGCCGCCCGGACCAACGCCGAATCATCCGCCGCGGGTGGCGCGATGACCAATGCTTTGCCGGCGGTTTCGCGCAGCGTTTCCCTGGTCGCGGTTTGCGTTTTCGGAAAGCGAATTCCTTCCGCCTCGTAATGTGGCAGCAACGATTCGATCGCCGGATGGACAAGGATTGGACCCGCTTCGCCATCGAGTTGCGCGAGGATGCGTTGAGCCTTGCCGAGTGAATAGGCAAACACCACGGACGTGCGATCACGTTCGCGATTGTGCTGCCACCACTGATGCAAATCCGCGATGACCGTTTGCGGATCAGGCCAGTGATAGACCGGCAGACCGAACGTCGACTCCGTCACGAACGTGTTGCATCTCACCGGTTCGAACGGGGCGCACGTGGGATCGGGCTGGGTCTTGTAATCGCCGCTGACAACCCAGATTTCGCCGCGATGTTCGACGCGAATTTGCGCCGCGCCCAGAAGGTGTCCGGCCGGATGGAACGAGACGGTCACTCCGTTGATTGTCTTTCGCTCGCCGTAAGGGATGGCGTCGACCGATATTTTCTGGCCGAGCCGCTCCCGGAGAATTCCCGCGCACGGAGTGCTGCAGAGGTAATGACGGGAACCCGCGCGCGCGTGATCTGCGTGGGCATGAGTGATCAACGCGCGATCCACACCCCGCCACGGGTCGATATGGAAATCGCCCGCTTGACACCAGAGTCCGCGATCGGTCACCTGCAGCAGGTCCATTTCCTTCCATAGCCCAGAAATCCGACGCTGGCAAAGCGGATGCGAACGACGATCCTTTTTGGACCAAAAGGCGAGTTGTCCGCTTTTCTGAGAATCAACCCGCCGCGAAATCAGACCGGCTCGAGCCCGAACACGTCGACATCCACACCGCGGGACATGATGATGTGATCGGGCGATCGATTGGTGCGTGGCAACCCATCGAGCGGGAGGAGGTTTTCGTCCCAGGCCGTCACGCGCGCCTGGCACAAAGGATAGGGCTTGTGGGCGACCGCGCCGCGCCAGAGGCGGCCGTTGCCAAAGGCATAGAGCCGATAGCGTTCGACGAGAAAGAACTCGAGCGAGTCCGCCGCCGGTTCCGCAAGCTCCGATTCGGTTGCGTATTCAAACTGGCAACTCAGCTTCCCATCCGTGTCTGACTTGCGGGTCGATCGATAACTGATGGTTCCGCCGGGCAAATGCCGGGCACTCATGTGCGCGCGTTCGTATGGCAGATGGAAGAACCGGCGCGCGAGGGCGACCGCCAGCGATTGGTTGGCGTCGAGCGAGTAAAACCACACGCCGGGAACACCGGATTTATCGTACACGTACGTCCGAAGATTCATCTCCATGAAGTGCGAGATGCCCGGCACGGCGGGCAGAAAACGCGGACGCACATTGCGCATGAAGAACGGCACAACACCCACGAATGCCCGGCCGTCAAATGTGTCCACATGCAAACCCGCCGGCAGTGTTTCTTGAACGACGGACGCGGGAAACTCCCAATGAAGAAAGAGCAGATCCCGCCATTGCTGATACATCACCGGACCGCCGCGCGGCCGCACGCGGGCATCGAGTCGATGCTGAGTGTCCACGATGGGCGGTGCGGTTTCCATGCGGGATGAATCGTAGTTCAAGGAATGATTCCAATGCAAATGCCTCGAGCGCAATTCCGTTTGGCGAAGCGGTAGCTTCGCCCTACCAATCACGGTCTACGACGGAGTCTCGTAACATCGAAATCGCGCGGCAACACGTCGATACGCCAGACATGAATGGCCGCCGTTTAGGAGCATAGAAGTTTTCCAAAAGCCTAAATCGAAGGACAAATAACGAGGCATGGAAAAATTTGCTCCAAATGGTTGCGGCATTCGCAGTAATGCCGTTTCCAAGATTTTTCTGTATTACAAGCTTCTTTCTAAGGCAGGGTTTCGGAAACACTGGAAGGGAATTTCAATTTATGAATGCGGAACGCTTGCACGCTTTGGTCTCAGTTCTCAATCGGGAATTTGATGAAACCGCCAGTATTGATGATCTGAAAAGACTTTGTGATGCACTCAAATTGGTTGTTGAACAAGACCATCCTAACCATCAGCAACAGCTGGCAACAGCCCGCAAAAATTTGCAGGAATCACTGGCTCACTCCGTAGTAGATGAATTCAGTCCCACCTGGTTGCAGGCGCTAAAAGAGATCGGCGGAAAACCCTACTTCGGTCGTGCGTTCCTCAGTACCATTGAAGATATACTTTCACGAAATAATATCACTCTGGCTGTTGCGGTCGAAGAAATGGAAAAGCTATTGAGTGCCGCGAGTAATTTTAAAGAGGCAATCACAAATATCGACTCAGGCTTCAAAGAGCTTGGTATAGGAGATGAACAATTGAGCATTGGAGAATGTGAAATCGGGATGCTCATACCTCGCTCAGCTGTTGATAATCGATTGGATGAATTTGCTGAAGAATTGGAAGAGCTGTCGTTTGCACTAGACGCTTTTTCCGAATTGGCGACCGGGAAGAAGCATGACTATAGGTTGAAAACAATCTCATCTTCTGACCTCACGATCTATCTGGAGGCCGCCGTTGCAGTGGCAGCGCCAATTGCATTTGCAATCGAACGGTTGGTTGCCACTTACAAGAATATCTTGGACATAAAAAAATTGAGAAATGAGTTAATTACCAAAGGCGTGTCAGAGGACGATACAAAGGCGATTGAAGCGAAGGCAAACGCTATGATGGAAGCCAGAATAAGTGCGCTCACTCAGGAAATTGTTAAGAAATATTCGGCCGTAAAAGACGAGCATCGTCGTAATGAATTGTCCAATGCCATTGGTATCTCGTTAAATGGGATCGCTAACCGAATCGACCGAGGCTTCAACATCGAAGTACGAGTCGAACCGTTGAACGAAAAAGAAGTTGAGTCTGTTAATAAGGATGTCAAAGACGGAGTCGAGACAATCCAGGCAGCAACAAAGAACATGCAATTCCTGAAGCACGACGGTAAGTCGATTTTAAGACTTCCTGAGACATGTGGTGACGGCGGTGAAAAGCAGAAATCCAAGAGTCGAAGGAAAAGTAAAAAATCTTAACACATACCCAGAATTATGGACCAAATTGAATATAAATTAGTGCTCACGAACGTAGGTGGTGGACTTGAAAAAGCGGTCAACGACTTAATGAAAGAGGGGTTTGTTCCGTGGTACGGGCCTTTTTTCGGTAACGGTCACTTTGGGCAGGCTCTGACTCGAAGGACGAGTGATTATCACAAAAAGAAAACGAAAACTAAGGTCTCTTAGTACATCGGTCGTTCATCAATTCCGCTCATGCGAGGTGTGTCGTGATTCATGGAATGATCCCAACGTAAATGCCTCGAACGCAATTCGGAGTGGCGAAGCGGCAGCTTCGCCCTACCAATCGCGGTTCAAACCTGAGTCTTCAAGCACCGCCAACGCGTGGCGCAATTCTTCATTGTGACGTTTCGCGATCGGCCTGAGTGTGGGCATCGATTTTTGCCACCGGCTTGCCAATGAGTTTTGCGATTTCCGTCTTCAGAGTTTCTATGGATGGCGCGGTTGCCGATCCATGCATTGTCGCTTGAACCCGACCCTGCTGGTCGAGCACGAACAGATTTGCGACGTCCTCCTTGATCGTCAGTTGATTCGCCACCGAGCCTGACCAATCGAGACCGATTGGGTAGTCGTAAGCTTTCGCAAAACGCCGCCGGACGAAACCGCGAAGGGGACGCGGAACGGCCCGCAGATCGGCCACGGCAAAGAAATCGATGTTGGCGGCAAATTCCTTTTTGAGCGGCGCAACCCATTCCTGGATCTGTTCGGCGCCGGCCCGGTCGGCGACCGTCAGAATGGTGACGTGCTGCATGGGCGCCTGCAGCTTGGCCGGCTTTTCCCATTGGTTTTCCAAATGAATGACGATCGGAGAATTGGTGTCGCCCGCGAAGAGCGAAGGGCAATCGATTTGAGCCAGGGCGATCAGCGCGATGACGAATCGGAGCCACGGCCGAACTATTGCGGCGGTGCTGACTGAGAATGATTCAGAACGCATCACGAGTTGAGTTGCACGGGTTGAGCCGGTTTGATTGCGGGCGTGGCGGAACTATTTTCGGCGCCGTAAGCGCGCCCTTTCCACGCATTCGGAATCTTGAGCCACCACCGGAAAAACGCCTGCCATTGAATGGCCAGCAACAGCACAATCCCGATCGGATGAAGCGAAGCCCCGAACCACGATTGCCGGAAACGCATAGCGGAGATCAACCGTGGAGCCAGTGAAAGGGCGGCGCTCGCCAGCGCGATTGAGCGGACGGGGCCGGTCGTCAAAATGAGCAAGGCCCACGGAATGACCTGGCTGCCGAGCAGCAAAAGCGTCATGCCCAAAATCATGGTGGGCGCGGCGAGTCCTTCAATCGCGTTTTTGCCCAGTCCACACCAAGTTTCGCGTGCGTTGTGATACATCCGGCAGCGGGCGAGATCGGTCGCATCAAACAGGCTGGTCATGTAACCGGCCCGACGAAACGCGCGCGGCAGTTGCAAACCATCGTGCAGGGAGTTGCGAATTTCGCGATGCGGTTGAATCGACAGGTAGGCGTCCCGTCGGGCGATGAATAATTGGCCACAGCCGGCGCCGTACGATGGATGGGAACTGGCCAGCATGCGACGCATGGGGAGGAATCCAAGCAGCACGAAATGGATGAGCGGAATGAGCATTCGCTCTAGCCACGTGCCCGTGATTTGATGCGGAACACCGCTCGCCAATGCGAAACGCGCCGGTTTGTTTCGCGGCGGTTTGCCGCCAAGCCAGCGGAGAAACTCAAACCTCGGCCGGCTGCGCTGGGTTTCGAGGTAATGAACCATTCGTGCGAGTGCGGCTGGTTCGAGGCGAACATCGGCGTCCAGGAAGACGAGGTAAGGAAATTGGGCAAGACCGGCGAGTTGGTGGCACGCGTGTTGTTTGCCGCACCAACCGGCAGGCAACGGTGCGGAGGACTCCAATCGCACGCGGCCGTCACGCAGGGCGATTCTCCGAACGATCGAAGCCGTGGCGTCCTCCGAATGATCGTCCAGGACAATCACCTCCATCGTGACATTTTGGTTCGCCAGGATGCTTTGCAATGCCGGCTCGATCGTGGCGGATTCGTTGCGGGCAGGGATGAGAACTGACACAGGAGGAAGCTTCAAATCGCCTCGTGGACAAGCGGGCGTCTGGTAAACGGCCAAGTTGCGCAGAAAAATGACCAACGGCATGCAGGCGAGGGCAAGGCACAGAATCGCGAGAATCAGAAGTGGATCGATCATGGTTACTTGGTTCCGTGTGCCGGACTGAATGATTCGCCGCGCAGCATCGCCTTGAACCGTCGCCACGTGTCGTAAACGACATTCGTGCCGGTCCGGCCACCGACGAGCTTATTGAAGTTGGCAACATCACGGTTGATGGAGGCGGCGGCCAGGTTTGCTTGAGTTTTTGCAAGGCGCGCTTCCAACTCGCGGTTGATGTGTTCGATTTCGCGATCGGCGAAATGTTCGTTAACGAAGGGCTCGCCAAAGTTCAGCAGGACTTCCGGACATTTCTCTTCCCAAAACGGATATTCGATCGCGAGCGGCACAAATACGGCGTGCGGTGTGCGGCGACTGAGATGACCCAGCCCGGCTTCAAGTTTCAACGACCGTTCACGCACGTCGGCAAACCGGCCCTGCGGTGTGACCATCAGCAGCGATTCAGGTTTTTCGAGCAGCGCGGTGGAGATGCGAAGAAAGCTTCGCGCACCGCGCGCTGTGCCGCGCTCGACGCCATAGAAGCCCAACTTTTTGAAGAAGGCGTATTTTTCAACTGCGACGGCATCAATTGGCGCGTAGGGAATTCGTCCCGGAAACAAACGTCGCCAAACAACCAGAGCGATCAATGGATCCCACCACGACGGATGGTTTGCGAAGATCAGAAGCGGCCGGTCCTTGAAGGCCGAAAGGTCCGGATGACCCAAAATGCGTATCGAGTGGAAATGTTTGCGGACGAGCCGTTCCGCGTAAGAAGCAAACAAACGTGTCGCGGTCAACCAGTTCGTCGGCGTGTTCACGGGTCTCCCTGATGGGGAATCCGCGACTTTTGTGATCGCGTGTCGTTCCATCGATTTGACTGATGTAGCCAGATTCATCGCTGAACGTGTTTATGGATTGAGCGTCGTCGCGTAACAGTTGACCGCGCGCCGGTAGGCTTTCAATGAATCGCCACGTTCCTCATCTCCGAGTCGCGCTGAGGTAGTGGGATCACGTTGTTGGGTTTGCCCACGTCCTGACTGAGCGTGTCGGCAGCGATCCAGCCGCTCATCAACACCATCGGCATGCCGGGGCCGGGATGCGCGGCGCCGCCGGCAAGGTAGAGGCCTTTCAAATCGGGCGAACGATTGCCTGGTTTGAAGGCACCCAGGAAGCGACCATGACTGGCCAGACCGTAGATGGCACCATTGAGCACGTGATAACGATCGTGAATATCCTGCGGCGTCAGTGCTTCCTCGAAAACGATGCGTTCCTCGATGTCCGGCATTTTTCCGGTCCGTTTGAGCTTTTCCAGGATCACTTTGCGGTAGGCCGGGAGCATGCGCTTCCAGTCGTGGTGAGGACGGAGATAAGGCGTGTGGACGAGCACGTACATCGCGTCACCGCCGGCCGGAGCAGTCTCGGGTTCCGTGCGGGCGGTGGAGGCGAGATAGCAGGTGGGATCGGGCGCCGGTTCGCCCTTTTTGTAAATCCAATCAAACTCCTCCTTCGGGTCGCGACTGAAAACGAAGTCGTGATGCGCCAGATGATCGTAACGCCGTTTCAACCCAAGGTAGAGCACGACGCCGGAGCAGGCGGGTTCGTAGCTTCGCCGATTCTCGAAGCGAGCGCCGACTGCGCCGTTGATCAATTCGCGATGCGTGCGCACGGCGTCGCAATTGGAAACGATCGCCTGCAAGGGAATCTCCTCGCCCTGCGCGGTTTGGACACCGGTCACGTTGTTGCCCTGCGTGAGAATTTTCGTGACGTGTGCATTGGTGCGGATCTCGACGCCCAGCTCGCGGGCGAGTCTTTCCAAGGCCACCGGCACGGCCCGCGTTCCACCTTTCGGATACCAGATGCCTTCGTCCGTTTGCATGTGCGCGATGCCGCAAAGCACCGCGGGCGAACCATACGGGGACGAGCCGACATACTGCGTGAAGTGATCCATCATTTGCGCAACGCGAGCGTCGGGCGTGAACGACCGTACCGTCCCGGCGACGGTCCGGCCCATGCGCATCGCAAGCACGTCCCGCATCACCGAAGGATCGATGCTCGATTTCAAATCGATCATATCCCGCAGGCCGCCGATTGATTTGTAGAAAAAGTAGCGCTGCGAAATGTCGTTGAGGCGTTGGCTCAGTTTGATGAAGTCCAGATAACGACGGCCCGATTGTGTTCCCGGGGCGAACCGATCCAGTTCCGCACTCATGGCATCCGGATTTTGCTGGAGGTCCAAAACGGAACCGTCGTCGAAGAAGCAACGCCATTGTGGATCAAGTCGGATCAAGTCGAGATAATCGTCCAGCTTGCGACCGGCCTCCGCGAAGATGCGCCGCAACACGGAGGGCAGAGTCACGATGGTCGGTCCCATGTCGAACCGGAAGCCATCACGTGCCAGTTGCGCCGCCTTGCCGCCCAGCCACGAATTACGTTCGAACAAGGTGACTTGATGGCCACGAGCCGCGAGCGTGCAAGCGGCTGCCAGACCTCCAAGTCCGCCTCCGATGATGCCGATGTGATCAGTCTTGTTCTTCATGTTGCGAATTGGTTTGAGGCTTACGGTTGTGCATGACCTGCCGAGGAAACGAGTTCGAGCGACGTGTCCTCCTGCTGTGAGCGGATTGTGCTCAAGGTTTTGAGGGCGCGAAATTTTGCCGTTGGCGATCGATCATGGGTCAACTGCAACAACGCCTTGAACATCTCCGCGTCGTGTGTTTTGAGCGGCTCATAATGGCGTCGCCGGCGACTTGAGTTGGTGGCGACGACTTTGGGATGAGTCATCTCCAACAAGCCTTCGACACCGCGGGTTACGCCAAAGCCGCTGTCGCCAACACCACCAAAGGACAGCCGCGGATCGGCGGTCGGCACGATGACGTCGTTGATCACCACGGAACCGGCGCGGATGCGATTGGCCAGCGCGCGCGCGGCTTCCGTTGATTTGGAGAAGACGCTCGCGCCCAAGGCAAACGGGCACCGGGCATTGATTCGCAAGGCGTCGTCATCATTTTCAATGGCGACGAGACTCATCACCGGACCAAAAATATCCTCGCGCAGAAGCGGCAATTCTGGTGGTGCGGAAAGTATCAACGGTGCCGTTATGAGCGTCGGACACACGGTGCCGTGCAGCAAAGTGGCTCCATCAGCCAAAGCATTTTCAAGATCAGAAAGCCACGTTGCGTCAGTCGGGGCGATTTGGATTGGATCGCGCTTTTCGAGTTGAGTGGCGAGCAGCTTGGTCAACGTCGGCAAAAATGATTTCGGGACGAACACCCGTCGTGGCGCGATGCACGTCGCGCCGCGATTTAAGGTGATGCCAAATGCCAAAGCGCTGGCTGCGAGTTCGAGATCGGCGTCGTCGCGAACGAAGCACGCGTCGGAGCCCGAGAGTTCCATCGTGGCCGGCGTCAGATTCGGCGCAAGTTGAGCGAGGATTTCGCGGCCGGTCGCGGCGGAACCGGTGAAAATTACCTTGTCCGGTTGTTCCCTCAAAGCTTCCCGGCACGCCTGGACGGAATCTGGAATCACTCGACACAACTCTGCCGGGAAGCCGGCCTCAACGAGCAAGCGATGAAAGCATTCGAGCAGATCAGCACATCCGGGCGCCGGTTTGAGCCAGACCGCATTTCCCGCAGCCAGAGCCTGTATCGCGGGAGCGGCAATGAGCAGCAGCGGATAGTTGCCCGGTCCGATGACGAGTACGACCCCGTGCGGCACGCGCTGAACTTCCGCCCGCACGTCTGCCAGCCAGATTGGGCGTCCGCTTCGTCCGAGAACGCGGGGCTTCAAAATGTGTGAAAGATTCCTCGCGAGAAAGCGGAGCGCATCGGCAAGCGGATGAATTTCGGTAACGATGGCTTCGGCCGTCGTGCAACGACGGATGCGAGCGAGTTGGGCCGCGAGATCATCGACATTTGTGACCAGCAGTTGGCGCAAATGATCGAGGCAATCGGATCGGCGGGACAGGGGAACGTTCGTCCACGCCAATTGAGCGGTGCGGCTTTCTAACGCAAGCGATTTGAAATTGATTTGCGCGTGCGAACGCTTCGCTTCATCTGAAAATGCTCCAGTTTGAGCCTTCGGCAAAGAGCGAGTCGGCTCTGCGATTTTGACTGGAGCTTCGTGCACCGGCATGGCCTTAGGCCGCTTTGAGCGTTGTAGGTTCCGTTGGCGCCAATCTGGGCTCATGCACGGAGCCGGACTGGACGCCGAGATCCTCAAGCAGGAGGCGCGACGAGATGCGCGCGGATTCAAAGATCACTGGCAGGCCGCTGCCCGGGTGTGTGCCGCCGCCAACGAGGTAGACGCCGTCGAGATCTTCAAAACGGTTGTGCGGTCGGAGGTTCAGCATCTGATCCAGACTGTGCGCGAGATTGAAGGTCGCGCCCTTGTGTATTTCGTAGCGCTGATCCCAGTCGGCCGGCGTCACGATCTTCTCGTATCGCACACGGCTTTCGACGTCGCCGTAACCCGCATCAGCCATTTGTTTGAACAGCAGTTTTCGGAAGCGCGACGTCTCGCGATGCCAATCGACGTTGTCGGATTTGTGCGTGACCGGCGAAAGCACGTAGAGAGTGGAATGCCCTTTGGGCGCGAGGGTCGGGTCGGTGACGCTGGCATTTTGCACGTAGAACGACGGGTCGCTGGAAAGCACGTGCCGGTTTTCAATTTCGTCCAGGTTCTTCACATAATCCTTGGATATGTTAATCAGATGGTGCGGCTGTTCGAAATGCCCTTCGACGCCGAGATACATCATGAAGGTCGAGCACGAGAATTTTTTCCGGGCGATTTTCTGATCAGTCCACCGACGGCGCAGTTCGTTCGGCACAAGGCGCGTCATGGCGCGGGCAAAATCGGCGTTCACCACAATCGAATCGGCGTGCAAGGAGCCGGTGGGTGTGCGGACGCCGACGGATGTTCGGCCGCGGAACAAGATCTCCTCGACCGGTTCGCCGGTGCGGATGTCCACTCCCAACTGGCGGGCCACGCGGGCCATTGCTTGAGTGACTGCCGCGCAGCCGCCGACCGGATGCCAGACGCCATATTCGTATTCGAGAAACGAGAGAATCGAGAAGAGGCTCGGACAACGAAACGGCGACATGCCGAGGTATTTGGATTGAAAACAGAACGCCAGACGAACGCGGTCGTCCTTGAAAAATCGCTTCAGGTAGTTGTCGACTGATTGGAGTGGCCGGATCAGCGGAAGCATTTTGAGCAGCCGCGTGTTGACCAGGTCCTGCCAATTGAGAAATGGATTCTCCAGGCACGGCTGCATGCGATCGAGCTTCACCCGGTTTTCGGCCAGGAAACGGCGAAAACCGGGAGCGTCCGCCGGCGCGAATTTGGAAATCTGCGCCTCCATGCGCGCGATATCCGGCGTCGCGTCGATGTGGCCACCGCTGCCAAATTGGATGCGGTATTGGGGATCCAGCCGGATCATGTCGACTTCGTCGCGCAGCGAAGTTCCTGCGGCGCGAAAAATCTCGTCGAGGACCCGCGGATAAAGGAAGAAGGTCGGGCCAAGGTCGAATTTATAGCCGTTGGCTTCGATGCTGGAGGTGCGTCCGCCAATGATGGGGAGACGCTCCACGATGGTGACTTTGACTCCGGCGCTGGCGAGCAGAATGGAGGAGGCGAGTCCGCCCGGACCGGCACCGATGATGACGACGTGTTTCGACATGGAACGAGAGTTATATGTGGATTTAGAACTTGGTCTTGATGCCGCACGCGCGAAGCACGCACCACCCGCGGAAGGCTTCAAAAAATACAAATAGCGAAGAGGCCAGCAGAAGAATTCCCAGCCAGAGGATGTGACTGAGCGTGAGCAAGCCGGCAACGAGCAAGGCCAGCCCGGCAAGTCCGCGGAGCAGGCGACCCTTGGAATCGATATTGCGAGTGAACAAAGCCATGGCTGGTTGACTAATGGCTCAAGCGGCAAGCGTCCGTTCCTTGCGCGCGTCCAGTTCTTCGAACTGATGACGAAGCTTGGAGAGAGCAATGTTTTGCAGCTGGCGGATGCGTTCCCGCGTGAGGCCAAATTTTGAAGCGATTTCCTCCAGCGTTTTTCCCGGGCCGCCATCCAGGCCAAAACGCTCCTGGATGATTGTCAGTTCGCGTTGGTTCAACGAACTGAGCATGCCGGTGACGAGGCCGTGCATCATCTTCTGATCCATCTCGTCAAACGCAGTCGGAGCGCGTTCATCCATCACGATGTCCCCCAATCGCGACGTGTCGTCATCGCCGAGTGGGGCGTCGAGGGAATTCATCGAGATGCAGGCCCGTTCCATCCGGCGCACGATCATGTTGCCGAGGCCCATTTCCTCCGACAGTTCCTGCTGATCTGGATTGCGGCCGTAAATCTCCTGCCATTTGTTCTGCACCTGCCGCATTTTGAAAATGCGTTCCTGCACGTGCACCGGCAGCCGAATGACTTTTGACTGATTGGCGAGCGCACGCTTGATGGACTGCTTGATCCAATACGAGCCGTAGGTCGAAAACTTGCCGCCTTTTCGCGGATCAAACCGCTCGACAGCCTTCATCAATCCGATGTTGCCTTCGTTGATCAGGTCCAGGAGGGGCAGCCCCAAATTCTCGTAGTCCCGGGCAATCTTCACCACGAGACGCAAATTGGCGCGGATCATGTGTTCGCGGGCGGAGTCGTCCCCTTTGCGAATCCGGCGGGCCAGCTTGACTTCGTCATCGACCGTTAAGAGGGGAACCTGGGAAATCTCCTGCATGTAGAGATTCAGGGCGCTTCGGGAGGAGCGCAGTCCGGCAGCCGACATTTCGGGAACAACGTCCGTCGAATGCGCGACGATTCGCGTCGGAGCGGTGGAATGACGCTGTGCCTCACGATCGATGAAAACTTGTGAGCGGGAACCAGTTCGAGAGGTTTTTGGTGAGGGCTTCATGATATTTCGATTTCTTGTATATGGTTTGTTTAACTTGATGTCTAATGTTTGTCAAATTACAAACCGACATTGTTCAACATTTGTCGAAGTTTGTGTTGACGATTTGCCAACTTCGTTGATTTTTCGTCATCCGCGCCATTTGAAATGCCGCAACCTCCTAAGCGGAAATCAGTTTCAGGAGCGGCCCGAAGTATATGCGAATGAACGAATCGATTCTGCTCCACCCGATCAAAGTCGTTGCCTTGAAGACCGGCTTGAGTCCGCATCTCATACGGGTGTGGGAACGGCGTTACGGTGCAGTGACGCCGGGAAGAACGAGTTCTCAGCGTCGGATGTATTCCGACGAAGAGATCGAAAGGTTGAAATTGCTCCAGGCGTTGACCGAGGGCGGCCACAGCATTGGCAATATCGCCACGCTGACGATCGAAGAGTTGCGCTCGCTGCTCGCCAACGGCGAAAATGTTGGCGGATCAGCATTTGTCGATGGCCAACGTGCCGAACGAAGGATCAGCGGCCGGCAATTTGTCGGTCGTTGCGTTGAAGCCATATCGAAGCTTGATCAACCTGCGCTGGAGGCGGCTTTGCAACAGGTCGCGGTCGCGCTGGGGCAGCAGGGTGTATTGGTGCATGTGATCGCGCCGCTGGCTGAGGAGGTGGGTAACCTTTGGATGGACGGGACCATTGGAGTCGCGCACGAACACTTTGCCTCGGCCATCCTTCGAACCTTTTTGGGCAACATGAGCCGGCCCTACGCGCCTAGTGAATCAGCTCCTCATTTTGTTGCGGCGACGCCAACCGGCCAGCTTCACGAATTGGGTGCAATGTTGATCACGGCGGCCGCTGTTTCCCTGGGGTGGCAGGCGACCTACCTTGGGGCCAGCATCAGCGCGCCGGAAATTGCGAGTGCGGTGAAGCAGCGTCCCGTGCGCGCCGTCGGCGTGAGCATCGTGTATCCATTGGATGATCCCGGAGTGACCGCAGAGTTGAAGCAGCTTAAAAACCTCCTGCCCAGCGAAGTCGCTTTGCTGGTCGGCGGGCGGGCGGCGGCTGGTTACCAATCGGTCATTGCCGAGATTGGCGCGATCTCGTGCGGCGGCCCATTGACCAACTTTATGGAAGAGCTCAGGGCACTGGAGAAAATTGGAAATGACCGAACGCCGGTGGCGCGCTGAGTCCTATCGGAATCGGCGGAGAAATTCCGTCAGACCGGCACGCAATGACGGAAACGCGAGGTCATCCATCACGATCGTTTGCGGATCGTGCCACGCAACGGCGGCCACAGCATCGAGCGGTTGGGCCTCCGAGTTTCCGAGTGCAGGCGAGGTAAACAGAAGGTCCAGCACCGGGTAGCTGACATCTTTGTATGGGTATTCCTGTTGGTACGAGCAAAGGAATTGCAGCGGACCAATTTCCAACCCGACCTCTTCGCTTACTTCGCGGCGCAGCCCTTCCTCCGCCGTTTCGCCGATGTCGATGAAGCCACCAGGAAACGCCAGTTTTCCCTTGGCGGGTTCTTTGGCGCGCGTGATGAACAACACAGTTCCATCGGGTCGCGTGATGATGACCGCCGCCGCAACGGTGGGATTGAAATAATAGACAAATCCACAGGTGTCGCACCGAAAGGGAATGGATGCTTCGCCGTGTCTTTGCGCACCACATTTCGGGCAGTGCTGAAAATGTTCAACCGGTTGCACAAGTTAGCGTGAGTCAGTTGGAATTTAAGGTACGCGGCGCACGCGGAAGAATTTGGCGCCGGACGAGTTGGCCAACGAACTGACGGATCCGGTGGTGGTCTTGGGAAGAACGGGGTTTCCGGTCAAGGTCCAGGTTTTTAAATCAACGGAACTAAGCACTTCGTACAAATCGTACGGTCGGGCGGCAAACTCCATGGTGGATCCATCAAAACCGGTGATTTGAAGATTGGAACTGGCGACTGTCGGATCGGTTCCCGCGATCCACTCCTGAAGATTCGTCAATCCGTCGCCGTCCTTGTCATCGCTCGCGCGGGAGAGGTTTGCCGCAGACGGAGTTTTGCTGCCAAAATACTGTAGCGCCCAACTGTCCGGAATGCCGTCGCTGGTGGCGGGTTGCGAGTCACCATTCAACGAAACGATTCGCACGCGGATGTACGGTGACTCATTCACGCCATCGGAAAACCGCGCGAACACGGAGCCGTAATCGCTCTGGTTGGCGGGATCGACCCGCGGCGCCTCCCACAGATCATTCGGCGTGAAATGGATGGTGTTTCCCGCCAACGAAAAATCGCCAACGCTGACGGCGGCGTTCGAAAGTGCGACAGTCAGGGTATCGTTCTGTAAATCGTGACCGTCGAGCTGAACCGAGTTGATACCCGGGACATTGGGCTGGGGCGAGGCGGTCACGACATCCATCACGCGATCATAACCGTACGGCGGTGTGTTATCGGGCGGATAGACCTTTTGGATGACCGGGGGATCGTAAAGGCCAAGCTTCGCGCCGCGGCCATCACCGTGCGCGGTGTAATACATCATTGCCTCGCTGAGCAACGGATTTGATTCGTTGGGATTTTCGCTCGAATGGGCCAGGCCCAGCGCGTGACCGATTTCGTGACAAAGCACTTCTTCAAACGTCGACAGCGTTTGCATTTGAGAAGCCCGATGATTCAGGACCACGAAGCCACACGTGTTTGGATAGTATTCCTGGCCCGACACCTTGCCGCCTTCGCCGCCGGACGGAAATATTTGAAGATAACTGTATTGCCGGCCACCACGACCCAGAGTCGAATTACTCGAGATGTAGTTATAGTTGTCGTGAAATTGTACCCGGATCCGCTGGTCATTGGCGCTGATGCTGGCGGACGATTGGCCAAAGTTCTGCAAGCCGGCAAATTTGAAATTGATTCCCGTGACGGCACTCCAAGCGGCAAATGCGTTGGTCGCGGCTCCCAGACATTGTTCAACCGTCAGACCTGCGGGAAGCGTTTGGGCATCGACGAGGTATTCAATTGGTTCGCCGCGGTCCTGAAGGAGATACCGGCTTGGCACGCCGCTGGTCCCGTCTACCAATAAGCCGGACGCGTCCATCGCGATCGCTGGCGGCGGCGGCACGACGCCAGACCAAGCGACCGCCTGATCGGTGACATCGGCTCCCTTGGTATCCTTGCCCACCGCGGTGCGAATCAGCGCCAGAAGGCTGGCATCTTGCGACGGATCGCCCGTCAACAAAACTGTGCCCGCTGTTCCATCGACAGCGCCCAGAAATCCATCCGCGCGTCGCGTCAGGAAGAACAATCGACGTTCCCCGATTCGAAGCCGGGGAGACAAACCGTCCTGCATACCGTGGCCGTCGACGGTGCCGCCGTTAAGCACGATCCGAATGACGTCTGGCAAACGACCTTTCAACGCTTCGTCAACTTTCACATCGGCCGCAGTCTTGATGATATGATCGGTGGTATCTCGGAACGAGGTAACTTGCACCACCGCGCCGCGGAACACGGTCTGCGCGTCGGTAACGCGATCTTTCAAAGATCTCTGAGCCGACGTGGAGGCGGGTAGTTTCGTGGTCCAAACGAGTACGAGCAGGGCGAGGGTCAAGCGGGAGCAGGGGCGATGCATGATTCGATCAGTTTCAGCGTTCGAGTTGGCGTTCCACCGGCCGGCGATCGCAAAAGTCATTCCCAAGCCCGGCAGATGGCATCGGTTTCACCCACCGTATATCGGTCGAATGCTGGAAGAAACTTGAATCTGCACCGCGCCGTGGGCAAATCGTTCGAACCTTGGACGACTTAATACGTGGCCTCAGCAGATTGGCCGGTCACGATCGCCACGCTTGCAGAAGTGCCCAGACGAGTCGCCCCGGCGGCGATCATTGCCTCGGCGGTTGCCCGGTCTCGAACGCCACCGGACGCCTTGACGCCGAATTCCTTGCCCACTGCCTCGCGCATTAATTGGACGTCCTCGATGGTCGCGCCGGATTTACTGAAGCCGCTCGACGTCTTGACGAACTTCGCGCCGGAATCAACGACCAGATGACAGGCTCGAATGATTTCCTCGCGCGTCAGGAGGCAGGTTTCCAAAATCACTTTGACGACGCGATCGCTGGCGGCTTCGACGATGTCCCGCAGTTCCCGCAAAACGTATCCGTCATCGCCATCCTTGAGCCGCCCGATGTTCAACACGACATCGATTTCGTCCGCCCCCAGGTCGATGGCCAGCTCGGCTTCGTAGCGTTTCGCATCGGAATCCATTCCTCCGAGCGGAAATCCGACGACGCTCGCGACCACGACATCGGATTCCAGCAACAACGCGTGGGCCTGCACAATGCGGGAACTGTTCACGCAGACGCTGTGGAAACCATGTTCGCGGGCTTCGGCACACAGCCGCTCAATGTCCTTCGCGGTGGCGTCGGGTTTGAGCAGGGTATGATCGATGAATGGTGCGAGATCTTGCATTGGATGCGATTTAAAAAGGTCGGAGGATGTGGCCCGACCAGCGGAACGTCCCCAGGGCGCGGGCTTCGGTTGGTGGTTACCGCAATTTAACGGCGGCTGACCAACAAACCCAGCAACACGCCGGCGCCAAATGCGATCCCCACGGACTCGTAAGGATGAGTGCGCACCACCTCGGCGGTTGTCTCGGCCGTGCGGCGGGCCTGGACCTCCAGTTTCTTCCGCGCTTCGTGCATTTTGGCCAGGGCGACGTCGAGTTCTTCTTTGGATTTTGCGCCCCAGCGTTTGCCGGCTTCGACGAGCACGCCCTCCACATCCTGAATCAGCGCGCGCACGTCTTGGATGACTTTGCGGGGACTGCCGTTTTCAGGCTGGGCAAACTCGAAGTGCGTTTCCATGTCTCGATCGTCGTTTCAATTCTACCCGGTCAAGATGCCACTTGTGGATCGTCGTGGCAAACACCGGTTGCAATCATTTTGGCAACAGATCCGCGACCAGGCTCTTTTCTTCCTTCAATTCGTTCAAAGACGCGTCGATTTTGCCGCGGCTGAAATCGTTGATCGGAACGCCTTTTACGATCTCGAGCTTGCCGCCGATGTTGCGCGTCGGAAAGGAGGTAATCAGGCCGGCCTCGCAACCGTAGCTGCCGTCCGAACACAGCGCCACGCTGTGCCAGTCGCCGGCAGCGGTCGGCGTGATGATTGAGCGGACCGTATCGATGGCGGCATTGGCCGCGCTGGCGGCGCTCGACGCTCCGCGCGCTTTGATGATCGCGGCGCCTCGTTGCTGCACTGTCGAAATAAAGTCACCCTGCAGCCAAGCTTCGTCGGTGATGACTTCGGTTGCCGCCTTGCCGTCGACCTTGGCGTTGTAAAAATCAGGATATTGCGTCGAGGAATGATTTCCCCAGATCGTCACGTTGGTGACCTGCGAATTATGCACACCGGCCTTGGCGGCGAGCTGGGACTTCGCGCGGTTTTCATCGAGCCGCGTCATCGCATGCCACCGGTCGCGCGGAACGTCCTTCGCGTTGTTCATCGCGATCAGGCAGTTGGTGTTGCACGGATTGCCAACCACGAGAACGCGAACGTCGGACGCGGCGTTCTTCTGAATCGCCTGACCCTGGCCGATGAAAATCTTGCCGTTGATGCCGAGCAAATCCTTGCGCTCCATTCCCTGTTTGCGCGGCACGCTGCCGACGAGCAACGCCCAATTCACACCGTTGAAACCTTCATCCAGCTTCGCGGTGGGAACCATGCCCTTCAGCAACGGAAACGCACAGTCATCCAGTTCCATGCAAACGCCGTTCAACGCCGGCAACGCGGGCTCGATTTCGATCATGTGCAGGATCACCGGTTGGTCGGGACCGAAGATGGCACCGGAGGCGATCCGAAAAAGCAGGGCATAACCGATCTGACCGGCCGCACCGGTCACCGCAACGCGAATGGGAGTTTTGCTCATAAAATGAGCCGGGAGTATGGAAGGCACCGTTGACGGGTGCAAGCCGAGTTTGGACCGTTGGACACTGGATTTTGTTCCGCGCGGATCGGCGAAGTTTGGTTCGCCGGCTTAACGGAGAATCCGGTTGCGTGCGGCTCGTACGTGATTTTGCTGCGGTAGAGCCGTCGGCATTGGTCCGCCAGTCAGCACTTCCGCGTCATTTTCGTCTTCGATTGTGCAATCTCGTGAAGCCAATCGCTAATCCCCCAAGCAGCAGTAGGGCTGTCGTGGTAGGTTCGGGAACGGAAACCACCAGATTGTCCAATGACCACAGGGAGCTGGGGATTTCCACGTGCGTAAGATTGTTCCAGTCCTGGGGGTTGAAGTCAAAGGTCTGAAAATCCGCCAGTGGTCCGGTGCCATCAATGATGCCGTCCGTGGTGAAACTCATGGTCACCGTGCTGCCGTCGGGATGATAGCCGATGAATGGAACTGTCACCGGCTGGCCTGAGAACCCCGTGCTGTATTCGGCCAAATCCACAGAAACCAGACTGAAGGTCGAGCCGTCAGTGAAGGCAAACATGAGTGATTCGGTAAGTGGCGCCCGAAGGAAGGCCGTGCCATTTTGCGGATCTGCAGGATAGCCAGGAAACACACGCCCAAATTCACGCGATGGTGGAAGCGGCCTGAATGACATCCCCAACTCATCATACAATGTGACGGCGTAATCTGAGCCCGGCGGCTGAAGGGGCGGCCCGTCAAAGGTGAATTGAAGCGTGCCTTGAGCCTGGGCGCTTGCAGACGCCAGCAAGCACGCGCCAAAGATAATTGCAGCTCCAGGCTTCACGCTCCATCCAATGCCATCATTTGATCACCACGGCAATGGTCTTCTTTTGTTGAACTGCCTTGGTGGCTGCGCTGGTTCCCAAGCTTGTTTCTCGATGGTGGTTTTGGCGATGCTCGCTCCGCCGTGCGATTTCTCATGCTCAACTGGCGCGATCCCCGCAACCCGCTTGCGGGCGGCGCGGAACGCGTTTCCCAGCGCTATCTGCTCGCGTTGAAGGAGCGCGGCCACCACGTGGAATGGTTCGTCAACCAGTTTCCGGACGGCGCTCGCTACGAGGAAGTGGACGGAATCCCCATTCGCCGCGGCGGCAGTCGGGGAACATCGATCCTCGCGGCGTGGAAATGGTATCGGAAACAGGCGACTTTCGATCTGGTGATCGACCAGCATCACGGCATTCCGTGGTTCGCCCCGTGGTGGGGGCGCATTCGTTGCGTCGCCTACATCCACGAAGTGCTCGGTCCGATCTGGGATACGTTTTTCCGCTGGCCGTGGAATGTGATCGGCCGGCATCAGGAGGAATTCATTCAACGACTTTATGCCGGCGTTCCGTTTTGGACGCCGTCCGAAAGCACGCGTCACGCGCTCAAAGCCAATGGCGTCCGGTCGGTCAAGGTTCTGCCCAACGGCGTCGACACCGAACCGCTGAAGGAATTGCCGGTAAAACCGTTCGTGGGTCCACTGCAGCTGATCACCGTTTCGCGATTGGCGCCCAACAAACGGGTCGATCACGCGGTGCGTCTGGTCGCCGAATTGAAACGGCGCGGAACAGACGCCCGCTTGATGATTGTGGGAGGCGGTGAAAGTGAGGAAAACGTGCGGCGCCTTGTTTCCGAGCTGAAGCTGAGCGAAGCGGTACAGTTCAGCGGTCGTGTCACGGAGTCGGAGAAAAATCATTTGCTGGCGGACGCGCATTTTCTCGTTCACCCATCGCAAAGGGAAGGGTGGGGGCTGAACGTGATCGAAGCAAACGCCATGGGAACGCCGGCGTTGGTTTACCCAGTCGCGGGATTGGTCGATTCGACGGTTGCTGGCGTGACGGGTTTGATTGCCAAAGAGGAAACGCCCGACGCATTGGCCGTCGAAATCGATCGCGTGCGGAAGACTCCGGAAAAATTTGTCGAGCTACGCCAGAATGCGTGGCGGCGATCCTTCGAGTTTCAGTGGGACAAAGTCCTGCCGCCGGCGTGTGAGTGGCTCGAACAGCAGGCGCGGGGAGTTACCGACCCTTCGAATCGGACATCATCGCTCGCTTGATATCGCTCCAATCTAATATCTTTTCTGGCCTAAACGATTCAACATGATCACCAAGTTGACTTTCTAACTTAGGAGAGCGAAAACCTCTGTGTGGCAAATCACCAAAATCAGGGGTTGGATCCGGGCGCGGCCATCCCGTTTGCGCCATTTCTGACAACAAGCCATGGCGTGTTGTATCAGAAGGACTGCCTCGAAGTGCTCGCGGCGATGCGATCCGAGATCGTCGATTGTGTGTTTGCCGATCCGCCATTCAACATCGGAAAGGACTACAAAAACGGCTTCAATGATCGAGTTAGGGAGAATCAATACTATGAGTGGTGCAAATCCTGGATTTACGAATGCTGCCGCGTAATAAAGCCGGGTGGGAGTTTTTTTCTGTATGCACTTCCGGAACTAGCCGTGAGGTTTGCTGGTTTCCTCAATGAGAGGATGGACTTCCGTCACTGGATTGCTCTGTCGATGAAGGGCACTTTTCCAAGGGGACGGAAGCTGTACCCAGCGCACTATGCGCTTCTTTATTATACAAGAGGCACTCCAGCAACGTTCAACCGAGTTCGTCTTCCCGTGCCGGTTTGTCGCCATTGTCGAAAGGAGTTGAAGGATTATGGAGGGCATCGGGACAAGCTCAATCCAGCAGGGCTGAACCTTTCTGATTTCTGGGATGACACATCTCCCAATCGTCATAAGAAGTTTAAAGTTCGACCAGGTGTAAACGAACTGAAACTGATCGTGCCGGAGCGGGCGTTGCTGATCTCAACAAATCCTGGAGATTTAGTTTTTGATCCGTTTGGAGGGGGAGGTTCGACTTATCAGGCGGCGGAAAACCTGCACCGAAATTGGATCGGGACGGAACTGTTTGATTGCCACCACATCCAGAGGCGTCTTGAAGATGGGTACCCACTTTCGTTGATCCAGAAACCGGGCTTTTCAGTGAAGGATTGTTTTTATACGAATGAAGATCACAAAAATGAGGTTCTACGGCGGATCGCGTGAAAAAATCTGCCGTTTGGGGCTTTCGCATCTATTCCTCGAGTTACAAGAAATCTTGATTCAAACCGAGGTTAACATACAGCCCGAAAAGCAGGCTAACAGTGCTGGAGTTGTCCGTGAGTTGATTGATAGCGCCTTTGGCAATCAAAACGATTGGATTGGTTCCAAATCTGGCGACATCGACTGGGTCAAAAGAATGCGCTATAACAGCACGATCGTGTCCCGGCTCGGAGTTGAGATTCAAGTGTCCGGCAGGAGTGATTTGTTGGCCCGAGATATCGTTCACATCCGCAACGGCCTTCAAGACAGTCAGATTGATGCGGGGGTAATCGTGGTGCCTTCAGACGATTTTGAGTATTATCTGACTGATCGCGTCGCCAATTTTAGTTACGCCGTCCGATATGTGGAGGAAGAGTTGAGAGAAGCCCAGTCCTATCCCATTGTAATCATGGCCGTGGAACACGACGGACTTTCTGAAAAGCCACTTCCCAAAAAAGTGACGAATCGCGGCCGCAGATCGAAAGAATAGCCCGACCTACCGACCCTTTGTGTCGGACATCATCGCCCGCTTGATATCGCGGTCGGCCGTCTTCTTTTTCAGATCCTCGCGTTTGTCGTGGTAGGCTTTGCCTTTGCCGACCGCCAGATTCACCTTCACCTTGCCGTTCTTCCAGTAGAACGAAAGCGGCACCAGTGAATTACCTTTCACGGCTGCGAGCTCGAACAATTTGCGAATCTCGTTCCGGTTCAGCAGCAGCTTGCGTTTTCCCTTGGGAACGTGGTTCTGGCGGTTGCCGTGGGAGTATTCCTCAATGTGCGAATTGTAGAGCCAGACTTCGCCTTTTTCGACCCGGGCAAACGCATCGCTGATTTGCGCCTTGCCCGCGCGCAGCGATTTCACCTCGGTGCCGCGCAACACGAGACCGGCCTCGAACGTCTCGAGGATGTGGTAATCGCGCCGGGCTTTTGCGTTGGTGACGATGTCCGCCATAAAACGCTTCGGCCGGAAGCATGGACTTCCGGCCGCTCGCGATAAAGTTCAATTCGGCTGGGCTCAGCCCTTCTTTTTCTTCTTGGACTTGGCCCCGCCTTCGCCTTCGGGTTGGGGAAGCAGGAGTTCGAAATCAATCGCGCCATCGACAATCTCTTTCAGGGCAATGTCGGCCGCACCCATGCCCGTCGTATCCTGCACCAGCGGGCGTCCCATACCGCCGCCGCCGGCATTCAATTGCTTGACTCGCCGGGAAACGACATTCACGAGGACGTTCGGGTTGACCACTTTTTCCAGGGCCAGTTTGCACAATTCGCTGTTCATAGTTTCGGAAATGATCCGTCTGGGACGGGGCGCGGAACCATATCGGGTGACCGGGGCCATGCAATAAGAAATTTTGCCGGCCAGGCGGCCATTTTCGGCTGATTCGCAAACGCAGGTCAGTCCCGGAAATTGACGAAACTGAGCGCCACCGGAAAATCGTGGCCCTGCACGGCGGCAATGACTTCCTGGAGATCGTCCTTGCTCTTGCCGCTGACGCGAACCTCGTCGCCCTGAATCGACGCAGTCACCTTCAACTTCGTGTCGCGAATAAACGAGGTGATCTGTTTGCCAACGGCCCCTTCGATGCCCTGTTTGATTTTGATCGTCTGTCGGGCGTGGCCAAGCGGTGAAATATCCGGCTCGCCCCGGTCCACGCTTTTCATGCTGATGCCGCGTTTGCTGACGCGGGCGACGACCATTTCCGCGAGCGCCTGAATTTTGAACTGGTCGTTGGCTTTCAGTTTAATCTCGGCTTTGTCGAGGGTGATTTCGGCATTCGCGCCCTTGAAATCAAACCGGTTGGCCAGCTCCTTCTGTGCTTGGTTCACGGCGTTCTGGACTTCCATGAGATCAACTTTGGAAACGATATCAAAGGTCGGCATGCCGGCAGCCTATCGAGTCTCGCGGGCCGGCGGCAACCGGCAAATGAATTGCCTTGGGCCGATCAGTTTTGCTTTCTTCCCGCCGACCAGAAGCCATGAACCCAGCCGCTCCCGAGAATTTGATCTACACGCCCGAGTCCTACGTGGACCGGTTGGATTATCGCGCCATGTTTGCAAAGGACCAGCCACTCGAAGTGGAAATCGGGTGCGGCGACGGCGGCTTTCTCGGGCAATTTGCGGCGCGGCACCCGGAGCGAAATTTCATCGGTGTCGAACGGTTGAAAGGCCGCTTGGGCAAGCTCGATCGTCGTGGCCGGCGCGAAGGTCTGACCAACATCCGCCTGATGCGGATCGAAGCGACCTATTTCGTCCAATATCTCCTCCAACCGCGATCGGTTGAAGCGATGCACATCTACTTTCCCGATCCGTGGCCCAAGAAGCGGCACCACAAAAATCGATTGATTCAGCCCCCGTTTCTCGACGTGCTCACCGGGGCGTTGCGTAAAGAAGGAACCGTCTTCCTGCGAACGGACAATATCCCGTATTTCGAGCAGATGGTCGAAGTATTTGGGGCGGACTCGCGATTCGAAGCAATTGAAACTCCGGACGAATTGAAAGTTGTCGTGACCGATTTCGAACGGGAATTCAACGCTCAGGGGATTCCGACGAACTATGCCGCTTATCGCCTGACCGCGTAGTGGTTTCGTGAATAATCGGGTCACTTCGCCGGACAGAAGTTTGGGCTCTTGACGATCGACGATCAAAATCATCACGCTCGCTCACCTTTGAAAACGTTCATCAAACTCCTGCCTTGTGTCTCACTTTCGTGGGCAATTCTTGGTCTACAGTTGCAGGGCATCGCGCAAACGACCGCGGCCGATCGTGATCGCGAGGCCTATCGCAACTTCGCCTTGAACCATTTGGGCGACGTGAAGCGCGGCGAAGAACTTTTCCACGACCCAAAACGACTCGCGTGCTCGAATTGCCACACGACCGATGGCAGCGCGGGCAAGGCAGGACCGGACCTATTCGCCGCAGGCGACAAGTTCGGACGCGGCGATTTGATCAAGGCGGTGCTGGAACCATCGGCCAGCATCGCGGTCGGCTATACCACCGTGGTTGTCACCACAAAGACCGGTGCGGAATACCAGGGCATACTCAAAAAGTCCGGTGACGCAGGCGTGGAATTGATGGGAGCGGACGGGAAGCTCGTTTCTATTCCCACTGCAGACATCGCTTCGCAACACGGCAGCGAAATTTCACTCATGCCCGAAGGTTTGCAGGCCGGGCTGACGCACGAGGAATTCACGGATCTCGTCGAATATCTCGCCAATCTCAAGCAACCGGCGAACATGCTCGCGAGCAATCGTGGTATGCCGGTGGATATTCCCGAGCTGGCGCAACCGGTTGGTTTGAAACCTTTCTTCACTGAGCCACTTGCCATTCCGCGCGGCCGCGTGCTCACCGGTTTGACTGCATTTCATCAGATGCCTGGTCATTCGAACGTGTTCTTCGTCCTGCATCAAAAGGGATTCATTTGGCGGATGGAAAAGACGGCGGACGGTGAGAAGAAGAATCTATTCGCGGACATGACGGAACGCGTGTTCAGCGATCGCGGTCCGAACGGTTTGCTCGACATGACGTTTCATCCGGATTTTTTGAAGAACCGGAAATATTACCTCTATTATCAGATCTTCGAGGACGGCAAAGTCCGCTCGATCATTGAAGAAAAGCAGGTGGACGAGGCATTCGAAAAGGACTCCGGAAAGCCGGCCTGCGAGATCATCCGGTTCACGAGCGTCGCGGAAGATCACAGCGGCGGCTGCATCGAGTTCGGACCGGACGGATATCTCTACGTCGTGATGGGCGATACCGGCCCGCAAACCGATCCGAATGGGCACGCGCAGGATACGTCCACATTGCTCGGCACCATCATGCGAATCGACGTCGATCATCCGACGGACGATCGCGCGTATTCCATTCCCAAGGACAACCCGTTTGTGAAGCGCAGCGACGTGCGGCCTGAAATCTGGGCCTATGGCTTTCGCAATCCGTGGCGTTTCTGCTTCGACCGGGTGACCGGCGATCTCTGGCTCGGCGACGTTGGCCAGAATCGCGTGGAGGAAGTCGACATCGTGCAACCCGGCCACAACTACGGCTGGAATGTGTATGAAGGCTTCGAGCCATTCTCGAACGAATACCGGTACGCCGATCGCGCCTACACGCCGCCCGTGTTCGCGTATCGTCGCAAATACGGCGCGTCCGTCACTGGCGGTTTCGTGTATCGCGGCGACAAGGATTCCTCCTTCTACGGCACCTACATCTGCGGCGACTACACGTCCAATCTGCTCTTCGCCTTGAAGCAGAAAGACGGCGTGCTGGAATCCGCGCGCGTCATCGGCAAATCGCCACAGCCTGTCGTCTCGTTCGGCGAAGACGAAGCGGGCAATATCTACGTCGTCGGCTTCAACGGCATGATCTACCAGATCGATTTCTCGAAGACCGAGTTTAACAAAACGAAGGAGGACTGACTTCGCTAGCAGCGTGCGTTTGGACCAATTTTAACTCAAACCAACAAGGAGTCGTGCGCGGGACTGCCCGTCTCGGCTCCTTGTTTTTTGTTGTCGGAGAGGAACAACGCCCGGTTGAATGAAGTCGCCGAATGTGGCGTCCTGATCGGGTCGCGTTTCGCGTCGGAGATCGCATAGAATTTTATACCATGCTCGATAGAAAATCGTATTTGCCCGCCGCATTGTTCGGTTGCGTCGCCGGGATGTTGTTGATGGGAACCGCAAGCGCCCGTGCTGCAAACCTGCCGCCGGGTTTCGCCGAGACACAAGTGGCGACCGGGCTCAATCCGACGACGATGGCGTTTGCGCCGGACGGGCGCTTGTTCCTTTGCGAGAAGCACGGCGTGCTGCGTGTCGTGCGCGACGGGAAGTTGCTCACGCAACCGTTTCTCGATCTCACGGACAAGATCGACAGCTGGAACGAACGCGGATTGTTGAGCGTGTGTTTTGATCCCGACTTCGAGAGCAACGGCTGGGTTTACGTTTATTACACGCACAATCGCGATCCAAAGGACACCCGACACACATCGAGCAACAATCGCGTCAGCCGGTTCACCGCGAAGGGCGACGCGGCGGTGCACGACAGCGAGGTCGTGCTGATCGAGATCGACAATCTGTCAAAGATCGGCTGGCACAACGGCGGCGGATTGGCCTTTGGCGCGGACGGAAAACTCTATCTGAGCACCGGCGAAAATGCGAAGGACACGAACGCGCAGGATCCCGGCAATCTGCTCGGCAAGCTGATGCGCTGGAACAAGGACGGCTCGATTCCGACCGACAATCCGTACTACGACGAATTCGCTGGGAAGAACCGCGCGATCGTCGCGCTTGGTCTGCGCAATCCGTTCAGCATCGCCGTGCAGCCGGGAACGGGGAAGCTCTATATCAGCATGGTCGGCGCGCAGTTTGAGCAGATCGAACGCTACGAGACCGCGAGTGCGCCGGTGCGCGTGAACTACGGCTGGCCGAAGATCGACGGCCCGCCGCGCAATCAGGAATTACCCGCCGACTACCGCGCGCCGGAGTATCCTTACGATCACGGCATCGGCAAGGGCCTCGCGTTGTGCGGCGGTGATTTTTACAATCCGGCGCACCCGGGCAACGATGCGTTCCCGGCGCAATACACGGGCAAGTTTTTCTTCGGCGACTACGGCGGTTGGATCAAATACATCGATCCCGCGCAGCCATCGGTGCGACACGATTTTGCCGACGGCATCAACCGCGCGTTGGACATCGCCACCGCCCCGGACGGCTCGCTTTGGTACATCGAACGCGCGGGGATTCCCGGCGGCTCGGACGAAGCGAACAGCGCAAGCCACAACGGATCGCTCTGGCGAGTGCGATGGATCGGCGGCGATCAGGACGTGGAGCTCGCGCAAAAGCCGGTTGATCGCAACGCCCGTCTTGTACTCAAGGGAATCAACCTTCCCGCCAATTCAGAGGGCGCCATGCCCGCCACACTTTCTGCGACCGGAATTTTTACCGACAACGCGCTCACGCCGCGTGCCGGGTTTGTTCCTTACACGTTGAACAGCACGATCTGGGTGGACGGCGCGGACATCCAGCGTTGGGTCATGTTGCCGGAGGGCAAGAAGATTGGCTTCTCGCCGGCCAACGAATTCACCTGGCCGGGCGGCGCGCTCTTCGTGCAGCAACTGAACATTGCGACGAACAAATCCGACGCGAACAAGCGACGCCTCGAAACACGCGTATTGGTTCTGGATGACACCGGCAAGTTCGGCTACGGCGCGACGTATCGTTGGCGCGCAGATGGCAGTGATGCCGATCTGGTAAAAGCGGAGGGCGAAGAGGAAGTGTTGAAAACGCAGGACGCGCACGGTGTCGCGCATGAACAAACGTGGACGTACCCTTCGCGCGGCGCGTGCATTCTTTGTCACACGCCCAATGCTGGATTTGTGCTTGGCCCGAAGGCGCGTCAGCTCAATGGCGATTTCACTTACCCGAATGGAACGAGCGCGAATCAGCTTCGCAAATGGAACACCATGGGAATGTTCACCACCAAGCTTGATGAGGGTTCACTCGCCGCGCTTCCCCACACGGTGAAGAGCGACGACGCACGCGCCTCCGTGGACGATCGTATGCGCTCCTACCTCGACGGCAATTGCGCGAACTGTCATCGCCCGGGCGGCACCGGAGCGCAGTGGGACGCGCGATTTGAAACCCCGCTCTCCAAACAGGGAATCTTCTACGGCGGAGTGCGGAACAATCTGGGGATCGACGATCTGAAAATCGCGACGCCGGGAGACGTTCACAAATCCAGCATGTTCATCCGGCTCAACTCCACCGAACTCGCCACACAGATGCCGCCCGTCACGCGCAACGTCCCGGACGCGCGCGCCATCGAGCTCCTGCGTCAATGGATCAACACCAGCACCAACATCCCACGACCGGATCCCAACACCACGCAGCCGATCGAACAATTTGAATGACCCGGCCAACATGGTCGACCGGGTCATTTCGAAGCGAGATTTCGTGTGAGTCTGGTCGGCCTTACTTCCCAGTCTTCAGCTCGAGCTTGCCGCCGTTCTTGAATTGTTTGTAGGGCAGGAAGTAGCCGTTGAGCGTTTTGCCGTTGAGTTTGATGGAATCGAGTTTGCGTGTGCCGCCGGTAGCTTGAATGGTCAACGGTTTCTCGTTGGGGATGACCCATTCGACTTTGTCGAAGATCGGGAGGGTGACGATGAATTCGTTGTCCGCCGTCGAGAGCGGGTAGAGTCCGCTCGCGGCGAAGACATACCACGCGGACATCTCACCGGCGTCGTCCATGCCGGACAGACCGTTGCCGCTTTCCCCGATGCCGTAGTAGTCGCGCATCAAGGTGTCGAGCACGGCTTGTGATTTCTCCGGCTTGCCGACGAAGTAATACGAGAACGGCGCTTCGTGATCAGGCTGGTTGCCCTGGCAGTATTGACCGAGGAAACCGGACACATTCCGTGCGATGTATTTCGGGTTCCACGGGAGCGTGAAGAAGGTATCGAGCTTGGCTTCGAACGCATCCTTGCCGCCATAGAGTTCCACGAGGCCGGGCATGTCGTGCGGCGCAAAAAAGGAAACCTGCCACGCGTTCGCCTCGCGATACATGTATTCGTAGAACGGGCGCTCAGGAACGAACGGGCTGATCCAGTCGCCGTTGTCCAATCGACCTCGCATGAACTTCGTTTCGGGATCGAACGTGTTGCGGTAGTTCTTCGAACGCTTCATCAGATCCTCGTAGTGCTCGTTGTCGCCAAGCGCCTTCGCGAGCAGCGCGAGTCCGTAGTCGTCGTAGGCATATTCGAGCGTCTTCGCAACACCGGCCTTGGCCTTCGTCTCGGTCGTCGGCTCCTTCACGTCCGGATCGGAGATGTAGCCCTTCGCGATGTATTCTGCGATGTGCGGACGCGTACCGTGTTCCTTGTAAGCATTGTTCAGCAGGAGTTCGTATGCCTTGTTCACATCGAAGTTGCGAATGCCGCGCAAGTAGGAGCTGGCGACGAATTGCGCCGCGTGATCGCCGTGGAAGAACGTCGGCATGAACCCGCGCGGGCTGCCGCGATCGATCATCGATTGAATGATGTCGCCCGTGACTTTCGGGGACAGCATGCCGATCAGCACGAGCTTGTTGCGGAACGTGTCCCAGATCGAAGGCAGCGTGTAGTAGCTGAAGTCCTCCTTCCGCACGTTGCCCTGCACATCGGTGAATTCGCCGTTCACATCGCTGCGCAACGCGGGCCAGAGGAACGAACGGTAGAGCGAACTGTAGAACAACGACTGCTCCTTGTCCGTGCCGCCCTGCACCCGAATCTGACCGAGCAGCGCCTGCCATTCGACGACGCCTGCTGCGCGCACTTCGTTGAACGAACGCCTGCCGATTTCGGTCTGCAAATTCTCCTTCGCGTTGGCGACGCTGACGAAGGAAATGCCGATCTTCAGATTGACCGGACCGTTGTTGCCATCGGCGAGATGAAGCAACGCGTAGCCGCGCTCCCGACGTTCGCGCTCGACCACGTCCATCGACGTGATCGCGTCGCTGAGCGTTGCGTAGAAATAGATTTTCTCGCGGCCCATCTGCTGAAAACCGGACACCGCCTTGTCGCCGTCCAGATTGATTTCCCAATTCGAAATCCGGCTGTTCGCGCGGCCGAGATCAAACAGGATCGCGCGCTTCTCCGGCTTCGCGAACGTGTATTCGTGGAAACCGCAACGCAGCGTGGAGGTGAGGCGGACGTTCACATCGTAATTGTCGAGATGCACCTGATAAAACGCCGGCGACGCGCTCTCGCGATCATGTGTGAACTGCGCGCTGAACGGCGCTTCGTGATCGCCGGAGATCGGCAGGATCGGGAGATTGCACAAATTCCAGTGGCCCTTGCACGTGTGCGTGAAGCCGAGGATTTCGTTGTCCTCGTATTCGTAGCCCGCACCCGATCCATACTTTGTCACCGGCGTGAGCTGCACCATCGCGTTCGGCAGCGCGGCGCCTGGAAACGTCAGGCCCGCCCACACACGCCAATTGCGCGGTGGTTTGTAGCCGATGATTTTTTCATCAAGCAATGGTGCGGTGCCGAGGAAAGGATTCACCCGATCAATCACGGATTTGCCTGCGCTCGGTGAACTTGCGTTTGCGGCCGCATGGACATGACACGGGGAGGCGACTACGGCCGCGCTCGCGAACAGCGTCAGGGCGGACTTCAAAACGGATTTCATAACACTTGTAAAAAAGTCAGCCGGTTCGGGATGCGGACCGGCTGGATCGAATTAAATCGTGGCGGTTAGTCGATTTGAACCGCACCGATATTCACTTCCAAGGCGGAAACGTGCGAGTGATTTGGATCAATGCTCCGACTGCCCGGAGCAGAATTCTATTTCGCATGATGGATGTGAATTTGGAAATGGTGGATCGAGTGAGGATGCCTTCGGACTTCGGCACTGGAAATAGAAAACAGCCGACAGAACCGGCCGGGCTGAGTTTCATCATCCGATCGTTGCCACGGTCGCGACAGCCTTGCCCGGGTTTGACGGGTGCGGATGAAAGACACAAGATTTCCAACACACGAAGCGGATTCGAGTAAGAAGCCCCTTCGGTCACCAACTTATGTTTTCATCCGGTTTTCGAATTTCCGCATTGGTTGTCGCGATGCTGGTTCCGCTTTCCTTGGTCGCCGACGAGACGGTCCTGAGCGCGGATTTCTCCGTCCATGTCGGTACCATTCGTGCGCTCAACGGAATCAACAAAGGACCGCTTGCGCCCGGCGGAGTTTTCGATGTCATCAAGGAGCAGAAGGAACTCGGCATTCCGTTCACGCGCCTGCACGACTGCGGCTGGCCCAATCCCTACGTGGTCGATCACCACGCGGTTTTCCCGAATCCCGACGCCGATCCGTCACTGCCCGAGAGCTACGATTTCGCCCTTACCGATGAATACATCGCCGCCGTGCGCGAGACCGGCGCGGAACCGATTTACCGGCTGGGCGAGAGCATTGAGCACACGAGCGTGAAGCGGTATGTCCATCCACCGGCGGACATGGAAAAATGGACGGCGGTATGCCTCGGAATCATTCGTCATTACAACGAGGGCTGGGCCAACGGATTTCATTACAACATCCGCTACTGGGAAATCTGGAACGAGCCCGAGAACCGGCCGGCCATGTGGACCGGAACGGATGATGACTACCTGCGGCTCTACCGCACGGCGGCGACGGCGATTAAAAAAGAGTTCCCCGATGTGAAGGTTGGCGGCCCTGCACTCGGCGCCAGCGGCCAGTTCGTTCAGGGCGAATTCCGTCCGACGGATTTCGCGGTCGAGTTTCTCGCGATGTGTCGCCGCGACAACGTGCCGTTGAATTTCTTTTCGTGGCACTGTTACACCGACGATCCCACCGAACTTACAAAGCGCTCCCGCGCGATCCGCAGGCTGCTCGATTCAAAAGGATTTACAGAAACCGAGAGTCATCTCAATGAATGGAATTATCTGCCTCACAACGATTGGGGGGCGATCATGAGTCAGGCGACGCCGACTACCCGCGAGCGCACCTATCGGGAGATGGCAGGCGCGCCCGGAGCGGCGTTCGTCACCGCCGCGCTTCTGGAACTGCAGGACCCTCCGGTCAACATCTGCAATTTCTATCACGGCGAACTCGGTGCGTTCGGCATCTTCTCCGAACAGGGCGTGCCGTCAAAAGTCTATCAAGCGCTCCGTGCTTTTCACGGACTGATGGAGACGCCGCGCCGTGTGGAAACCAGCGGTGCTGTGCCGGGCAAAATCGCCTTCGCTGCTGGCGTGAGTAATGACGGTCGGGAGGCATCACTGTTGGTGAGCAATTTCGCCGGTCCGCGTTCGGAGTTTGACGTGGATTGGAAAAGCTTCGATTGGACCGGTGGTGTGACGGCGGAGATTCACACGATCGACGCGGAACATAATTTTGCTGACGTGCGGACCGAGAGAATTGTTGGCGAGAACGCTGCGCTTCGCCTGACGTTGAATGCCCCGTCCGTTGCGTTCATTCGTTTGCGACCGACGGAGGGAGCATCAGCCCAGCGAACTCTGTCAGTTGCCTCACCGGCGAACCGGCTGGTCTTTCAACGGAATCAGGAGGGGAACGCGACGATCCCCGTCAAAGGAACATGCGCGTGGCCGGGAGCAATCGTGGAGGCGCAGTTGATCGATCTCGAAACCAGCGAGGCTGGTGAGTGGTCTTCATTGGGAACCGTTCTGCCCGACAATTCGTACGAAGGCCGACTGAACGCAGCGGCCGGTTGGTACACTCTGAAAGTGCGTGCGTGCAAAGATGATTTCCGCGCGATTGAAACCGTTCAACGAGTTGGAGTGGGTGAGGTGTTTGTTGTCGTGGGGCATTCCGTGGCGCACGGTGGCGAGATTAACATTCCCGGCGCACAGGACGATCGCGTGAATACCATCGCGTTGCCGTCGGGCGACACAGAATCCAAGTGGCGCTACAAGTCCACCGGCGACCCTCGCTTTCTGCCACAGGGGGTCGGATCGCAATTTGGTTCCGAAGTGCAGCCTGCTCCGGCGGGGAACGGCACTTACTTCTGGGCAGCGTTTGCGGAACGAGTCGCCCGGGAACAGAACGTGCCGGTGTTGCTTCTCAACGCAGCGTTTGGCGGAACCAGTCTGGAACATTGGGCGAAGTCCGCGCGCGGCGAACCGTTCGAGCATTCGTTTGTCTCTTCGTCCATTCGCATGCCGTACATCCGTTTATACCACGCTCTGACTCGTTACTGTTCGGTCACCGGGCTGAGAGCGATTCTCGCGGATCAAGGTCAGAACGACTGGCCGGAGAAAGACGAGGCGAAGCTGTTCGCGAATTACGGAGCGTGGATCGAGCAGGCCCGGAGGGACGTCGGCTTCCCAAATCTGGCGGTGGTGGTCAATCGACAGTCGCCGCCCGACGCCTTTGGTCAGATTCGGCGTGTGCAGGAACGCATGATCCAGGAGTTCCCGGTTTGTTTCCCGGGACCGGACTACGACACCTTGGATAAAGCCGACACGGTTGACGGAATTCACCTCAGCGAATCTGGTGAAAGAAAAGCCGCGCAGCTCTGGGCCGAGGCGTTGGACGCGAACTTCTTCACGAACGCGATTCCCTGGCAGCCCAAGTGAGTCGCGTTCGGGTCCCGCCATCAATACGGCAGTCGCCACTCCAGAATGCCGGAAGACTTGCCGGCCTTGAGTTCGGCCACCAGTCGGAGCTTGGCCGTGGTGACGGGTTTGAATCGTACGATCGTGAAGTGACTGTCGGAGTAGAGATCGACTGCGTTCATGTAGTCGGCATCCAGTTCCACCGTTTTCCAGTTGCCGTTTTCCCAATACTCAATGTGAAACGTTTTTGGAAAATCAGTTTCCTCGTGATCCGCAGCCCAGAAAATATCGGTTCGTCCGATGGAGAGAGGCTCTGGAAATTCATAAGCGATCCATTCGTTGTCGCTCTGTTTACCGGCCCACGTGAAGCGAGGAATCGTTTTGTCCTTGCTACCATCCACACCGTTCCAGGCGCTCGGTAAAATACCGTCGTTCACCGCCGTTGCGGAATCGCCCGGTTTCACCGATGAACAGGTGACCCTCGCCGTCGTGGCGCGCCCACCGTCAATCGGTCCTTCCTTGGTTCCCATGGTCTCGGGAATCATTACGACCATGCCACTGTCGTGCGTGCGGTTGTCCCACAGAGCGTAAGGAATCATGGTGAAGTCGACCGTTGCACCGTTCACTGCGTTGATTCCCGTGCCCGTGATTTTCACAACTCCGCCGAGTTCGTCGGCTTTGAAGTCGGATGATGTCAGGCTCGCGTCCCGCGGAATGATGAACTGGTCCACCGGCACGGAATTATCGTTGCTCTCCAGGCAATACACCAGCGGTCCCCGCGCGATCGCGACTCGCCCTTGGTCCGCCCAGACTTTGGGGTCCGAATAAATGCGACGCGGTGTCATGGGAAAATTCAGCTTCAACACGTCTCCTGTTTTCCAAGTGCGGTGGATGGGTAGGTAGCCTTTCTCAAGATTATCCATGGTGATGGATTGTCCGTTGATACTTGTGGTAGCACCTTTGGCCCATTCAGGAATCCGGAGATGTAGTGTCATCGAAACCGGATCGTTCGAAGCGAACGTGAGTTTCACGTTTCCGTCCCAAGGATAGCTCGTTTGCTGATCGATCGTAATCTCGCCATCGCCGTAAGGGATGGTTGCTTTGCCGGCCATGTAGAGATGCGTCCAGACACCGTCGTCCGCTTTCGTGGCGTATTGGTAGCCGGAAATCGAGGGCACCGTCCGCACGGTGTTG
Organism: bacterium; assembly: GCA_016124235.1. Classification (GTDB taxonomy): domain Bacteria; phylum Verrucomicrobiota; class Verrucomicrobiia; order Limisphaerales; family RI-55; genus RI-55. Next base: position 206,767 of record WGOC01000013.1, on the reverse strand, counting down.
CCGGCGCAACAGACGATTCCCTGCCGCCCGCGCACCTTGGTCCGTTTGACAAAATTGTTGTAATAAAGCCGAGTTCCATCGAGCGAACGTCCGCTGGCGAAACCGTTGTAGAGGATACGCTCGAACACATCGGTGTATTTGGAATCACCGCTTACGCCAGCCAGACGATGAGTCCAGAACATCATTGCGCAGGCGGCGCAAGTTTCGTTGTAGGCGTAGTTGTGGGACAGGTCGTAGTCCGGCCCGAATCCTTCGTTGTAGAGCCCGCCACCTGTGCCGCCGGTTACATACATCTTTTTGGAAACAACGTTGTCCCAGAGTTTCTCCATCGTCTCGAGCAATTGCGCATCTCCGGTTGCCGCGGCCACATCGGTGGCGGCGGCCCACATGTAGGCACCGCGAACGCAGTGACCAAGTGGTTCCGTCTCTTGCCGAACGGGGCGGAGATCCTGCGAGAACTCACCGTAGATACTTCGTCCGTCGGATTGGCGTCCCCGCTCATCGAGAAAATATTTTGTGACCTCGAGGTCCGATGCTCTTCCCTTTTCTGGTAAAGACCACAGTCGCATCAACGCCAGTTCCACGCCCTGATGCCCGGGAATGACCGCGGTCTTGGGAGACGGTCCGCAGGTGGAGAAAAGGTAATCCGCGCTCTTTCTCGCGATGTTCAGAAAATCGGAGCGGCCGGTCGCATCGTAGTCCGCCACGGCTGCTTCAATCAGGTGTCCCATGCAGTAGGATTCGTGCAAGGCGTAAGGAAGTTCCCAGCTCTGGAAGGAAACACCATCGGCCGGTTTGACGCCGCCCCAGGAACCCGCACCGCCACCTCGGTTCATGTTGCCCAGCTGGATGTAGGTATCGAGGTAACCATCCTTGCGCTGCGCTGCCGCGATGTCGCTGATTGCCGCTTCCAGCTTCTGTTCCATTTCCGGGTCGGGATGCAGTTTGTTGGCGTAGACCATTCCCTCCAACGTTTTGTAGACGTCTGAATCGGCCCAGGGAAATCCATCTTGATCGCCGGTCATCCGTCCCGCTGCTTTCTTGAAGTTGTCTAGGTTGTGGTTGTCCACAAACAGCTGGTACATCATCGGAAGACTCGTCGTGCGGTTCGATTCGATCCGTGGCTTCCAGAACGGATCCGACAGCGCCACGCGGTAATAAGGCACCGGCCGCATTTGGGGCGCGTCACTCAGCGTGGACTGCTGCGGTTGAGCGGCAACAGCGCTGAGCGCCGGAAGAATGACGGTGAGTGCGAACAGACGTTTACCGCGCGCTTTTGATGAGCGGATTCGCATGCAGTAAGTCTGCTACTTCTCCGTTGAAAACGTAAACACGGTCGTTTCGTGGAACGGCTTGCCGGGACGAACGACGATGGACGGGAAGTTGTCGTGGTGAATGGAGTCCGGGTAGTGCTGCGTTTCCAGACACACGGCGGTGTAGTTCAGATGATTTCCCGTGTAGAGCTGCACCGCGGGTTGCGTGGTTCTCACTTCCATCACCCGACCACTTTTGGGTTCCACCAAACGCGCGGCGGGCTTCATCACGCCGTCCTTGCCGAGAATGTAATTGTGATCGTAGCCGTTCATGCGCGGTTTCAATTGTTCGATCCGATCGCCGATCCGGGTCGGCTTGTTGAAATCGATCGGCGTGCCTGCGACGGGCGCGATTTCACCGGTCGGGATCAGCTCGCGATCCGCCGGCGTGTAGCTGGATGACGGAATACAAAGGATGTTGTCCAACGCGCTGCCGCCACCGCCGAGATTCCAATACGCGTGGCTTGTGAGATTCACGATCGTCGGCTTGTCCGTCGTCGCCTTGTAGTCGAGCCCCAGCTCGTTTTTGTCGGTCAACGTGTAGGTCAGCGTCGTGTCGAGATTTCCGGGGAAACCTTCCTCGCCGTCCTTGCTCAGATAACGTAGCGTGACCGACGCCTCGTGCTCGGTGAACGCAGTATCGGCCACCGTCCACACCGATTGTGCGAAACCCTTGCGCCCGCCGTGAATCGTGTTCTTTCCGTTGTTTGCGTTCAGGTGGTAGGCTTCGCCATCCAACTCGAACTGCGCGCCCGCAATCCGGTTGGCCACGCGCCCGATGATTGCCGCCGCACCACCGAAGCCGTGCTCGTAATGTTTCAGAGTATCCGTCGAGAGCACGACGTTGGTGAAATGCCCGTCGCGATCCGGCGCCTGAAGATTTTTGATGATCGCGCCGTAGGTGATGATCTCGGCGCTCATGCCGTTCGCGTTGCGCAGCGTCACCAGTTTCACGTCGGAACCGTCGTCCGCCTTGCCGAAGTCCGATTGCGCGACACGTTTCAATTGTTCGGCTTGTGTAGTGGAAAGGAGAAATGCGCCGGCCAACGCAGCGACAGTGAGTCCGCGAAAGGTGAATTGCATGGATGAATTCCTACCCGTGCGCAACCTCACGCGCGAGCGGAAAAGGTGAGATTAGACGTTCGACTCGGACAAATTAAACGTCGATCACCGGACCATCGCCGAGATCCTTGGGTGGACGGCGAGGGGCTTCACTTTGAGTGTAGACATGCGCCTCCATTCGTTTCCCGCTGCCGCCGAAGAACAGGTTTAGAAACCCGCTGACGACGCTGATCAACAAGCCGCCAAAAAAGGCCGCCCAAAAACCATCCACGTAGAACTCCTTCACAAACTGCGCGGTCAACATGAGCAGCAAGGCGTTGATCACGAGCGTGAATAAACCGAGCGTGAGAAGTTGCAGCGGCAGCGTGAGCAGAAACAGGATGGGCTTTAAAATCGCGTTGAAAACGCCCAGCAACAACGCGGCAATTAGCAAAGTGCCCCAGCCCTGACATTCGATGCCCGGCACAATTTTTGCCGCCGCCAGCACCGAGATCGAGGTGAAGAGCCAGTTCTTGAGGAAGCCGTTTTTTTGCCTGTCTGCCATCGCTGCCCCAAACTAGCGCCGGTGAACCCGCGTCGCAAACGCGGATTTCATTCGCCCGGTCGAACCCACAAGAATTCAAGCCCTTCGGCCGCTTTGATTGCGGTTGGCGAAACGGCCGCGGGGATCAACATGAACTGGCCGCCCCGGATTTCCAATTCGCCGGCGGGTGAAGTAATCTTTGCCGAGCCGTTCAGCAGTCCGACCACTTGCATTGTGGCGTCGTCGAGGTTCATCGATTTGTCGGGCTGAATTTCGACTTTCGTCACGCGAAACAGCGGATCGTCCACCAATGGTCTTGTGCTGCCGAAAGCTGTCGGTTCGATCTTTGGTGGAACGAGCTCTGGTTCGAAGTCCGCAAAATCAATCGAGCGCATCGACTGTTCGATGTGCAGATCGCGCGGTTTGCCATCGAGTCCGACACGGTTCCAATCAAACACACGATAGGTCGTGTCGGAGTTTTGCTGGATTTCAAAGATGACGCTGCCGGCACCCAACGCATGCACGCGTCCGCTCCGGAGAAACATGCAATCGCCCGGTTTGACCACGATCCGATGGAAACATTCCGCGACGGTGCCGTCGGCGGTTTTATGCTCGAACTCGGCACGGGTGACGCCGCGCTTGAGGCCAGCAAAGATATCGGCGTCTGGTGTGGCGGCGGCCACATACCACATTTCAGTTTTGGGTTCGCCGCCCATTTCGGCGGCGATTTCCGCCGGCGGATGCACTTGGAGCGAAAGCTTGTCCTGCGCATCGAGAATCTTGATTAACCACGGGAAATGAGTTGGCGGCAACGGGAACGCATCGCCAAAAACGTCCGTCGCGTGATTTGTGACCAGCCAGTGCAAATCGCGACCCGCCAACGGGCCGTTTTTGATCACGCTGATATCGCCGGGACGATCAGAGATTTCCCAGGATTCGCCAATGGGGCGTCCGGCCGGCAGCGGTTTGTCGTAAAGCTCGGCGATGCGGCGGCCGCCCCAGACGCGTTCCTTGAAAATGGGTTCGAAGATGAATGGATAAAGCATGGCGTTCGATTGCGGCTATTTTGCAAACCGATTCGTTCAATGAATCAATTCCAATGCCACCGCGCTATTTGCCTTCGTTGAAGAAGATGAACGTGCCGGTCTTGCCGGACATCACGAGGTCTTTCCAACCATTGCCATCCAGATCGGCCACGCGGATGAACAAGCCGGTGCTGGCGTCGTTCGTGTCGATCGTGTGCCGCGTGAATGTCAGCGTTTTGGCGTCCCACGTGTAATAATAAATCGCCGCCGGCTCGGCCGCTCCGGGGTCGTTGCCGGAATGCGCGCGCACTCGTTTGCCGGTGATCAAATCCGGCTGGCCGTCGTTGTCGATGTCTTCCCAGGCGAGCGCGTGCGCCTGTGACCAGCTTTTGTCGATGACGTATTCCTTCCATTGGGTTTTGCCATCCTTGGGAGCGAGTTGTTCCTCCCAGAAGACACCGTAATTGTGGCCCGCGCCCCAGATCACATCGTTGCGGCCGTCGCCATTGAGATCGGTGATGATCATCGGGCAACTGGCCTGTTCGTAAAGCCAGTCTTCGTGGAGCTTCCAGGGAGTGCTTCCCGAATCATCGGCCGGCCGTTCGTACCAGCCCGAGCGAAACGTGATGTCCTCGCGGCCGTCGCCATTGATGTCGCCAAATCCCATGCCGTGTCCGTTGACGTTGCCAATCACGATCGGATCGAAAGTCGGTTTGCCATCGGCTTGCGTGAACTTCCAGACCGTCATCGGATTTTTGGGATTCCAACTGTCGACGACGAACTCCGGCTTCTGGCCGCCGACCATCTCGCGGAGGAACGTGATTTCGTTTTCCTGGGCCGTCACTTGGAGCAACTGCTTTTGCCAGAGCTTGCCGTATTCGATGCCTTTCGCGCCGGGATTTTTGTACCAGTAAACTTCCTTGCCCATGTAGGAGCCACCGACAACATCGATCCAACCGTCACCGTCGACGTCAATTGCGTGCTCGCCGTTGTTCTCAAGATAGTCCACCCCGAACTCCGGCACTTCCCGCAGCGGGCGGGGAATGAAATCCGGTCCGAGGAACAGATTCCGTCCGGCGGAGATGTCGAGCTTGCCGTCGTTGTTGTAATCGGCCACGGCACAGGCTTCGTTGGGATCGTGATAAAGTTGGACCTTCCGCCAGTGAAGATCGGCAGCCGATGAGGACACGATCGAAATGATGCCCACGAGGGCAGGTTGAAAGATGCGCATGCCTTGGTTTTACCGGAAACCCGTTCGCGGGCAAATGTTCTCGTCCAATGATGCTTTCCATTGGGGACGCGCTTCGCTTCAATCGCCGGGCGAGAGATGTCGATTCCTGAACAACCCGATGCGTGGCTGCGAAACGAAGCCGGTGAGGTATTTCCGCTTTCGGCCTCGTTTTCGGTGGGCCGTTCCTCGGGCTGCGATCTTCCGCTGGCGGACAGCAAGGTTTCCCGCAAGCACCTGATCATTCACCGTCAGGCCGGCGGGGAATACTGGTTGTCCGATCTCGGGAGCGCGAACGGGACTTACATCAATCAATTGCGTGTCAACCAACCCGTTCGCCTGCGTGGTGGCGACGAGCTTCGCGTGGGTCCGTTTCAATTGGAATTTGTGCGCCCGTCGGATAGCGCCGGCCCGAGAGAATCGGCCACACAGGTAACGACGCAGCAGACGATCATCGAGTTGCGCCACGAAAAGCGCTGGTTGCTGGTGGCGGATATCGAGAATTCGACGATGCTCGCGTCCAGGCTGGAGCCCACCGTTTACCGCCGCTACGTCGACGAATGGTTCGCCCGGAGCAAGGAAACCGTCGCCAAAAATCGGGGCGTCGTGAACAAGTTCCTCGGCGATGGTTTTCTCGCTTGTTGGCCAGACACCGAAAATGCGGCCGACCAGATTGCCGACGCGCTCGGGCAGTTCCGGGCCATGCGCGACGATCTGTCCTTCAGTTTTCGGATCGTGCTGCATTTGGCAGACATCATTCTGGGCGGTATCGGGAACACTGGTGAAGAAAGTCTCGCGGGGCCGGAGGTGAATTTTGTTTTCCGCATGGAAAAAGTCGCTGGAACGAACGGCATCAGCATACTCATCAGTGAGCCGGCGGCCGAGGCTTTGGGCGACCGTTTTCAATTCGCGGAACCGTTGCTGTTCTCCGTGCCCGGCTTTTCGGGCAGCTACCGGTTTTTCAAAATTTGATGGGGTTGCGCGCTTCAGCGCTTCAGGATTTCCACCATCATGATCCCGATCGGTGTACCGACGACGTAACCCCAGATCCCCACCAGTAATCCGGGCAAAACCAGTCGCGTCCAGCCTGCGCTGATGGCCATCGCGGAGGCACTGGGTGCGCCCCCGAGATTGGCGTTCACGACCAGCAGAAGTTCTTCAAGATTTAGCCGGAGCAATTTGCCAGCGGCCAGCGTGAACGCGAGATTCACGATCGCGATGATGCCGCAAAACACAAAGAACAAGGGCGCCTGCGTAATCACGGTCCACAAGTCGGCGGGCAATCCAAGCGTGAAGAGAAAAATGCAGAGCAGGTAGGCGCCGAATTCTTCCGGGCCGTTGATTTTCGAGAGCGGTCCCGAATACACTGTGGCGATGACCAGCATGATCAACGTGAGTAGGACAAACTTGTTCGTGCAGAGAACCTGCAACATTTGCACGAGCATCGCCTGACTGGAGATGTGATCGAAAACCCATTGAACGGTGCGACCGAGCATTTCGGCTCCGGCCAGTACCGCAAACGCGATGGCAAACGATTTGGCGACATCGAGCAGCCCGATGCCTTTACGTGTCCAATGTGCCGCCGCGAGGTTGCCAGCGGCTGATTGATCGGCATCGAGGGAGTGTGGATGTGGGAAGCGTGAGCGGAACCACTTTGTGCCAGCGATCGCCAGCATCGCCACGAACATCGCGGCCATCACGAAATTATCCGCGACGATCAACGGGTTTGTCGTGTTTTCCGGAACGTTGTAGCTGGCTTTCAACGCCATGAAGTTCACTCCGCCGCCGATATAACTGGCGGTCATCATGCCGGCTGCGTTGATCATCTGCAATTTTTCAAGATGGTTGTGCAGCGCGAAGATGGCGATCACGACGCCGAGCAAAGTTCCGATTGCGCTCAGGTGAAAGATCGCAAAAACCCGGCCGCCAGTCCGAATGATTTCCTTGAGGTTCGCGCGGAACAGGAGCAGAGGAATTGCCAGTGGCACCAGCCAATCGCCGACGAAATCGTAGGCGGGCGACGCGGTCGGCATCACCCGCGTATTGGTCAGAATCATCGCGATCAGCAATGCCAGCACGGGCCCACTCAAGCGCGCGGCCCAGCGATAGGTTTGCTCCAGCCAGATCGACAGCGCCGTCCCAATGACGATCATCGCCCAAAGCGTTGCGTAGTCGTGGCTGGAAATAAGCGACGTCATGATTCGAGCAACCGCACGCCGAGACCGTTTTCGTCAGGAAATATGGGTCGGCCTTTTTCGAGGTGAACTCCGCTGGCAATGTCTTTGGCGATCAACACGGCACCGTCCATGTCCACATAATCGAGCAGCGGCAGCAACTGGCCAATCGCGCTGATGCCGACGCTGCTTTCGTTCATGCAACCGACCATCACCTTCAACGCGAGCTGTCGGGCGCGAACAATCATTCGCCGGGCCGGTGTCAGCCCGCCAGCCTTGGTCAACTTGATGTTGATGCCGTGAAAGAATCCCTGGCAGCGCTCGACATCCTCTTCAATCAGACAACTTTCATCGGCGATTACCGGAAGTGCACTTTCTGCATAAACGCGCTTCATGCCGTCCCAGTCATCGCGTTTCAGCGGTTGCTCGATGAACTCAACGCCTAGGTCCTTCAGTTCCGGCGCGATGGCGATCGTTTGTTCGGCCGTCCACGCTGTATTGGCGTCGATGCGAAACGTGGCGTCGGTGTGGCGACGAAGTTCGCGAACAATCGCCAGATCGTCCTTGGTGCCGAGCTTGATCTTGTAAATTGGCCAGCCTTCGAACTCCTTCATTTTGGCGACCATCTTGTCGATCGAATCGATGCCGATCGTGTAATCGCTGAACGGAAAATGATGCAGGTCGAGCCCCCACAATTTCCACACCGGCGCGCCGTTCAGCTTGCCCCACAAATCGTGCGCTGCCTCATCGAGCGCACACAATGCAAAGCGGTTGTGGCCGAGCACCGGTAGCACTCGATCCCAGAACTCGGTCGGGTCGGTTAAGGTTTCATCTTCGATCATTGCGCGGGCGCCCTCCAACGCCGTTCGCATGGATTCGGCGGTGAAACTTTCATACGCGTGCGACGAAGCGCCCTCGCCGTAGCCAACCATTCCGTCCTGCTCGAGTTCGACCAGCAGATTATGCTGCACGGTCGTGGTGCCGAGCGCGATGGTGAACGGATGCCGCATCGGCAGGTGGATGTCACGAAGACGAAGTTTCATGCGTGCGGCGGAGCTTTACAGAACCGCACCCAGTTCGGCCAGCAAACGATCAATTTGATCAAATGTGTGCGTCGCGAAAATGGCAAAACGCAACACGCCCTCCGGCGGCAGGCCGGAATAATTGCCCACGTACGGAAGCATGATTCCGCGAGCTTTCAGGGCTTCGTAGATGCGTCGCATGTTGGCGGCATCGCGGATCGTGACGCCGAAATTGGCGGCGCGACTTTCGGGTGCTGGCACTCCAAGTTTGAGCAGGCCGTCGTGAACTCTTTTGATATTCTCGCTCAATCGCCGACGCAAATCTGGCAGGCGCATGACGATTTCCAAGGCCTTGGCGGTGGCGCCGGCTTCAGCGGATGCGGGCGCGCTTGCACCGTCAAAATAGTGAGAAGAGTTCCGGCAGCGAGTCACGAATTCGCTCGTGCCCGGAATGACGCCACCGAAACCGCCCAGTGCTTTGGCCAGCGTTCCGCAGACGAACAACTCCACGCAGTCGATCGGCGGTCCACTGTTCACGTGCGGCCAGAGATTAAGTTCGTCGAGCAAACCTCGACCGTGTTTACCCAAAACGCCGAACCCGTGCGCGTCATCAAGGAGGAGCACGGCTTTCGGCTGGCCCTTTAACGCGGAAATGAATTCGAGCACTGGCGCCGTTGCGCCCGTGGACGGATTCACGCCATCGGCCATGACGAGAACGCGATCGTTTTGCGCCGCGAGTTTTGCCAGATCTTGGGGATCGCGATGGCGAAAGGTGTGAACCGGTTTGCCGGCCAGCCGGGCGGCTTCGGTCACGCAATAATGCGCCGCCTCGTCGAGCAGCACGACATCCGAGTCCGAAGCAAGAGCTGCGACCATGACATGGTTCGCCACGTAGCCGCTCCCGAAATAGAAGGCGTCTTCGGTCCCGAAGAGTTTCGCCGCCAGCCGTTCCACTTCGAGCACCGGTGGGTTGGTTCCGAATCGCGAACGCGACGTCGCGGAGTGGACACCAAATTTCCGGATCGCCTCGCAACCCGCGTCGATGACCTCGGGATGACTGGCCAGCCCGAGATAACTCGTCCCGCCGAAGTAGAGATACTTCACGCCATCGATGACCGTTTCCGGGCCGGGCGCGGATTGCATCATGGAAAACCGGCTCATAGGGGGCAGGGGACACCGGATTGGTTCGGTGGTCGGTTGGAAATCATCACGGCGTGATGTTGCGGTTGGGCTGACGGAAATCAATAGTTCGGTGAGAAAGCTTCTGCCAAGACAAAGCAGCAATTTTCTTCCGCCATGCCGATGTGGTCAAAATCTGCTTCGCAAATTCGCGCCGGCTTTTGCATGATGATCAGTCGGCGGCGGCGCTGAGAACCGGCTGCCTTTTCCAATGTCCTGCTGGCCGCTTATCGAACGGGAATTGATCCAGGCGTTGCGCCGCGGTCGAGCGGTGCAGCGCCGGTTTTTCACCGCAGCGATCGCGGCGGGCGTCACCGCGTTGTACATCCTGATGCAGCCGGCTGTTGTTCATCCATCGGCTCGTAGTCTGCATGTGATTCTCTTTGTGCTCGGCTTGTACATCGCTGTGTTTGAGGCCGGGGAAATTGCATCCGGATTGTTCGTGCACGAACGGCAAAACGGCACTTTTGGACTTCTTTTTCTTACCGGCCTCTCGGCGGGCGAAGTGTTCGTCGGCAAGCTGTTCGGCGTGGTGGCCATCGTCGTGAGCCGTTTGTGCGCGATCGTACCGGTCGTCGCGGTTCCGTTTTTCATGGGCGGTGTATCAATGGATTTGTTCTTGGCTTCGGTTGTCGCATTGCCGGTGTTGATGTTGCTCACACTTGGTGCATCGGTCTTGGCGTCCACCATCAGCCGGGATGCGGGCCAGGCATTTTCGTTGGTCGTAATGATGATTGCGACGATCGCCGGGGTGCCGTTGCTGTTGGAAGCCGGGAATGGATATTTTGGTGCGCGAATCGCGGCCAATCTTTCGGCCTTCAGCCCGGTGTATGCGCCGTTTCTCATCATTCGTGGATTATCACCAAACTACGTCACGGCCTGCTGGCAAAGTCTGGGCGTATCGTGCGTCTGGGCGATCGTCTTTCTTGCGGGATCAGTTTTGACGATGAAACACCAATGGCGGGTTCAGGTCGCCGGGCGTCGGGATTCCCGCTGGCAGACGGCCGTTCGCAAATTGCTCTACGGTTCGGCGGAATGGCGTCGACGACTGCGAGCCTCGGTGCTCGATCTTAATCCGGTCACATGGTTGGTGATGCAGGAACGGCGTGCGGTGGTTTACACGGTCCTGTCGCTGGTGATGGTTACGTTGCTCTGGCTGGTCGGTTGGGGGCTCTGGCCGGCTGGCTGGTTGAATGCAACACTGTTTCTGCTGGAGGCGGTGGTGCTTACGTTCATCTACAGCGCCCACGTGCGCCATGCTTCGGGCCGTTTGCTTATGGAATCGCGACGCGACGGAACATTGGAACTGGTGTTGACCACTCCGTTGCATATTCCCGAGGTGGTGGACGGTCTGCAGGACGCGATCCGCTCGCAGTTCGCACCGGTGACCAGGATCTATGCCGGTGTCTTTGCGTTGTTGATGCTCGGTGGTGTGCTGACGCGTGACTGGACATTTGGTGCCATGACCGAATACGTGGTGCTTTGGGCCTGGCTCATATACGCGATTTTCCGGACCGGCCGAGGCGACGCCACGCGGACCATGTGGATCGCGATGAACACGGGGCGACTGGGATTCAGCAACTGGCGACATCTGCGGGGCAATCGCATCTGGTTCGTTTACATGATGTTTCAATTCTACCGGGTGGCGGCCAACTGGTCGTCCACTGGAACAATCCGGTTCACGTTTCCTACCGGATCAACTGCCGAGATGGTGATTGTCTTTTTTGCGAGCATAGTGGTGTTCATCTTCATCGCCGCGATTGAGGAAAGTCCGCCCTTGTCGGAGTTGAAAACAAAACTGATCTTTCACTTTCGAGAGATCGCGATGGAACCCGTGCCGGACGCGAACGACCCGCGGTTGAGGGAATGGGATCCGAATCAAAATTCGCGACTGCCGTCGGCCTGGCGTGCCAATCCGGCGATCAAAAAAGGCTGAATCATCGATTCGACGGACCGTTCGAAATCGTGGGGGACAAAAGTTTTGCCCGTGCCGGAATTTGCCGGCAACATGACTTCAATCACCATGAAGCGAATTGCGCCCCTACTTCTTTTTGCCCTGCTTGCATTTTCGGTGGCCTCGTTTGCTGCCGACCGTCCGAATATTCTCTGGATCACGAGTGAGGACAACGGCCAGGAACTCGGTTGTTACGGCGACTCGTATGCCACGTCGCCGAACATCGACAAGCTAGCCGCGCGTGGCATGCGTTACTTGAACGCGTGGTCCACCGCGCCCGTTTGCGCGCCCGCGCGGACAACGATCATCTCGGGCGTGTATCCGCCCGCCACGGGCGCAGAGCACATGCGAAGCGAGGTGCGGCTGCCGGATTTCATGAAGATGTTTCCACAGTATTTGCGCGAGGCCGGTTACTATTGCTCGAACAACAGCAAGGAGGATTACAACCTCGTGAAGCCCGGCGAAGTCTGGGACGATTCGTCGCGCAAGGCGCATTGGCGAAATCGCAAACCGGGTCAGCCTTTCTTCGCGGTTTTCAATTACACAATCAGTCACGAGAGCCACATTCGTGACGAGATCAAAGATGAAGACCGCATTCACGACCCGGCCAAGGTACGGGTGCCGGCGTATCATCCCGACACGCCCGAAGTGCGGAAAGATTGGGCGCAGTATTACGATCGGGTGACCATGATGGACAAACAGGTCGGTGAAATCCTCGCGCAATTGGAGGAAGATGGCCTCGCCGATGACACGATCATTTTTTACTACGGCGACCATGGCTCGGGCATGCCGCGCAGCAAACGGTGGCCGTACAATTCCGGTTTGCTCGTACCGATGATCGTTTATTTTCCGATCCATTGGTCGAACCTCGCGCCGGCCGATTACAAGATCGATGGCACGAGCAAACGGCCGGTCGGTTTCATCGATCTGGCGCCGACGGTGCTGAGCATTGCCGGCATCAAACCGCCGCAGTGGATGCAGGGCAGCGCGTTCGCCGGGCGTTATCCGGGGAAGGCGCGCAGATTCAACTTTGGCTTTCGCGGCCGGATGGACGAGCGGTACGACATGGTCCGGAGCGTGCGCAACGATCGCTACATCTACATTCGGAATTACATGCCGCACAAAATCTACGGACAGTACATCGATTACATGTTCAAGACGCCGACCACCCGGGTCTGGCGCGATTTGTTTGAGGCCGGAAAATTGAATGAAGTGCAATCCCGATTCTGGGAGACCAAGCCGCCGGAGGAGCTTTACGATTTGGAGGCCGATCCGGACGAAGTACATAACCTCGCGGATTCGCCGGAACATCGCCGGGTGTTGAAACGCTTGCGCAAGGCCCAACGTGATCTCGCCGTTCAAAGCCGCGACATCGGGTTTTTGCCGGAGAACGAAATCCACACGCGCGCGTCGGGAATCGCGCCCTACGCGATGGGCCACGATCGGAATTTGTATCCGATGAAAGAGATCATGGCCGCCGCGGAACTGGCCTCCGGATTGGACCCAGACGCGACTTCGAAGCTCAAGGGTTTGTTGACGGCCGACGACAGCGCCGTGCGTTATTGGGCGGCGCTCGGATTTGTCATGCGCGGCCGGGAAGCGGTTGCGGGCGCACACGACGAATTGATGAAGCTGCTGAACGATCCGGCCGACGCACCGCGGATTGCCGCGGCCGAAGCACTCGGGCGATACGGCAGCGATACAGACGCGGCTGTGGCGTTGCGTGTGTTGATGGAATTGGCGCCGATGGACAAAACCAACCTCTACGTTTCGATGATGGCTTTGAACGCCATCGACGCGATGGGTGATCGGGCCAAGCCGGTGGTCGACGAAGCGGCGAAACTCCCAACCACGCTTCCAGGGATGCCGCGCAAGCTCGCCGAATATGTCCCGCAATTGATCAAACACATTACGGGTGTGACACATTGAGTCGTGTGATTCGGCCTTCGTTTCCTTGCTTTGACGCGATGTGAATCCGCATTGCCACGAAAGCTTGGACCGTGTTAAGTCGATTCATGAACCAGCACGCTTGCAGCCGAAGAGGATTTCTCCGTACGACCTCACTTTTCGCGGCCGGCGTGCCGCTCGCATTGTCCAGCGCAAATCGGATTCTGGCGGCGGCTGAAGCGAGCGGCAAATCATTCTCAGACGCCAAGGTCGCCATTGCCGCTTGCAAGACGTACGCGCCCAAGGAAGTGCGGGCTGCGTACGATCAATGCTTCGATCTGCTGGGTGGTGTTGGTTCGCTGGTCAAGGGGAAGACGGTGACCATCAAGATCAATCTTACCGGCACCAACTTTACTCCGTTCCTCGACCGGCCGGTGGGAGAGACTTACATGACGCATCCGGCGACGGCGCACGCTCTCGCGGCCGCCCTGTTCAAGGCCGGCGCGAAACGCGTCGTGTTCGTCGAGTCGACGCAGAGCCGGTCGTCACTCGAAAGCACGCTGGCGTTGGCGGATTGGGATGTGAAGGCGCTGAGTTCGCTCGGTGATGTTCAATTTGAAAACACTCGCAACCTTGGCAGCGGCAAAAAATATTCACACATCAAAGTCCCGACCGAGGGCCTGATGTTTTCGTCCTTCGACGTGAATCATCGCTACGTCGACACGGACGTCATGGTGTCGCTTTGCAAGCTGAAGAATCACATCACGGCGGGCGTGACGCTCACGATGAAAAACATGTTCGGGATCACGCCCAATTCGCTCTACGGCGACGAGGCCGGCAATGAAAACGCCACTGCCGGTCGCGGTCCGCTGCACAATCGCAACGACCGTATCCAATTGCCGGGCATCAAGGAAGGCATCACGTCCAACAACGCGATGTGGCGGGTGCCCCGGATCATCGTGGATGAGCAGGCGGCCCGGCCGCTTCACCTGTGCGTGATCGACGGCATTACGTCGATGAGCGGCGGTGAAGGACCATGGTGCCGCAACGCCAATCCGCTGACGTTTACAAATCCGGGCGTGTTGATTGTCGGCCTCAATGGCGTGTCCACCGATGCTGTCGGGACGGCGGTGATGGGTTATCCCGATCCGAGAGTCGTTCGCGGAACGAAGCCCTTTGGCTTTTGCGACAACCATTTGCTCATGGCAGAGCAGGCCGGACTTGGGACGGCGGACTTGTCGAAAATCGATGTGCGTGGTTTATTGATCGAGAAGGTCAAGTATCCGTACAACATCTGATCTGCCTTGGTGGACGCCGATCAAGTTGGGTGGATCGGTTACGGTTCGAGCCGCTGGTGCAAAAGCCGTGATTGAAGATTCGCCGCGGACCGGCTAAATCCTCGGGATGCAATCCCGCTTGTTCCTGGCCGTTATCGCCTTGATTTCCGGTTTGACGGCTTTTCCCGTCGTTGCCCAAAACTTCCCCGGCGACATGGCGTTGTCGAAAATTCTTCCCGATCCGGACCCGGGTTGGGAAGAGGTCGCCAGCGGACTGAAATTCACCGACGCGGCCTGCAGCGATGCGGATGGGAATTTCTATTTTTGCGATCTCGGCGCGGGCACGGGGATTACCAAACTCACGCCCGACGGCCGGCTGTCGACCGTCACCAAGGTCGTTCCCAAGATTAGTGGATTGAAGATTGCGCCAGATGGTCGCTTCATTGCGGCGGACCAAGGCGCTCCCAAACGCATCGTTGCCATTGATCCGAAGACGGAAGCGGTCGAGGTGCTGGCGGAAAATATTCAGCCAAACGATCTCGTCGTCAGCCGGAAAGGCTTTGTTTACGTCACGGTCACCGGCGCCGGCGAAGTGGTTTTGATCAAAGGCCCTGGAAAATCGCAGGTCGTCGCCAAGGGAATCAAAGGCCCGAATGGCATCACGCTCTCGCCTGATGAAGGCACGCTGGCGGTCTCGGAATACTCGGGCACGAATGTCTGGGCTTATCGCGTGAAGTCGGACGGCACCTTGGACGCGGCCGAACCTTACATGACTTTGCGCCGGATTCCCGGAAAAGATGATGCGGGCGGCGATGGTTCAACGGTAGATGAAGAAGGGCGCTACTACGTGACTTCCCACGCGGGTATCCAGATGTTCGATGAGACCGGGCGAATCAGCGGCGTGTTGTTGCGTCCGCAAGCAAAGGCGACTGTCAGCACCGCGTTCGCGGGTGACGGGCTGCGGTATCTGTACGTTTGCAGCTCGGATAAAATCTACCGCCGACCCACCATTACGCGCGGGGTGAAGGTGGCCAAATAACCAACCTGCCGGTCAAATGGGCAGGAATTGTTGGACACTTCGCGGCGCGTTGGCCCATGCTTTCGCCGGTTCCAATCGGGTCAAATTTAGTTATGAGAACACTTCTGATCGGCATCGATAGCGGCACGCAATCCACCAAGGCACTGGTCGTCGACGCGAATACCGGCAAGGTCGCCGGCGGTGGTTCGCAGGCGTATGATTTGATTCCCGACCTGCCTCCCGGTGCGAAGGAACAACATCCGCAAACGTGGATCGACGCGGCGGCGGCGGCCATTCGCCAGGCGTTGCGCCAGGCCAAGGCGAAGTCCACGGAAGTGGTGGCGATCGGTGTTAGCGGTCAACAGCACGGCTTTGTGCCGCTGGACCGCGACGGCCAGGTGATCCGTCCGGCGAAGCTTTGGTGCGACACCTCGACGTCCGACGAATGCGACGAGATGATGAAAAAGCTCGGCGGCACGAAGTCCACCATCAAGTCGCTCGGCAATCTCATTTTACCCGGCTTTACGGCACCCAAGATTCTTTGGCTGAAAAAACACGAACCGAGAAATTACGCGCGTCTCGCGACGGTGCTGCTGCCGCACGATTATCTGAACTTTTGGCTGACCGGTGAACGGGTTATGGAATATGGCGACGCGTCGGGCACCGCGTTGTTCAATGTGAAATCTCGGCGCTGGAGCGAGGCGGCCATCAAGACGATTGATCCGGCTCTGAAAGACAAGCTTCCCAAGGTCATCAAGAGCGATCAACCGGCCGGCAATCTTCATCCGGACACCGCCCGTTATCTCGGCCTGAGCACGGACGTCGTGATCAGCGCCGGCGGCGGCGACAACATGCTGGGTGCGATCGGTACCGGCAATACCAAGCCCGGCGTGATCACCGCGAGCTTCGGCACCAGTGGCACCATTTACGCCTGCGCCGATGAACCCGTGGTCGATCCGGATGGCGAGATTGCCGCGTTCTGCGATTCGACCAATCGCTGGTTGCCGTTGCTTTGCACGATGAACGTGACCGTCGCGACGGAGTTGATTCGCAATGATTTCAAATGGACGCATGAACGCTTTGCCGCCGAGGCGGAGAAGGCGCCGGTCGGCAGCGAAGGTTTGTTGCTTTTGCCGTACCTCGAAGGCGAACGCACACCCAATGTCCCCGATGGCACCGGTGTCTGGTTGGGTGCGAATCAACGGACTTTCACCGCGCAACATTTCGCGCGCGCCGCGATGGAAGGCGTGACGCTCGGCATGAATTACGGACTGCGTCGACTCGGCGATCTGGGCGTGAAACCCAAACAGATTCGCGCGACCGGCGGCGGTGCCCGATCCAAAGTCTGGCGTCAGATCATGGCGGATATTTTCAACACCGAAGTGGTGACGTTGATGGTCGGCGAAGGAGCGGCCTACGGCGCGGCGTTGCAGGCACTCTGGTGCTGGCGTTTACAAAAGGGCGAAAACGTGGGCATCGACGAAATTACCGATCAATTTGTGACGTTAAACGACGCGGAAACGGCTGAACCGATCCGTGAGAATGCCGCGATTTATGACGAATTACAGGCGCTCCAGGATGAAACTTCGGTGGCGCTGCGAACCGTGTTTACCAAGCATCGGCAGTTTGTGAACCGGGGGAGCTAAAGCACAAAGGGCGTTGGGATTATTGAGCAGAGTGACCCTATTAGTTTTGAATGATAAATCGAAGAACGACAATTAAGGGGCTTTTCGGTTACTTAGTATGCCTGCAAATATTTGTTTGCCTGTCTATGTTTGGCGCCGAAGTTTTCCCAGCTGCCGGTTCATTGAGCGCTTTTGCTGAGCAGCTTCACGCTGCATACGAAAAGCAGGATGGAAAATGGATGATCCAACACTCCTACACAAATGGGGTGCCGGCGGAGATATCGACTGCACAAGAGCAATTCTTCAGCAATAGTTGGGGGGCTGGAGAGTTAAAAGTGACATCAATCAATACCTATCGTTTTGGGGATTATAAACCTGCTGCAGCTCCCGGAACATTTGGAAATAAGAACCTTAGATTTGTGATCGAGCCAACTCACTGGATAGTTCTGAAAGCTGAAAATGGCCCTGCGAAAAAAGGCGAGGAGGATACCATCAAGATTCACACAAAAATGGAATTTCCGGTTGCCCGGGTAAACAATCAGTGGAGGATTATCGGAGTGACCTATGCAAATTAGTTCGCATGCGACTGCGTGGCGATCTGTTTAATATGCGATCTCGTGAATGCATCGGCGAGCCACCGAATGCCGGTGGGAACAGTCTAAATAGAAGGTATGCGGGTTTCTTTTGAAACATTTGATTTTGAGTGCGTGTAAGACTGGACAGCTTCTATGAAAATAACACTTCATTTGCTTGGGGCGGCGGCCGTTCTGGCCACCGGATGCATTCACCACACCGAGACTGTTTACCGGGACGTTTCGCGCGTGAAAGTGGAATTCGAAAACGACGCGGCGGGCCGAATGTTTTACGAGGCGCTGTCCAAAACTCCTCATCACCGGGGTGAACGGGAGAGCAAGACGGACATCAGCATTCCGATTGTCTTCAGTCACACAACAGAAACCGTGACGGGGGAAAACTACGAGTTCAATAAAGCCGTCAAGGATTGCGACACCAATCAGGACGGCGTGATCACCGAGACGGAGGCCCGCATTTTTGCGGAAAGCCGTTAGGCAACTCACAGGTCAAAACCAAGTCGGCGTCAAATGCCGGTTGGAATCGTCCAACGACCGAGCCTCTTCATCATTGGATGGTGAAGCTGCAATCCCGCGGTCAAAATGCTATGGCGCGTAAGGGTCTTTGGGCGACATCAGGGTGCCCTGGATCAAGACCATCTCATAGCCGGGAGTGGTGATTCTTGCCCGGCCGGTTGAGTTTTCGTTACTGCGTCGCACGGCGGCACCCACGCCGATCGATACCGGAATCTCCGTCTCGCCGGGCGTGAGCACAAAATCGCCGACCGCCGTGCCGGCCCCGACCGATTGAAATGGTGCAATCGAAGTTGAAACCGCTGGCATCTGCCACGCGCGAATCTTGTAGCTCTTGTAGCGATCGCCCTGCGCATCGCGACGCACGGACTTTCTCTGAATCGCACGCCAGATTTGGGTCGCTGAGTCGCCGGCAACGGGATCGAGGCGTTTGGCCAGCACTGTCCGAAGGAACTCCTCGTCCGAGACCAAATCTGCGTAGGGGTATGACGCAAACACCTGGTTCCACGGGAGCGAACTGAGATCCACTTCGGTGGGTTCCCTCGGTTGCACATCGATCTTCCGCGTCACGGAATAAGTGGCGCTGTAGACGCCATTGCCTAGCTGCGCCGACAGCGGAATGCAGATGGAGAGCGTTTTGATGCCGACTGCTTCGGCGCTTCCCAAGCCACCGAAAGTCTCTGCGGAATAGCTCGCCTTGATCTGGTCCTTGAGTTTGTCAAACGGTTTGCCAAGCAAATCGCAAATATCGGTCGGCAGGCTGATCAAGTCAGGGATATGTGTTTGCGGGCTCACATCCACATAGACGGCGCGGTTGGTCACACCCAGCCGGCCCAATACGTTGGTTGAAATTCCATAGACAATATTGCTCAGCCCTTTCAGCGCCACGGGCAATACGAGCGGGTCTTTCACGAGCGAGGAGACGCCGTTGTAGGTTACTCCTTCGATGGGGATTTTACTGAGTGTGGATGTGTTCCGAGCGACGAATTGCACGCCGTCGCGCGTGTTCTTGCCAAAGTAGGGCTCGACGATTTCGTCGGAGGCGACACCGACTCCGAAATTAACGAACGCGCCGAGCGCCTTTTTGCCCACACCGAGGCCACAGGCCTCAAGATATTCGCCTCCGGACACCGCGCTCATGAGAACCGCGGAACCGAGATCGACGGAAAAATCGGTCACTGCGTCCGCCGCCTGTTTGATGATTAGTTCATTGCCGGTGCTTTGGCTGGTGACGACCATGTCCGGTCCGTTATCCGGCGCAAGTTGTTCCCGAACCAGGACGCTGGGTCGAAGCTTCCACGTATTGGTATCGTCGGGCACCAAGTTCGGTGGATCGGTGCTGATGGCAAACCTGAGGTTGGCGATGGCGGCAGTGGTGATGGGCCCCTTCAAATCATCGTTGCCAGCGAAACCATTCACAAAGCGGGGAGCCCGAGTGTCAAAGAAGCGAGGTTCGCGAACGATATATCCCGTGGCCGGATCCCGCTTCAAGATCACGTCCCGAATGTCGTCCTCTGCGAGTGAGGTGCGTGGATCTATCAATTGCTCGGGGCGACCGAGAAATTGAAAACCCGCGTGCAAACCCGGAACGTCCGCTCCGGGGCTCTTGGATTCAGCTCCCAAACGCCCAGGATGGTCGCGAGTAAGATCCACAAAACCTCCCGACGTCCCGCCGATGCCCTTCAGCAGATTGGCACTCGTCAGGGTCGTGTCACTGAGCGCCGAGTAAACCACCGGAATGTCTCGGAGCACCGAGCTGTTTGGGGCTTCGTCCAGCCGCTGAGCCAGAAGGAAAGAAACCACGGGTGCCGGGTCGTAATACCGCGGTTTCGGAAAATTGATCGACGTGGGATCGAACAGCACTCCGTCGAGATCGATCCCGAAATAACTGCGTTGCGAACCCGTGGGCGCGTTGCCCTGATATCGGGATATGTATGGTCGCATGCGAGTGTCGCCGAACAGCGGTTGGGCCTGATTGAGCCCGGCATTGTAAACGTTCATCACGGTCCGCTGCCACTTCTGGTCGAGAATTCCACCGTAGTAATCGAAGGGATAGTATCCCATCAGATAAGCCGGATCCTCATGGAAATCCCGAGGCGTAGCGACGTGATCGACGAAGCCCAGCATCGGATGTTGCAACTTTGCCAGCGTGGGTGCGCTGCCCAATGCAGCCGTTCCGGTGACGCCAGTGTAAGCCTCGTACGCCGTGTCGCGCGACCCGCCAACCGTCGTGAAATCAATGTGCGGGTCGGGCAGATCCTGCTTCTGTTCGGCCATGAAATTGTAAACGGAAAAGAACAGGACATCGAATAAGTTTGGTCCGTGTCGCGCCTCCAACAATTCGGCGTCGGGCGCCGGGCTGACAAAGTCGGGAATCAAATCGGGATCATACTTGTCGCTCAGTTGCAGCGTTTGCCGGTCGAGCCGCCGATGGTCCGTCGTGTCGGCGTAGATTCGAATGCTTTGACTGGCACCCGGGACGATCGACGTTGTCAGCTTGCGAACCCGTGTCGCCCCGTTGCGTGGATCCACGTCGCGGTGAAAACCAACGAGAGGGTTTTCGGGGTGCACGCCGCGGAATAGCGCCGGCAACGCCACGTCATTTTCAGTAAAGTAGCCGTCACCATCTAGATCTTCGCCCGGATCTTCCAGTCCGTTTGTGTTCGCGTCCCAGCAGGCGTTCAGAGAGGGAATCAACTGCAGATCGGTGTCCCAGATTTGCTGCGTGCCCGCCGCCGTGATGGAAACCAGAATCGATCCATCCTCATCCCGGTAGGGCGCGAGGGAGCCAAAATTATAGCCGCGATCAAAATGGGCGAACGCCGCATTCAACGGGATGTTTCGATCCAACTCGAAACCACCGGGGGCAAGTTGGAAGCCGAACATTTGAATTTGAGTGGCCCAGGAATCTCCGTTGGGAAAGGTGATCGTGATGGGCCGCCTTGCGTATTGGCTGGGGTTGGCTTGGAAATATGCCAGATCAGTCGCCACCGTCACCTGCAACTGGTTGTTCAGCACTTGTTCATTGATAACCGCCAGTCCGGCGCCGAGGTCGAGGGTCGGAACTCCCCCCGCCAACGCGGTGACGAAGCTCGCATCGCCGATCACTTTGAATACCGCTTGGTCTGCCCCAATGGGCAACTTGCCGGCCGTGACCGCATCGCGCACTCGTTGTGTCGCCACTGGAATTGCCTGTGGGACCGAGGTGACCCCGTGCCCATCCAGCCGCACCCGTTGCTCGATCAGGGAGTGATTCACCGCGTCGACAAATTTGGACACGGCCATGGGGATCGTCGTCCGCGTTACCAATGTGCCGTCGAGGTATTCAATGTATTCCTCCGGAACATCCTCCGGTGCAGGCAGGAGGTAATCTGGATATTGTTTGAACCCGACCGTCAGGCCGACGATTGCGGGAAGTGCCACCGCGTTGGCTGAGGTCTGGTCGTCCACGGTAACCGAAAAATGGATAAACCCATTGTCGTCGGGGACGCCAAACGCGCTGCCAAAAGGAGGCAGGTCGTACGCGCTGTTGATTTTCACCGACCGACCTTCATACGGCCAGCTCGCAAAGACGCCGCCGAGATAATAGTTCGTTGTGATGGACGGGTTGTTGGGATTGAGGCTGCTGCGTACCACGGTCACCACTTTCTTACCCAGTTTGCGCGGCTGACCGTCCGCACAAAACAATCGCACCGACACATCCAGGGGAACACCCGGTGTCCACAGGCCGTCCGTTGGGCTGATGATCGCCATGCCGGCATATTGGTTGGCCAGGGTTACCGCGTCGCCGAATTCATTTGTCTGCGTTTGAACAGGGATGAGCGCAAGTTCCGGAAATGTGTTTCCGGTGGGCGCGAGCACTTTGACATCGAGCGGCGTCGTCTGGATACCCGGATGGTTCGTGTGGGCCAGCCAGACTTGATGAATACCGGGCACCCGGAAGACTCCCGGAAATGCTTCGCCGGTGGTTGAATACCCGTATAGGCCGATGGAATCCTGGTAAGGATACTTGTTGGTGCCGCCACTTGGTGTGATGACAAACCAGTTGAGCGGATCCTTTTTATACCAAGGAATCCCGCCTCCCCCAAACGCGTCCGCTTGTTCCGGCGTCAGGAACAATGCGGTGCCGTTGGGGCCGGCTTGAATATCGACATACGAATTTGCCATGACCGGCGAACCGTTCGTCGCGCCATACGCGTAGCGTATTTGCAGGTCGGGAGCCTGAACGTTCATTACTAGATCCACTGGCGGAATGGCCGGATCGGTCGGCACATCGACAACGAAATGCACATTGCCTGCATGATGCGGCCGGACGTAGAGAAGTATTTCACCAAGCGTGGTTAATGGACCTGGATTCCGGTCGCTCGGACCGCTCGGCAATACCTCGACGTATTCTGCCGTGTCGATGAACTCCTTTTGCGTCGGGATCTGCGTCAGACCCGTATACTCGGTCATGCGAGCGACGGTAAAGGTGTTTCCCTGCTCCCGAATGCGGACCTGCGTCGTCCCCATGAAATAGCTGTCCGTGATTCCGGGATTGGCCAGCTTCGGCCGTAATTCGAGCCACTCGGAATCATAAGCCTGGCCGCTCTGCTGTGTGACCATTCCTTTGATGGTGGCGCCGAGCTGCAATCGGGAAAAGGTGAGCTTGACCGTTGCCTGACGGGTGATCACGCCGTCATCGTATTCCATGGTGACGGTGCCACTGCCTGGCGTGTAGCCAAAATCGACAAATCCGGTGCGTTCCTCGACCCGCGCCACCAAATCGGATGGGTCCGGCACCGGGCCGCCAATTTGATAATTGCGCACGAGATTGCCATCGCCCAGGAAACGCAGGACGCCATTGCCCGTGGCGGAAATCGAGTTGGTGTTCAGGTTGGTCGTCCCGCGGAAGAAGAACAGGTCCGGCGTCAGGTTGAGCATCGCGCCCGGCTGGGTGACCTCGATCTCGCGGATGGGTGTCGTGGGCGTTTGAATGGCGAGCCCGGTTGTGGGATTGATGTTGAATTCGTTTTGTGAGCGTTTGCGCACGCTGAGCAGCCGGACATGAACATCCGGTCGCGATTCAACCACCATGCTATCGGTGGCGCCGGTCGCGAGATCAGTTGCAAAAATGGTCGCCTTGCCGAGTGAATTGCCGACGGCGACCGCGCCATTGGTATCGACATCCGCCGCCTCGGGAAAACCGCTGTGATAGGAAACCTGCGCCGGCGTGAGAGCGATGTTCGTCCCATCGGACTTGTGCAAGGTTGCTGTCAAGTTTCCAGCCGGACCGGTTTGCACCGATTGGATTTCTGCCGGGGTCAGTTCCAAGGAAACCAGCGTGATCGGGCTCGAAGCCGCCACGGCTCCAAACGGGGAGGTGGAGAAGCCCACCAAAATGTTGCGTGGGAGTGACGTGGGCATTTTGTCCGGCGCGTGATAAATGCCATCCGGTCCGATCATCCCCGCATCCAGGGCGGGGTCGGCGTCCAGCGTGCCATTTACTTTCCAATACACCTGATTGAACGGCACGTAGCCAACTCCGGTCACAACGGCGCCTGCCTGAAACGGTACGGTGTCACCCAACTTCATCGTCCACGAAACCGGAGAGATCGCGATGTTTGCTGGTACGGGTAACACGTGAACCGTTCCGCAAAACACCCGACCGGAATCATTCGGATCCTCGGCACAAACGGTAACATCCACCGAACTACCAATGCCAACTGGAGCTTGATACGCGACGTCGGCTGAATCATTGGGATTGATGAGCAGCGTCCCCACCGAGGCATTCCCGCCCACCACACTGTTGACTTTGAAAACCCACGCCGTTCCGACCGGTCCCTCGGAAACGTGAAATTGGACCGTGTCGCCCGAGAACAAATACGTTTCCTTCGGTTCCAGCTCGTTCAACAAAACGATCTTGCTCCGATAAAAGCGTCGTGGAAACGATCCGATGGTGGTGTCGGCAAATGCGCCGGAATTGTTGACCAGATCCGCGGAGTGGACCTCCTGCCAGTCCGTCAGGTTCGTGGAAACTTCGATCGCGTAACGAGCTCCCTGACCGCTTACTCCGACCTGGAACTTGCCGTCGGATATTCCAAGTGGATCAAGTTTTACAGGTGGATCGGCGAGCAGCGAACCCGGGTGGACCGCGAGCATGACAATCGACAGCCCACAACAGAAGGAAACCGCTTGAGGGAATTGAGAAAAGTGTCGACGGGTCGACCCACGAACGTCAGCCAAAAGTTTTGGTGAGCGCATTGATTTTTTTGGTGGTTGTTAAATGTATGGGCTTATGGCGGTCGTTGTCACGGTTTGCGACCGATATCCCTGCACGGTAAATATTTCCTTTCCAAGACCCGCCGGCTCGGCAACCTCCACGACGTATGCGTCGCGTCCTTTCTCTGTTTTTGGTCGCCGGGATGTTGCTTGCGATTGCGCCTTCGACTTTCGCGGCCAGCAAGCCTAAGAAATCTACCGAACCGACCGTTGGTTTGGAGATCGCCAAAACCATCACCATGATCATCGGAGTGGCCATCTCGCCGTTGCTCGGTGTGGGCGCGTACGGTGCGTGGACCTATTTTGACACACCGAAGGAAAAGAAGCCTGAACTCCCGTGGTATGCGCGTCCGTTGTTCTGGTTGCCGGCATTGATTGTGGTCGGCCTCGTCTTCGTGAAGGACGTCGGTGGGGCGGCAATTCCGGATTCGCTCAAGCAACCTTTTGATGTGCTCGAAGCCGTCGAAAGCAAGGTCAGCGGATTGGTGGCGGCCGGCGCGTTCATTCCCATCGCGGCCAATTTTTTGCCGAGCATGAGTGGCTCTGAAGCGCATCAATTGGTGGCGCCGGGTCTGATGTTTGCCACGATCGACATGAACGCGATTTTGAATGTCCTATTGAAGCCGTTCGCCGTGATCGCATTTTTCATCATCTGGCTCGCCGCTCACGCGATCAACATTCTGATTTTGATCAGCCCATTTTCAGTCGTGGATCTGGCGTTGAAATCGTTCCGCATGTTTTTGCTCTCGCTCGTGGTCGGGACCAATTTTGTGAGCCCGACGGTCGGGGTGGTTTTTTCATTGGGAATCCTTTTGGTCGCGACGTTCATCGCCGGTTGGTCGTTTCGCGCCGGTGTGTTTGGGGTGATCTTTTGCTGGGACTTTTTCACGCGTCGCCGCAAACGATTCAAACCGGACCCGAAAACGAATTGGATGTTCACGGCGCAGGCGTTTGATCGCGCCCCGATTCGCACGTACGGAACGCTGACGCGCGAGGATGACGGAACACTGATCTTTCAGTTCAAGCCCTGGCTGGTGATGCCGGCGCGCCAGGTCAAGCTGGCGCCTGGCGATTATGCCGTGGGACGAGGGCTGTTCTTGCGGCGGATTTTGCGAACGGCGGACAATGATGATTCGGAGGAAGTGTTTACTCTGCCGCCGCGTTATCGCGGGCATGAGGAAGAAGTGACGCAGATCTACCAATTCGGAGCCGAGCGTGAAATTGGATTGTTGCGCGCAATCATGTCGATTTGGCGCTGCATCAAGTGGCTGATTGGATTTGGTCGACCAACAGCCGTGCCCACGACTGCTTGAGCCGCGTTTCAGCGTTTTAACCCGCCGCTGGTTTTGAAGGGGGATCAACGTGTGGCCCCCGTGCGTTGACCGTAAGTCCACCCGTACCTATGATTCGCCCGCCGATGGCCAAACTACTCATAGCGGATGATGAGGAACTGCTGGTGGAATTGCTCGAATTCCAACTGCAGCAGGCGGGCTTTGAGACGGTATCGGCGGCGGATGGCGAAGTGGCTCTCGACCTCGCGTGGAAGGAACGTCCCGACCTGATCATCCTCGATTGCATGATGCCGGTGTTCGATGGATTCGAAGTGCTGCGGCACCTGAAATCCACACCCGATCTGAAGAAGATTCCCGTGATCATGTTGACCGCCCGGCGCACTGATGCCGACATCACAACCGGTCTCGATCAAGGCGCGGCGGATTACATGGTCAAACCCTTCAGCCCGGTGGAACTCCTGGCGCGAGTAAAAAAGGCCCTTCGCGAAGCGGGAATTCCGTTGCCCGTTCGGCGTCCGGAATAGTGAATGAACCGCAGCGGGTCACTGAGCATCGAGTCAATCGACCGGCTCGGGATTGTTGGCGGCCGGACAAATCGCCAGCCATGCCCAACCCACGAGGAAAGCAACTCCGCCAAATGGGGTGATGGCGCCGAGCCAGCGAATGTTGGTCAGCGCCAGCAAGTAGAGAGAACCGGAGAAAATGATGATGCCAATAAGGAAGCTCATCCACGGGCCGCGCGTGAAGTTTGTGCGCGAAGCCAGCACGCAAAGCATCACCGTGTGAATGAAGTGGTAGAAGACTGCCTTTTCCCAAATCTCCACGGTTCCGTTCTCGGTCAGTAAATTCTTCAATCCGTGGGCGCCGAATGCGCCGAGGCCGACGGCCAGAAATCCCAGAGCGGCGGCAATGCGAAAAGCCAGTTTAGCGTTCATCGTCGGGCGATCACAAAGCGCCCGAGTCAAAGAACCAAGCAGAAACTTTGAACCTTTCGACCGGCTTGCCCGCTGAACTCACCGCAAGCATGCTGGTCTGCGATCGATCAAATCATCCGGTGAGCGATTTCCCTCAGGAAGATTCGCGCTCCGATCAGGAGCTCGTGGCCGAAATGAATGCCGGCGATGCGACTGCGCTTGAAACTGGCTGTTATCGACGTGCGCACCGGCAGTTGGACGGTCGTGAGTCCTGCGTCGTTTGTTGACAAGAGTAGTTGGAGCAATCGTTTTGACCGTGATCGGTCTGACCAGAAACAGGTGCAGAAATTGAAGGAACTCGCCTACGAGGCGGGTGTGAAGGACCTGTTGGTGGCGGAAGCGAAGTGAGACGCCAAAGTAAATCATTTCGCGCGCGGAACGGCCGTGGAAGAAATTTAGCCATTCGAAAGAAACGGCCGCGTGCCCTTGGCGATGGAGCACCGTCGCCCTACCCATCGGCTCAACGATCGTTTTGAAGGTTGGCCATTTTTAGCAGTTTCAAATGCGCGGCGGTGAAAGCGAGATTTTTGAGTTCGCTCGTCGGAATCCAGACGCCGGTTGTTTTGGGAATTCTGACGGTCGCAATTGCGGTAAAGCATTCCAACGTGATTCGGTAACGAGTAATGCTATGTCGGACCATGCCGAGCGGTTCGACGTTGTTCAACTTGAGTTGGAGCGCCGTTGCGGCGGTGACGACGGGTTCAGGTTCGTTGACCTGAATCTCGGCGTTGGGGAGTTCCCAAAGATGCGCGTTGACGCTGCCTTCGGCCCGTTGGCGGACGAGTAGCTTGTCGCCGCGTCGAATGACGAAGGCGATGAATCGACGAGTGGTGGTCGCGGCACGTTTACTGATTTCCGGAAAGTCACCAATCCGACTCGTTGCGCGCGCGAGACACAATTTTTTGACCGGGCAAATGTCGCATTGTGGGTTTGCGGGCGTGCAAATTGTCGCGCCAAGCTCCATCAAGGATTGGTTCAACGCCGAACAATTGCCGGCCAGCACGAGCGCTGAATCAGCGGGCTGAAGAACGTTTTTCATCCGGTGCGCGTGCCGCACCAATTGCTCCGCGAGTTGCCAGAATTGTTCCCTGGCCGACTTGTCTTTTGGATCGCCGCCGATGGTGAACAACCGCGCGAGCACGCGAACCACGTTGCCATCGACGATCGGATTCGGCTGATTAAACGCGATGCTGGTGATCGCGCCGGCGGTGTAACCTCCGATGCCGGGCAGCGCGAGAACCGAATCGAAGTCGGTCGGAAATTTGCCGCCGTGTTGATCACGAATTGCTTGAGCGGCTTTCTGCAGGTTGCGCGCCCGGGTGTAATAACCGAGACCTTCCCAGAGTTTGTGCAGGCGGTCGGACGGCACGTTCGACAGACTCGCGACGTCCGGCAAATCCTTCATCCATCGCTCGAAATACGGGATGACCGTTTTGACCTGCGTTTGCTGGAGCATGATCTCCGAAACCCAAATCGCGTAAGGATCGAGCGTGCGCCGCCAAGGGAGGTCACGCGCGTTTGCCACAAACCAGCGAAGCAGCCGGCGAACAAGTTGACTTTGCGACGGCACTTTGGCGCGATTGGTTGACGAGGGGCTCATTCGCCAACAGCAGGTTCCAGCATCGCGGGTCCGTTACTTCTTGGGCGTAACAGATTTTGGGTCCACCTTGCGGATCTTGATATCCTTGATCTCTGCCGTTGTTGCGTAGGTCGAAATGCTGAAGGGAACGGCAATCTCGATTTCGCCGGGACGCATGCTGATGCGACGGCCCTTGATGTTTACGTCGGCCACTTCTTCCTTGTCGATCCACGCTGTCAAACGATCGGCCGTCACGCGGAACCGAATGTCGAACCATTTGCCGGTTTCGAAATAAAGGACGCTCATGGTTTCGTTTTCGGAGGCATCCATGCCGTCGATACTCGAGATACCAACCAGCCCACCCCCCCAGCCGCCGACGATCAATGTGCAGTGTTCGTCCTTCACCGGCACGGTGAGACCGCAGAAGAAATCGCCACCAGCAATTTTGCGCGCCTTGAGCGAAACTTCGTAGTCGATCTTGGGAACCGGATTTGTGTACGTGACGCCGCAAAGTGCCGCGCCCATTTCGATCGTGAGCACGCCATCCTTGGCTTTCACTTCGCCGTGGCCGGCAAAGTCGGTCACCTTCCAGCCCTTGAGAGAATTGCCGTCGAAGAGCGATTGCCAGTCATTGGTGGAGTCTGCAGTGATCCCGCGCAAAACGAATGCCACGGTGAACAGACCAACCAGGATACGGAGGCGTAAATCACGTGTGAAAGCGAACCTGTGCATGCCCGCCATCAAACGGGTTGCCGGCGGTTAAGTCAAACAACAGCATGCCTCCAGGCCGGAGAATCGCACTGACACTCTGGCGCGCGACCGTTAATTTCCGCTCCACGAAAACATGACCGTTTCGCCCTCATCGCGCCCATTCGGTGGCACCGCCAAAGCGCCCGAAGCCTGGTACCTCACCGGCCCGACGGCGGTCGGAAAATCGGCGATCGCCATCGAACTGGCGGAGCAGCTGGGCGGCGAAATCATTTCGGTGGATTCAATGCAGGTTTATCGCGGGCTGGACATTGGAACGGCCAAACCTTCGGCCGCCGAACGCGCGCGAGTGCCGCATCATTTGATCGACGTGACCGGACTTGAAGAATCCTTTGACGCGGCCCGTTTTGTTGAGCTTGCCAACGCGGCCGACGCAGCGATTCGCAGCCGTGAGCGAATTCCAATTTACTGTGGTGGAACGGGTTTTTACTTGAAGGCATTGCTTTTCGGAATTGGCCACTCGCCGCCGGCCGATGCCGAGCTGCGCGCCCGATTGGAATCGGCGCCCTTGGGCGAATTGCTGGCGGAACTCAAACAAACGGATCCGGAGACGTTCGCGCGAATCGACCAACAAAACCCGCGACGGGTTATTCGCGCGCTGGAAGTGATCCGCCTGACCGGTCGGCCCTATTCTGAGCAGCAGGCCACGTGGGCGAAAGCTCGGCTCGGAACGGGACACGTAATCGCCTTCACGCGCGAACCGGCGGACCTGCGAGCGCGGATCGATTTACGAGTCGATGAGATGTTCTCGGCCGGGTTGGTCGACGAAGTAAAAGCGCTGTTGAATCGCGGCCTGGCGGGAAACAAAACCGCGATGCAAGCCATTGGTTATCGGCAAGTTGTGGAGCATTTGCAGGGCGAGCGCCCGTTGCCGGAAACGATTCAGTTGGTCAAAACTCGGACGTGGCAGTTTGCCCGGCGCCAGTTGACCTGGTTGCGTCACCAAATGCTGCCGACCTGGGTGAATCTGGAAGCAGGCAGCTCAACTGCTACGGTCGTGGCTTCATTGTTGGGTCAAGTCCGGCAAGCCTGAGAAAAATGTGTGTAAGATTTCGGGTGCGACGGACAATATTATGTGAATTGGTGGCAATTCAGTGCTGACTCGACCGGCTGGTGCTGACTTGATATTTGCCGCCGCCGGGTTATCTATTGCGAAAATTGTTATGCCTCGGAATCAGGTTCAATCGTGGTTTCGCAAAGTGCTTGTGTCAGACAAGCGCGGTTTGCGACGCGAGAAAATGACCCCACCACCGGGGGCCACGCGGCCGGTTTATTGCACGCTCACATGGAGGAGTGAACACGGCAGCCACACGATCAAGCGCATACATTTTGATCATGTGGAGCAGGAATTGTTGAACCTCCTGCGCCGCGGCCTGGACGCCACCGCCTGGACAGAAGGCGAAAACCCGCGCGAGGTCGGCTGGGTTTGGATGAACGGCGATCGCGGGGTGCAATGCGTTGAACAGTGGGACTGACGGCGCTCCATCATAGCCGTTGACTTTAATTACGGGGAAGGAACAACGCCCTTCATGCGATGGGTCCGTTATCTGGTCGGTGTTATTTCCTTCGTCTTCGTCTTTTTTGTGGTGAGCTTTCTGGTGACCTTTGTGACCTCACTCATTTCACGGCCCGAGAGCGGTTCCGTTTCAATCCTCATGGACTGGCGTGGCTGGATTGGTCTGGCGGCCGGGCTCCTCGCGGGTGTGCAATCTTGGAACGCTTCGGTCAAGCGTCGCTGAATTTTCGAAATTGATTCGCGTGGCGAACGTGTGACGAAAGACGATTCCCTTGGAATTGAATCAACCGGAACGCGTGGCGGCTGGCACGCGAAGGAGTCACAAATCCGATTGGAAAACCTGTGCATCTGTCGAACGCGTGTATTGCCCACGCCGCGGCGAAAGCGAGTTCTCTGAGTTGGTCCGGATGATGATGTGAATGCAACGGCTTGTGGCAGGCTCGCAAGGCTTTGGTTGACAGAAAGTAAGAGGAAGCGTAGCCCTCAAAAAATGAAATCGGAGAGAGGGAATCAACCAGTCGTTGAGTCGCCACGCTCTTTCCGGGATAACCGCTGTTGAATGTAGGTTATTAATACTTTAGCCCCATGAATGCCGACGCGCTGAAATACTCTCTCCAAGCGCTGGCACAGTCTGCTGGTTTCCAGAAACGTCTCTTAAAAGTTTGGTTGCAGCCGCCCGCCGAATTACCCGAGAGATTTTGCCAAGCCAAACGGCATCTTGTCGCCACTGGTGTCGCACTCACACCTGAGCAGACGGCGAGCTTAGATGCGTTGCATGCAGCGTTTGCATCTTTTTCCGGACCGACAAACGTTGAGCACTGGCGAGAGGAGGCTTTGGTTAGCTCTCCTCATTGGATTTCTATCCGACACTTAGCTCGTGGATGCCTAAAATCATTCGGTTGGCCTTTGGAGTCACCACCACTAGATTTGCCAAGTTATGGAGAGGACTACTATGAGCTGAAGGGCTAACAAAATCGATCCAGGACAACTGGCTTATGCCGGCGCGATTCGTTACCTTGTCGTGAAACTTGAACCATCAACTGAGTATCGTCACCACGGCTTCCGAGCCAGTGTCTGATCTCGCCGTCAGCTTTTGCGTTCGCGCCGTGGTGACGTGCAACTTGCTAAGTCTTGAAAACTCCCTCCGAAGCTCCAAAGGCTAGCCGCCTAAACACTGAAGGTATGAAGCGTTTTCGATTGATCATCACAATCGTCTGCCTCAGCACGTGTTTCATCGCTCAATCTGCCGAACAACTCACCGTCGACGCCAATTGTGGGGGCGATCGAACGACTACTTCGGAACTGCAACTTCTTCAAGGAACATGGGAGGGGTTCGATGTCGGCGATACGTCGCATAAGAAAATCACCATCACGATCACTGGCAATTCTCTCCATTTCCATCGGGACAAGGATTTTTGGTTTGATACGAACTTCACTCTTTCGACAGGCACGGACCCAAATCAGCTGCACGCCACAATCAAAGAAAGTGCTAACGGTGTTGCCAAAGGCGAAGTGGTAGGGGCTATCTTCAAGATTGAAGATGGGACGTTCACGCTGGCTTCGTACGGCACCGACAACGCCGCTCTACCGAAGACTTTTGCCAGCTATCCGAGCCGCTACGTTCTTAAGAAGGTTCCACTCAGAACAAAAAGGGCCGAATAATCCGATGCACACGAACTGCCGCCGCGCACGTCTGATTCGATGCGTAGGGTTCTCTGGACAGTGAATTCGCGGCTGACGGCGACTTCCGTAGGCGGTCGGTGAACCGGGTCACTCGGCATAGCAAGAAACGATCGTGAAACTTATCTTGGCAGTTGCCGTACTGGCCGCGGGTCTGAGCGGTTGCAGTAATTGGCAAAGCGACGCGCAAATACGTCGGCAACTTGTGGGAACCTGGGTGGCGGATTGGGATCCCTCAAAGATTATCGAGCACAAAGCGGACGGCACCTGTGTATCCAAGTTCACGGTGAATCTCACCAATTCCCTGACTTTCGTCGGAGTTTGGCAGGTCAAGCAGGGGATGATCATTTCGAGTATCACGAATGCGGCTGCCTCAGGCGAACCGTTTGGTGTGGAGAGCAACAAGGTCGTGAGTATCGATGTTCAGCGATTGGTAGTACTAAGTGCTTACGGCAAGACCAATGAGTTGGTATTTCACAAACAGTAATGCCGAACGAAACGGCCAACGCATTGACCGACTGAGTGGAGAATGAGCGTCGAAGCCATCCGAGGTTAAACGAGTCCAGTGGATTGACCTGGTAATTCTGTTGTAAACTTCCAGCACAACCGAAAGCCCATGCCTTTGCCGTTGACGATCAGAACGGAAAGCCAATGGCGATGTGCAGCGTGCCCTCGGGATCGAACGTGCGGCGGTTCAGGTTGTAACCATATTCCACGCGCACGGGCCCGATGATCGTGTTCCACCGCAAGCCGCCGCCCATCAACTAAAGAACCGCGAACCGGTTGCTTTAGCAAATCCGCCGGCCCGTGATGCCGATTGGAGACTCACGACTGATCGGACCTTGGGTTGACCGGCAGTGCCCGTTGGCTGGGTCGGTCGGTAAGCCTGACGTTCACTAAAAACTTCGTGGCGCTTCTCCCTTGGATTGATTACATTTCGTGGTTATGAAGCTCGAAGAGATTGTTGCTGAGGCCGCAAAGCTATCGGAGGAGGAGCGTGCATCACTTGCATCCCGGCTCCTCCATGGATTGGAGACCCCGATTTACTGCGTATCCGACGATGAAGTTGGCCAACGGATGCGGGAGGCTGAGGCGGAACCGGGTGTGCTGATTACGTTTGACCAACTGGTTGCCGGGCTTCAGCACCGTGGACGTTAGATTCCACAAGGGCGTGCAGGCGGATTTGGACGCGATCTTGAGCAGGTATTACGGCGTGTCGGAGCAGCTTGGAGAGGATTTCTTCGCCGAGTTTCAAATTGGGATCAGGAAGGCAACCGCGAACCCACAGTACTTCCATTTTGACAGGAGTGGACTTCGGCGCTGCAATCTGGATCGTTTCCCGTATCATTTTCTGTACGATATCCGGGGCACATATGTCAGGGTTTGGGTGTTGCGGCACAATCAGCGGAATCCGCAGTTGGGCTTGCGGAGATTTAAGCAATAAGAATTCCGAAAACCCCATTGAGCCAACAGCTGCTCGCCCTCACAGTGGCCTCAGTCCTCGGTGCTTCCGTCGTCCGAGTCGCAGCGGACGCCAGATTCCGGCGGCTATGGGTGGACTCGTTAATCATCATGCGTCGCTTGGCATTCATCATCGCTCTATGCCTCTGCTTCGGCTGCACTACGTTTCGTCCAATTGTCAGTACCGAGGTGGACAGAGCCGTCACAGATTCATTCTCTTTCCAGCGTGCACATGCCATTAATCGGGAGCGAGCATGTTGGTTTCTCGACGGCACAGACGGCAGATACCCGGTTATCTACGTCGGCTTCGATGAAGGCACGCACTTCACTCGTGCAGCCACCCTTCGAGTTCGCGAACACGGAGTTGTTGAGCGACAAGAGATGAGAGACGACGGTGAGTTGAAATGGATTCCAGACAGATGACGGCTAGCGAAATAGGCATAGCATCAATTGACTGAGCGGAACAGAGAAGCATCGGAGCGATGCGAATTTGAACGAGACCGTTCGGTTGACTTGATGATTCTGTTGTAAACTTCCCACGCCGGCACTCTCTCAAACTGTTGCCATTGGAGTTCAAAACGGAAAGCCAATCGCGATGTGGAGTGTGCCCTCGGGATCGAATGTGCGGCGGTTCA
This sequence comes from bacterium, assembly GCA_016124235.1. Classification (GTDB taxonomy): domain Bacteria; phylum Verrucomicrobiota; class Verrucomicrobiia; order Limisphaerales; family RI-55; genus RI-55. Next base: position 172,211 of record WGOC01000013.1, on the reverse strand, counting down.
GATTGTAGCCGTACTCCACACGCACCGGTCCGATGATCGTGTTCCAGCGCAGGCCGCCTCCGACGGACCAAAGCACTTCGTCGAATGGGTAGTTATCCAGAGTGGGTGAAACGCCGGCTCCATCGAGGAAAGCCACCACCGACCAGCGTTCAGTCAAAAACTGCTCCAACTCGACGTTCCATTGCAAAAAGGTTTCCGCGCCGATCTGCTGACCCATCGAATTGTAGGGCGACGCCCCACCGCGTTGGTAGCCACGCACGGAATTTTCGCCGCCGGGCAGGAAGCGTTTGCTGAAGGGAAGATCGGTGGCTGGGTTCGGCGAAAAAATCACGCCGTGCTGAATGGAGCTGTGCAACACCAAACCACGGAGCAATGGCAGATGACCGGACGCGCCAAACTGCAACATCTCGTAATCCGCGTCGCTGGCAATCGCGGGATCGGCGACCTCGATGTTGCCGTAGATGCGGTAACCCTTGCGCGGAGCCAGCGGGTTGTCGCGACGCTCGAGTTGGCCGTCGAGGATGATCGCAGACACGCGGGCGAAATCGTTGTTCAAGGTCGGGTCGGGTGAGTCCTGGGTCTTGAGAAACTGATACGAGTATCGAATGCCCGCCTGCAGACCGGACTTCGGAAACGACTTGCGCAAACCGACCGCTGTCTTGATTTCCTGTCGTTCAAAGGTCAGCTCCTTGCGCAGCAATCCGTCAACGTTGGCGAACACATTCAGGTTGGGAAAAAGGAACTCGGGTATGCTGTAGGTGTAGACGACGTTTTCCGTTTTCACGGAGATCATGCCGCGCAATTGAGCCGAGTGACCGATGCCCCAGAGATTGTATTGATCCAGCTCCGCGCCGCCAAAGAATTGATCGTAACTGCCATAACCCGCGAGCAGGCTGAAATCGATGCGTTTGCCTTCGTTGAGATCGAAAACCACATCGCGTTGCGGCCCGGTGTCGGGTTCGTAGCGGATCCCCACAAAGTCGAAGACGCCTTGCCGTGAAAGTCGCTCGCGGGCGGCGTCCACTTTGAGTCGGTCGAGCAACGGGCCTTCAACCCGGCCTTTCTTTTGGAGCCAGCTCAGCCGGGATTTTTGCTGACCTTCAAAACGGACGTCGCCGAGTTTGACCTCCGGCCCGGGATTCACGGTGGCCTCGAGATTCTGAGTCACCGTAGTCGTGTTGTTGGTTTCGTTGGTGGTTGGCTTGATCTGCACGCGGGCGTCGGGATGCCCTTTGGTGTATTGGGCATTGCGGAGTGTTGTGCTGAAATCCTGCTGCCAGGCGGGCGACCAGACCGCGTTGGTTTCGGTGGTGTACGACTGGGCGATCGCGCCACCCGAATCGTCCTTTACCACCACGTTCACTTTGTTCACCCGATAAAGCTTTCCCTGATCGACCTGCACCACGACGTCCACGGCGCCGGTGGCCACGTTCTCCTGCAAATCCGCAACGGACACTTTCGCATCGCGGTAGCCGAGGTTGACGAGTTCCTGGCGTAGATTATCGATGGAATCGTTCAACTGCCGGCGACTGAACCGGCGATTGGTTTTCAACCGCAGGAGCATCTCGGTCTTGAAAAAGAAACCGGTCGCCTGATCAATCGGCATCGCCGTCAAACCACCGATCGTAAAATCGTTGTAATAAAACAACTGCCGTCGATCCGCGTCGAAACGCGCCTCCTGCACGCTTAACGGACGCGGAACGGTGAGGTCCTTTCTGCCATCCCATTCGATATTGATCGGCTCGCCGTCCGTTGTGGTGAGGTGCGCATAAATGATCGCGTCCTGATACCCGTCGGAGACGAGTTGATTACGCAGGATGACAAATGAATCTTCGATGAAATTGGCGTCGAACGGTTTATCGTGGCGGTTGTCGGGGAAGGCCTGGAGGATCACGCGTTTCAATTTGCGATCCTGCAGCAAGCCGAGTCCGCGAATGACGAGTTTTGGTGGCTCGGCCTTTTTTTCGTCGGCCGGCGGCTGGTCTTCACCCACGCAGAGTGAAGGCAAAATCAGAAACATGAGTGCCAGACACAAACCGCACAGGACGTGAACGGCCTGCCTCGGTAAGCGCGGATCTCGCGCGACCTTCGGCACCGGGATGCTTTTGCTTTGGCGGGCGTGCATCACCGGGAATAGATGTTGAATTTGAGCCCGCCGTTGTAGTCCCGGAAGCGCGTGTATTCGCCGAAGATCGAGAGCCAGTTGATGAGTTTGTATTCGATTCGGTACGTCAGCTGGCCGTCGTCCGTCACGTATTCGCCGGTTCGGAAGATCAAGCGATCTTCGCCCGTGTCCAAGCCGAGCAATTGCGTGATCAGTTGCTTGCCGAGGAAGTAGCCGAGTTTGCTGGCCTTGTCCAAATTCGAGTAGCTGTACGCGCCACTGGGCACGTCGCCTGCCGTCAGCATCAACATGATCTCGCGAGTGGAAAGCGGCGGAACCGAACTGAAAGTGACGTTCGGCGCGTCGGCATTGCCCGTGACGTCGACAGTGATGTTGTAACCAAAGTTCAGACCCTGGCCGTGAAAGTCCACCTGCGGTTGGTACGGATGCTCGCGCGTCAACTGCACGGTGCCGTGGGTTACGTCGAGCGTGCCGAACGGAAAAAGCATCTGGCCTTTGTCGATCGAGACTTCGCCCAGGGCCACCGGTTCCTTCAGCGTGCCGGTCAATTGCAGGCCCGACGAAACCTGCCCCTTGAATACGGGACTCAGGACTCGGAGAAATTTTTGTCCGCGCACGCGAACGTCGAGTTGCCAGTCGGCGAATGGTGGACTGGGCACGCTGAAAAATGGTGGTCGTCGCTCGGGGCGTCGCAGATCGATTTGCACGAGTTGCGCGATGTCCTGGAAGAGCAGGGAATTGTTCAAGGTGACATCGCCGTTGATCGTGGGTGAGGTTTTGCCATCGGCGACGAGGCGTAAGTCCAGGTCGCCACGCAAAAATAAACTCGGCGAGCGCACCAACGAAAGATTGGTTGCGTTCAGGAACAGGTCGGCCTTGGTCAGTCCTTTGGTATTCCATTCAGCGCGACCGCCGGCGCGTACGGGTTGACCGCTCAACGTCGCGACGAACGATTTGATCTCGGCCTCGCGATCGGTGAACTCGATCCGGCTGGCGATGTCACGAACCGCGCCGACGGTCGGCAATGGCTTCGTGGACAGATTGGTGACCATGACGAAGCCCTGCAGGTTCCCGCCCTTTTTGAGCGCGAGTTGGAGTTCCGCCTGGCCGGTCGGGGCCAGGGTGCTGCCGGTCAATGGTGTGAGGGCGGCAATTTCAATCTTTGGAACGGCAACGCTGCCGGTGGCATTTTTCCAATCCACCTGTCGCAACGCCCGCAACCAGTCCGCCCATGAACTGGCCGCCACGGGTAGTTCTGCGGTGATTTTCCCTGGTTGTCCCGCGATCGCAAACCCACCGTCCGTGAGTCGAATCATCTGGCGATCCGCTTCAGCGTGGAGGTGCAGATTGCTGACGACCGCAAAATCCGACGGCAGATTGGTCAGCTGCAATGGATGAATTGAGGCGGCGTTTAAATTGAGTTGCGCCTGGAAATCTTCCGGGCTGCCTTGGGCGTTCAGCTTGATTTCCGGGCCGCTGACGCTGACGCCGCCACGTTCGGCGAGGCGATTCCAAAACGGATTGTCGCCCACCGAATTGAGCTTGGCGTCGATCGTTCCTTTTTCAATCCATTGCAGCGGGGAGCTTTCGGCAGGCAGGATCTTTATCGGTAGCCGTCCGCTGACCGCGAGCAATTCTTGGTCATCGACACCGACATTCACCGGCGAGAATTCCATTCCGTTGGCGTTCGCGTTGATTCGGACATGGGCATCCACCTTTCCAGCCAGCGGTGTATCGCAGGAAACATTGCCCAACGCGGATAAGATCAATGGGCTGTGATCCCAGCCCGCCGTCAGCGCCAGATCACGCAGCGAAACGGTCGGCCAATCCCGTGGCCAAAGTGCTGACAAATCGCTCGTCGCGATATTGGTGGCGCTCAATGTCACACCGCCTGAACCCGGCCACGCGATATCGGCGGAAAGCTCGAATTGTTTATTGGTGCTGGCCAGTCGCAAGGGCGAAACCTGGGCGGCGAACTGCCGGTTGGCATTGGTCGCCCAATTGACTTCCAGATCAACCGCCCGATCCAATGCCAGTGATTCGTTCGTGTTTAACGTCAGCTGTAATTTGCTGATGGTGGCGCTGAGATCGGAATTCGTCAGCGCGCCGAGATTGATCGCCCCCGATCCATCGAAATGAACGTCGCTCCGGTTTACCTGCAATCGCCAATCGTTCGTGCCGCGAGTACTGCCGGCCAATCGTACCGATAGGTTTTCCGCTTGCGCGCCGTTCCAGGTCGGCTGTGTGAGTTGCACTTCGGTCTGTTGCTGAAGGTCGGGCCAGGTTCCGGAGGCCTGGCCGCGCGCGGCGACTGATTCAATCGCCAAACCCTGGGGCACAAAGTTGGTGGGCGGGGCCCCATTGAAGGTCCAGTTCACATTCGTGGCCGCGCGGCTCAGTAAATCGAGCCCTCCGTTCAATCGAAATGTGCCGGCATTCGGAAAGGAAAAGAACGCATTCGAAACGACCAGCTGCGGCCAGTGCAGCGCACCCATGAGATTCACCCGGTCGACGCTCAACAACGGGCTGGCAAACTGATTCACGTGCACATCAAATCCCGCGTTGATCATCGCGTTGCGATCCGGGCGCGCGGTGACCACACCATCGAGTTGGCCTTTGAACGGAAGTCCGGCGTTTTCATCGAGATCGGCGTTCACCTGCAACTTGGCTTCCGGTACCAGCATCTTGCCCGAAAAATCAATGGCCAGCGGATCCGAAAGCTTTGCTCGAATGGCGGGCGTAGAAATGTTCATCCGTTCGATCGCCAGAGCCTCCAGATTGCCCTGGCCCGCGATGTCGATTTGAATCATGTCAGGCACCAGGGGATTGTCCTGTACCGGCTGTGCGTCACCTTGAATCGCGAAATGATATTGGCGATTGGTCCACGTGACGTCGAAGTTGCCCGTCAACGATTGGTATCCGGCAAGCCCGAGCGTGGTGGACGGGATATTCACGTTGGTGGCCACCAATGACATGGTTGCCGGCCACCAGTCAGAGCGATCGAGACCAGCTTGAATCAGCGCCGAATTCGTCTGCCAGAGTATGTTGCCGTTGGCCGTCCAGGTTTGGTTGGTGCGACTAAGGAGCACCGTTGCGCTCGCGTCGATGTGCGGCGCACTAGCCCGGAGATGAAATGAATTTGTGGCTTCCCAATCCAGCGACAACAAAGTGGACAAATTGGATTCCTCGTCGGTCGCTGAAACCGCAAGGTCGTTTTGTGTGAGTTTGATCGATGGCAACGTGATTTGTCGTTTGCCCACCACTACCGTGCCATTGGTCGCGCTGGCGAGACGCACCCACGGGCGTGCCGCACCGATGATCGATTCGGTTTGATCGAGTACGCCGGCGAGGGAGTTCGTTGATGGCGTTGTATTCGTTGCGTTGCTGGCTAGAACCCGGACGCGCCAATTGGCGAGCGTCAGTTGCGCAGGGACACCGTCGTTGGTTGCTGATTGAAAACGATCCCGCAGCCATTCCTGCGGCAACTGCATGACCAGTGATTTTGCCGTGACCTCGACGTGGGTGTTTGTGAAGGCCACGTCATTCAGGGCCAGTTGCGAGACTCCGCGGCGTTCATAATGCCCAACACGCACTCCCAAGTTTCGCAAAACCGGCACGAGAACCCAGGGCCACCAGAGCGGAAGTGCGAGCACCACCGTCGCACAAAGCACGGCCGCCCCGCCGAGCCATTTTAGCCAGCGACGCCGCCTGTTCTTCGGTTTTGAACCATGGGGACGCACGAACCGCTACGTTGCCAGAGGTTTGCTTACTTGCACAGTCGGAATGGGTTGCATCGCAAAAATGGAGCGAAATTGCCGCAAGTTTTTGCCCGACGATAGGCTGGTTTTGACGGGCTGAAGTCTGTTGGGCTGACGAAAATTCAATGGTCTGCCGGGCGTGATCACCTGCTTCCTCAGGTGGTAATCGGCATTCGCACAAAACGCAATTGGACACTCGGGGTCGTTCCCGTAAAGTCCTGGGAATGCGCCAGCCCACTGCCGAAGATTTCGAAAAATTGTTTCCCGCGGAGTGCCATTTCAAAGTCATTGCCGTTGATCTTGTTGGGGTGCACAAAAATCTGAACCAATGCCTCGTGGACCTCGGGATCAATGATCTGGCGTTCCAACCTGCCAACAAATCCGAACACGGTAAATATATCAGCTACGAAGCATCGTTTGTCGTCGAAACCCACGATCGTATGAAGGAGATTGACGCCGCTCTTCGAGCGGTCGAAGGGGTAAAACTCGTTTTATAATAATTCCGGGCTGCGAACGGAATTTTGCCCGGCGCTCTGCATCGCACTTTTACCAAGCCCATGACAAATTCCATGAACCACAAATCATTCATCCGCTTCAATCAGACCGCGATTGCTGCGTTCGCTTTAATCATACTTTCCACCGGATGTCAGACCTCGCCGGAGTCGGATGCGACCTCGAGCGCAAACCAAATCTTTGATGAGCACACCAGTGGCAAGACGCTCGTGAACGCCGCGCTGGACGAGGCCAAGGCCGAAAACAAGAAGGTCATTCTATTGTTCGGCGCGAATTGGTGTCCGTATTGCCGGAAACTACATGCGCTGTTTGAGAACGACCCGGACGTTCATGCTTTGGTCGACAAGGAGTTTGTGGTGGTGCCAATCGATGTCGGCACGTCCACTCATAACCGCAACCTCAATCTCATCGACAAATACCATTCGAACGTCTTCACCGACGGCACGCCGTCCGTCGTGATCGTCGACGCCAACGGAAAGCGATTGGCTCCGACCGACAGCAACCCTTGGTCAGCCAAGAATCCAATCGAAGCCAGTCGAGTGCTCACTTTTTTGAAGCAGGCTGGCGGCTAATGGACGAAATTACGATTGGCTTCGTAAGCAGTTTTAGTGAGAGAGCGTTCTGTAGTCTTCGGCGAAAAACACGACCGGATTCTGGGCTGAGAGTTCGGTGCGGGTGAGCGATTGAAGAGCCCGCGGATCCGAGGAGGGAGCGCGCGTTGTCGCCGCGGTTCGATTTCACAAACCAATTCGATGATCACCGCGTCAGCCGGCGTTGATAGGGTGACGACTTGAAAACAAAAGGTGATCTCGAAAGGAGAGCGGCGGCGGGGTTAACCCCGCCGCCGCTCCTGGTCTTCGACGTATGAGCGAACTTCCCACCCCCCAAATTAGAAACGCACCGCCAACGCAAAGTTGATTGAAAAGTCGGCGAACGCCGCATCGCCGTGACGGCCAACGAGACTTTCCGGATAGCTTTGCTGCCGGTTGCGATAAACGGCGACCGGTGTGGTAAGCTCGGCATAGTACCGGCCGTGTGTCCAACTGATGCCCGGCTCGACACCCACCGTGTATCCCGGCCGACGGAATCCCAGGTCGCCGCCAAACAAATCCGTGGGTGGCACTCCCTCAATGCGGCCGCCCAGACTCAACGCGAGCCCTTGGGCCGGCCAGACGGCGTAGCTTAAGCCTGCGCGAGCCATGTATCCGTCCGGAACTGAAAAGCCTGTTTCATCAACCATCTCCCGTGGATTGATGAGATAAAAGCCATTGGCGTAACCAGAGAGCGATTCGGTAAGCATAAGGAATCCCTGCGCTTCGAGAATGGCTCCCCAGCCCCCGTCTCCGGGTTGAATGGACGAATCGACGTAACGGATTTGTGGTCCACCGGGCCGATGAAAAACATCGGTCGCGGTATAATCACCGGTCGGCACTTTCACGCCGGCTCCCAACGAAAAATTACCTTTGTGGTGTTCCTCGGGATTGAGCATCCAAATCGTGGAAGTCAATCGTACGTCGGCCAGCCCACCGGAGTAGGTTGAAAAACGGTTCGTGCGATCGTGCTCGTAGAGCGAGGACCGTTCGTGACTTACGAAGGGCAGGGTGAGATTGAGCCAGACGCGTTTGGTGACCGCGTAGGTGGTGGTGAGGTCGATGAAATTGCTGAAGTTCTCGACCTGGGTGTCCTGCTCCTGCCGCTGAGTTTGTTCGACATCGCCCTGAAAATGACGGTCGGAATGGAAATGCCGATAAGCGAGACTGAGTTGCCAGTCGCCGGGCTCGAGAAAACCATCACCGCCGAGTAACATTGTGCCGCCGCCGCCGCGGGAGATGACGCAGCCTTGGGAAAAGGAGTGAATGGGTGAAAGTATCCCGGCCAGCAGACAGGTAATTCCTGTCAGCTGCCAGACCGTTCGATAGATCGTGTTTTTGGTACGCATGTAGATTGCCGCAAGGGTTTGTTTGCCGTGGCCGGGACCAGCGGCAGAATTTGTGGAACGGCGATGTTTTACATTTATTGCGCCGCCGTGTGGCAATAAATGGGGTGCAATGCTGCGGCGATTTGGTGAACCGAGCCTAGGCGGTGGCGAGCCGCACTTTTGCCGACCTGCTCGTCGGAAAAAGCGTAACGTGGATGCGTTGATTCCGTTCGATTGTCTGGTCGCGAATGCGTTGCTCACACTCAATTATTTCGGTTTTGGCCGTGCTCGGACGACGCATTCCGCCACTTGGCCCGAGATTTCTGACAGGTCGCCCCTCGCTTGGATCGGCTGGCCCCAAAGCTCTGTTCGTAAGGCGCACTTTCAGGCAATTTGGCCTCGTCCACCACGCATAGGCTGGACTGGTTTTGGGAAAACAAACCGGCTCGCTTCCTCAAGAAACGAGCCGGATTCGTTATCAGGGCCAGTCAATCAGTGATGCTTGTTTTGTGCAGAAGATGAGCTCAAGTGCAGCAACCGTAAAACGCTTCAGCTGGCCCGCGAAGGCCGGACGATCGGGGACTTGTTTTCGCGAGTCGTCAATCGCCATCCCGCATCTGGATTCTTCATCTGCTTACCTATTTGCCTGTCGACAAGGTTCCTTCAAGTTTCGACCCAAAACGCTCGGAGTTTTCCGAATTAAAGACCAGCCAATGCGTTTGAGCCAATCCGGTTCGAGCGCGGGCAATTGACCGATCGCTTTTGAACGATGAGTTCTGAAATCAACCCACCCACGAACCCGCCGGCGCGCAAGAAGTATGTCCGCGCCATTGGTCCCAAGCTGCGCATCGTTCTGTATGTTGTCTTTGCGCTGGTCGCCTTGCTGGGCGCCAATTCCTTCTATCTGTCGGCCATTTCCTTTCTCGAATGGGTGAACCGGCCGGCATTGTATCAAAACTATTTTTATCAGTTGATGTTTCTGGCCCACCTTGTCCTGGGCCTTTTGTTGATCCTGCCGTATTTGATCTTCGGCTTCATCCACATGAAGAACGCCCACGACCGTCCCAATCGGCGGGCGGTCGGCGTTGGGTATGCGCTGTTTCTCGTCGGCGTGATCATCCTCGTCACGGGAATTGCGCTGACACGCGTTGATATTTTTCAGTTCAAGAACATTGGGCTGAAGGATCCGAACTTGCGTCAAATCGCTTATTGGGCGCACGTGATCACGCCACTGGTGGCGATCTGGTTGTACATTCTCCATCGGCTTGCGGGCCCGCGGATCAAGTGGGCGGTGGGCATCAAACTCGGAGCTGCGGTCGCCGTGGCCACAATTGCCATGGTGTTTTTCCATTCGGCGCATCCCGCGTTGAGCACGGCAAAGTCGAAGGAAGGCAAAAAGTATTTCGAACCAAGCTCGGCGAAAACCGCCAGTGGCAACTTCATTCCAGCGCGGACCATGATGATGGATGACTACTGCCTGAAATGTCATCAGGACGCCTACAAGGGGTGGTTCCATAGTGCCCACCATTTCAGCTCGTTCAATAATCCGTTTTATCTCTTCAGTGTGAATGAGACGCGGCAAATGGGATTGAAGCGGGATGGTGACGTGAAGGCGTCCCGCTGGTGTGCCGGGTGCCATGATCCAGTGCCTTTCTTCAGCGGCCAATTCGACAATCCGAACTACGACATCCACAATCATCCGACGGCGAAGGCGGGTATCACCTGTACCTCATGTCACGCGATCACGTCGGTCGACAGCACGACGGGCAACGCGGACTACACCATTGCCGAGCCGATCCATTACCCGTTTGCGTATTCCACGAACGCTTTCGCGCAATACATCAACAACCAACTGGTAAAAGCGAAGCCGGAATTCCACAAACGGATGTTCCTGAAAAATTTCATGAAGACGCCGGAATTTTGCTCCACGTGTCACAAGGTGAGCATTCCCTATGCGGTGAACCATTATAAGGAGTGGCTGCGCGGACAGAACCACTATGATCCATTCATCTTGAGTGGAGCCGGCCATGGAGCGCGGTCGTTCTATTATCCGCCCAAGGCGTCGCAAAACTGCAGCTCGTGTCACATGCCGCTCGTGGCGTCCGATGATTTTGGCGCGCAATATTTCAACCCGACCAATCAAACTCAGCGGTTCATTCACAATCACCTTTTCCCGTCCGCCAACACGGCACTCGCGAAGGTGCTCGGTTTTCCGGAGGTCATCAAGGAGCACGAAGAATTCAGCAAGGACTCGCTTCGTCTTGATGTTTTTGGCGTGAAGGAGGGCGGCACGATTGACAGTCCGTTGACCGCGCCGCTTCGTCCGCAAGTTCCCACGCTGATTCCGGGCAAATCGTATTTGGTGGAGATCGTTCTGCGGACGTTGAAAGTGGGTCACTTGTTCTCGCAAGGCACGGTTGATTCCAATGACATCTGGGTCGACGTGAAGGCCTCGAGCGGCGGCAAAGTAATCGGTCGCAGTGGTGGTTTGGGACCGCACAACGAAGTCGATCCGTGGTCGCATTTTGTAAACGTTTACATGCTCGACAAGGACGGCAATCGAATCGATCGCCGCAATCCGCAGGACATTTTTACGCCACTCTACAACAACCAGATTCCCCCCGGCGCCGGCTTTGTTGTGCACTACCGATTCACGGTCCCGGAAGGTGTGACAGCACCCATTCAATTCGACGCGAAACTCAATTACCGGAAGTTCGATACGCCGTATTTCAACTACGTGTTCGGCACGAACTATACGGCCGGCGCCGCCTATCAGCTCACGAATGATCTGCCGATCCGCGTGATCGCGACTGATTCCATCACGTTTCCGGTGGCAGGTGTCGCCGGATCCGCGATTGCCAATCCCGATTCCAAAATTCCGGTTTGGCAGCGCTGGAACGACTACGGCATCGGTTTGCTGAACAAGGGAGACAAGGGGACCGCGCGGGGTGAGCTGATCCAGGCGACCGAGGCGTTTAAGAATGTCGAGAAACTGGGCCGGCCCGACGGTCCGATGAATCTCGCACGGGTCGCTTTCAAGGAAGGCCGACTCGACGATGCGGTAACCGATTTGCAACGGGCGGCGGCCTTTGATCCGCCGGCGCCGAAATGGGTGCGGGCGTGGTTTACCGGCTTGGTGAATATGCAAAACGGTTACCTCGATGATGCGGTCAAACAGTTCCGGAGCATTCTGGAGGACCGGTATCCCGAGATCGAGGAGCGCGGTTTCGATTTCAGCCGCGATTACATGGTGATCAACGAGCTCGGGCTCGCCTTGTTTGAAAGGGCGAAAGCCGAGCGCGGCGATCCCGCGAAGCAGGATCAGTTGTTGCACGCAGCGGTCGATACCTTCGAGAAGACGTTGCAATACGATTCAGAAAATTTAACGGCGCACTACAACCTGGGCATTCTCTACGGACGCCTCGGTGATCAGAAAAAAGCGGAACTGCATCAGCGACTGCACGCGAAATACCAACCGGACGACAACGCCCGCGATCGCGCGATTAACCTGGCTCGCGAAAAGAATCCCGCTGCCAACGCGGCGGCACAAGCGATTGTGATCTATCCATTGCAGCGTGAAGGTGCATTTGAATTGCCGGCTGCGAACCAAAAGCTGGCCGCCGCCAGCGGTCTTTCGCCGGACGCCAAATGACGACGCCTGTTACCGCTCAGTGAAAGATGCGACGGGAATGCCTGAATCAATTGGACAATCGAATGACCTGCGAAACAGAGTCGAAAGGCGATCAAATCCTCTCGTTAATATGTAACGCGAACTTGGGAACAATTTCATGAGCAATACCACTCCACAGAATTCTCCGGAGCATGACGAGTTCGGCCATGAGGACGACAAGATTATTGGGCGCGCATTTCGTTACTCGGCCGGCATCATCCTCGTAATTTTGGTGCTGGTTGGTGGCGTTGTGCTGCTGCTCAACCGCCCAAAGGAGAAAGGGCCCGAAATCAAGACGGCAATCGCGGCGCCGATGGAGCCGGAGAAGCCCAAGGCCGAGATCCCGCATGTCAAATTCACCGACATCACCAAAGCGGCGGGCATCACTTTCTCTCACAACAACGGTGCGACCGGCGATAAGTTGTTGCCCGAATCGTTGGGTGGTGGTGTCGCATTTTTCGATTTTAACAACGATGGTAAGCCGGATCTTTTGTTCGTGAATTCAACCTGGTGGCCTTGGGATCGCGCCAAGGATCCGTCGCTCAAACCGACAATCGGCGCGCTGTATCGCAACGACACGGAACCCGGTGGCCCGGTCAAGTTCACCGATGTTACCGCCGGATCGGGGTTGGATGTTCCGGTTTACGGCATGGGTGTGGCCGTGGGCGATTACGACAACGACGGACTCGATGATTTGCTGCTCACTTGCGTCGGTGAGAACCATTTGTTCCACAACGAAGGCAACGGGAAATTCGCCGATGTGACCGCAACCGCGGGTGTGGCCGGAGGCACGAATGACTGGAGTACAGCGGCGACGTTTTTCGATTACGACAACGACGGCCGACTCGATCTATTCGTCGCGAATTACATTCACTGGTCGCGTGAGATTGATTTCAAAGTGAACTTCACAATCGATGGAACGCACCGGGCGTACGGGCCGCCGACCGATTTTCAGGGCGCATTTCCGAAATTGTACCACAACGATGGTAACGGGAAATTTACCGATGTCACGGAAGCCAGCGGCATGATGATCAAGAACGTGTCGACCGGTGTGCCGGCGGCAAAATCGCTTGGCGTGTCACCGTTTGATATCAATCAAGACGGCCGGATGGATTTGATCGTGGCGAACGACACGGTTCAGAATTACGTCTTCATCAACGAAGGCGACGGCAAATTCAAGGAAATGGGTGGCGCGTCCGGCATTGCGTTTGACAGCAACGGCAACACTCGCGGCGCGATGGGCATCGACATTGTTCATCATCGCAACGATGGCGCGGTCTGCGTGGCCATTGGCAACTTCGCGAACGAAATGACGGCTCTTTACGTTTCGCAGGGCAAACCGTTTCCCTTCGCCGATGAAGCCATCGCCGAGGGCATCGGGCCGGCGAGCCGATTGCCGCTCAAATTTGGCGTCTTCTTTTTTGACTACGATCTCGACAGCTGGCCCGACCTGTTGACGGTCAACGGCCACCTCGATGAAGACATCACCAAGGTTCAGGCCAGCCAACACTATCGGCAGCCGGCCCAATTGTTTTGGAACAACCATGGGAACGGCTTTCTGCTGGTGACCGAAAAAGAGGCGGGCGGCGATTTGTTCAAGCCGATCGTTGGCCGCGGAAGCGCGTATGCGGACGTTGATGGCGACGGCGATCTCGACATTGTCTTGACGCAACTTCATGGCGAGCCGTTGCTGCTGCGTAACGATCAGCAACTCGGTCATCACTGGCTCAAGGTCAAACTGACGGGAACCAAATCCAATCGCGATGCATACGGTGCGTCGGTGAGCGTCAAGGCCGGCGGCGTTGTCCAGCAGCGCACGTTGACGCCGACTCATAGTTATGTTTCGCAATCGAGCACTGAGTTGACCTTCGGCTTTGGCACGGCCGACAAGGTTGAATCGTTGACTGTCCACTGGCCGTCCGGCGCGGACACGGAGGTGCCGATCGACTCGATCGGCATTGATCGACGAATCGAAATCAAGGAGTAGAGTTGGCGCCGTGACGCCCTATCCCCCGGACTCCCAATCGCGCGATCGATGGATCGTAGCGCGGCGACCGCCCCGCAATCAGGTAGATCCTCAACGGGCGTATGCACGGTTGCTGGAAAAGGAGCGAAATGCGGATGGTGAGATCGTCGACGGTGCCACCATTTTTCTGACCGGCAGTGAATGCCCGTGGAAATGCGTGATGTGCGATCTCTGGCGAAACACGACCGAACAAAGAACTGCGTCGGGCGCGATTCCGAAGCAGATCGAGCGCGCCTTGAAGGAGCTTCACAATGAGGAGCCGCACCGAATCCCAAGGCAGATCAAATTGTACAACAGCGGCAGCTTCTTTGATCGCGCCGCCGTGCCGGTGGGAGATTATGAAACGATCGCCCGGCGGGTGGCCCAATTCGAGCGTGTGATCGTGGAATGCCATCCTTCATTAATCGGTGATCGAACCATTCGCTTTCGCGACTTACTGGCCGTCCAGAACCATGACGTGACTTTGGAAGTTGCGATGGGGCTGGAAACTGCCAATCCCGCGTTTCTCGAAAGACTGAATAAGCGATTTTCCGTCGATGACTTTGCGGCATCTGCTGAGCGACTGCGACGTGAGGGCATGGCGCTACGTGTGTTCCTGCTGGTTCGGCCACCGTTCGTCGATGAATCGGAGGACCTCGAATGGGTGAGGCGATCGGTGGAATTTGCGTTTGATTGCGGTGCGACCGTGGCGTCGTTGATCCCGACGCGACCGGGCAATGGTGCGCTCGAAGTGCTCGCGCAGTTCGGGCAGTTTTCGTTGCCACGACTGAGCGAGCTTGAGGATGCGCTCGACGCCGGGATCAATCTTGGCCGGGGCCGTGTGTTTGCGGATCTCTGGGATTTGGCAACATTCTCTAAATGTCCTGATTGCCTTTCGGCAAGGCGTGATCGCTTGGAGCAAATGAATCTACAACAGCGAGTCCTCGATCGGGTCGCTTGCGCGAGCTGCGCATGAAAAAGGAATTCGACATCATCGTTGCCGGCTCGGGTTTTGCGGGTTCGTTGGTGGCGATGATTGCGCGCCGATTGGGGCGAACCGTGGCTTTGATAGAACGCGGTCGGCATCCGCGATTTGCGATCGGTGAGTCGTCGACACCGTTGGCCAATCTGCTCCTCGAGGAACTCGCGCGGCGATATGATCTTCCGCGTTTGTTGCCGTTGACCAAATGGGGAACCTGGCAGCGCGAGCGTCCTGAAATTGGCTGCGGACTGAAGCGCGGCTTTACTTTCTTCCATCACCGTCTTGATGAACCATTTGCCCTCGATGGCGAACGACATCGGCAATTACTCGTCGCGGCGAGTCCTCATGATGGCATCGCCGATACGCATTGGTTTCGCGAGGATTTAGATGCGTTCCTCGTGGAAGAGGCGAAGTCCATCGGAGTTGAGTTTCTGGATCAGTTGACGGTTGACGGCGTGGAACTGGCCGAGGAGCCAGTCGAGCTGCACGGGAGTCGAGCCGGCGAAGAAGTTTGCGTCCGCGGTCGCTTGGTCATTGATGCGTCCGGCCCGCGCGGAATGTTGCAACAGGCACTCCGTTTGCAGGAACGATTGTTCGCCGACGTGCCGCAAATGGAGGCACTTTACACGCACTTTCGCGACGTGAAGCAGTCGGCATTTTCCATCTTCGATGGAGAACGCCCGCCATACCCGCCCGATGCCGCGGCTGTGCACCACGTGTTTCCGGGCGGCTGGATTTGGGTGCTGCGTTTCAACAACGGGATCGTGAGTGCTGGCGCGTCGGTCGAACGAGGCTTGGCGGCTGAACTGAAATTGGAAGAAGGCGAACCGGCGTGGCACAGACTTTTGCAGCGTCTGCCTTCGGTTCGTGACCAGTTCGTCGACGCGAAAATCTGCCGGCCGTTCGTCTATCAGTCGCGCATGCAGTTTCGTGCGTCGGAGATTTTCGGGAAGAATTGGGTGATGCTGCCGTCGGCCGCCGGATTTGTGGATCCATTGTTATCGACCGGCTTCCCATTGACATTGCTGGGGGTGGATCGACTAGCGCGCGTGTTGGAACAAACGAAGCCGAACCAAGAAATCGAATCGCACCTACGAGAATACGCCCGCTCGACGAACAACGAACTCGACGCAACGGCAGACCTGATTGGGACGATGCTGCGGTACTTGGATGATCCGGAAGTCTTCAATTCACTTTCGCTCCTTTACTTTGCGGCGGCCAGCTATTCGGAGTCAGCGCGGCGATTGGAGCGAACCGAATTGGCGCCGGGTTTTTTACTGTGCAAACGAAAGGGATTTTTCGAGCCGATGCAAAAGTTGCTTTCGGGGGCGCGCGCGGATCGAAGTGTTGCGGGACGTCAGATGCTGCTCGAGCAAATCCCACATATTATCGCCCCGATTAATGTCGCGGGTCTGGCGAATCCGGCGCTGCGAAATTGGTATCCCGCACGCGCGGAAGATCTGCTCGCGGCGGCGGCAAAGTTGGATTCATCGCCGGCCGCGATCCGTGAAATGCTGGCTGCCTGTGGGATGAGTTTCGCAGAGGCTTGAGCATCTGTCGCCGGTCGCAATCCATTCCGGAGGGATCGACTCAGAGGTCCGAAGCGGCGTGCCGTGGATCATTCGATTGAAGATCCAGGTTTGGCGTTCTGGCCATCCTTGATCGAACGCAACAATTGCAGGTTCTTCTTCGCGACGGTGTCGTTGGGATTGATGCGCAAGGCCTGAAGCAGATTGACTTCGGATTTTGCGTAATCGCCGGAACCAAGATAGGTGAGGCCCAGGTATCCGTAAGCCTTGTAGTTCGCCGGATTGAGGACGATTGCCGCCTTCAGTTCCTTTTCAGCCCGTGGGAAGTCGCGCGCGTCGTAGGCGATCAGGCCGATGAAATAGTGCGCTTCGTCGAGACTGGGATCGGATTGGAGCGCTTTGGTCAGCGCTTGGAAAGCCGGTTGTGGCTGCCCGAGCATGTAGTGAGCCTTGCCGATCTGCAGCCAGGAACCGGCGTCGGTCGGATATTTCTCCAGCAACTTCTGGCTGTAGGTGATGACGTCATGCGCCACTTTGGGGACAACGGCCCGGGCCAGCGTTCGTCGGTCGTCCTGAGACTTCAGCCGAAAAATCATCCAAAGCTCGGCCATCTCGTTCGTCGTGTAGAGGCCGTAGGAAACGGCCTGGGGCGGCGTCGATGGGTTGGCGAGATTGTTGGTTGAGTTGTCGTAAAAGAAACGCATGCCAACGCGAGTGCCCTGCGGCAATTGGATTGGTTGCTGATACCAGTATTCGCCCTGCCAGTTGAAGTCCCACTTCTGGATGTTCAATAGCCATTTGTTGGAACCGTCGGGCAGACTGGCGAGGCCTTGCATCCGATGGGCCAGGTAGTGGGCGTGCGGGAGAATGCCGAGCAGTTCGACGTCAACCGGCAATTGAAACGCGTCCTCGGCCAGGAAGTTGGTTGCGCCGGCGGGAATGTCCAGGTCGTAGCTCGTGAGGCCCAATTTGAAGGTGATGTCCGTGCCCGGCTCCTCGGTGAAGTATATTCCCACCTCCGGTTGCAGTTGCTCCGGTTTGCCCGTCGTCTGCATGTGCACTTGAATCACCATCCACGAATTGGTTTCGAGCGTCCAAGCGCGGCGCGGATCTCCGCCCATCGGCAGTTTCCCGGGTTGCCAGCTGAAGAACTGCCCACTGGCTGATTCGTCCGCAGTCGGCAAATGCATGCCGGGGTAACCGGCTTCGGCGTCCTTTAAGTCGAGCCGGTGGGATGCGTCGGTCGAGTCGATTGCCAGAAACGCATGGTGAACGACGCGGGGATTGCCGGGGCGAAATTCCATTGCGCGAACGTAACGCGTGCGCGTGGTCGGAATGGGTACCACGAAGTTGCGATACACATCCGGACCGTCCGCCTTGAGCGTGTACGGCTCGGGCAGCTTGACGATCAAGTCCGGCGTTCCCATTTGCCATTTGCTCACGAATTCGGGGGTTGGCGGGATCTCGGCCGGATTGCCCTCCGGCGTGCCGGCGGCGACCCAGTTGGTGATGGTGGCGATCTCGGCGTCGGTCAAAACGCGTTCGTGCTGGAAATGATTGAAGCCCGGCACCGGCAGCCACGGTGGCATGTATCGGGAAGTCACTACTTCACCGATTTGGCGCGCGCGTTTGCTTACGTCCTTGTAGGTCAGCAATTGAAACGGCGCCGTTTGATCCGGGCGATGACAGTACGAACAGTTTTTGAAGACAATCGGAGCGACATCTTTTGCGAAAGTTGGAGCGGCAGGCTCGTGGGGCGTGGTTGCCGTTTTATCGGCCGGCTTCTCGTTGCAGCCCGCAACAATCAGAACGGCGGACACCAGCCCTGCCGGCCAAATCAATTCCGCAAACCATTTCTGGAAACGAAGCATAGCGACACGCGAAAGCTAGGGCGGGATGTCTGCGGGCACAACACCGGTCTGACCAATTGCCGCGCTTTAATTGACCCATCAACGACCAGATTTGCTTGGGTTCAATACCAGAGATTCGGAAAGTAGCAGCCGACGTGAGCCAGCGCCAATGCAAGTGGCCTGCTGAACGCATGCGAGCGGACCGATGTCCGCTGGTACGGGAGACAGTTCCTTAATCACAAGTCAACGATCAGCGCAGGCTGGGAATGATGACTTCCGAGCTGTCAACAATGCGCCGCTCATCACGATTTCAGTTTGCCGTACGCTTCGAGCGCGACTTGCCGGGCGATCGCGTGATTGACGATGGGCTCGGGGTAATTTCCGCCCAATTTAACACCTGCTGCACGCAACACTTCGTCCGGTGCATCAAAGGGTTTGTGAATCCATTCGGTCGGCAGCTTGGCCAATTCTGGCACCCACCGTCGGACGTAATCGCCGTTTGGATCAAACTTCTCCCCCTGGCCAATGGGATTGAACACGCGGAAATAGGGCGCGGCATCAGCGCCGCAACCCGCCGTCCATTGCCAGCCCAGCGTATTACTCGCGAGGTCGGCGTCCACCAAGGTGTCCCAGAACCAGCTTGCGCCTGCGCGCCAATCGATCAGGAGATCCTTCACCAAAAACGAGCCCACCACCATGCGTACGCGGTTGTGCATCCAGCCGGTCGTCCACAACTCGCGCATGCCGGCGTCGACGAATGGATACCCGGTTCCGCCTTTTTGCCACGCATCGAGGAACTCGTCGTCCTCACGCCACGGGAAACGATTGAACTCCGGCCGCAACGGTTCTCGCGTTGTGTGGGGAAAATGAAACAACAAATGATACGCAAATTCCCGCCAGCCAATCTCCGCGAGGAATTGCGAGTTCCGCCACGAACGGCAGGGCGAGGCTGCCGCCGAGCCAGAATCTTCGTTACCCTTCGGATCGCCGAAATTCTTTAGTCTATACCAGACCTGCCGTGGCGAGATTTCGCCGAAGTGCAAATGCGGCGACAACCGCGAAGTGCCGGTGCGATCCGGCCGGTTTCGTTCGCCGGTATAATCAGCGAAATGATCCGCGATGAATTGTTTGAGACTCCGGCCCGCGCCGGCTTCACCGGGTGTCCACGCGGATCGCATGCCGGCGTCCCAAGGGATTTTCGGCAGGAGATTCAATTCGTCCAAGTGAACCGACTTCGGCCACGCGTCCGTCGCCTTCAATGATTTTGGAGCGGGCAGGGGAGGTGGCGGATCGGATTTGGCGAGGCACGTTTTCCAGAACGGCGTGAAGACCTGGAATGGTTTGCCGGACTTGTTTTGGATTGTCCACGGCTCGTGGAGCAGGGTCGCGTTGAAGCTCTCCACCTCGATCCCGGACTCCGTGAGCGCCGTTTTGATTTTGGTATCGCGTTCAATGATTCCGGGTTCATAACGGCGATTCCAGAGGACTGTCGAAGCGCCGGTTTCTTTGATGAGCTTTTGCAGTTCATCGAGCGCCGGGCCTGAGCGAATGATCAATCGCGAGCCGATCTGTTTCAATGATTCGTCGAGCGACGCGAGGGAATGGTGCAGCCACCATTGGGACGCGCCGCCCGGTGGCCATTCGCCTTCTTCGTCGGGCGACCAGATAAAGACCGGAACGATTGAACGGGCACGCTTGTGCGCGGCGTGCAATGCGGGCTGATCCGCCAGTCGCAGATCGTTGCGAAACCAGACAATGATGGGGACGTTCGACACAGAGGACCCTTACGGGTGGTTTGCCGCGAAGACAAGTGGGATCAATTTCTCGAGACGCGAGGTTTGAACACTCAAGGGATCAGTCTCGGATTATCCCAGTTGGCGATTGTTCTTTTGTTTCCAGGTGGTCCAGGTGAAGCAAGGTCATAGGGGTAACCGGAAGCCGCGTGTTTACCCGGATTCACGTAAACATAATCCTGATCCCACGGGTCTTTCAGAATCGTGTTGGCGTATGGTCCGTGCCAGTTCGTTGCTCCGATCGGTTGCCGAATCAGGGCCTGCAAACCGTTTGCGCCGGTTGGGTAAAATCCATTGTCGTCGTGAAAGGCATCCAACATCGTTTTGAAAGCAGAAAGCTGCGCGATGGCCGCGCTCAACTTCGAGGACATTCGGCTTCCGGGTTTGGGAAGTGTGACTCGCGCCACAAGGACGACCACGGCGAATATGAATACCACTACCATTGGGTCGAATCGCCGAATTTTAACCGAGGCGCCGCGGTTTTCGGAATGGGGTTCGCGTTGCATCGTCCGACTTAAAGCTGCCAAGTTTTTGCGATAATGCGAGAAACAAGGTGGCTGCGTGCTGCTCTATAATCGCTCGCCTTTCGGCAACGCGGCTGGTAATTGTTTTCGCTGATGAACCCCGAGTCTTCGTTCGTGGCCGCGGGACTGGCGGCTGTTTTGCAACGGTTGATGTCCGTTGACGACCCACGCGGCTTCGACAAGTTTTCAATCACGATCGGAACTCAAAGGTTTTTCGTTATGACTGCGGCACTTGCCATGATCGTTTTTTGGGGAACGGGCTGTGCCACTCGGGCGGAAAAAACGGGCGGACAATTGAGCCTGCAACAGGCGATTGAGTTGAAAGAACAAGACATCAAACGTATTCAGCAGCAGACTTCTGATGTGAAAGCAGACGTGGCACGCGCTGAAACGGGCATCAGAGGGATTTCGCCGAAGTCAGCCGAACAGATGATTGGAAGTTCGGAAGCGATTGCGAACAAGGAATACGGCCTTCAAGAGCAACTAAAGGACTTGGAGCAGATCGAGTTTTTGTTAAACCGCCGCCTCCAATATTGGAGAGCGAGGCAGAACGCATTGATGAATTGGGGTTCCGTCATCGATTCCCGGTAGGTGGGCTTTGGGAGAGCATGGCTTCGTGCTCGCCTTTCGGCAACGCGGCTGGTAGTTGTTTCCGCCGATGAACCCCGAGTCTTCGTCCGGAGCCGCCAAGCCGGCGGCTGTGTCCCAGCGATTGATGTCCCTTGATGCCCTGCGCGGCTTCGACATGTTCTGGATCATGGGCGGCGACGCCATTGGCCAGGCGCTCGACAAGATGGTGCAGTCCGATTCGGGCATTATTCATTTTGCCGCGACTCAGCTCGATCACGTGCCATGGAAAGGCTTCCATTTCTACGACATGATCTTCCCGCTGTTCGTGTTCATCGTGGGCGTGTCGCTGGTGTTTTCGTTGACCAAGATCATCGCGCGCGAAGGCAAGGCGGCAGCGACCAAACGAATCATCCGCCGGGGAATTCTGCTGTGGTTCATCGGCGTGTTGTATTACGGCGGCTGGTCCAAGGGCATTGATGGCATTCGGTTGCTGGGCGTGCTGCAACGGATCGGTTTGTGTTATTTGTTTGCGGGATTGTTCTTCGTTTACCTCAAGCCACGGGGCTTGTTGATTACTTTGATCGCGTTGCTGGTCGGGTATTGGGCGATGCTGACGTTCATTCCCGTGCCCGGCATGGAACATGTCAGTTTTGACGAAGGGAAAAACCTGACCAACTGGATTGATGCGAACTATCTGCCGTTCTTCAAATGGGACGGCGATCACGATCCGGAAGGTTTGCTTTCCACGTTGCCGGCGATTGGCAGTTGTTTGCTGGGCGTGTTCGCGGGATTGCTTTTGCGCGACGGTCGCTGGTCGCCCAAGAAAAAGACTCAGATTCTGCTCGGTGGCGGTGTGGCTTTGGTGCTCCTGGGCTGCCTGTGGGGCCTGCAATTTCCAATCATCAAAAAGATCTGGACGAGTTCCTACGTGCTGCTCGTGGGCGGCGGCAGTGCAATTCTGCTCGGGATTTTTTATTGGGTGATCGACGTCAAAGGTTGGAAGATCTGGGCGCAACCGTTTGTGTGGGTCGGTCTCAATCCGATCACTATTTACCTCATCGGCAATCTGGTGGATCTCGACAAGGTCGCCACCCGTGTGATGGGCGGTCCGGTGGAACACTTCTTTAATGGCATCGCCAGCGGGTTGGGTGCCGTGATGATTTCGGTGGTTGGCACTTTGCTGGCCGTGTTGATTTGCTGGTTCCTGCATCGCCGTAAGCTCTACATCCGCTTGTAAGTTGGTAGCGGTGCAACAAGCAAAGTAGCTTTCATCAAGCTCGTCGACGTGGTAGCCCATTTGCATACCCGTGATGAAAGCTCTTCTTACCATTCTCTGTTTCACCTTTTCCCTGGTGGTGTCGTCTTTTGGCGCCGCCAACCGGCCGAATGTCTTGTTCATTGCCGTGGACGACATGAACAACGATCTCGGCTGCTACGGTCATCCGTTTGTCAAATCGCCGAATATCGACAGGCTCGCCTCGTGGGGTGTGCGGTTTGAACACGCCTACTGCCAGTTCCCGCTCTGCAGTCCGAGCCGTTCGTCGTTGTTGACCGGTTTGCGGCCGGACACCACGCGCGTTTTCAATCTCCAATATCATTTCCGCCAGGGCCTGCCCGACGTGGTAACACTGCCGCAGCTCTTCAAAAACAATGGCTATTACGTCGCCCGCGTTGGGAAGATGTATCACTACGGCAATCCCGGTGACATCGGCACCAACGGTCTCGATGACCGCGAGTCCTGGACCGAGCGCTATAATCCCGCTGGGCGCGACAAGACCGCGCTCGAGCCGGACATCATGAATTACACGCCGAAGCGCGGGCTTGGATCGGCAATGGCGTTTCTGGCCGATGCGACGGGAACGGATGACCAACACACCGACGGCAAGGTGGCTGCGCGGGCGATCCAACTGCTTGAGCAACACAAGGACGAGCCGTTCTTCATCGCGGCCGGATTTTACAAACCGCACTGCCCGTGGGTGACGCCGAAGAAGTATTTTGACATGTATCCGATGGACCAGATCGAGCTGCCGGAACTCGCGGCCGATACAACCAATCGCTATCCGAGGCTGGCGCTGGCTTCGACGCGGCCCTGGCCATACTTCGGAGTGACGAAGGATCAAGCCCGGGAAAGTAAACGCGCCTACTACGCCGCCATTTCATTTGTGGACGCGCAGATCGGAAAGATACTCGACGCGGTCGAACGGCTCGGGCTGCGCGATAACACGATCATCGTGTTCTGGAGCGACCACGGATATCACCTCGGCGAACATGGTTTGTGGTTCAAGCAAAGCTGCTTTGAAGAGGCGGCCCGCGTGCCGATGATCGTCGCGGCTCCGGGATCGAAAAACGCCGGGCGAGCGACAGCCCGTTTGGCAGAACTCGTCGATCTGTATCCCACGCTTTCGGATTTGGCGGGATTGACGCCTCCAAAGAATCTTGAGGGCTTCAGTCTGCGTCCGCTCCTCGAAAACCCGGCGGCCGAATGGGATCATCCCGCATTTACGCAGGTCCAACGTGGACCCGGCCCCGGCCACAGTGTGCGAACGGATCACTGGCGGTACACGCGATGGGTCAACGGCGAGCAGGGCGAAGAACTTTACAACCAGGATGCCGATCCAGAGGAACTCAATAATCTGGCGGACGATCCGCAGTATGCCGCCACTGTGAAGCGCATGCGGGGTCTTCTGGAAAAGATGCACCCCAAACCAGTTCAGGGTGGCAAGGCCGTCAAGGGAACGCGTAAGAAGTGGTCGGACTGATCGATAGCCCGATTTGGCCGTTTCAAGAGTTTTCAGCTTAACGCAAACACCACGAGAATATGTTTTGGAAAAAGAACCCGGAGAACCGCCTATCCGTCCTCACCGACTTTGGTGAATTCATTTGGGATGAAAACGTGGCTTGGATATGTGAATGTAAAGGTGAAGATCGAGCCTTTACTTTGATGGTTTATGGTCGGCGCTTTGATGTCGCATTCTTGCCAAGTTTTGCTCGTGTTTTAGAAAATCTCCAGAGCTTGGTAGCTATCGCGTTGGCTGCCGCTAAAGACGAAATCGTCAGCTGCGATCAAACTGTTGATAAGGCGTCTTTGGATATCATCGGAATTGATCCAAAGGAAACGGATGAAGACTTCCAATTCGTATTCGGTTTTGCGAACTGGCCTGATGGCGGCCTGACGGTGCACTTCAAGAACGACGCTGTCATCGCGTCGCACATAGACGATTAATACGGATTGGAACTGTCCAGCTCGAGCGCTACTGACTCATGGCTGGTTGCTCTACCTTTTTCGGCGGCGATTCGATGAGCGCAAAGCGCGACCGGTCGGCTAAGTTTGATATCCGCAAATGCCCTGCCGTTACTCCTCCGGCGTTAGCGTCAGCTTGCGAAATTCCACCTGACCGTGATCGCCTTGCACGAGGATCGGACCGGGCTTCTCTTCATCACTGTCCAGGGCGCCGCCGGTAATTCCCGGAATCGCCTGGCGTTCAATGATGGGTTCGCCGTTCAGGACGACCGTGACGACGCGTCCCACGAGCGTGATATCCATGGTCTGCCATTCGCCGGCCGGTTTGGCCGCATTCACGCGCGGCGTGAGAAACCCGTAAACTCCGCCGATGTGATGGCTTTCGGGTTCCAAACCGTAATCGTCTTCGATTTGCACTTCGTAGCGGCCACGCAGATAAATGCCGCTGTTGCTCCCTTTCGGATAACGAAATTCAGCGTGCAGTTTGAAGTCGTTGAAGGTCTTTTCGGTCACGATGTCGTTGCCAGGTTCGGCGTTCACCAAAACACCATCACGGATTTGCCAGCCGTTTCTGGCATCCGGATTTCGTGCTTTCCAGCCGGTCAGGTCGGTTCCGTCGAAGAGTTCAACCGGCTGTCCCCAGTTGGGCACTTTATCGCGGTCGAGTGACGGCGCGCGATGACCGTCCCAATGAATGGTTTTGCCCGCGTCATTGGTGGTGTCGCCTTCGATGTTGCCGCGGTTGATCTTGCCGTGAAACGTGATTTCCGATGTCCGGTGTTCCCATTGCGGCGGGATTGTGAAATGAAATGAGTCGTTCTTCGGATTGTAGTGGATTTCCGCGATCGGTCGCGCACTGCCGAATTGGCCGACGTAGGTGCCGACGAGTGTGCGAAATCCCGACTGCTTGACTTCGAGCCAGGAAGGATACGTCTGGTTGCCGTCGTGGACCTGCAGGTCCCAACGGCCGCCGATTGGGGGCAATTTGTGCAGCGTGAAAGGATCCGTGTCGGCGGCCGATGCTGAGAATACGCCGGCCAATAGCAGTGAAAAGGCGACGCTGATCCTGCGCGATCCAGCTCGCGAGGCGGATTGAAAAGGGAACGTTGAAATGGTTTTGCGCATAACAGTCAGATGGTTCTTGGAAAATCGAATGACCCAAACGTAACGCCAGATTTGTCGCCAGATCAACATCGCGGATTGGAACGGTCGGGATGAATCGGCGATGGGTCGAACCCGCACGGCAGGAAACACAAATCGACGGTTTGCGATTGCGTTGATGGTCGTGGTCGGTGCTGGATTGAGGCAACCTTTGGCTTGAACCATCAACCAGTTGCGTTAATTCTCTCCAAAAATCCACGATCCCTATGAAGCAAACCTTTGCCTGTGTATCTTCGTTGACACTCCTTTCCCTCCTGGTTTCGGGAGTTTCCGGGACCGCCGCCGACAAAATCTGGAACCTGCCGAAGACTCCGGACGGGGCGTATGTGGACCGCACTTTCCCGACCATCGGCGAAGTGGAACGGCTGGACGGAGCGCTCGACAAATTGATCGCCCCAGGCACGAAGATTGAGCTGCTTGCCAAAGGATTCACCTGGTCGGAGGGGCCGGTTTGGGCGTGGCGGCGCCACTCGATCCTGTTTTCTGACGTGCCGGAAAACACCATCTACGAATGGGATCAAACGCACGATCTTTACACTTATTTGAAACCGAGCGGTAACACGGGCCCCACCCCGGGCGAAGGCTCCAATGGCCTGACGATTGATAGTCAGGGCCGCCTCGTGCTGGCCCAACATGGTGATCGCCGGATCGCCCGGCTCAATCCCGACGGCTCGTTTGAAACGATCGCCCAATATTACAAATGGAACCGGTTCAACAGCCCGAATGATCTGGTTTATCGTTCCAATGGCGACCTGTATTTCACCGACCCGCCTTATGGCTTGAAGGGTGGCAACGCCTCACCGCAAAAGGAAATTCCGTTCAACGGCGTTTACCGGGTCGACAAGAAAGGCAATGTCACGCTGTTGGAAAGTGAGCTGACCTACCCGAACGGCATTGCCTTTTCGCCGGACGAAAAGACCCTCTACATTGCCGTTTCCGACCCCGACAAACCCGTGGTAATGGCGTACAACGTCAAAGCCGACGGCACGTTGGACATCAACACTCGAAGGATCTTCTTTGATGCCGCGCCGCTGGCCAAAGCTGGAGCGCAGGGTTCACCGGACGGACTCAAAGTCGACAAAAGCGGAAACGTCTGGACCACCGGCCCCGGCGGCGTGCTGGTGATCAGCCCGGAAGGTAAACATCTCGGAACAATCAAGACGGGCGAACTCATCGCCAACTGCGCTTGGGGCAATAACGGCACCGTGCTTTATCTGACATCGCATTCCTATCTCTGCCGCATTCAGACGTTGGTGCGCGGGGTTGGCCCCGGCTTCACTGACAGCCATCCGTGATGTGACGGACAGTGGGAAGCCATGGTCCGTCGGCGAATTGCCCGCCGAGTGCTTCCGCTTAACGCTATGAATACTCTGCGGGCCACGTTGTTTCTTCTCGCGGCAACCGCCAGTTCGGCTCTTGCCTCGGACTGGCCACATTTTCTCGGACCGCAGAGCAACAGCACGTCGACCGAAACCGGGCTTGTCGATTCCATTCCCGCAAGTGGACTGCCGATCATCTGGCGGAAGGAAATTGGGCCCGGTTACGGTGCGCCATCGATCCGCGAGGGCAAGTTGGTAATCTACCACCGAATCAAAAACGAGGAGATCACCGAAGCCTTGGATCCAGCAACGGGCAAGACTCTTTGGCGTCAGAGTAATCCCTCAAGCTACGTCGACCCGTACGGCTACAACAACGGTCCGCGTTCTACGCCGCTGCTGACGTCCGATCGGTGTTACACTTTCGGCGCCGAAGGTCTGCTTTCCTGTTTGAACCTCGCCGATGGGAGTGTCGTTTGGCGGCGCGATACGGCGAAAGAGTTCAACGTGCCGGAGGCGTTTTTCGGCGTTGGCAGCACGCCGTTGCTCGATGGAAATCTGCTGATCACCATGGTCGGCGCGCAGACCAATTCCGGCGTCGTGGCATTTGATGCAACGACTGGCAAAACGGTTTGGGAAAGTGTCGGTGCAGAAAACTGGACGGGGCAACCGATGTACGGCTGGCCGGGTGAACGCACGGTGGTTTGGAAAACCTGGGACAAACAGGCCAGCTATTCCTCACCGGTGGCGGCAACGATCCAGGGGAAGCGCGTCGTATTGTGTCTCATGCGCCAGGGATTGGTCGCACTCGATGCGGCGACCGGCAAGGTGTTCGACAGTTTCTGGTTTCGCGCGACCGTCAATGAATCCGTCAACGCGATGAACCCGGTGGTTTCGGGGAATTTCGTTTTCATTTCAGCCGCCTATTATCACATCGGATCGGTGCTGCTGGAGATGACGCCGGACATGAAATTCAAACAGGTGTGGCGCAGCACGGTGCTGGAACTGCACTGGAATACACCGATTCTCAATGACGATTATTTGTATGCGTTCAGCGGGCGCGACGAACCCGACGCGATGTTCCGTTGTGTCAATTTCAAGACGGGCGAAATGATGTGGAGCCGGGATGAAATGGCGCACAAACGACCGCCGCACGGCACCGAGCTTCAAGTGTTCGGCCGAGGTTCGGCGATTCTGGCGGAGGGCAAACTATTTGTGATCGGCGAAGGCGGCATGCTGGGCCTCTTCAAGCCCAATCCCAAACAGATCGAGGAAGTCTCACGCTGGCAGGTTCCGGATTTTGGCTATCCATGCTGGGCCGCACCGGTTCTTTCAAACAAGCGATTGTATTTGCGGAATGAGAGCCAGCTGGTGTGTCTGGATGTGGCAAGGTGAGGCCCCTGCGGCTCACCTTGCTTTTGGTTGACTTTGAGGAATCGCTCCGTGAGCGTCTTCTGCCAAGAAGTGTGCAAAATTGAGGTGATGCAGTTTCGACGTTTTCAAATACAATGAGTCTCTTTTCATTATCCCATTTCGCCAAAGACGCAGCGGCCTTCCTGTTTGGATGTCTGATCTTATGGAATTCGAGTGCCCTGGCCGGCGACGAACAATCGGCGTTTGCCAATCTCAAACAATGGGCTCACGCGGCGGATGTCCAGGCAGCAAAGAAGGAGTGGAAGAATAAACACTCAAGCCCGCCGACACATGAGGAAGTCG
Organism: bacterium; assembly: GCA_016124235.1. Lineage (GTDB taxonomy): Bacteria > Verrucomicrobiota > Verrucomicrobiia > Limisphaerales > RI-55 > RI-55. Next base: position 143,540 of record WGOC01000013.1, on the reverse strand, counting down.
CGCAGCTGGTTGAGTCAATTACAGCAGCGGCGATCACGGTCATAGACGAAGGAAAGGCGTTTGAAAGGCTTTATCCGAACAGCCAGCGCGGCGATGAAGTGCGTAGTTTGATCGTTCAGACTCTGTCCGGCACATTCGGTCCTCCCGGGCTGCCGGTTCCCAAAGCGAGAGCCGCCGATGTGGAATCCGTCGTCCGGGAGTATTTGAAAACGAACCCAAATGACTTCTCACTGAATTTGGTATTGTGCCACGTGGCGGCAGCACTGCCATTTGCGAAGGCATGTGCCCTGTATGAGGAGTTAAGTGCGCCGACGACGCCGGGGCCAGCCCGTTCGATGGCCATAAAGGCATTGGCGAAGCTCAAGCAGATTGGCAATCCCATTGAATTCGGTTTTACAGCTTTGGATGGCCGCTCGATTGAGCTGAAAGATCTCCGAGGCAAAGTCGTGCTGCTCGATTTCTGGGCCACGACGTGCCTGCCTTGTGTGACTGACTTGCCCGATTTAAAAAAGCTCTATGATCGCTACCAAACGAAAGGCGTGGAGTTCATCGGCATCAGCATGGATACGGATAAGCAAACTCTGGAGCGCTTCATTCAAAAACAACAAATCGACTGGCCCCAGTATTTTGATCCGGCGGGCATGACCAACCGATTCGCAACGGAGTACGGGATCGACGGGATTCCAGTCGTGTGGCTGGTTGATAAACGAGGTAACCTGCGCTATGTCGATGCGCGATGGAGCGAAGCCGAAAAGATTGAGAAACTCTTGAGCGAACCGTAGAGCGACGGGTCGCGTCTGGTGTGGACAATTTTCAACGTGCCTTTGATGCCGCCGATTTCTATTTCAAATAAATACCGCGTTCGTGCATCAATACTTCCGTGACTGTTCGTTTGTTGAAGATCTTTCTGCTCGCGCTACTGGCCGTCGGGACGAATGCGTTTGCCGCGGCGACGCAAACCCGCGTCGATCTATTGCTCGATCACGAGGCCGCCAAACCGGGCCAGACGATTGTGGCGGGCGTCCGTTTGCAAATGCCCGAGGGGTGGCATACTTACTGGCGAAATCCGGGCGACTCCGGCAAGGCCACTGAGATCAAATGGGATTTGCCCGACGGCGTGACTGCGGGAGCCATCCAGTGGCCCGTTCCTGAGAAGTTCGAATCCGAGGGATTCTTTACCTATATTTTTCGCGACACGGTTGTCCTGCGCGTGCCGTTGACCGTTGCGGCGGATGCAAAACCGGGCACGGTCGAAATTCATGCGAAGGTGGATTGGTTGGAATGTCAGAAAACGTGCATTCCAGGGAGCGCGAACGTCGCCGCGAAACTATCGATCGGTGACGACATGCGAAATTCGGCAGACGCGGAGATCATCGACACTTGGCAAAAGCATTTACCGGCGACCTCCCATTCCGTGGCGGTGTCCGCGGACTGGGAAGGTGAAACCGACAACGACGAACGCACGTTGGTGCTTCGTGTGCAGCCGCCGGCCGGCGTCGAGATCGCTGACTATTTTCCGTATTTCGACAAGGCCGTTGAAATCGGTGCCGCCACCAAACTGGAATCTGACGGCGAAGGGCGAGTGACGATTCGCAAAACCGTTCTGCGCTTTGGCGACTCCGCATGGCCGAAATCCCTCGCCGGCATCCTGGTTGCCGCGACGGGCGCTTCCCCTCCAGCGTACGAATTTGTGGCGCAAATCGGTGCCGGATCGGCAATCGCATCGACGCCAACCACAACCGTCGCATCCAGCACAAAAGCGATCGTGTCGGCCCAACCCATTTCTTTCTGGAAAGCGCTGCTGTTCGCATTCATTGGCGGGTTGATCCTGAACATCATGCCGTGTGTGTTGCCGGTCATCGCGTTGAAGATTCTCGGCTTCGTGCAGCAGAGCAAGGAGTCGCCCGGGCGCGTGCGCATGCTTGGAATCGTTTATGGGGTTGGCGTCCTTTGCTCCTTTCTCGTGCTGGCCGGTTTGATCATCGGCGTGCGACTCGGTGGCAAAGCCGCCGGCTGGGGATTGCAATTTCAAAGTCCGCAATTCCTCGTGCTGATGACGATTTTGGTCACGCTCGTCGCGCTCAATTTGTTTGGTGTTTTCGAAGTCAACGCGGGCGGGGGCGTGATGAATGCCGCCTCGCAGCTTTCCGGACGCGAAGGCGCGTCTGGCGCGTTCTTCAATGGTGTGCTGGCGACCATTCTGGCGACTCCGTGTACCGCCCCGTTTCTCGCCCCAGCGTTGGGCTTTGCGCTGAATGAGAGCCAACCGCTCTGGATGGTGGTGGTGTTTTTTCTGACCATTGGTGCCGGCCTCGCGTTTCCGTACGTGCTGCTCAGCTTCGAACCGCGTTGGCTGAAATTCCTGCCCAAACCAGGCGCGTGGATGGAACGGTTCAAGAACGCGATGGGATTTCCAATGCTCGCGACCGCGGTCTGGTTGTTCTCGCTGGCGGCACCGCGTTTTGGTCGCGGCGGTTACTTGTGGCTGGGTCTATTCCTTGTGCTGCTTGCTTTGTCCGTATGGATCTGGGGTGAGTTTGTGCAACGCGGTCGCACGCGCAAAGGCACCGCGATGGTCATGGCGTTGGTCATTCTCGCCGGGGCTTACGCGTTTGTTTTGGAAGCGAAACTGTCGTGGCGCGCGCCGGAGCAGATTGCGGAAGCGAATTCGTCGGATTCCGAGCTGGTGATTCACGGTGTGCACTGGAAACGATGGACGCCGGACATCGTTGCGAAATTGCAGGCGGAAGGGAGGCCGGTGTTGGTCAACTTCACGGCCGACTGGTGCCTGACCTGTCACGCAGTCGTCGAACCGGCCATCGAGAATCCAGAGGTTCAGACCAAGCTCAAGGAAATGAATGCGGTGCAGGTTTATGCTGATTATACCGACACTCCTGAAGTGTTAACTCGCGAACTTCAGAAATTCGGTCGCGCCGGCGTGCCGCTCGTTCTGGTGTATCCCGGCACCAAGGATGCCGAACCGATGATTATTCCCGATTCGGTCGTAACGACTGTGTTTCGCGGTGGGCTGATGGAAGCATTGGCCAAATTGTAGCGCACGGAATGCAGGGGAACGATTCCCACTGGACGCGCCGCGGAACTCTTCTTAACTTCCGCGCCCTATGGCCGATACGACCAAACCTCTCGTTGCGATCCTCATGGGCAGTCAGTCTGACTGGGAAGTGATGGAGCAAGCTGTCAAACAACTCAACGATCTGGGCATTCCGAATGAAGCCCGCGTGATTTCCGCGCACCGCGCCACCGATGCCGTCATCGAATATGTAAAGACCGCTCCCGGTCGCGGCGTCGAAGTATTCATCGCGGGTGCCGGCATGGCTGCGCATTTGCCCGGCGTGATTTCCGCGAAGACGGATCTGCCGGTGCTCGGAGTGCCTCTCAAGGGCGGGATGCTCGACGGAATGGATGCCCTGATGGCGATCGTCCAGATGCCCGGCGGTGTGCCGGTCGCGACGTTTGCCGTGGGCAAGGCCGGGGCCAAGAACGCCGCGCTGACTGCTGCGTCGATTCTCGGACTCAAATATTCGGAAATTAAGGCGTCATACTCGAAATTCCGGGCCGAGCAAACGGCCAAAGCCGTTGCCAACACGATTCCCGGCGCGAAGTAAAATATTAAGAATTGGTAGGGCGAGGCTCCCGCCGAGCCCAATCTTGGTTACCGACGGCTCTGCGGGAGCTTCGCCCTACCGAGAGTTGGATTTCAGAAATGGCAGATTACGAATTGAAGGATTTTGAAAAGGACGTGCTCGAAGCGAGCCGGCACGTCCCCGTTTTGGTGGATTTTTGGGCGCCCTGGTGTGGTCCCTGCAAGATGTTGGGCCCGGTCATCGAACAACTCGCCGCTGAAGCCGATGGCAAATGGAAGCTGGTGAAGGTGAACACCGAGGAACATCCGGTGATCGCGAGCCAGTATGAAATCAGCAGCATTCCCAATGTGAAGCTGTTTCACCACGGCCGGGTCATCAATGAATTCATGGGCTTCATGCCGGAAGGCCAATTGAAGGAATGGATGGTCGGTGCACTGCCTTCACCGCAGGCCGAAGCGATTGAGCAAGCCCGAGAGCTGCTCGACGCAGGCAAGGTGGTGGACGCGGTCAAACTGCTCGAACCAGTGAACGCCGCCGAGCCCGACAACGAACGGGTGAAGGTGATGCTTGCGGAGGCGTTGCTGGTCGACGAGCCCGCGCGCGCGACCGAGTTGATCGCCGGTCTGCACGAGGATTCGGATTATTTCACGCAGATTGAGGCGATGCGCGAGTTGGCGGCTTTGTGCTCCACGCCAATTGCCGCCCTCCCTGAGGGCAAGGGCCGGGCCGGATACATTGCTGCCCGCGAAGCGCTGAAGACACGCAATTACGCTGGCACGATGGATGGGGTGATTGCCTCGCTCGAGGAAAGTGGTTCGTTCGCCGATGGATCGGCGGCCCGGCTGGGCAAGGCGCTCGTCAAATTGCTCGGCATCCGGCATCCGGTGATTGATGAACGGTACCGCCAGTTCAGCAGTTTGTTGTACTCCTGATCAACCGCCGATCGCCGCGCGGCAAATTAACCCTTGCCAAGGGCCAAACCGCTGATACTTTTCCGGCCCTTTGCGACATGAAAGCTGACATTCATCCGAAGTATATCGACGCGGAAATCCGTTGCGCCTGCGGCAACGTGATCAAGACCCGTTCGACCAAGCCGACGGTCATCATCGGCATTTGCAACGAGTGCCATCCGTTTTACACGGGTCAGCAGAAGTTCGTGGACACGGCCGGTCGCGTCGACAAGTTCCAGCAACGTCTGGCCAAGACCCAGGCCGCGCAGGAGGCCAAGGCTGCCGCCAAGGCCAGCAAAAAGAAGAAGTAGATTTTTCACGACGCCCGCAGACCGCCACATGTGCGCATCTGCGGGCGTTTTGTTTTCTCCCGCATGGATTTCCGGGCAGCCATCGAAAAGCTGAGCCGTCGCTTCGCCGAAGTGGAAAACTCCCTCGCGAATCCCGAGGTCTTCAGCCAACAGCAAAAAGCCCAGGAACTGACCCGCGAATATTCCCGGCTCAAGGAACTCGTCGCTGTCGGCGATCGCTACGAAAAGGTCACTCGCGAGCTGACGGAGAATCGGGAACTCGCCGCCGCCGAATCCGCCGACTCGGAGATGGGCCAGCTCGCCCGTGAGGAAATCGCCCGGCTGGAACCCGAGTTGAAGAAACTCGAGCTGGGCGTGCAGGAAGGTTTGCTCCCGCCGGAACCGACTGACAGCCGCAACACGATCATTGAAATCCGCGCCGGGGCCGGCGGGGCTGAGTCAGCGTTGTTTGCCGGCGATCTGTTTCGGATGTATTCGCGCTACGCCGAAACGCACGGATGGAAGATCGAACCGATGGATTCCAGTCCGTCCGATCTGGGGGGCTTTCGCGAAATCATTTTCGAAGTAAAGGGCGAAAACGCGTTTAAGCGATTGAAGTTCGAGAGCGGTGTGCATCGCGTTCAACGCGTGCCCGCGACCGAGGCTTCGGGCCGCATTCACACGAGCACGGCGACCGTTGCCGTTTTGCCAGAAGCAGAGGAAGTCGATGTCGAGATACGCGAGGATGATCTTGAGATCAGCCGTTGCCGCGCCGGCGGTCACGGAGGACAGGGCGTTAACACGACTGATTCCGCGGTGCGCATTTTTCACAAGCCGAGTGGCATTGAGGTGCGTTGCCAGGACGAACGGTCCCAGATCAAGAACCGCGCGAAGGCCATGACGGTTCTTCGGTCGCGTTTGCTGGAGCGCAAGATCGCCGAGGAAAAGGCAAAGTACGACGCCCAACGCAGCCAGCAGGTCGGGACCGGTGAGCGCAATGAGAAGATCCGCACCTATAACTTTCCGCAGAACCGCGTGACCGATCATCGGATCGATCTCAGCATTTACAATTTGCCGGCCGTGATGGACGGCGACATCGACGAATTGATCGACCCGCTTCTGGCGAACGATCTCGAAGCTCGCCTGGCCACGTTGAATCAATAATGGAAATCCAAGGACTGATCTTCGACTGCGACGGAACCCTCGCCGACACCATGCCGCTCCACTGGAAGGCCTGGCAACTGATCACGCGCAAGTATGAGCTGCACTTTCCGGAGGACCGCTTTTACGCGATGGGTGGCGTTCCTTCGCGCGACATTTTGAAGATGTTGAGCATCGAGCAGGGCAGGGAACTGGATCCCATTCAGGCATCCAAGGAGAAGGAATCCGCCTACCTCGAAACGTTGCATCTCGTGGGGCCGATCCACGCGGTTGTGGAAATCGCCCGGGCCAACCACGGCAAGCTGCCGATGGCCGTCGCGTCAGGCGGAACCCGGTTTGTCATCGAACAGGTGCTCGTGCATTTGGGCATTCGTGATTTATTTGGCGCCGTCGTGACCAGTGAGGATGTGGCGAAACAAAAGCCGGCGCCCGACATCTTCCTTGAGGCCGCCCGGCGTATCGGCATCGATCCAACCAAGTGCCGCGCCTACGAAGATACCGATTTGGGCCTGACCGCCATCCGCGCCGCCGGCATGGAAGCGGTGGACGTCCGCTCGATGGCACCACCGGAAGATTAGGCATCGCGTGAAGTTGGCGCGACGACTGTCGATGACCACTGGCTTTTTTGATCTTCGATCTGCCATCTTCCGTCCGGCTACTCCATCTTCCTCCTTCCCTCAGGCGTGTGGCTTCGCTAAATGCTTCTCCTGACAGGTAACTGACAAGCAAAGTGGTGCAATCATGAAGATCGGAATCGTTGGCTGTGGCATGGTTGGCTCGACATCCGCATACGCGCTCGTGATGCGGGGCGTTGGCCGGGAAATTGTGCTGGTGGATCTAAACCGCAAACGCGCGGAGGCCGAGGCCAACGATATTTATCATGCGGTGCCGTTTGCGCATCCGCTGACCATTCGCGCGGGCGAATACGCCGACCTCGCAGGTGCCCAAGTGGTGGTGATCGCCGGCGGTGTCGCACAAAAGCCCGGCGAAACACGTCTCCAATTGCTCCAGCGCAACGCCGAAGTGTTCCGCCAAATTGTGCCCTCTGTATTGCAACACGCACCCGGAGCCATCCTGCTGGTCGTGACCAATCCGGTCGACATCATGACACATCTGGCCGCGCATTTTGCCGCCGAATTCGGCGTGCCGACCGCGCGCGTGATCGGCTCCGGTACCACGCTGGACACCGCCCGTTTTCGTACCTTGTTGGGTCGGCACTTCGGTGTGGACCCGCACCACGTTCACGCCTACGTGCTCGGCGAACACGGCGATTCAGAAGTGCTCGCGTGGTCGCAGGTGACGATCGCCGGGTTGAGTCACGATGAATTTGCCGAAGTCAGCGGCCGACCGCTGACCGAGGCGGACCGTCAACAGATCGACGAACAAGTGCGGCGCGCGGCGTATCACATCATCGCCGGCAAGGGCGCCACGTATTATGGGATTGGCAGCGCCGTCGCGCGGATCGTGGACGTGTTGCTGCACGATCAGCGGGCGATTCTCACGATTTGTTCGCGCATATCGGGTGTGCCGGATTGCGAAGGAGTCACGCTGGCTCTGCCGCATGTCGTCGGTGGCGGGGGCGCGCTGGCGACGATTCCGTTGCCGTTGGACGCAGCGGAACAAACCGGTCTCCGCCGCAGCGCCGGTATTCTCCGCGAAGCGATTCAATCCATCCAACTCGGCCAGCCGTAGCCGGTTGGAATTCTGCGGGATTTACTCCTCCAAGGCCATCGACGGCCCCACGCTCTCAAGCCTTTTCGGTCCCACGGCATCGGCAGTAATTCCTTGAGCCTATGAAGACGATAGGCTACAAGGCTTCCTTCACCGCAGACACTTGGATTCGCGGGTTTATCGCGGTCTGCTCAAATGACGGCAAGTGGGGTGGCAGTTGTTACCATCAATGGCGTTCAAATACTTTTACGAGGAGCAAACCTCGCTGCTCAATATTGTCGGTTACGGTGAGGTTACGATGGACGAGCGTGTACGCTGCGTGCAACGTGTCCTCGCCGATCCGGACCTGGCAAATTGCTCCGCCATCATCATTGATGTCAACGAGGTGACAAATCCGCCCAATGTGGATGAAGTTCCATTTGTTGCCCGACTGATTGACAAGCTGCGCACACGCTTTGGTGGACGCGTGGCGATCGTCAACGCCGTTGGCGGGCACGTCACCGCCAGTCACATGGTTGCGTTGTCCGCAGTGGGAGAGTACGACCACGTGCGGGTTTTCCAGTCTGAAATCGCGGCGCGCGAGTGGTTGAAACGCCAGGAGTAATTTCGTCCGATCGCGCTGTTACGGTTGAAGCTTTTAGCGGTTCGTCAATCGCAGGTTTCGGAATGGCGTTCTCTCTCATGCATTTCGGTTTCGAGGCTTGGCTGCCTTGCGTTCCCTGAATAATAATCCTGCTTTCAATGAAGGTACGTCCGGCGAACTGGCAGTCGTTCTGGCCTTCTCTCGGAAACTTGTCGAAGAGGAATTATTTGGAAGTGAGCACAAAAAAGCGATGAACGTGAACGGCGCGGAACTGCGAGGCCGGTCGAGGAATTGCGGGAGCTCCTGTCTGATGACCTCAAAAGCGAACCAATCGAACTACAATGAAGATCGCGAAAACCGTAGAGAATATCAGCACAATCACAGAGCTCAAGCGTGTCGCCAGTGCGTACGTCATCGATTATCGAAATCTATGTGATGAAGAGATCAAAGCGGCTCTCATCAAGACTGCCCCCCAGTATTATCACCAAGCCAACGTCGAAAATTCACTGCGGGATGCGTACTTGAATCCAGATCGAAACATACGAGTTCTGGCGCACCACATTCTGAAGAATGTTCTGCTTCAAAAGGACCATTTCATGGTTCCCAAAAGGGAACTTGAAGATGAAATCATCGGCTGGGAACAATCCATCGTCGATCGATCAAATGAAGACATATTCCGCAAGGGCGGAACCAGAGGACGAAACGCAGAAATGCTGACATTTGTTCTGGAGACGGCCTGGCAGAACAATAACGAGATATCGCCCGACGAAACTAATTTGGTGGAAAAGCTCCGTGAGCGCCTCAAGATCAGCGATCGAGAGTATCGGATCATCGAAGCCAAGATCGGAAAGTTTCCCAAGCCGGGAAATCAACTGCACACGCGCGGTGAAATTGAAGAGACCAGACGGTTCCTCCAGGGCAAGGGGATCATTTTTCCCATTCGGGACAGTGATGGAACTGATTTTGATCTCATCCCGGAAGAGATTGCGGCGACGCTTCGCAAGGTTGTGGGGCAGGAAACAAAAAGGCATGGCTATCGCGAACTGCTCAAAAGCAAGTTTGTCCGATCCAAGTCTTACCTGGCCGACATATTGGAAAAATGTGAGATACCGATTGAAGGCGCTCTAAATTTGGATGAGCTCCAATCGACTGTGATGGAACACGTCAAACCGACCGTTGTGTTGGGTGGATTGTCGCCACGGGACGGGCTGCCCATCGAAACATTGGCGCGATGGTGCGCCGAACTTGGACTCAATGTTTCGGGGAGCAAATCAGAGCGGATCGATCGAATTGTGAGCTTCTATGACAACTTGCTTGAAAAAGATGAATCACTCGAGGACACGCGTGAAATTTGGTACCAACACTTCACCGAGTTTGCGCGGCGGAATCTGGAATTCCTGCGAGGCCAGCGACTAATCGAAAAGGATCTCGATGTGGAGCACAGTTTTGAAGCGGCAACGGACTATCTTTTTGAAAAGAAATTCCAACACAAACCATTGACTCAAGTTGGCACCAACCACGCCGATGGAGCGATCTCATTTCGTGATGAATTGATCTTTTGGGACAACAAATCGAAGGAAACGCCGGTGCATTTGAAAGACCACTTGCGCCAGTTCGATGGCTATATCAAGGGAGCGGAGAAGAAGGTGGCGGGATTCTTGGTTATCGGTCCGGAGTTCACTCCCGAGTCAAGCACGCTTGCCATGCAATACCAGGTTGAAAACGGAACGACGATCACTTTGATCACGGCTGAAGAGATCAGGTCGATTGCTGAACGATGGTCTGCGAAGCTTTCTTCGAATGGCTCTCAGGATCCTTTTCCGCTTGGTTACCTTGTTCAACCCGGGCGGTTCAACATGGACTTGGTGGCAGCGCTTTAACAGGTTGTGGTACCGGCCCATGCCTACGAATCCGCTAGGAATATTTGAAATATCCATTTTGTTCATTGGTCTCGTAATGGCATTTTTTACATCTATTTGGTCACCATTCTCCATGAGCTCGCGCATCTACGTGAGTCTCATCGGGATCGTGATTGCCGGCCTCACCATCCTTCCCGGATTATCCTACGCCAAGAGTAGTGGCACATTTCTGAACGGTCCGGACAAGCCTGGCATTTTCTACTGCTGGGGGTTTGGTCTTTGGTTCTCGCTTCAGCTTTTACGGTATGATCGGACCTTTGTGAGAAGATTTGGCCAATTCTCTTTTGGGCTGTTCGGACTGCTGTTAATCCGCGTGATTTTGACGGAACTTGAATTACTGTTGGGCCGCTAACGCGTTGCCAATCGGGAAATCATTCTATGCGGCCCCCCAAGTGCCTGTGGAAAAACCGTCGTGAAAATGAAATAGAGGTCACATGCGCCGAATCATAATGGGAGTGATCTTTACCTTGCTGGGAGCGACCGGCGCGCTGGGGACGTTTTGGCTGTATCAAAACTGCGTCGCCACTTCGGCGGCCAAGGTGCGCGTGTATGTCGGCCGCTTCGAACTTGCAAACGCACACCTTGCGCTCGCGGTCGGCGTCGTGTCGGCGATGTGTTTGTTGCTGGGAATTTGGTTTTTGATCGAGCGTGAGAAGCACTGATCGCGTGGTTATTTCAAAATGGCCTTCGTGCGACTTAATCGATATGTGACGACAACATTTCCGGTTACTCGGGATGAACGGATCGCTCTCGGGCTCTGGCCGTTCAAGGTCTTTTCGGTTCTCGGGTATCCGGCGGTTTGGCTGGTCGGCGCCATGATACCCGGAATTCCGCGCTGGTTCTGGGCATCAGACGTGGTATCGGTGGTCGCATCGGGTTATGTCGTCTCGCTTGTCGCGCTTTTCGTTGGCGTGTTGATCCAAATACTTCTGTGCAGATGCCGCGGCTCGGACAATACCGTGGCAATTCTGTGCGTCGGCCTGGGCCTGTTGTGGCAACTCATGCGCTGGACCGTGATCGTGTAACAAGTGCTCGAGTGCGCGAAAACTTCGCCACTTTTTCGCGGATTGATAACGCGAACACACGATGGAGGGAACGAGTTCTCAGTCAGAACGCTCTCGACAGTTCCACAGCAACTTGTTTGAACTGTTTCTCGTTCACTGTTTTCAAGGTTTCAGAATTCAATGGCTGGCCCGGTATCCCAAGCCAAAATGCGGACGCTCGTTCTGCTGCTCGCGATGGGCACACTTGCCTCGCAAATACTGTCGGCAGCGCCAGTGCTCGACGTTGGACCGGCGGTGACATCCATCGTGCAGCAACGGCTCTACGGATATGTGGTGGAAAACGGGTATCTTCTTCACTGCACGTTCCATGTTTCCAATCGAAGCGATCGTGCGTTGAGCGGGATGCTAGACGTCCATGCCGGCGATCAGCCATCACGGCATTTCGAGTTGGAGGAACTAGATGATTCGCATTGGCAACTGCGTCATTCCCGGTTTCCGTCGCAAACGGTGGGCGACTACGACCTGCGGGTCGTTGATTCGATTCGCGGTCCCGCGCTGATGGGGGAGCACGAGTCGTTTTATGAACTCGATAAAGGTTCCGTCATCTTTATCTGGCTCGATCCGTCGGTGACACGCCATCCCAAGGAGTTGGAGGATGGATTGCCGGATTGCCAGGTGAAAGTGAACGAGGACGTTTCGGTTTCGGTTTACACCTCGGAAAACGGCCTGGTGAACAACAGCACGCGGGACATCGCGTGGGCAGGAAATTTCATGTGGGTTGCCACGGTGGGTGGCTTGAGTCGATTCGACGGCCTCAATTGGAAGACTTACAACAAAACCTCGAATCCCGCTTTGCCCGTGGAGAACGTGTCCGACCTGGATGTGGACCCACAGGGACGCCTGATTCTGGCGACGCGCGGCGCGGGAGTTTTGCGATTGGAATACGGTCGCTTCGTCCCGGTCCCGGGGAATGAACGGTTGCCCGATCGGGATATTTTGCGTGTTCACGCCGCGGCGGATGGCAGCATTTGGACGATTCCGCGCAAGGCCGACCGGATTTATCGGTTGATGCCGACCGCCGAAGTTGCCACCTATTCCGCCGGAGATCTGGAAATTCCCGATGCGGAAGTCTGGCACGACGTGGTGACGTTGGGCTCCGTGTTCTCGTTTTCCGACCGAGTCGTACTTATCAATTCGAACTTCGGTCCACGGTTGTTTGACCCTGAGACCGGGCATGTGACTCATCTGGGCCTGCGCTGGAGGTGGGAGGCCCTGCCGGATCAGAGCGGTGCATTTGTGATGCGGACATTCGGTGGAAAATTTGTCCGTCTGCGCCCGGATCGGAATGAAGAGCCATTGTTCCGGATCACTCGAGACGGGCTGTCGACCGGACCCGGGAACATTTTTAAAAGTGACGATGGCGCACTTTGGCTTGCCGACGGAAAGCAATTTCATCGCTACGACAACGGTGTGTTGGAGACCTTCCCGCAGGTGACCCAAGCGCTGAACTCGGAAATTGGTACCATCGCGTTCGGGCCTGAAGGGGGCATCTGGCTGCAATCCGGATCAGGCGGAGTCGCGGTGCTCCGGCGAACGAATTCGCTGCATTACACCTGGTCCCGGATCAATCACGGTGACCCGCTGGGCATCAATCCCGGGACGAAGACGATTCGCCACGAAAGCGAAAACAACTTCTCGCTCTCGCGATTAAACGACACAAACGACACTTTTGAAAATTGGGATTTGGGTGTGACCAACCGTACCATCTTGTCGCTGCCCAACCTGATGACTTCGGAAACGATGGACTACTCGCGCGATGGTTCGGGTGACCGGTGGTATGGCGTCGCTTACTCCATTGGTCATTTCACCGAGATGGATACCAACCAGCCGCAACCGATTCTCCTGCGCGAGAGCGGTGGTTTGCAGACATATTACCGGCAGGAGGATTTCCCCTGGGGAGTGAAACAGGTTCACTCGGTGGCCTGGCGTCGCGCCGGTGAGGTCTGGCTGGCCACGGAGCGGGGCGTTTTTCAGTGGAAAGATGAAAAGCTCCATTACTGGAACCGGGAACAGGCGCTTCCGGAATTTGAAGCCTTGTGCGCCTTGGTCGATTCCCGGGGGCAGGTCTGGATTGGTACCGACGGATTTGGCGTCCTCCGCGTGACAAATTATGAGGTGCGGCGATTTACTCAGGGGCAGGATGGTCTCTCATCGGACATCGTTTATTCGATTGCGGAAACTCGATCCGGGAGTATCTGGCTCGGCGGCGGTAATGGAGTGACCCGTGTGCGCGGCGAGTTGTGTCAGGCGTTTCAGCTGGAACAGCCGTTTCAAGACCTGGCCGTCCGCATGGTCATTGAGGACAACGAGGAGAATCTCTGGTTTGGGACATTCAGCGGAATCCTTTGCACTCGCAGTGAAACGCTCAGTCATCTCGACGGTCGAGTTCCAGACGGGCTTTCGGTTCTAAGATTCAGCCGAGTGGACGGTATCCACAATGAAGCGATTTACACCGATTACTTTCCCACTGCCGCCAAGGCTTCGAACGGCGATCTCTTGTTCTGTATGGAAGGAGGCCTGATCCGATTCGATCCCAGGGCAATGTTGAAGACCGTGTCATTGGGCCCACCTGTTCGCATAACGGGTTGCTCGTCGATCGGAACCAACTATTTCGACGCGGATTTGCCTCCACCTTCCCGCCGCCAACATCCACTGATATTGCCTCCCGATGCACAGGACTTTCTTGAGTTGAGTTTTGCCGCGACCGCTTTCAAGGAAGCCCACAAGACGTTGTTTCAATATCGTCTGCTCGGGCAATCTGAAGAATGGAGTGCCTTGCATGACCAGCGGTCCAGTCGCTACGCACGTCTGGCTCCGGGCTCTTACGAATTCCAAGTGCGGGCTTTTGATTACCATCACGTGCCGAGCCCGAAACAAGCGGCACTGGCGTTCTCCATCGCGCCGTTTTACTACCAGACATGGTGGTTTCGTGGCGGTGTCGTGTCGGCGATTCTGGGGTTGGCGACGGGATTCCATCGCTATCGGGTTCGCACGCGTGACCGGATCAAGGAGCTGGAAAAGACGCTCGAACTGGATGCGGAACGCTCACGCATTGCCCGCGACATGCACGATGAAATTGGCAGCAGCCTCGCGCAGATTCGCATCATGGGTGAGTTGGCGAGTGAGGATCTGGGAGACTCCGCGGGTGCGCAGAAGATCAAACAATTGGCCGAGCGTGCCCACAAATCCTCCGGGTCATTGCGGGAAATCATCTGGTCGTTGAATCCGGACAAGCAAACCGCGCGCGATTTGAAGGAATACATGGAGAAGCTCGCTGACGAGTTTTTCGAAGGCACCGGCATCCATCCCGTGGTCCGGGGCGATCAACTCCACAACGCCGTGCTTGCGTCTCCCGAAGTTAAACGGGAACTGGTTCTTATCGTGAAGGGCATCATGAGTAACGTCTTGAAGCACTCGAATGCAAAGAGGTTTCAACTGGAATTCGCGGTCACGGACGGCGTTTTGAAAATCATGGCGCGAGACGATGGTGTCGGTTTCGATCCGCAAAATGTCAGCGTGGATTCACTTGGCCTGCAGGCACTCCACGAGCGGGCGCAAAACCTGGGCGGGCACTTTGAACTGAAATCTTCCCGAGGCACCGGGACCACCGCGGTGGTGGAAATACCGTTGAGGATCAAACCGTGAACGACCAATCCCTAAAAACGAAGACACCCGTGCGTATCGCGATCGTGGAGGACGACCCCACGTATGTGGACGTGTTGCGCCAGGTGCTTGCGCGGGACAATGACCTGGAAGTCGAACGAACGTTTCTCAATTCGGTTGAGTTCCTTGCCGCCGTGCCCAGGCTGGAGGTTGAACTGATCTTTCTGGATATTCGCATGCCGAAGATTTCCGGTCTGGAATGTCTGCCCGAGATTCGTCAGTTCCTGCCGGACGCCAGAGTCATCATGCTCACGCTCCACGACGACGATGATTATGTGTTGCGTTCCTTTCTCGCCGGCGCAGACGGTTATCTTTTGAAGGATTCCGCACCCCGGAAGATTCTCGAAGCGGCGCAGTACTGTCTGGCCGGCGGCGCGCCGATGTCGCCCAGTGTCGCGCGCAAAGTCATCGAGCAGTTGGACCAGCTAAAGCCAGGTAGTCACGAAACGGATACGCGCGACCGCGAACTGGAGATCAAGCGGCTGCTGTCAGTACGCGAATTCGAAGTTTTGCAGCACCTGGCGGATGGCAAGACTTACGGCGAAATCGCGGCGCTGCTTCATGTGTCCGTTGACACAATCAAGACCCACATCCGCCACATCTACGACAAACTTAAAGTCCGCAACCGGACCGAAGCGGTTTCGCGGATGTTGCGATAGCGAAGGAAAGAGCAGCGAGCGGTCGGCAACTCACGAGACTCGTGGCGGCCGAAGTGAGGAGGTTCTCATTTGAGAGACGGTCGGAGTTCCAAGCTTGGTGTTCAAAATCACCCTTTAGGGTGATGGACATTCATCCCCTGGTTTCTGCCATGGTTTCCCATCGTCATGAAGATCTGGACCTTCAAAAAGTCACGGAATTGGAAACTCCTTCAATTCGCAATCGTTGCCGGTGCCGTGGTGTCGAGTCTGTCGGCGGACGACGCACCGAAGCTCGAAGGACGGGGCCGTGCGATCAATCCGGCGGGCGACTGCACGTTTGACGTGGGCGACAACTCGATCCGCATATCGGTTCCGGGATCGGACAAATCTCACGATCTAAGTCCGGAGCTCGGCAGCAACACGGCGCCTAGAGTCGTCCGAACGGTGACGGGCAACTTTGCGATCCAGGTCAAAGTAAGCGGCGATTTCAAACCAGGTGGCGAATCCACGCAGGCCGGCCGGACCGGATACACGGGCGCGGGGCTGGTGTTGTTTGCGGATGAAAAGAATTTTGTCCGCTTGGAACGCGCGGTTCTGCAACGTCCCGGTGACGTTCCGCGGCCCTACATCAACTTTGAAATCCGCGTGAATGGCCGGATCGGGCGGATGGGAACGACCGGAGATTTTCGACTTAAACCGGATGGACCAGTTTGGCTGAGTCTCGAACGCAAGGGATTGGAGCTTCGCGGCGCTGTCAGCGCTGATGGCAAAACCTGGTCGCGTGGCGCGTCGAAGTCGCTTGATCCCAAGATCTCGAAGCAGAACGGACTTTCGGTTGGCGTGGCGGCCATCAGCACTTCCAGGCAAACCTTCAATCCCGAGTATTCGGAGCTGCGGTTGGAGCAACTTCCCAACGATGAACCCGGTCAGTCGGAGCGAGAGGAACCCGACTGATCACTCAATTTGCCCTCTGTTTTCGTGAACCAAAAACCTGAAACCAATATGAGACAATCCACACTATCAACATTGCGAAACTTGGCGCTGATTTCCGCACTCACGATGACAATCGCGGCGCCAGCGCGCGGCACCGCCCAGGACTGGGAATCCGCCGACGCGATCCCGGGCGGTGGCCACGGCGACACGATCATCCAACTGCCCGACGGCTCGATCCTCAATGCGTTTCACATAAAGGTGGATGGCGATATCCACCGGGATACCGAATGGGTGACCCGGTGGAAAGCCAATGAGCCCGGCTCGTCATGGGTGACAATCGACCATTTGGCGATTAGTGGAGATCTGCTCGAATCCAGACCTTTTGGTGCGGCTAGCTACTACAATCCGGCAAACGGGACGATCGAGGTTTTCGTCGTGGGCTATGCCTACGTGAATGACCTTATCACAAGGGGTAGGGGAAAACATAAGACCACGGAATACTACGAAGTTCGCCGCTGGGTGGTCAGGCGAGGCGTGTACTCACCGGGCACCGGCACATGGCTCTGGGAAACTGTGCGAATGTTGGGGAACGATCTGGGTATTGACCAAGCGTTCTACGCCAAGAGCGTTGCGATTGATGCAAACGGAACTGTGTATGTTACCGGAAGAAGCAACAACATCGATTGGTTGACCGAAGTCAGCACTAACGGCGGTGACTCATGGACCGAGAGCGATCGCTGGCGGCACGAACTCGCTACAACTCAAATCGCGAATGGAATCACGATTGGCCTCGACGGGGCGGTGTTTGCCTCCGGGTCCGCGACAGAATGGTACGAAACCCAGATTGGAAAGGGGAAGAATGCGACGATCGAAAGAACTTTCCTCCAGCACTGGATCACTCGAAAGCTCGATCCCGACACCCGGAGTTGGTCCGTGGTGGACGACTATGTTAGCGGCAATGTCGGCAATCCCAGTACCACATTTTTGACTTCGAACGGAGTGCTACTCGTTGGAGGACAAAGCAATCTTGAGGTTGGTGGCGAACGTTACTGGACGTTGCGAGCATCCGGGGATAATGGGGCGACTTGGATACAAATTGACAATTTCTCTCTAGCTCCTGGCGGCGAGTCGAACAGTGCAATTTCTATCGCTGAAGGAAGTGGTGGCACGATCTACGTCGGTGGCCGCATTAAGGATGCCGCAGGCTACACCGTCGGGATCCGCTTCACGCAGAATTTGGTCAATTGGGGAACTGAACTCCTGCCGGCCGCGTGGCAAGATCTCGACTCGGCCGTCTCCGTCTTTGCTGCTGCTCCCAATTCCGACGGCGGCCCATTTCTCTACTGCAGCGAAGCCGGACCAGATCCCGACAGCGTGTTGATTCGGAAACAAATCCCCTGAGCCTGCCGATCGCACGTTGACGTTCTATTTCTTTATTCGGAGTGGCGAATCGGGGAAATGCGAAACGAACCCCGCTTCCAGTATTCGGAAGCGGGGTTCGTGCTCCGGCTCGAGATCCATTCGCAATGCAGGTTCGATTGCAGTTGTTTTCCTGATCCCTACTCGAAGACCAGAATGTGCGGTTCACGTTGATTGGTTGAGAAAAATCCACGGCTCCGGCAGCCCGCCTTTTTAAAAAAAGCAATGAGAGTCGCACTACGATACCCATGCCGAAAAAGCGGAGAAACAATGCTTGGATGGTGATCCGTCGCGGCAACAGTCGCGAAATAAAGTGGCTCGTCATTGATTCCGATCGGCTGGAGATCGCCGTGTATAATGACAAGAGCTGCTGTCCGCAGTCCTTTGAAGCTTATCTGACCCAACCGGATCCGCCGTGGCGTTTGGCATACATGGATCGGTGTTGTTTGGGTGTCTCTTTTAGGGTCCTGGACTCGAGTGGTAAGGACATGATTGGTCACGCGAATTGCGGTTCACGGACGGCAAAGCAAGTGATCGACGTGCTGCTTGATGCCAAATGCTATGTGAACACAGAGCAGTTTTGTCGATTGTATCGCGGACATTCACATTTATCCCGTTAGGAAGTGGTACGTGACAGCCATTCAAAATCCCCGCACTGATAAATTGAAGTGAGTAACAGCTTGTCCGGACGGGTCACCAGGAGATTAACAATACCATGAAACATCACGCTCGACTCTATTGTTTTTGTATCGTGGCTCTATCGTTCGGGGCGGCGCGGTCGCTTCCTGCGCAGTCGAACGAATGGCTTACTCTCATTCACGAGACATTTGAAGAAAACCCGATTGGCCGGTTCCACCTGAACCCTGTGGCCCTCCCTGGAAAGATTTCGACTGGGGGTAAATCATCCTGGTTGAAGGATCAAGAAGCATATCGCGTGAGTGGTTACTTGTCGGTGTTGCGCCCGGTCCAAGCGGGTCCGCATGTTGACTGGCGGTTGTCGCTCACATTTGTGCCGGCAACCAACGATCCCGCTGGCTTTTCGCGCACCAAGCTCATGTTCGTGTTGTTCAATCGCACGGTTGCCGGGGTCGCGCTGGTGAGCCCATCGGCCCATGTTGCGCCGAATCGTGTACGGTTCATTCAAGAGTTTCCCGATGGGCGTCCAACACGGATATTAAAGGACATGCCGCTGGATGATCGACTTCCTGGCGGTGATTGGGTTCTGCGTTACCGCCACGGCTTGCTGACTTTATTGAAAGGCGGCAGGGACCTGGCCCGGGCGGATCTACAATTTCTCGGAGTGGCGGTTGCGGGTGTGGTCTGGCAGCAGGAAGGTGGCGAAGCCATCTGCCGCGAAATGGTGCTGCGCGGAGAACGGATTGTGCAGGATGTTGAAGAATATCAAAAGGAGCACATCGCAGCCACCCGTTTGACCGAGGAGGCAAAAGAACTTTTGGGAAAACATCAGCTGGAGGACGCGCTAATCAAAGCCAGGGAAGCGAATAAATACTGGCGTCTGGTGTGCGGTGAAGAGCATTACGTTACCGCAAATTCCCAGGTGAACATCGCGATGATTCTACAACGAATGGGCAATCACGGGGCTGCGCTCGAGCCCCTGCAAGACGCTCTCAAGATTCACGAACTGACGCTTGGCAAGCAGCATCCCCGCACGGTGCAGGACCGATTCCAATTGGGGCAATGTTATCTCGCCGAAGGCGAGACCGGGAAGGCTCGAAAATTATGGACGGAATGCCGGGACGATTGGCTGGCAATTTATGGCCCGGATTATCCATTCATCCGGCGGCTTGACATTCTACTTTTGAAACGGCGCTGATGTTGCACGCGGATTAGGGCTGCACCGGACCGAGGCCGGTCTCGATGATATTGCGTTCGTCGTCGAACCAGTTTGCGTAGGCGGTGCCGGGCAAAAATTCGTCGTCCGCTGTGAGATATCGAAAAGCGCCGACGACTTCCGGCCACATCCAATCCAAGGTGAGTTTATGACAATCGGCGATTAGCATCATACCTGGTTTGGGGGCGAATCGTTCCGACATGGCCGCTGGCTGGTGGGGTTATGAATCTAAACCGTACAGCGAGATGTTTTGCGATTGCGGCCATGGTCCATTGTTTGGCGACCGGTTGGTCGGGGCGGGGTGCAACTCTTTTCGTCTGGCCGAACAGTCCGGTTCCAGCGACGCCATACGAAACGTGGTCGACAGCCGCCCGCGTGATTCAAGATGCGGTGGATGTCGCGCAGGCTGGTGACACCGTATTCGTCACAAACGGACTCTATGCCATCGGCGGCCGGCCGGTGAACGGCGGAATCGTCACCAATCGCGTGGTTCTCGACAAGCCTGTCCGCGTCCAGAGTATCAATGGTCCGGCGAAGACGATCATCGCGGGAATGGAGGGGACGAGCAGCTACAACAACGGGCATGGCGATAACGCTGCTCGAGGCGCGTACGTAGGCGACGGCGCGGTGTTGAGCGGGTTCACCATCCAGGATGGGCATACCCAGGTTTACGGGCTTGACCCGGAACTTTCCGGCGGCGGCGCGTTATGTGAAGCAAACGGCGTTATCACAAATTGCCACCTGGCCAATAATGCGGCTTTCCATTTTGGTGGCGGCGCCAGCGGCGGTGCGATTTTGAATTCCGATTTCTCCGGCAATACGGCTGGCTACGGAGGCGCGACCTATCAAAGCAGCCTCCTGGGCTGCACGCTGCGGAACAATGTTGCCGGCTACGGGGGTGGCGCGGCCGGCGGCTCACTCAGTCGTTGCACATTGACCGGCAATGCGGTGCTCGGCCCCTTCGGCGGTGGCGGTGCCTGGGCGGCAGGGCTTGTGAATTGTCTGGTGGTTTCCAACACGTCCCTGACGTACGGCGGCGGCGTCACGGGTGGTTCGCTCACCAATTGCACCCTGGTTGGCAATGTTGCGGGATTGCGAGGCGGCGGCGCCTACAATGCAACTCTGGTGAATTGCATCATCCACTTCAACAGCGCACCCCAAGGGACGAACCACATGTATTCCACACTTGATTTTTGTTGTACCATTCCCAAGCCGGACGGCGGCACGGCCAATATCACGGACGATCCAGGATTTATTGACCAGGATGCCGGCGACTACCGGTTGAGCATCAGATCAGCCTGCGTCGAAGCCGCCATTGATTTCGACTCGATCACAAACGACATCCTGGGATTCGTCCGACCGGTGGACGGCGATGTCGATGGTATTGCCCTCCCAGACATCGGTGCGTACGAGTACGATGCCGGAAGAGTGGATTCGGACGGCGACGGCGCGACGGACTTCGAGGAAGGAATCATGGATACCAGTCCGACCGACCCCGTTTCCTACCTGCACATCGCGACCGTCTCAATCGGGTTTCCCGCAACGCTGCAATTCTCGAGTTCGTCGAAGCGGCTGTACACGCTTTATTCCACACCGACACTGGGTCTCCCTGTGTGGTCCGTTGTGCCCGGCAACGCGGATCTTCCCGGAAATGACGGTCAGCAAACATTCACTGATACCAGCAAACAGGGTATTAGGTTTTACCGTATCGAAGTGAGAAAGCCGTGATCGAGATGTTACGGGCAAGGTATCGAATCTGAAGGGATCTGGCCAGATTGGATGGCCATCGTCGACCTAGACTACCCATCCATCCGGCGGCTCGACATTTTACTTTTGAAACGGCGCTGATGTTGCATGCGGATTAGGGCTGCACCGGACCGAGGCCGGTCCCGATGATATTGCGTTCGTCGTCGAACCAGTTTGCGTAGCTGGTGCCGGGTAAAAATTCGTCGTCCGCCGCGCGCAGCATTTTCTTGAGGCGGCTCCGCAACTCATCAAGCTCGGTTTGATGAGCGGCGGATTCCACGAGGTTGCGCATTTGGTAGGGATCAAGTTGATCGTCGTAGAGTTCCTCCTTGCCCGTCAGCCATTTGACGTAGGTGTAGCGTTTGGTTTTGACGCCGCGCCATTCCGGCCAGTTCGTGCCCGTTTGAAAATAGTCCCAGTGCGAGCTGTAATTCATCATCAGCACGGCATCTCGTTCGATCTTTCCGTGGCCGAGAATTTCGCTGCTGAGATCCATGCCGTCGGTCGTGGCCGTTGGCGTGATGCCGGCGAGCGCGCACAAAGTGGGGAAATGATCGACCGGCGTTTGCAACGTGTCCGTGTGGCGGCCGGCTTCGATGTGACCGGGCCAGCGAATAATCATCGGAATGCGCACCGCCTCGGCGTACGGCACCATCTTGTCGGTGCGACCGTGGCTCCCGTGCATCTCGCCGTGATCGGAAGTGACGATGACGATCGTGTTAGCGGCCAGTTGTGATTGATCCAGAAAATCGAGCAGGCGCCCGACGTTGTCGTCGAAGTTTTTGGCCATCGCCAGGTAGCAACGCATCTGCAACGGATTCTTACGGCGCGGATGATCCTTTGGAACGTTGGGACTCCACACGAGTTTTTCGGGAATCTTTTCCAGATAGCCGGGCGGACAGTGATCCGGTTGAAACGGCGGATGCGGTGGGTGTGGTGTGATCATGAGAAAGAACGGCTGGTGATCCTTCTGGTGTTCACGCATGAACTCCATGCCCATGTTGAACTCGGCGTCCGTCTCGTATCCGTCCATGATCAGCTTTTCCGGTTTGTCGCGGTAATACTGCGCATGACGGAAGTCGGCGTGAAAATTATAGGCCGCCCAAAATTCAAAGCCCAGGCGCTCGGGGCCGGGCGGCACAAAATCGAAGTTCGGATGCTTCTCGCGATACGTCTCGATGGATCCCGGTGCCGGCTTGAACTTGCCCGCCTCCTTCAGATACCCGGCCGCCAGATGCCATTTGCCAATGATGCCGGTCATGTAACCGGCGTCTCGGAAAGCCCTGGCGATGGTGGGCTGGCGCGGATTGAACTGGGTGAAGTTGATGACGGAACCGGTGTGGGAACCGTATCTCCCGGACATCACCATCGCTCGATACGGTGTGCAAAGCGGACAGATGGAAAGGGCGTTATTGAATGTCAAACCCTCGGACGCCAGCCGATCGATGTTCGGTGTCGAGATGTTGAGACCGTCACCGTACGCGCCAATCAGGTCCGGACGATATTGGTCCACTACCACCATGATGATGTTTGGTTTTGCCGTTGCCGCTGCAGTAATCCATGAGCTGAAGCAAACCAATGAAACAAAAAGGGTGTGAAGACAAAGCCGTCGGCGACGGGGAGAAGCTGACTGGTGCATGAAGTGTTCTCTAACAAGCCAGATGGATGATGGCAACGGACAAAGCCCACTACGTGGCTCCCGGCACCGGACGAAGAATATCATCGCTCGACTGGGCGTTCCATGTTAGCGCCGTTCGGTGATGCAACTGGCTGGCGGCGAATGCAAGATTTGCGGCGAGAAGATTGTCTTCGCCGATGACGCGCACTTTTGTGCGCAATGTGACCACGCGGTGCATCAATCGTGCGCGGCGGAATCAAAATGCGAAAGTTGTGGTGGGCCATACGAACACGTCGCGCGACCGGAGGTCGTTTCCACTTCGGACGCAATTCTTCCGCGCGGATTGCGAAGTCGGACACGATCAGAGCAATTGGCCGTTGCTGCCATGTTCGTTGTCTTAGCGACCGGACTTGTTGTCTTGCTGGTTATTTGCATGATGAGGGCCTGAAATCCATCGCCGTGGTCAATAATCTCGAATTTGAATCGCAAACATGCGGCGGCAAGGCTCCAGGTGGGTACGCGCGATGGGACCTACGTTGGGAATTTGAGTTGGATGACTTAGAAGCTAAAACCGTGTGAGGAAGGAATTCAAAATGGCACCCGATAACACCGCCGTGCGGACAGCTTTATGGCGGGCGCTGCACTTGGAAATCGACGACCCGCCGCACGTATTCGAAGACGAGGTCGGCTTGCAGTTGGTGGCGCCCGATGAAGATTGGCGGAACCGTCCGGACATGAGTTCGTTCACAAAGCCCTTTCGCGCCTCGATCGTCGCTCGAGCCCGCTTCGTCGAGGATCTCGTTGCCGACCGGGCCGCCAGCGGGGTTGCGCAATACGTCATTCTGGGCGCCGGTTTGGATACCCTCGCCCAACGGCGGCAGGACCTCGCCTCGAAGATCGCCATATTTGAAATCGACCAACCCGGGCCTCAAAAGTGGAAGCGGCAGCGCTTGATTGATCTGGGTCTGGGCATCCCGCAATATTTGCGATTCGTTCCGGTTGATTTTGAAGGCGGCGACACGTGGTGGGATCGGTTGAAGGCGGCTGGTTTTGATTCGGGGAGATCAGCAATCGTAGCGTCGACCGGTGTGAGTATGTACCTGACGCGGGAAGCGGTTGTGGCGACGTTGCGCGAGGTCGCCGGCATGGCTTCCGGTTCCACGTTGGCCATGTCTTTTCTGCTGCCGATTGAAATGATGGACCCCGAATTACGCTTTGGGATGGAGCGGGCGATGGAAGGTGCGCGCGCGAGTGGCACACCGTTCATTAGTTTCTTCACGCCCGATGAGATACTTGCCCTGGCTCGCGATGCCGGGTTCGAGAAGTTCGAACACGTATCGTCAGCGATGCTTGCCGAGCGCTACTTCTCGGGAAGAACGGATGGTTTGCGCCCACCAAATCATGCGGAAGAATTTCTCGTGGCGACAAATTAGCCGTTGGATCGGAACCGATGGCGTGACGTTTGACCGTGAAGAAGTATCCGAACCGGCAATAGACAACAAATGCGAACGCGCGGTTCGGTGATTCAATTCTTGTGAATCATTTAGCGATCGAGTTCCCTACCGGAATGGAAGTGATGAGGAGAAGCGATGCGAAAATGCACGTTGTCATTCGACAACTCGAAAGACACACGAACGTAATTGGTAACAAGCGCCGATCACGATCATTGCACAGATAGCACAGCAAGCCACGTCGACGGTTACGCAGACCGGCATCGGTATTGGTTCGGCCATTGCCATCGTTTGTTCGTGGGATCGCAACCGATCGATTCTTTGGGCAATCCTGGCCGGCATATTTTCGTGGCTCTACGTGATCTACTTCGCCCTGACTCGTGAAGATCATGACCGGCGACCACCGGCTCAGCGGTGAAGCAATCGCGTTTGGTAACCGACCGCAGCCGATATGAACGATAGGCCGACCCAGCACCGCGACCACTACGATCGGTGTTGCGAGCGATCTGGATGCTTGTTTGCACGAGTCCCAACATCGAGCAAACAGAAAACTGAATTTAGGGGTTGCCATTCAGACTGAGGCTGCGACGTTCGCTTCGTCTGCTGGATCGTTTTTGCATTCAAGGCGTGGTAAATCTTCAGGTGAACTTGCTTCGGTGATGATTTGAAATCCGATTCCCGGAAACAGTCTCGTTAAGTCAATGCAGTCTAGGGGCAGTAAAACATCACATGAGCAACAAGTTATTCGTTGGAAATCTTGCCTTTCAAACCACCGAACACGACTTGGAGGACACCTTCGCCGAGTATGGTTCCGTCACGGAGGCCAACTTGGTCCTTGATCGAATGACCTCCCGGTCGCGTGGTTTTGGGTTTGTCACGATGGAGTCGGATGAGGCCGCGCAGAGCGCCATTTCCGCCTTGAATGGCAAGGAACTGAATGGCCGTGCGATCACGGTGAACGTGGCTCGTCCACGAGGCGAGCGCCCAACCGGCGGTCGTGATCGTTATTGACCCATCTCGAAAGGTCTTTCGTTCGCATCCGGGTACCAGCGGCGCTGCCCGAATATTTGGATTTGGACTTTCCGAAAAACGCCGCGTCGACTCTTGGAACCTCTGCCGCCACGGGACAGTTGAAGGGTCGGTCTTCCGCTCCCCGCCGTTGGAGCGCGGGTTTCTACCTACGTCCGCCAGTAACGCTTCAGAGCTAAGCCATGGCCAAAATCCGCTCCGCTAAAACCGGATCTTCGAACCGAAACACCGCACCCGAATGGGTGTTGGCGACCGAAGTCCTCTTGTCTGATCACCGGTTGACGAACGGTGACGATGCGGCGATTCCAGTAGGAGAGCGGATGTTGTTACTTCAGACCGCTGTAGTCCAGATTCATGGTCAGGGCAATTTGCTGGCCGCACCTGCGTCGATCGATCGATAGCCGATCCTGCCATCCCTGACAGCACATCGTGGCTGTGACCTGCTTGTCTCGATTGGTCACCGCGCGGTTTAGTAATTCGGTCAGATCATAGTCGCCTTCAATGCATTCGTGGTTCAAACAGGTAAGGTGGAATTCCGACGGTGCGCGCTCGACGTTGACCGTGTGTTTGACGTTGCGATTGCGTGGACTGCCATCGGGCGCGAGATAGGAGACGTTGATGGTCAGGGCGGTCAGACCGGCAAACTTTTCGGCAAGTGTGGCCGATCGCGCGGCTCGCTGAAGTTGTGCCTGGCGATATTCGGCCCGGCGTGTGGTTTTGATCATGGAATATTTATTGGCTTGGTTCGGTTGGTGACGCGGTGCGTGAAACGGCGACGCAAGGAATTACCAGTCGGCATGTCGTTGTTGTATCATCGCCTTAAACTGCGCCGCTTTTTTTCGGGCGCGACGCAGGGTGCTGGGCTTTTGGAAGTAGCGGCGCTTGCGCAATTCGTCGAAGACCTTTTCCCGGAGCATGATCTTTTTGAGGCGCCTCAGGCTTCGTTGCAGGTCGTCCTTTTTCTTGAGGTGAACGCTGATCACGTCGAACTCCTGACGTACCAAACCACGACGGTTCCGTCGCCGCCGTCGGATGAATGGGAAATACTCAGGATGTCGTTGCGTTCGAGTGTGGACGCAAATTCGGCCGCCGCCAGCATGGGTTTTTCCCATGCCGTGACTCCCGTCGCGCGAAATATGCGGAAGTCGATCTTCGATTTCGTTTCGGTTTTCATTGGATGCTTTCTCCCGGGATATGCTGATCGAGGGAAGGGGATGGGGCAGTGAGGCAGAATCCGCGGTTCCCGCGGCACGGTGCGACCGACGAAAGATTACTCTTGCCGAAGAGCGATGCAAAACGAAGGAGCCTGCTGGCGACTCAACCATCCTGTCGCCTGTCAATCAGTGTCACGGCGAACCCTTTTGCGCGCAAGTTATCTTTGCCTCTATCTTGCGACCGACCCGATTGTTCCGCATCGCAGCCGGCTTCCCGTCCTAACCTCGGCCATTCCGGGGTTCGCTTGGGTGACCATTTTTTGTGCTGCTTACCCTCCGCGGAAAGGTCATCTCCTGTATTGCCGAGTTTGACGTTCACCATTACTTTGCGCGCGCGATCCATCAAGATTTGGAACCCAACCAGCTTTGGGGTCGCCGCCGAACTTATGAATGACCTTGCCATGAGCGACATGAACCCGATCGCGGGTGCGCCGCAGCTGCGGGCGCCCGATTGGAAACAGATTGTCGCGCCCTACCAGACCCCGTCCTTCCGGCGGGGTGTCCGGCAAATTGCCAATACGCTGCTGCCGTACGCCGGAATTTGGGCATTGATGGCCTACACCGTCACGATTTCTTGGTGGTTGACGTTGCCCTTGGCGATGCTGGCAGGCGCCTTTCTGGTTCGGGTTTTCATTATTTTCCACGACTGCGGCCACGGTTCCTTTTTCAAGTCAGCGGCCGCGAACCACGTGCTGGGCGCCATCACGGGGGTCCTAACCTTCACGCCTTACTATCATTGGCGCTGGGAACATGCGATTCACCATTCGAGTGCGGGCGATCTCGACCGGCGTGGAACGGGCGATGTCTGGACGTTGACCGTTCGCGAATATCTCGAGGCATCGCGGTGGAAGAAGTTTGCCTACCGGCTCGCGCGCAATCCGTTGGTGCTGTTCCTGATCGCGCCGTTGTTTCTGTTTTTGTTCATGCAACGAGTGCCGTCTTTCCGCGCGCCGACGCGTGAGCGTTACTCCGTTTATTGGACGAATCTCGCCATTGGCAGTCTGGCGGCGGGGTTGATCCTGGTCTTTGGATGGGAGGCATACTTGATCATCCAGTTGACCGTGCTCATGGTGGCCGCGTCAGCCGGTGTCTGGTTGTTCTACGTTCAACACCAGTTTGAAGGCGTGTATTGGGAACGTCGGCCGGACTGGGACTACGTCGCGGCAGCGTTGCAGGGCAGTTCGTTTTACAAGCTGCCGAAAGTGCTGCAATGGTTTTCCGGCAACATCGGTTATCATCATATCCACCATCTGAGTCCGCGCATTCCTAATTATCATCTGGAGCGCTGCCATCGGGCCGAACCTTTGTTTCAATCAGTGAAGCCGGTGACGTTGCTCGGCAGCTTCAAGTCGTTCACCTTTCGTTTGTGGGACGAGCAACGCCGCAAATTGGTGGGCTACCGTCACCTGCGGGAGGAGCGGCGGAAATTGAAGCGGTCCCGGTTGGTTTGATCGCGGGCGGCGTGGCTTGGCGGCACCGTCATCCGTCACGTCTCCTGCGATTGTCGCTTTCCTGGTCCCCCATCGCTCACGATTTCGGCGACGAATTCCAATTTGGCGATGACCGGTTGGGAGAGGATGAACGGATACAAATCATGCAGCCCCATGCTGCGATTGATTGAATTCAGTGCGGTTGTCAGGGGCAGCCATTGCGTAAGCAGCGTTTGCACGGAGGGGTGCTTAGCGACGTCGCCGGTTGAAACGGTTGCCGCCTTTTTGTCGTCGGCTGTTGGGGGCAGAAAAGAAATGCCGAAGCTGGTCGCCGTATCAAGCGTATCCACGATGTGCAGGTAGTGCGCCCATGTCTCCGCCCAGTCCTCCCACGGATGCGCGCTGGCGTACGCGGTGATATGGCATTCAGACCAGTTTGCGGATGGCCCATATTGATAGAAATGCTGAAGCGCGTCGCCGTACGAAAGGGTCTCGTCACCAAAGAGTTCACGAAACTGGATTAACCGGTCGGTGCCGGCGATGAGTTGATCCCAAAAGTAGTGAGCCACCTCATGCCGGAAGTGGCCCAGCAATGTTCGGTACGATTCGCGCATCTGCACGCGAATGCGCTCGCGTTCATCGTCATCGGCTTCGGCAATGTTCACCGTGATCACGCCGTGGGCGTGTCCCGTCACCGGCGTTGGCCCGAAATCCGGTTTGCCGAGAAAACGAAAGCGCAACGGTGGCGAGTCATCCGTCGGACCGCCGTTTAACGGCAAACCAAGTTTGAGCAAGGTATAAATCACCCGGCGTTTGGCGGTTTCCAATTTGCGCCATCGTTCCAGGTTTCCCGTGACGCGCAGATCGGGAATCGTGTCATTCAGGCAGCAGGATTTACACAGCGCGGCGGGATCGTCTGCCGGCACCAACCAGTTGCACACCTCGTGCTGTTTGCTATTGCCGCACCGTCGGTATTCCGCGTTGTCAGCAGCGGGCGACAGGGCGCGCCAGGCGTCATCGGATTTTGCCTCGATCGCGCTGACATCGCCGACGTCAGGTAGGTAACCGAGAACGCTCCCGCACTGAACGCAACGAACGCTTTCGAAATAGACAAGACTCTGGCACCGGTCGCAGCGGAACACATTCATTTCCATGTCCTCCGAAATGCAGCCGGCCGCTCGTGCGGCGACACTCGAAAATTGGCTTCTCCGTTCACGCGTGGATCGTCCCAGCAAACTTGCCGTGATGCCACACGTAAGTCGCGGAGATCAATGGTCACAATCCGGTGCTCCGGCGTGAACGCTTCCGGTTGATTTCCAGGCGTCAGCCGTGTGTCGGGATGGTCAAGGAATTGTCACAATCTGGGGATTTGCAATTTCATTAGGTCACGTCATTGTCTGGGAAAACCACGCGGTTGCGTGGGTTATGGGAGAAGACGTTACATCGAGCCTCAGAGACGTCCCGGGCTTCACGCTAGTTGAGTCGACTTTGTCGTGGATCGTCGACTCATCGCGTGGGTTATTTTGTCCAGTGCGATCAGTCGCGGTCGAAGAACGAGCCGGAATCAACCACTCATTTTGCGACGATTTATGGCTCGCCGTCCGGCTCGTTATCGGCAAGCAATTCACTGCGTTCACGAAGACAGCAGCGGTACCGCAACGGGGAATCCAGCGAAGCCGCAGATTTGTTTTTCCGCGTTCTTCAGGAGAGTGCCGCAGGCGCTTCAACTGTGTCAGCGTATGAACGCACGAACCCAGTATCGCGACTGCCTATCGCCCGGGTCCTCGACGAGCGACAATGATTTGTCGAGTTGCGACGCGGCGGCTTTCACGTTGATCGAACTACTGGTGGTGATTGCCATCATTGCGATTTTGGCCTCGTTAC
This sequence comes from bacterium, assembly GCA_016124235.1. GTDB lineage: Bacteria > Verrucomicrobiota > Verrucomicrobiia > Limisphaerales > RI-55 > RI-55. The sequence goes on along the minus strand of WGOC01000013.1, from coordinate 113,420 downwards.
TCTTGCCGGCGCTCGCGTCGGCGAAGGAACGCGCCCGGTCCACCAAATGCGTTTCGAACATCCGTCAGTTGTCAATCGCCGCAGAGCTTTATGTGGACGACCATGCGCAGGCGCTTCCCTGGTCCACTCGATTTTGGACGGCGCCGTCGAATCAGAATTTCAACTACACGTATCCGACGTCGCCTGATTTTCAATCCAACTTTTATGCGCAGCTGCGCCCGTATTTGGGGAATCAGGATGCCTTCTGGCAATGTCCGTCAGCGAAGGAGGACGCGTCGCTCACAGTGCCGGGTGACAACAGCCCCCTGCTGGGCTACTTCGGCAACATGTACGCCATCGGAGTCGCGGTGGCGCCCTGGCCGGAGGCTCGACCCAAGAAGCAGGGCGATCTCAAGGCCCCATCGCGGGCAAAGCTTTTCGCTGACAACGGCGCCAATTGGCAGGGCGTTTCCATTCAAGTAACGGTGGAAAGTATATTCTCGACTACGCCGGTGACGCCGGTGGGCCTGCATCGGGGTGGAATCAACGTGGCCCTCGCGGACGGCAGCGCGCGGTTCGTGAATGCCGCGGAATTCAATGCGGCGGGTGGTCCCGGAGTCTCCACACTAAAGGACCCTCGGCAGAATTGGTGGCGAGAGGGGGCGGTCGAACTGGTCCCGTGACACAAAATGACCACCACACAAACAAGCGATTCGCCCAGCACAAGGAGCCCGAGAGCGGCTGCGCGTTCGCCTGGACTCATCGAGGGCCTGTGGCTGGTCAAGGGTTGGAATTGGGTGACGAGCCTTCTGGGTGCAGTCGCGATCTTGAGCGCGTCTCCGGGGCGAGCAGCGGAAACGTCAGAGCCATGGCGGGTTGTCATTTTGCACGGAGCAAATTTCTTTCTGCCGAGCGCGTTGATTCAAGATCAGGCGATGCGGGATGCGGTGACAACGGGTGCGCATCGACGGGTTGAGTTTTATCCGGAAGCGCTCGAGACGTTCCGGCTCCCGAGCGCCAATTACGAACCCGAGTACGTTGCTCTCCTCAAGAAGAAATACGCCGATATCAAGGTGGATTTGGTGATCGCGGTCACGGCCTACGCCCTCGACTTCACGGAACAATACCGCGACCAGCTGTGGCCCGGTGTGCCGGTGGTCTTTTACAGTGTGTCCGAGGAACTCGTACGCAATCGCACGTTCCCGAGTGGCTACACCGGCCAGTCGATTGCCTTCGATATCAACGGCACCATTGATCTGGCGCTTCGACTGCAACCCAAGACCCGAAGGATGGTTGTCATCGGCGGAACGGCCGATGCCGACCAGTATAGGGTTAGACATGTGGCGGAATATCTCCGGACGCTGGACGGACGCGTCGAGACCCGCTACCTCACCAATGAACCCGTTCAAGAGTTGGTGTCCCACGTGCAGGCGCTCGGGAAAAATGACATCGTGCTCTACACCACAGTCTTTCGCGACGTCACCGGCCAGACCTTCGTGCCGCAAGATGTATTGCGGTCGCTCTCCGAAGCCGCCGGTGCTCCGATTTACTGGTTCATGCACATGTCCGCCCCGGGGCCGGAATTCGTCGGCGGTCATCTGGTGGACTTCCGGGAACAGGGCCGTCGTGCGGGGGAACTCGCGCTGCGAGTGCTTGGTGGCGAAAATCCCGACCGGATCCCGGCGCAGCCTCCACCACCTGCCCGCATTGTGGTAAATGCTCGCCAGTTGGATCGCTGGGGCATCGATGAAAAGCGGCTTCCGCCAAACGCCACCGTGCTCTTCCGCGAACCGACCTTTTGGGAGCGCTATGCGCTGTCGGTTTCGATCATCATGGCAATCATTGTATTGCAGACTTGGCTGATCGGTCATCTGCTGGTCCAGCGGCGCCGTCGGCGGAGGATGGAGTCCGAAATACGCGAGAGCGAGCGGCGCTTTCGCTCGCTGGCCGACAACGCGCCGATCATGATCTGGATGTCCGGACCGGATCAGAAATGCACCTACTTCAACCAGCGCTGGCTTGATTTTACAGGTCGCTCACTCGCGGAGGAACTGGGCGATGGCTGGGTTGCCAATGTGCATCCGGACGATGCGCCCATTCGGGTCGACGGTTACCACAAGGCGTTTGAAACGCGGGCGCCCTTCACTGTGGAGTATCGTCTCCGCCGTAACGATGGCGATTACTCGTGGATTCTCGCAAGTGCGGCCCCGCGGTTGGGTGGCGATGGCGAGTTTCTGGGTTACGTGGGATCCTGCCTGGACATCACTGACCGCAAGCAGATGGAGGAGGTTAATCGCGATCTTGCCCATGCGTCGCGCGTTTCCATGATGGGCCAACTCGCCGCTGCACTGGCGCATGAATTGAACCAGCCGTTGGGGGCGATTCTGCGCAATGCCGAGGCGGGTGAAATGCTCATGCGGCAACCACAGCCTGATTATGAGGAGGTCAACGCCATCCTGACGGACATCCGCAAGGACGACCAACGCGCGGGTGCCGTGATCGAACGCATGCGATCCCTGTTGAAGCGGCGGGATCTGCAATTCGAATCGCTCGCGCTGAAACCGTTGTTTGATCAAGTGGTCGAATTGGTGCGATCGGACTTGCAGGCGCGCCAAATCACGGTCGAGATGGCGATCCCGCCGGACTTGCCAATGGTTCGAGGAGACCGCGTCCATCTTCAGCAGGTGATGCTCAACCTGGTCGCAAACGGTGCGGATGCCTTGAACGGCAATCCCGTTGGGCAACGTCAGCTGGCCGTTCGAGCCGCACGATTGAATGCAGCAACGGTCGAGGTGGCGGTTCACGATACCGGACATGGCATTCCGGAAAACAAGCTCGCTGATCTGTTCGAACCGTTCTATTCGACGAAGTCCCACGGCATGGGAATGGGGCTCTCCATCGTCCGGACCATCGTGGAATCTCACGGTGGGCGCATCACCGCCGAGAATAACCCCGACGGCGGTGCCACCATGCGGTTTACTTTGCGCCAGGCAGAATAGTGACGAGGTTGGACGGGTCAGCCGCAGCGACCACGACTCGGCGGCTTAAACGACGCCGATGCAGAATGACCATGTTCGAAGGGATTGTGTTGACGTGAAGTTTGGAAACAGTGCCAACCGTTGCCCGATCCCATTCCGGGAGGGACCGCGTGTCCCTGATATTGTGGACGGCGACGCGCGGTCCCTCTCGTTTTGGCTGGCGAAGTTACCAATCACGAATATCTTACGTCCATAATAGTGGAAACTCGGACCATGGATGACTGATCACTGATCGACACGTCGATGTCTGCGACCTCTTCCAATTCAATTCGCTCCGCCACGCGGGCCACGGTATTCGTGATTGATGACGACACGTCGTTTCTCGCCGGTGTCGCGCGCTTGTTTCGCGCGGCGGGCTTTCTCGTGAAAGCCTACGAATCCGCTGCTGAGTTTCTGGAGCAACGATCCCCTGATACTGCGGGTTGCGTCGTGGCAGACTTGCACATGCCGGGCATGACCGGAATTGAATTACAGGAACGGCTCGCGCTGACGGACAACCCGTTGCCGATCATTTTTTTGACGGGCCAGGGCGACATTCCCTCGAGCGTCAAGGCCATGCGGCGCGGCGCCGAGGATTTCCTGACCAAGCTGGCGCCAAAGGAGGAATTGCTGGCTGCCGTGCAGCGAGCCGTGGAGCGTGACGCTCAAGAACGGGATCAACGTGCTCGAAGAAAAGAGCTGGAATCCCGCTTCAACCGACTAACGCCGCGCGACCATGAGGTGTTGTCGCATGTCTTGCGTGGTCAGTTGAACAAGCAGATCGCCGCGGATCTCGGCATTGATGAACGATCGGTGAAACGCCATCGCACCAGCCTGATGGGCAAGCTCGAAGTCCAGTCGGTCGCCCAGCTCGCCCAGCTCGCCGCCGAGGCGCGGATAAGCGACGCGCAAGCAAGCGTGGGAGGGAGTAATCGGTGAGCAGTCGAACGTGATCAGTCACCTGTGGCGAATAACAACCGGCTCCCGATTACTGATTACAGACTACTGATTGCCGCTTACTGATCACTGCCCGCTTCCCCCCGCCTCGGTGCGCACCCCCGTCCCTAAAGGGACGGTTCTCTCATCCCATTTGATCCGGCAAAGCTGTCCGTCGAAATCCGATGGACACTTCAACCCATATCTACGTCGCGGTCGTTGATGACGAAGAGAGTGTTTGCCGTTCCTTGGGCCGGGTGCTGCGGGCCGCAGGCATTCAACCAGTCACGTATAATTCCGCCGAGGAGTTTCTGTTCGACCAAAAGCGCCCCCGATTCGACTGCCTGGTGCTCGACGTTCAGTTGAACGGCATGTCGGGCCTTGCCCTTCACCAGCATCTCACGGAGACGGGTTCGACAACGCCGGTGATCTACAACACGGCGCACGACGAGGCAGATATACGAGACAAGGCCAAGCAGATGGGGTGCGCCGCCTACCTGTTGAAATCGCAGCCGGCCGAAGCTGTCCTCAGCGCGATTCACCAAGCGTTGCAACCGGGAGACACGAACCATGAATGATAAGCAGACCCTCATTTCAATCCCGTTGTCACGCATGCACGGTCCGTTTCGACGCTTTCGGCTCACCCCTGCATTTGCCCTTTTTGGGGCGGCAGTCGTCTGCACGGCCGGCCTTTCCTCCAGCCCGGCCCAGGAGGCGGCTGCCGCCCCGGTCGATGAGGCCGCCGAACTGGCAAAAAAGCTCTCCAATCCGGTCGCGGCCCTCATCAGCGTGCCGTTCCAGAACAACTTCGATTTTGGCGGTGGACCGAATGGGGACGGTTTCCGTTACACGTTGAACTTTCAACCGGTGATCCCGGTGACGCTCAGTGACGATTGGAATCTCATTTCACGAACCATCGTTCCGGTCATTCACCAGAACGACATGATCGGCACCAGCAGCCAGACGGGTCTGGGCGACATCGTCCAGAGCGCGTTTTTCTCGCCCAAGGAGCCCACGTCAGGCGGCTGGATCTGGGGTGCCGGGCCGGCGCTGTTGATCCCGACGGCCTCGGACAGTTTGCTGGGAACGGAAAAATTCGCGCTCGGTCCCACGGCGGTGTTTCTCAAGCAGCAGAACGGATGGACGTACGGCGCCCTGGCAAATCACCTCTGGTCCGTGGCGGGCAATGATAATCGCGCCGATGTCAGTGCAACCTTCCTGCAGCCGTTCGTCTCGTACACCACACCGAAACAGACCACGTTCACGCTGAATTTGGAGTCTACCTACGATTGGAATAATTCGCGGTGGACGATCCCGGTCAACGCGATGGCAAGCCAGCTGGTGAAGATCGGCAAAAGCCCGGTTCAATTCAGCTTGGGTGCCCGCTATTACGCCGAAGGTCCGACAGGCACGCCGGACTGGGGACTGCGCTTCGCCGTCACTCTCTTGTTTCCAAAATGACCACGAAAGCCAATTTACAGATTTTGCCGTGTCCCGTCCGCAGACGCGGGAAATAAATCCAGCGCGGACATTACGCCAATAAACAAACCATGAAGAAAACAAAACCACCACATCGCTGGTTGCGAGGCCTTCGGGCTGCCGCACTCGCGACCGCATTCGTTGCACTTGCCGCCACCGGTGCGCAGGCCGCAGAAAAGAAACCCAACATCCTGGTCATCTGGGGTGATGACATCGGCACCTGGAACATCAGCCATAACAGCCACGGCATGATGGGTTACATGACGCCGAACATTGATCGCATTGCGAACGAGGGCCTGTCCTTCAGCGATTATTACGCCCAGCAAAGTTGCACCGCCGGTCGTGCGGCCTTTCTGAGCGGCAGCGTCCCGGTTCGTTCGGGCATGACCAAGGTCGGTCTGCCCGGTGCCGCCCAGGGCTGGCAAAAGACGGACATCACCATCGGCGGCGTGATGAAGTCGCTCGGCTACCACACCGGTCAGTTCGGCAAGAACCACCAGGGCGATCGCGACGAGCATCTGCCGACGATGCACGGGTTCGACGAGTTCTTCGGTCCGCTCTACCATCTCAATGCTTCGGAAGAGCCCGAGCAACGGGACTACCCCGCCAACCTGGTCCTGCCGAATGGCAAGACCTTCCTTCAGCAGTACGGCCCGCGCGGTGTGCTCAAGTGCAAGTCCAACGGTGACGGCACCCAGACCGTCGAGGATACCGGTCCGCTCACGAAGAAGCGCATGGAGACCATTGACGACGAGACCATCGCCGCCGCCACGGACTTCATCAAACGGATGAACGCAACTGGAGAACCCTGGTTTTGCTGGTGGAACGGAACGCGCATGCATTTCCGCACGCACGTCCGCGCCGAGCACAAGAACCTCGCCGGTCCGAATTCGGACGAATACTCCGATGGCATGGTCGAGCACGACCTGAACGTCGGTGAACTGCTCAAACTCATCGACGACCTCGGCATCGCCGACAACACGATCGTGATGTACTCCACCGACAATGGTCCTCACTACAACGCCTGGCCGGATGCCGGCACGACACCGTTCCACAGCGAGAAGAACAGCAATTGGGAAGGTGCCTACCGGGTGCCGTGCTTCGTTCGCTGGCCCGGCCACTATCCCGCGGGCGCGACGTTGAATGGCCTGGTCTCTCACGAGGATTGGATGGTCACGTTCGCCTCGGCTGCCGGAAAGAAGGATCTCAAACAAGACCTGCTTGACGGCTACGAGGCGATTGGACGGACCTACAAGAACCATCTCGATGGATACGACATGAATGATTACTTCTCGAAGGCGGACACCTACAAGACCGTTGACGAAAGCATCAAGGCGTCACCGCGCAAGGAGTTCTGGTACTTCAACGATGATGGTGAATGCGTCGCCATTCGTTTGGGCGACTGGAAGTCCGTCTTCCTCGAGAACCGCGGCATGGGTTTCGAAGTCTGGCGCGAGCCGTTCGTCCAGCTGCGCGTACCGCTGCTCTTCAATCTGCGGCGCGATCCGTTTGAAAAATCGCACGAAAGTTCGAACAGCTACAACGACTGGTTCCTTTCCCGGCCGTATGTGATCGTGCCCATGCAACAGATGGCCGCGAAATTCGCTGCGACGTTCATCGAATTCCCGCCCAGCCAGAAACCCGGCTCCTTCAACCTCGAAGGTATTGTGGACAAGCTGAAGGAGTCCGCTGACGGAACTCACTAACCTGATGAACGTTCATTAGTACACAAAGGTGGTCTTCCTGCTCTGCGAACCCGCAGGCGGGAGGGCCACCTTCTTCCAATGGAAATCGATCCATAACCCGAGTCGAAACAGAAACTCGAACAACCCCGCCGCTGCCAATTTTATGAAATCTCGATTGAAGCCGTATCCATCACTTTCCCTTTTCGCGAGCATCCTGGTCCTCGCAACAATCACCGCTCACGCGCAGGGCGACCCGCTTGCTTCTTGGAACGACTCCGCCGCGAAGACAGCCATCGTCTCGTTCGTTGAAAAAGTCACGACATCCGGTTCGCGAGATTTTGTCCCGGCGCCGGAGCGCATCGCCGTGTTCGACAACGACGGCACGCTCTGGAGCGAGCAGCCCATGTATTTCCAGGCGTTCTTCATTTTTGACCGCATCAAGGCACTGGCTTCGCAGCACCCCGAATGGAAGAACCGGGAGCCTTTTGCGTCGGTGTTGAAAGGCGACGTAAAGAGTGCGCTGGCGGGCGGTGAGAAGGCGCTGATGGAGATGGCCATGGCCACCCACGCGGGAATGACAACCGACGAGTTCGAGCAAATCGTCAAGGACTGGATCGCCACCGCCCGGCACCCAAAATCCGGGAAGCTTTATACGGAAATGGTGTTTCAACCCATGCTCGAACTGCTCGCCTATCTCCGCGCCAACGAGTTCAAGACCTTCATCGTCTCCGGCGGCGGCATCGAGTTCATGCGTCCGTGGGCCAAACGCATTTATGGCATTCCGCCCGAACAGGTCGTCGGTTCGAGCATCAAGACGAAATACGAAGTGCGTGACGGCAAACCGGTCCTGGTGCGTCTGCCGGAATTGAACTTCATTGATGACAAAGTGGGCAAGCCGGTTGGGATCAACTCCCATATCGGCCGGCGTCCCATCATGGCGTTCGGCAATTCCGACGGCGACTTCCAGATGCTCGAATGGACCACGACCGGCGACGGCGCCCGCTTCGGCTTGATCGTGCATCACACCGACGCCGAACGGGAATTCGCCTACGATCGCGAGTCGCACATCGGCCAGCTCGCTCGCGGACTTGACGAGGGTCCCAAACGCGGCTGGACCATCGTCAGCATGAAGGATGATTGGAAAGTCATTTATCCGAAGTGAGTTCATCGGAAGGAAAACCAAAATGAAAACCCGCCCGCCAAACCCTCCGCGATTTGATTCGCGCTGTCAGTCTGCGGGCATGGGAACTGAACTTCCCGCTTGAAACGCAGGGGCGCGCCGTCGGGGCGCTGGATTTGTCCCGTTTCAACGAACGAATGAACAGACACGCTCAAATACAAATGGACGCTTCGACATCCCATGCGATGGCGATGATCGTGGCTGTCTTGTTGGCTCTGCACTGTGCCGTCAGTGCTCGCGCGCAGTCGGCGGAATCCGAGCTCCCGCCTGCGCCTGGTGAATTCGAGGCCGCACCGCTGCCACCGCCCGCGGAGCCGTTCTTCATTCCCGACGTGCCGCAGTCCGTTGTGGAGCGGACACAGATCCGGGAGCGCTGGCTGACGCTAAAGGTGGGGTTGGTGATGCTCGCGGATTATTCAGCCTTCGAGCAGGACGCGAACAGTCTGGCGCAGGTGGGCCGGCAGCAGGATCAGTGGGAGGCTCGCTCCGCACGATTGATGTTCCGCGGCACCATCGGAAAGGATTACAAGATCAGCTATCTGGTCGCCGGCGAATACAAGGGCTTCGAAAGCGAACCGGAAGACTTGTGGAACCTGACCGATGTCTCCTTCACCTTTCCACTCGGCGGCCCCGCGACGAAACTGACTGTGGGCAAGACCAAGGAAACGTTCGCCTACGAAATGGTCGGCGATGCCGCGAACCTGCCGCAGCAGGAGCGCGTGCTGAATCCCTTCTTCGTCTCGCGCAACATCGGCCTCAAACTCACGCAGGTCATCGGCGCGGAGCAGCGCATGACCGCCTCCGCCGGCGTGTTCAACGATTGGTTCGTCACGGGCGATTCGCTCGCCAACAGCGGCACCGATGCGACGGCGCGCTTCACCGGCCTCGTGTGGGACCAACGCGACGGAAAAAGCTTTCTGCATCTTGGCGTGTCCGGTCGTTACGCGGGAGCAGACAACAACACGCTGCGTTACAAAGGGCGGCCCGAATCGAACGTAACTGACAACTACGTCGACACGGGCAACCTGCTCGGCGATCACGCGTGGCACGTGGGCCTGGAAGCGTTGTGGAACGAAGGGCCGTTCTCGTTGCTGGCAGAATACAACCGCGCATGGGTGGACTCACCCGCTTCCGGTGACCCTTCATTCTTCGGCTACTACATCACCGCCAGCTGGATAATCACCGGCGAAACGCGGCCCTACGATCGCACGGTTGGTTACGCGCGACGCGTGATGCCGACCGGTCGCTGGGGTGCGCCTGAACTCGTTGCACGCTTTTCGCATGAAGATCTCGACGATGGTGCGGTGCAGGGCGGCGCGTTCGACAAGACCTATCTCGGCATCAACTGGTGGGCCACGCGCCGTTGGAAACTTGGCTTTGGTTGGGGACACACCTGGCTGGATCGTTTCGGCACAACCGGCAACACGGACAGCTTTCTCACCCGAATCCAATGGATCTTCTGAAATCAGCCAATGCACCGGGATTGCAAACTCAATTTGCTTCTCCAAACCTGAAACTCAATTCCCGCCATGCAATGTCCTGTCGGTAAAAGCCCTCTGCGTGAAGGTGCGGGCGGCATGACCCTTGATACCTGTCGTGGGTGCTCCCGCCGCATTGCAAAACATATGGATTGCCGACTGGAGCGTCGTCGAAATGAAGAGTGACGGGAAAACAATTTATCCCACGACGATGTAAACGCCACCTCAACTCCCACGTTTTGATGAAGACAAAATTCCATTTCCCTCTTTCGATCATCCTTCCAACAGTGGGTCTGTGTGCAGGAGGCCTCGCACTGTTGCTTACGGCAAAAGAAAATCCGCCTACCACCACCGGCGAACCGTCCAAGGACGCGCCGCCAGGGATGGTCTGGATTCCGGGTGGCGAATTTACCATGGGCAGTGACAGTTCCGGCGACGCCCTTTGCAGCCTCCCCGGAGTGACGCGCGACGCGCAGCCGCTGCACCGGGTTTATGTCGACGGTTTCTGGATGGACAAGACCGAGGTCACCAACGAGGAGTTCGAGAAGTTCGTCAAAGCGACCGGCTACGTCACGATTGCCGAACGCGTGCCGACCAAAGAAGAATTCCCGACCGCGCCTCCCGAGAATCTCTTCGCTGGTTCGACTGTTTTCACTCCTCCCGATCATCCGGTGGAACTCAACAACTACTACCAATGGTGGAACTACGTACGCGGCGCCGATTGGCGGCATCCGTTGGGCGCCGACAGCGACTTGAAAGGCCGGGAGAAGTATCCCGTTGTTCATATCGCGTACGCGGATGCCGCCGCCTACGCCAAGTGGGCGGGCAAACGGTTGCCCACGGAGGCCGAGTGGGAACGCGCGGCGCGCGGCGGACTCGAGGGCAAACTCTACGCCTGGGGCGATGAATTGAAACCCGGCGGCAAGTGGATGGCCAACATCTACGAGGGAAAGTTTCCGTTGAAAGACTCCGGTGAGGACGGGTTCGCGGGCATCGCGCCCGTCGCGCAATTTCCACCGAATGGTTACGGCCTCTATGACATGGCCGGCAATGTCTGGGAGTGGTGCAGCGATTGGTATCGTCCGGACTATTACGCGCGACTCGCGCTGGCCGGCGGCGTGGCCCGTAATCCCCAGGGACCGGATTCATCCTACGATCCGGCCGAACCGACGGAGAAGAAACGCGTCCATCGCGGCGGTTCCTTTCTTTGCACGGATCAGTATTGCACCCGTTACATGGTCGGCACCCGCGGCAAGGGGGAGATCAGCACGGGCTCCAATCATCTCGGCTTTCGCTGTGTTCGAGCCGCGACACCGTGACGGCACGGACTCGCCGTCGGAATTCGCAAACATTCTCCAATACCCATTATGAAAAATCTAAAGAACGACTCTCGCCTTCATCTCGCGATCCGAACGCTTGCGCTCGGCGCGTTAACCCTTTGGTTCGCGGGCTGTGCGACCACATCGCCCACCGTGAACACGAAGATCGAACCGGGCACGGATTTTGGCCGGTACAAGAGCTTTGCGATCCTCCCTGTTTCGCGCGGCGGTGCGGGAGTCAATTCCGATGTCGCCTCGCGGGTTGCTCGTCCCGCGGAGGAGGAAGCCGCCGCCACGTTGACCGCGGCCGGCTTTCGGCAGGTGGATCAGGCCGGTGCCGATTTCTCCGTCCTCCTGCGTGGTGAATCGATTCCGAAAATCGCGGTGACCGATTGGGGTTTCCCGCCCACGACGGTAGGTGGTTCCGCCGGACTTTCCGGCGCGCGTGATGTCGATGTCGATGAATACGACGAGCGCACTCTCTGGGCAGACGTGTACGACAACCAGACGAAGAAACCGGTCTGGACGGGCTGGGTGAAACGAAAGGCCAGCGGCGAAATCACGGTGGAAGGAGTGCGCGCCGCCGTGCGGACGGTGCTTTCCGCTTTCCCGCCAAAATAACGAGCGGGGCGAATCGCCAGCCTCGATGAAATACGATGCTGTCCTTCTTTCTCAGTCTGATCCTGCTGGGGCGAACATTGCGAAACGGGCTGCGCAGCGATCCCGAGTTCCGCGCGCTGGCCGTTCTGCTGGCTTTGCTGTTGTTGGCCGGCACGATGTTTTACTGGCGTGTCGAGCGCTGGAGCGTCGTGGATTCGCTTTATTTCTGCGTGATGACCATCGCCACGATTGGCTACGGCGATCTTGTCCCGACCACGCCTCTGGCCAAAATCTTCACGATCGGCCTCGCCCTCCTGGGTATCGGGATGTTCGCCACGTTTGTCGGCAAGATGGTGGCTTTGATGATCCAACAACGGACGACACTGCGGCATCCGCGGCAGGCGGCTGCGGGGTCCTCGCCCGGATCGGACCCGGAACCGAAATCCGTTTCCTCATGAAAGCCAAAGCCCATGCCATGAGAAGAAGGTTCACCGCGCAGTTTGTTTGCTTGAGCACGGTAGCCTTCCTCACGAATGCAACTGCTCAACCGGTTGCCGACCAGCCCGGTGTGACGCTGGACCTGCCCCGGACGCCGGCGGAATTTCCCGGCTTCGTGGCGCACGACGGATTTGACTGGATCCAGCTCAAATCAGGCGAGTGGTTGAAGGGCAAACTGAAGGCCATGCAGGACCGGAAACTCGAATTCGACAGCGAGGAACTCGATGACCAGGATTTCGATTGGGAGGATATTCACCAGCTCATCACCTCGCGGTCCGTCGATGTGCTGTTTGGCGATCGGACCGAAGCGAGCGGTCCGGTGCGAATCAATCAAAAGGAAATCGTGATCGAAGGTTCCGAGCCGCGGACGTTTCCGCGTGGCGATGTGCTGGGCATCACTCCCACCGGACAACGCGAGTGGGACTACTGGAGCGGTAAGGTGTCGCTGGGCGCGACGTTTCGCAGCGGCAACTCCGACCAGATTGAATACAACGCCAACTTCCATCTGCAACGCCGCACGCCGTCCACCCGCGCGGTCATCGACTACATCGGATATTTCAGCAAGACCGATGGCGACGAGACGGCCAACAGCCATCGGGTCAACGCGACGTTCGACTACTGGTTGTCACGCCGGCTGTTTCTCCGGGTTCCCGGCGTGGAATATTATCGTGACCCCTTTCAGAATTTCGCCCATCGGATTACGGCATATCTTGGTTTGGGTTATGACATCTTCGATCGCAAGCGACTCGAATGGAACGTGGTTCTTGGTCCGGCATATCAGTATGCCATTTATGATTCCGTGCAACCCGGCGAGGACGAGGAGCAGGGGACCGCGGCCTTGGTCTTGAGCAGCCGGGCGGAAATCGAGCTGACGCGACGGATTGATCTGACGCTGGAATACCGCGGCCAGCTCACCAGCCGGGAGGCCGGCGAAACCACTCATCACGGCGTGGCCACGCTGGAAACCGAACTGACGCGTTCGCTCGACCTGGATGTGTCGTTGATCTGGGATCGCATCTCGATGCCGAAACCCGACTCGAGCGGCAACGTACCCGAGCCGGACGATTTCCGTCTGGTGCTTTCGCTCGGCCTGGATTTTTAACCGCCCGTCAAATCCATGAACTCTGGCGACAACATTCATCACTCCAAAGAGGTGACCCATGCCCATACAACTTGAGATCATTCGCGCCCACGAATTCATCCGTCTGGGCACCCAAAGCGAACTGGACTTTGACGCCACCTATGGCGCTCTGACCACGCTTGCCCGGGCCTGTAATCTGCGACAAATCCGGCGGGCACTTCTCGACGTCCGCGGTGTGCAATCTGAATTGACGCCCGAGGCTCTGGCCGGACTGGTTCGCTCCTTTGAAGAAATTGGATTCTCGCGCGATCAGCGCCTGGCGTTGCTGCATCAGGGCGATCCCGATCGCAAGGCCAGAGTGTTTGCCCTCATCAGCCAGTATCGAGGTTGGAAGGTTCAGGCGTTTGACAGCTTTGAAGAGGCGATGGTGTGGCTGTCTGAAGAAGATCCCTCCGCCGATCCAAAACCTGCGGACGAAGGGAACTTCAACGTGCCGATCAACCAGGGACCGACGTGAAATGAGTCTCAATGTCGGAATATGATTAAACCCGTCCATCCATGCGTCGTGGCCAAACGATCGTCGGTGATTGCACTGGTTCCAGCTCGTGATGGCAGGAGGCCTGGCTTGTTCTGCGTTAGCAAGCAGTCGCTGCTGGATTTGCAGCAGTCCCTTCAATCTCAAACCAATAAACCATGAGCATCATTAGAATCATCCGGTCTGTGCCGGCCATCGTTCTGTCGACCGGTCTGTTGGCCGCACCGTTGAATGCCGCCGACGAACAATCGCTGACCGACAAAGCAAAGGAGGCGGTTGAAAACACCAAGGACGCCGTAAGCGACGCCGGTCGCGCCGTCGGCGACAAGTTCGATGACCTGTGGCGGGGTATCGACGAAAGCCGGCTGAAGAATCGCACGCCGGACGAAATTGTCGCGTGGGCAATCATGGGTGTGCTGGTCGGCGCATTCGCCGGCATGTTGACCCAGTTGAAGACCTCCGGTCTGGGGCGCATCGGACGCTTGTTGCTGGGGCTGGCCGGTGCCTTCGTCGGCGGCATGGTGGTGCATGTCGCCAAACTGGATTTCGGCTGGGGGCCGGTTTTGATCCGCTACGAAGATCTGCTCTTCGCCTTTCTCGGGGCGCTGCTCCTGATCGTCGCTGGACGCGTGTTGCGTTCGAAATCGCGAAAGCAAACCTGACCACACCAGCCATGATTCCCCACTACGTTTTCCAAAGCAACCTCACCAGCCGATTGCGTCGCGAGTTGACCTAAGCGAACGCGCCATCTCGAAATAATTTCCTCTCGTCTGTCATTTAACAAACCATAACCAACAACATCCCAATCTCATGAAACACCTCCTGTTCATCGCCGTCTCCGCCGCCATCGTGACAACCGCGCGCGCTGACGAGTCGTTCTTTCAACTTTCTCTGACTCCAGACATCGCCCTTCATTCCCAGGAAACCCGCATCACTGGACTCAGTCTGAACATTTGGGGTGAGAACCCACGCGGTGGTGTGGCGGCGGGTTTTGTCAACGGCAGCACTGGCGAAAGCAGCGGCTTCAGTTGGTCGTTTTTTGGCGGCAACTACGCGGAAACCTATCGCGGTGTGCAGTGGGGTTTTGTGAATTACACGAGTAACTACATGGGCGGCTGGCAGGACGGACTGGTCAATATCTCCAAGGGAAAATTCATGGGGTTGCAATCCGGCTTCGTCAACGTCGCGGAAGAATTCAAGGGATTGCAGTTGGGCGCCGTCAACTACGCCAAATCGATGGACGGCCTCCAGATCGGGTTTGCCAACATCATCGTCGACAACGGTTGGTTCGATGAATTTCCCAGTCACCTCGCCAAAGGTTTCGTCTTTGTGAATTGGTCTTTCAAATGAACAGGTTGAGATTCACAAGAATCCACGATTGAATGCGGCGCCATGACGAAACCGCCGGCGAAACAACGGAAGCCACTGTCGCGCCCGAAGAAGTGGGCGATTGGAATTTTGGTGGCGTTGCTGTTGTACGCCGTCGTCGGCTTTCTGGTCGCGCCGCTTATCATCCGTTCACAACTCGCGAAACAGCTCACGGCCCGGACGGGATTGTCGGCGGCGGTGGGCAAGGTCCAATGCAATCCGTTCAGCCTCGAGCTTGCCATCGAGTCTTTGGAAATGGGTCCCACCAACAGCGAGGCCTGGCTGGGATTTGACCGCTTTCACGCAAACCTGCAGCTTTCATCGCTGTGGCGCTGGGAGTTTGTCCTTCGCGACATCTCACTCGACCATCCGCACGTCCTTGCACATCTCGATCAGGCGGGCCAGTTGAACCTGTTGCAACTGGCGAACAAGTTCGCATCGCCAACCAACGCGCCGCCCGGCAAACCGTTTCAACTGCCTTCCGCCACGATTGAGACGTTCGCGATCAGCAATGCCGTGGTGCGCTGGCGGGACGATTTCATCCGGCCCGGATTCGAGGGCGCATTGACGGGCGGCAATCTCATGCTGACGAATTTTGATACGCTGGCGACCAATAAGTTCGACTTCAGTGCGACGTTGTACGGCGACATGACACTGCGCGCCTCCGGTGGAGTGGCGCTGTGGCCCTCGGTTCTGAACGTCAACGCGTCAGCCACGCATTTGCAGCTCGGACGTTTTGCTCAATATATTCCGGATTGGTCGCCCCTTCGATTGACGAATGGAATCGTGGACGCGCAAATGAGCGCCCATGTCGCGATTTCCAGCAACGCGTTGGTTGCGACATTGCAGGACGCGTCCGTGCAGGTCGCTGATTTTGTGGTGACCGCGACCAACGTGGAGCAGCCGGTCGTTCAGATCGCAAAAATTGACCTGACAGGTTTGACCGCGGATTTGGCGACCCAGACCGCCGCCCTCGGTGCGGTGCGAATCGATCAACCGACGCTCGCCGCCAATCGTTTGACCAACGGCGCGATCGACTGGCAGGTCTGGTTGGCGCAGATCACGGAACATCTGCCGGCAGGCGATAAGAACGCCGCACCGTGGAAATGGTCGGCCGGCGAAATCAATGCGACGAATGCGGTGCTCCGGGTTACCGACGCGGTGCCGGCTCAACCGGTTTCACTCGCGATTACCAACGCCTGGGTGATGGCCCGTAATCTGACCAACGATTTCAAACAACCATTGCCGGTCAACCTTGGCTTCGCCCTCCAGTCCGGGGGTGGTGGATCGGTGTCCGGCAACATCACGCCGATGCCGCTCGCCGCCTACCTGGAACTGAAAGTTGATGATGTCTTCCTCCCGATCGCCCAGCCTTACCTCAACGGAATTGTGAACGCGACATTGACGAACGGGTTTGGTTCGGTCGCCGGGAAAGTGCGGGCTGGTCTGGGGCCAACCAACGAACTGACGGCGTCGTTCGCCGGTTCGGTTGGCGCGCACGACATCGCGATCACGGAAAAGGAATCCGGCGAACGGCTGGCGGGCGTCGAACGGGCGGACGTTTCTGGTATCTCGGCAAACTGGCCGCTCGCGGGGCTCAAGGTCGACTCGGTCAAAGTCGCCCATCCGAGCGCCCGTTTGGTGATGCACGAGGACAAGACTTCGAACGTGGACAATGTGGTTTCCCGCAAGATTCTCGAAGAAGTCTGGCATCAGCTCGCCGCGGTGTGGAATTCACTTCAATTCGAGTTGAACGACCTGACGGTAACGAACGCTGAGGTGTCGCTGACCGACGAAAGCATTCAACCTCCCTTCAAAAGCGGTGCCTCGGATATTTTAGTTGAACTGCATGGGCTGAAGCCAAACGCGGAGGTCCCGGCCAAACTCAACGTGGGCGGCAAAGTCGAGGGCAAGGCGCCGTTCAGCGTGGCGGCGGAATTTCAACCGGTGGGGACGAATCTGACCGCCAAGGTTTCCGTAATGACGAAGGTCATCTCGTTGCCGCCCGGTTCGACCTATGCGGGAAAGTGGGCGGGCTATCTCATCGATCAGGGAAAGGTGTCGGTGGATCTGCGCTATGAATTGAACAACCGTTTCATCAAAGGGGAGAACCGGGTCATTGTGGATGACTTTGAATTCGGTTCGAAGACCGGCAGCAAGGACGCGATCAACCTGCCCGTCAAGCTGGGGGTCTCACTGCTCAAGGATCGCAACAACCGCATTGATCTCGACGTCCCAATTGAGGGGGATCTGAGCGACCCGAAGATAAAACTGAGTCGCGTCATCTGGCGCGCGTTCGCCAACATTTTCGAAAAGGCCATCACGTCGCCGTTCAAACTGCTGGGTTCCCTCGTGGGCGCCGGCAAGGACGAGGATCTCGGTTCGGTTGAATTCGTGCCGGGCTCAGCAGAACTCGCGACCAGCGAAACGGGCAAACTCGACAAACTGGCCAAGGCGCTTTACGAGCGCCCGCAACTCAAACTTGAAATCGTCGGCCGGTTTGATCCGGTGGCTGACGACGCGGCGATACGCTCGGGTAAGCTGGAAACCGAATTGCGTCAGTTTTGCGACGGCCTGGCGACCCATGAGAAATTCAAGCCGCTGGCAGACGCCCTCGAGATGGCGAACCCGCCCAACCGAGAGCAATTGATCAAGCTGCTCTACGTGAAGACCCTGGAAATTCCGTTTCATCTGCCCACCAATCCGCCGCCGGTGGAAGTGGTGACAAACTCGGCTACAACCATTGCTTCGCAACTGGACAAGCCCGGAGACGCGACGCCAACCGGGGAGTCCGAAGTAAAGCGATCCTGGTTTGGGCGGACATGGAAGTGGCTCGGTCATGTCCTCGCGCCGAATCCTATTTCAAAAAGGAATGGTCCGGCTGAGCCAGCCGAACCGAAGCCAACCTCGGCAGCGACCTCGAAGGAAGTCAGCTCACCGACCGAGATGCCCGCACCGGCCGCCGTTCCCCCGGAACCACCGCCTCCCATCCTGCCGCCGCTTCCCGATCCCAATGCGATGGAGGCTGAACTCCTGAAGCGCGTGCCGGTAACAGCCGATGAGTTGGCGGCCCTGGCCGATCAACGCGCCAAGGCCGTGCAAACGCTGCTCCTTTCCAAGCCCGAACTGACGCCGGACCGCGTCGCGATCGCAAGTGAACTCAGCGGATCGGAACCGGCTGCGAAACAGGCGCGCGTCTTCCTGGGGATTCAATAGGTTGCCGGAGCGCTGTTCTGGCTTCATGCCTTGAATGCCAGGCGCTGTGCGGTCGTTTTCTTCTGCGCTTCCACGGCGGGCGATTCCGTACGTTTAGTGGTCGCTGCGTGCAAAGGTTTGCCTGCGCCGCGCATCGTTCCGGGCAAAAGGTTGGCCTTGGGAACGCCGCTTGTCCTCATTCGCGGGCGCGGTGACCGGCGAGCATTGCCGGAAAAAGCGTTGCGTTTTACGCTCGTGCGAATCCAAATTCCGACTTTGATTTCATGTCCGAAATGGCCCCATCGAATTCGCCTGAGTACCCCTCGCCGCTGCTTCGCCTGCTGACGTTGGGTCAACCCAAACCAGCGCAGACACGCTTTGACTGTGAAACCTTCGGTATCACGCACGAGCATGTGCCCGATTTAATCCGGATGCTGGGTGACGGCCAGTTGAACGATGCCCCGGGCGATAGCGATTGGGTCTGGGGTCCGCTTTACGCCTGGCGCGCGCTCGGTGAACTCCGCGCCGAGCCCGCGATTGCGCCGTTGCTGGACTTACTCGCCCGCATCGATCAGAACGATGATGACTGGGTCGGCGAGGAGGTGCCCCGCATCCTGGCGCAGATCGGTCCGTCGGCGTTGGCGCCCGCAAAGGACTATTTGGCAAATCCGGCGCATGGCGAATGGGCACGCGTGGCGGCCGCGAGGTCACTGGGAATGATCGGGCAAAATCATCCGGAAACGCGCGATGCCTGCGTCATCACGTTACGGACGCAACTGGCGGCCCACGCGGATCAATCCGGCACCCTCAACGCCATGCTCGTTTCGGCGCTGCTCGACCTGAAGGCGGTCGAGGCATTGCCGGACATGGAATCGGCGTTCGCGGCCGATCATGTGGACGAAACCGTGGTCGGCGACTTCGAGGATGTGGAGATTGAATTGGGCGTGAAGACCACCCGAACTCGCGCTCGACGCCCCAACCAATTGACGGAGATGCGTGCCCGGCTCCGCGCTGCTCTCGGCGGTGGCCTCTCCGACGACGGCGATTTTGAAGACGCGCTTGCGGACACGTTTCCGGCGGCACCCGTGAAACGGGACCGGGTCGGCCGTAATGATCCGTGTCCTTGCGGCAGCGGCAAGAAATACAAAAAGTGCTGTGGGAAGAGCTGATGCCGGTTTTGGTGCTGGCAAGTTGTTGAATCCTGCATCACATCACCATGCTCCCATGGCGGGAGCCCCTGTTCATTTTGAAGCTCGAGGTCATTGATTACCTGTTTGACGCTTATGCTTTTTTTTGCCGGCGTCTCCACGCCTCGGCTTTAGAGTTTTCCGATCTGCGATCTACGCCTCCGGAGATTTTGCGGACGGCTCGGTGGTGGTATATGAACTGCGCAAAACGCAGCAGAAGAACGGCGTCATCTTTGAGGGCGAGCGCCGACGGGTGGACGTGATGACCAGGGATTCCGCGCGGTTCGGCGATACGGGGGGCTGGCGGTTTGAGCGATTTCTGGGTGACGATACGACGCAGGGCAGTGTTCATGATAACGGAAAGTCATGCTTTGAGTGCCATACAAACGCCAAAATGCATGGATACGTCTTCAGTCAGCTCCGTTGAAAAAGTTCGGATTGAATCCGGAACTCATCGACGGTTGGCGATGATTGTTCGAAAGGTATTCCACGATATTCAGAATCTGAAAGAAACGTTCTGAACATCTCGTGAATGATCTCTGGTCGGCACCAGCTCAGGTGGAAGAGCTGACCAGCCGGAGCGCTTCATCTGTTTGATTTTTGCGTATCGCGTAATCCAGTCCTTGGTACATTTATGAACGGCGTTTGGCTGCGACTTTCTTTTTTTCGAAAGTGTCCACTGCCAGCTTGAGGGTGTATTCGCGAATGGCGTCAGGCCAGCCGGCCACGCACTCGGAAAAGCGGTCACCTTTTCCCGCAAACAGCGCACGGATCGCCTCTTCATACTGCGGCAGATTGCCTCCCATGGTGGTCATGAAGCGATAGGTCGCCTCTCTTTTCTCGCGTATTTGGGCGGATGATTTGTTTGTCTTTGAGGCTGCTTCCACCAGTTTTCTCAGTGCAACCGAGGCACCTCCGGGCTGTCGGCCCAACCAGTCCCAATGCCGGGGCAGAAGTGTGACCTCTCTCCCAACAACGCCAAGTCGGGGACGTCCGGTCCGCACCGTCCGCCGCTGATCAACTCGCGGAGGCTTCGGCAACGGCATGTCAATCTGTTCGCCGCTCTGGTCGTCGAAAACCAGAACCATCTCGGTGGAATTGGAAACCTGTGCTGCCGCGACGGCGGTGGAAACCGCTTCAGCATTTCCGGATGAAAGTAATTGCGAACCGCAAAACGCGGTAAATGACTGTTGCATGCCGGTGATATAAAAGACCCGGATAAAACTGTCAATAACACCCGGATAAAATAATGTGCTAAACTTACGATCACCTTACTTAAGAATGCGATGCTCATCGTTCTGATGAATCGCAAGAAGTCTCGCTTGGTTTTGGCGCAAAAATGCGGGTGTCCCGGTTTCGACGTGACTCTCGACACAAGGATGGCGCCCCATCAAAACCTCTTCATGCCGAGTCAGGGAATCGAGGAATTTATCCCCCCGTTAGTCACTTTCGGGCGGCGGCGAGCGTTCCAACTACCAGCTTTTCCTGACCAAACTCTGCGACCTGTTGGGCGTGCCCTTCCCGGATCCGGACGAGGCGACGCGGGAGCGGATTCGCGAGTTGGGCGAGCAGTTGGACGCGCATCGCAAACGCCAGCAGGCCCTTCATGCCGGCCTCACCCTCACCGGCATGTACAACGTCCTCGAAAAGCTCCGCGCCATCGACCATCGTGCTGCCGGCGTCCCGCCGGCAGATCAAGCACCCACTCCTGATTCGAGCACCCCGGAACTTCCGGATTCGGAAAGAACAACTAGCGCTTCAAATGAGTCAGAAATTCCGGCGGGACGCCGGAAGCACGTTGAAGGACTCACGCCCAAGGAAAAACAAATCCACGAGCAGGGCCTCGTCTCCGTCCTCAAACAAATCCACGATAACCTCGACGCCGCCGTCTTCCACGCCTACGACTGGGACGATCTCACGGTAGGGCGACGCTCCCGCGGAGCCTCAACCTCCGATCCAACCGGTCAAAACACGGCCAGGGCGTCGTCCTTTCAGGACTCCGATCGGGGCTCGGCAGGAGCCTCGCCCTACCGTGATGTGGACGAAATTATTCTCGAACGCCTTGTCGCCCTGAACCACGAACGCGCGGAGGAGGAGAAGCGCAGTCACATCCGCTGGCTGCGCCCCGAGTTCCAAAATCCCGGCGGCACCAGCTCCGTGAGTCCGACACTTGATTTCGGCGAAGACGAAACCGAGGGCGAGAAAACAGGGACTCGTGGAACTCGTTCCTCCGACGCTGAAAAATTGTCCTGGCCGAAAACGTTGTCCGAGCAAGTGGAAGCCGTGCGCAAGGCCGTGGAAGCGGCCGGTTCACCGATCACGGCGGAGGAACTCGCCGCCCAATTCAAACGCGCCAACAAAACGCGCCTCGCCGAAATTTTGGAGACCCTCGTCACCCTCGGCAAAGTGCGGGAAACGAAGGAGGGAAAATTCCAGCCATGACCGCGATCGCTGCCCATTCCGACAAACCCCGAAGGGGTTTGGCCCTCCAGCCCAAGGTTGCCGGGAGGCTACCTTGGGTCACGGATCGGCGTTTGCCCCAACCGCAACGCGGTTGCGTCCTCCGCCAAGGTTGGCGATGATCATTCGTTGGTTTCCCAAGGAGCGTCATACTTAACCTTGGGCTGAATGCTATGGCCCCGTTGGGGCAAATCGATTTGAAGAGGCCACGTGGTTCGAATGGGTCCGTGACGAAAACAAGCACCGACAATTTCCCCTTTCTTCATCGCGCATCGGGTGTAGCGTCGTTCATTGAACCTGTGAGAGTTGAGCCATGAACATTTTTCCTCGAAGAAGTTTTCTGAAAACCGGCGCGCTGGCTGGCGTGAGTGGCGCCGCTTGGTTGTCGCGCCTGCCGGTAGTCGCGGCGGATGATGTCACCATTGATTCCCACGACGTCCGGTTCCTACCGGAGATTGAGCCACTGGTGCGGCTGCTGGAAGACACGTCGCGCGAACGTGTGCTCGAGGAAGTAGCGACGCGGATCAAACATGGAACCACCTATCGCGAAGTGTTGACGGCATTGCTGTTGGCCGGTGTGCGCAACATTCAACCGCGTCCGGTCGGGTTCAAATTTCACGCGGTGCTGGTCGTGAATGCCGCGCATCTCGCCAGTCAGAATTCGCCGGACGAGGATCGTTGGTTGCCGATTTTTTGGGCGTTGGACGCGTTCAAGAGTTCGCAGGCGCGCGATGTGCAGGAGGGCGACTGGACGATGAGCGCTTTGGACGAAACAACCGTGCTTGCGCCCGACAAGGCGCACGCCGCATTTGCCGATGCGATGAATCGCTGGGACGAAGCCGCCGCCGATGTGGCTGCCGCCGGTCTGGTTCGCAGCGCGGGTGCGCAGGAAGTGTTTGATGTACTCTGCCGATTTGGTGCGCGCGACTTTCGCGATATCGGGCACAAGATCATTTTTGTATCCAACAGTTGGCGCACGCTGCAAACGATCGGCTGGCAGCACGCCGAGCCGGTGGTTCGATCGCTTGCTTACGCGTTGCTCGAACATCGCGACGGCAAGAACCCAGCCGAGAACGAATATGAAGCGGACCGGCCAGGACGAAAAAACGAGCAACGATTGAAATCCATTCGCGCTGGTTGGCAGACGGGTGAAAAGGACAACGCCACGATCATTCATCTTTTGGAAACGTATCGTTCAAGTTCCTGGGACGACGCGGCCCAAGCGGTGGTGGAAGTTTTGAATCGCGGCAAATCCCCGGATTGCGTGTGGGATGCCGTGAAACTTCACGCGGGAGAAATGCTGATGCGCCGGCCCGGCATTGCGTCGCTGCACGCGACCACGACGGCCAACGCGTTGCACTTTGCGTTTCGCCAGACGTCGAATGATGAGACGCGAAAATTCCTGCTGCTTCAGGCGGCTTCGTTCATGACGATGTTCCGTGGCGCGGCGGGCGTTGGCAATGACGGTGTGGCGATCGATGAGTTCAAAATGGACGGTGACAAGCATGCCGGGGCCGATGACTTGGAGGATGTTTTTCGCGAGGTATCGGGTGACAAGAATCTGGCGGCGCGCAAGGCGCTGGCGTTTTTGAATCAGACGGGTGACGAGCGCGCCTTCATGCGCATGGCACAACGATTGATCTATCTGAAGGGCACGGACGCGCATGATTACAAATTCAGTTCGGCCGTGCTGGAGGATTTTCGTCGGATGCCGCCCGCGTTGCGAAATCGGTATCTCGCGGCGAGCGTTTTTTGGTTGAAAGGTTCCGGCCGGCCGGACACGCCATTGGTTGCGCGCACACGACAGGCTTTGGGCGTGTGAAATGGGTGATCGGCCGATGTGCAGGTGGCACGTTCAGGCCCGAATGACGATCTTGCCTACGGAGTCGGCACCGCGGTGACCGCGAAGTACTTCTCGGCGTCCGATTCGGCGAAGTCACGGACGACATCGCTGCCGGTGCCGGCGATGGTTTCCACAATGGCGCCCGGCGATTGCAGACCTGCCGGATCGGTGGCGCTGCGGAGCTGGTAATCGTAACCCGTCAGGGTCGGAAAATGTACGCGGAGTCCGCGGGAGCCGTCTGGTTCGCCGACCAGCCGAAACGCCTGCCAGGTCTGCGTCAGATTCAAAGTCACCGGGCTGATGGTGGGCAGGTCGTAGGAGTAAGGTTGCAGCAGATTGGCCCACTGCGGATTGGTCTGTTCGACCAGCACATCCGTGGGGGTGCCCGCCACTGAGCCGAGGTCGTTTGCGGTGGGAGTGAAGGATTCGACCATGGCCGGAATCACCGGTTCGAAGTGCAAAGAAAAGGTCTCGTCGAAATTGTCATCGAAAGCGGCGACAAAATCGTCCGAACTCACGGGGTCTCCCCACGTGGCATAGAGAGGCTGAGAGAGGGTGTCTGGGAAGCTAAAATACGGGTGGCTGCTGGTGTTGGTGACCTGGTCAATTTGCAGGCTGGCTAGGTTGAGCGGGTCGCATTTGAAGAGCAGATTGTGGCTTCCAGCATAGAGCTCACCGAAGATATGGCCACTGCGGTACTCAAACCGGTCGAAGGTGTAGTCCGTATCCAATTGGAATCGGACGGCTTCTTGGACTTTGCCAGTGTCCAGATCCAGCCGAACGAGCACAAGGAAACTGGGCGCATTCGTGGAACCACTCATGTGGGCAGGAAAGACGATTTCATTTCCCTTGCCTGCGGAGACGCTTAGGTTGAAGTAACCGTAAGGGTCGTTTTGCGTCAGGTCGGGAAAATTAAGTCCGCGCGCCAGCGTGAGGTTGTCGTCGATCCAAAGGACGGCGAGACCTGAACCCGCTGCGTTAGTTGAAGCTCCATTCTTTATTGGACTGGTTTGAGTGAACGACTTCAAAGCAAGGGCGCTTTGTGGCGTGCGTTGTGGAGTGCCAATTGCAAGCAGAAATGGCAGTAGGCCGTTCCTTTTTAGTGGGTCCTTCACTTGCTCAACATCGCGAGTATCATTCCTGGCAAACAGAAGATAGTCAGATGCGTAGCCAATTAGCGTTGTGTCTATGTCAACAAGATCGGGACGGTAGCTATCGAAAATAGATACTTGAATCTGACTTGTCGTCCCGCCAGCGCCTGCGGTTTGTACCAACGGGTCTACTTCCCCTGAGATAACCACACTCCCGTCTATAAAGACACCGATGTTCGGCCCGTTCACATACTGATAGTTTTCCGTCGCCCATTCCTTGACGAAATTGGCGTCCCTGTCGAATAAAGCAATGCGCGTGACATTGCTGACCGTTTCACTCACCAGGAATCCGCCGTTCGTTCCCTGGAGCAGCGTCACCCTTTTGCTGCCCTGCGGGAATTGGAACGAATGGACGACGCTGAAGCCGTTCTCAGAATCCAACGCGGCCTGGTGGAAGACGGCGGGCGTCCCGACGGTCTCCTGCAACACCACGTCCCCATTGTTCTGACGCAAGAAGTCCACCCCCTCTCCGCTGGAATCGGTCGCGCTGACTGCATAGTCGAAATCAGGAAACGCCGGTCCCCAGGCATTCACGTACACGTAATGCTGGTTCGTCCGGTTCTGGAAGAGGAAATCCGTGAAGGTTCCTGGCTCGAATGAATAAGTGAACGTCGCTCCGTTGAAGGGATCCAGGTCCGCCGCGTCGGAACGAAAGCTCATCTCCGGCTCCACCCGATAGGCGTCGCCGGGAGCGAACGCCGACGCGCCGTTGGAAACCAGCGGGTAGAGAATTGCGAGAAGTCCTGCCGCGACATGTCGACTGATCGCGACCCACATGGAAGAGAAGGGACGGAATTTCACTCGTTAATTCTAGCCCTTGAGCCGCGAAGGAAAAGCATCGAATCTTCTCGAGCGCGATTTTGACCGCCGTCGCCGGTCACTACACGAGAGAGGAATTTGTGTCGCCTTGTTGTACCCTTGGCCTGTTGGGAGAACACGAATCTTCCGGGAAAGCGGCTTGCTGGGCTCGCCGGGGCTGTTATGTTCTCGCCTCATGAAAGCCCTGATTTCCTCGATCGCTGCCTGCTTTTTCACCGTGGGAGTCGCGTCCGCGCTCGACGTGCCACCGGTGCTGGAACTGGGATCGAAAGCTCCGGATTTCAACCTGCCCGGCGTGGACGGTCGCAACTGGTCGTTGAATGATTTTTCCGATGCGAAGGTCCTCACCATCATCTTCACCTGCAATCATTGTCCGACCGCGCAGTATTACGAGGCCCGGATCAAACAGCTCGTGACCGACTATAAGGACAAGGGCGTGGCGATCGTTGCGATCAATCCCAATGATCCCAAGTCCATCCGGTTGGACGAGTTGGGCTATACCGATCTTAGCGA
The DNA here is from genome assembly GCA_016124235.1 of bacterium. Classification (GTDB taxonomy): domain Bacteria; phylum Verrucomicrobiota; class Verrucomicrobiia; order Limisphaerales; family RI-55; genus RI-55. Next base: position 87,097 of record WGOC01000013.1, on the reverse strand, counting down.
CACGTTTCCCGAGATGAAAATCCGGGCGAAGTACCAGGAATACAATTTCCCGTATCTCTACGATGGCGCGACCGAGGAAGTGGCGAAGAAATACGGCCCGGCCGCGACGCCGCATGCATTTGTGTTCGATGCGGACCGCAAGCTGCGGTACGTCGGCGCGATTGATGATTCCGAACACATTGAGCACGTGACCAAACAGTATGTGCGCGACGCGATTGACGCGCTTCTGGCCGGCAAGGAACCGCCGGTTGCCAAGACCAAGGCGATCGGTTGCTCCACGAAATGGGCGGGCAAGGAGGACAATGTGAAGACCTACCTGGGAAAGCTCGACCAGGAACCGGTGACCGTCTCACTGGCTGGCGTCGATGACTTGAAGGCGCTGCGCAAAAACGATTCGGGCAAGGTGCGGCTTGTCAATTTCTGGGCAACCTGGTGCGCGCCGTGTGTGGCCGAGTATCACGAGTTTGTGACGATGAACCGGATGTATCGGCTGCGTGATTTTGAGCTGGTCACCGTTTCCATGAACCGACCGGACGAGAAGGACCAGGTCCTCGAGTTTTTGAAGGAACAGCACTCATCGAGTCGCAACCTGCTTTTCGGCTCGAACGATCGCGACGCGTTGATCAACGCGTTCAATCCGAAGTGGGAAGGGCCGGTGCCCTACACGGTGTTGATCGGGCCGGACGGCAAGGTTCTCTATGAGGAGATCGACAGCATCGATTCGCTGCGCCTGAAGCGCGAGATCGTCAAAGCATTGAACGCGATCAAACCGTGGTGAAGGGGTGGCAAACATTGGTCTATCAAACTAAACTGGCAATATTGAAGAGGCCGAAGTTTCTGCTTGGTCTGATCTATTCCTGGTACCATACGACCACATAGGATTCGATACATGGAATTAGAATTCCATCATTATGCGGACATGCCGTGGTATTTGAAGACGGTGGTTGTCTACGCTGTATTTTACTTCCCGGTTATGGCGATCTGCTATTTTCGGTTCCGCCGGGTGCATCGCGAAGATGCTCGCAATTTTTTCAAGGTTTGGCGTCAAATTGGAATTCTGCGAAAAGCCATAAATAGCACGGATCAACTGCTCAGAATATTCGGTAGGATTTATGCGGTGATGCAGGCCTTTGCGTGGGTTTTGGCCATTTACTGCATTTATCGCGGCGGGTACGAGTTGCAAACTCCCGTCGAATTGTTTGCCAACTTGAGCCACGAGCAAGGTGTCCCGCGAGACCTGCACGAACTGGCAGCGCGGTTCGACACAATGCAGGTGGACGAAACCGCAACAGCCACTTTTCAGCTCGCGGTGGAAAAATCGATGAAGTTGGACAATCGCCAGCTGTATCGTGCATTCACACAATTGCCCCGACCGCTAATCGTACGGCAGGTGCCGGTGCAAATGAAGAATCAACTGGAAACCGCCGTACTCAAAGGAGCGGAGCCGCTCGCTCTTCTCGACGATCTTTGTAAGACGAATCCCAAAGTGAAGAATCGCCTGAATCTGGCAATGGGCGTCGACGCCAACATGGAGTACCTGACCGGGATTCGAAATGCGGCCGAACTGATCGTCTTGCGGACGATCCATGAACTGGAAAGCAAATCTCCAGATCCGACCGTTAACCAATCCGTGGACGAGATTTTGATGCTGGGACGATCACTCCAAAACGAGCCGGTGATGATTTCAGCGGTTGTCCATTATGCGACGGTTGTGGCCGCGGCCTACGACGCTGAACTTTTATTGAACTATCGAGTGCTCGACGACGAACAACGATCGAAATTGATCAAGCTCCTCCAAACGACTGAGACCGAGCTGGGTTTGCAGTTGGCAATCGACGGGGAAGAAGTGATCGGACGCTCCAAATTTACCTTGAGCGGTGATAAGCTTTCAAAGCTCGCGTCCAGCAGTCACAACAAGGATTGGGAATCGATCTCGTGGGCCGACGTCACTCACCGTTCAGCTCGAGCGCAGAATTCCGACAAGCTTTACTTTTTTGAGGCGATGCAGCATCTCCGCAAACAGGGCCAATTGAACTGCCCCGCGAGTCTGAACATGTTCGAACCCATCGATTCTGTCCGGCGCAAGGCCTATGACGAGGGCGATTACATTTCGCTTCTGGCCATTCCGCCGTACGAAGAGGCATTTCACCGGCAAGCGGTGGCCATCGCCTATTTGCGTTGTGCGGTCGTGGCGACAGCGATTCAGGAGTTTGAATCGGACCACCGAGGTTATGTCAAAGAGCTGTCGGAACTTGCCTCCAAATATTTGACGACAATACCGTCCGACCCGATGACTGGCTTTCCGATCAAGCACGAACTGTCCGGCCGGTTGCATCTGGTTTACTCTGTTGGAACGAACCGCCACGATGACAGTCTGACACGAACGACTCAGACCCCGGAACTGAATTCAGACGACATCGGGATCTATATCTACGCCCGGTGACGTGATTTCAAAGAGTTGATCGGTTCAACGTCCCAACGTTCGACTCTTAATCCAGGGCTGCGTTATCCGGCCGCCCGTGAACCCGTCGACTTCGTTTGTTCGCGCAGCTTCGTCAATTCATCGGGTGAAATGCCGTGGCTGACCTGGATGTTGAATCGACGGCGAAGGTACTCTTCAAAAGAAATCCATTCGCCGTTGTGTTGCACCGTGCGGGACCAGGCACAAATGGTTACCAGTGTATCGACCTGCTGATTGAGTTCCCGATTCTGACGAGCGGTGCGAGCAGTGAGGTAGGCGATGATCAACAAGACGGCAACACGGATCACGCAATTGATCACCGGGTAGATGATGGGCGTGGCGATGTCTTCGTATTCGGCGATCACCAGTCGTCCGATCGGTAGGACGATGCAGAGAACCACAGCGAAGCGAATTCCGCGAAACCACGCGGCCGAAACGACCGGCAAGACGAACAAGATCGGGAATTGAAGAAAGGGGCCGGTCGCCAGATCGAGGAGCAGGATACCCACACTGAGCGCCACGTGCGTCAACGGGTTCGCAAGAAGCCGTTGCGCCTGCGAATTCGAAGTCCAATTCGCGCCGACATCCGGTGATGACGTTTTGCCGATCAAGGCGGAAAAGTTGGTGGGAAATCGAGGCCGGCTCGATTTTAGTCGTTGTCCGGACGGCTGGCTGAAGCGGCACACGGGCGATCAACCTCGTCCAATGAGTCGCCAATTAGCACGCGCCCGATCGCGGCAGCAAGTGAAATCGCGGCGTCAACTTTCCCAGTCGGTCCATGTCAGGAAATCAGCCAATGCCGGCCGGCCGTCGTGGCGCCAGGCGAGCGGCGGGTCCTGCATTTGACCCACCGGGCAGATTCGAGTCACTCCCCATTGGGCGAGGCGCATGGCGATCGTCTTTGCCGCATCATCGCCGGCGGCCAGACCCACGGTGGAAACCTTGCCGTGTATCGGTTCGATGCCCTTGATGAGTTGGTCGAAATCCTGCACGGGCTTCACGTAAACGAAACGGTTCAGGCAGGAAATCGAGAACTGAGGTTCGGCCTCGAAGACAACCGTCCACGCGGTGGAATTCTCACTGGTCCAATGTTGCGTGTCCGGTGAATGCGCTGAACGCACTTCGTAGATCGACCGCCGGGCGGCGATTTGCGCGGAGTCCGAATCGGAAAGGGGACCCCGTGGATGGGACGCCTCCAGTCGGGCCAGTTCCTCGGCCAGGCGTGCGGCAAAGTGTTCGGGCGGGACATCCGGATTCAGGTCGACGTAAACGACGTGAGGCGACAGACAACCGGCCTGATCCCACGCCACGATATCTTCCGCCGTGCGGCGGATCAGCTTCTTGGCATGGAAGCCGGCAAGAGATTCTTTCGTGAGATAGATAAAGCTCAGTTTGTTGCCGTAGGGAATGTACCTCGTGCCCGCCGGAACGCGGCGGCGGATTGATTCGATCGTTTCTTCATTGCCGCTGGCTGTGACGAAATTGGCGCCGGAAAAAAGCGGCAATTCAAGCGCGTCGTTGCCACCTGGCCAATCGGCCACCTCGATGCACGCGCCCAGCTTGGGTTCCGCATCGTAAATGGAATGGGCGAACAGGCGGGGAATGAATGCCGCTCCGTGACTGCACTTGATGAACTGTGCGGACTTGGCGAGCAGTGAAAGCACCATGAGCTGAAGCGTCGAATTGGGCAGGGTGCCGGCGGTGACGTGGGCGATCAATTCCGGACCCTGCGCGAATGACTGGCGATTGAGCTTCTGTTCCGTTGATGAACTGACAAACGAATCAAGCCGGTGCGGATCACCGAGGTCCTGTTGCAAAAGGCCGAGTAATTCGTCGCCCGTCAAACGGCGAAAGAATTGATCCAAACCGCGTTGCAACGTCGGTTTTGAAAAGCCCGTTTGGGCCGGACCTTGTTCCAATGCCAGCTGGCGAAACGGATATTCTTCATCAAGCCAGTTCTCCCCGAGGTTGTGCAATGCTTTGACCAGTGAATGTGTGGTGCGGCCGGCGAGGTATTGGGCGCGATTGCGTTTCAAGGTTTCGACCGCATCGGTGATCATGGCACCGGACAACGCCTGGTTGTTGCCGAGGTCGGCGAGAAAGTAGTTTGGCAGATTCATCGCGAGGTCGCGCGTGGAGTATGCGCGGCCTTTGCGAGAAAGCCAAATCCGTGATCGAGTTTTGCACGTTCCCGCTGGCGAATGATTCGGGCACCACCTACAATTCAAAGCATGGCGCAGGTTGAGTTATTCGGAGCCAAATCGAAGGCCCGCGATGAGTCGGAATCGGCACCGGCCGAGGTCCGGCCAACGACGCCGGCACCGTTGGCGGCGCGAATGCGGCCGCGCTCGATCGACGAATACGCCGGGCAATCCCATATTCTGGCGCCGGGCACCTTATTGCGGCGATCAATCGAAGCGGACCGTCTGCAATCGCTGATCTTTTACGGTCCGCCCGGCACCGGAAAAACGTCGTTGGCCCAGATCATCGCCCGGCAGACGAAGTGCAAGTTCGAACGGCTGAGTGGTGTCGAGTCCAACGTTGCGGACATGCGCCGGGTTTTGAGCGGTGCGGCCAATCGACTGGAAAACACCGGCCAGACAACCATTCTGTTCATCGATGAAATTCACCGGTTTAACAAATCGCAGCAGGACGTGCTTCTGCCGGATGTGGAGAGCGGCGTAATTCGATTGATCGGCGCGACCACGCATAATCCTTTCTTTTTCGTCAACTCCCCATTGGTTTCGCGTTCCCAAATTTTTGAGCTGAAACCGCTCACGGAAGACGAAATCCGCGAATTGCTGAACCGCGCATTGGCGGACGACCAACGCGGGCTCGGCCACATGAAGATCCGCGCCGACGACGGTGCGTTGGCACACCTTGCGCGCATCTCGGACGGCGACGCCCGCAAGGCTTTGAATTCATTGGAAATCGCCGCGTTGACGACTCCGGCCGGTAAGGACGGTTTTATTCACATTTCCTTGGCGGTGGCCGAGGAATGCATTCAGAAGAAAGCGGTTGTTTACGACGGCGATGGCGATGCGCACTACGACACGATTTCGGCGTTCATCAAAAGCATCCGTGGCAGCGACGTGGATGCGGCGCTCTACTGGCTGGCAAAGATGATTCACGCCGGCGAAGATCCGCGGTTTATCACGCGACGCATGTTGATTAGTGCGGCGGAAGACATTGGTCTGGCGGACCCCATGGCGTTGGTGCTGGCGAATGCTGCTCACAATGCGGCGGAATTTGTCGGTTGGCCGGAAGCGCGGATTCCCATCGCTGAGGCGGTGATTTATCTGGCCACGGCGCACAAGAGTAATTCCGCTTACCTCGCGATCGATGCGGCCCTGGACGACGTCCGCAATGGGCGGACATTGGCCGTGCCGGAACATTTGCGTGACGGGGGCAAAGCCGCCAAAAAACGATTGGGGCGCGGGGACGGTTATGAATACGCGCACGCCCACGAAGGACATTTTGTAGCGCAGGATTATCTGGGAGCCGCCCGGCGCTATTACGAGGCCACCGAGCAGGGGACCGAGAAGAAGATCAAGGAACGCGTCGCCTTCTGGCGGGCGAAACTCGACGAGGTCAGGGCGGAGCGAAGCCAAACGAAATCGGAAAATCCATGAGCGATATGGGCGATGCAAAGGCCGATTGGCGGGTACGATTGCGCGCCGGCCTAGCCGAGATCGGTGCGGGACAACGGGAGAATGATTCGGCAAAAGTCGTCGAACGCATCATGGGTGATGACCGGTGGCGCAGCGCGCAAAACGTGTTGATGTTCATCCCGCTGAAAGATGAAGTGAACGTGTTGCCGTTGGTCGATCGGGCAATTCATCACCGGAAAAATGTTTTTCTCCCCCGGTTTTGCACGGAGTCGGGAACCTACGAGGCGGCGGGGGTCTCAAACCTTACGATGGATCTTGTTCCCGGGCGATTTGGCGTCGCGGAGCCGGCGGCGCACTGTTCCACTTGCTCGTTAAACCAACTGGACGTGACCCTGGTACCTGGGCTAGGTTTTGACCGCGTTGGTCGGCGACTGGGTCGCGGTAAGGGATTTTATGACCGGTTGCTGGCGGGCGCCTCCGGAGTCTTCTGGGGCACGGGTCTGGATTTTCAACTTGTGCCTGAGCTGCCCGGTGAACCACATGATGTCGTACTGAATTGTATTATAACACCGGCGCATTGGATCGAAGTTGTCTCAGCGCGCCGCTGACTGATGGATTTACAGGCTAACACGTTGTCGGAATTTGCCCTCTGGGGAGCGGGCGCCGGGTTTGTTGCGTCCCTGGCGGGGAGCTGGATTTTTCAGTTCCGGCGCCGCCAGAACAAGGCCGCACGGCAGGCGGAAGCGCGGGATGTTGTCGCGGAAGCCCGGCGCGAGGCCGAATCCCTGTTGCGCGAAGCCCGCTTGAACGCCAATGAAGAGGCGCTCAAGATCCGTGATCAGACGGAGAAGTCCTTTGCCACCAAGCGCGAAGAGTTGTCGGCATTGGACCGCCGCCTGGCCGAGCGCGAAGGCGTTATCAGCCATCAGCTCGACGGATTGATGAAGGAGGAGGAAAAGCTGCGTGAACGTTCCGCTGATCTGCAAGCCCGGGCCGAGCGGCTCGAGCAGCAACGGCGCGAAGTGGAGGAACTACTCGTCCGCCGTCGCCAGGAGTTGGAAAACGTCGCCAAACTTTCCCTCGAGGAAGCCCGTGGACAAATCCTCAAACAGGCGGAAGACGATGCAGCACGCGATGCTGCGGCGATCGCACATCGGGTGATGGAAGAGGCCCGATCCACCGCGGAAGACCGGGCGAAACAAATTATCAGCGTGGCCATCCAACGTTATGCCGGCGAACACACTTTTGAATCGACGACAGCGACGGTTGCCCTGACCGGCGACGAGATTAAAGGGCGGATCATTGGTCGCGAGGGTCGGAACATCCGCGCGTTTGAAGCGGCCACGGGTGTGACGGTGTTGATCGACGACACGCCTAATGCCGTCGTGCTATCCGGGTTTGATCCGGTCCGCCGTCAAATCGCCCGTGAAGCGATGGAACGCCTCATCCAGGATGGCCGGATTCATCCAACGCGGATCGAGGAAGTCGTGGCGAAAGTTTCGGCGGAGATGGAAGAGACGATCGCGCATGCCGGTGAAGACGCGGTGATCCGCGTGGGGCTGCCGCCGTTGCATCCGGAGATCGTTAAATTGCTCGGGCGCCTCCGTTTTCGGCATAGTTTTTCCCAAAATATTTTGGACCACTCGGTAGAAGTGGCCCACTTGACTGGCTTGATGGCCGCGGAACTCGGCGTGGATGTCCAGCTCGCCAAGCGGTCGGGACTGTTGCACGACATTGGAAAAGCCGTGAACCACGAGGTGGAAGGCTCGCACGCGATCATTGGTGCGGACTTGATTAAGCGTTACGGGGAGAACCCTGCGGTCGTGAACGGTGTCGCCTCCCATCATGAAGAGGTGCCGTTTGAAGGGCCCTATGGAATACTCGTTAGTGCCGCGGATGCCATCAGTGCGGCACGACCGGGTGCGCGATCCGAAACAATGACCACCTATCTGAAACGGGTGGAAAACCTCGAAAGCATTGCCGTCTCGTTTTCAGGAGTTGAAAAGGCGTACGCCGTCCAAGCCGGCCGCGAATTGCGTGTCATGGTTCGACCCGAGGACGTTAACGACGATGAGGCCTGCGCACTCGCTCGCAATATTGCCCGGAAGATTGAAGGTGACCTGCAATATCCCGGGCAAATTCGGGTCATTGTGGTTCGCGAAACACGGTCAGTCGAATTCGCGAAGTAAGGGCAATCTTCGAAGTGGCTCCCTCATTCGTAATGGCGCACGGGCGGATTCTGGATTGCGCGATGCATTGAAGCCCGCGCCATGATCCACAAAAAGAGGAAAGGCTAGGTATCGATTTGAGCTGTTTCCATCGCACACATCCAAATGCGAATGGGGATTTCCAGCACCCGCTCGGGCATTCAGTGAAGAATTTGCCATCCCGGCGCGATGGCTTTAGTGGCAAACTCCGCAGCCAGCCTCGTCAGTCGTTCAGGTAGAAAGAAAATAGCCGCGCACTTGGCGCGGCTCTAGAATTGTCTCTGGCTACCTGTTAGCGGCCCTCGTTCAGCGTGGACGGGAACCCGCTTTGCCATCCTTCGGTCGAGTTCCACGGACGCGTGGAAACGTTTTCCGCATCGGTCGATTTGCAGCCAGACGTCATACCGCAGATCCAACCCAGCAAGATTGCCATTAAAAGAAGTTGGAGCGGGCGACGCATGATCCGATCAGTTTAGTAAAGAACGGTGTCGCCTTCCATGATGTCGTTCAGCTTCCAGCCGGTCATCACGTTGGCGATTGCGCGATTTTCCATCACATTCACGATCTTAACCTTGGCGAGCAGTTTGCCGTTGCGGCTGACCAGCATCTGGCCATTAAGCAGGAGCCCGTCTTCCTTGCCGAGGTTGATCACCACGAAGTCCCATTTCGGATCGACGGTGACGACCTTGCCCTTGAGGCCGGCCGGCAGAATCACGGGCGCTTCGTCGCCAACGAGTTCGGCGATGCGGACCTTTAACCCGTTGATCTCGCGGTCCTTGTCAGTGATGGAAGCTTCCAAAGTCTTGATTTGTGCAAGTGATTTTGTGTAGCTGGCGATTAGGCCCTTAATCTCGTCGGGTTGCATGCCGGTCGCTTGATACCGCTGCAATTCAGCCTGCGCCTTGTCGCGATCAGCACGAGCGATCCGGAGCTCTTCGCCGCGGCGTTGGACTTCTGCATTCAAAGAAGCGATCTCGGCGTCCTTGGCTTGGATTTGCTTCTGGGCGGCAGCGAGTTCGACTTCCTTTTGCTTCAGGTCTGCCTGCGCTTGGGCCAGATCCTTCTCGAGCTTGTTGGCCCGGGCCAGTTCTTTTTGCCAGTCCTGGTGAAATTGATTTCGATCGGCAATGGTTTTATCGATCTTTTGTTTGACCTGCATCTGGCCGAAAACGATGGCTCCAATGCCGGCCAGGATCACAACAATAAGGCTGATTCGTGTGAGCATTTCTTAATGGGTCAGGGTTAAGACGGGCGAAACGTACTCGTCTCGCATAGTCGTGTCAATGCGGTGTTTCCAACTTATCGCAGGAGATCGGACTGGTAGAGAACCTTGAATTGGTGCTGGGCAAGCGAGGCGGCAGCCAGTTCAAAATCCTCCAAACTCAAGGCCAGAGCCGAGCGGCCGTTGGGCTGGGTAATGAAGGAATAGGCGTAGTGAATATTGACCTCGACCTGGAGCAACGCGGCGAGCGCGCCCTTGAGTTTGGTTTCGGAATCAATTTCCACCACCAACACTTCACTTTCCGTGAAGGGAAAGTTGTGATCCACCAGTAATTGGCGCGCCCGGTCGGTGTCATCGACAATCAAGCGGAGGATCGCGGCGTCGGTGGTGTCCAGCGCGGTCAAGGCCAGCACGTGAACGCCTTCGTCATTGAACAACTGGATCAAGTCATGCAACCGGCCCATGCGGTTTTCGGTGAATACTGAAAACTGCGCCACGGGCTCCGGACGATTCCATTTTTCCGCGACTTCGGCCATGGCCGCGATCATTGCCACGCGGGAGGTTTTTGCACGTTTTTATTTGGCCGCGTGCGCGGGAGAGGTGTTAATCGGCCAATGCAAAATCCCCATTCGCGCCGAAGTTTCATCAAACAGTCGGGAACCGCCGCCGCGCTGGCCGCCACGGGACCGTTGATCCTGCGCGGCGCCGAATCACCCAACCGCAGGGTTCGTGTGGCGGTGATGGGGCTCAACGGTCGCGGCATGGCGCACATCAACAGTTACCTGGCGCAGCCTGACGTGGAGATCGCCTACGTTTGCGACGTCGATTCCCGTGCCCTGGCCAAAGGCGCTCAGGCCGTGGAAAAGCGCCAGACCACGGCACCCAAAATGATTGCCGACTTTCGTCATGCGCTGGATGACAAGTCGGTGGACGCGATTTCCATCGCCACGCCGAATCACTGGCACGCACCGGCGGCAATTCTATCCTGCGCGGCGGGCAAACATGTTTACGTGGAAAAGCCGGGCAGCCACAACCCACGTGAAAGTCAGTGGATGGTGGCCGCCGCCAGTAAATACGATCGCCGCGTGCAGATGGGCAACCAGCGCCGCTCGTGGCCGTGGGTGCAGGAAGCGGTCGCCAAGGTGCAGGCCGGTGAAATCGGTAAAGTGACATTTGCCCGGACTTGGTACAACAACGCGCGGCCGAGTATTGGCCACGGCGAGGTCGTGCCTGTCCCTGATTGGTTGAACTTTGAACTCTGGCAGGGACCCGCGCCAGAACGTCCGTTTGTCGACAATCTGGTCCATTACAACTGGCACTGGCGCTGGCATTGGGGCAACGGCGAACTCGGCAACAACGGCATTCACGCGCTCGACGTTGCCCGCTGGGGCTTGCAGGTTGATCACCCGAAATCGGTCTGCTGCGGCGGCGGTCGTTATCAATTCGATGACGATCAGGAAACGCCGGACATCTATCTGACGACGTTCGACTTTGGCCATTGCGGCGCTTCCTGGGAGAGCCACAGCCATCATCCGTACGGTTTTGAAGATGCCCAGTTCGGCATCACATTTTACGGCGATAAGGGTTTGATCATTATCGCCGGAAACAAATACCGCGTCCTGGATCCGAACGGCAAAGAACAGTTCACCTACCAGGGTAAATGGAACGACGCCGACCATTTCGGCAACTTTGTGCGGGCGATCCGGGACGACGAAAAATTGAACTCGCCGATCGACGATGGCGAGCGCTCCACGATGCTCTGTCATCTGGGCAACATCGCCTGGCGTGCCGGCAAAACGTTGCAACTCGATTCCACCACCGGCCGCCTCAAATCAGAGGCGGATGCTGAAGGAATGTGGGAGCGCGAATACCGCCCGGGCTGGCGCGAGAAACTCGCCATTTAGATTGGTGGGCGCGACGCCTGCGCCGGCGACGCCGGTCTCGGTCCCGAATCGTGGTTGCTTTGCTTGGCTCACGCCGATTGCGCAAGCGCGAAGTTGTTGGTCTACTCGTGTCGATGCAGCTGCAGTTGCTCTTCAATCCCGGCCCGGCAAAGGAAATTCCCGCGAACTTGATCGTGGTGAGTGGGCGGACTCTTCCGTTTCAACTGGTGCGGAATCCGCGAGCCCGACGCTATGTGCTCCGGTTGGGTCACGATGGCGTGGTGCGCGTGACCGTACCGCGGGGAGGCTCGGCAGCCGAAGCGTGGAAGGTGGCCGACAAACATCGGGGCTGGTTGGAGAAACAATTGCAGAAGCGTAACGAAGATGCCGCGCGTGACCATGCGTGGCGTCACGGCACCGAAGTCTTATTTCGCGGCGAGCGAGTGCGGATCGAAGTCAACGATGGCGAGGCGATTCGTCTCGTCAAGGCTGGGGCGATCTCCTTTGCAACCGACCCCAATATCGATGACCTCCGCCCGGCGATCGAACGTCAGTTCTGGAAGATCGCCCGTGTGGAATTGCCGACGCGCACCAGGGAATTGGCAGCGAAACACGCGCTCGAAGTGAAGGCAGTCACCGTGCGCAACCAGCGTTCGCGTTGGGGATCGTGTTCGCGCAACGCCACCATTTCGCTCAACTGGCGGCTCGTTCAAATGCCGCCGGCGGTCAGCGATTACATCATTCTGCATGAGCTGGCCCATTTGCGGGTGATGAATCATTCCCGGAAATATTGGCGGGTCGTTGCGCAGATGTGTCCCGATTATCAAGCGGCCGAGGCGTGGGTCAAAGTCCACGGCAAACAGCTGCAATGGATGCCAACGCGACCCGGCAGGCTGTGAAATGAAATCGCTCCGTGTGATCTCGCTGTTGCCCGCGGCGACGGAAATGGTGGCCGCGCTGGGATGCGCTGACCAGGTCGTGGGACGATCCCATGGATGTGATTTTCCGGAATCGATCAAAACGTTGCCCGTGTGTTCGAAACCTCGATTCAATGGCTCGGCGCCGGGCGCGGATATTCACGAAAACGTCGAGCGACTTTTGGCCCGCGCTTTGTCGATTTTCGAAATCGACGCATCCTTGATTCGGGATCTCCAGCCGGACCTGATTTTGACCCAATCCCAATGCGAAGTTTGTGCGGTCAGCGATCACGATTTGGAACGGACGCTCGCCGATTGGACTGGGCGGCGTCCCCGGATTTTGTCGCTCGCGCCGTTGCGCTTGGCCGACGTTTTTCAGAACGTCGTTCAAATTGCCCATGCGTTGGGCGTTCCCGATCGCGCAAATGAACTTGTGACTGAATGGCGCGGACGATTGGACAAACTTCGCGCCAATGCTTATTCACTTGTCACAAAACCGACCGTGGTGTGCGTTGAATGGTTTGAGCCGCTGATGGTAGCCGGCAACTGGGTGCCTGAGCTGGTGGAAATTGCTGGCGGTCGTGACATTCTTGGAAAAGCCGGTGTTCACTCGCCCTGGATCGAGTGGCGCGACGTTCGAAAAGCCGATCCCGATTTCATCGTTTTGATGCCCTGCGGATTCAACGTCGAACGAACCATCTCGGAGGCACAGGTTCTCGGGAGCTTGCCCGGCTGGCGAGATCTTCGTGCGGTAAAAGCTGGGCGAGTCTTCGCCGTCGACGGCAACAGTCACTTCAACCGACCGGGGCCGCGGTTGATCGATTCGGCCGAGATCCTGGCGAAGATATTCGGGGAAAAGCTGGATGAATTGTCGCATGCCAGCGTGCAGTCAGTTGGCCTATCGAAGGACGGCGACTTACTCACCGGGAGGGCCCTTGAGCATCGATCCGTCTTGAAATCTGATTCGTGATTTCCAAACCCAGCACGGCCGTTAAAGTTCGCGCATGCGATTCCAAGCAAGCTGGGTTGTCCCGCGGTTTCTTCTGCTTTCTCTTTTCGCCACCAACCTGATTGGGGCGGATGCGGGGAGTGATTCCAAGGAAAAGGAAAGCCCGCCCACGCTGTCCATTGAATCGATCTACGAGAAGAACGAGTTCAACGCGAAGGGCTATTCCGGTCGCTGGGCCGATGACAGTTCCGGTTACTATCGGACGGTTGATTCGGCCGAGACCAAGGGCGGTAAGGACATCGTTCTCATCGATCCGAAAACGGGCGACACCAACATCGTCGTGGCCGCGCAGGACCTGATTCCACCTCACGAGAATTCCCCGCTTTCTGTCGAGAGTTACATGTTTTCGAAAGACCGTTCGAAGCTGTTGATCTTCACGAATTCAAAACGCGTGTGGCGAACCAATGAACGAGGCGATTACTGGGTGCTGGATCGCACCAGTCTCGAACTTGATAGGATCGGCGGCGATGCACCGCCTTCATCACTGATGTTTGCCAAGTTTTCGCCGGACGGAAAATACGTCGGCTACGCGCATGATCGAAATCTTTACGTCGAGGAACTCCGCTCCGGTCGCATTAAACAACTGACCGCGACGACCAGCGACACAATCATCAACGGTTCGTTCGACTGGGTGTACGAGGAGGAGTTCGAAATGCACGACGGCTGGCGCTGGAGCCCGAACAGCGACGCCATCACCTTTTGGCAAGTCGACACGAGCGGCGTGCGCAGGTATCCGCTGATCGACAACGTTTCCGGCCTGTATCCCGAGATCGAATGGATTCCCTATCCGAAGACGGGTGAAGTGAATTCTTCGGTGCGCGCGGGAGTAGTTTCAATCGACGGCGGAGAGATTCGTTGGTTCGAAGTGCCGGGCGATCCGCGCAATCATTACATCCATTCGCTCGAATGGCCCGAGCACGGGAACGGCGTGGTGATCCAACAGCTCAACCGGTTGCAGAATACGAACAAGTTTTTTATCGGCGATCCCACGACCGGCAGTGTGCGCGAGTTGTTTGAAGACACCGACGCTGCCTGGGTGGACGTGCGCGAGAAGAACCGTTGGGCCGGAGAAGGCAATAGGTTTCCGTGGCTGAGCGAACGCGACGGCTGGCGGCATTTGTATGCGGTTGATGCCGGAACCGGCAAAATGAAGAAGCTCTTCGACGATCCGATGGATGTCATTTCGCTGGTGCGGTTCGTCAAGGAAACCGGCGACATCTATTTCATCGCGTCACCGACGAACGCCACGCAGCGCTATCTGTATCGGACGTCCATCAAAGGCGGTTCGCCCAAGCGCATCACGCCCGCCGACCAGCCGGGCACGCACGGCTACAATATTTCACCCGACGGCAAATGGGCGATCCACACCTGGTCTTCGTTCGATGTGCCGCCGGTGGTTGATCTCGTCAGTCCGCCGGATCACAAACAAATCCGCGTCCTGGAGGACAATGCGAAGTTGAAGGAGAAACTGGCGAAACTAAATTTGCCGCCGGTCGAATTCTTCAAGGTGCCGATTGAGAAGGATGTTGAAGTCGACGCGTATTGCATCAAACCACCGAACTTCGATCCGTCGAACAAGTATCCGGCGATTGTTTACGTTTATGGTGAGCCGGCGGGTCAAACGGTTCGCGATACGTGGCAGGGCGGGGGCGGATTGTGGCATCGGTTACTCGCGAAGGATGGTGCGGTTGTTTTCAGTTTCGACAATCGCGGTACACCGGCGCCGAAGGGTCGCGCGTGGCGTAAATCGATTTACCGGCAGGTCGGCATTCTCGCTGCGGCGGATCAGGCGGCGGCCCTGCGGAAGACGTTGGAAGAGCGGCCTTACCTCGATCCTAAGCGCGTCGGCGTGTGGGGTTGGAGCGGCGGCGGTTCGATGACGCTCGATGCGATGTTCAAGAATCCGGATTTATACGCCGCCGGCATCGCCGTGGCCTCGGTGCCGAACATGCGATTGTACGACACGATCTATCAGGAACGCTACATGGGCCTGCCGGATGACAACGTGGATGGTTACCGGAACGGTTCATCCATCAACTTCGCCCAACAACTCAAGGGCAATCTGCTAATCGTTCACGGCACCGGTGACGACAACGTCCATTACCAAGGTGTCGAGGCATTAATCGATCGGCTGGAGTTTTCGAAGAAACACTTCGAGCTAATGATTTATCCCAACCGCACGCACGGCATCTTCGAAGGCCAGAACACGACGCTGCATTTGCGCGAAACAATGCTCGATTTCTGGCGTCGGCATTTGCTCGGCGCGGAGCCGGGTAAAGCGGTGGACGAGCAAACCAATTAGAGCCGAATGAGTGGGGAAGTTTCTGCTGCGTAAGTTGAAGACGCATGACGATACTGATTCCTCATTCGCATTCGCAACCAAGCGATTCCGTTTACACCAATACCTACCGCGCGACCGGTGCCCGTTATTTTGCAAACAGCTTTTTAATCACGTCGCTGTTGGCTTCCTCGACCAAGTAATCGGCATCGGCCGGGAGCAGATAGCCTTCGTCCACCAACTTGTTCGCCGCCTCGGTCAACTGCTGCACATAATCGGCATGGCTTTGGTAGCGTTCCTCAATCGAGAGACGCGGGTCGCCATCGGCGATTCGTTCCGCCTTCGTCCTAGCGAAAGGAATATATGAGCCGCTTGTGCTGCAACATTCGTCTTCCGCGTGGCCAGTCGCGCGAAGGTTCCAACCGGTGTAGGTGGCAATCGGTACTTCCAAAGGCGGGAGCCGGATGCCAGCGAGGGAGTTGCCGTCCCGATCGCACTTCGGAACCAACACACCGTATTCAGCTCCTTCGGCAGGCGGTTGCACGTTGTAGTCAGTCACGCGAAGTGAATTGAACAGGCCCGTGTAAGTCACGCCGGGAATATTCGGGAAACCGGTGCTCGACTGATTCGATGATACCAGCGTGTGCCGACTTACCGAGCCATAGCGACTCTGCGGCGGCTCCTTGCCGGTGGTGATCCAGTCATTGAGTGCGCGGATCAACGCGGGTACGACCACGAGGCTTCCCAACGGATTCTGGAAGTTCTGGCAAATTCCCTTGGAACGTGATGCGGGAATGATCGGGCCCCGCCCACCGCCGTGCGGTGTGCCGGCAACCATGTAAACGCGAACGTTCGGGGGTAACGTGATGTCGCGAGGTCCGTCGGGATTGCCGTCCGTAACGACCACCGAACCGCGCGCGCCCCAGAGTTCAAATTCGCCATCGAGATGAAAAATCTTCGGGCAGGTGTGAGTTTCGAGGCATTTCTTAAGAATGCCATCAACGCGGCCCGTCAGGGGATCCTTCTGAGTCGCGTAAGTGAACGGAAACTGATCCCCGGGTTGCAGATGATCCTCGTGCTGCCGCGAAAAGCGCCCTGGCTGGGCGAACTGGAAGTTCGTAAACGTCTTCCGTGAACCGGCGATGATCGGGAAAGCGCCGTCGAAGACTTCGCGTCCCTTTTCGTCCTCATTAAATCCCTGCCAAAGGAAGTCACGCGTGAAGCGGCCGCTTTGCGAAACACCTTCGATGATTGCGTGTTTGATGGCCAACGATTCTTGCTTCGTGTCGGATTCTTGATTGTCGTCGTTGTGTTGCTCCCGATCCGTGGTAGGGCGACGCTGCTGCGCCGCCTGGTTGAGCGGCAGCTCAAACCTACCCGATTTATCGGACAACGACGTATGCTCCGCCAGCGGGTTGCGATGACCAACGCCGTCCGTCAGTTCAAACCGCAGAAACGAATTCACATCACGCGTCGCCGCGAATCCGATGCCCATGACGATGGGGTCCTTGGCCGGATAGATGAACTCGTAAATCGCGCCGGCATCGTAAGGAGCACCCGGAGCGGTAATCTCGATTTGTCGGTCGGTTAGATACTTCCAACTGTCGATGCGATGACGTGGGTCCCGCTCTTTTTCGCGCGCGGTCAGCGTCGCCTGGCTTGGGTCCAGATTGGCTGCAGGATAGGTGAGCTTGCCGACGAATTTGCCGGTGCCGATGTCAACGTACTCCTCACGGCTGCGCCCAATGATCGGTTGACCTTCATTCGTCGCGACCGGGAATTCGGTGTTCAACAGATCGGGACTCGTCGGCAAATCTCCCTGCCAACCGCTCCAGACGACCGTAAAACCATCCGCGAGATTGATGAACGGAAGGATGACCTTGTGCCCGCGATTCACGACATCGTAGAAGAGCGTGCCATTCCCTTTTTGCATGTCGATCGGTTTCAGGATCTCCACATCAACCTTGTACTCGACTCGGCCGTTACCATTGTGCGGCGCCTTGTCGAGGTTGACGATGCCGGCATTAAGTGGATTGGAAGGATCCAACTCTCCGATTGCGTATCCCTTGAGAACCTCATACTGCCCGACGCTGCCATACGAAGCGCCACCATTGTGACGTTCGGTGGATTGGATCACCCACTGCGTGATTTCGGCGGGGGCGAGGTTGGGAACAAGAATCGTGCAAACGGTAGTCCAGAATACGGTTTTGTATTTCATCGCTTAAACGCAGTCCGGCTCGTGGACTCGGCCCCAGCTTCGGTCTGATTGGGCGGGAGGCGCAAGGTTTTGCGATGTCTAGAGGTGTCCGTGAGAAATGCCGGTAGCACACTCCAAGCCGCTGACGCAATTGTCGGGTGCGTGTCGAGCGTCCGCGAGGGCTTGGAATGCGCCACGCAACTGGCCCACTCGCTTCGCATGTCGGCTCCGCCGCGATCAGTTCGTCGAACTGCATTCGAACCATCCCAACGGGATTGTGTCATTCAGCCCAAGGGTTGGCGCACCCGGCGCCTACCCTGGGTATCAGACATGGATTGAATCTCAACCCCAACGGGGTTGCGTCCCTGCGCGTTTCTGATCCACCAATCCGACGCAACCTTTTCAAGGTTTGGGAACTCTATCTTACGGCTGACCCAGGGTAGCTCGCACTCGCAAACCTGGGCTGAGGGGTTGAATCCCTTTGGGATTGTCGTTGTGAAAGCCAGAGAACGCTGGATAGCGTGGCAAATCGGATCGAAACTGAATTCAGGAAGCGGGCGCGTTGATGGCTCATCGCTAAACCGGAGATCTATGAATGCCTTAAGGTCTTAATCACGGACTCGTGTAACTCGCCCCTCCATGCTAATTCGATTCACCGTTGCTGGATCGAGCGCGCTACGCAGCCTCGTTGCCCGCGAGTTTGTGAAGGCCACCGCCAGCACGCACTCGCGTCGCGTTCTTTTCACTTGAGCGGTTACCATTGCGCGGCAAAACTTCGGTTACAGCAAATCAACGAGTTCTCTTCACGAAGAATGTTTGCCGATCACCAGCGAATTCAGAGACGTCTCCACGTTATTCTTGTCAGTTGCGTTCTGCTGGCCTCTCTCGGCCGAGCGTTCGGCTCAACGAAGAAGGAGGTTTTGGATTATCTCAAAACGTTGGGCAACGGTTCGTACTTGTTTGGGCAAATGGCGACGTGGGTGCACAACGAAAATCCCGACCCGGACGACGCGAGCAATTGGATTTACAAGGTTCACCAGCACACGGGTGTGTTTCCCCGGTACGCCTGCACCACCTACGATTTTGCCGATGATCCATTCCCTGATGACGCCTGGAATCGCGGCGTCAAGAAACTCTGGGACCAAGGCATGTTGGTCGGAGTGGACAGCTTCTTTGCCAATCCCAGCGGTGGTGCCTGGAACAGTCCGGTGGACATCCAGCTCATCTGGGCCGACGGAGAAAACGCCGTCAAAACCAACTTCTATCGGCAACTGGACCGCATGGCGGCCAATCTGAAGTGGTTGAAGGATCAAGGCATCGTCGTCGTTTACACGCCATTTGTGGAGAGCGACGACCGGAACAAATGGCACGCCAAACAGGGCAGCGAAGCGATCATCCGGCTGTATCGGCTGGTTCACGACTATTTCCAGAACACGAAGAAATTGGACAACATCATATGGGCGTATCACACGACCCAGAACGACGGCGCGTTGCAGCGCTGTTATCCGGGTGACGATTACGTGGACGTGTTGGGAAAGTCGGCTTATGGGACCGGGCTGGTATTTTCCGAATACGCGTGGGCCGTCGAAAAGAAACGCAACCACGGCAAGGTCATCTGGTGGGCTGAGCTGGGCATTCGCGGCCGGTCGGAACCGAAGCAGGACTGCCTGCACGTGGTGCAAAAACTGGAGACCAAATTTCCCGAACTGGCCGGCTTTGTCTTCTGGAGCGACGCAGGTTATTACAATGTGGTTGGCAACCTAAAAGGCCGTGAACTGATGACCGATGCCAAGATTGTTACTTTGAAAGATCGATCAAGACCTTCGGACGCTTCTTCAAAATGAACCGAATTAGAACACAACGAACGACAATCTTGATCGCCAGCGCTCGATGGTGGTTCTGCTGGACGTTAATGGCCTGTCTCTCGATTGCATCCGGCTTTGCCGAGCCCGTCCGCGTCTTCATTTTTGCCGGACAGTCCAACATGGAGGGCGCCGACTCCAAGGTGGAGGACATCAAACAATTTCCGCCCTTCGCCGGATTGGACCAGCCGCAGCCGGAGGTCCGGTTTTCCTTTTGCATCGGTCGCGAGGACAAGAAGCGATCGAACGGCTGGGTGGATCTGCAACCGGTCAACAATTTGGTGGGACCGGAACTCAGTTTTGCGCGAACCGTGCGCACCGCCATTGACGCACCGCTGGCCATCATCAAGGTCGCGGCCGGCGGAACGGATCTGGGCAATGACTGGAATCCCGATCAGCCGGGCGGTTTCAAGATGTATCCGCTGCTCATGGAAACCGTTCGAACTTCGCTCAAGCAATTGGACGACGAAGGTGTGGACTATCGGTTGGAAGGCTTCGTGTGGCATCAGGGCGAGAACGACATGTTCAACAAAGATTACATGGCGCACTACGGTGACAATCTGGAGCATTTCATCGCGCGCTGTCGTGAGGATTTGATGACGCCGAAGCTGAAGTTTTACATCGGCGAGCTTTGCACCAAGACGATCTGGGGCATGGATCTCCGCCCGCGCATGTACGCGATCAGCCTCGGGCAAAAACAGGCTGCGGCCAATGTGCCGTTGGTCGAGTACGTGCCCACGTCGCACATTGCGGCCGCGATCGGCAATCCCGTGGGACTGCATTATCACTACGGCACGCTGGGGCAACTGGAACATGGGGTGAATTACGCAGAGGCCTATCTGCGCACCATCGGAAAAGCGTCGAAAGTTGAACGCCCGTTGAAGCAGTGGCCGTTTGCAAAAGGGAGCACCGTGAAGCTCTTCATCCTCGCCGGTCACCGCAACATGGAAGGCGAGCGGGCGTTCGTTCAGCAGCTGGCGCAATTGAAAAACGGTGCCTCGCTGTTGCGGGATGATCCGGCGATTCCGTTTCGCTACAGCATCGGCGGTGGATACAAGACGTCCGACGGCTGGGAACCGCTCGGGCCGGCGGGTTACTACGACACCTTCGGACCCGAACTCAGCTTTGGTCATGCGCTCCAAGACGGCGGGATCAAAGACTTCGCGATCGCGAAGTTCACCCACAGCGGTTCGCAGATCATCGACTGGACACCGGAAGGCAGCGTGGCGAAGTCGCGCAACCTCTACCCGAAGTTTATCGAATTCGTTCGTGAGTCGATCAGCGATTTGTCGTCACGCGGTTACCAGGTTGAACTCGCGGGAATCTTTTATCATGTCGGGGAGAACGACATGTCGTTTGGCCCGTATCGCAAGGCGGCGGCGGAACGGTTGGGCTCGATCGTGAAACAAAGCCGCTTCGATCTGCAGATGCCCGATCTCAAATGGTACGTGAGCCAGCAACCACCGACCGACGACAAAAGCGTGAATCAGTTCGATGTCGTTGCAGACATGGAAGCCCTGGCGGCGGCCGACAAGAATCTAATTTATATAAAGGCTTTCGATCTGCCGACGAAGCAGGAGAAACAACTGGTGCTCGACACGGCGGGCGTCGTAGCGTTGGGTGAGAAGATGGCGGCGGCATTTTTGCACAACCGTTGACCCTCGTAGCCGCTCCGAATTGCCGCCAGGGATGCGAATGGCGGGGGAGTGTCGGTTGTCCGCGAGGTCTTGGACTGCGCCAGTCTTCTGGCGCTTTCCGATTGAGCTTTGAAGCCCCACCGCTTACCGATCTGGCACGGAGCCGTCGGCATATCCAAGAAGGCGATAGAGGATTGGCAATCATCGAAGGGCAGAGCTATACGATGCCCAAATTTAAGAATGCGTTTGCAGTCTGCACGTTCTGGACGAACTAAATGAAGGAAGATGGGGGACCACACAGTTTTTTCCTCCGAAAGATTGGATTTCTCGGAGGGCCGAACTCCGTGAGGCCCTGATCGAGAGTTGGGAAAAAATGGGGACTCGTGTAACTCACACTTCCGAGGGGGAGAATTGGGACTCATGAAACTCGTCCCTCCGGTTGCCTGTCCCTCCGAAATCGGCGGACTGGTCACTGGTCACTGGTCCCCATTCACTCCTTCCCGTCCGGATTGAGAGTTACCCGGATGCCGGGAACGGGTCTTTCATTGGCGTCGCTGATCCAGACCGAGCCGGCCCAGCCCTGAGTGTGATTGACCACCTTGAAGACGAGCACGTTGAGCCCGGCCTGGAGTTCGATGCCCTGCACCGCATCCACGTCTTCCGACCAGGCCCTGCCTTCGAGGTTGCGGTACACTTCCTTCCCGTTCAGGTAAAGCTTGGCCAAATCATCCGACCCCACATGCAGGACCAAGCCGGTCCGGTGAAATTCTGAATGAACGTAGGCGACTGCATACCCGATGCTATCCTCCGTCACCGCGCCCACCAGCTTGTTGAAGTTGATCTTGTAGCTCCCATCCTTTACCGCCTGCCAGACGAGTTCATCCTGCCCTACAGTGATCCGTTCACCCTTCCGGGGACGGAGTTGTGCTTCATGGGGGACCGGTTCCAGGTCCAAATCGCTGACACCGGGCGTTCGGGCGAGCGGCAATGGCGCCAACGCCAGCCATTGGCGGATGGCTCCCGGATCGTTGACGTGGGAGCCCAGGAATCGATCGGCCTCGCCCGGTTCGGCGGTGTCCCAGATTATGGTGCCGGGTTTCTTCGCGAGATTCTTCTGGTACTTCGGGGAAATGAGGATGCGGTGCCCCTGCGAGAGGAAGCCCGCCACGACAGCTTCGGAATGCACGTTGAAGTTCAGCAGTTCACGACCGCTTTCGGCGTCCCAGAGCTTGGCGGTTTTATCGGCGCTCGTCGTCAAGATCCGGCGACCGTCCGGCGAATAAGCCACCAATGTCAGAACACTCTTGTGACCGGTGAGCGTGCAGCGTTCCTCGCCCGTTTCGAAGTCAATCACCTTGACCTCAGCCGGCCTTTCCGAGACAAGCGCCAAGTATTTTCCATCCGGGGAAAAGGTCTTCATACGATAGTTGGGTTGAATCGGAATACGCCTGATCTCCCGGCCTTCGGCGACATCCCAGACCCGGACGCCGGCATCTGCAGGTTCATGGTTCGGTACCCAATCGGAGTCGTTGCCGCTCGTGACTAGTCGTCGTCCGTCCGGTGTGAAGAGGGCGGTGCCTACACTGGCGGTATGATGGTTGACGTTCATCGGAGGGCAAGGGCATACGACGCCCTGACTTCACCTCGGCCGAAGACTTTGGGGCCTCACCGAGCTCGGCCTTCCGAAAGCGGTAGCGGACTACTGCACTCCAATCCGCTGACATCATCTTGCGTGACTCTGCGCGCTCCCGCGCGACTTTCTTCGCCGTTCTCACCATTTAACATGGATCAAGTCACTACTCGGGTTATCCTCATCGCCATGAACGACGAACCGACCCGACAGCGGTGCCTTCCACTCCCCGTCCTTGAATCCGGGACTCTCGCGAAAGCGTTCCTGGCCACGCGGGCAGATTGCGCCCAACGCTCGCCAGCCTCAATCGCTACGCGACCGTTTTGCTTTCCGGCCTGCAAAAATGATCAACAACCCCATTGAACGACCAAACTTGACCACCGGGAAAAAGTGAAAAGTGGTAAAGAAACGGTAAAGAAATGGTAAAGTTTTGGAACCCGGCCCAGTCAGACATTTCACCCATCGTTTCTTAACGGGCACCAGATGCCACCATGGGTCGGCGTGCATCAGGCTACCGGGGCCACCACCATCAAAGAATGTTCGATCGGACACGCCACCGGCACGAAAGCTGGAACGATGGTGACGTGGTTTGAGGTTCATCGAAGCGATGGAGTTTCAATGAAAGCGAAAGCCAAAGCGGTGATTTCGCTGCGCTACATCCCCGCACTCCAAGCCGCTAACGCGAGCTTCGAGGCCGTTTCGAGAATTCCGCCCGGGTTTGGAGTGCGTGCGACGAAGGGAACTGGAGTCGCCGGAATCAATTGCACCTAGCAACTCAGTGATGTCCGCCAAACTCGCAATTGAAGTCGAAAACCGTCGGCACCACCGCTTACGAGCCGAACGCCGCTGGTTCGTTTCCCCGTGCAAATGACGGTTTGCCTTCCGGTAGCGTTTTGCTACCTTTTGTCCATGAGTCAACCGGTGAAGCTTTCGGATGAACTGGTCCTGGATGCCCGGCAATTGGGCGCGCTGGCGCAACGATCGATCGCGGGCCAGATTGAATTTTGGGCCAAACTGGGTCGCGCCATCGAGCCGTTGCTGCGGGGCACACAGGCGTTGGCCCTGAGCCGGGCGGCATCTTCGCGACCGCTTTCAAAATGCCTGGAAACGGTCGACACGCCGAAAGGTCGGAGCGAAGTGGCGAAGTTTCTTCGGGAGCAGCCGTTTCCGCATTACGAACCCGCGCCGGACGCTCCCGGATTGCTCGTCCGCATCGATGAGGATGGAACGCGGGTGGTCGGCCGCTTTGTGAACCGCCAGTTCAAACCGGTCAAGGCGGGCACAGTCCGACGGCGAAAGACAGCCCGGCGATGAAATTCCCCTGGCTTGATCGTCGTCCGATTTTGATCGCGTTGGCCGGTCCCAACGGTGCCGGCAAAAGCACACTTTATCAGGCGCATCTGAAACCCGCCGGGTTGCGTTTCGTTAACGCTGACCTGTTGAGCCGCGAGCTGGAACTCGATCCCTACGATGCGGCCAGCGTGGCGGATGTGCTCCGTCGGGAGCTGGTCAACCAACGCGAGAGTTTTGTCTTCGAAACCGTGTTTTCCGATCCCGTTGGCGACAAGTTGAACTTTCTGAAGGAGACGGCAACGAGCGGTTACACAGTGGTGCTGTGCTTTGTCGGGATCCGTGGTGCGGAGGTCTCTGAACAGCGCGTCGCCATGCGCGTCAGCCAGGGCGGCCACGACGTGCCGACCGACAAACTCGTCGCGCGTTATCCTCGAACCATGGCGAATTTACAGAGGGCAGTGCGTGAGCTTCCGCATGTCTTGCTCTTTGATAACGATGATCTCGCCCGGCCTTTTCAGTTGGTGGCTGTTTTCGAAAGTGGACGGCCGACGTTCGCGCAAAAGTCCTTACCGAAGTGGGTGAAGGACGTAACGGCCGCGAGCCCGGAAAATTGAACCGACGGACGTCGATTCTGAGTTTCCCCAAACGGGTGCCGATTGATAGCCTTCCCCCATGAAGCCCTTGAGATGCAGTTCTGCTCCCGACGCGATGCTTACTCGTATTTCTTCTTTGTTTGCTCTGTTGGGAGCCTTCGGCTTTTGGCTGTTTGATGCTGCGGATGCGACCGCCGCGCAGCCTGATTTTTCGTCTGTCCCGGGTAAGGTAATCACTCATCAGCCGGCCAGTACTGAAATCTATCTTGGGTCGCCGGGAATCGCCCTGTTGCCGGATGGAACCTACCTCGCCAAGTGCGACGAGTTTGGGCCGAAGTCGACCGAGAACAACATTGCAGTCACGCGGGTTTATCGATCGAAGGATCGCGGCGAAACGTGGAGTCCGGCGGCCCGCGTTTCGCCGATGTACTGGGCCAGCATCTTTGCTCACGGCGATTCGGTTTACCTGCTCGGCAACGCGAAGCAAAACGGCAGCATTGTGATCATGCGCTCAACGGATGGGGGCACCACGTGGACGGCGCCGAATGATTCGAAAACCGGTTTGCTGTTTGAAGGTCATTTCCATTGCGCACCGACGCCGGTCATCACTCACAACGGCAAGCTCTGGCGGGCGATGGAAGACACTGACGGCGGTGGCGGTTGGGGGAAACATTTTCGCGCGCACGTTTTGTCGGTGGACGCCAACGCCGATCTGCTCGATGCGCGAAACTGGACCCTGAGCGAATTCCTAGCTCCGGATTTCAACTGGCTGGGCGGCAAGTTCGGCGGTTGGCTCGAAGGCAATGTGGTTCCGACGCCCGATGGCGCCCTCGTGAACTTGATGCGAGTCCATCATCTGCCGGAAGGCGGCATCGCGGCGATGTTGCATGTCAGTGCGGACGGTCGGTCGCTTTCCTTCAATCCGGCGACGGACTTTGTCGACTTTCCAGGTGGCGCGAAGAAATTTCAGATTCGCTGGGACCCCGTCGCGAAGTGCTATTGGGCGTTCGCCAATTGGGTGCCGCGGAGCGAAGCCGGCAAGGCAAACGCCGACCGCATTCGCAACACGCTTGCGTTGCTGCGATCGACCGATCTGCGTCGTTGGGAAGTTCGTTGTGCGTTACTTCATCATCCGGACCAAACGAAACACGGTTTCCAATATCCAGACTGGTTGATCGACGGCGATGATCTCATCGCGGCGGTGCGCACCGCCTACGACGACGGATTGGGCGGCGCTCACACTCAGCACGACGCGAACTTTCTCACGTTCCATCGGTGGAAGAATTTCCGGCAATTGACGGCGGCCGATTCGGTTCCGGAATTGCGAGACGAAGTCGCGGCGACGCAGCGCAATGATCTGACGCTGCGACGTGACGGCAACTTCCTGGTTATTACCGGCCCTAGGATCCCGGGCGGCGAAATTCGGATCAACTATCTCGAAGCTTATTGCCGGGCCAATTCGACCGACGCCGACTGGGTGAAGCACACCGTGATTCCGCACACGAACGTGTTGGTGTCCGCTTCGCCCGACGGCAAAGAAATCAAAATGCGCGACACGCTCGCTGATGGTCTGGTGGTTGATCACACCATTCGCGCCGGAGATGACGAAGTGACGTTCGAACTCGCGGCGCATAATCCGACCAACAAACGGTCCGAGGCGCATTGGGCGCAACCCTGCGTGCGACTCGGCGCGTTCACGGGTTTCTCGGCGACGGATTTCAGTGGCAACCTTGATGACTACCTACCTAAATGCTTCATCTTTCTGGACGGCAAACTGACGCGGATGCCGACTCCGGTGTGGGAGAAGAATGGTCGTTACACGCCCGGCCAGGAGTGGGCGGCACCGGGTGTGCCGCGCACCGATATGAATCCGCGACCGCTCAATCCGTTGACCCCGAGCAATGGTTTGATCGGTTGCTTCAGCGGCGATGACTCGATGATCTTCGCAACTGCGTGGCAGCCGTATCAGGAATTATTTCAAGGAGTCGCGCGCTGCCTGCACAGTGATTTTCGATTGGGCGGTGTGGAGCCCGGAAAAACCAAGTGGATTCGCGGCAAGATTTACATTGTGCCCAACGACGTGGATGCGCTGCTGCGGCGATACGAAAAGGACTTTCTGCCGGAATCCGTTCGCTATCGCCGGTTCGAAGACAACCTGCGCTGAAACAAATTGTATCACATTTCCGCCCGAAGTCGTTCCGTTCGCGTCGATCGTCAGGACGTACTATCCCGTTGCGCCCAAACAGGTTCGGTTTTCGATGGTTGAATGCATTTCAGCGGCAAACATCCTGGTGGCTTCGGCTGTGCTCGTTAAGGGAGCCCTATGAAAATCACGACCATGACAATTGCCTCACTCGCCCTGATGTCGGCCAATGCGCCGGCTCAGAATGCGGCGAACAACAAAGGTCAGGATTCCATTCAGGTGCCCGCAGTCACGTTGCGGCCGCCGACGGAGGTGGGCCACGACGGGCGTCGGTTTGGTGCGGGCTTAATGTTGGGTGAGCCCCTGGGAGCTTCACTGAAGTATTGGGTGAGCGACCGCGCCGCCATTGATGGTGGCGTTGGTTGGTCGTTTGAAGATCACAATGATTTCCACATTCATGCGGACTATCTCTATCACCTATACGATTTGATTCCCGTGAGCGAAGGCCGGCTGCCCGTTTACTTCGGTGGCGGCCTGCGCGTGAAATTCCGTGATCATCAGGATGATCTGGTGGGCATTCGTGCCGTGGCTGGTCTCGACTATCTTTTTCAAAACCAACCGATCGACATCTTTCTTGAGGCCGGACCAGTGTTCGACGTGACCCCAGATTTTGACGTTCGTTTCACCGCCGCGATTGGCGCGCGGTACTGGTTCTAAATTTCCGGATACGCACTAAACCACCGGACGCCCTTGTGTGTCCGGTGGTTTGCTTTTTGCAGAGAACAAAGTATCTCAACCGCGAGAGCCTTGTGGATTGCTCGACCATTCGGCGATCAGGCGAGGGAACTGACAATGATCACAAATTGCGTTCGAGTGATCGCAGAAATCCCGGACAATCTGCAACAAACCCTGTTGGTCGGCTGCGGTTTGGATTAGACGTTTGCGAGAGCTTCCAAAAAGACGTGCCCGAGCCAGACGCAAAACAGAATTGTCTTCGGCGGCAGGCCAGTTGAGCCAGAGCGTTTGCGCTGCGTCGGCCCATTTCCGATTCCTGCCGGACTGCGCGCGCACCATAAACCACGGCAGGATCACGTTGATCGCGAGGTCGGTGACGCGCGTCGCGCCGATCAACGGCTGCGGCTTCGGCATCATTCGCGATCGCAAGGTCCAGCGTCGCGACCAGATGGGATCGTTTCCCGGATCGAGAACGCGAAGCAGACTCGCGGCGGGCCGGCTGAATTTTTGCGGTTCTTTTCTAGTGCTGGGGACAACCGATTCTTCAAACCAGTTTTCCAATCTCTTGAAAAAATCCTTCGATGCGAGCCAGTGGGAAGCGAGTGCGAGTCGGCGTTGCGGATGATTTGCCGGACGAATGCCCGCCATGCGCCACGTTTTCGCCGGTAAAATGTAGGGCGCCATTCGATCGCGTTCCCGCCACCAGATATCCCAAAGCTGTCGAAGGTATTCGTTCGATCGATTGCCCGAACCTTTGACTTCATTGGGCAATTGACCACTGCATCCAAGCAGCAATGCCTGCCAGTGAATCGGATCGTACTTGGCCGAGTAACTGTGGAGAGCCTCGCGCATGCGCGGCGCGAGTTCGCCAAGGCGTTGCATTGGCCACGCGTTATGCTTGTAACCCAATGCGCGAAACAGTCCCTCGATCAGCGCTTGTTCCCATCCGCATTCCTGCGCGCGGGCGCGCAATTGGCTGGTCCGCATTTCCAATCGGACTTGGGCGGCCTCGATCAGAAGTGTTTTGAGCGCTTGAGGATCCAAAGCTGCCAGCGGCGCCTGACAGCGACCGACCTGGCTTTTCGTGAGCGGCGGGGGGATTTCGCCGTCGAGCAATTCGCTCAGTTCGCCAAGGGACGCATCCAGGCTTCGATCAATCGCCAACGTGGGTAACGGTGTTTTAGGCGAACGACCGAGATCCCACACGACGTGCAATACGACGTCGGCGAATGCGGGATTGCGATCGTGACCGTGGCCTTTCCAGCCGTCGGTGCGCAAATCGATTTCGACGTCACCGGCAACCGGTTCTTCGTGGTCAAACTGGATGACGGCGCTTTGAAAATCCGGGCCCGCTTCGCGATTCCAAAAGCCGGGATGCAACACCGTGACCGTGCGACCGTCGACCGTTCTTAATGCGTGTCGACGCAAACGCTGGCGCGACCAAATCGCCTGCAGCAAACGCTCCGGCGGATGTCCGTCGGCATCCTCGTGAAAGGACAGAGCGTGGCCAAGTGATGTGCGCCAATCGCGATAAAAACTGGAAGCCGTAGATTTCACCCTGAACGTTCTTGTCCGTGCCGACGCTTGATCTGTCAAGCATTCGAGGCCAGGAGAGTTTCTATACGATGCCGAATTGAAGTGGTTCGCAGCTCGTGACGAAAGGGCGATTGCTTGGTCCGATTGAAAGAACCTCGCCGGGACATCGCATTGACAAGCAAACAGGTGAAATTGAAGCTGTGTGAATCATGAGTTTCCTCCCGATCGTTGCCCGTGAATTGAGGGTGGCCGCGCGTCGGCGCCGGATTTACCGGGTGCGATTGGTTGTGGGCGTGGTGGCAATTCTCATGGGCGGCATCATCTTGGGCGCGCAAACCGTGGCGCCGCAAGTGCCCGCCGGTCAGGCGTTGTTTTGGTCGTTGTCGGGCCTCGCGTTCGTCTACGCGCTGTTTGTCGGTCGATTAACGACGGCCGATTGTGTCAGCGAGGAGAAACGCGACGGCACCTTGGGTCTGCTGTTCTTGACCGATCTCAAAGGCTATGACGTGGCGCTCGGCAAGCTCGCGGCGACGTCACTGAACAGTTTCTACGGATTGTTGACCGTGTTTCCGGTGCTTGCCCTGTCGTTGCTGTTCGGCGGCCTCACGCAGGGCGAGTTGTGGCGAATGGCGTTGTTGCTCATCAACACGTTTTTATTTTCGCTCACCGTCGGGTTGTTTGCGTCGTCGGTCAGCCGCGATTCGCGCCGTGCTTACGGAAGCAATCTGATCTTGCTGCTCGCCATCACCGGTTTACCAGCGGCCATCGCGGGATTCATATCCGTTTACTCGTCGTCGGGAACCTATTTGTACGAACTGCTGGTCACGTGCCCCGCGTATGCCTTTTATCTTTGCAGCGAAAAGGCCTATGTCGGTGCGCCGGACTTCTATTGGAAGACCATGGCGAATCTGCACGCGATTTCCTGGTTACTGTTCGTGCTCGCTGCGATCGCGATTCCCCGTTCATGGCAGGACGCGCCGGCGCGATCTCGCCGCACGCGCCGTGGCTGGCGGGATTTCTGGCGATCGTTGAGTTACGGGCGCGCGGCGAAACAGAAGCCGTTTCGCAAACGCCTACTCGACGTCAATGGATACTACTGGCTGGCGGCGCGAGCGCGGCTGAAGCCGGTTCACGTTTGGTGCTTTTTGGGCGCGGCGATCGTGTGGTGGATTCATGGATGGATCAAACAGGAGCCGAACATCTGGCTCGATTCGTCGGTGGGCATCGTGCTGAGTCTGATCCTGAACACCACGCTGAAGATCTGGATCGCGATGGAAGCCGGTCAGCAATTGGCCGAGGACAAACAAGGCGGGACTATGGAATTGATCCTCTCCACATCGCTCACGGTGCGGGATATTTTTGTGGGCCAACTGCTCGCGTTGCGGCGTCAATTTTTGGGGCCGTTGATTCTGACTCTCATCATCGAGCTTGGGCTGATGCAGCTCACGCTTGGCCGGTTCTATTCGGCTCAAATATTTCACACCTGGACCTGGGGAATCATCATGCTGCTGCTGGACATCGCTGCGCTCGTGATGACCGCCATGTCTGCGGCGCTGACCGCGAAGAGCCATCATCAAATGGTGTTCACCGCGTTGTTTAGGATTCTCATTTTGCCGTGGATCGTTTTGGGACTGATCAGTCTGGTGGCCAATCTTTGGGCGATGTTGTTCTCGGCGTCAGACGACGGATTTGAGTGGCAATTCTATCTGGCGCTTTGGGTCGGTTTGGGGCTGCTCGCGGACGCGGGATTCGGGTTTCTCGCCAGCCGGAAATTCTTCAAGCAATTCAGGCAACTCGCATCCGGGCAGTTGACGGACAACGTAGTTTCACCGGCAACAAAGGAATCCCCTACCAGCAACAACACGGTCAAAGCAGCGAACACCATTCAAAGCCAAGCCAGTGAATCGGAACCCGTTTCAGCGTTTGTGCCGCGGCGAAGGCGGCGACGAGTTGCGTATGCGATTTTGTGCCTGCTGTTGATTGCCGGCGGTTTTTGGGGCTATCGCAAACTGTTTCCGCCGCCGCTCAAGCCAGTGATTATTCGCCTGGCCAAAGGCGAATCGCCAAGCGACATACGCGTCTTTCCTGGTGGCAATGGCGCACTATTCGTCATGCCGGATGGTTCACTCTGGCGATGGGGCCTGATCGGCGGAACGGACGGGGTGCGAAAATTGGTTCCGGAACAAATCGGAACGTCGACCAACTGGCTGGAAGCGCGGGCGGCCTACAATTCATTTGCCGGCATTCAAAAAGACGGATCGTTATGGTTCTGGAACGAACCACGGATTGGGCGTGCCAATCCAAGACCGACGCAATATGGAACGAACCTGGATTGGGCGAAGGTCTTCCCGGGCAACAATGTGTCCGCCGCCATCAAACGCGACGGTTCGTTGTGGATGTGGGGCGACAACCGGTCGTCGCGCATTCCCGAGATGCCGGCGGTCCTGCAAATGGACCCCGTTCGCCAGGGAACGGATCGTTGGCTGTCGATCGCGAATTGGAGCTCCGCCATGGTTGGGTTACGTGAGGATGGCTCGCTCTGGAGCTGGGGGCAGGCTCCGGCGTTTCTTGGCAACTCAAGGGGCACCCCGGCGTTGTTGCCTTCATTCACTCGGATTTGTCGGGAAACCAACTGGATTAAATTTGTGGAATGGAATCCGCCGTTTGCCATTAATCGCGCTGGCGAATGGTGGAGCCTATTTTACGGCCCCCCGGATCCCGAGGCGTCAATCGCCACCAACGGGCGACTGTTCAGTGATGACGTGCCCAAGGGGCAGCGGGTATTTGGAATCGTGACAATTCCATCGTTGTCCATTGGCGTTTATGAACTGCATGACGATGGCACGCTGTGGTCCGCTCCGAACGCGTGGGGATGGCCGGCTCCCGTGAAACCGGCATTCAGTTGGACCCGTTTTGATGAGCGGTCGGATTGGATCGCTGTGTGGTACTACGGCGCGATGTTTGGCCTTACTTCGGACGGAACGCTTTGGACTTGGGGCCTCGATCTCGGGCAGGAACCGGGCACCACATTTCAGGGGAGGTTGAGTCAACTTCGCGTGCGGCTCGGACGACTCTTTGGGACGTTGACGCGCGGCACGGTCAGCTCCAGTACAATGGCTGTCCAGGTCAAGCCGCGACCGCTCATCAGGTTTGTGCAAAAGAAATAAACACGGCAACACCTGAGTTTATTCGGGCCACTTCAACCAGTGATGCAGAAAATCAAACGTGCCTTTCCCGTTGATCGAATGCGGTCCGTTGAAGAATTCAATCTGCGCGCGGTCGCCAAGGCTCATTTTCACGTAATGGCGTTTCGTGAGCGCAAACTCATAGGCCACCCATTCATCCGGCGCCACACCGTCGTCGTGCCCGCGCTCGACCATGAACGGCCGCGGGAAGATCAACCATGACAGCTCCGCGTAATTGAACGTGTTGCCGAGATTCCATTCGGGCATGTCATACTCCATCGTCCAAAGATAACTATAGGGCGAGCGATCGGAGACGGTCTTCCAGATCCATTCGTTGTAGTCCGCCGAACAAATGCTCAGGCAATAGCGATCCACCAACACCGGCACGCGCATCGCCGTCTTGCCGCCGTAGCTCAATCCGTAGAACGCAATACGTTGTGGATCGACGAAATCCTGTGCCGCCAGCCAATCAGTGATGACTTCATGTTGCCGGACGATGAACGACCAAAGCGTCAGGCCGAGCGGTTGCGCCTTGCGCAAGACTTGTCGAAATGTCGTGTGACCGATGTACGGATTCTGCGGCGCGAAGGTGACAAATCCTTGCTCGGCCAGTCGCAAGCCGAACTGATGGTAGTAGTGACTGTTCACCGTGGGATCGGAAACGTCCGTCGGCCGGCCTTCGAGCCCATGCTGGCAAACGACGACCGGGCGGCGCTCGCCGGGTTTGATGTCGGTCGGAACGCAAAGAATGCCGTACGCGAACACATCGGGATGAACGTCGAAGACCATTTCGTAACCGCGAACGCCGTCTGTCTCAAAGAGCAACCGGCTGCGTGGATTGGGCGGCAACGACGCGGGAGGGATCATGCCGACAACATTCGATCGAAAATAGTCGCGATACCAGGAAGCGGAATTTGTGAACGCCGCCGTACTGCTGAAATCGGCGCGCTTCCAGAATTCACGACGCGTGTATTCGCTCTCGCGCATCAGGTGCTGCGTGTCTTCGAGGATCTGCAAATACGGCCGTTTCGTCCGCGCGTCCGCGTCTGGCAACGTTCCGGTGAGCGTTGGCGGTGTTCCCATCGAGTGGGCGATTCCGTCGGCGGACGAGAGTTTGCGGTAGAAGCGTTGTGCCGTTCCCCAATCACAAACCGTGTCGTCGGAGGCGTTCAGAAAGTAAGCCGGCAAAGAAGGCAACCAGCCGGTCAAACGCTGTTGTACAGCTTCGAATTCCGCATCGGTCGGTCGCCACAGGCGTCCCGGCGCGCCGCCGCCTTTGTCTGCGTGCGTGATTTCCGGATAGCACCCGTGTTCGGCGATGAAAGCACGCGGCAGAATCATTGCCGCGATCTCCTCGTCCCCAAAGTTTTCCAGCAGCGACCAGACATTGCGATAGATCGGCAGCTCGGCATTTCGCTGCGTGAGACCGACTGCGCCGCAAACGGTGACCGACAGAAAACGCGTGTCGAGCGCGCCCGCGTACATCGCGATCATCCCGCCTTCGCCGTAACCGACGATGCCGAGCTCCTGGCGGTTGGCGCCGGGATTTTGGATGCGCTTGAGCACCTCCGCCATGTCCCCGTTCCGCGCTCCGCCATCTGAATTCCGCGTTGCTTCGAGCCAATCCGCCGCCGCGAGCACTTTTTGGATTTCATAACCCAACGGCTGCCGGCCCATTTCGTAGCTGGCGCGCCAGAGTGTTTCACGCTGACTTTGATCGACCCGATGAACACCCGGATTGCCAGCGAACTTGCTGCCGCGATCAATGAGCGCTGGGATCAGGACGCGACAACCGGCTTCGGCAAACCGACGCGGAAACTGCTGTTCTGCCGGAACGCCCGGTGCGAGACCGATCGACTGTTCCGGCGTCCAATCGCAATCCGGCACTGCGACGATGTCAGCCCTGGGTTCGCCATCGGGAACGAGTAATAGTCCTTCACCCTCCACACCACGAAACACATTCCACGTGACGGCGTAAACCTTGTACCCGGGTCCGCGCGCAATCTCGCCGGGATTGGCTGTGAAGTTTGTGCCGACAGGTGCGATGAATCGCATGGTCACCGGTTCGCGTTGATCCACAACTCCGAGCAATTCATGCAAAACGGCGCGATTGGTCTCGGCGTTCGCGAGCCAGGATTTCATGAAAGCCTCTTTTGACGACTTGTCGAAATGCCAGTGGCCACGACGCACAGCCGGACTTTCGGCGGTAACACGATCGAGATATCGATCGATGCCGGAGACCATTTGCGCGGCGAGATCGCCGGTCATCGTCAGTGGCGCAGTTCCTGGAAATGAATCCGCGGCGCGAATCGACGTGCCCGCGATCAAAAGCGAAAGATAGATCCATGAACGGGGATTCATACCGCGAGCATGCCGCAAATCGTCGGTCAGTCGACTCTGTTTTGCCGTGTCGTCCGTTACGGAATCGTGGCCCAGATTGAGGTCGTGGTGGGCTGATCGGCTGATGTCTCACGGCACACTGACAACCGCCGTCGGACTTTTTGCCGCAAGTATCCAGACCTTCACGAAGTCCAGTCGTGGCCGGGTGACCAGCAACGGGGCGGGAAGTTTTGCCAGGCGATCTTCCAGCTTTTCCGGATCCCAGTGGCGGAAGTCGGTCGGCGAATGGATTCCGATCGATTCCAGCATTTGCCCGTGATCCCGACCGATGCCCTTGAAGGTGTAAAGCTCGGTTCGTTCAAGGATATGAGTCAAACGTTGGTTATCCCAGTGAAGAGTGGATTGCAGCTCGGGGCGTTCTTCGGTGTCGGTGGCTGCGTGCAACAGTTGACGAGGCCGAGTGATTCCCAACGTTTCGAGCTTTTGCACTTCGGGCCGGCTCAGGCCGAGATCGCTCATTTGAACCTGGATTGACGCTACGTTGATCGGCGTGGCGAGACCGGATACGGCCGCCCAAAATAGCATTTGCACTACGACCGTCGCAACAAAGACACTGGTCGAACGCGCGGGGTGAAAGGTGGGTTGATAAGTCAAATCTTGCGGATGTTCCCAGGTGCGATTGCCGAGCAACCACGAGGCGAACATCGCGTAGCCAGCCATGCTGTCGAGCGCCAGCGCGGGAAACCCAAGGAAACCGATCATCGGCATTTCAAACAGTTTGAAACCTTCGAGACCGCGCACGGTGTAAATCCATTTTTGCGGCGCGAAAAAGTTTAGGCTTTCCCAAACGACGCCACAGATCAGGCCCGCCAGCAGCAACCGAGCGAGCAGGCCGTAGTTGCCGTCTTCCAGATCGCGCAATAACGATCGGGCGCCACGACGATAATTCCACGGATCAACAATCAACGTGAAACTGCCCCAGACCAGAGGCGCGAGATAATACGGGAAGAGCAGGGCGAGGGCGGCCGTGGTGCCACCGATGAATTGCAAAGTGTACGTAAGCCGGCGGGGAAATTGTCGCCGCGGCCCACGCCAGGTTGACCAAAGTCCGCTGGCGCCGAGCGCATCCACGGTGGTGAAGATGCCCATGAATACCGTGGCAAATGCCGCGACCGTGAAGACGCCACCGGCCAACCATTCGTCGTACGGGAAAACGCCGACGTAATACCAATTGCGAATGCGGGCGTTGATCAGTTCGAAGAAGAACCAGAACGTGATCGACCAGGTGCAGATCGGGACGAAGTATTTCCAACGGGTCGTGAGCAATGAATCACCGCGTGCGATGGCGGCATAGCCGTCAAGGATGAGGATGTAGCCCCACCAGGCCCAGGCGTAGAATGGTTGAGCGAGCCAGGACACGTCGCGCCATAAGCCGACAAACGCCATGACCAGAATACCGGCACCGCAGATCACATGCGCAATCCCTTGCCGGCGGACTTTTCCAGGAACAACTCCGGCTGCGTTTTCAACTTGTGGCGTTGGCGTCGCCATATCTGGCCGATTGGATGTTTCTCAGTTGCAGATGTTCAAAGCACAATTTACAGCCGCGGCGGCAGGCCGGTTTTCCTGATTTTTGCCCGGGTTGTCGCAATGTCGTAGTCCAGTCGGCGGAGTTCGATCGTTCGTGCATCGAGATCCAAAATTGCATACGTCGCTTTTGGAACACCGTCGCGCGACTGGCCCACACTGCCGGGATTGATGAAGTATTTCTTTCCAGGAGCGATCTTGAACTTTGAATAGGTACCGCCACGAACGACGGTGTCCTGAATAAAGGCGACTGGCACATGCGTATGGCCGAAGAAGCAGACGTGGGTCGCCTGATGCACGAAATTGGCCGCGGCAGACAGTTTGTCAAATACGTAGCCCCAGCGCTGAGGACCATCGAGGGTGGCGTGGACCAAAGTGAAATCCTCAATTTGAAGCGAGAGCGGCAGCTCGCGCAGCCATCTGCGGTCATCCTCGGTCAACTGGTTGCGGGTCCATTCGATCGCTTTGGCGGCCGTCGGATTGAATCCTTCGAGGGGCCCCTCCATGGAGGCATACTCATCATGATTACCTTTCACAGTTGGGATATTCAACGCCCGGACAATGTCCACGCATTCCTTGGGATCGGGTCCGTAGCCGACGATGTCGCCGAGACAAGCAATGTGCGTGCAGCGCTGTTCCTTCTGGTCGCGCAACACGACATCAAACGCCTCCAGATTGGCGTGGATGTCCGCGATGATGGCGTATTTCATGCGCCCCGTAAATCTGGACCCAGTCAATAAACAAACTCCAGTCGTTTTTTATTCCTCCTTATTGTCCTCTCGAAGCAGCCGATCCCTAAGCTCCTTGCCGATGCGGAAGCCAACTGTCCGTTCCAATTCCTCAATGACCGGCCGTAAGGAGTTCAACAGACCAGCGCTTTTCGCCGCCACCAGCACGCCCAACAGCCCGACTACCTTGAGACATTCCCGCTTGGCGACGCGTCGGCCTTTGCGTTCGTCCATTAGTAACAGGTCACCGCGACCTTCCAACATGAGCGCGATGGCCTCTGATTCGCCCACATCCAGTTCGTCGGCAAATCTGAGAGGAAGGGATGGATCGATAACAGGAACGACGCGAATGAAGTCAGGAAGGGTGGTGTGAGTTCGGCGAAGCTCTTTCTCCACCGCTGCGGGAATGATGATGCCATCGAACAGACGTAGCAGCAATTCGGTACGCTCGATTTGGATCAGCGCCGTTATGGCTGAAGTATCGCTGACTACGATCACCGTGGAGGAAGTTCCCTGAGTGTCGCCAGGTCTTCTTCGAAGTCAGCAACTCCGTAGTGAATGGATATGCCGCGCTTGCCCAATTCTTGCAGGAACTGGCTTTGAGTCAGCCCGGCAATGGCCGCTCCCTGTCCCAAAGTTGCCTCCTCGGTGACAAACAGTCCGATGGCCGTGGCCAATCGCAACTTCCCGGAAGAGAGTGTCATTCCGTTCAGAATTTCGTCACCAATTTCAATGGTCATTGCGGCAAACTAGCATGGCCGCGGTGGCGGCTCAACGAGAGTTTCAGACTCAGCGAGTATCGGCGAAAGCCGACGCTAAATCGTCTTGGAAAACCGCGCTTCCTTTCGCTCAGTGGCGTAGGCGTCGAAGCGCATCGCGATGTTGCGGATCAACAAGCGCCCGAGATCGGTGACCTTCAAACCGGTGTCGCTGCGTTCGATCAAACCATCCGATTCCATGTCGTCGAGCGACACGATGTCGGTTTCGAAATGGTCGGCAAAATCAACGCCCAGCAAATTCGACATGTGCGCGTAATCCAGTTCGAGATCGCACATCAACCTCATGATCGTCGTGCGGCGCAACTTGTCTTCGTCGGTCATCACGTAGCCGCGATGATACGGCCAGTCACCTTCTTTGACGGCTTTTTGGTATTCTTCGAGTTCCTTGACGTTCTGCCAGTAAACGCCGTCCGCCTGCGATATCGACGACATACCAAACGCGTAAATATCCGCCTGGCCGCGAGTCGAGTAGCCTTGGAAATTCCGCTGCAATGACTTGTTCTTTTGCGCGACTGCGAGTTCATCCGTCTCCTTCGCAAAATGATCCATGCCGATGTAAACGTATCCGCTCGAAGTCAACTTCTCGATGGTCAGTTTAAGCAATTGCAACTTGGTTTCGGGCGACGGCAAAATCTTTTGCTGCAGAATCTTTTGCGCGGGTTTGATCCAGGGTACGTGCGCGTAGCTGAAGATCGCAAACCGATCGGGCGACAAGGTCAGCACTTCATCAATCGTCTTTTCGAACGACTCAACCGTTTGAAACGGCAGACCGTAGATCAGATCGATATTGAGCGATTGAAAATCCATTTCGCGCAGCCATTCGACGGCTTGCTGCGTCATCTCGAACGGCTGGATTCGATGAATGGCTTCCTGGACCTTTGGGTTGTTGTCCTGCACGCCCATCGAGGCGCGGTTGAAGCCGGCTTCGCGCAGAGCTTCGATGTGAAAACGAGTTAATCGGCGGGGGTCCATTTCGGTGCCCGCTTCGACGTCGTCCGCGATGCGGAACCGTTGCTTGATCATCTTGCCGAGGCGCAGGAGTTCCTCGGGTTGCTGGAATGTTGGCGTGCCGCCGCCGAGATGCATTTGCACAACCGGCCGATCCGGGTGCAGGCGCTTGCTCATGCCGTCGAGTTCCATCTCGATCAAGTCGAGATAAGGCAGGCTTTGTTTGTGGTCGGTGGTGATGACAGTGGTGCATCCGCAAAACCAACAAAGCGTCTCGCAGAACGGTAGATGAAAGTACAACGACAAGTCGCGCGGCTGAACGTTGTTGGCCTGAATGGCCGCGGCGACGTCATCGCGTTGGGTTTCCTCGGTAAAATGGGTGGCCGGCGGATACGAAGTGTATCGTGGTCCGGGGACGTTGTATTTCTGAATCAGTTCCAGATCGACTTTCAGCGTTTCACTCATGGTTCAAAATATCGTAGGGCGACGAACTTGCGGAACCTCATTCATTTGAAATTCTTTACCGCGTCAACCACTGCTTGCATGCAGACGATTCGCGAACTCGGCCGCACGCCGTGGCCAAGGTTGAAAATGTGACCGGTCGAGCCGCGCATCTCGTTCAGAATACGCCGTGTCTCGGCGGCGGCAACCTCGGGATTCGTTTCGAGGACGGTCGGGTCGAGATTACCCTGCACGCCGATGTCCGCTTTCTCCGGTCCGTAGGCGTCCCGGAGGTATTTCAGATTTTTGCGGACTTGAGCCAGGTTCACGGTCCAGTCCACGCCGAGAACATTGGCACCGGTGCCGACAAGGTTTTTCCAATCGTTGGATCCGCGCGAGAAAACGATCACCGGCACCGCGTCGCCCAACTCGGCGATGATCTGCTTCATCCATTTCGCCGATGCTTCGGCAAAGGCGTTGTCGGCGAGCGTGCCGCCGAGGGTGTCGAAAATCTGCAAGCCATCCACACCGCACTCGATTTGCATTTTGAGATAAGCGGCAACCGCAATCGTGAGCTTTTCGCAAACGCGATCGAACAGCGCGCGGTCCGTGTAGAACAGCTCCTTGGCCTTGGTGAATTCGCGTGAGCTGCCACCTTCAAGCATGAAACAAGCGAGCGTCCAGGGCGAACCGGCAAACCCGAGCAGGCCGGTTTGATCGCCGAGTTCCTTGCGAATACGTTTGAGTGCCTCGGCCACATAACTAAGCCGGTCGGGAACGCCCTCGACGGTCAGCCGGTCGACATCCGCCGCCGATTCAATTTTGACCTCCATGCCGATCCCGCCCTCGTCGCGAAACCGATAAGGCTGTCCCAAGGCTTCGTTGATCACGAGGATGTCGGAAAACAAGATCGCGGCGTCGAATCCAAAGCGGCGGATTGGTTGCAGGGTGACTTCGCACGCCAGTTCCGGATTCTGGACCAGTTCCAAAAATGTGTGCGTTTCCTTGAGGGCGCGGTATTCGGGAAGCGCGCGGCCGGCCTGCCGCATCATCCAGATCGGCGGGCGATCCAGCGGCTGGCAACGCAAGGCGGCGGTGAGGCGTTCCCGGGAGGTTGGGTTTTGACGTTGATCGGTCATGAAGCGCGGCACGAAGTGAACCAGTGGCCGACTTACTTGACCAGCCGCGAAACTCAGAAATTCGGATGGAGTTTGCCCCGCTGATTTTCTCATTGGCAGCCTCGTCAGGCGTCGCCAGATTTTTGCGCATGGCAAAAAACTACTGGTTGGTGAAACAGGAACCGGAATCCTATTCGTGGGACGATTTTGTGAATGAAGGCGGAACACAGTGGACGGGGATCCGCAATTTTCAGGCGCGCAACAATCTGCGGGCCATGAAAAAGGGCGATCTGGCTTTCTTTTATCACAGTGTTAGCGACAAACAGATTGTCGGTGTGGCCAAGGTTTCCAAGGAGCATTTTCCTGACCCGACAGCGAAGGATGGCGATTGGTCTGCCGTTGAGCTGAAGCCGGTCAAACCGTTGAAGCACCCGGTCGCTCTCGATCAGGTTAAGAATGACAAAGCACTCGCCGAAATGGTGCTGGTGAAAAATTCCCGATTGTCCACCCAGCCGGTGACGGAGGCGCAGGCAAAGAGGATCATGGAACTCGGCGGTGTGAAGATTTGAACCGTGATCGGGCGGCTGCGATTCCTGCTTGTGCGTTCGCGGGATTTTCCTTTTGATGCCGGCACCCCCGAACATTTATCGGCCATGAAGAAATTATTTCTCTCAGCGACTTTGATGGGCATTGCGAGCCTTGCCTATCCCCACGGAAATACCCCCGGCGCCGTGGCTCCGGACGACGCAGCTTCGGTGACGAAGGCGGTGCGTACCGGGTCTGGAATTGAGACCTATGTTTCCGTTCCCAATTGGTGCGAGATGCCGCCCGGCCAGTCGCAGATTGGCAACACTCACGGAGCCATCGTGATCGACAAGACCGGCTTGATTTACATCAACAGCGACACGAAACGCTCGATCATGGTGTATTCGCCCGAAGGGAAATTCCTACGATCGTTCGGCGAAGATTACGTGCAAATCCACGGCATGTGCATCCGTGAGGAAAATGGTGAGGAATTCATCTACGCAGCGCACCTTGGCGGCGGGGAAGCGGTAAAATTCAAGCTCGACGGCACCGTCGTTTGGACGATTCCGTGGCCGCAGGAATCGGGCATGTACAAAAGCAAAAGTGAATTCAAACCCACTGCAATCGCGGTGGGACCCAATGGTGACATTTACGTATCGGACGGTTACGGCAAGTCACTGATCCATCAGTATTCCAAGGACCTGAAATACATTCGCACTTTTGGCGGAAAAGGGACGGAACCTGGAAAATTTCAGACGAGCCACGGCATGGCGCTCGACACGCGTGGTCCGAAGCCGTTGCTGATGATCTGCGATCGCGAAAACCGGCGCATCCAGTACTTCGATCTCGATGGTAATTTCGTGAAAGTTGCGGTCGACGGTCTGCGCCGGCCGTGCAGCGTGTCTTTCCACGGCGACAAAGTTGCCGTCGCGGAGCTGGAAGGTCGGGTGACAATTCTCGACAAGGACAATCATCCGATCGCGTTTCTCGGCGATAATCCGATCAAGGCGCAATGGGCGGTGAACCCGGTGCCGCCGGCGGACTGGCGGGAGGGCATTTTCACCGCGCCGCACGGCATTTGTTACGATACCAAGGGCAATCTCTACGTGATGGACTGGAACAAGTCCGGCCGGATCAGCCGCCTGAACCGCATGTACCCGGAGTAGGAAGTCCGCAACAATACCCTTTTTTTGAGCAGGCGCCCGGCGACTCGGGCGCTTTTCCTTTATCGGCGCTCGGAATCCGAACTCGAACGTGGACTGCGCCCGCGGAGCCACGTTTCGACTTCCGAAACGCGTTTCATCAACCGCGGCAATTGTTGAATCGCGAGCAGCATTCGTTTGGCTTTGCGGTCCGGCTGCGCAGGGGAGCCAAACCATTTTTCCTCGGCGGGAATGTCATGCATGACACCCGACTGCGCGGCGATCATCGCGTGGTCCCCGATCTTCAGATGGCCGGCAATCCCAACCTGGCCGCCGATCTGCACGAAGTTCCCAATCTTGGTGCTGCCGGCCACCCCAACTTGGGCGACCACGATGCAGTGCTCACCGATTTGGACGTTGTGGCCGACCTGCACGAGGTTGTCGATTTTCGTTCCGCGACCGATCAACGTGGGGCCAAGCGTTCCGCGATCGATGGTCACGCCAGCGCCCACCTCCACGTCATCCTGGATCAAAACAGTGCCGACTTGTGGCACCTTGCGGTGTTGCCCTTGATCAAACACGTAGCCAAAGCCATCTGAACCAATGACCGAGTTTGCATGCACGCGCACGCGGTTGCCAAGCTGGCAACGGTGATAAACGGCCACACCCGGAAAGAGCACGGTATCGTCGCCAATTTCGCACTGGGGGCCGACCGTGACCCGGGGATGCAAGACCGCTCGCGCGCCGACGACCGTTTCGTCGCCAATCACACAATGTGCTCCCACGTGAGCCGTGGCATCCACTTTCGCCGATTCAGCGATGACGGCCGTCGGGTGAATCCCGGGTTCAATCGTCGGATCGGGAAAGAACAGCGGGAGCACCTGGGCGAAGGCGATGCGTGAGCTGGGCACGCGGAGCAACGTCTTCTTTTCTGAAGAATAGTCCTGATCAACCAGCACGGCACTGGCGTCGGATTGTTCGGCTTTGGCAAAAAAGGAAGGATTTTCAGCGAACGTGAGATCACCTGATTTCGCGGTCGTGGCGGGGGCAAATCCGGAAAGAATGAGGTCCTTGTCTCCGATGACCTCGCCATTTAAATGGCGTGCGATGGTTTCGGCGGTCAGTTCCATACGTTTTTCCAAGCAAATTGGATTCCTGATAACGGCGCAAAAGCGCCGGAACGTGACAACCAACGCCCGGTTGGTCAGATGCCGCGTTCGTTAACGATTTGATTCCGGGCTCCGAGGACGATGACCCGCGGTTGCCATTTCGTGGCTTCGCTTTCATCGACCGTTGTGTAACTCATGATTGTGAGACGATCGCCCGGCTTACCGAGATGCGCAACCGCTCCATTCAGTTCGATCGATCCGGAACCCCGAGGGCCGGCGATCGCGTAGGTCTCGAATCGTTCTCCATTCGCCTGGTTGCCGCAGAGGATCCTTTCATAGGGCACCATGCCGACGCGGTCCATCAGGTCCTGGTCAATGGTCAGAC
The DNA here is from genome assembly GCA_016124235.1 of bacterium. Classification (GTDB taxonomy): domain Bacteria; phylum Verrucomicrobiota; class Verrucomicrobiia; order Limisphaerales; family RI-55; genus RI-55. The sequence goes on along the minus strand of WGOC01000013.1, from coordinate 43,596 downwards.
TTCCTTCGTAATCGACGCTCGCGCCAGTGACGACTGCGCGATGGAGCTTTGATTTGAGCAGATTGAATTGCATTGAGACACAAAAACGCGTGACGCGACGGGCCGTTCGCGGATTTGGACGGCGCCGGGGCTGTCACACGTTCGGCCGGGAAATATAGGGTGGGTGTCGTTTTATTCAATGCTGCATTTGCGCCGCGCTTGGTGTTGGCTTTGCAAAAAGAAAACGGACGCCAACACTTGCCGGCGTCCGTTTCAATAAAAGGAGTTGTTTCCGATCAACCGAGCGCCATCTGCGCGGTGGTGATTTCGAGAAGCTCGCTGGTGATGTTCGCCTGGCGAAGTTTGTTGTACTCCAGCGTTAGATCCTTGATGATCTGCTTGGCGTTGTCCGTGGCGTTCTTCATCGCCACCATCCGGGCGCTGTGTTCGGAGGCCTTGGACTCAAGCAATACTTGATACAATTGATAATTCAGGTAGTGCGGAAGCAACGATCCGAGAACCGCTTCGCCGGTTGGCTCGAACAGAAATTCCGTGGTGCCGGCCTGCAGCGCGCTCCCGCCGCCTTCACCGGCCACGCCGGCGTCGACGGCTTTGAGCTCGCCCAAGGGCAGGAACTGGCGAATTTCCGGCCGCTGATTCAGAGTGGAAATGAAATTTGTGAAGATCAAATCCACCTGGTCGACCTCACCTTTGAGGAACAGCTCTTGAGCGAACTTCGAAATTGCGCGTGCCTCACTGAACAGCGGGGCATCCTTGTAGGTGAATTCCGCCGCGAGCTTGCGCTTGGTGCGAGCGATGAATTGAGAGCCCTTTCGACCGGCAGTAACGTAAGTCGTCGTATCGCGATCAAACTTGGCCGCTTCCCGCATCAAAGTGCCGTTCAACGCGCCACACAGGCCCTTGTCCGTGCTCACCACGATGACCGCGCGGTTCTTCACCGGCCGCACTTCCATCAACGGATGAGTGAAGTCGATGACGGACTGGGTGACCTCCGCGAGCACCGAATTCATCAGCGCGGCATACGGTCTTCCTGCCAGCGCGGATTGCTGCGCCTTACGCATCTTCGACGCGGCAACCATCTGCATCGCCTTCGTGATCTGCGAGGTGTTTTTGACCGACTTAATCCGTCGGCGGATGTCGCGTGTGCTGGGCATAAACCTATTTGTAGGTCTGCTTGAATTCGGTGAGAGTGGACTTGAGGACGCCGGTCAGATCGTCGTTGAGCGCTTTTTCCTTCACGATCCTGGCGAGCACGTCGGCTTTCCGTGTCGTGAGGTAGTCCGTCAACTTGGCTTGGAAATCTTTGATCTTCTCGACGGCGACGTCATCCATGAAGCCGTTTTGAACCGACCACAGCACGGTGGCCTGAACTTCGACGGGCACCGGATTGTACTGCTGTTGCTTGAAGACTTCGACGATGCGCTTGCCGCGCTCCAATTGGGCCTGCGTCTTGGCGTCAAGATCGGAACCAAACTGCGCGAAGGCCGCCAACTCGCGGAACTGGGCGAGGTCCAGCTTGATGCGGCCGGCCACCTGTTTCATCGCCTTGATCTGTGCAGATGACCCGACGCGGGAGACGGACAGACCGACGGAAATCGCGGGCCGCACACCTTGATAAAACAAATCGGATTCCAGATAGATCTGGCCGTCGGTGATCGAAATCACGTTCGTTGGAATGTAGGCCGAAACGTCGCCCGCCTGGGTTTCGATGATCGGTAGGGCGGTCAGTGAGCCATTTCCATACTTTTCACCAACGCGGGCCGACCGCTCAAGCAAGCGGCTGTGCAAATAGAAAACGTCACCGGGATACGCTTCGCGGCCGGAAGGGCGCTTCAAGACGAGCGAGACCTGACGATAGGCGACGGCGTGCTTGGAGAGATCATCATAAATGATCAGCGCGTCCATTCCGTTATCCATGAACCATTCGCCCATGGCGGCGCCAGCGAACGGGGCCAGATATTGATTCGTGGCCGAGTCGGAAGCCGCCGCGACAACAACGATGGTGTATTCCAGCGCGCCGGCTTCTTCGAGCACGCGGATGACGTTGGCGATGTTGGACTGCTTCTGGCCAACCGCGACGTAGATGGAGTAGAGCGGGCGATAGCTCTTGTCGCCGGCCGCTTCGGCCGCCTTGTTCAGGCGGGCTTGGGAAATGATTGTGTCGACACCGATCGTCGTCTTGCCGGTGGAACGGTCGCCAATGATCAATTCGCGCTGGCCGCGGCCGATCGGAATCATCGCATCGATCGCCATGATACCCGTCTGAACCGGCTGGTTGACCGATTTGCGCTTCACGATGCCGGGCGCGATTTTTTCAACCGGATATTGGGCGTCGGCGTTGATCTGTCCCTTGCCATCGATTGGCTGGCCGAGCGTGTTGACCACGCGACCAAGCAACCCTTTGCCGACGGGCACCTGGAGAAGCTTGCCGGTGGTGCGAACCTCCTGGCCTTCTTTGATGTCCGTGTATTCGCCGATGATGATCGCGCCAACTTCGGTTTCTTCAAGGTTCAACGCCAGGCCGACGGTGCCGTTGCCGAAGTCGAGCATTTCGTTAAGCATCGCGTCGGTCAGGCCTTCAATCTTGGCCACACCGTCGCTGATTTCGCGCACGGTACCGACGTTTTGTTTATTGACCGAGGTTTTGACGCCCGCGATCTGGGCTTCGATATCTTGGAGTAGGTTGCTCATGGCTGGGGGTTCAAATCATTTGCCGGGGGTCCGGATTTTTACGTTTGGAAACTGGCTTTCAGATCATTGAGGCGCGCCTTCACGCTGCCATCGAAAACATCGCTGCCGACCTGCACGCGCAGGCCGCCGATCAGGTCGGGTTTGACCGAAAACATGAGATTGATGTTCTGCCCGTACTTGCGAGTGAGGCTGGCTTGCACGCCCGATTTGGTTTCCGGGGAAAGTTCCACCGCACTTTCGACGCGGGCGGTGCGTCGTTCCAGGTCGAGCTTCACGAGCCGCTGCAGGTGGGTGAGTGTGCCGATGTAGCCGCGCGGTTTCTTCTCGATCACCTGTGTGACGGCCTGCCGCACCCGGGTTTCGTCGAGCTGCCCGCCCACGAGGCAAACCTGAAACAATTGTTTCGCGTCTCGCCGGGATTGTTTGCTGATCTTCATGCCCTTGGGAAGTTGGCTGATTTACGCGAAATCAGGCTGCCAGCTGTTTGTTCGCTTCGTCGGCGAGTCGTTTTTGATCGTCCACGGTGAGAATCTTGCCGGTCACCTTGGCGGTGGTTTCGACGACGAGACGACCGACTTCGGCGCGAAGTTCCGCCAGCATGCGGCCACGATCGGCATCGGCTGCTTCGCGTGCCTTGGCAATGATCTGCTCCGCTTGGGCGATGGCTTTTTGCGATTCGCTCTCCAAAACCTTGGTGGCCGCGTCACGAGCCTCCTGGATCAGGTTGTTCGCCTGGGCGTTCGCTTTTTCGAGCACTTCCTTGCGGGCGGCTTCCGTCTGGGCGAGTTCTTCCTTGATCCTGTCCGCATTGGCGAGGCTGTTGGCAATGATCTGCCGGCGTTGCTCGAGGATCGTCAGGATCGGCTTGTAGGCAAATTTGTAGAGCAGGAATGCCACGACCAGGAAGCTGACGCACTGCGAGATGAACAGGCCCCAGTTGAAGCCGAACTGCTCGCCAATGTCCTTCGCGGTCTGCATGATCCCGCCGCCGTCCGCTGCAGCCAGAAAAAGTTGAGTTGCCATAGTCTGATTTTGAGGGAAAAGGGAATGATGCGGAGTTGCCTCCGCATCATGTTCAAGGTTTTAGAAGTGCACGCCCTTCTTTGCCAGGAAGATGGCAAAGAACACGATACCTTCCGCAAACGCGGTGCTCAGAATGGCCTGAACGAGGATCTTCGTGGCTGCGCCGGGGTTGCGCCCGACCGCTTCCGAAGCCTTCATGCCGATGAGACCGACGCCGATGGCCGCGCCGAGCGCCGCCAAACCGATGTGTATGCTACCAGTCATTATTGTACCTTTCGTTGTTGCCGACGACTCCCGCGATTGAACACGGTCAAGACGCCGAAATCTTTTTAGTGATGAGCCGCCCCGCCTTCGTGGCCTTCTTCGTGAGTGCAGATAAGCAGCGTGAACACCGCCGTCAACAGCATGAACACCAACGCTTGCGCGATGCCGACGAGCACTTCCATGAAATAAAAGGGCAGGGCTAGCAACCAGCCGAAGTAAGGCCCGCCCATGGTCGCCATGGTTTCGAGCATGTTTTCTCCGGCGAACACGTTGCCGTAGAGACGGAAGCTCAACGAAACCGGACGGAACAGAATGGAAACCACTTCGAGCACACCGACCAACAGAAACACGATGATCATCAGGATCTTAAGCAATCCGGTGGTGTCGCCTTTCGGGCCAAAAAGATGCATCAGGAAGCCCCCGGGTCCGTTCGCTTGGATCGCCCAAACGGTCCACAGCGCAAAGAACACCATCGACATGGCGAAAGTCATGTTCAGGTCGGCGTTCACGCCGCGGAGCAACGGGCGGGAAATGTGATGCAAAGCACCATCGGCTCCAGGAGTGCCCCAACCGATCGTGCCGACACCTGGAATCAGGCCCGCCCAGTTGGTCACCAAAATAAAGATGAAAATGGTCGCAAAGAACCAAAAGGTCTTCTTCACCAGCTCGTGGCCGACGATTCCCTCGAGGAATTCATACATGCCTTCGACGAGCCATTCCCAAAAGTTCTGCAATCCGGCGGGAACCTTCTGGACGTTCCGGGTCGCCAGTTGGGCGAAAATAATGATCCCGATCGCCACCAGCCAGGTCATGATCATTGAGTTCGTGACGCTGAACGGCCCGAGCTGAATATGCGGCGCGGCCGTTGGCAGCCCTTCGCTGTGCTCTTCATGGCCACTGGCTTCGTTCAGGTCCAAGTGCTCGGCAGTCGTGGCGGCGGCGGCCCCGGCTTCGTGGGGAGCTTCGGCGGCGGTGATCAGCAAGGGCAGTCCGATGAGAATCAGGGCTGCGAGAATTGTTTTCAGGTTGCGCATGCGTCCAAATTTGACCGGCCAGTACGGCAGTTTTCCGTGCGAACGAATACCATTTGGTTGAAACGGGGCGCAAAGCTGCCTTGACGTGAAAACTTTCACAAGGGTTTTTTTGCCAAACCATGCAGGATAATTTCAGTTATTAAACGAGGCCATTGAATGCATAACTGGCGTTGATTGAGCCAGCCGGGCTGGGTGGCGAAAATTGGCGCCGATTGCACCTGACGATTAAGATTTGGGACACGTTGCCGATAAGCCACTTCAGCAACGTCCTGCTCATTGGCCCCCGCTTGTGTGTGGTTGTAAAAGCGGACCGCCAGAAATATGAAGACCGTCAAAACTGAACCCGATATGCTTCGTCGCATGAGCGACACGTTCGAATCGGCTGATTCGCTGGCGGTTAAAAGCATGCCCGCTCCGGCGGCGTGGCTCGAGGGCGGGGCGGCGGTATTGACGGGCAGCGGCAGAATTGTGAACGCGAATGACAAGCTCGCGGGCTGGCTCGGTTGCCCAACCGCCGCGCTCGTGGGCCGTAGTTTCGTCGAAGTGCTGGCTGGGCGGCGGCCGGAATGGGAAAACCTCATCGAGCAAACGCTCGCGTCCGACAAGATTTTTGACGCAGTTACCTTGACCTTGGGTGAGGAAAGCCCGCAGGTGGTCTTCCAGCTCGAGACGGCGCGCGACCGTGACCGGACGTTTGTTCGGATGAACTCCGTTTTGCCATCGACGTTTGAACTCGCCGAAGGTGCCTGGGATGAGACGTTGCAAGGTCGCAAGGCGCAGCACGCGATGTTTACGCGGTTGATTCGGGCCGAATCCCGGCTCGACATGCTGATGCGTCGCTGGCCGGGAGTGATCTTCAGCCAACGGGCGGATTTCAGTTATCATTTCGTCAGTCCGCAGATGGAGGAATTGACCGGCATTCCGGCGACGCAATGGGCGCGGCAACCGCAATTGTTCTGGCAGGTCATCCACGAAGCGGACGCCGAGGAAGTGCGGTCGCGGATTCAACGGGCAAGTTTGGTCCGGCAACCGATGACGTTGACCTATCGCATCCGACATTCCGTCACGGGCAAGGTCACTTATCTTCTTGAACACCGCGATCCCGTGGTCACGGGTAACGGCATCGTGCTTGGCTATGAAGGCTTTTGGATCGATGTCACCCGGCAGACCATTGCCGAACGGCGTCTTTCGACCGCTGCCTGGAAAGAAACCTTGTCTGTGCTCACGATGGGACTGGCCCACGACTTTCGCAATCTCATGGCCGGGATCGGTGCGTTGAGCGAACAGTTCCTGCATCAACCCGAGGCCGATCCGTCATTTCGGGAGAGCATGTCGCTGATCATGAATAATTCGCGACAGGCCAGCCAGCTGGTGCACCGGATTATTACCTTGCACCATGGCAAACCGGGCGAGCGCAATTACGCGGATTTGAATGAGCTGCTGAAGGAAGTGGCCGAACTCACCAACAAGATCATTCCGCGCCGCATAACGTTGGAAACCGCCACGCACGACGGTGCGTTGCCGGTCTATGTGGATGCCGTTGAATTCCGCCAAGTCGTGATCAACCTGATGTTGAATGCCATAGACGCCATGCCCGACCGCGGACGATTGAAGATTAGTTCAACGCTTCACGAAACGCTTCCAGAGTGGAAAAACGCCTGTGGCACGCGCCCGCGGGTTCCTGCGGTTGCGCTGACCATCAAGGATTCCGGTACGGGCATCAAGGCGCGACACCTGGCCAATTTGTTTGATCCCTTCTTTACCACCAAAGCGTTGAACAAGGGCTCGGGGCTCGGTCTCTACAATGCCCGCCTCTTCGTCGAAAAACACGCTGGCGGAATCACGGTGGAATCGACCGAAGGTGACGGCACGGAGTTTCACGTCTGGTTGCCAATCGCCGACTTTACGGAAGGCGAACGCGAATTTGCGGAAGGCCCCCCCCAACGCCGGAGTTTGCTCTTCGCCGGGGCAGAAGGCGTCGCGGCGGACAACATGGTGGAATTCTTACGCACGGCTGGTTACCACGTGGTGACCGCGCATTCGTGCGAACTGGCCAACGCCATGATCGAATCTGCGGAGTATCCATTTGCCGGCGTGGTGGTGCAGGTCGAAGATCTGAATTCAGGATTCTGCGAATTGTTAAATCTCGGCGCGATCGGCGAACGGCGGCTCAAATCCATACTCCAGATTGTGGGCCGCAATGAAGATGAATTTGATTCCGGACTGTTGCGCCGGGCGGACGTTTTGTTGGGGGCCGACCTCTCGCAGGCCGCCATCCACGAACGGCTGGAGGATTTGTTTGCGCATCATTGATTAATGAAGGCTGACCCTACCAATCACGAAAACTCGTTGCACCGCATCCTGGTGGTGGACGACGAAGAGATTGTCCTTGTCGCGTTGCGGGAAACGCTGCGTCGTGAAGGCTACAACGTCGATACGACCACCGATGCGCTCAAGGCGCTCGAAATGGTGCGCAAGGAACAATACGCCGTGATCATCACGGACCAGATGATGCCGGCACTTTCGGGATTGGAATTCCTGGCCCAGGTCAAGGAAGTCCAGCCGGACGCAACGCGTATATTGATCACCGCCGTGCTCAGCTTGAGCACCGTGATTGATGCGATCAACAAGGGCGAGATTTACCGCTTCATCGTAAAGCCCTGGTTGCGCGAAGAGCTGCTCGCCACGGTGCGCAACGCGGTGCAGCGATACGAATTGATTCTGCGCAATGCCGTGCTCCAGGCCACGACTTTGAGCATGAACGAAAAGCTCACGCGCCTGAACAAATCCCTCGAAGAACAGGTGAGCCGTGTCGCCGAACAGAATTCCCGATTGAACGATCTTTACGCGGCGATGACTGAAAACCTCAGTCACTCGGTCGAGCTTTGCCTCAACGTAATGCAAACATTCTACCCACTGCTGGGCATGCGCGCGCGTCGCACCTACGCCGTGAGTCTGGCCATGGCGGAGGGCATGGGATTAAGCCCCGAGGATACGCAGGTGTTGGAATACAGTTCGTTGTTGCACGACATCGGGCTGGTTGGCGTGCCGAGAAACTTGATCAAGAAATGGCAGGAATCACCCGATTCATTAAGTGAGGCCGAGCGGACACTGATTCATCAGCATCCGGTTTTGGGCGAAGAGCTGGTTCGGTTCATGCACCATCTCGAGCCGGTGGGCAAGTTGATCCGTTCGCATCACGAACGTTACGACGGGAGCGGTTATCCCGACGGATTGAAAGGGGAGGCGATTCCCCGGCTGGGTCGGATTCTGGCCGTGTCGGTGGCGTTTGCCGAAGGCACGGGCAGCGATGCCGAAACGCTGGACCGCATCCGGCACCGCAGCGGAACGGAGTTTGATCCCGACGCGGTCCGGCTGCTGGCGCGTTGCCAGCCCAGGGCGTCCGTGCCGCGCAAAGAGCGCGAAGTGCTGATGTCCGAGCTCGAACCCGGCATGGTTGTGGGCCAGGCGATCTACACTGCCAATGGCATGTTGCTGATCCCGGAAGGCCAAACGCTGACGGACGCCTCGATTGAAAAATTGAAAAACCACCATCGCATCAACCCGATCAGCCAGACGTTGTTGGTCTATCTTTGATGCGACGGCACATGACGTGAAGACTGCCTACTACACGCAGGAGCCCAGGGATGCGATTCATCCGCTGCCGCCCGGTCGGGAGCGATGGTGGCGGTTGTTCTTCGATCATTCGGAGGATCCGTTGCTGGTCTGCCGGCGGGACGGCACGATCGAGGAGGCAAATCCGCGCGCGATCCATCTGTTGAGTTTGCCAAACAACGCGCTGTGCCCGTGCTTGCTTGATTCCCTGAGTCCCACCTCCGCCCGCGCGGTGGCCGAATGTCTGAAACGCGACGGCAAACGGCAGAACACGATTCCCGGCGTGCGGATGATCATCCGCCAAAACACGCCGCACATCGTCGACGTGCAAATCACGCCGCTCGACGAAGGATTCATGCTGGTCACCTTGCGCGATGTCTCCCGGCGTTGGCGCATGGAATCCCACGCCCAACGTTTGATCACGGCGATCGATGCCACCCCCGACGTGATCTTTCTCGCGGACGCGGATTTTCGGCTCACGTTTGTCAACAGCGCGTTCCAGGTGGTGACGGGTTACACCATTGAGGATGCTTTGGGGCGGTCGCTCGATTTCTTACGCGCCCCCGGTCAGGAATCCATACTGGCGGCCTGCCGGCAACACCTCGACAACGACGTCGATTGGAGCGGTGAACTGATCAATCGCCGCAGCGACGGGTCCGAATATGTCGTCCAGGCAAACGTTTCATTGATCTTTGATTTCAATGGCGACCACATCGGCTACGCGATCTTTGAGCGGGACATCAGTCTCTTGAAGCGGCTGCAGGAAGATCTGCGCCGTGAGCGCAACATGGTGGTGTCGATCATGGATTCGTTGGACGCCGCCATCTATACGGTCGATCGTGATTTCCGCCTGGCACATGTGAACAATTTCTCGGATCGCCTGCCGTTGCGTCATGGTTGGCTCGCTTGGGAGGGCCGCCCCAAAGCGGGCGTGTCGCTCCTCGAAGCCATACCGGATCCGAAGCATCGTGAGCAAATTCGCACGGCCATGGAGCAGGTGCTCACCGACGGGCGCATGTACGAAACCCAGGCGCACGACCCGGTGAATCGTCGGCATTGGTTCATTCGCATCGCGCCTTGGCGCCACGAGGGCAAGAATCTCGGCTTAATCTACAAAGTCACGGACCAGACCAAGCTGAACGAATTGCAAAGCCAATTGTACCAGGCGCAAAAGATGGAGACCGTGGGCGCGCTGGCGGCGGGAGTAGCCCATGATTTCAACAACCTGTTGCAGGCAATTCGCGGGCATGTCGCGTTGATGCTGCTCGAGGAAGGCCTGCCGGTCATGCTCGGTGATCCGCTGCAAAAGATTGACCAGGCGGCCACCCGGGCATCCGAGATTACCCAACAGCTGCTTACGTTCAGTCGCGCTTCCGATGAAAACGAAGTCGTACTGGACTTCAACGACGTGATCGCCGAGGCGAGCACGATGGCGCGGCGTTCGCTCAAGCAAAAGATCGAGATTGTGGTTCAGCCGTCCAAGAGTCCGGCGTGTGCCCGGCTGGATGCCACGCGGGCGCAGCAAATGTTGCTGAACCTGTGCGTCAACTCGATCGACGCCATGCCCGACGGAGGGCGTCTGACATTGAGCAACGAAGTGGTCGAATTGCCGGCCGGCCTGGCCGCGCGCCACGAACGCACCAGCGGTGAGAAGTACGTCAAATGCACGGTACGGGATACGGGTACGGGCATTCCTCCCGAGATTATCGACAAGATTTTTGATCCGTTTTTCACGACCAAGGACAAGGGGAAGGGGACCGGGTTGGGGATGTCGATTGTTCACGGCGTTGTGCGTCACGCCGGTGGGTTCATCGACATCGAGACCGAGCCCGGCCGCGGCACCGCCTTCAACATCTACTTGCCGGAAGTGGCGGCCATCGGCGTCAAGAGCGCGCGCAAGCAGACGCGCAAGAAATTGCAGCGCGGTTCCGGACGTGTGCTGGTGGTGGACGACATGGATTTGGTCCGTGATTTTGCCCGGACGTTTCTCGAAGCCTCCGGCTACACCGTCAAGGTCGCTGCCAGCGGTGAGGAAGCGTTGGAGATCCTCGGAAAAGAGGAGCTACCGATGGACCTCGTGTTGACCGATTTCAACATGACCGGCATCACCGGGCAGCAACTCATTCGCGAGATCACCGTGCGTTGGCCAACCACCAAATGCATTCTCGCATCAGGTTACCTTGAACCGGAGGAACGCAGCCTCGTGGAGGAACACCTGGGGGCGAGCATCCTGAACAAACCGTTCAACATCCGGGAGGCGGCGGATCTGATTGCTCGCCTCCTCAATGGCGACGGGAATTAAGCTCGCGTTCCTTCCCCGCGAGTTCCGCTCGGTTCCGGCCCCAAACCCCTCAAGTTTCTCCCGGTGCCCGCCGATATCAGAAAATGAGAAATGCCGGCGACATTTCCGGCTTCCACTGCCATGTTTAATCGAGACCTCGAAACCCTGAATCAAACTTCGGACACCATCGGCAAAATTGCCCTGGAAGTGGCTCTTGCCCAGCCTGGCAAAGACGCCGGCCTGCTGCCGGTCAATTGCCTGCTTGCCGAAATCAAGGATCACGCCGCCAAGCTGCCGCCGGAAATCGCTGCCGGCGTCGATGTCGCGATCGGTATCGTGGACCGAATCTTCGAAACGACCGGCAACTTTGACGAAGGCTCGATCAAGGAACTGGGCGATTGGGCCAACTGGATCAACAGCGCGGTGCTGGACGGGTTGAATGACCGACCCATCAAGCCGTACAAGAATGCCAGCGGCGCGGCGACTACGACCGAGGAACCGGCGGCCGAACCGGAGCTGGAGCTCGACATCGAAAACGACGGCGAATTGTTGGCGGAATTTTGCAATGAATCGCAGGAACATCTGCAAAACATCGAACAGGGTGTGCTCGTCCTCGAAAACGAGCCCAGTGACGCCGAAACGTTGAACACCATTTTCCGGGCGTTTCACACGTTCAAGGGGGGGGCGGGATTGCTGAACCTGCATCCAATCAAGGCGCTCGCGCATGAATTGGAAACGATCCTCGATCTGGCGCGCACCGAAAAGCTGACGGTCGGAAAGGAGATCATTGATCTCATTTTGGCTGGCGGCGACACCTTCAAAAAGTTCATCGACGAAATCAAAGCGCAACTCGCGGGCGAGAATGCCGGTCAGACGATTTGCGTGCCGACTTTGGAATTGCTTGGCCAGGTCAAAGCCGTCACCTCAGGTAATGCTGCGACGCCGCGAGACGAATCTCCGGTCGGACCGGAAGCGGTTCCGGCAAACGTCGTCGGTGTGGAAGCGAGTCTGGTTCTGGATCTCGAGAGTGACGGCGAATTGCTCGTCGAATTTTGTGCGGAGTCCCAGGAGCACCTGCAGAACATCGAGCAGGGAGTTCTGGTGCTCGAGCAGAAGCCCGACGATGCCGACACCTTGAACACGATCTTTCGCGCGTTTCACACCTTCAAAGGTGGCGCTGGTCTGTTGAATCTCCTGCCGATCAAGGAACTGGCCCATGAATTGGAGACGATTCTCGATCTGGCGCGCACGCACAAACTGACCGTCGACAAGGCGATCATCGATTTGATTCTCGCGGGCGGCGACACTTTCAAACAGTTCATTGACGAGATCAGCGGCCAGACTTCCGGTCAGAATGCCGGCACTGAAATTGTCGTGCCGACGCGCGAGTTGCTCAGCCGGGTGCGCGTTGTTTCGAGTGGCGGCAAGGCACGGCCCGCGGCAGCGGTTGCAACGCCAACCGAACCCAAGGCTCAATCGACTCCGCCGCCGGCGGAGCCTGCCAAAAAGTCCGCGGCGAAGCCCGTCGCGAAATCCGGCAATAGTGAGAAGGCCATGGGCGGATCGGTCATCAAGGTCGACACGCTCAAATTGGATTCATTGATCGATCTCGTGGGCGAAATGGTCATTGCGCAATCTCAGGTTTGTCAGGACGAAGTGCTTTCAACGATTGAAAGCCAGCGATTGACCCGCAATCTGGCGCAGCTCTCGCGCATCACGAAGGAGCTTCAACGCAACGCGATGTCACTGCGCATGGTGCCGATCCGGGCGACGTTCCAAAAGATGACCCGGCTCGTCCGCGACGTTTCGGGCAAGCAAGGCAAGCAGGCCGAACTCATCCTGCACGGTGAAGACACGGAGCTGGATCGGACCATCGTCGAGGAGATCAGCGATCCGTTGATTCACATGATTCGCAATAGCGTGGATCATGGGATCGAGATGCCCGATGACCGCGCCAAGGCCGGCAAACCGTCGATGGGGTCGGTGCATCTCAGCGCGTTTCATCAGGGTGGCAACATCGTCATTCAAATTCAGGATGACGGCCGCGGGCTCAATCCAGACAAGCTCCGCACCAAGGCGCTGGAACGCGGCATCATCACGGAGAAAGACCGGCTGACCGACAAGGAAGCGTACGCGCTGATCTTTGCCGCCGGCTTTTCGACGGCCGACGTTGTCACGGAGATTTCCGGCCGGGGCGTCGGCATGGATGTCGTTCGCCGGAACATCGAAAAACTGCGTGGCAAGATCGACATCGAATCGACGCTCGGTCAGGGGACGACGTTTACCATTTCGCTGCCGCTCACGCTCGCAATCATCGACGGGTTGATTGTCACGATTGGCGAACAGCGCTTCATACTTCCGACGCTCTCGGTTCGCGAGTCGTTCCGGCCGACGCAAGAAATGATCACCACCGTCCATGAAAAAGGTGAAATGGTGAATGTCCGCGGACGCCTGAGTCCTTTGCTGCGATTGTATGAATTCTTCGATGTGAAACCACGAACCACGGATCCGACCGACGCCCTGCTCGTGGTCGTTGATAACGGGGGCGAGACTCGTTGCCTGATGGTGGACCAGCTCATCGGCAAACAGGAAGTCGTCATCAAGAGCCTGGGCGAGACCTTCAAGAAAGCACCCGCCATTGCCGGTGGTGCCATTCTGGGTGATGGCCGGGTCGGATTGATCATCGACGCCAACTCGTTGGTGAGCCTCCGCAATTTAAGCAAGGCGATCGCCGCCTGATCTTGATCCCAAATCACCCGCCATGCCTGCAATACTTTCCCCAGCCGACTCGTCAACTCAGGCTGCCAATGGCTCAATCCGTACGGCCGCGCCCGGCCGATACTTGATATTTTCCGCCGGCGGTGACGCCTATGGTTTGCACGTTCGCCGCGTCCGCGAAATCATTCACAACACCGCCCAGTTCACCCGTATCCCGCGAATGCCCGCCTACGTGCGTGGCTGCTTGAACCTGCGCGGACCGGTCATCCCCGTGGTCGATTTGCGAACCAAGTTTCAAGTCGAAGCGGTCGGCAATTCCATTCTCAACTGCATCATCGTGAGTGAAGTGGAAGTTGGCCGGAACGGAACATTGGCCACGGGATTGATCGTCGATTCGGTCGAGGAAGTCGTTGTTTTCAAGGAAGGCGATCTTGAACCGGCGCCGGAGTTTGGCGGTGGTTTGGACACGAAATTTGTTCAGGGCATGGCCAAGCACAAAGACAAGCTCGTGGCATTGCTCGAATTGAATGAGGTGATCGCCGCGTCCGCGCTCAAGGTGATCAAGCAGGAGGTTGACGCCGTGGCGCCCGAAGAAGCCATTGCGTTCGATGCGAATCGTTGACGTCGGCATCGCGTGCCGGTTCAGAGGCCGGTCTTGCTTCTGACGGCCTCGCGAATCCGTTTCTGCACTTCTTCAATTGGACCACCCGCGTCGATCTGCACAACGCGCTGTGGTTCCGCAGCGGCGATCCTTGCGAATCCGTTTTCAACGCGCTCAAAGAATTTTCGATCGGCCTCCTCAAATCGATCCCGCGGTGTGGCGCTTTCGGCCTGGCGCCGGATACGGCGTTCTTCGCTGACTTCAACGCTGACATGCAGGTAAAGGGTCAGATCGGGATGAGTGTCGCCGACGGCGAAATCAATGATCGTCTTTACCTGCTCAAGATCCAGTTGCCGACCGTATCCCTGGTAGGCCAGCGTTGAGTCATAGAAACGATCACAAAGCACCGTTTTGCCGGCGGCGAGCGCCGGCCGGATGATTTCGCGAACGAGTTGGGCGCGGCTGGCACACATCAGAAGCAGCTCTGCCTCGGCCGTCATCGCGTGGTTCACATCGCTGTGTTTGAGCAGGTGACGGATCTCCTCGCCGATCGGCGTGCCGCCGGGTTCCCGTAAAACGAGCGTCGCGATACCCTTCGCCTTGAGGCTCTCCTCGAGCAACTTGATCTGGGTCGACTTGCCGCCTCCCTCCGTCCCTTCAAAGGTGATGAAGGACCCGCGGTTCACGGATTGGATTTCGGCGCCGCACCGGGGAACGCCTGCAGGTTCGGAAAGCGGCCCGTCAAATAGTGTGCCAGCGACATGATCTGCGCATCGGTCAATGGACCGCCGTGTTCGCGGCTGAAGCCGGGCATCAGCGTGCCCTCCTTGCCGTTGGCGATCCAGTTGCGCCAGTAATCGTAGTCGCGGATCTGTTTGGCGATGTTCAGATCGGGAACCATTTCGTTGCGATGACTGCCGCCGTGGCAGATTTCGCAAGCCGCCTCAAACAACGCGCTGCCGGTCTTGCCGAACGTCGGTGTCGCGTGACACGTCGCACAATCGTTCTTGAAGACCGCTTGCCGGTCGGCCTTTGCGATCATGGCGTTTCGTTTGCGTTGATCGTCGGTCATCGTCGGCGGATCGGGAATGATCGTGCGCACGTAGATCGTTTTGTTGCCCTGATCGGTGGCGACAAAGACCGATTTGGTGATCGATCCGCGTTTGCCCCGGATGTCCATGTGGATGCCGAACGTGCCGTTGGTTCCTGGTTCGAGCGTCCACGGCAGTGTCGGCAGCTGGGCCACGGTGCAACCGCAGGAAGTCCGCACGGAACTGATCACAACTTTCTCCTTGGAAACGTTCGTGACAGCAAATTTGAAATTCGCTTCCACGGCGTCCGGCGCGACGGTCTGTTCCTTGACCTCCGAATCAAACACGAGATTGGTCAGCACATTAAGCGCGGCAAACGGGTATTTCGTCGGCAAATGAGGTGGTATCCGGACAGCCGGTTTGAAGGGCTGCGTCGCGGCGCCGGTTTTGACATCGGTCGGCGGTGGCGCGGGTGGGCTCGGTGGCGCGGCCAACGTCGGATCGATGGTTGGCGGGGCGTCGGCGGCCCGGACTTCGGGAACGATCAGTGCGCCGGCCAAAATCACCGGCACCAGCAATTTCGAAAACATGCGGCAAACCATAGCCAATTCCTGCCGGATCACAACTTTTTCAAACGGGGTCCCTTCGGCGTATCTTCGATCACCCAGCCTTTGGCCTTGAGTTCATCGCGGATGGCGTCGGCGCGCTTGAAGTCCTTCGCTTTGCGGGCGGCCTGGCGTTCTTCGAGCAGGGCAAGCAATTCTGCGGGCGCTTCGGATTCCTCTTTCTGGCCGATCCCGAGAACCGCTTCGACCTGGTTCCAGGATGCCAGCATTGCCGCTGCTTGTTCCGCGGAGACGTCACTCGTCGCCAGTTTGCGATTGGAATCGCGAACCCAATCGAAGACAGCGCCCCATGCGCCCGCGACGTTTAGATCCTCGTCCATGGAGTCGGTGAACCGCGACAGCAATTCGCCCGAGGCACTGGATGTTTGTGTCCCGGCCAGTTCGCGCAACTTGGCAACACACTCGTCAATTCGTGCCAACGCCGAGCGCGCGCCCGTCAGTCCCTCGATGGTGAAATTAAACGTCTCGCGGTAATGCGAACTCATCAGCAGGTAACGGATCTCGCGGCCGCTGAATCCCTTCGCGAGCAGATCCCGCAGGGTGAAGAAATTCCCGAGCGACTTGCTCATCTTTTTGCCTTCAACGAGCAGATGCGCGCCGTGCATCCAGTACTTCACAAACGGCCGGCCGGAGGCGCCTTCGCTTTGCGCGATTTCATCCTCGTGATGCGGAAAGACCAGATCCTCGCCGCCGAGGTGCAGATCAAATGTTTCACCGAGCAACTTCATGCTCATCGCCGAACACTCGATGTGCCAGCCCGGCCGGCCCGGGCCCCACGGACTTTCCCAGAAGACATCGCCATCCTCCGGAACGCGGGCTTTCCACAGGGCGAAATCAGCAACCGATTCCTTCTCATATTCATCACTGCTGACGCGGTCGCCGACGCGCATTTCCTCGAAGTTCAGCTTTTGCAATTGCCCGTAGGTGCAGCCGCAGCCGCGATACTTTTCGATGCTGAAATAGATCGACTTGTCCGGCGCTTGATAGGCGATGCCGCGCTCCATCAGTTTGCCGATGAGCGCGATCATTTCGGGGATAAATTCAGTGGCGCGCGGGATCTGATGCGGCCGTTTGCAACCGAGCGCATCGAGATCATCGAAGAACGCCTTTTCGCGTTCGCGCGTGAAATCAGCGAGCTTGAGCCCGCCTTCGCGCACGCGGCGAATGATCTTGTCCTCGACGTCGGTGATGTTCATCACGTGCGTGATCGCGTAGCCCTTGAATTCGAGGTAACGCCGCACCACGTCCGCAAAGACAAACGTGCGGAAATTTCCGATGTGCGCAAAGTCGTGAACCGTCGGTCCGCAGCAGTACATGCCGACGGCCCGACCGGCGGGGTCGAGTGGCTTGAAGTCCTGAACGGACCGGGAAAGCGTGTTAAAAATGCGCAACGCCATAAGCAAAGGCCGGGAGGGTAGAGAAGCGACCGTCCGTTGCCAATGGGCAATCTTTTCGGGACATTTCTAACTCAGATTCTTGCCAGTTTGGCGATCACGCCGATTTCCAGTTGAGCGAATGAGCCAAATTGCAAACATGGCAATGCCAATGGCAACTCCGAAGAACGTCGATACGCCAAGTACGGCCCAAATCGGTTTATGCTGTTTCGCCCGATCGTTTTCCAGTTCGGCATGCATTTGTCGTGACCAGGCGGCTCCGGGGCGTATTTCATCTGGCGGCGGAGAAAAATTGAACCTGTAGTCGTGAACTTCGCGCTTGGAGTGCAAAACTCCATTTGCTTCTTTTGCGGTAATGGTCTCGACGGTTCGAACCCACGATGGTTGGAGCAAAGCAGGATCCAATATGGCCTCAAGCTCCGTGTGTTTTCCCACTTCAGATGATTCGGCCACACCTGGGTCCAATTTTGCATCTTCGGACGCAATCGAATTGATGAACGACACCATGCTTCCGCCGACAAGCCTCGATGGCGGAAATTCCTCCCGGTACGAGAGATGAACCAAACCATTAGTTTCGAGCCCCAAAAATGCGTACTCTAAATTGACCGGAACGGGGTCGGTTCCATTCGCTATTGGAGCTTCGGTACTGATCCTGACAATATCTGTATTTCGTTCGTCAACAAGCTTCCTCAGAGCCGCTTGATCAGGATCCCATTTCCACGCGATGGTCCAGAAAACCCATGATTTCGATACTGCCCCGAGCAATGCCTGTTGTCCGTTTGCTGTCTTAAATGTGTTCGAATAAGATTTCTGAGTGGGTTCAGCGCTTCCTAGGTTGAATGTCTCGAAAAACTTTCCCATCGCGGCGGGCATGGCGTCCAGGCCCACCAATCCGGTGGGTTGGCCTTCGTGATTGATCAAAACGCCCGGAGTTGCTGCCCAAAGCTTCGCTAGCGAATCCGCAACTTCTGAGAAGCCCGGTTTTCCCGGTGTCAGCTCGTTAACTCTCATCAGGTCGGCTCTTGCCCAATTCAGAACTGAAGTGCCAGATTCATGCGCTCGAAACTTCATCAAAAACTTCATCACCACGGTGTTTGTTGATGTAGTTTCACCAGTTGATTTCGCTATCACGGCGGTATCGACCACCGTAAACGTTACTGGTGGTTTCCAGCCGAAGTGAAAATCCTCCAGGTTAATGGCTGTCACAGGCTTGGCAAGTGCCTGCAATGGACCAATGGCTAAAATCAAGAACCCCAATGTAGTGGTGAAAAAGGAACGATTCATTTGAGTGAATCGCAAAGGGTCTTTGCCTGACTTCGTTAGGCGAAGATCAACTCGCGTTCGTCCGATTCAAGCGCTCTCCAATGTCCGGATGTCAAGTGTTCGATGGCAAGGGTCCCGATTCGCACGCGGATGAGCCGCAAAGTAGGATGGCCAATCGCAGCCGTCATTCGGCGGACCTGTCGGTTGCGTCCCTCGATGAGTTCGAGTTCGAGCCAGCAATCGGGCACGTTTTTGCGAACCCGGATGGGCGGGTCGCGCGGCGGGATTTCCGGTTGTGGATCGAGCAGGCGCGCCTGGCAGGGCAACGTCTTGTCGCCTTGAATCACCAGCCCGCGCTCCATTTTCTGCAGACTTTCGCGATTGGGAATTCGTTCTACCTGGACCCAATACGTTCGGCGATGGGCGTGGCGCGGATTGAGTAACCGATCGTTCAAGTCCGGTTCGTCGCTGAGCAACAATAAACCTTCACTGTCCGCATCGAGTCGTCCGATTGGGTAGACGCCCTTTGGAAAGCCGAAGTCCGTTAAAGTGCGGTTGGGTGATCCGTCTGGCGTGAATTGCGAGAGAACGCCGTATGGTTTGTGGAACGCAAGCAACACAGCGAAATCTATGATCGGCCAGTTATTCTTTTGGTTGCCTTCCGATGCGGCGCAACACACCGGGCTGACTCAGGTCGATGGCGTTGGGCCACTCGCTCGATTCGATCAACTTGATTTGGTCGGCGTTCAGCCCGTCGATGATCGCGCTGCCGGTTTCCTTGCCGTGTTCGTCCTTGGGCAGCTCGCCTTTTAATTTGCCTTCGTGGATTTTCTTCACGAACGCATCGGGCGCCGGAAGCCAGACGATCAAGTGGCGGTCCGGTGGCGACACGCGCACAAATGTATAATTCGTGGCGTGATCATCCTGAAAATTGGCCCACAGCCAATCACCGCTCTTGCGGATGTAGACATCCTTTTTCTCGAACGTCATCTCGTCGTCAGTCAGATTGACATTGCCGACTTCGAGCACACCTTTGGCGGCATCCTTGACGCGGAGGTGGAAAACCGTGTCGTCGTCATCCGTCCAGATTCCATTCCACTGCTTCGGATCCAGCTTCATGGGTTCATCACCCACAAGATGCCGCGACGTGACGCTGACACAGCCGGTCGCCAGACAGGAGACGCATAGCCAAACGAAGAACCACGGAGCAGATTGTTTCATACTCGTGAGGTTTGCTTGTTCAAGGTTCCACTTTCAGACGGAACAGAGCGGCACCGTTCGACGGGGCAACCATTTTGAAACTGCCGGAATTGCTCAACGAGCGATACCAGTCGACGACCGGTGACCAATGCAGCGTCTCGTCGCTGGATTCGAGCCGGTAGGCGCGCCCGAGCGTGGCGGGCCATTTGATCTCGACGACGTTGTTGGACAGCGACAAAGGCATGCTCAGTTTCAAGGCCGACGCCGCGTTGGTGGGGATCGTGCCGGCGATAAATTCCTGCCAGTCCGGTACGCCGTCACCGTCGCTGTCCAGGTTACCTGGATGATCCGGCGCGACCGTGCCGAAGTACTGCTGTTCCCAATTGTCGGGAATGCCGTTGTTGTTGGTGTCCGTGATCGTGTAATTGCCGTTGATGCTCAATACACCGCCCGGTTCGAGCGTTTCGTAAACGGGATCGGGTGTTTGATAATACGGAACACCAACGAATGTGATTTCGTAGTCACCCGGCGGTGCGTTGGTGTCTTCGAAGTGCCACGGCTGGCGAGATCGATTGATCGGTCCGGCAATGTTGAACGTGGCCTGGGCGAGGTTGTTCGTGATGAACAATGCGCCCGGGTTGATCTGGTCGACTGTCAGTGAAATGTCGTCCAGCCGCCAGCCGCGCCGGCGTTGGTTTTCGATGCTGAAATAGGCGTAATACCAGACGACGTAAACGACCTGTCCGAGGTACGGCGACAGGTCGAATTCCTGTTCTTCCCAACCGCCGGACGCGTAATCGAATTCGCCGAGAACGATCGGTTGGCTGTACGAATTCGTCAGCAGCATCAGTTGACCGAACTCGATGATCGTATTGTCGGTGAAATCCGTAAAATCGTAATCCTGCCAGAACTTCAACGTGGCGCGATTGCCCCCGGTAAGTGCGACCGGCGGACTGATCAAAAAGCTCTCCACGTAGCTCTGCGAATCGTTGCCCAGATTGGTTGCCCAGACGACGCTTCCCGAGTGGGCGGAACCGGATGATGGCGGATTGATGATTCCCAATCGCCATTCGCCATCGACGCCGTCACCGCTGTAGATTTCCCAAATGTTTGGGTCCGTGTTTTCCAGGTCATCCACCCATGGCACCGAGAGTGGCTTGAGCGTGGTGAATGTCAGTGGTTGGCCGTTGGCACCGGTGGAAACAGTGGTCGCGTTTCCGGCGATGTCGCGGCTGGTCACTCGATAGTAGTAAAGGGTGTCGGGCTTGAGCGCCGTCAGCATCAGCGAGTGAGCGACCGTGAATCGTGGGTTCGCCGAAGTGCGATGCGTTTGTCCCGTGAAGAATGGTGAATCGCTGAATTCCACCAGCGCGTCGGTGTATTCCGAGACGTCCCAGGCCACTTCCGCCTCGGTGTATTGGGGCGTTGCCACGATGTTGTACACATCCGGAGGAACGGTATCGATCGTCGCGTAGGTTGAGCGGTACCCGCCGGTGGATTCATCGTAATATCGGGCCGTAATGATGTCGTCGGGACCGACCCTTATTTTGCCCGGCTCCGCGGGATCGTTTTGTCCAATCAATGAAATCGTCCCGCGGAACAACCCCGGCGTGATCGTCGGATACAATGTGACCGTCACGCCGCCAGGAGACACCGAACTGTAAAAGGTCGCCGTCGTGGTGGATTGCCCTTCGAGATCGGAATCGGCGACTTCCACGACCACGTTGTCGGGAATCGTGTATTCAAAATTGTCGAGTGTGACCGAGCCCAGACCATTCAGGCCGGGCGCCAGAAAGCGCAGCGAATTATCGAGAATCGCTGTGCGGCCACTGAGGGTTCCGTCCTTCGGAATCGTGTCCACCGGGAACGACATGAAGACCACCCGGCCGGGACTATCGAGCCCGGTGCGTGGATAGCGGATAGCGCAGGTCTTGTCATTCGGTTCGTAGAAGATCGTCGTGGAATTTGTCGACGGCGTGAACGTGTCGGAGAAATCCGGTCCGAGCGTCAGAATCCCGAGATCCAGGATGGGATAGGCGCTGTAATCCAACGAAGCCACCACACCGCTCGAAATGGGATCGTTGTCTTCCCCGATGATGGCCGGCACGCGAAAATCTTCATCGCAATCCGTGCATGGTTCGCCAAACGGATCGGCGTTCGGAATGAATTCCTGCACCTGCAGAACATTCGTGCGGAACGGCGTCTCGCCGATGCGGCTGAGCACTTCCATCGAACTCATGAAGAAACCGCCGCCGTTGTTCAGGTAATTGGCGATCGTGGTTTGCTCGTTTGGATTCAACGTGTCGCCGGAAGTCCAGAGGCTGTCGTTGATCCGCCAGATGACGACCCGATACGGGCTCAACGCCGCCAACGTGGGTGACCCCAGGGTCGCCTTGTCCCAAACGTCAAACGAGACGCCGGTTTCCTGCAACGGCTGCGTGTAAACGCTCAACGGGATCGGCGTCGTTTCCGCGTCGGGCGGATCGTCCGTGTAACCATCGACGAGCAATACCGTCGACGGCGGCTGGGCGATGAATTTTATGTAGCTTCCGTTCGCGTCGTAGTAGGTGACGTTGCCGGCTTCGTCGGTCAGTTCCACCGCGATGAAGTAAAGCTGGCCGGCGACCAGGTTCTTCAATTCAATCTGTTGGAGTGTGTTGTAACCATCGCCCACCGCCATTTGCGTCGGCGGTTGGTTGGTGCCGTAAGAAACCTTCACGCTGGCGCTCTCGTCGGCATTCACCACGACAAACGTACGGCCGAAACCGTTCGTGGTGGTGACCGAGGCGACGTGCGGTGGTTGGAAATCGCCGTAAGCCGACGCGCTTTCCGTCACGCCGCGCGACTCGTCAAAATAGGTGGCGCGAATCAAGTCACCGTCGGCGATTTGCAGGATTCCATCGCCGTTGACTGCGGGAGCGGTGGCGGTGGCGACGGCACCGGTGAAGATGCCAATCGTTCCCGCGTTGGCCAACGTCACTGCGAAACCATTCGGTTCGGTCGAGGAGTTCAAATTCACCGTCACGGACGGCGCCTGCATGAGATCGAAATCGAAGACCTTGAGATTGATTTCACTCGGTGCGTTGTAGGCATTGCGATCCATGAGGATTACGGATGCATTGGGCGGCGGCAGATAAGCGGAGATCACCAACGCGAAATCCTGGTCGATGGCCGGTGTGTCGATACGGGCGTCTTCGGCGACATTATGTCCGATGACCCGCACCGACCACGCGCCGGGCGTCGGAAAGTCGATGTAGATGCCCTCAACATTGTTAATGCGATCGCCATCCGCCGGACCGGGTACTGACAGGCCGAAGTTATCAAACCGGTTACCGTGATAGGTCCGGCCGTCGGGACCGGTGACCTCAAGATCGAGATCATTGACGAGTGCGGGAATGGTTGCCGGCAATCCCGGGACATCCGTGTAGGCCAGCGTGATGACCAACGGCTCCGAACTGTCAGACACAACGATCTGCTTTTCGTAGGTATCTCCCGTGGTCAGGAGCTGCGTCTGATCGATGAATTCGCGCCGGCCAAAGCCATCAATCAAGTTCACCAGATCCACGCGGCCCCAACCTTCGTCCATATTCGGCGTCGCCGTGGTGCCATACGAATCATCCATGTCCCACGCGGAATTGATCAGCGCCGCCTTGACCAGCGCGGGCGATGGCGTCGCGTCGTCGTTCATCTCCCGATAGTATTGCACGAAGGCTGCCGCCGCGCCGGAGACATGCGGGCCGGCCTGGCTGGTTCCGCCTTCATATTGATAATAATCGGAAATGCCCGCCCAGGCGTTTACATCGCTTGCGGAAGCGGATTGAAGCGACGAAATCCAGGTGCCCGGTGCGACCAGGTCCGGCTTGATCCGGCCGTCTTCACACGGGCCGCGACTCGAGAAATCCGCCATGGCTTCGATGCCGTCCGCATAGATGAAAAAGTCGGGTCGATCGTTTTCTGAAGCGCCGGTGGCAATCACATTTTTGCCGACGGCCGGAGAGTTGATCGATCCCGAAACCGGTCCCGAATTGCCGGCGGAAAACTCGAGAATGTATTGCTGGTCACCCGGCGTTTCATAGTCGGCGTCGCGCACCAGTCCGTCGAATTCGGCGGCACTGATGTCATACCGTCCGCGCGATTCATCGCCCCAGCTGTTTGACCCAATCTCCGCGCCGGCGCGAACGGCGTCATGGGTCAGTTCCTCAAACGAAGAGGGGGGTTCGTAATTGCCGTCTCCGTCGAACATTCGTTGGGCAATCAGGTTGGCTTCCGGCGCCACGCCGAGCCCGTAAAGTGCGCCGCGATCATCCACTTCACCGGTCGCGCCATTGCCCGCGATGATGCCGGCGACGTGCGTGCCGTGACCATGCTCGTCGGAGGCGTCTAGCAGGTTACCGTAAAAGAAAAATGCCGACACGCGTCCGTAAAGATCCGGATGCATGGTGACCGCGTCGCCGTTGTTCAAACCGCTATCAGCGACGGCCACCGTCACGCCACGCCCCGTGTAACCGAGCCGTTGGACGTCAGTCAGATGAGGTACGCCGATCGTGCCCACGAAACCGCCGCCGATGATCTTGGAAGCAATTTCGTCATCAATCTTCATGTGAGCCGGCCCCTCGACCCAGAGCACCGCGGGCGAATCCAGTGCCGCCGAAAGCTGCGTCACCGGTAGCACGCCCTCGAGCACGTCGCCGAAACGACTGCGGGACAATCCACGAAACGCGGATAGCCGTTTGAGAAGCTGACCCCGTTCCTGCAGGCTGGCCAGGGGTGACAGCATCATTCGCACTTGCACAAACTTGGCGCCCTGCTTGGTCTGCAACTGGGCGGTGACCGTCGAATGCAATTTGTACTCCGCCTTGTACTCACCGACGTAATAAACGTACGACTTCGTTTGCAGGACGTTCACGGGGGTGTTTTGCAAATGCGCAATGTAGGTGTCGTCGGGAACGTAGCGCATCAATTGCACGCCCATCTTGGCAAGGTCCGCGCGCCATGCCGACTTCACCGGACCGGTAAATTGCACCAGATAAAGTCCGGATTGATAAACGGGGATGACCGACTGGGTACGCGCCTGGGCGGAAGGAGGCTGGTTGGTGATGGCGCCGTTGCGCAGCCGGATGATCTTGGTTTGGGCGGAAACGGTGATGGCCAAAATGGTGCAAACCATGGCCGTGAAAAGCCTGCACCACGCCCGGGATACGACGTAACTGTTGATCACGGTCGGAAGCTACACCACCGGCGCGGTTTCAACAAGTGGCGGCGTAACCACTGTTGGTTTGACAGTAAACGATCGGTCCAGATCTGCTGACTTGGTGGTGTGGACGTCCGGCGACAAATCCACCCGATTACCCGACAATGCCTTACCAATTGCGATTGCTGTATTCTTGCCAACTTTCTGCATTTATCACGTAGTGCCCATCTCCCTGTGCCTTCGCGTGCGAGATTTCCCAATCGCTTGCTTGAAGCAATTGCATCGCCTCAATTTGTTGTTCCATGCATTGCCGCTCAGCGGCTCGCCCAACCCAAACCGAATCTGGCACAGGGCCTGGATGCGCCTTTTGATAGTTGTGATAGAGTTTGGAGTGAATCGAGTCGTGGAAAATTGTCGCGGCGCACCATGTAAGAGAGTAAAAGGCGGTGACATCGCTCATCACGTAAACAGGCGGAGTTGCATACGCTCGCATGCCGCTTCGGTCGCCTTCTTCGATTCGACCGATATTGTTGGTAACTATTTGATATGCTGCCTCATCCCGCTGCCGCAATAGAGCGATGGCACGATGCACCTGCCTTTTGAACCTTACTGTCCCGACAACTTCAGGTTGTGCATCGGTTTCTCGATTACACCCTCGCAAGTCTGCTACCAGTAATGCACCGACCGCAGAGACCGACAGAATCCATGCTATTCGCTTCATGGCTTACGAAGTGGTTTGCCATGTCTTCTGAGATTCCAGGCTGTTTAGTTGCGGAGAAACGTGGCAGATCCGAATTGTCGTGGTCATACGATGACGATGGGTGAATTTGAATTCCCTCGGATCTGCCGTTTGCACAGAACTCGGCTATAGGTCAAATTTAGCGTCACGGAAATTGCTGCCGCTACTCCTTCGTGATCGTCTCGTCGAGGTTCAGCAGCACCCGCGAAACCGTTGTCCAGGCGGCGAGCTGTGTCGGACTCGTGCCCGGTGGCAGATCATTCACTGCCTTGCCGGCTAGCGTCTTGGTGTCCACCCAACCTTCCGAAATGTGTTCGCGTTGATCCTTCAGCAAACTCAACATCTCGTGTTCTTCGGCCTGGGAGGGCTCGCGGGAAAGCACGCGCCGAAAGGCATAATCAATCCGATCGGCGTCACTCTTCCGATCAGCAATCACGTTCTTCGCCAGCGCTTGCGCACATTCCATAAAGACCGGTTCATTCAAACTCGTGAGCGCCTGGAGCGGCGTGTTCGAACGTGCGCGACGCACGCAGGAGTAGTCGCCGTTGGGCGCGTCAAACACCTGCAACGCCGGGTAAGGAACCGACCGATAGCGGAACGTGTAGAGCGCCCGTCGATAGCGTTCCGGCCCTTGCTCAACCGCCCAGTACTTCGGACCGTAACTCGCCGGTGGATCGAACAAGAAACGCGGCGCCGGCGGAAACACGCTTGGACCACCGACCTCGTTGTCGAGCAGACCACTTGTCGACAGTGCGATGTCGCGAACGATCTCGGCGTCCACCCGAAAACGGGGTCCGCGCGCGAGCAATCGATTCGCCGGATCCTTCGCGTAAAGTTCGTCCGTCACGTGCGACGATTGCTGATAGGTCGCCGACGTCACGATCAAGCGGTGAATGTGTTTCAATGACCAGGGCTGTGCGTGCTCGCCGGAACCGTCATCGACGGTCGGTTCCATCAATTCGGCCGCCAGCCAATCGATCAAGTGCGGATGCGAAGGCGGCGGCGATTGTGTGCCCAGGTCTTCACTGGTCTCGACGATGCCGATGCCAAAATACGCCTGCCAGATGCGGTTCACGATCGAGCGCGCCGTCGTTGGCGATTGGCGGTCCACCATCCATTTGGCGAACGTGAGGCGATTCGGTTTTTCATCCGGCGGCAACGGATTGAGGAACACCGGCACGCCCGGTTCCACTTCGGCGCCGGGCTTCATCATGTCACCACGTTTCAACAGGTGCGTCTCTCGCGGTGCTTCGCTCATGTGGGCAAGGACGAGTTGGGTCGTTCCTTCCGGATGCGTTTTCCAAACGGCGGCAATCTTTTCGTTGGCATCCTTCCACTCGGGCACGCGCTCGCGCCAGAAGCTGAACAGGTCGGCGCGCTGGGCCTTGCTGCGTTGATCACGCGGCGTGTCGAGAATCTCCTGAATGCGGCGGGGCAGGGGAATGGCGGTTTCGGAAATCGCACCGGCCATCGAAATGCGAAAGCGTCCGAGGTTGAGGTTCTGGTTTTGATCGCTGTTCGGACCGCCGTGGCTTTGCTCCAGATAAACCGTCAGCTTGGTACCGTTCGGAAACGCAATGTTCGTGTCTGCGACGAAAATGGCCGTGTGATCCTGATTGCGCAGGCCGGGACCGCCATCCGCGCCCCAGGCGGTTTCGCCCTTGCCGTCGATCGCCCAGGCGACGGGACCGGTGACGCGCTTCTCCTTGAACCCCGCCTGGAGTACATCGGGAGTGGGCGTTTCCGGATTGCTGTAGTCGGCCTCCGCTTTCACGAATTTCGCCCAACGCTTGTTCTTTGGATCCTGGGCGTCCTCGGCCTGCACCTTGAATTCGGTCAATGCAAACAAACCTTCGAGCGAACGACCGGGACCACCCGACGGCAGATTCGGATCGGTCATCAGTTCGAGCCGGAACGCCTGAATGTTCGTCGCGGCAAAGGTGTTCGTGAACGTCGCCGTCCAGCGCGTCGGCGCATAACCGGCCGCGACGAGCGAACCGTCGGGACGTTCGTAGTAGCGCTGCGAATTCTCACCCGAGTTGTCGACCTTGATCGGCGTCCAGTTGGGCTCCGACTGCTTCACCGAATCTTCCCACGCGGCGAGCTTTTGTTCCCAGTCCGGCGTGCGATGTTTGAGTTCGCTTTCAATGGTTGCAGTTTTGGCGAAGATGCCCTCCCGGATGCGCAATTGATCCGGCGTGTAAACCGGCCGGCTGCCCTCGGCGCTGTCGTTGATGAACGCGAACATCCGGTAGTAATCCTCCTGCTTGATCGGATCGAATTTGTGGTTGTGACACTGCGCGCACTGGATCGTCAGACCGAGGATGCTTTTGCCAATCGCGTCCATGCGGTCGAACATCGCCTCCATCCGGAATTGCTCGGGATGCACGCCGCCTTCCTCATTGACCATTGAGTTGCGGAGAAAACCGGTGGCGACAATTTGTTCCTGCGTGGGATTTGGGAGCAAGTCACCCGCGATCTGTTCGATGACAAACTGATTATACGGCTTGTCCGCGTTGAATGAATTGATCACGTAATCACGATAGAACCAGACGTCGCGCGGCTTGTCTTTTTCAAAGCCATCGGAGTCCGCGTAACGTGCGCCATCCAGCCAGAGCCGGCCCCAGCGTTCGCCAAAATGTGGCGAGGAGAGCAGCTTTTCGACGACCTTTTTATAGGCATCGACCGAATGGTCCGCGAGGTAGGCGTCCACATCGGCGATCGTGGGTGGCAGTCCGGTGAGATCGAGATAGGCTCGGCGCAGGAGCGTGATCTTTTGCGCTTCGGGTGAGGGCTTGAGCTGTTCCTGGTCCAGCCGCGCCGCGATGAAGGAATCGATTGGATTGTGAATCCAGCCCGGATAACGCACCTGCGGAATTTCCGGCCTCACCACCGGCTTGAACGCCCAGTGCATTTCATACTTCGCGCCCTTGGCGATCCATTCCTTCAGCTTGGCGATCTGTTCGGCGGTCAGCTTCTTGCCGGACTTGGCCGGCGGCATGTGCTCGTCCGGATCGTCTGAGGTGATCCGGCGGACCAGTTCACTTTCGTCGGGCTTGGCTGGCACGATCGCGATCTTGTCGTGTTTGGCCGGGCTGGTGGCGCCTTTGAAATTGTCGAGCCGGAGATCGGCTTTGCGCGCCTCGTCATCGGGGCCGTGGCATTTGAAGCAGTTCTCGGCAAGGATCGGCCGGATGTCGGCGACGAAGTCAACCGACGCCGCGTGTGTGACGTCGGCAAGCAAAAGGCACAAGAAAAGCGGGGAGATCTGGCGGAGCTTCACAAGTGACATGACGCGAGGGTACCAAAGAATGTTCATGCGTCGAGTCTGGTTTGATTGGCTCGTCGGACTACGGACAAATACAACTTTTCCAAGATATGCTATATTCTGACGAGAACAACCGTTCGGCTTCCCCAATTCCAATTTCGGATGTTCTAAAAATTCCACCAGCCTCCGGGTTGAACTACTTTTCGAATCGGAACGTTGCGTTTTTATCTGAAGAGTGCTATCAGCAAACTTCTAAAGGAACATTTCTAACTAAGTAACATTGGCATCTAATGAAGCTCTGGTGTTCGTCGGTCATTTGGTGTTTCGCCTCGGCGGTTTGCCTGGGACAGGGGACTCTAAACTTTTCCAACATTGGTTCCGGGGTTAACTTGCCAGTGTCAGGTGCCAAAGCGAATGCTTGGAGTGTTGAGCTTTGGGCCGGGGGCTGTCCTGATGATTTGAAATTCGTTCCGGGGACAAAGACCGATTTCGCTATTGATCGTTATTTCAATGGTGGCGCGAAAGTGTTGCCTGGTTTTTTGCCCGAAGCCCGTCCGTGGATTCAACTACGGTCGTGGGATAATCAAGGCGGGACAATCACCAATTCTGCCCAAGCGAAACAAATGGGAGCCTCTTTCGTGGATTCTCAGGTGTTTCAGCTTGAATCCGGCCTTGGTGTTCAAGGAGAGGCAACACCGAATCTCGCCCCGTTCGGCAGCAACAACCTCGATACATCTTTGCGAGTATTGGCATCCAATTGTGTTCATCAAAACCTCATATTGTTGAATGTGACGCGAAATGGGACCACTACGGAAAAGTTGACTATTTTTACGTCCACAGATCTGGTTGCGATCGACAACTGGCAAGTTTGGTCGGTTGTTTCCCAGGATTCCGCAAACGCTTCTTCAACGACGGTCGAGGTGCCGTTCCAAATTGGTGCTGGTTATCACTTTTTTAAGATTGCCAGATAGGCGTTCGAGTTAGGTGTTCCAAACTTCTCATCCCCGACCAATCCAACCGCGCCGGTAAAAGAAGATTGCCAGGCCGCCGATGATCGAAAGACAGACCGCCCAGAAGACCGCGTAGCTGTATTTCCAGTGCAGTTCCGGGATGAACTCGAAATTCATTCCGTAGACGCCGGCGACAAATGTGATCGGAATGAAGAAGCTGGCCATGATGGTCAGCACTTTCATGATCTCGTTCATCCGGTTGCTCACCACCGACATGTAAAGATCGTTCAGGCCACCGACCATTTCGCGATAGGTCTCGACGACGTCCATCACTTGAATGGTGTGGTCGTAAACGTCCCGCATGTAAGCCTTGGCGAACGGCGTGATGTCCTCGTTTTCCTCGCGCTGCAAAGTGTTGATGACTTCGCGCATCGGCCAGATGATCCGCCGCAGGAGCGAGAGTTCGCGTTTGATCTGGTGGATGCGCCGCTGGATGGCCGGATTGGCGCGATCGATGAGTTCCTCTTCCAAGCGATCCAGTTCGTCGCCGTATTTTTCAAGGATGGGAAAACAATGATCGACCACCGCGTCCAGCAACGCGTAGAGCAGATAAGAAGTGTCCTGCAAACGCAGCCGTGACGCCGGTTTCTCCAGCCGCTGGCGGATCGGATCCCAGACGTCGCCCTCCGTTTCCTGAAACGTGAGAATCGTGTCCTGGTAGAAGAACAAACTGACCTGTTCGTGATGCAGCCGGTTGTCCTTCACCATCATCATTCGCACGACGATGAACAAGTTGTCGTCGTAATCCTCGAGCTTCGGCCGTTGCGGTACGCGCAATACATCTTCCGCCGCAAGCGTGTGGAAATGGAAGTGTTCGCGCAATTGATTCACTACCCACGGATGCAGGCCGTCCACGTTGAGCCAGCGCACTTTGATCCACTCCGGGCGCGTTTGCTTGAGAAACGCGTCGAGATCAGCGACGTCGGTTTTCTCAATCCGGTCCGGTGAATAATCGACGCAGCGGATGCGAATCGTGCCGGGCGCGGGCGGTTGATTCAAATCGGCCATCGATTCGATTCCGGGCGCGGAACCGGGCGTTGGCTTCGTCGAGCCCGCGGATTTCCGAGCCGTCAGACCCGGAAGACTGAGTGTCGAACCGATCGCCCGCGTGATTGACTCGACCACATTGGACGCGGTCGAAAAGGTCTGGTTTGCCGTTTCCTTGAGAATGTTCTTCATGAGCGCTGGAGTGACGTTTTGACCTGCATCCTACCGGCGGCGGGCTGTTACTTGAAGTGATTATCCGTGCTTCGCATGACCGGCCGATAAACCTGCGTGAAGGGCGCTGATGGTCTGGCTTTTTTGAGTGGCTTCATGGCGTCAAAAAGTTCATAAAAGGCGAACCGATCGCAGAGACATCACTATGAAAATCACACAATCACTTCCTTCGGTTCTTTCCACCACTTTTGTTCTGGCAGCTGCTTTGATGATCACCGGTTGTGCGTCGACGGAAAACGGCGCTCCCGCATCTCCAAACCGCTTCGTCTCGACCGACGGTCGAACAATTGACATTGGCAAGTCCGCGCCCGCGGATGGCGGCGTGCGCTACGACGATCCTCACATGGAACGCGGCAAATGCTGGGTGGCCGACGGATTCAATTTCAACGGGTACGATACGATCTACATTGCGCCGACGCTGTCGACCGCGAAGTTCCCGGACAAACCTGAGGACGCCATGGTTCACAAGCTCGCCATGGAAAACCTGGTGACCGAGTTGGTGCGCAAACTCAACGAACTAAAAATCTTCGCGAACGTCGTGACGCGGGAGACAGATATTGCGCCAAATGCCAAAGTCCTGAAGCTCGAAAACACGATTACCGAGTTCAGCAAGGGCGGTGGCGCGGCGCGTTATTTTGCCGGCCTTTATGGTGGCGGTCAGCCCGTTTTGCGAGTGGAAGGCAAGGCCAGCGATGGGGAAAAAGTTGTCTTCAAATTCGAAGCGCGTCGAAGCGGCACTTCCGCCGGCGCGCGCATGGGCGGCGTGTTCATGAAGGACGAGGATATTCAGATCGAGGATATTCGAAGTCTGGTGCTCGATTTGACGGATTTCATGGCGGCGGTGGCTGGGAAATATCCGCCGAAGTCCTGAACGAGCGCTGAGCGGGTTCCCGCTGATGGACGGGAAGAAGTCCGCGCGGTACGCCGTCGCGGAAAAAGCGTAATCACCGGGGAGAAACTCGCCGATTGACGCAGCTTATCCGGCGTGCCGCGGAAGTTTGTTTTGACCTAATGTGGGCGGCCCGCGCTAATCTCAGCCCATCAAGCCATGAAAGCCATTCGTCCAGTATTGTCGGCCGCGTTGCTGACTGCCTTTTCAGTTGCTCCGGCCGCGACTCCAGATTTTCACAATCGCGCCTACGACTTTCCAATCTACAAAAACCACCCTCCCGGTCCGCAGACCACCGGGCAACACGCGCCCGCGACTACGCCCGCGTTGTCACCGGATGACGCGTTGAAGAAGTTCACGCTACTCGACGGG
Organism: bacterium; assembly: GCA_016124235.1. GTDB lineage: Bacteria > Verrucomicrobiota > Verrucomicrobiia > Limisphaerales > RI-55 > RI-55. The sequence goes on along the minus strand of WGOC01000013.1, from coordinate 11,168 downwards.
TTCGAGATCCGCCTTTTCGCCGCGGAACCGATGGTCGTCAATCCGATCACGATGACGTGGGACGAGCGCGGCCGGCTCTGGGTACTCGAAGCTTACGAATATCCACTGGGCGCGAAAGACGGCGAGAAGGGGCGCGATCGCATCAAGATTCTCGAAGACACGGACGCGGACGGCGTGGCGGACAAGGTTACCGTTTTCGCGGATGGAATGAGCCTGGCCACCGGCATGGTCTTCGGCAACGGCGGCGTTTACGTCGGTCAGGCGCCGGACTTGTTGTTCCTCAAGGACACCGATGGCGATGACAAGGCGGATGTGCGCCAGGTTTTGCTGACTGGTTTCGGGATGGAAGACCGTCACGAATTGCTCAACGGTTTCGCGTGGGGGCCGGACGGTTATCTCTATATGACCCACGGCGTCTTCACGTTTTCCAAGGTTCACGAGCCGGGTGCGCCGGAGGGCTCGGGTGTTTCGATGAACGCCGCTGTTGGCCGGTTTGATCCGCAATCAAAGCGCTTTGAAGTCTTCGCCGATGGCACGAGCAATCCGTGGGGCGTGGATTTCGATGAACGCGGTAACGCCTTTGTGAGCGCGTGCGTGATTGATCACTTTTTTCACCTCGCGCCGGGCGGTTTGTATTCGCGGCAGGCCGGTCAGCCCGCTTTTCCTTATGCTTATGAACTGCTGCCTTCGATCGTCGATCACGCGCACAAGATGGCGGCGTATTGCGGCGTGAACATTTACCAGGGAAATCAGTATCCGGCCGAATATCACGGCAAGGCGCTCATGGGAAACATCCACGACAACGCGATCCACGCCGACCAACTGAGCGATGTGGGCTCGTCGTTCAAGGCGTCGAAGTGGAAGGATTTTGTGCGTGGGAACGACGGCTGGTTTATGCCGACGTCGATCAAGACCGGTCCCGATGGCGCGGTTTGGATCAGCGATTGGTACGACAAGTATCCGTGCTATCAGAACGCGCGCGCCGATCCCGAGGGAGTTGATCGCGTTTACGGTCGGATCTATCGCGTCGTTTACACCGGCGCCGACAAGGGCAAACCCGTTCCCAGCCGTCCGTCCGTCGACATGAATCTCGGCAAGCTGGACAACAATCAACTCGTCGAACTGCTCGCGGACGACAACATCTGGCAACGCCGGCAGGCCCAACGTTTGTTGAGCGAACGCCTGCGCGGTCAAAACAGTGGTGCGCCGGTTAAGCTGGTTCAAATGTTCACGAGCGGTCCGAACGTGAATGCCCGACTCGCCGCATTGTGGACCTTACACGGCACCGGTGCGCTCACCGAGGACATGCTCGATCAAGCGGCGAACGACAAGGAAGCGGCGATCCGCACTTGGGCCGCGCGTCTGACGGGCGAGCGACAAACCATGAGTGATCAGGTCGCACAAAGAATGTCAAAGTTGACCGAAGATTCTGACGCGGAAGTCCGGCTCGCCGCCGCCACTGCCCTGCGCCAATACATGTCCGGCTCCCTCACGGTCAACACGCCGCCGACCAATGTCGACGTCAATCCGGGTCCCTATCTTGCGAACTTGATCGAGCATTCCTACCAGCAGCCCGATCGCACTTTGGACTTTATGATCTGGATGGCTGCTGAACCGGCGGTCGTGAAAAACATCGGGCCGACTTTGGGTTGGTTTGCCGGCGACGGCGCGCAGTACATGCCGCTCAGCGGTCAACTTGCCGCCAAGACGATGCGTCGGATTTGCGATCTCGGTGATCGCGCGAATGTCGATCTCGCGATGCAATTCCTCGATCGTGCGGCGGATGAACATCCCGCGCTCGCAAGTGCCGCGCTCGATGGTTTGCTGGAAGGCGAAAAGGGCCGCGTGCTTCTACCGCAGTCGGACTCCGGTCCGGTTCTCGCCAAGCTGGTGAAGAGCGAAAACGCCGCCTTGCGCGAACGCGCCCAACAACTCGGTTCGCTCTGGGGCGACGCCTCGGCTTTGCAAGCGAGCTTCGATACAGCCGTTGATCAATCGGCTGCTGTTGGCTCGCGTCTTACGGCAATTGCCTCGGTGCGATCGCAAAAGAGCAACGCCGCCCGCGACACGATGTTCAAGGTGCTCGACCAGCAACCCGATTCGCGCCTGGTCGTCGCGGCGATTCATGCGCTCGGCGAGATCGGCGGCAACGAATCTGCCAATTATTTGATTGATCACTGGAACAATCTTAAACCCGCCGAACGCCGCGAAGCTGCCGGCGTTCTCGTCACGCGCGGCGGTTGGAATTCTTCGTTGCTGTCGGCGCTCGAACAAAAGCGCATTTCCACCAGCGACATTCCGGCGACCGCGATTCGCGCGATGGTCAAATCCAAGGATGACTACGGCATGCTCGCCAAGCGCGCGGAAAAGGTGTTCGGCCGCGTGCGCGATGCAGACAAGGACAAGCTCAAGTTGATCGCCGCGAAACGCGAGATGGTTCTCCAGGGTACGCCGGATATCGAGCACGGACATGAAGTCGCGAAGACCACGTGCTTCGTCTGCCACAAATTGCACGGCGAAGGCGCGGACATCGGACCCGACCTGACGGGCGTCGGTCGCTCCTCGCTCGATGCCCTGCTGGCGAACGTGATTGATCCGAATCAAATCATCGGCAAAGGCTACGAAAATGTGGTGGTCGAGACCAAGGACGGTCGCACGCTCAGCGGTCGCCTCGTCGAGGAAACCGATTCGCGCATCAAGTTGATCAACATCGGCCCGACGGAATTCGTGATCGGCAAAAACGAAATCCAGAGCCGGACGGTCAGCGACATGTCGTTGATGCCGGAAGGCCTCGAACAAATGCCCGACAAGGATTTTCGCGATCTGATCTGGTTCATCCTCGCGCCGCCACAGGAAGGACCGCTCACGCCCCAGAAACGCGCGGACCTGATCGGCGCCATCTCGCCGACGGCTTCAAACCAAAGCACCAACGACGGCGAATCGGTGGCGTTGTGGAATCCGGAATGGCGGGTGATCGCGCCGGACTTTGAAGGCACGCCGAAGAAATATCCCGAATACGCCGGTCATCGCAACGTGTTGGAGACGCATCCGTTCTCCGACGACAAACCATCGGCGTTGGAACGCGTTTACGAGGTGCCCGTCGGCGGTGCGAAGTTGACGATCGAAGCTGCCGCGCACGAGCGTGGTGACTGGGAACTGCGTGTCTTTGCCAACGGCGAAATGCTCAAGCGCGAAGTTATCAGCCGGAAGGACGGCGTCTGGCATACCGTAACCGCTGACCTCTCAAAATTCGCCGGTGAACGAATCGCGTTGCGCGTGGAAAACATGGCCGGCGGTGAAAACGACTGGTCATTTGAATTCGCTTATTGGGGTAAATTGCAGCTTACTGCGGGCGCTGCGTTGCAGGCGAAGAGGTGAGGGGAAACACAGTGACCACATAGGAAGGCGTCCGCACTTGAGCAAAGAAATGCGCTCCTGAAAAAGAAAGCATTTGAGGTGGAAGGTCGAATGTGATATATGATGTAGAATTAGTGGGGCGGAGACAAGAGAAGAGAGGAAGCGCCACTTTGGCCGCCCCCCGAGGAAATGAGAAGAGACCTCTTATGTGTTCATGCATCTCGACAATCCACTTCAAAATAAAATGAACATCAACCCGTTACGTTCGAAACTTTTTGCCTTTTTGGTATGCGCTACAATTTTAATGGCCACAACGATTTGTGTGCGAGGGCAAGGCAGTCTGATCAGCAATGGAAGCTTTGAGAACTTCAACGGCGATTACTTGGACTACATGCAAGATTGGGTTCCGCAACCCTTCGGCGAAGTGCTTTATGGTTATCCGGATGGGACTATGGCAGACGGCTATGTCTGCGCTGTCTTGGCCGGCCCCAGCACTCTTTATCAAGATGTGCCGACTGTGCCGGGCCAATCCTACGACTTAAGTTTTGCTATGGCTGGCAATCCTATTATTCCTGAAATCGCTTCCATGAATGTATTTTGGGGAGAGAACATGGTTGGTAAGTTTCACTGGGATCCGACAGATCGCGACATTTTACATCTGGGATGGGTCTACGGAACCGTCCGTCTCGTTGCTTCCGAATCCACTACTCGGCTGACATTTCAGGACCCGATGGTGGCTGGATACTTGGCGCCTAGGTTGGTCATGCTTGATGCCGTTGAATTGACGGCGGTGCCAGAGCCGGATGCAATTCAGTTGATCGTTTTGGGAGGCAGTGCCCTGCTTGTATTTGGATGGACACGATGGCGACAGATGGGTTGACTGCATATTCGGAATCGGACTGGGCTAGATCGAATTTTGCGCATGTCAAACATCTCTGTTTGAGCATGTGTATCTTCCAGCTTCACTTCCGCATCTTAAGTACACTCAAGATGTTCGATTTTGAGTAAACTCCTAGAAGGCGGAAAGCCTACCCCAACGAGTGCAAACTTCAGACTCGCGGTTTTGCTCCCACATTCCCATGCTGCGCGGATCATGAGAGCCCGATTCTTTTCGAAAGTCTTTTTGCCCGCGTTGTTCCTGATGCTGGCTGGCAGTTTGGCGCGCGCCGCTGCGGTAGTTGAATTGGAAGTCGATGCCACTGAGTTACCGCGCAAATTGTTGCATACGCGGATGACGTTTCCGGGCGACATCGCGCGCACCAATTTCTGGTATCCGAAATGGATTCCCGGCATTCATGCGCCGCGCGGTCCGATCGAAAACATGGCTGGCCTGCGTTTCAAAGACGCCGACGGGAAATCCGTTTCCTGGCTGCGCGACGATGTCGAGCTTTACGAGTTTCATTGCGATTCCTCTTCAGCCGGCAAACCGCTCGTCGTTGAGTTCGATTACATCTGCAACCAGCCGAACGGTAATTCGGGCGGTATCGACAGTTACGGCAACGCCTTCATTGGCAGCATCAACTGGAACACTTGCGTGCTGTATCCGGATGGCGTGGCCAGCGACGCGATTCTGTATCATTTGAAGTTGCGTGTGCCAGATGGTTGGAAGATTGGGACGGCGCTCAAGATCGAGGAGCAATCGGGCAATACGATTACGTTTAAACCGGTCACGCTCGAGGTGCTGGTCGATAGTCCTTTGATCTGCGGTGCGTATTTGCGGACTTTGGAATATTCACCGGCGGGCTTTCCGAAATTCTATTTTCACCTGAACTCGGAATCTTCTGCCGCAGTGCAGATTCCCGATGCAGTGGACAAGCAGTTTCGAAATCTTACCGAACAACTCGCGCGCTTGTTCAAGTCGGCACCGTTTGACGAATACCATTTCCTGATCACGGCGAGCGATGAGTTCCCCGGCATGGGCCTGGAGCATTCCGCATCGAGCATGAACGGAATGAGCGAGGGAGGTCTAACCAAGCCGAACAAACGCCGGTTAAATCTTGATGTGCTCACGCACGAGGTGGTTCACGCGTGGTGCGGCAAATTCCGTCAACCGGCCGGTATGGCGACGCCAAATTTTCACGACCCGAAACGCACCAAATTGCTCTGGGTTTACGAGGGGCTGACTCAATATCTTGGCCACATTCTTTACGCACGCAGCGGTTTCATCACCCCGGCGGAGACGGTCGATGATGTGACGGCGGTGATCAACGGGCAGCAATTGCAAAAGGGCCGGGAGTGGCGGCCGCTTGAAGATACCGCGCGCGATTCGTGGCAGCTTCGCGGTCGCAGCAAGAGTTGGTCATATTGGCGCCGCAATCAGGATTACTACAACGACGGCATGCTGGTCTGGATGGAGGTCGATGCGATGCTGCGACGCGGCACGGACGGTCACACGACATTGGATGATTTCTGCGCGACGTTCTTCCGTCACACCGACGGCGACGGGCGCGTAAAGCCGTTTGACGAACAGGAAATCTATTCGGTGCTCAACAATCTGATGCCATACGATTGGAGGAAATTTTTTGAAAGTCACATCAAAGAGACGCAGGAAGTTTTGCCGCTCGGTTTCGTTGAGAAGCTCGGGTACCGGCTGGAATACGATCGGGAAATCGGCGGCTTCGAGAAGCTGCTTGAAGATGAAAATCACTACGTCCGTGCCTGGAACTCGCTGGGCATCGGCGTACGCAGCAACGGCTCCGTCATGGATGTGGTGCCGGGTTCGCCCGCCGACAAGGCTGGACTCGCCCCGGGCATGGAAATCGCCGGTGTCAATAATCGCAAGTTCAGCGAGCAGCGTTTGAAGGACGGAATCGCCGACAGCGTGACGCGACACGGGGTTGAATTGCTCACCTTGAACGGTGACGAGTTCAAGACGATCCACGTCGATTACGATGGTGGACCGCGCTATTTGAAGCTCGTTCGCAATCCGACGGAACCGGATCTTCTTACCAAAGTCTTCACCCCAAAAGATTGATCCAGCCTGATTTCCGACGGTGACCGATCGACTGAACAGTCCTTGCTCCGGCCGGGGTTTCGGCGTACCAAAGGCGCGTGGCGCTGGGAAGGCTTCTTAATCGCAGAATCGCGCTGGCCGGGTTGTTCCTGACCTTGGCACTTCCCGCTTTCTCGCAGATTGATCCCGAGAAGCGACAGCTATTTCAGCTGGGCTATAATTACCACATCGTCGGGCAGGCGCCGTTGAACGCCTACGGGTTCTATTACCTGAACCAGCCGGAATTCATTCGGACAAATCTTACGCTGCGTCTCGCCGTTGCGCCGGTCTACATGGACGGTGAATTGGGCATCAGCAGCATCGCGCCCAACACCGATTTGGGAATTGGATTCGCCGGCGGCGGTTTCGCGGAGTCGTATTTTGAAGTGCGCCGCGGCGAATGGATCAAGGGCGAAAGCTTCGACGGGCATGGCGGCGGCGCGGGGCTGAGTTTGTATCATTTGTTCAATCCTGAAAGTCAGATTCCGCTGAGCCTGGTGTTGCGGGCGGCACCTCATTACACCGCGTATGAAGAGGAAGACGAGACGAGCCCAAACTTCGTGCTGCCGCGCGATCAATGGACACTCCGTTTTCGTGGCGGCTTGCGATGGGGCGGGCGTGAACCGTTGTTGAATCCGCGCCTCGCGATGGAGGTTTCCGCCTGGTACGAGGCGGTTAGCCGGACGGAACCGGGCGCGTATGGTTTTGGTGGCGATCGGATGCTGGAGGATTGGGTTCACAACCTCTGGGCGCGGGCGCTGTTGATCTACACAATTCCGGGTTGGGAACATCAATTTGAAATTGATTTGTCCGGCGGCACGTCGTTCAACACCGATCGTTTCAGCGCCTATCGTCTGGGTGGATTTCTCCCGCTGGCGGAGGAGTTCGCGCTCTCGATTCCGGGATATTATTTTCAGGAAATCAGCGCCCGTAGCTACGGATATTTTGGCTTGGCCTACCGCGTGCCGATTGACGCGGCAAACCGATGGCAGTGGAAGGTGTTCGGTGCGGGTGCGGTGTTGGACTATGTGCCCGGTCTGGAATTTGACGGCAACTTTATTTCCGGCGTGGGAACCGGTTTCGGTTACACGGCGAAATCCGGGACCTGGCAGGCAATGGTGGTTTACGGTTATGGAATGCAGGCCGCCCGCCCGGAGAACTTTGCCGGCCACAGCGTTGGTTTCTTGCTGCAGTTCGACCTCGAGCGCGAACGTCATCCCGAGTCGCAACCGTCGGTGAATCCGTATTCCTCACGCGGCTTGTTGAAGCTTTTTCAGAAGTAAATCTTCGCGGCAAACGCGGCTTTTGAAACTCGCCGTTTCCGTCCTGCCACGGCGCTCCTGTCATTGACCCGATATCGCGCAACGCCTATAAAGCGGGGGTCACCTGACAGCAGTTGAAACACTAAACTCCTTTCATTTTTATGAGCAGAAAGATTCGTTACGGAATGGTGGGCGGCGGACGCGGTGCCTTTATTGGCGCGGTTCATCGCATCGCCGCGGCCATGGACCAGCAGATCGAACTGGTGTGTGGCGCGTTCTCATCCGATCCCAAACGTTCCAAGGCCAGCGGCAAGGATTTGTTCCTGCCGGCCAAACGTTGCTACGGCAGCTTTCAAGAGATGATCGAAAAGGAGGCCCAACTTCCGGAAGGCGAGCGGATGGATTTTGTTTCCATCGTCACGCCGAATCACATGCATTTTCCGCCGGCGAAAATGGCGCTCGAAAATGGTTTTCACGTCTTGAGTGACAAGCCGGCGACGTTTGATTTGGCCGAGGCAAAGGCGCTGCAAAAAATCATTAAGCAAACGCGGCTGCTCTATGGGTTGACCCACAACTACACCGGTTACCCGCTGGTAAAACAGGCGCGCGAAATGGTGCAGACGGGCAAGCTTGGCAAGATCCGCAAAGTCGTCGTCGAATATCCACAGGGCTGGCTCGCGACCCGCGTTGAGGAATCCGGGCAAAAGCAGGCCTCGTGGCGGACGGACCCGAAACGCTCCGGAGCGGCCGGTTGCATTGGCGATATCGGTACCCACGCCGAGAACCTCGCCGAATACATCACCGGTTTGAAGATCAAGGAACTCGCCGCTGACATCACAGCCTTTGTGAAAGGACGAAAACTGGATGACGACGGCAACGTCCTGCTGCGCTTCCAAGGTGGGGCGAAGGGTGTGTTGCACAGTTCGCAGATTTCCGTCGGCGAAGAAAACAACCTGAACATTCGCGTCTATGGTGAACTCGGCGGAATCGAGTGGCACCAGAAGGAGCCGAACACGATGTTGGTGAAATGGCTCGACCAGCCGATGCAAGTCTATCGCACCGGACTCGGTTATCTCGGGGCTGCCGCAGCTTCCGCAACGCGCACGCCGCCCGCGCATCCCGAGGGGTATCTCGAGGCATTTGCGAATGTTTACAAAAACTTCGCCAATCATATTCGCGCCAAGCTCGAGCGCCGCAAGCTGGAGAAAAATGATCCGGCCCTGGATTACCCGAAGATCGAAGACGGCATTCGCGGCATGGCGTTTATCGAAGCCGTGGTGAAGTCATCCAAAGGCAATGCCCGCTGGACCAAGCTCAGCGCTTGATCTGCGTAGATCGTGCGTGTTTTGAAAACGGGCCGGAGCTATCCGGCCCGTTTGTCTTTTTTGAACGTGGTGATTGTGGGTAAGCCCAAAAGGAACGAAGTCCGGCAGAATCGAATAAGGCCTAATCAGCACAAATCGTATGCAAATGGCGGGACGATTGATTGGAATTTTGGCGGTGAACTAAAAAGTAGTAGGAAAAGAGCTTGCCACACCTGAGACGCGGATTAATTTCTGGGCCGCTTCTGAGGGCCAATGTAGCTCAGTGGTAGAGCAACGGTTTCGTAAACCGTCGGTCGCCGGTTCAATCCCGGCCATTGGCTCCAATTCCAACTGCGTGTGCGGTAACGGTTTAGGAGTCGAAGGGTCTCTAACGGACACCAAAACGGACACCAATTTCGGTATTCGTCATAATCCGGCGCTAGCGGTGTGAATCCGCCGCCTATGCGCTAAAGGTTCGGGGGCGTCTGCTTTATCCTCACGGTTGCGTGAAAGGCCGCATGAAAACACGTTACCGTTTGATCCGACGTCGGGCTCGTGGAGGTGCATTCTATTGTGTGGATTCGACCACGGGCAAACGCACCAGTTTGCAAACCAGTAGCGAAGACGAAGCCCGCCAGATTGTTCAGGCCCGGAACCAGGCCGAGCGACAGCCGGCGCTCAATCTGCAGATTGCCAAGGCGTATCTGGCGGGCACCGATTCCGGTGTCAGCCAGCGCACCTGGCAGCATGCATTGGAGGCACTGACGGCCACCAAGCGTGGTGCAAATCACCGGCGCTGGCGCTCCGCAGGAAATGACCGCGCATTTGACCTGATCCGCGACAAGGTCATCATCGAAACGCAGGCTGAAGCGCTCCTAAAGGTTCTCCGATCGGGAACCGTCTCGACCAACATTTACCTTCGTCGGCTGCATAACTTCTGTTTGGATATGAACTGGCTGCCGTGGCCAATCATCCCCAAACGCCAGTGGCCAGAAATCAAATTCAGGGACAAGCGGGCCATCACCTAGGAGGAACATCGGAGAATCGTGGAGGGCGAGAGCAACGGAGAACTGCGGGATTACTACGAACTCCTGTGGCACTTGGGCGCATCGCAAACCGACATGGCATCACTCCGCTGTGAGGATATAGATTGGACGAGCCGGACGATATCCTATGCGAGGATGAAAACCGGTAGTCAGGCGATTATCCGCTTCGGTGATTTCGTCGCGGAGATTCTTAAGCGCCGCCCGGCGAACGGTCACCTGTTCCCGCAAGTTGTTCGCTGGAAGGAATCGGACCGCGCAAAGGCGTTCATCCGCCGGCTTCGGATGGTGGGAATTACCGGTGTATCGCTTCACAGCTACCGTTATTCGTGGGCAGAGCGGGCCAAGACCGCGGGCTATCCCGAGCGGTTTGCGCAACTGGCGCTCGGTCATAGCAGCAAGGCGGTTCATCGCGCGTACGCAAAGAATGCACAGGTTACATTGCCTCCGCTTGAGGAATTCGAAAACAAGATTGTTCCGTTCAATCCCGGTACCAACCCGGCCGCGCAACACGATGGAAATTACGCGGCGCGTCCCGCGGGATCGTGAAGACGCCCATTTCTGCAACGATCGGATTGATCGTTGCCGTAGCCGGAGTGGCAACGGTCATCGCGGATTCGTCGCTTGGCGGTTTCGTTCTTTTGCTTCCATTTCATCCGGAGAGCGTCGGTCGCCTTAGCGAGCCATTTTGGGTCATTCCGCAACTGTTCGATCTCAACGCTTGCGAAATATTTCACAGTGCTGGCTTCTGGATGACCTAGGGGCTTCAAAAGGCCGAGACTCGTCAGAATGGGAATGTGGTCTGGTTCGAAGCCAAGACGCTAGGCGGTTTCAGCCGGCGTCAGCCGGCCAGGCAACACCGGGAGGCTCAAAATTTCTTTGCGTTCAGGATTCATTCGTCGTCCCCGGTGAAGGCAATGGTTACTTTCGCTACATGCGTTTTCAACACGGTCGTGTATCGGCGGTCCGCCGATTTCACGAACTTCAATTCATACTTCTGGATGGCCCGCTCCAGGAATTTCAGGCCGCTGCCGACCACGACGACCTCAGCCGAGGCAAAGGTGAGGTGCAGCTTTTCCGGCGGTGCATCCGCCTCCCGCTCCAGCGCCGGATTGGGAGTCAACTCGGAGTAGAGGAACTGAGCGTAGGGCAACAGGTAGCTGTGCCCGGCGTCCGTGATTAGGTTGAGCGCGGCCACGTTGGGATCGGT
>WGOC01000045.1 GCA_016124235.1 bacterium | reverse complement strand
CGGAGTGGACACATCAAAAATCAAGTTCCACTGGATTTTGGTTAGTATGTCTGTCGCTCGTTTCTTTTGCAATCGGCGATGGAGGGAGGGCGGAGCCCGACCGGAGTCGCCGATTGCACTGCGCCGCAAACTCTTCGGGTGTTCGATTGCCCAGCGAACTGTGCGGTCGCTCTTGATTGTATTCCACCCGCCATTGTTCGACGATTACTCTGGCCGCTGCCAGTGTCCCAAAGAGTTCCCGGTTCAGACATTCATCCCGGAACTTGTCGTGGAAGCTCTCGATATACGCCTGTTCCCACGGTGAACCGGGTGTGATGTAGATCGTGCGGATGCTTAGCTCCTTGAGCCAATCACCAATAGCGTAGGCGATGAACTCCGGACCGTTGTCGCTGCGCAGATGTTCGGGCTGGCCGTACTTCCTCATTGCTCGCTGGACCACCTCGATGACGTCCACTGCCCGGATGGACCAGGCCGGATGAATCGCCAGACATTGCCGGGTGTATTCGTCAATCAACGTCAACATCCGGAAGCGACTGCCGCGCTCGGTCATGTCGTGAACGAAATCCCAACTCCACACTTCTCCGGGTCGAGTGGCTCGACGCCGCTGGCCGGTGGACTCCCCCAATCGACGGGATTTCCGTTGCTTCTTTCTCACCTGCAATCCTTCGGCCCGACGCACGCGCTGGACTCGTTTGTCATTCACCTGACACCCATCGCGCCGCAGCATGACACCCACCCGCCGATAACCGTAGCGTGGATGCTTCTGACTCTTATCCACAATGGCCCGTTCCATCTCGTGCGCCTCAGGACTCTTGTGACTGGGACGATAGAACGTCGAACGTCCCAATCCCAAAGCACGACACGCCTGGGCGGTGTTCCCCCGTCCTTCGGCAATGCTCGTCTGCAGCGCCCGTCGTTTGGCCGAAGGATCTACCACTTTTTTGAGTTTACCTCCTTGAGGATGTCGTTCTGCACCGACAAATCGGCGATGATCCGTTTCAGTCGTGCGTTCTCATCCTCCAGGCTGCGCAGGCGACGCGCCTCGCTCACATCCAGCCCGCCGTACTTTCGTTTCCAGGCGTAGAATGTCGCCTCGCTGATGTTGGCCCGGGCGCACACGCTCTTGACCGTCTCCCGTCCTTCGGCCTCCCGAAGGATCCCGATAATCTGTTCTTCACTGAATCGACTGCGTTTCATGTTCTGCTTTCATCTTGTAGCAGAACTTCACTTTTAACCCGTCCACTTTTTCGGGCTCAGGTCAAAGCCACCACGGCTTTGTGCATCGGGGTGGGGTACCCGGTTCACCTTTCCGGCCGAGCATTGGTCCCACCTGCGGACAACCAATCCGATCGAAAGCACCTTTGCGGGCGTGCGCCATCGCACCCGACAGACAAAGGAATGCGGCAGTCGCACCGCGACCTTGTCGCGGGTCTTTCAACTGATCATGCAAGCCCAGAAGCGATGGCGCCGACTCAACGGGACGGCGAATTCCTGTCACAAAGCAGGGCAAATCGCTGCAGCCAAAGTCCTCGCCGTTCGAAAACCGCTGCATTTCATCGGAAATGAAAAACTTCGGGGCATTGTTTGGTCAAAGTCAGTAACCAACGATCCGTTAAAGGTTAGGATCGCTTCCGGAATTAGCCATCGACTCAACGGCGCCGGCAACTGGACAAACTCATTGCCGGCGTGATATTCATCGACGGAGAAGAGCAAAACCAGAAAGCTGCTTAAAACGAGTCAACCCACAACGGCCACTCCAAGCGATGCCTCGGCCCCGCCTCTCATCCACAGCTTTTGGTCATATCTCGTCAGCCAAGTATCACTCCGATCTCTCGAGTCAAGCGGCTTAACTCGTTCAATTTGGACTCATTCCATAGGAAGTAGCAGGTTCTGACTTTTTATTCAAGAAAGTCCTCTTTTCGTAAAATACTTCACCTCGAAAAGCTGAGATTGCCTCGTAGTCTTGATTCACCAGCGAAGCCCATTCGGGCTTGTCAAGATAGCTATTTGGAAGAAGCAAGTAGGCTGGCCTCGCCCCCTTCAAAGTGGTCAGAATTTTTGCGTCACTGATCTGTCCAGCCCAATAACGCACCGGAGAAAGCACTGCTAAAAAAGGTACCACCGGAATGCCGCTGTAAAAACCCTGTAGTGGCGCAATCGTGAAAAGTAGACCACCTTTATTTCGACACTCTTGGACTGCTGTAGGAAGTTGAACTTCACTTATTCTTTCGGAGTGTCTGAGAGCTTTGCAGGATCGATAGAGAACGGGACCGCCAACAGCAAACACGAACAAGAGCATGGTAAAGCCGCACAGGTTGGCAACTCTTTGCACAAAGTCCGTTACTTCATTTTCTTCATAAGACAGGTCTGCTTCTTTGAAGAACCTCGACATGACGATTCCGGCTGGTAAGGCCATCGCCAAGCCGAAATGTAACATGTAGTAGTCCCAAAACGGCCTATGAACTATATGTATAACAACAACCGTAAGCAGAAACGCATAATAAAAAGCAAACTTTTTCCAACAACTGCTTGTCATCGTCACTAGCAGAAACATTATAGCACCTACGACCATAGGTGCCGCATTGGCGAAGTAACTCCATTGAAAGCTCCCAGACCCTCGCAATTTCGCACCAACCGAAGCAGCGGCATGCGTAAACCAAATCAAGTCAACGCTCCATCCAGGAAAGCAAGCTACGATCCCAAAGAAGGCAAGGGCAAGGAAACAAATCCATGTTGCCGCGTTACGTCCATACGAAATCCCACCGGCCAAGCACGGCCCAGATTTCACAATGGCATCCACCGCCAGATCAAATAAAAGTGCGGGAATTAGGATAGCTGCGGTCAATTTGATTTGTAGAGCCACTCCCATTAATAATCCGGAAAGAATTAGCCATCGAATCTTTTCCTTCTGCTTCCACGACCATGCTGCCCAAACCGAACATAGCGCCAGGCTCATGGCTGGCACCTCCTGCATAACCGACAGCGAAAGCTGCAAGGTTTCCGGGGACACGAGAAGGACCAAACAAGCCAACCAACCGGCCTGAGGCCCTGCGGACAAACGCACAACCGCAAAAGTGGCGGCAAACATCAAAACTCCAAATCCTGAAGCCACTAGGCGGGCGACTGGCATGAGCGTTCCGAAGGATTTGAAAGCTATTGCAAGAAGCCAAGTATACAACGGCGGTTGATCATCCCATATTTCCTTATATAGCCGAAATCCATGCACATACAACGATCCCTTGAGAGTTTCGTATCCTTCGTCACTGCCAATTCTATAAAGATCACCAATGTGTAAGAACTTCCAAAAAAAGATGAACAAGCAAATGATCGCTACTGCGCAGAAGTACACGCTACCCAGCAATTTCAGCAACTTTTCGCGGACTTCATTTCTACTCCGAGTCATCTTCTTTGAACGAAATCTTAGAGTGGAACAAGAGTGCAAAAAAAAGACACTCGGCCGCCGCCAGTCGTGAAAATCGAGCGCTGAGTATCAAACACCAGAAGAAGGATCGCGTGATCTTTCGACTATCAACCGACCTTCGAAAAAGCTCTTCATCTCTAAAAGTCAAGCGAAAGCCTTATCAAAACCCGCATCCTCGTGGTGACGGTACCTGAACAAACCCCAAACGCTTCCGAGCCAAAGATACGCCACCACCCCCTTTAGAAACCAGTCTACAACACCAGGCGACATACCAAGGGCGTCCGTCAGGGTGCCCAAACAGGGGCAAAAATGAGGCGAACCAATAGCCCAGAAAAACAAACGATACAAAATGAAACAATTCGCAAGTGCACAGATCAGTGCCAGCTTAAACAATACTAATTTTGACTTCAGTAAAATGACGACGACAACGGCTTCCATTCCTGCTGCGATTAGCATTAGGGCTCTAAAAGAAATTCCCGTCACAGGGTCGGCAGTCTGTAAGATGCGGGCTTGCCCAAATATGCTAACGATCTTTGCGGCGAAAGTAAACGCCAGCAAAACGATCGCGAAGCGAAAAAAGACCCTGATTGAAAAGGATTCTCTCACAACATCCTTCATATAAAGCTATGATGCAACTTATATGCGTAAAAATGCGGAAGAAGAGCAATCTCAACCGTAATTGTTCTGGCGCCACGGCCAGCTACTACGAGTTTATTATCTTTCGATGGACTAATGACAACTACCCGATTCGGTCGTGGTATCCACCAACCTGCTATCTCCCGTATAGGGACTATCCGGAGCCCCGATTAACGAGCAACTCAAGTAGTATTGCCAATGACAGCTTTTTTGCACGTCGACACAATCCGAGCCCCCACCTTCAGGATCAGATCCACACTGAGTGCTATATCCATCGGTCGTACAAAAGCAAGTGTACTGTCCGGCGTAAGCAGGGGGGATAGTAGTACAATCACCATGGATGCAGGTGTATGATCCGTCCTGTACACAGGAACTTCCGGCATTCACGGGGGATGTGGAGACAAGACCGACTGCAAGTGTCGCGGCGACAGTCACGGATGCGAGTTTTCGTGGTTCAATCATAACTTCATGGGAGGGTTATTAATTTGAGTTCTTAACGCTTCTTTCTGTTTATGTAAAAGTAGAAAGCAAAAGGCACAGCGACAAGTACCACGGCTGCAACAACGAACCATCCAAGCGGAGGGTGTTCCGGCGGACCCATGACAGGAATTAGAGCATTGTGTCGTATAAAATAATCATGCTTGTTGGAATACACGATAGTAGTTATCGAAGGATTTGGCAGTGGCGTTTTCTCCAATCGTGTACTATTAATTGCCGAAGCTTTGCGCGGCGATGAATCCTCAGTTGTGGCGTGCTCATCGGGAGACAGAGCCCGAGCATCAAGTGACGCCAATATCGCCTGAGGCTCAAATTTTTCAATGGGAAGAACAGAATTTGTCAAGGACATGAAAAGGATTCTAACTTCCTCGCCCGGAACGTTCTCTCCGTTTGGCAAAAGAGATTCCCTATCATAACCACTTGGAAAGCTGTCCCCGCCATTGGAGCCATCGTAGAAGAGCCTTAACCTGCTTTCATGGCCATTGAAAGCGGTAACAATTTCGTTGGGGCGCCCGCTATCCAGCACAGTCAAGTGGCCGTTAAGAGTGCCGCTATCCAACGGAGCCGCAAAAAAGCTATTTCCTTCCCATTTTAAGCTTCCCGGATTGTAAAGTATGCCGAAACCCAAGGTCGCATAAAGTTGACTTAAAGCCCAATGTTGCCTTTTGCGTAGACTTTCGGTAGCTGAATCGGACAACTGATCTTTCCAAAGCTCAAGATAGCCGTTATCATATGCCCACGGTTGCTGTCCTGCCTTGCCTACTATTGCTCGAACCTGATTCCTCGCAGGCGGAACTAAACTATCTGCACTCTTAAGCTGTGACAGAAAGTAAGCATCAGGTTGCCATTTAGCCCAAAACGCGACCTTTACCTCTGGCATAGGCTTGCCCAGTCCGGGAATTGGCTTCGTGGTGGCAGGAAGGCGCCACGTATAAATAATTTCTCCGGTCTCGTGGGTTGACGCCAGAAAATCTTTGAGGGCATCGACCGGAGATTGTCTGCGATCTGAAGTGCCTCTCCGGGTGCCCGAGTCAGCAGCAAATCCAACTTGGCCAAAAACAGCTAGCCACATTGCAAAAGAAAAGCAGATTGCTTTCATAGTCCTACTTGCTTTCCCCATCACTGATTACAGCCTTCCTAAACCACAAAACTCACATGATTTCGTTCGTGAATATCTTTTAATTCACTAGCACCACGATACTGACTTGCTCAAGTGAGCTGTCAAATGAAAAATTCTATTTTGTCGGGGGGGCAAAGTCTTTCAGTAGCCTTTCTAATTTTCCCCCTGTCACGACCTCGAAGGGGTAGTGGTGCTGACCGGACTCAACTTTTTGATCCATTCGGAATGTTAGTCCAAGCACTGGTTTGAGGTTGTTGTTTTCTATTCAGGTTGTCCAGAATCGGTGAAGGGAGGGCGGAGCCCGACCACTCCCGGCACCGTTTTCCGGGACCACTTCTCTCTCTGAGTCTCCACCCCATCCACTCCAACGTTTGCCGTTTAAGGGTAACCTCCCTTATATAATCGATCTTGAGTGTCACCCCGGCCAGATGTTCGCGTGTGCTGAACCGGCCGGCCGATAATACTTCGTCACGATCACGCCATCATCTGTCGCCGCATCCGTAGCGTGCCAGTTCTGGAACTCAGGGATTGAGCAAGACACTTTGTAGTGATGCCATTCGATCAACAAATGCGCGCCGACGAGCACGCGGGGTTCGCGTTCGAACACGAAATACTCGTCTCCCTCGATGTCAAACTTCGCAAAGGCGGGTCGCCCGAACCGAGCGACTGCCTCTTGAAGGGAGACCGAGTACGCATGAGGTCCAGTTGGGGGAGCAAGGAAGTCCGCACTATAACTGGTCTTGGAGGGCGCGCCATCGGCGGTCAGCGCGCAAGGCACGATGACGACATTTGGGTAGCGGGCCGTGCGGTAACCCAGGTAATAAAGGGAATTCAAATTCGGCTCGAAGGCATAGATTGTGCAATCCGGGTTCGCTCGGGCCAGGATTACGGTGTATTTGCCCACCGATGCCCCTACATCCCAAATTGAACCACGCCATTTATGTCGGAAGAATTTCGTTTCGCTGTCAGCCGAATCTATATCAAACCACCTCAGTATCCAGTTCGAAAACAGAAAACGCATCGGATGGGCTCGAAGCACAAAAGAAAACTTCATGAGTGCAAGAGTGAGAGGTCCACGTAGTCCCTTGGTCGGTGGCCAACTGTAGTTTCGCATGTCGCTCATAATTAGTTTCGATTCGAACAGGCTGAGAACCATTCGCTTGGAAAATGGGTGCTATAAGGTATCTCCAAATCAGAATGGCTGGTGCTTACTCCGAATCATTCCATTCTCTGCCTCATTCAAGGGTAGCGGTTCGCAAATCGTCATGCGTTTGTACATCGCAACGTGGCTCCGGCAAGATTCAAGTTTTCCTCGTGCCAAGCTCATACGTAGGCGGATCAACCCTTTTATGTCTCCCAACGCAGTGTTCCAGATTTGTACCCGGCTGTCAGGATCGTCCACCCAACGCACTGGAAAATCAAAGATACGATATCCGAGCTTCTCGGCCAGAATTAACAATTCCGTGTCCATGAACCATGCATCGTCTTCCACAAAAGGTAATAGCTCAACAGCAGCCTTGCGCGTGATTGCCTTGAACCCACATTGAGCGTCGGAGAAGTGTGTTCTGAACATGAGACGAATCAAGCGAACGTAGCCACGCGAGATCAATTCACGCTTCAACCGGCGCTTGGTGAGGGACGGTTTGAGCAGGCGCGAACCTATGGCCAGGTCGAACCCGCCGCCCGCTAGAGATTCGACCAGTGGAGGAAATGCAGACAAATCAGTGGCGAGATCAACGTCCATATAACTCAAAATGTCCGCCGCGCTTTCGGTCCATACCCTTTTGACTGCCCGTCCACGGCCCTTCAGTTCCAGGCGCACGACACTCACCTGGGTGTACTTCTCGCATAGTTCGCTAGCGATTCTCGGCGTTCCATCTGTCGACGCATTGTCCGCGATGACGATCTCAAACTTGAACCGGCAATGCTCGGTCAGAAAGCAATGCAGTCGCGGCAGGCTCCTAACCAACCGCGCTTCCTCGTTGAAGACAGGAATTGTTACATTGATTAGCACAAGGGACGGTTCATTCGTCTTCAGGGTTCACGTGATTTCGTTCCGCACGGGACTTCCCGTTTACGAGTTCGAGTTCGCTCGAACAGGTAATAGTCAGTCGGGTATACTCCGAACCGTTCCATGATGTCGGAACGATGATATTTGTGGCTTTTGGCAACGCATCTATAGGAGTGACGCTCCAGTTCATATCCGAAGTTTCCAAGTGATCCGTCT
This sequence comes from bacterium, assembly GCA_016124235.1. Taxonomy (GTDB): domain Bacteria; phylum Verrucomicrobiota; class Verrucomicrobiia; order Limisphaerales; family RI-55; genus RI-55. Next base: position 11,094 of record WGOC01000045.1, on the reverse strand, counting down.
AATTCTCTCGTCCTCAAGTCCTCAAAGTTTGGAACGAGAAACAAGTAGGGAACATCCAAATCGCTCAACAGATCCAGCCAAAGACGCACCCAGTCCACGGGCATCTCGCTCCAACTATGAACGTTCGTCGCGAGGGTGAATCGCCCTGAAGAAAGTTCACCGATCTTATCGAAAGGCGCGACCGTCCATCGCTCACATTGGCGGTACCGCAAGTAAAAGTCGCAGAGGAAGGTACTGGTCGCGATCGCGTCCACGCAGGTAATGGTTCCGTTTGGAAAGGCATTGGTGAATCGGTGTGCAAATCGTCCGTATCCCGCGCCGATATCGAGCACTTGGATCGCCTCGTTGAGGTCCCACCCGATAAATTCCTCTAGCCAGCATAGCTCGAGAATCGAATCGAGCAAATCACGACTCACATGGAGATCTTGGTCAACGCGCCACAACTTTGCCCCAAAGTTGCCGTCTTCCGAAAGTGAGCGCAACCAACCGTGTCGGTCCACTGCTTCCACATACGCCGCGGTCATCCGGTATCGAATCAGTGAGCGGCTGAAGTAGGCTTGGCTCAGATAGTCGTTTTCGGCTCTGAAGCGGCTTAGATTTACATAATTTTCCCAGGCTGCCCAACAAGAATGGCCTGGCTTCTTTATTTGATCGTAGCGGCGGCGCAAATCAACCAACTTCTGGTTTACTGAACTCAAATACGCTCGCGTAGCGGCATCAAGGTTTCCCTCGTGCGACCTGCCCGGTTTCAACTTTCCCAAGCAAAACCAGATCTGTGTCTTTAGGGTTGTCGATATCATTATCTTGAGTATGGGCTACAGCTCATCACTCGACCTTGATACTATTGTTGCCGCGGATTTCGTGCTCGCCTTCTTCAAATGGATGTAGAATTATGCCAATCGGTGCCGTTCGTTCTTCTTTTGAGGCGAATCTGCCTTCCTTTAGCGCATTCCTTCGTTGTAATTTGCCGGCTTCCCATATCCAGACAAGCCGCCGTAACAGCAAGCCATAAAACAACCGGTGTACCAAGGAAGGAGGGAGCCATTGCATGCAACAGGTAAAAGCAAAGGCGATCCGCCCGGCAAAATCGGTCGTATAGCCATAGCGAGTAATTGCCATTCGCCGGGCGCGGAGGGTCTGTCGAATCATCTCCCGGTGTTGGAGGAGCGTCACGTTCCTCCCGGACAAGCGAAATCTCGCGAGGTATTCCGACGTATTATAAAATCGAAAAAACTGGCCCAATCGCATCCACAATTCCAGGTCTTCAGCCAATTCAAAACTCTCGTCGTAAATCCCGAGTTTATCGAAACAAGATTTCCTCACCAAGGATGCGGAATGACAGAAAGGATTCCGATACCAGAACGCGCGTCGGCACTCCGCATCGGAACCCGGAAATTCCTTTCGTCCAATTTCCATTCCTTCCCCGTCAATTAGAAAACAATTTGCGCCGCAGATTCCAACAGCCTTGTTTTCGTCGTGCTCCATGAACTCGATCTGTTGTGTCAGACGCTCCGGGAGCCAGACGTCGTCGCTGTCAAGTGTGGCAATATACTCACCTTTAGTGCGGGCCAGTGCCAAATTCCGCCCGGCGGGAATACCAACGCGGTGCGAGAACCGGATCGCCTGAATCCTCGGCTCTCGGTTCGCCCAGCATTGGATGATTTCCCAGGAGCCGTCGGTCGAAGCATTCTCGACAATGATCATTTCCCACCGGCTGTATGTCTGCCTCACCGCGCTTTCGATGGCCTCGCCAATGAACCGCCCGTTGTTACGATTCACCATCACAATGGAAGCCAAAGGGCGCACTTTCATGGTCTTGCCCCCAGTCTGGCTTTGGCATTCGAAAGAAACGTCCTTGCAAACTCAACCACCACCAACCCCAGCGCCACCATCGTCACAAGAGACAACAACGGCAGCGGAACCGGCTCCGTGTGAAACAGGAACGGTAAATACGCAAAGGCGGAAGCAAATTGTACCAGGATCGCCACCCGCCACCCGCCGCGCACAAACACAGCATACAACACGGACAAAACGTCCGCCGGAAAGAAATAACGATCGTGCATCCAGGGCAGAAAAAACGGCGGGAACAGCACCGAAAGCAACGCCCAGGATACGAGCCGGCGATTCTCGTGGAAAGGGTCAGCCGCCGTCCGCTGAATGCCGATGACGAAGAGCGCGGTGACAACCAGTGTCAGCACGATCCCCAGCCACCAGAGCACTGTCGACTGGTCCACGGAAACCCACTGATACCAATTGGGCGCCCCGGCGGTTAAATCGGAACGGAAGTCCGATCCCCATCGCCAAAGCGCGTCCATGACCGGCTTGCCCGCCAGCAAAGCCGGCAGAGCGCAGCCGATATACACCGCTCCCGGAATCCAAATCCATTTCCAAGGCAGCCGTCCGGCGACCAAGAGGCCCGCCAGCGACGGGCACCAGAAAATTGCTTGCGGCTTGAATGCGCACGAGAAGCCAAAAGCCACCAGCGCCGCGACCGGCCGCTTCTCGATCAGATAAAACAACGACGCGAGAAAACCCGCCGTGTACAGTATGTCGCACTGGCCCCAGATCGCGCCGTTCATGACCACCGTGGGCAAGAACAAGAAGGCGGTCATGGCCACCCAGGGCGCCCAGCCTTGCGGAGAGAACCTCTTGCCCAGTCGCCAAACGTACCACGCCGCGATATAGTCCCCGATCAGCGAGATCAACTTGATCGCAAAAAGCTTTGGCAACGGCAACAGCGTGCTCATGGAAATCAGATAGAGGTAAAGCGGGGCGTAGATGGCGTCCGGCTGTCTCATGCCCAGTCCGTGCCATTGGCCATGCTCAACGAAAAAGTCATACCAACTGCTTAAGAACAGCCTGTAGTCTCCGCTTTCAAAATTGACCAGACTGAGTCGCAACAACAGTGAGCCGGCGACAATGGCATAAATCCACAAGAACTTTGCACCGGCAGAAACAGTGGGACAGGCATCCTGCCTGTCTGCCGACCCCGCAGCCGTGGCACAGGTGTCTTGCCCGACGAAGCGTGAGCGAGTGAGCGGGCCAACGGGTGAGTGGACAGACACTGGCCGCTCGACTTCCTCGCCGCTCCCGAGCACCTCATTGATCGGGTCGTTTTTCATCAGCTTCCATTAGTCTGAATGAGTGGATCGCGTTTGCACGAGCGGTTCCTTCTCTTTGGGCAAACGCCGCCAAAGCCACCAGACGCCACCGATAAGAATCGCGTAAAACAAAGCGACCGATGCGTACGGCGGCAAACCCAAGACCATACCAAGATTCGGCGAAAACTCGCCCTTCAAAAACAAGGGAATGTTCAAATCGAACAGCGGATTCGGATGCTGATTGAACGACGGACACGCATCCGTCAGCGTCGCCAGCGTCGTGACCAGGATGGAATAAACCGCCAACGGAAATCCAAGCTTGGGAAGCTTCTGCACGCCGAACGCGCACGGCAAGGCCAGCAACGGAATCATCGGCGACAGCAACCGCGGACCCCAAGCCGGTCCGGCCGGCCAGTCCCACGTGCGGCCGGAGATCACGACTATTTGGAGGAGCGGCACCGCGTAAGTAAGCCAGAACAATCCCCGTGATTTCTGAATCAGTTGCCAATACCCCAAACCCGCCATGAGGAAGAACGGCGTCCAGAACAACAACCCCCGCGCGGGACTGAACAACAGATGGAACGCCGTCTCCGCGTCCGGCCATTTGATGGCGTAAAGCCCCTCTTTCATCGCGGGGAATGAGGCTTGGTAGCTGTAAGTCAGCGTGAACGGATCGCCAAAACACGCCCAGCTATACGCCGGAATCAGCAACAAGGGCGGAATGGCAGCCAGACAAAATGGAATTGCCTTCCTCCACTCCGCGGACACTCTCTGTGCAAAGGTAGGGCGCGGTGTCCCCACCGCGTCGGCGGAAGGTCCGCGTCCCACGCCCGGCGGGCTGAGGACAGACCGCCCTACCTGAATTGATGGCGAGGGGTTGCGCATCATCGAAAGCATCCATAGGAACAACCCCACGACCACAAGCCCCGAACTATACTCGCTTGCCAACGCCCACCCGCACGCAAACCCCGCCAACAAGTTCCAGCGGTTTGCCTTGAACCAGCGAATCCTTCCGCGTTCCGCGCTTGGAGTTTCGCCTTCTCTGATTCCACACTCCGAACTCCGCGTTCCGCATTCCGAATTCTTGTGGATTGCCCCAATCGCGATCGCCAGCAACCCGACCACCAGCGCGTGCGAAAACATCATCGTCGAGTACGGCAACGGCGCCGCCCCAAGAAATAAAGCCAGCGTCGTCACCAAAGCGCTGCGCGGCGCGACATGCTTCGACAGCCACGCGAACAGCGCCGCCCCGCCCAACGCCGATATGATTCCGATAGATCCCGCGCAGGCAACCCAACTGGATGTCCACAAACCGATTTTTGAGTCCGCATCAATGCTGTACAACGACAAAGCGCACACTGCCAAAACGAAAGGCGGCAGAGCCAAGGCAACCGTGCCTGGTGCCTTGTCGGAGTAATAATTACCTCTGAAAAGAGCCTTATCCGGTGTGTTGCTGTGATAGGCATTTATGTTGAGAGTTTTTTTGAGCAAGATCGCGTGTAGCAAATCCAGCCTCGATTCTGGCGTGGGTGAATCGAACTTTCTTTGGTGCGAGTAGGACATCAAAAAAAGGAGTAGCGAAAAAAGCGTCATATAGATCGGCTTCCTCTTATTGTGAGTGAAGAGGTTACTCATAACCGTTAACCAGCCCAGTAGAAATTAATATGCCGGATGAGGAGGATCACTTGAATCGCACCCATGAGTCCGACAACATACCAGAATAGGAACCGTTTTCCCTGTAGCAACCTGGCAAGAGCGATGTAAATCGGAAAACAAAGAATTACGTAACGTGTGTACGACACAAACCGATTCGACATCGCAGGGACTAGACCGGTAACCAGAGCGTAAAAGAAATAAAGCCTATCAAGCCGCCAAACAGGCACCAAAAAGGCGAGAAAGAGGAGAAAACATAACCTGTCTAGCGCTGAATTCATCGGCTCGTGCAAACTGCCTACATTGGTTAGCGCGCTGATAACCCCGTGCAGATCAAATATCCTCGTAACTGAAGCGCCAGCAGGAAACTGCCTTTGAGCTTCGAACCCTTCCAGCGGGTTACCCGTGGTAAAATACATAATTGAGAAATACGCCAAAACACCAGCTAGAATTCCGATAGTGCAAAACATCGATCCGTTGAACAGCCTGCCATTTAGCAATCGGTGCGATCTACCAAGCTCTTCTTGACGCGTGAGGCTCGAAGGGAAGGTAGTGCGCAAATAGTGCCATGCAGCAGGTAAGAGGCAGAGAATCCCAATGGCTCGTGTTAGCGGCAAAAAGAACCCGCACACGCCCGCGAGCAAGTATCGCTCTTTTAACATGAGGAAAAAAAATAGGACAATCAGCAGTAGGAACAAGGATTCTGTGTAAATGAAGTTGAAAAACAAAGCACCTGGAAATGCAACAATAAGAACGAGCGCGCGCGAAGCTAGTGCCCCACCGTGGCGTTCAGCAACGAAGCAATAAAAGAGATACAAGCCAGAGAGAGAGAACAGATTCGAGAGCAAAAGACCACCAACCACCTGGCATCCGGGAGCCAAATAGTCACAGGCGCGAATCAACGTAGGCCAGAGCGGATAGAACGCGCAATAAAGACTGCCCTTTTGATAACCGGCTAATGCTAAACGAATATATAAGGCGGAATCCCAAGTGCCAAAATGCGATTCCAGAGTCGGGGACAGGCCCGGTGGCCAATGGATTGCAATCTCGTATTTCTGGATGTTGAAAGCCGGGATCAAAAATATTGCCAGAAGGATAAACGAGAAAATGAAGAACTTGTAGCCAACCAATGCAATCAGGATTCTCTTCCTTAACTTTCGCTGCGCGTTACTTGGAATAATCGGCGTCGCGTTCGAAAGGTTCGAAGTTTCAGGAGATGCTCGAAAGTGTCCGCTCATCCAATTCTGAATTGTGATTGGTCCTTTCCCGCATGAGAGAAACGGAAAATGACAACAGCCCGCCAAGACAAAGCCATACTGCTACCGCCCACAGGATGCCATTAATGAGCGAGTCCGGCAAATGCGACCAAGCCGTGAACGATCCCAAGCAAGGACATCCGCGAGAATATTGTCCAATCTCGAACACCGCACGATAAAGGAGGAACTCGGCACCCAGAATCGCAACTAGCAGACTTCGAAAAGAGGTGGAATGAACTTTTAAGATCGCGATGACCGTTGCCATTTCAACGGAACCCGCAAATAACAGAAGAAGTCGCGTAGGGATACCAACCACTGGGTCCGCTTCACCCAGTATGCGCGTCGCACCTGCGGCACTAATCAACTTCGCCGTACCGGTAAAGGCAAGGAGAACTAAAGCCGATCCTAAGAATAAGCGTGGGAATATTCTTCGCATGATCCCTAAGTGTGACGCATGACAATCGAGCTTCAAAAGGGGAAGCACAACGAGCCGCCTCCCCCTTTGACGCACCCAGTTAATTAAACGCGAAGCGACACACCGCAGATCAAGAAGTACACGACCCCGATGTTCCGCTAACTTCGTCGGGCGAAAATGATACGGTGTGCGGGATATCGTCGTCGTCGGTGGTGCAGATATACGTGCAACTATGGGGAGTTTTGCCAGTGCACTCCGTCGCGCCCGGACTCCCTTGAGTACATTGGTAGAAACTTGAACTCGAGCCACTCGGTGTCCCGCTTCGATTGTTCCACGTGCAGGTGGTGGCTGTGCCATAGCACGGTAGATACGATCTGAGAACACAATTACTGGAGGCAAACACCGCCAAACACGTGCCGAGCACGAAGGCTGCAACTACGCTAACTCTGCTGAGACTACGCTTTACGATGGAGCTTCTTTTCATGACTTTATTGTACCTTTCGTTTTATAGCCCTCTTTGTTATCATTTTTTCTTTTTTACCTTCTGGTACGCCCAGAAGAAGACGAGAGGGCTAAAAAGCAGCACAGCGATCAAGTAATAGATTTTTTTGGTTATTAACCTAGCCTTATCCGCAGCAAAAGAATCGGCAATCATAAAGTTCTGTCCATCTTGATCGTAAACTAGGAACTTATTCGAAACAGTCACGTGCGCGACTAGATTATTGGTCAGGACAAAATTCGGTATTCTGAAGAAATCTTCTGACAAGGGGCTTTCAGCCGCTTCTAAAGTATAAATGTTAAAAATAGAAACCACCACATTCGTACCGTTTATCGACTTGGAGGAGACAATTCGACTAGGCAAATAGGCCAACGATAGAGGTCTTTCATAGTGATACTCATAGAACCAGATCTCATCTTTATCTTTTGGCTTCCCGACTAACCGCGACTCTACAGATAAACTTTCCGCTCTGCCTTGCTCGTCTCTAAAGAGTGTACCTTGTACGAAAGTGCCCTTATAATCGTTTGTAACTTGAAACGAATCCCCCGTCCATTGTATCGAGCCGACCGGTACAAGATGGCAGCCCATGTTAAGAATGTCGGCAACGAAGACCCGCAAAACAAGTGCGGAGGCAGCTTTCAGGGAATTGTGAGACTCTACTGCACTGCCCTTATCAATCCATTCGGTGACGAGCCCGCCTTGTTTTCTGGCGTAATTGCGATCGTAGTAACCTATCAAATCAGGATAATCTAAGAGGTTTGTCGCCGCACCAGTTGTTTCTAAGTTGGTATAACTCTGTGCGAATAGCAGACCATTGGTTTGCCATCGGAACAAATTTTGGAGATAAGTACTCTTGCCGTCGGGTTCAGGTACTTCTTGGTCGTAAATGCACATCTTAATTGGAGGCGGCTCTTCAAGGAATCGCTTAAACTGGTCAGCGGGTTTTTCCGGTGCGGTCGCGCTGGCGGCGGCATACACTGAAAATATTCCCACGCTAGAGATATTCATGATTCCGAAGGCTAATACTAATTTGATCAGCGTCTTGCATACGAACGATGGCCGCATGCGAGGCCATGCTTTGAAGGTCGTTACCGTTCTCCTTGCAGTCATAATTAAATCCGCATTCATGTGCTCCGCGCAAGCCCCGCGCTGTTGCGCCGATACGGGACAAATCCGCACCCCACCTCTTTCAGGCAGAGACTGAAACCCTGACTAACCGGAGCGCACCCTATTTCGTCCATCATTTATACAAAGAAAAATCTCGCTCAACCGTTTCCCAAAATCTCAAAAATCTATTCCTCCCCGCGGAAGGCAATTCCCAGCCGTCTCGCCAGGGAGGCAATCTTTTTTCGGCGTTGAATCACCGTCCGGCCCGAGATGCGAAGCACTTGGGCGATCTCACGAATCCTATAATCCCGGGCGAGCATCTCCAAAACAGCCTTCTCCGGCGCTTCCAGCAGCCTATGTAACGTTTCTTTAATATCGTGCATGTAGATTTCAGACCTCGAGTGTCTTTCTATCAGCTCCGCCGCGCACGGGCATTCGCCGCCGCTCTCGGATTCGACCGGAAATGGAATCTGCCTGTAGCGGCGTTTGCGAGCGTCGATGCCGCGTCCGGCATTCAGCAGATCTCGCAGATGCCATTCACAGTTTTTCAACACCCAACTCAAGCTGTGACCGGAAATTTCCGTTTCCCTTTGCCAAAGGCGCATCCAGAGTCGTTGAAACAATTCCTCGCGAAGATCAAGGTCGGCCACCCTTTTGGTCACGATGGCCCGCAGTTTGTTCAACACTTTGGGATTCTTCCAATGCGGACCCATCCCATTTTTTGACGAGGAAATTTTCGTGCACCTTGCATGTGGGGCGCGTCTTTCCGAGACCGGCTTTCTGGCCAACATCGGAGGCTCGCTCGGAGAGCTCGCCCCGCCTTCACCTTCAGGCTCGGAGCCCAGATGCGCGATTTCGAGATCGTCGAGACTTTCCATCAGCTTCATGGCTGCGACTGGTAATTTTTGACCGGCAGAGTCGCCTCCTGCAACCGGCGCAAGTCGGCCAGGTCCGCCGCGTTCTCCGCCCGTTTCCAATAGCTCTGCTTTTTCTTGAATTGCTTGGGCCATTGCCATTTCCACCGCTCCGCGTGACCGTCCGCGAAAGAGAGCACGCCGTTGCGGTCGTGCCGGCCGGCGGGCAGGTTCACCCAGCGGTCGTCCGGGTTGGGCCAGACCAAAAACTGCGCGTCGTCCACGCTGTCCTCGTCCTCGTCAATGAACACAAAAATCTTTGACGGTTTGTAAGCCAGGTTTTCCCGGTCGAACACCCGTTGGGTCTCCTCGGGCCGGCCCGCGAAGTTGCCGTTCATCGAGTAGCTCCGACTGCGCGGCACATTCGCCGACTTCCCATCGAGCCGCATCACCTCGGAATCGTCCGAGGGACAACGAAACGTCCCGGGCGAACGGATATAATTGAACCGGAAGAACGAGCCGCGTCGGATCGCGGAATCGTCCAGGTCAAACGGCGCGCTGCTGGGCCCGGTCCACGAGTTCGACGAGCTGCGCCAGACGCCGGTGGACTGATCAGAGTAATTCTCCGGCACCTTACCCCCGTTATCGTCGACGTACATCTGCCAGGCCGTCTGTAACTGTTTCAAGTTATTCAGGCAACTGATCCCCTGCGCCCTGGCTTGAGCGCGATTCAACACCGGCAATAGCAACGCGGCCAGCACCGCGATGATCGCTACCACCACCAGCATTTCGATCAAGGTGAAAGCTCTGGGAACCCCACGCGGACGTCGGGAACAGCCGCCAGAGAACGCAGCGTGGCAAGGCCGCAACCAAAGGAGCGCGGACAGCCTTGGAAAATCTTCGCGGGACGCAACGACGTTACGAGATAGCACTGCAAAGGGGGAGGAAGAATTTTTTGTGTTCTTTGCGCTCTTTCGCGGCCAACACTTTGGTTCAGTCGTAAATGGCAGATCATCAATCATAAATCCTTCTCCGGCGCCGCGTGGCCATCGGCGTAAACCGCGTTCTTCCGTCCCTTGGGATGCCAGCCCATCCGGTCGCGCAGGAGGAAGTTATTGCCCTGATCCCGCCCGTCCTCGCCAATCCGGATCAGCATCCGGCCGTTGAGCGAGGCGTTCCATTCGTAACTCGAACCGTCGTGGTCGAACAGGTTGTCTTTGTCCGCGGGGCATCTGAACACCTCGCGAACTCCCTTCACTTGAGCCAGCAACACCTGATCGATGCCGGGCAAAGCGGCGGGCGCATTGGTCTGAGCCGGCGGAACGGCGAGCGCATGCGGCAGCCGTCCCTGGTTCTCATCGGCATACATCCGGACCGCAATGCCCAGTTGGCGCAGGTTGCTGATACACTGGGTCGATTTCGCCCGTTGTTTTGCCGAGCTGAGCGCGGGCAGCAACAGTGCCGCCAGAATTCCAATAATCGCGATGGTAACCAGAAGCTCGATCAGGGTGAACCCAAGGCAGGCGATCCTTGCAGCCGGTTTGGTCACGCGGGGCGGCAGCGATGCATTTTTTTGTCGACAGATCGTCGAAGGTAACACGCCGGAGGCACGTCCTCCCTCAAGTTGTGGACATCGTGTGGCCACTCGGAAACAAACGCGACCGAACGAAACAACCCCGCGTGTCTTAGATCCTTTCATCAAGACAATCCTTAACTTGGATTCTCCCGCACTTTGTGGAGTGATGTCAAGGGGTGTATTGCGCGCCAGCCTGGCAAATGTTGCGGCGTCCGCCTGCTTGTGCTATTGATTCCTTCGAGACGAGGCAGCTCGATTCTCGTCCACCCACAATGGGGCCGGGCAACTGTCCGGTATCTTCAAATCCTTCAACAGGTCAGGCAGATGCCTGCTTTTCCCCTCGGTTGAGGCTTTAACGGCCCAAGTCTGTCCACCGGTTGCGGTCGGCCTGATGCACCGTTTATGCACGGCGCTTTTTGTGCGCCATGCACACAACAGGCAAACCCTGTCCCGTATGATGGACAGGCGACGGGTTGCAGCGCCGCCAGTGGTGCTTCAGTCAATCAAACAAAGAAAGGACATGTTTATGCGAGTGACACAAGAAAGGCCGGAAGACCGCGCACTCACCACGGAGAAGTGCGCGGCGGTTCTCGGTCTGGACCCATTCAGCCTGTTCTCGCGGGTTCAAACCGG
>WGOC01000016.1 GCA_016124235.1 bacterium | reverse complement strand
CTTTCGACCGATTGGAACTCTGTTAAAAGTGTTTCCGAAAAAATCTTCCTTATAGAGAACGAATTAAGCAAACAATTGGAGGTTAAATAACATGCAATTCAATTTGAAGTGCCCACAATGCGGTGCAGACCGTTGGTACAATACACTTGCCGCTCATGCACGAGCAATACGGAGACAAAGCAAGTGCAAGGTTTGTGCGGCAAAAGAGTTGCCGGAAAGAAAGAATGTTGCTGAACCGTGTGAGGCAATCTCAGATGAACAGTTGTCGAGATTACTTGAAGCAATGTTTCCGTCTCGAAACTGAATCCACTTGATATTTATTTTCGTGGTCACGGTGAGTCAACACTTCCGAAACCACATTAATACTACAAATAGAAGTATGGCATGAGCACTCGTCTTGTGATTTTGCGAGTGCTAAAAACTCCACTGAGTTTCTTGCTTCACTCAGTGGAGTTCTCTTTTTCGGTTTAACTTCCTTGATCGCAATCCAGATCCCCGGATGCTTCCATTCCTCGCCAATCGAATGCTCCGGGTTTTCGAATCCCACCCAATACAGGGCAGAATAGTCCAACTTCTTGTTTAGTGCTCTCTGCCAGTCTTTCAACGAATTCCTGAGTTCATCGGGTTGCATGTTTCTGAACGAAGATCGTCCAAAGCAAATTGCAAGTCCTTCCCTTCCTTCCAATCGGTCAACGTCCTCAATTACTTCGTCGAGTTTGTCTTTGAACCGTTGGCAGTATTTCGGCACTGAACCATTCAAGCAAATATCGAGGTATTTGATTTCGCATTCAAAGCGAACATCGCCTTGGTTTATGTACAAATCCGACCTTCCACTAAATCTCTTTTCGTCTTTGATTTTGTACGTGCTGTATTCCTCCAATGCCGTGCCACCAAGCAACCAGATTGCAGTTGCTAGAAAACCCGTTTGCGATCTTTCAAAATAGTAATACGGGGAATCACCTTGCCCCTTATCACGATCGATATATGTCTGATGAACTTCTGCCAGTTTTTTCATCCATCGATCGAAAACGGGGATCATCTTTGTTTTCGATGTGGTTGCGACACGTTCCGAGACGATTCGATTCTTCATGGTTCTTAAAATTGATTTTCAATCATGGTTCTCATCGAGAAAAAATTTTTCCCGGATTTTTTTGAATGACCACCTGAACAGAGAAAAACACTACTATGGGAATCGGGAAAAATAGGAGCATTATTTGGAACGCAAAAAATAAAGTCCGATAGTAAAACGACCCGGCCCAAAGTTTACAGTTTAGAAAAAGTCACTGTCCAGAACCACGAAACCTAAAATTACGGACAGAGTGGATTATCTTCGTGGAATTCAATTTGATTTTTTATGTCCGTTAATTTTGTAGAATTTATTTTCAAATGATGCGCAAGAATTAGGGCAGTACAACAGGCACCTTTTCCAAATTCATTATTTTGCCAATCTGTCGTAATGTTCTTTTTAAGATGATACTTTCCAATTCGGTTATTGTTCTCGTCAAAAATGTCCAAGTCGCCGTTCTCTAAAGTTTCGGTGTGTCCTTTCGTTTGATAACTAAGGTCAGACTTCCATGTTATTTCAATTTGTTCATTCATAATTTGCCCCCCATTGTAGCAGGAATTTTTCAAAGTCAAGGTTAATCAAATTCTAGTCCTAGAATTACTCTAGTGTTGAATGGTTTGAGATTTAGGGACGTAATCACTACATGGAAACCAAATCTTCTGCTTTCCGGAATTCTTCCCGAACTCCGGACAAAACCTGACAAATGAAGTCGCCCGTATATTATATTTTGCCTCCGTTATAGAAAATCACTGGAAAGTTATTTTAGAATCCCTAATGGTAGAACAGTCTAAATCTCCAATGTTTTCGGGGGTGAAATTGAGGTGAGCTTACTTCGGGAAAATTGAGGTTGAATAAGGTGGATATAAAAAACGGACTTCGGATCAGAAGGTTGGGGGTTCGAGTCCCTCCCGGCGTACCAGCCAATCTACAAGGGTTTGTTGACGGAAATGATCGATTCCAAAGGTCACCATCCTTGCCAAATCTTTGCCACTCTTAAAGTCTGAGTTCTACGTCCTCAGACTGATTTGCAGTAATTCGCCCGTTCAACATTCGAGTCCAATTCCCGGTCGGTATTCTTGTGCTTGAAGCCACAAAATTGTCTGAACTGATTCGCGACGATTGATTTCGTGCAATTTGGATTCTCGCCGGCCGAATTTTGGATGGAAGCGAGGTGTTCGTTCCCAATTGGAAACAGTATCGAACTAAACTGGCCAATGAATTCACTGCGCTCTCGCCACGCCTCAGTTCGATCCATAATCTGGCGCTTAAATGGGTCCCGGAAAATCAACGCGATTGCGCCTGATCGCTTCGATGACTCTGGCGGTGGGGGTCGCCGGCATCGGTTTGCTTTTGCTCCGGAACGCCTGGCTGCCGGCCACTCTCTGGCAGCACGCGAGTTATGATACGCTCCACTCCATCGGTGGAACTGACTTGGCGACCATTGACAACGCGCCAGTGGTTGTCGTCTATCTCGACCTCAACTCCTACATTGAACGGGATCTGGACCCCGCCAAGCCGTGGCCGCGCGATCTTCACGCACAATTATTGCGGCGCCTGAACGCCGCCGGCGCCAGGGCGGTCGTGTTTGACATTGTGTTTGGTGCCAAGGGGCCCGATGCACGCGCTGACCGGGCCCTTGCGGAGGCGATTGGCGATCGCAGCAATGTCATTCTCGCCGCCGAATACAATGACAAGACGAGTGTGGTGACTGATAACGACAACGACGGCGGGAAAATTAGATCCGTGGGTCGGGTTTATTCGCTGTTTTCCAGTGTTGCGAGCGGCGTTGGGCTCGCCTCGCTGGCGATCGATGATGACCGTGTCGCACGCCGATTCTTTGCGGGATTTGCGTCCGCGGACCAACCGTCACTGGCGTGGGCGACTGCGGCCTATTTGAAAATCCCGGTCACCCAGGGAGAAAACGCGATCGTCAACGCAAACCGATCGTGGATACGTTACTACGGGCCGGCGACGACCATCCCACATGTCAGTTACAGTCAGGCGCTCGCACCGCATGGAGTGGTCGATGAATTCTTCCGCGGGAAAGTTGTCTTCGTCGGAGCTCGCACCCTGGTGGGAATGATCGATGACCGACAGGACGAATTTCGGAGTCCGTTTCATTCGTGGAACTACAAGGAATATTTTATCCCGGGAGTCGAAGTCCACGCCACCGAACTGCTCAACCTGATGCGACACGACAACCTCAGGCGCATGTCGCCCGTTGCGGAAGTGACAGTCCTCCTCCTGGTCGCCCTGCTTTTTGGGGGAGGGCTGATCTGGCTGCGTCCGATTCCCGCGACGCTGGCTGCGGTCGTCGGGGCCGGCGCGGCGCTGGGATTCGCACAAGTCGGTTTCGGTAGAGGCACCTGGTTTCCGTGGCTGATCATTTCCGCGGCGCAAATTCCCGTTGCCCTCGGTGGTTCGACTTTATTCAACTCAATGGAATGGTATCGCGCGCGAAAGCGGCTCGAGGCGGCCAAACGTGTCTCCGATGCCAAAATCCGCGAACAGGCGGAACTGATTGACAAAGCGCACGACGCCATCTTTGTGGAGGACTTGACGGGCAAGGTGGTTTACGCAAACCGAAGCGCCGTCCGCATGTACGATTGGACGCTCGAGGAGTTGCAGCTGCATGCCCGATGGGATGAGCTGTTTGCCCCGGACGCCGAAGCGGCCCGCGCCGCCCGCGCCGCGGCGCTCCGGGATGGCGAATGGAACGGCGAACTGCGACTACAAACCAAATCTGGCAAGATTGTGGTTGTCGCGAGTAGTTGGACATTGATCCGTGATGAACAGGGCGAACCACGTGAGTTGCTGCTCATCAAGAGCGACATCACGGAGCAGAAGAATTTGGAGCAACAATTCCTACGCACCCAGCGGATGAACACGATCGGCACGCTGGCAGGTGGTATGGCGCACGATCTGAACAACGCGCTGGCGCCGATATTGATGGGGGCGCAGCTGCTCCGCCGCAAAGCCCGGGATGACGAGTCGCGTGAATTGCTCGAAATGATCGAGACCAGCACCCATCGCGGCGCGGAAATGGTGCGCCACGTGTTGCATTTTGCGCGCGGTCGGGACGGTACTTATGAACGCCTGCACATTGGCACGCTGGTGGAGGAAATGGAGAAATTGATACACGAGACATTTCCAAAAAATATCAACGTCGACTCCTTTGTTCCGAGTGACTTGTGGTCGGTCAACGCAAACCCCACTCAATTGCATCAAGTTCTCCTGAATATCTGCGTGAATGCTCGTGACGCGATGCCCTCGGGTGGCAAACTCTCATTCATCGCGGACAACGTATTGGTGACGACGGAGGAGGCGGCCGCCCTTCCCGATGGCATCCCCGGTGAGTTTGTATCGCTACTGGTCTCGGATACCGGGACCGGAATGCCACCGGAAGTTCGTGCGAAGATTTTTGAACCTTTCTTCACCACGAAAGGTGAAGGTCGCGGCACGGGCATCGGCCTCGCGACGGTGATGCGTATCGTAAAAAGCCACGGTGGCTTTTTGCGCGTCGACAGCCAACCCGGTGTGGGGACCGGGTTCGAGGTGTTTCTCCCCCGGTCAAACGACGTCCCCTCGATCGAAACGACGCCGGTGTCCGTGGATATCCCGCGCGGTGAGGGCGAAGTTATTTTGCTGGCCGACGACGAGCACGCAATCCGGCAACTGGTCACTTCCGAACTGACATCATTCGGTTATCGAGTATTGGCGGCGGCCGACGGTATGGAGGCGCTCGCGTTGTATCGTAAACACGCCGACGAAGTAAGTTTGATCATCGCGGATGTCGGCATGCCGGTGATGTCCGGGCCGGAGGTGATTTCCGAGGTAAGAAAACTGTCCCCGAACCTGCCGGTGATTTTGGCGAGTGGCGAAGCAACTTTGGAAAACGCCGACGGCACGACCTGCATCAACAAACCCTACGAATTGGATGACTTGCTGCAGACCATTCGAAAGCGGCTCGTGGAGTCACGGCAAAACCTGCCGGCAACGGACCGAATTGATTCGCAATAGAAGAGCTAGTTTTCTTCCCGAGCAACACAGCACCAGTCGTGTTGAAATTGATTTCCTGGCATTGGCCATGTCTTGGAATTTCTCGTGACTGGAGCACGCGATGATCGGCAGCGGTTCGTTTACGCACTTGGAATATTCGGGGCTCGATACTACGCTTAATCCAATGCCTCAACCGAACCTGAACCGGCGGAAATATTCATGCCTCATCGTGGACGACGACGCGATGTTCGCCCGCATGGCGGCACAGGTTGTTCGCGATGAAGGTGGCGTTCCCACCATCGTTGCCGATATTGCCTCTGCTCGACAGGTGACCGATTCCCAATTGTTTGACCTCATCCTGCTCGATAACCATCTTCCGGATGGCAAGGGGTACGAATATTACGATCGGCTCGCGCGGTGCAATCCAAACGCGCCCATCGTGATGATAACCGGCATTCCGGATCTGGGAGAGGCAGTGAATCTGACTCGCAATGGGCTGTTTGACTACTTAACCAAGCCGGTGACCGTGGATGCGCTTGGCGCCTGCCTGCGCCGCGCTCAATTGCGACTCGCGGCGGGGAATATTGCGTCAGTTGGCGATGAGTTTTTCGGCGATTCTTCGCCGATCCGAGAACTGTTGACCCAGTTGCGACAGGCGGCGAAGCACCCGTCCAGCACGGTTTTGCTCACGGGGGAGACCGGCGCGGGAAAAGACATGGCAGCGCGAAAACTGCATCAGCTTACGCACAAGGATGAGAATGCCCCGTTCATCGCCGTGAATTGTGCGGCCCTGCCGGCGGACATTTTTGAGTCCGAATTATTCGGGGCGGAACGCGGCGCTTTCACCGGCGCCGACAAGAACCGCGGCGGTCTGGTCGCGGCCGCCGCTGGCGGCACCCTGTTTCTTGACGAAATTGGCGAAGTTCCACTGGTGCTTCAGGGAAAACTCCTTCGCTTACTGGATGCGCGCGAGTATCGCTCGCTTGGCAGCACCGGGAACCAACAGTTTAGAGGAAGGTTTGTCGCCGCAACCAACAAGAAGCTGGACCAGGAAGTGGCGGCAGGCAGGTTTCGCAGTGATTTGCTTTATCGACTGGACGTATTTTCGGTTGAATTGCCACCGCTGCGTCAGCGCCGCTCCGACATTCCGGGACTGGCCGAATTGCTCCTTTCTCAGCTCGCTTCGCGATACGACCGCGCGAAGCCCATGTTGCGCCCGGAAGATTTGTCGGCACTTGAGGCGCATAGCTTTCCGGGAAATGTGCGTGAATTGCGAAATGTGCTGGAACGCTCGCTCTTGCGTACCGATGACGAGAGCAAGTGGCTGATGCTGGATTTGAGTTGGCTGAATCGTGCTGGTGCCACCTCGCCAGGACCGGTTGCGACGGCTGCCACCTCGCCAGATGCGTCGCCTGGTGCTTTAGGAGAAATGGAACGAAATCTGACCGCAATGGAGGCTCAGGAATACCGCTTGATCCGGGACACCCTGAGGAAGACCAATGGCGGTATTCGCCGGGCCGCAGCGTTGATCGGTTTGTCCCCTCAGTCCCTTCTCCGCCGGTTGGAGAAATGGCCGGAATTGCGGCCACCCAAAGAATAACTGTTCCGTCAACGGAACATGGAACACGTCCATACACAAAGCCGATTTCATTGAGCTTTCTACTCGGTTTTCCCCGCCGAACTCGAGGTTTCAGTCGTTGGCAAACGGGCTGCTTGGGAACCTTTTGATTTCTCGCGACCTCGTAATAAATGAAGCATGACCGTGTTTTCCCGTGAAAAGCATTCAGTTTGTTCCGCACGCCCAAAACGTGCGCTCAGTGCCACTGTGGTCTGGCTGACCGCGCTGATCACGCTGTTGACGTCGGCACGACTTGGTGCGCAAACCATGCAGGATAATTTCTCGGATCGCATTTTGTATTCGACGGTCACTGGCGACCTCACTGTTGACAATAGCGATGCGTCGGTGGAGGCGGGTGAACCGAACCACGGCGGGAAACCCGGCGGCCACTCGCTTTGGATTTCCTGGATCGCGCCGACGAATGGAATCGTGCGTTTCAAAACGCAGGGCAGCGGCATCGACACGTTGCTCGGCACGTATCGGTTTGCCACCACGACCGACACGACGTTTGACAAGTTGTTGCTGGTTGCCAATGCGGATGATTCGGAAGGGTTTGAAAGGGAAAGCGAAGTCGAGTTTGGCGTAGTTGCGGGATCGAGGTACGAAGTCGCCGTGGATGGCTATCGTGGTATGACAGGTCCGATCCGCTTGCGTTGGACTTTTAGTCCGCTCACCGAGGAACCACCGAGCCTTTTGAGCACGCCAGGCGACCGTTCTTATAGTCTCGGTGATCCAGTTTCACTTACTGTGGGACTAACGAATATCGGCAACGCAAAACTCAAATGGTATTTCAACGGCGCGGAGACGGGGGACACGGGTCCCACGTTGACGCTGGCCTCGATGCAGGTCGCCAACGTGGGGCGCTACAAACTCCGGATCAGTGTCGGGGGCGATCAGTATTTCACTCCGTTCACGGATCTTCAGATCAACACCGAAGGTTCGCCGAACACGCTGGCGCAAAACAAGTATCTCGATTCGCCAGATACCCCACTTATTGGTGATCTTGGTTCCGCCTCGACCACGCCGCTCAAAGTCAAAGCCAAGCGCGGCAAAATCGGAATCGCTGGCGCTGCCGGTGTCGTACGCGGCTACAACGGCAGCCAAATCTTCAGCACCGTCAACGCAACCACCGATCCACTTGAACCGGTGCATTGTAACTCACCGGGCGGCAAATCCTACTGGCTGGTCTATGAACCGCCGGATAATGGCACCGTCACCTTTGACACTGAAAACAGTTCCTACGATACGGTGGTGGAGGCTTACACGTTCGACGGAATACCCGTGGGTTACGCGGACTTGATCTCCATTTCATGCAATGACGACTTTTCCGGCTTGGCAGGCCCGAGCCGCGTGCTGTTTCCGGTTGTTAAGACCCGCCGCTATTTGATCGCCGTGGACGGCGTGGGCGGAGCGACCGGAATCGCGTGGCTCAATTACAGTCTCAATACCAATCAACCTCCCCAAGCTCCTGCCCTCACGAGTATTCCGCAGCCAATCACCGCAATCGCCGGCACTAATTTGCTCCTGAGTGCACCGGTAACGGGAAGTCCTCCGATGTCTTACTCCTGGAGCAAAGACAACGCGCCGATGCCCGAACAAACAGGGGCGTCGTTGGCAATCGCTGATGTGATGGACACGGATTCAGGCCAATATCAATTCGAAGTCATCAATGATCTTGGACGAGCGAGTGGCACATTTTCAGTTCGGGTACTGGTTCCACCGCACGGAGTGCTCACCCAAGGCCCGGAGGGAATTCAGTTGAGCTTTCCCACATCGAACGGGCTCATCTATTCGATCGAGGAAAGCACCAATTTACTTAACGGCTGGATTCCTCTTCGAACCTCATTTGTCGGGGATGGATTCATGAATGCGTTCACAGTGGAAAACCGCGGCATTATGTTTTTCCGTATCCGTGTGGAATAACACATTCAACTGAATCAAATGCAGTCGGCGGGCTTTCCATTTTCGTGCTCCGTCCCCTCCCGCGCACTGGAAGCGCAGCGTGATATCAAAAGTCAGTAACCGATACCGCTGCACGTATACCGCGTTCGATGCAAAGTCGCGCGAGCGCCGACGGACACACAAATTCATTACTGAACGACACCCGCGTCTCGTCCTGCCGGACGAAATCGCTTTGTGTAAGTCTATCGGACGCATGCGCTGCACCTACTCACGCCATTGTGCCCATCAATACAGACCCAGCGTGTGGAACGTGGCGAAAGTGCATGCGCCGGTGGAAACCAAAATTCCTGGTTGTGCCGGATGCGGAACGTTTGATCCGCGAACTGAAAACAATCGAGACATTGTCAGTATGCAGCGCCGATTTACCCCAAAAAACCGCGTGGCAAATCGCCTGCTAAAGGTCCTTAACAATCCACCATCACAAAGCGCCGTGGATTTAAGACCAACACTATGAAAGCTAAACACTTATTCGGCAGCCTGATCACGATAATGATGGCCGCCGGCTCAACTACTCTTCTGGCACAGACCAACCAGTTGCACATTTACACCGCCATCGAAGTCGAATACCAGACCGAACAGGGTAACACCTATACGTTGCAGGGATCGGTGGGCCTGACCAACTGGGTGGACATCGGCACGCCGATCCTGGGTAACGGACAGATCGAGGACCGTATATTTTCCACCAAAGATAGCACCGTGAATTATGCCTCCTACAGGCTATTGATTACGCCCGGTCCGACGAATGGATACGCACCGTGGACCCTTGAGGGCGTTTCGTTGCAGATGGACGATTCGAAATCGAGTAATGCAGTACAATACCTCAGTTCGACCAATGGTCAGGATGTTTATGTTGGTGGTAGCGATCCCTTCACCTTCCATTACTCCCGAAGTACCGGAAATGACGGCCGTGTTGAACGCAGATATTCGCCCACGCGTCGCGACATACTGAGCTATACGTTTACCGGGCCGGGCATTGGAAGCTGGGTACGCGATGAGTTCGAATACAACGTTCTCAAAAGTCACGATGTTGGTGCGTTCCGCTATCTTGACTACGGCACCAACAATGTGGGCACCAACACACCGCCAGTAATTGTGGACGCGCAGCCACCCGCTCCTCCAAGTTCACTGACCGGCTTGGTCTATTACGCATTCACCGGTCCCTATCCGGACAAATATCAGTTTAACTTGGACAACACCGGGATCGCAACGCCGGGGTCGTCATCTGACGAGGTTGAAACGTCAAACGGTGGCAATGCCTTTACTTACTCGTATAGTGTACTGAGCACAAATACCGCGTCGCTCGTAATCAA
Source organism: bacterium (assembly GCA_016124235.1). Lineage (GTDB taxonomy): Bacteria > Verrucomicrobiota > Verrucomicrobiia > Limisphaerales > RI-55 > RI-55. The sequence continues at coordinate 35,723 of WGOC01000016.1, read as the reverse complement.
CTTTGGCTACTATGGCATCGGCGGTGACCGGCAGGAGTACGATTTAACTTTCAATGACGGTTCCAGTGCACTTTTCAATCGTCGCATTTACCGGCTTGGTTCACTCTTCACGACGGACAACGGTGTATTCAGCCCTAACGCCCTAGCACCAACGTTCGGTGGGGGGCGCGAGACCAATTCTGTGCCGACCACACCGCCCACCGACCCAACGGGGTTCGTCTACACTATGTTTGATAGCTCAACTCCGGAACGGCTGGCATTCCAAACGAGCATAAGTGGCATGGAGTTTGGCGATAGCGCTCCCTCGGAGTTCACGTACACTTATGTCGCGACCGGTCTCAATACGTTTCATGTCGTCGTTACGTTCAAGCCCGACAAATGGGATGAATATGATCTGACGTTCAGCAGCGGTTCGGCGGGGTCCATGGTGGTTCATCGTTACGATAAAAATTCGCTCAAGCGAATCGACGGCGGTGCATTTTCAGTCGAACAATTGAGTCCATAATTGTGTCTGCCACGCGTCCCAATCGACGTTTTGACCCACCGGGCGCTACGTGTAGCGCCCGGTGCAGGCGTTTCGTTCCCTTGAAGTCCGAATCGAATGAAAGTGACGTGATCGAATCGATCAAACGTCTGGTGGTTCATGACAGGTCGTCCATTCCCTCTTCCGGCACGGTCGGCAAATTCCTTTGTGGCTTCTTGTCTTACCTGCCTTTTCGTCAACTGGTTCGCTTGAATTGTCTTGGCTTGTTAACGAGCCTGCTTGTGATTTCTTCCGCGCGTGCGCAGACAAATAATCCACCTGCCGTAGCGACAAACAATGTGAGTGCCGTGATCGAAGTCGCTGGCCGGGTTGACTTCACTTCTGGGGGAACGAGCTGGCAGCCCGCGTTCGTTGGGCTCATCCTCCACGCTGGCGACAGAATTCGCACCTACGAAACGAGTCGCGCTGCTGTGCAGCTGTCCGACAGTAGCGTAATCCGTCTGAAGGAACGAACGACGCTGGAGATTCTCCCACCTCGTCGGCACGAGAAGAAGCGATTCGGCCTGCCCGCCGGCTCAATCTTTTTCTTTGATCGGGAGAAACCTTCCGATGTCGAATTCGACACGCCACTGGCCGCAGGAGCGATTCGGGGCACGGAGTTCTTGCTCGAAGTCAGCGCCGCAGATCGCGCGGTTCACCTTGCGTTGATCGACGGTTTGGTAGCCTTGAACACGGCAGATGGTGAAATCGCTCTCCAACGTGGTGAAGACCTCCGACTGGCACCGGGGCGCCCCCTGGACAAATCCGCATTGATCAATTCCAACGCTGGAATTCAATGGGCGCTCTACTACCCGGCGGTGGTGAATCCTGACGAACTCCAACTTGATCCGGACGAACACGAAAGGCTCGCTGCAGTGCTCAATGACTATCGCGCCGGTGATTTGCTGGCCGCTCTCAGCGAGTGGCCTGCGAGGCAGCAAATTGAGAGCCCTGGATTACGACTACTTCACGCCCAACTGCAGCTCGCTGTTGGGAACGTGAGCGACGCGGAAAATATACTCGCCGGATTGCCGGAATCGCCCGCGGCGAACGCCTTGCGCGAACTAATAGATGTCGTGCGTCGAGACGGTCCATTTCGCTCGCTCGAGCAATCCATGACGATCGGGGTCACAACTCGCTCCGCCAGCGAATCGCTGGCTCGCAGCTATGCGCTGCAAGCGATGGCCGATTTGCCGCGTGCCCGTGCCGCTGCCCGCGTTGCCGTCGAGCTCGCTCCGGACTTCGGCTTTGCCCACGAGCGGCTAGCGGAACTGGAATTTGCATTTGGGAATCGAGGTGCATCGATCGAGCAACTTCGCCTGGTCAGTGATCTTTCGCCCCGCCTTCCCGCCGCGAACGTATTACAAGGCTTCGTATTACTCGATCGCGGGAAGGCATCGGAAGCATTGATGCAGTTTGATCGCGCTCGCGAACTGGATGCCGCGTTGGGGCCGGCCTGGCTGGGCCGCGGGCTCTGCTTGATGCGACTTGGGAACTTTTCCGCTGCCCGGAACGCCTTCCAAATCGCCGCCGCGTTCGAACCGCAACGCGGCCTATTTCGCAGCTACCTGGGCAAGGATTTGAGCGAACTGCATGAACCGAATGCTGCAGAAAAGGAATTCAGCCTCGCCAAACAACTTGACCCAAACGATCCGACGGCCTGGCTTTATTCGGCGCTGCATCTTTGGCAGGAAAACAAGCTTAACGCCGCAATACGCGATCTCGAAATGTCATACGATAAAAATGATAACCGCGCTGCCTTTCGATCACGCGAACTGCTCGACGGCGACCGCTCGGTGCGAAGCGCCAATCTCGCGGCGATGTATGACGACGTGGGATTGGCGGAGGTAAGCCGCCACATCGCCGCCCGCGCCGTCAGTGAAAGCTACGCCAACTTTTCGGGGCATCTTTTTCTGGCGAACAGCTATCAGACACTTTCAGACGCGAACCAATTTGATCTTCGATTGGAAACCGCGCGCCAAAGTGAGCTGCTCGTCGCCAACTTGCTTGCACCTCCGGAGGCGGGAAATCTTTCGCAAGTCTTATCGTTGTCGGACCGGCTTCGCTTTTTTGACCAAAAGCCGGTGGGCATAAGTTCGCTCACGGGCTACGGCAGCCGGGGCGACTGGAACGAAACCGCGACGGTCTTCGGTTCAGCCGGCGGGTTAAGCTACGCGTTGGACACGGTTTACCAAAGTCTCAACGGACAACGAGCCAACAACGACCTTGAGCAGCGCGATTTTCTGCTGACGATGAAGCAGCGTGTGACCGCGGCTGACGACGCATATTTCCAGATAGGTAGTTTTCACTCGAGTGCTGGCGATATCGCACAGCTTTACGAACCCGCAACTGCCACCACCGGTCTTCGCGTGCAGGAAATTCAGGAACCCAACATCTACGCGGGATGGCATCATGAATGGTCGCCTGGCAACCATACCTTGTTTCTCGTAGCCCGGCTTGACGACCAGTTCACTTTACACGATCCGCAGAGTGACCAACTTTTTCTCTTCCAATCAGGCGGCGTTACGCAATCCATTCAATCGCCGCCCGTCGGTCCGGCTTTTACAAACGATTTCTCAAGCAATTTCACACTGTATTCAGCGGAGCTTCAACAGGTCATTGAAAGCCACCATCATTCGCTCATCTTTGGCGGACGATCACAATTCGGTGACGTGAAGGCTAGTGCTGTATTGAGCCGGATCGCCGGACCGGTGACGGAACAGACAGGCAGCGAAGATTTTTTGAGAAACAGCGTGTACGGCTATTACACGTGGCGGCCGCTCGACAATTTTAGTGTCGTCGGTGGCGTGACGTACGATCGTATTGAATTTCCGGAAAACACCGATTTTGCGCCGATTTCCTTTCGCGCAACCTCGCGCGACAAAGTTTCACCGAAAGTGGGTGTGCTGTTCTCACCCTGGACGCGCGGCTTATTTCGCGCCAGTTACACTCGTTCGCTCGGTGGACTATTCTTCGACAACAGCGTGCGCCTGGAACCCACGCAAGTGGGCGGATTCAACCAGGCTTTCCGCAGTCTGATTCCTGAGAGCGTCGCCGGCCTGTTGCCCGGTGCGAATTTCGAATCAGCCAACGTGGGATTCGATCAATCACTTGAAAGCGGTACTTTTTTCGGCGTCGAAACGGAATTATTGCTGTCGGATGGCGATCGCACTGTAGGTGTGCTGACGAATTCGTTGTTCGTACCGACACCCGACTCGCCGGGGACGACCCGGCAGGCACTGGATTTTCGCGAGCGTAATCTGTCCGTGTACGCGGCGCAGCTCATGGGGGAATCCTTTTCCGTCAGTGCCGCCTATCGTGTCAGTGAGGCAAATTTAACCACCCGGTTTCCCGAAATCCCCATTGGCACTACCGGGCTGAGCCAGCTTGAACAAGATAACCGCTCGGTGCTCAACCAGGTTTCATTTGCGGCAAACTTCCATCATCCTTGCGGTGTCTTCGCGCAATGGGAAGCCGCGTGGTTTCTTCAGAACAATCATGGATATTCCCCGGAGCTTCAGGACGCGGATTTCTGGCAGCACAATTTCCTGGTTGGCTATCGCTTTCCGCGCCGTCGCGCTGAGCTTCGTATTGGCCTGAGAAACGTCTTCAACGCCGACTACCGGTTAAATCCGTTGAATCTTCATGCCGAATTGCCGCGCGCACGAATGTTTACAACCAGTCTGCGATTGAATTTCTAATGCGAGGCGAACGGATGTGGTAAACGCCTGAATCGCGTTTGCCGTCAAGGAACGAAAAAGTTGCGCGTTCATCACCCGTACAACGAAGTCCGCCGCGCACGGATCGCTACGGTCCGTCGTTGAAAGCGCCCGCAATTGTTCAATCAATGACCCTTCGGAGCGAACGAGTTGGTTCGGTTCGAACGGTGATCGCGTGAGGACCGCGCCTCCGACTCACGGGCCGACCATTCCCTGGGAAGGGATCGAAGTTCAAACACCGAATCGACGGGGATTCTCCCGCGCCTGGTCCGAATGTATTCCGTCGCTGGAGCATTCCAATCCGCCCCCGGAACTCCCTGATCCAAAATCGCAGAAATCCCCGTAAAACTTCAGTAATTGGGCTTGGCACACTCGCTGCGAACCGGTGTTCGTCGGTCATAAGTGGAGCGGGCGATCCGCTTCACGGCATTTGAATCCAAATGAATATTCGTAATCCAAAATTGTGGTGCCACGTAATGCCGGCCGCACTCGTTCTCTCGCTCGCCATCGATGGGCGAGCGCAATCGATTTGGTCGACGACTGAAAGTGGCAGTTGGGGCAATGCGGCCAACTGGCTGGGTTCGGTTCCCACCATCGACGTGGCCGCCGCGATCACCAATTCAGGCAACAAGGTTGTCTCGGTTGACGCGTCGGCTCCTTTGGCTAATCGCGCGGCACGCCGGCTGGACCTGCTGGCACCCGCGGGAAGCACCAATCTCTTGCGGCTCGACAATCTTGGCGCAAACCCGTTCCAGCTCGCGAACACACTGACCCTCGACAGCGGCGGCCGGCTGGAGGTGTTGAATTCCTTTCTACAACTCGACGGCAGCCAGGGCGGCAACCTCAATCAGTTTGCGGGCGAGATCCTTTTGTCGGGTGGCGGAATTACCGTAACGAACACCGATCCTCTCGGACTCAACGGGCAACCGGGGCTGCGCATCGGCCGCAGCGGTATCGGAAAGACCACGATAATGGGCGGGACCATGATCGCGCACGACGAACTGATTGTGGGCGATCTCGCCGGCTCTGACGGCACGCTGATCCTTTCGGATGGCGTCGTCCGCGTCGGCGGGCCATTGACCATCGCGAACAACTTCGGTTCGACGGGTCGCGTCGAAATCGGAGGCGGCGAGTTCGTGGCGACGAACGTAACCGCCCGGATCGGAGATGACGGCGACGGCACGCTGATACAGTCCGGTGGCACAATCACGATGGACGGTGTTTCGGTCGGCCGGGGCGCGAACTCCGCGGGGCTACTCAATTTGAGAGGCGGCACGATGCGATCTGGTACGCTTTCGGTGGGACGTTTTCCAACGGCCCAAGGGCGGTTGGAGATTTCGGGCGGCACGCTGGATCTTTCAACCAATTCACTTTATGTCGGCCGGGAAGGATCGGGAGTCGTTGTTCTTGCCGACGGGTTGGTTTCCGTCGGCGCGGTCATCGTCGCGGCGACCAATACGGCTTCCGGCACGCTGGAGATGCGGGGAGGTTCGCTCACAACCCGCGTGCTGACCGCGGACCATCCGGCCGCCCGGATTCAATTTGACGCCGGCAAACTGATGGTGACGCAGAGTTCGAGCGTCGCCAACGATGCGGCCTTCGTCGTCGGTAACGGCGTGCAGCCGGCCCTGTTGCAACTGGACGGCGGCGCGCACATTTTCACTCACGGCCTGGTAATTTCTTCGAACGCGACTCTCACCGGCAGCGCCACAGTTTCCGGAACGATCACAGTCCTGCCCGGCGGTTCCAATCTGTTGGGTGTGACGCCGCCAATAACGCTGGCGACCGGCTCATTTGACGGCCGGTTCGGGTTCGAGTTTTCGAGCACCGTCGGCATGCAATATGACGTGCTGGCAGCCACGCGTCTGGATATTCCGGACTGGGAACTCCAGGCCACATTGGCGGGAACCGGTTTGAGGCTCATTTACACGAACTTGTCGTCAGCGGAGGTTCGTTTCTTCCGGGTAAAGATTCATTGACCTATCGTATGCGCTTTCTCTTTTACTCTCATGACGGTTTCGGCCTCGGCCACACTTGCCGAAATCTCGCCATTGCCCGCGCGCTTACCGAACTCACACCGTGCGCTTCGATTCTTCTGGCAACCGGTTCGGATGACGTCACGCGCCTGGGCGTGCCCGACCGGGTGGAGATCCTCAAGTTGCCGGGTCTGCGCAAACTCGCGAACGAAGCCTACGCCTCACGTTATCTGGGCGTGCCGCCGGAAGCCGTGCGTCATTTGCGGTCGCGGTTGTTGCTGAGTGCAATCGAATCGTTCTCACCGGACGTGATGCTGGTCGACAAGCATCCGTTTGGTGCCGGCGGTGAACTTAAGGAAGCTCTTGCCGTCGCCCGGCGCATGGGCGGCAGGGCCGTGCTTGGATTGCGCGATATTCTCGATGATCCCGCCACGGTTCGCGCGGAATGGGAGCCGCACAATCTGCCCTGGGCGATTCCAATGCATTATGATTCCGTGCTCGTTTACGGGCAAAAAGAGATGTTTGACACCGCCGCGGCGTACGGATTTCCCGTCACTCTGCAAACGCGAACTCAATTTGCGGGCTATGTGACCGGTATGGACGCACCGCGCAACGAGTACGTTTTTCCACCGCTCACGGAGAACGGCACGCCGGAGGTTATTGCAACTGTTGGCGGCGGAGAGGATGGATTTTATTTGTTGAAGAACTTCCTTGTTGCATGTGCGAACGCTCCCTGGCGGGCGGTTGCCGTCACCGGCCCCATGATGTCGGTGTCCGAACGTTCCGCGTTGGCACAACTGGCAAAGGAAAGCGGGGTCACGCTTTACACGTTCGTGCCGGGACTGAACGACTGGTACCATCGCGCGGCCGCCGTGGTTTGCATGGGGGGCTACAACACGCTCACGCAGACACTGCGGGCCGGCGTGCCGGTCATTTGTGTTCCCCGGGTTCAACCACGTCGCGAACAACTGGTGCGCGCCGAAGCCTTCGCGCGGCTCGGTCTCCTGCGGTTGATGAATCCTGACCGGCTTGCACCCGGATCGTTGCGCCGGGAGATCGAGGCGGCGATGGCCGTTTCACGAGACGGTCTTCGCGCACGCATCGAATCCACAATTAACTTTGAGGGTGCGGCAAGTGCCGCCCGCCACCTGCTCGCGGTCGCTGGCAAGTCCGAAGCAAAGCACCGCTCCGTTTCGCTGCCCAAATTCGCCGCATGAACACCAGCCCGAAGATCGCCTACATCGTGAAGCGTTATCCGCGCTTTTCCGAAACCTTCATCGTCAATGAGATCCTTGCACATGAGGCGGCGGGGCGCAGCATCGAGATCTTTTCGCTTTATCCGCCCAACGACACGCACTTTCAGGACGCCATCTCCCGAGTGCGGGCACCGGTCACCTACCTAAGCGGCGAAGGATCGAAGGCGATCGAATTCTGGAAGGCGCTGGAACGCGCGGCGGAGCGTTTCCCCGGGATCTGGGCACAACTCGCGGCCGCACGAGAGTCAGAAGTGCGCGAAATTTATCAAGCCGCGCGATTGGCCCGGTTGATCGACGAACGAGGCATTGCGTTACTGCACGCGCACTTTGCCTCCACCGCCACGGAAGTCGCCCGACTGGCCGCCCGGTTCGCCGGCATCCCTTTCACCTTTACCGCACACGCCAAGGACATTTTCCACGAATCGGTGAACGCCGATGATCTCCGGCGGAAGTTGTCCGCGGCCGCCGGCGTCATCACCGTTAGCGACTTTAACGTGGCCTACTTGCGCCGCGAGTTCGGACCAGCCGCTCGAAATGTGCGGCGGCTTTACAACGGACTGCATCTCGATCGGTTTACATTCTTGGATCCTGCCCTTCGACCGCCTCACATTGTTGCCGTAGGCCGGTTGATCGAGAAAAAGGGATTCGACGTGCTGGTCAATGCCTGTGACGTGCTCGCCCGGCGGAACCGCGACTTCACGTGCGAAATTATTGGCACCGGCGAGTGCGAAACTTCCTTGCGGCAGCAGATCCAGCGGTTCGGTCTGGATCACCGTGTCCGACTCGTCGGGCCGCGACCGCAAGCGGACATTGTGGAACGAGTCCGCTCCGCCGCAGCCTTCGCCGCGCCGTGTGTTGTGGGCGCCGATGGCAACGCCGATGGGCTTCCCACCGTTTTGCTGGAAGCGATGGCGCTCGGCACCCCGTGCGTTTCCACGAACGTGACGGGAATCCCCGAAATCATCAGGAATGATGAAACCGGACTTCTGGCCGGACAACATGACGTATCCGGACTCGCCGAAGCTCTGGAGCGGCTCTTGGTCGATTCTTCGCTGCGCGTCCGGCTCGCAACACACGCCCGGGAGCTGGTCGAGCGTGAGTTCGACGCCGCGCAAAACACCGCCCGGCAATGGAGCTGGTTCGAACACGCCATGGAAAATCAATCCAATGCCACTTCCCCCGTAGCCTCCACCGCGCTGATCGCCGCCTTATGAAACGTCCCCGCATCGCCTACATTTGCGGCGATCCAGGCGTCCCGGTCTTCGGTCGCAAAGGATGTTCAATCCATGTCCAGGAAGTTGTGCGCGCCTTGGTCGGGCGGGGCGCCGACGTCACGCTTTTTGCGGCACGATTCGACGGCTCGCCCCCTCCGGATCTTTCCGCAATTGTGACCGTTTCATTGCCATCGCCCCGCGGCGGTGATCTGGCGATCCGCGAACAGCGTTGCCTCCAGGCGAACCGGGAATTGCGCGATCGGCTCGAGGAGATGGGGCCGTTCGATCTCGTGTACGAACGCTACTCACTCTGGAGTTTCGCCGGGATGAGCTACGCCTGGCGATGGCGGTGCCCCGGTTTCCTCGAGGTCAATGCTCCGCTGATCGAAGAACAGGCCACGCATCGGGGCTTGGTCGATCAGGCGGGTGCGGAGCGGGTGGCCGCTCAAGTATTCACCCACGCAAGTGCGCTCGTGGCTGTTTCCGATGAAGTCGCCGGCTATTTGAAGACGCGCGGCGTCCGCACGGAAAAGATTCACGTAATGCCGAATGCGGTGAATCCCCACCGTTTCGTGGCAAGCCCGCCCCGCGTGATCTGGCGCGGGAATCAATCCACGTTCACCGTCGGCTTCGTTGGCACGCTCAAACCGTGGCATGGAGTGGCCTCGTTGGTTGAAGCGTTTGCGATGCTGCACCGCCGATTCCCGGGAGCGCGCCTCCTGGTCGTTGGAGATGGCCCGGAACGGTCCGGCCTGATGGCGCGGGTGGAGGAGTTGTGTCTGCAGGAGTTCACCCATTTTGCGGGTGCGGTTGCGGCCGATGAAGTCCCCGGGTTTCTCGCCGCGATGGATGTGGCGGTCGCGCCGTATCCAAAGCTGAATGATTTTTATTTCTCCCCGCTGAAGGCATTCGAATACCTGGCCGCGGGCCGCGCGGTTGTCGCCAGTCGCATCGGGCAGCTCTGTCATTTGATCGAACACGAAAGAAACGGTCTTCTCTACGAACCCGGGGATGTCGCGGCCTTGGCCGCATATCTGGCGCGACTGTACACCGACCAAAGATTCCGGCGGGAACTGGGAACGGCCGCCCGGGAAACCATACTGAACGGTCATACCTGGGATCACGTTGCCGGTCAGATCCTGGATCTCGCGTCGGGCCACCAAGGTTCCAGTCCGGAAAATGAAACAATGAATCAAAATCTCTTCTGTGAGCGGATGAACCTTGGCTCGCCTCTGCAACCATTTCATGAAACGCGATAGCACCACAAACGCCGGGTCCGCCAGCCTGCTCGACTTACTTCGGAATTTTGCTCCGGAGATTCGCGCCCAACGCCGCTGGATTGTCGGATCACTGGTCGTCTTGTTCGCCGAAGTCGGTTTGCGTCTGCTCGAACCGTGGCCGATCAAGGTGGTTTTCGATTCGGTGCTCAAAACCAAACACTCGCGCTTTATTGCCGATCTGGAGAAATACATCTCGCTGACTCCCATGGGTATTTTGACAGCCGCCGCAGTCGCCCTCGTCATGCTTACGGGCTTGCGGGCGCTCGCCGCCTACTGGAACACCGTCGGTTTTGCGATTGTGGGTTCGCGGGTTTTGGCGTCCGTGCGGACGCGCCTGTTCCGGCATCTTCATTCGCTACCACTGTCCTTCTACAATCGTTCGCGAAGTGGCGACCTTGTGGTGCGCGTGATCAGTGACGTCGGACTCTTGCAGGATGTGACCGTAACGGCATTGCTGCCGCTTGCGGCGCGCCTGTTGATCGTAACCGGCATGGCTGGAGTCATGTTCTGGATGAACTGGCAACTGGCGATGCTCGCGCTCGCGTTGTTGCCGTTGTTCTGGCTGCGGACCCTCCGTTTGACACGGAGCATCCGCGAAGTGGCGAAACAACAACGTCGCCGCGAAGGAGCCATGGCGGCCACGGCGGCGGAGACCTTCTCCGGCATGAAGATCGTTCAGGCACTGGCGGTCGCGGACGTGTTTGCCGAAGCCTTCGGCGTCCAGAACGACAAATCAGTTAAATCAGATGTCAAAGGAAAAAGGCTCGCCGCTAGTCTGGAGCGCTCGGTGGACCTTCTCATCGCGGGGGCGACGGCCCTCGTGTTGTGGCAGGGCGCGCGGTTTGTGCTTGCCGGTCGGCTGACACCGGGCGAATTGCTCGTATTTCTGGCCTATCTTAAAAGCGCGTTTCGACCGGTGCAGGATTTTGCCAAGTTCACCGGGCGGCTGGGCAAGGCCGGCGCGGCCGGCGCCCGAGTCATCGAGCTGCTCAAGGCCGTCCCGGAGACCATCGACCGTCCCGGTGCGATCGATGTTGGTTCGAGCGGAGGCGAAATACGCTTCGAGAATGTTTCCTTCGCCTATGAGCCGGGCCAGCCGGTTTTGCGGGAGGCAAGCTTTGTGGTTCGTCCCGGGGAAACACTGGCGATCCTCGGGGAGTCCGGCAACGGCAAGTCGACGATCCTGAATCTTCTGGCGCGCCTCCATGAACCTACCGAAGGGCGCATCATGCTGGATGGCAGGGATATTCGCGACTATCGCGTCGATTCGTTGCGACGAAGTCTTGGGATTGTGCTACAGGAGAATGTCTTATTTGCCGGTACGGTGCGTGACAATATCGCACTCGGCCTGCCCGCCGCGACGGATGAGGAGGTGCAATCGGCAAGCCGCCTGGCCAACGCTTCCAACTTTATCACGGAACTTCGCGATGGATTCGACACCTGCGTCGGCGAGCGCGGCGACACCCTTTCGCAGGGCCAACGCCAGCGCATCGCGATCGCCCGGGCGGCCATTCGCGACACAAGGATTCTGTTGTTCGATGAGCCGACAACCGGGCTCGATGAAGCCAACGAACTCGCCGTCATTGAGGGGCTGCAAAACCTGAGTCGAGGCCGGACGACGCTCTGGGTGACTCACAATCCCCGTCACGCGGCACTCGCCGACTTCGTCGTGCGGATCGAGTCGGGGCGGATCGTGCCGGTGAACACTGACTGGTCAACCGGTGATGCATTCATGGAGGAACATCATGCTGTCACCCGCTGAACAGGACATCATTCAACGCGATCAAGCACTGCCCGGACTGGGGACTTTGCTGGATTCGGAAGCCTTCGTCCGGGACCTGCGCGCCACCGCGAACCTGCACATCCGTGCGGCGCGCCTTCATTATCTTCGTTACAAGCCCGGGCAAAACTGTCTGGCCGCCTACACCGTGAACCTGGGTGACAAGACGGTTGAATGTTACGCGAAGGCGTTTCGCAGCGATGATCGCAACAAGCTCGAAAAAAAGCGCGGACGCCGGGGCGCCGACGGTCCGATGGAAGCGCGTCAGTTCATCTGGAATCAGCAGGCCGTCGCCGTTTGCATTTTTCCCAATGACCACAAACTTCGACCGTTGCCCTTACTGGATGATCCGAACCAGCGGCGGGATTTCCTCGAGCGTCATTTGACCGACCGCCCGGATCTCTGGAATGGCACTGTTCGCCAGCTCGCCTACAAGCCCGAGCGTCGCTGGACCGGCGCCCTGGAGGTGAACGGAGTGCCGTCTGCGACCTGCAAACTCTACGGCGAATCGTCCTACACTGGAATCTCCGCGAAAACAAAACACGTGCGGCCCGGGGAAGTTCTTGAACGGCCGGCGATCATCGGTCGATCCAAAGGCCGGCGTGCGCTGTTTTTTGGCTGGATGACTGGTTCCTTGTTGAGCGAGGCAATGGTACAGCCTGAATTTGAACTCTCTTCCCTTACCCGCGTCGGTGTCGCTTTGCGTGAACTCCATCGCCAGTCGATACCGACACTGCCGGCTCGATCGAACGCAGGCGTGGCGGCGGCGATTTTGGATCTCGGCGGTTTTGTGAGTTGCCTGCTCCCAACCCTGGCATCGCGGATCGATTCGGTGGCGCGCGAGCTGGCTTCCGGCATCCACGCTTTTCCAGAAGGAAACACGGCCATACACGGTGACTTTTACGCCCGACAAATTCTGCTCAATGGCGAACGGGTTGCCGTGCTGGATTTCGACGAGGCTGCGCGTGGTCACGCCGGAACCGACCTGGGATCCTTCGCCGCTCATCTGGAACGCGAAGTCATCGCCGGCAAAATGACCACTGACCGGCGCGACGCGTCGTGTGAACAATTGCTCGCGGGATACCGATCGGCCGGCGGTGAACCGGACGAATCGCGACTGACATTCCACACGGCGGAGCGGCTATTCGCGCGTCTGGCGGAATTCTTCCGTCGTCATGATCCCAACTGGCCACAACTGACGCGGGAACTCCTGGAACGGATTGAATCCCTGCTCGCGACGTCCGGACGGAGCAAACCGTCGGCGGCGCCGGTCGTTGCTCAATTGCCCATGTTGGAATCCGCCCTCTCCCGTCCTGTCATCGCACCCCACCTGTTTCACCTCCTCCGGGACGGCGATTCGCAGATCGTCAGAATCGAACTGAAAGATTTGCAATTGCGCAGGCACAAGCGGGGGCGACGGGCACTGATTGAATACGGACTGGAAGTCCATCGCGCGCGCGGCCTGGAGCCGGTGACCTTGCTGGCCAAGATGCGGAGACGGGGAGTGGATGCAGACAATCTAAGATGTTTGCGGGAGCTGCATAACTCATGGGCAAACCACCCTAGTCGCGAACAGGACGATTTGATCGCGATTCCGGAAGTGCATGGCGCAATCCCTGAATTTGGCATGACCCTGCAGCGGCGCGTTCCCGGTGTTCCGCTGGGTGAACTGCTATCAAAGCACGAAGGCGCACTCGCGGCGCGGCGTGCGGCCGATGCCATTTGCAAGCTGCATCGCAGCAATTTAAACCCGGAGAGAATTCACACGGTTGACGACGAATTAAAAATTCTGACCTCGCGCTTCGCCGCCCTGGCTTCGGACCGACCGAAATGGAGGGGGCGCCTGAGCCGCCTTCACCGGGCATGTCGCGAGGCGGCGGCCATCCTGCCGGTCGGCGCGCCATCCCCGATACACCGGGACTTTTATCACGATCAACTGCTGCTCGATGGGAGCCGCGTCTGGCTGCTCGATCTGGATTTATTATGCCTCGGGGATCCCTGGCTGGATGCGGGTAATTTTGTCGGCCATTTGCTGGAATGGAGTGTCCGTTCGCCGGCTGAACGTCCGGCCCTGGAAAATGCCGCCGCGGCGTTCACGGAACGCTTTGTGGAATCGGTCGGCCGCAACCGACGTGACGCTCTCGAAATCTACACCACGCTCACACTGGCGAGGCACGTCAGCATCAGCGCGCAGTTTCCGGACCGCGCTTTTTGGACCGGCGAAATCCTCGAGCTTTGCGAGGAGCGATGCGGTCTGACAGCCACTCCGGATCGTCGCCAACTCTCCAACGCCTCACAATCATGAAAATGAATCCCCCATACAATCCGGCTGGTCAACTTGCCGCACAAAGGCGGCATGACAAAACAACTGCAAGCGCTTTCACGCTCGTCGAGTTGTTGGTCGTCATTGCAATCATATCCGTGCTCGCGGCCATGCTGCTGCCGGCGCTGGCGTCAGCCAAAACCCAGGCGCAGTCAATCTCCTGCGTGAACAACTTGCGCCAGATGGGACTCGGCATTCAACTCTACGCCGCCGACAACCTGGATTACCTCGTTCCTGCCGAATACGACGTAAGCAACGGCGCAAGATACGAGGACGGTTGGGCCACAATTCTCGTCAACGGCGGATACCTGACCGCGCCCAGGGCCGCCAGTTACGGCAAGCTCGAAAGTGGGCGCTCCATATTTCAATGTCCGGCGGGCCGCCTTGATGTTTACGAATTCAACCCAACCTCCCGCGACGACGTGGAGGGAGCAAAGGCATTCCCGTACAAATCGGAGAGCACGGGCCAGACGTATTACGTGCATACCTGGTACGGCATCAATGGTGGGCTTGGCGGGCCGCGCAAATACCCGTTCACCCGCTGGCCAGGTGACGAAGGCTCGCGTGCCCTCAACAAGCTCGGCTCCACCGCCGGCGCAGCACGGATGCCCGCCTTGTTTGACGGTTGGTGGATTCAGAATGGAAAGAACGAGCGGATTAACGCGCGCCACGCCAAAGGGAGACGATCGAACCTCGTGTTTTTGGACGGACACGCCGCCTCGTATTCCACATTTCGCATCCCGAGTGTGGAGGAAACCAACGTCGTCAATGACATCCAGTGGCGACTCATCAACACCAGCCAGCCATGAAATCCAGAAACACTTTGCTCGTCTGCCTCTCCATGATTGCCATTCTGGGTTCCGCGTTTTCCGTGTGGAAAACGCAGTTTGATGGGCCCAAGATCAATGTGGCTCTGCAGCAAGGCATCGGCGAGGCACTGGCCGAAGAGACCATTCAATGCCTCGACAACAAAGGTGACATTCTTGTCATCACGATGGCAGACGGCGATTCCGACATTCTTACCGCCCAGTTCGCAGCGTTCCGCGCACGGATTGAAAAGTCCAGGATTCGCATCAAGGATGTGACAAGGATCAGTAGTGCCAAGAAAGGAAAATACGGTCCCGGCGTGGGTTTGTCGGTCAGCAAATTGACGCGGGAGATCAAGAAGAACATTCACCGTGAAGCGGTGGTTTCGTTTGTGGGTCTGCCAAAATTCGCCGAAGGCGAATTCGCGGACTTGGGCAGCCGCGTGCCACCGTTGTTTGCTTTTTCGCGCGATGCAGAAAAGCTGGCACCACTGTACAAACGCGGTTTGATCAAGGCCGCCATTGTTCCCCGTTTTACTTTTCCTGCGCCGGGCCCTGAGTCACCGCGCACTCCCGGCGAATGGTTTACGAATCAGTACCAATTGATCCGGGCCGAAAATAGATCCTCTTCACCGTAAACGTCACGATTACGATTCGTATTTCCCTCGTCATCTCGAAGTGCGCGGCGCTGAAATGCATTCTTGCACTGAACTGAATTTGAGCACGCCGTAAGATGAACAGCTTTGGACTGATGATAGCCTGAAAAAATACGGTTCTATCCGCTGGCGACGTGAAGCTCGACGTCATTGATACATCGTCGCGGACGGATGCCTCACGAATATGCGAGGCGCAGTAGAGACGTCGGCATCTGGGGCAAACTGAACTCATTGCCGAACGAACCGCCAACATTCACAGGTTACAAAACGGCGAATCTGGTAATCGCTCGCGTACTTCCCGTGATCAGACACGACGGCTTAGATCGTCCGCTGGGATGCCACCCGTGATGGCGCTTCAAACGTTTGAGTATAGCCATGATTCCTTGTCCAAGGGATTTTTGAGCCTGTCCCTTGCACGACGATCCGGCTGGAAGACAACACGGCGTTCGCAGAACGCAAATGGACTACACGTCCTGAAGAGTCCAGGATCACGCCATGAAACTTTCCCGCCGAACATTTCTCCAGACAACGGCCGTCGCCGGAGCCACGGCAAGTGTGGCCGAACTTTCATTGCAATCACTCGCCGCCGCGGATTCAACCTCAACCGGCGACAATTCGGCGAAACCTCCCACACCGTCCTGGGTGGACAAGCCAATGCGCTGGGCGCAGCTAACGCTCGTGGAAAATGATCCGGGCAATTTCGATCCTGATTTCTGGCAGGACTATTTCAAACGAACGAAGTCCGACGCCGTGTGTCTGAGCGGCGGAGGTTGTGTGGCGTATTATCCCACGCAGATTCCGTTTCACCATCGCAGCCAGTGGCTCGGCGACCGCGATGTGCTGGGCGATTTGATCACGCGTTGCCGCAAGCTCGGGATGGTCGTCATCGTGCGAACGGACCCTCACGCAACTTACGATGACGTCGCCAAAGCGCACCCGGATTGGATCGCCGTCGACGCCGCCGGCAACAAGCGACGGCACTGGGCTTCGCCGGAGATGTGGGTGACCTGCGGATTGGGACCTTACAACTTCGAGTTCATGACCGCGGTGAAGCAGGAGATCATGTCCCGCTATCACGTGGACGGCGTGTTCATCAATCGCTGGGACGGTTCGGGCATGTGCTATTGCGAGCACTGCCAAAAGAACTTCAAGGACGCTACCGGCTTTGACCTTCCGCGAACGAACGATCCTCAAGACCCGGGCCGGCGCGCCTACATCTTGTGGCGGCAAGAGCGTTTGTTCGATTTATGGCAGACGTGGGACCGGGCGGTTCGTGCGATCAATCCCGATTCCTGCGTGATTCCCAACACCGGCGGTGGCGCGACCAGTTCGCTCGACATGAATCGGATTGGCGAACTCGCCCCCACGCTCATGGCCGATCGCCAGGCCCGTCACGGTCTCATGGCGCCGTGGGCGATCGGGATGAACGCCAAGGAATATCGCGCCGCCCTCGGTCACAAGCCGGTCGTTGGCATTTTCAGTGTCGGCATCGAGGAGCCCTACCGCTGGAAGGACTCGGTGCAAAACGCCGAGGAAATCCGGCTCTGGGTCGCGGACCTGGTCGCCAACGGCATGCGGCCGTGGTTCACCAAGTTTGGCGGTGTGTTACGGGACGAGCGCTGGCTGAAACCCGTCGAGGAGATTTACCAAAAACTCGCCGGTTGGGAGAAGTATCTGCGCAATGAACGTCCACTCGCGCGGGCCGGCGTTGTTTATTCGCAGCAAACGAACTGGTTTGGTGCCGGTCACGAACAGGGCCATATCAACGGTTGGTATCAGGCGTTGATCGAGGCGCGCATTCCCTTCGAATTGGTTCACGACCGGCTGCTGGATCGCGCGCATGTCGATCAATTTAAAACTTTGATTCTGCCGAATGTCGTCGCGCTTTCCGATGATCAATGCCGGCAGATCGAAGAGTTCGTTCAACGGGGAGGCAGCATCATCGCCACGCACGAAACCAGTTTGTGTGACGAATGGGGTGTCCGACGAACGAACTTTGGTCTCGCCAAACTTTTCGGTGCGAATTTTTCCGGGAAGATCATACCGCGGATGCAAAACGCCTACCTGCGACTCGAGCACAAAGCGACGAACAACCATCCTCTGCTCAAAGGACTCGAAGACGCCCCGCGAATCATTCATGGCGTGTCCCGCGTCGAAGTCGAACCCCGCGAATCACTTCCCACCGCACCACTGACGTTGATCCCCAGCTATCCCGATTTGCCGATGGAGAAAGTTTATCCGCGCGTCGAGAAAACCGACATCGCGCAGGTGTATCTTCGCGAAGATCCTGCCGGCGGACGCATGATCTACTTTCCTTGGGACATCGACCGGACGTTCTGGGAAGTGCTCGCCGTCGACCACTTCAAGCTGTTACGCAACGCCGTCGAATGGGCGACGAACGAAGAACCCGTGATCACGGTCACCGGTCCCGGCGTGCTCGATGTGACATTCTGGCGGCAAAAGAACTCGTTGACCGCGCATCTGGTGAACCTCACAAACCCGATGATGATGAAAGGCCCGGTTCGCGAATTGATTCCCATCGGCGCGCAGACGATTCGCCTGCGTTTGCCGGACGACGTCAAGCCTCGTCAGGTGCGTTTACTGGCGGCGGACACCCCGCTCGACAGCCGGCAAAACGGGCAGCATATTTCCTTCACCGTTCCATCCATTCTCGATCATGAGATCGTTGCCATCGATCTTTGAACCTTCACATCCAACGCCATGAACGAACCGCTCTCAATCAACCGTAGAAACTTCGTCAAAACTTCGGCCGCCGCGCTGGCCGCCACAGCCGCCGGTCCGCTATCGCTTCCCGCGGCCGAAAAGACGGCGGCTCGAAAAACCATCGGCATCCAGGTCGGCGCAGTCTCGTTCGCGGACGAAGGGACTGATGCGGTCCTCGACAATTTGCAGGAACGCGGCGCGGTGAACACCATTTTTCTCACGACGTTCACTTACGGTCGCGGGTTGAGCGGGCGCCAGATTCCGGGACATCCGTTTCCGGACCACGGCAAACAGGCATCGGACGAATCGTTCTTTCACGGCGGCAACTACGCGACTCCCCATCCGGAATTTTACCGGAACACCGTGTTGAAAAGCGTCCACGCGCCGGACCTGGGTGATCTTGACATTGTCAGCACCGTTTTGCCCGCCGCGAAAAAGCGCGGAATGAAGTTGTTCTGTTCGATCGAAGATGTGTTCCGTTCCGATCTGCCCGGCGTCAAAGAGGTCGCGGAAGTGGATTTGCAAGGCCGTCGAACCGGAACGCTCTGCCTGTTTCATCCCGACGTGCGCGCGTTCTGGACCGGACTCGCGGCCGATCTCTGCTCATCGTACGACATCGACGGCATTCTGTTCTTTAACGAGCGGAACGGACCATTACTGAACGCACTCGGCGCGAGCCACGCGCAAAACATCGCGTCCTCCCGCGTGACGTGCTTTTGCGAATATCATCAGAAAGCGGCGCGCGCGGCGGGGATCGATTTCGAGCGAACCCGCGAAGGTTACACGAAGCTCGACCAGTTCGTGCAGGCGGCATTGAAGGATCAACGTCCCACCGACGGATACTTCGTCGAGTTCTGGCGGTTGCTTGTCGAGTATCCGGAAATCATGGCATGGGATCGACTCTTTGATCAGGGCAAGCACCAGGTCCTGGCCGAGGTCAAAGCGACGGTGAAATCCATTCGCGCGAACCTTCAGGTCGGATTTCACATCGAGCACGTGAACTCGTTTAACCCGATCTTCCGTGCGACCCGAAGATACGATGAATTGGCCCAGAAGGCGGACTTCCTGAAAGTGGTTGTCTATAACAATTGTGGCGGCGAACGCTACGCCCACTTCATCAACAACGTCGGCTCGACTGTTTTCCGCGATGTTCCAAAAGAGGAACTGATGCGCTTCAACAATCACCTGTTGAACTATGGCAACGAAGCCGCGCTCGACGAGTTGGGCAGAATCGGTTTGTCCCCTGACTACGTGGCGCGCGAAACGAAACGCGCTTTGGATGGCGTGAAAGGGAAGTGCCGCATCCTCCCCGGCATCGACATCGGCATTCCAACAGGAAAAAACTCCCGCAAGGCCTCGCCCGACGATACCTACGCCGCCACGAAAGCGGCTCTTGCCGCGGGTGCCGATGGCGTCATCTTTTCCCGGAAATATTCCGAAATGGAACTGGCAAACCTGTCGGCCGCCGGCCGTGCCGCGAAAGAATTCCTCGGCTGATCATCGCGCCAAACAAACTATATGTTCCGTTCCTCATTACACCTGCAACTCGCTGCATCTCTCGCGCTATTGACTGTTGGTTACTCTGCCGAACCAACGGCGTCCGATCCCGCCCGTCAGCTTCGCGAGTATCGCGATTACGCCATGTCTCATGACGGGGATGCGGCCGCTGGCCGGGCACTCTTCGACAACGAACAGCGCGCCGGATGCGTGAAGTGTCATTCCATCGACGGCAGCGCCAGCAAAGCCGGACCCGACCTGCAATCCGTTGGCGACAAGTTTCCGCGTCGCGAATTGATCCGCTCCGTGCTCGAGCCTTCAGCGGAGATCGCCGTTGGGTACGGGAGCACCATCGTCGAAATGAAATCGGGTGAAGCACACCAGGGCATCATCAAGCAGGCGACCGCCGATGCGATCGAACTCGCGGGAGCCGACGGCAAGCGAATTCAAATTCCCATCGGCGACATTCAATCCCAACACGGCAGTGCGGTCTCGCTCATGCCGGAAGGTTTGCAGGCCGGAATGACCCGCGAGGAATTTGCCGACTTGATCCAGTATCTGACTTCTTTAAGGCAACCGGAGAATTTGCTGACCAGCAATCGTGGGATGCCTTCCGTCATTCCCGAATTGTCGACGCCGATCCGTCTGGAGCCGTTTTTGAGTGATGCGTCGCATTTCCCTCACGCCTTCGTCGAGAAACCTGGCGACGTGCGTTTTGGTCTGGTCTGGTTCGCGCAACTTCCCGGCGAAACCAACATGTTCGTGGCCGCGCTTCAAACGGGTCAAATCTGGCTCATTGAGAAGGATGCGTCGGGCGACCGGAAATCGCTGTTCGCGGACATTTCCGCCGAAGTCTTTAGCAAACGCGGTCCCAACGGTTTGCTCGGCATGGCGTTTCATCCCCGGTTCCGCGAGAACCGGAAATACTACCTGAAGCATCAGGTGTTCGAAGACGAGAAGATCGTGACGACCGTGGAGGAGCGTCAGGCATCGCCGGATTTGCATACCGATTCTGGCAAGCCAGCGCGACGTCTGTGGGAAGTGGCCAGCACGACGCAGGATCATAGCGGCGGCTGCATCGCGTTCGGTCCGGACGGTTACCTTTACATCGGCATGGGCGACACCGGACCGCAACAAGACCCGCAAGGCCACGGTCAAAACCTGGGTCTATTTCTCGGCAAGATGCTGCGCATTGACGTCGATCGCATCGACCCAGGACTGGCCTACGCCATTCCCCCGGACAATCCGTTTCGCAACCGACCCGACGTGCGGCCGGAGATTTGGGCCTATGGTTTTCGCGAACCGTGGCGCTTCAGTTTCGACTCGAAGACAGGTGACCTTTGGGTCGGTGATGTTGGGCAGGACCGGGTTGAAGAAGTGTCCATAGTGCGTCGCGGCGAAAACATGGGCTGGAATGTCTTTGAAGGCTTCGAGCCGTTTTCAAACCGCTATCGCCGGGACGGCGAACGCTACGTTCCACCGGTGTTCGCCTACCTGCGCAAGTACGGGAACTCAATCACCGGCGGTTATGTTTATCGCGGCGACAAGCGGTCGTCATTTTACGGTGTTTATATCTGCGGTGATTATACGTCGCATCGGATTTTTGGGATTAAGCAATCGGACCGGCAACTTCAGGAAGTTTGGCAGATTGGAACTTGCCCCGAGGGCATCGCGTCGTTCGCCGAAGATGAGGCAGGAACCATCTACGCGGTAGGATACGAAGGCATGGTGTACCGGCTTACGTTTGAGGGTACGTTCTTCTGTTCACCTTCGACGAAAGCCGCAGATACGAACGGGAGATAAAGGGCACCTTTCAATTGCGGTCGAATTGTCCACGGAAGTAAACGGATCCAACGATCAACTGCAAAAGACTGCAGTGTCGAAATCATGATTCACAAATGCTACACCGACTAACAACAGCACGACCTTTCACCGCCGGATTTTATTTGCCTTTGCGAATTGATGAATCTCGGCGGCCGGGTCAACACCCATTCTGGCTGGACTGGATCGCTGCCAACCGTTTGTCGTATTGAATTCCTTCGGAATGATATTTTCTCCGACGCGATATGCGGCCCGCTCTTGTGTATTCTCGACAGTTCAATCGTCGCTTGCCTAGGCTCAAGTCGTGGCCACAAAAACTGACTGCATCCCGCTGTTGAAAGTGCTCGCCGACGAAACGCGTTGGCGCATCACCCGCGAGCTGCTGCGGGAAACCCTCAGTGTGAACGACATCACAAATCGCCTCGGACTTTCCCAGTACAATGTCTCGAAGCATCTCCGCGTGATGAAACAAGCCGGGCTCTTGGAATCCACGAAGGACGGCAAGCTCCGGCTTTATTCTGTCGCCCGGCGCTTGCGGAACCGGATCCAGCCAGGCAAGGGGGTACTCGATCTGGGCTGCTGCTCCTTCCAGCTGGACAAGTCCCCAAGCTGAGCGGCCCTTTTTTGATTGCGGTGCTTCGATCATATATGCACGGTCAGGCATACGTCATTCCCGTTTGCCTGCACTCATGATCGTCTTTCTGTTTCTCGCCACTTGTTTCCTCGCCTATTCCAATGGCGCCAACGACAACTTCAAGGGTGTCGCTTCGCTCTACGGCAGCCGGACGACCGGCTACCGAACAGCCATCGCGTGGGCCACGGTTACGACCGCCGCCGGCAGCATCGCCGCGCTGTTTTTGGCCCAATCCTTATTGAGCCGTTTTTCGGGCAAGGGACTGGTGCCCGACTCTCTTACCAGCGATCCGCGATTTCTGCTGGCGGTTGCTCTCGGCGCGGGCGCGACCGTGATTCTGGCCACCGTGCTCGGCTTCCCGATTTCCACGACGCACGGGCTGACGGGTGCCCTCGTCGGAGCGGGTGTCATTGCTGGAGTGAGCAACGTTAATTTCGCCACGCTGGGCAAAAACTTTGTTGCGCCGCTGCTGTTGTCACCGCTCATGGCGGTGGTGGCAGGTGCAGTCGTTTATAGCCTGCTGCGAACGCTGCGGTTGTCCACGGCCGTCAACAAGGAGATGTGCATCTGCGTCGGAACTGAAACGCAGATTGTTCCGATCCCGCGCCCGGACGGTGTTTTCGCCGCAGAAGCACTGCCCACCATCAGTCTGACGGCGGACCAATCGACGGTATGCCGTCAGAAATACGTCGGCAACTTCCTCGGGATAAAAGCTGGCACTCTTGTGGACGCAATGCATTTCCTGTCGGCTGGCGCGGTGAGCTTTGCGCGCGGCTTGAATGACACTCCCAAAATTGCTGCGCTCCTGCTTGTGGCCACGGCGTTGGACATCAAATGGGGGTTGCTGGCGGTGACTCTGGCGATCGCCGGCGGCGGCCTGCTCAACGCGCGCAAAGTAGCCGACACCATGGCGAACAAAATCACGGGCATGAATCCCGGCCAGGGATTTGCCGCCAACCTTGCGACCGCGCTGCTGGTGACCACGGCCAGTTACCACGGACTGCCCGTCAGTACCACGCACGTCAGTGTTGGTTCGCTGCTCGGCATCGGCATCACCACGCGTCAGGCCCGGTGGAAGTCAGTATTTGGTATCCTGCTCTCCTGGATCATTACCTTGCCCTGCGGGGCCGCTCTCGCAGCCTTGGCCTACGTGCTGTTACGAGCCTGAAGCTCGGCATAAACATTACGACCGGCGGAATCCCTCAAGCGCCTCAACCAAATGGGCGCGACTGTCGGCTGCGGCGTAGGCGAGCAATCCGATAAGCGCCCCGACGAACCCGTTCGGCTCGCCGACCACAGGGCCACGGACATTCGTTTACTGGGGTGTCATGAACTGTCATCGATATCGAGGAGCATGCCGCGTAATTGGCACGCAGTAGCATTTGCAGGCATCTGTTCGCTGCAACCATCCGACAATAATTCGCAACCAACCGAAAGCGGTCCAACGGGCTTTGGGGCAGGATCGCTCCATGACTTACCAGTCGAACAAAGTCCGAAGCCACGCCGTGGCCATCACCGCATTCAGTTTGGTCGTCCTGTCAGCATCCGCGGACGATCGGCGATTCACCTACACCTATGAGCCGGAGGTCCTGCCCGCCGGCGCGATGGAATTTGAACAATGGGTTACTCTGCGCACACAACGAACCGAAGGCGGCGAGGTGCAGCAGGAAAACTACAATCGATGGGATGTTCGCGAAGAATTGGAATACGGCGTCACCGATCGATACAGCGTATCACTCTACCTCAACCATTCGGCGGAAAGCTTTCGCGATCGAAGCCAGACGCCGCCGGAAGACGTTTCGAGCACGTCTTTCCAAGGCATCTCGCTGGAGAACCGTTACATGGTTTGGAATCCCGCCGATCACGCCGTTGGTCTGACGCTTTATCTCGAGCCCCGGTTTGCCGGCGATGAGGCTGAACTGGAGCAAAAGATCATCATCGGGCAACGCGTGGGCGACTGGAAATGGGCGTTCAACATTGTTCACGCCACGGAGTGGGAGCACAACTTTCACGAGACCGAAGGCGAACTGGAATTTGATCTCGGCGTCGCGCGTGATTTGAGTCCCCGTTGGTCGGTCGGGCTTGAGTTGCGCAATCATAATGAGTTGCCGGAATACCAGGACTGGGAAAACACGGCGTTCTTTCTCGGGCCGGTGGTCACGTATCACCGGGAAAACTGGTGGGCCGCACTTTCCATCATGCCGCAAATTTTCGGAGCGAACTTCACCGAAAATCCCGACAACGACGCCCAATTCGAACTGGAAGGCCACGAGCGCGTCAATATCCGCCTGCTCTTTGGAATCAGCCTGTGATGCACTCCTGGCGAATTGCCCCGACGACGGTCTTTTTGGCCGCAACGATCGTAATCCATCTCACCGGTTGTCGGACCGGCGGTTTTTCAACCGTTCATGAATTACCCGCTCCGACTGCGGAGGTGGCGGCGACGATGGGTTTGGCGACGTCAGATATTGCCGGCGCGCGGCGACTCTACGTCGCCAAGTGCGCCCGGTGTCACAAATTTTACAATCCCTTGCAGTATGACGATGGCGAATGGAATCGTTGGATGCGTAAAATGAGTCGAAAAGCGCATCTGAGCACCAATGAAGACTTATTGCTCACGCGCTATTTTGATGCGCTTAGAAAATCCTCAAATAGCTCGGTTGAATCCCAAAAGGATGTTCCTCGTATTTCGAACTAAATTTAAATCGTCATACCAGTGTCAACAGGCCGTTGCTGAATCACTCAAGTCGCCGCAATCCAACGATCTCTTGTTGGCGCTCAACGCGAGGATCCTTCAGAACGATTTCGGAGAACCAAAGGCATCGTCCCAGGGCTCAGCTTCGTTCTGAATCTTCGCGAGGATTTCCTGCATCGCCTGACGGGCACTTCCACTATTGTCAGGTTCCTCGTGTTCGTGGAGTTCACCCCGGTTGATCACCAGGGAAGGTTCGGCCGTTACGCGCGTGGCTGCACCGGCGGTAATGAAGCGGATCCGTACCCGCCGCCAGGCAGCTCGGCCGTCAGTGAAGGCTATTCGCAATGTCGAGCCCAGGTCAGTCGCTCGATCGAACAGCAGCGTGTCCGTCCCAGCCGGTGTGAGTGCATACGGCAAGAGTGAAAGGTACGCGATCGATCGAAGGCGATTGGCGGCGGGGTGGTTATTTAGCACAGGGCGATTGCGAGGGCTGCAAATGAGGGGTTGGCCAACGTTTGCGTGGATGGCATCATCCAAATTGATCCAGCCCTGCAATAAATGAAGACTGCCGCCTTTTCCCGTTACGTGCGCCGCATCCACATGTATTTGGCGCTATTTCTCACACCGTGGATTTTAATGTACGCGCTGAGTTCTCTGGTGTTCAACCACCTGGGAACCATCCGGGGCTGGTACGGCGGCAACTTGAATCAATTCCAAAAGGTCGATGAAATCGAATACAAGGATGCGTTCTCCGATGACGCGAAGCCGGAGGATATGGCCAAACAAATCCTGCTGGACCTGAACCTGGACGGTGCGCATTTCGTGCCCGCCAATTCGACCGCCGATCACTTGGTGATCACTCGCCAGTCGCCCTTTGTGATGAAGCGAATCACTTACCAAAGAACGTTGGGAAAGCTAATCGTCGAGCGGCAGGAGGCCAACCTGCCCAGCATCCTCGTCCGCATGCACACCCGCCATGGATATGAACAAGATTACGCATCCATGACGTTCTGGGGCTTGGGCGTGGAACTCACTGTTCTGGCGATGTTGTTCTGGATCGCGTCTGGTTTGTGGCTGTGGTGGGAGATCAAGCCTGCGCGAAAATACGGTGCCGCCTTCATGTTGGTCGGCTTGGGCCTGTTCGCCGTCATGCTGTTTGCCATTTGAATCCAGAACTCGCCATGAAGAATGTAAATCTGCTCTTTCGCCGCACGCACCTTTACCTCGGCATGCTGCTGATTCCGTGGATGTTCATTTACGCGTTCTCGACGTTCCTGATCAATCACGGGCCGTTCTTCCGGCAATTTCGACCCGGGCCGGACGGCTGGTTCACGCTTTGGGAGGAGAATTACGATAGCCCGCTGCCGGGAAATCAAAGTGAACTACGCGACTGGGCGGGTACGATCTTGAAGCAGCACAACCTTTACGGCCAACCCTTTGGCGTGCAGAAAAACCAGCAACGCGTGCTGATCAACGCGCCGCGCTTCATCAAGGCCTTTCGCGTTACGTATCGGATCAAGGAGCACAAGCTCATCGCCGAACAGCGGGAAACGTCCTGGGTGGAGACGTTTCTGCGCCTCCATTTCCGCGCCGGTTACGGACAGGTGAGTTGGATGCAAAAGGTCTGGGGCTTCGTGGTGGACCTGGTCTGTCTGTCCTTCCTGATTTGGGTGGTCACCGGGCTATATCTGTGGTGGAAAATCCCGCAAACGAGGACCTGGGGCTGGTTGGCCATTGGCGCTGGAGTGATTTCGTTCTTTGGGATCCTATTGTCGCTTTAGAGACGGGGTCTGTGCCTGAGAGTTTATGACGCCGCAGACTGGCGGCGAATGAACGATTCCATCTGCAAGGTTCCAGCGAAAGCTTGCGTATCGGTGGATTGTCACAGATAAACCGGTCAATCATGTTAGAAGCGGATTATTATTCGGCGTGCAAATAAACCGTGATTGAGCATCCCTCATCAGGTTTGCCCGGTTCGGCGAACAAACCGGGAAAGCGTGGGCTCAAAATCGTGGTCGTTTTGGTTTTGCTCCTCTTGGTGGGAGGGTTGTTACTCTATCGCTACGTCCGTCATGGTGGCTTGACGGCACGCCAAACGCCGATAGCTCTCGAATCGTTCATCGCCCATAGCTTGGTCGACCTCAGCGTGCCGGAGGAGGCGAAGGCGCGGAAGAATCCCCTGCCCGACATGGCCACAACCGTCGAAGCAGGGAAGGCGCTCTACCAAAAGGATTGCGAGATCTGTCATGGATATGACGGACAAGGCAAGACCGCCGCGGGCAGTGGGATGTTTCCCCAGCCGGCAGCTCTGGGAAGCGCCGCCAACATTCGGCGCGATCGCACGGACGGCGAGCTCTTCTATTTCATCCGCAACGGAATTCGCAACACCGGTATGCCTGCCTGGAATCTGACCGACCAGGAAATCTGGCAGCTCGTACTGTACGTCCGCCACCTGCCATTGACCGCTCCCATGGAAGCGCCCGTGGAACAGACACGGATTGCCGGCGCTCATTATGTCGGTTCCGCTTCCTGCCGGAAATGCCACCAGGATATCTACGACCGGTGGATAAAGACCCCGATGGCAAACGTCGTGCGTGATCCGCGTGAACATCCCGATGCCATCACGCCGGATCTGTCAAAACCAAATCCGTTGGTGACGTTCACCAAGGACGACATCGCCTTCGTGTACGGAAGCATCTGGAAGCAACGCTACTTCAAGAAGGTCGGCGACGATTATTTCCCATTCCCCGCCCAATGGGATGTGACTCACAAGCAATGGAAGCCCTACGTCGCCAAAGAGGACTGGTGGGTTTCCGATTATCCACCCGATAATTTCCACCGGCCCACCGGCCCGCTCTGTGATGGATGTCACTCCGTTAATTACAACATAGAAACCAAACACGTCTCGGAATGGAATGTGGGCTGCGAGAAGTGCCACGGGCCGGGCAGCGAACACATCAAGAATCCCGTTGCCACCACGATTCTCTCTCCCTC
Source organism: bacterium (assembly GCA_016124235.1). Lineage (GTDB taxonomy): Bacteria > Verrucomicrobiota > Verrucomicrobiia > Limisphaerales > RI-55 > RI-55. Next base: position 7,825 of record WGOC01000016.1, on the reverse strand, counting down.
CCGAATGGAATACGTGGCGGGCAACGACAACTGCATCCAATGTCACTCACAGGGCCGGCCACTCGGCAATCCCATCAATGGCAAATACTATGACTGGCCGGTCGGCTATGAAGTCGGGGACAAACTGAGTAAGTACTGGAAACTGGAGGAGCACAAACTGGGCGAGACCACGTTTACCCATTTTGCCGACGGCACGGCGCACAAGAATCGGATGCAGGGCAATGACTATGTCACCAGCCTGATGTATGCCCGGGGCATCACCTGCTACACGTGTCATGATGTGCATGGCACGGACTATCCCGCGCAGCTGCGCAAGCCAGCCACCGCACTGTGTCTCGACTGCCACGGGCCAAATTCCGCCGCCGGACCACACGCACCAACGCTGGAAGCGCACACGCACCACAAGGCGGGCAGCGCCGGCAGCTCGTGCATCGAATGTCACATGCCGAAAATCGCCCAGACCATCGGTGATGTGAATGTGCGCAGCCACACGTTTCACTTTGTCAGTCCTGCCTTGACCGAGTCACAAAAAGTGCCCAACGCCTGCAACGCCTGCCACAAGGACAAACCCACACAGTGGGCAATCGATACGCTGAAGACCTGGGAGGACCGCTCCCCATGGCGCGTTGCACAATAGAAGCCCGACCGTTTGCCTCGCCGGAATGCACAAACGCGGAAAGTGGCAAAGAATCGGCAGCGCATTTCTTCCATACCAACCTGGTGAAACAATTGGCAGACGCTTCGCCGTCACCGCGAGTGGCGCGTAACCAAGCGCGGCGGTTTGACGCAACGCCACACGATTCGGTGAAGCGAGGATACCAATCCTAATTCATCAAATGCCTAAGCCCCTGAACGGCTACGACGATTCCAATCGCCGCCATCACCGCGGAACTGATGTAAGGCGCACGACGGGCGATCTCCCCAAATCCCTTGAATCGCTTGCTCGCATGACGCAACGAAATGGCGGCAATCGCTCCCACGCCGACCAGCGTAATCGCCAGGCCAAGACTGAAGGCCACAACGAGGGCGAAGCCGAGTGTGAACTTCTTGAGTTGCAAACAAATTAACAACACCGCAAAGGCGGCGGGACAAGGCATCAAGCCGCCGGTCAACCCGAACAGGATGAGTTGGCCGTTCGTCACATTCCGATTTGTGAACCGCTTTTCGATTTCCGCCGCGTGCTCCCGCTCGTGAGCGTCCTCAAAGTCTTCACTCTCCGGGTCACGCGACGGGTGATGATGGTCTTCTTCAAAATGGGTGCGGTAGGTGACCGGCGAACCGCCGTCGCGGACTACACTGAGAGTTACCTGAAACTCGTGTGGTTCGGGAATATCGCTGGTGGATTCGAGAAAATCGCCCTGCGGCTTAAACTCAAACACTTGTTTGGCGCCGTCCGGTCTGTTCGTTTCCAGCGTCACCGATCGACCTGCGGGCCACGGTAGTGCCTGCTGCGCGCCATCGTATGCGTAGAGCCGGAAGCGCGGTGGAACATTTGTTTCAAACACACTGATTTCCATGTGTTCATTGGTCCCGGTCTCGAGAAGCGGTCCGCCATGCACGCCTCTCGGTTGATCCTCGTCACTGTGACCATGACCGTGATGATGGTGATGGTGGTGAGCCGCATGAATTTCCCGGCGGGTTCGTGCAAACATCCAAGCCGCCATACCGACTACCATCACACCGGCGACGGCTTGGAAATATGGTTCCGTCCTTTCCGGATCGAACTTACCGGAGTAATGCAGTCCGACGAACGCCAGCACCCAAATCACGGCCGTATGGGAAATCGTCGCCGACAGCCCCAGCAGCACCGCCTGTTTGACCGTACCGCGAATTGCCACGATGAACGCGGCCATCATCGTCTTGCTGTGTCCCGGTTCCAAGCCGTGCAGTGCGCCCAGGACAATGGCGGCTGGAATGAACAGCCAGGCATTGCCCTGCGTAAGATATTCATTGAATGAAGTCACAGCGAGCAGCATACCCCCTACCCGTATGCGGGCAAGGATTGAACCAATCCCACTTTCGGCATACCATTCGCGGATGAAATCGCACGGCCATTCGCGCAGCGAGCGGGAAGCACAAAAGGTCCGCGTCCGACGCATTGTGGGCCAGTTGAATGCCGTCGAGCGAATGTTGACCGAGAATCGTGACTGTTCGGAAATCCTCATGCAAATCGTAGCGGCTCGCAAAGCGCTCAAGTCGCTGGCGGAAATACTAATCCACTCCCATATGGAGCACTGTATTGAGCATGCGGACTCACCGGCGGAGGGGCGCAAGCACTTGCAGGAACTACTGTCGGTGTTGAAGCGTTACGCTGATTAATCCGCATTCAAATTCGATTCTCCAGTTTCGGTTTTTTTTCCCGCCAATCGCAGGTTTGGCGGTAAATCCAAAGTGATACAAATGCGCCACTGATCGCCGAGCAATTGAAATTCGGTTTCGGTCGAATGCTTGATAAATATGCACTGAAGATCAGGCCGACAGCCAAAATGCAATCTTGGAAAGGCGCGGATCGGTCTGCATCCAACACCAAGATGTAAATGCCTCAAGAAAAGGGAAAACGTAGACCGCAAGTTGCTCATTGACCGAATGCTGGAGGCGGCTGTCGTCATCGAACGGCCTTGTGTTCCGCATATATTCGTACGCGCTTGTCAGCTCAACACATTGAATTGGACGCTCAACCAATTTGAAGGTTGAAGCTTCGTCGAAAAGGAGATTCGCCGGATAGTGTGAATGGGAGTCGGTTGACAAAACGCGCATCGGATTGACCCACGTCAAAGAACGGTTTCCCGGTGACGTCTAACGTGGCGTGCATGAGCGAAGATCAGATCATGGATGCCTTGAGGCCGGTGATCGACCCCGAACTGGGAGCCAGCATTGTCGATCTCGGACTGGTCGATGAGATTCGATTGAAAGGGGAAAATCTCACAGTCCAGATAGGAACCACGAGTCCGTCCTGTCCCATGGGCCAGTATCTCGTGGATTCGGCCCGGCAAATCCTCCGCGACCAGTTTTCCAAATTCCAGGAGATCGAAGTGTTGCTCGCCTGGAATCCCACTTGGTCTCCCGAACGCATGAGTCCCGAATTGAAAGAACGCTTCGGTTGGGCGTGAACGACATGAGAAAGGCAACAAGATGACGAAGACGATTGGAGCTTCTTTGCGGCGCCTGCCTTTTCTCCTGCCGGCGATACTGGCGGTGGTTACCGGCATGTGGGGTGGACTCATACGCGTTTCCTTCAATCTGCCATTGCCCGTCAGCCACGCCCAGTGGATCACCCATCACGGTGCGCTGATGGTTTGCGGATTCCTCGGCACCGTGATCGCGATCGAACGTGCCGTGGGCCGGACTGCGTGGTGGGCCTGGCTGGCTCCTTTGTTTACCGGATTCGGGGCGATTTCGTGCATTGTGGGTCTTGGTTCGAACGTGGTCCTGCTGCTCTTTCTGACCGGCAGTGTGTGGTTTGCGATTGTGACGATTGACACGAGTTGCCGCCATCATGAGTTTTTCACGTGTTTGATGGCGATCGCGGCGTTGGCCTGGGTGACTGGGAATGCCCTGCTTTTTTTCGGTAAAGCCGTCAGCGGGGTGATCTGGTGGTGGGCAACGTTTCTTGGTTGGACCATCCTCGCCGAACGCCTGGAGCTTTCCAGATTGATCAGACTTCCCAGCTACGCGCGCCCATTGCTGGTGGCCACGTTGGTTTTGCAACTGGCCGGACTGTTGATGCTGTTTGACAACATCGTCGTGGGTGAACGGTTGATTGCCGCCGCGTTCGTTCTTCAGGCGGTCTGGTTGATCCGCTTTGATTTGGCGCGCAAAAATATTCTGCTTACCGGTTTGCCGCGTTTTTCGGCAGCGTGCTTGTTGATCGGTTACGGTTGGTTGGCGCTCACCGGCTGCCTGCTTGCCTGGTCAACTCCACTGCAATTTGGTGTCAGCTACGACGCGGTGCTGCACGCTTACTTTCTGGGCTTTGTGTTTGCGATGATCTTCGGCCACGCACCCATCATCTTCCCGGCTGTTCTCAACATTCCCATCACCTTCAAACCCAGATTCTATCTGCATCTGGTGCTGCTGACCGTTTCGCTGGCAGCGCGCGTTCTCGCAGATTTTCTTGGTTGGCCGGAGGTCCGTGCCTGGTCAGCCGCGGGGAATGCTGCGGCGATATTGACGTTTGCGATCAGTACCTCGGCGGCCGTGATTGTATCGCGTATGTCAGCGCGACAATCAAATAAGACCTTGATGCAGATCAAGAATCGCACCGCGCGGCGAGCCGATGAAGAAAACCGGCAGGATCATGACCTGGGTCAAAGATTCGCTGGCTGAATGAGACACACTACAAGGGTAATCGGCGTGGACCAGGTTGGTCGTTTCCAGGCCGGTGCCAGAAAACAAACAACCAAGACTATGAAAACCACTCGAATGAAAATCCCCCGGCTGCTGGTTGCCATGTGCGGCGCCGCCACCATCGCGGCATTGCCAATACCCGCATCGCATGCGGCAACGGTTTCGGGCGTTGTCGACCCACTGGACGAACCGATTCAAGGCGAGGAAGAAGCCGTCCTCGTGGCACCGCCTTTTGTCCCGCCGCCCATCACGCGTAAACACGCGACGAAAGTCATTGTCCATCTCGAAGTGCGCGAGTTGGTCAAGCGCATCGCCGATGGCGTGGAATACAATTTCTGGACCTTTGGCGGAAACGTGCCGGGCAATTTCATTCGCGTGCGGCAAGGGGATCTCGTCGAGTTTCATCTGGAAAACAATCCGGCGAACAAGATGCCACACAACATCGACCTGCATGCCGTCACCGGTCCGGGTGGTGGCGCCACCTCGTCGTTTACCGCACCGGGCCACGAGTCGCAGTTTTCCTTTCGGGCATTGAGGCCGGGTGTCTTCGTCTATCACTGCGCCACCGCTCCCGTCGGTCTGCATGTTGGAAACGGCATGTATGGTATGATCCTCGTCGAGCCGAAGGAAGGACTGTCGCCCGTCGATCACGAATACTACGTGATGCAGGGCGATTTCTACACCGTCGGTCACTACGGCGAGGAAGGGCTGCAGGCGTTTGACGAACGCAAGGCGGAAGACGAGCGCCCCACTTACGTTCTCTTTAATGGAGCGGTTGGTTCGCTCGTTGGCGACAAGGCACTCAAAGCAAAAGTGGGTGACAAGGTTCGCCTGTTTGTCGGCGTTGGCGGTCCGAACCTCACTTCATCCTTCCACGTCATCGGCGAGATCTTCGACAAAGTCTATCAGGAAGCCGGGCTGAGCCATGCCCAGGAAAATGTGCAGACCACGATGATTCCCGCAGGTGGGGCGGCGATGGTTGAGTTTGGAGTTGAAGTCCCCGGAACCTACATCCTGGTGGATCACTCGCTCTTTCGGGCGTTCAACAAAGGCGCCCTCGGAATGCTCAAGGTCGATGGTCCGGAAAATCTCGCAGTCTACTCCGGCAAGGAAGTTGACGCCGTCTACCTGGGACGCCAGGCCGAAGCCGGATCCGATGCCGCTGCCCGGGTCGCGAAACTCGAAGCCGCGCGCGCGGCCGCCATCAGTGCCGATCCGAAAATCGCAAACCTCACCAAGGAAATCCAGGTCGAGCGCGGCAAGGGTGTCTTTATGCAGACCTGCTTTGTCTGCCACCAAGTCACCGGCATGGGCATACCGGGTCAAATCCCGCCGTTGGCTGAGTCAGACTTTTTAATGGCGGACAAGGAACGCGCCATCCGCATCGTGCTCGGTGGCCTGACGGGTGAGGTGGTTGTGAAGGGTAAGAAATTCAACGGTGTCATGGTCCCTCTGGCCAATCTCTCTGATTCTGAGATAGCCAATGTGCTCACCTACGTCCGCAACAGCTTTGGCAACAGCGGCGAGGCGGTAAAGGCCGAGGAAGTCAGCCGCGTCCGCAATCAGCTGCCGACCGCCGTCGCAAGCAGTTTTGAATGAACCAACCCGGCCGGTGCCGGCCTTACTGCCATGAAAGCAACGTTCGTCATGCTCCTGATCGCGTCCCACATTTCGTGGGGCGCGACGGAAGGCAGTTGCCCGACGAACATGGTCCAAGTGCCCGCCGGCGCTTATCAACCGCTCTTTCGCGCGGCCGGCGATCCTGAGACGAGGCAGGTGGATTCGTTTCGCATGGACCCATCACCCGTCACCAATGGTCAGTTCCTGGAGTTTGTCCGGGCCAATCCTCGCTGGCGGCGTTCGCAGGTGAAACGCCTCTTTGCCGACGAACACTATCTGCAACATTGGGCGGCTGACTTTGACCTCGGTTCCACCCAACCGGATCAACCCGTCGTGTGGGTTTCTTGGTTTGCCGCCAAGGCCTATGCGGCGTGGCAGGGAAAACGGCTGCCGACCGTGGACGAATGGGAATATGCGGCCTCAGCCAGCCCCACTCGCCTGGACGGTCGCAACGACCCCGTGTTTCAAGCCGCGTTGCAACGCTGGTACTCCACCCCGGCACCCGAGGTACTTCCGCGTGTCCGCCTCAGCGTGCCGAACATTTTTGGTCTCTACGACCTGCATGGCCTGGTCTGGGAGTGGACCAGCGATTTCAATTCGGCAACGTTCACCGGGGACTCCCGGAGCGGCGGCGGTGTGGATCGTCAGTTCTTTTGTGCGGCGGGTTCGATCGGCGCCAAGGACACGGCCGATTTTCCGGCGTTCATTCGCTATGGCTTTCGGAGCAGTCTCAAGGCGTCGTACACCGTTCATAATCTGGGATTCCGCTGCGCAAAATCGCTGAGTGAAACGACGACCCAGAAACTCACAAACGGCAACGCCGACATCCAGAATCAACACCCGAGCACTCAAAACAAAAACTAGATCAACCATGAAAACCTTTTCCGCAGTCGTCGCTCTTTTGCTCAGCTTGACCGTCATTCCTTCGACATTGGCCGACGCACCGCCGGACGATGGGTTGCCGCCGTGTTGCCGGAAGGATTTGCAGCCGGGCAAACCACTCGCCGATGGATCCATCTACCAGCTCGAAAGCAAGTGGACGTCGGATGTCGGCCGGGAAGTCCAACTCCGGGTGCTGCGCGGCAAACCGCAGATCGTGGTCATGTTCTTCGCCAATTGTCAGTGGGCGTGCCCGCTGCTCGTCCACGATTTGAAGCGGATCGAAGCGGCATTGCCGGACGATCGCCGCAAGGACGTGGGCTTTGTGCTGGTAAGTTTTGATTCCAAACGAGACACGGTTGAAGCACTGCACGCGTATCGTTTGAAGAATGAACTGGCGAACGCGAACTGGACGCTGCTGCGCGGCAACCCCGACGACATTCGCGAACTCGCCGCCGTCCTGGGCGTCAATTTTCGCGAGGATATCCCCGGTCAATTTGTTCATTCCAATTTGATCACCGTCCTGAATCGTGAAGGTGAAATCACCGGCCAGGTCAAGGGGCTGAACCAGCCAACTTCGAGCGCCCTCGAGTTGCTTAAAAAGGCCGACGCCAAGTAATCATGACCACCGCCCTGAAATTCCGCCGGTTCGACGTTCGCAAATTGATCGAGACGGGCGCCGAGGTTTTGCCGCTCATTTTGCAGCGCGTCACACAACTGCGCGCCGGCGAAGGAATCGTCGTCATCGCGCCGTTTTTGCCCTCACCGCTCATCGAACGACTGAACAGCGAAGGATTCGCGTCCCGGGTTGAACGTGGTGGCGGATCGGACTGGTTGGTTTACTTTTGGCGCGAGGCTGGTTGAATGGCCGGCGCCATGTCCTCATCCCTTGCCGATCTGAAAACGGCGGCCGTCGTGGCCACGCTGCGCAGCTGTCAACTCTTCACCGGATTGCCGCAAGCAGATCTCGCAAACATCG
>WGOC01000031.1 GCA_016124235.1 bacterium | reverse complement strand
GGCGACCGAATGGCCGGAGTTCGCGAAGCTGGACCTGGAGAAGGCCCGCAAGCAACTGAGCCACCCAATCCTCTTCGACGGTCGGAACCTGTTCGACCCCGCCGACCTCGAACGCCTCGGCTTCGTCTACAAATCCATCGGCAGATAAGCGATTTCGCCATGGCTCCGAAGCCCATCGAGGTCGCTGCCGCACTGGTATTTCACGAAGGTCGCCTGTTGATTACTCAACGTCCCGCAACCGGTCATCTGGCTAATCTGTGGGAATTCCCGGGTGGCAAACGCGAGCCGGGCGAGAGCTTCGAGGAATGTCTGAAGCGGGAAATTCAGGAGGAATTGGCCATGGTGATCGAAACCGGCGAGCTGCTTTCAGAAGTCCGCCATTCCTACCCGGAAAAGACCGTACATCTGCAGTTCTTCAAATGCCGCTGGCTTGCTGGTGGGCCGAAGGCGATTGGTTGTCAGGCGTTCGAGTGGATCACGAGCAATGAACTGGATCGCTTTCCGTTTCCGGCCGCTGACGCTCAGCTTTTGGCACAATTGTCCAACACACCGGATTGGTGGGCCTAACTGGTCGGCGGCGTTTCAGCCGGTGCCGGATTCGCTTCGTTCGCCGGTGATTCCGTCGGTTTGGGATCCTCGGCAAGCGGCGTATTGGGTGCTGCGGCCTTGCCTCCCAGAATCTTGAACATCACCGTTCCGCAGGTGGAGCAACGACCCTTGATTGCCCGCCGGCCATTCTTCATGGTTTCTTCGACGCCGTCGGCAATTTCCTTCCGCGCCTTACACTTAACGCAATAGCCTTCCACCATAAACAATTTGGCGAGCCGCCGCGGAATGATTGGTCCGGGCTTGCCCGCTTCCGTACACTCTAGTTGCGCACAAAATGGGTCGTCAACGCGGAAAGGCTGCAAACATTTGCAAGCTCTATCGTTATAGATTGCCGATTGCCTCCAAAATTGCATCAAAACGCGCGTGCTCGCGATGTTTCCCTTCTGAATTGATCGTCAATCATACTTCGATCGAACGGCCAGCTGCCGCACGAAACGCAGCCAGATGAACAAAGCAACAAGCACCCTTCAATGGCGAGCCCAGATCACCGAATTTTGGAAGCAAAATGACCACTGAACCTCCTTGCTTCGATGCGAATTGTTCAACGTCGCGAACAACAAAGGTCTGGTCGTCGTCCCGGCAACCCGTTAAGAAACTCGCCCATGCAATCCTCCCCAAAGCCTGAAGGCTGGAGTTCGAGACTGGGTGTGATCCTGGCGGTCGCTGGCAGCGCCGTGGGTCTGGGCAACTTCCTCCGCTTCCCAGGACTGGCTGCGCAATACGGCAGCGGCGCATTCATGATCGCGTATTTCATTTCCCTCGTCCTCATCGGCATTCCGATTTGCTGGGCGGAATGGACGATGGGCCGATACGCCGGGCAGTACGGTTTCCGGTCTAGCCCTGGTATTTTTTCGGTCCTGATCAAACACCCAATGGGCAAATATCTGGGTGCTCTGGGAGTGATCATCCCGGTGTGCATTTACATGTATTACGTCTATATCGAGGCGTGGTGCGCGGGTTATGCCTGGTACTTTTTAATTGGAAAAATCAACTTCACAACCCCGGATCAAGTCAGCGACTTCTTCCAAAAGTTTGTCGGCTCAACACAGGATGGGCTCGTTGTTCAACGTGGGTCCAATCAAGTCGTTTTGTTCCTGGTAATCGTTTTTGCGCTCAATTTTGTCATCATTTATCGCGGTCTTTCGAAGGGGATCGAGTTCTTCTGCAAATGGGCCATGCCGGCATTGATCTTCCTTGCCATCATCATCCTGCTTCGCGTGCTTACGTTGGGAACCCCCGATCCGGCGAAGCCAGACCAAAATGTGCTGAGCGGACTAGGCTTCATGTGGAACCCCGGCCAAGTCGGGAAGGAGCTGCTCAATCCTCAGCTATGGCTCGCGGCGGCCGGTCAGATCTTCTTTTCGTTGTCGGTCGGGTTTGGCGTGATTATCACCTATGCCAGCTATTTGACGCGCAAGGACGATATCGTGCTGAGTGGCCTCACCGCGTCGAGTGCCAACGAATTCTGCGAGGTGGCGCTGGGTGGTCTGATCACGGTGCCAGCCGCTTTCATGTTTCTCGGCGCCGCCGGCGTTGCCGGTCAAGGAACGTTCGGTCTCGGCTTCAATGTGCTCCCGCTGGTCTTCGCAAAAATGCCGTTCCCGGGATTCTTTGGAACCGTCTTCTTCACGCTCCTGTTTCTCGCCGCGATCACGAGTTCGCTTTCCATGTTGCAGCCCGGCATTGCCTTTCTCGAGGAAGCATTGGGCGTCGGTAGAAAAGTCTCAGTTACCCTGCTGGGTGCGCTTACGGCGCTGGGCTGCCTCTTTGTCGTCAACTTCAGCAAGGATCTGAAGGCACTCGACACGATCGATTTTTGGGTCGGGACATTCCTGATCTTCGTCTTGGCGACGATTTTGATCATAACGTTCGGCTGGATCATGGGTGTCGACAAGGGCTTCGAAGAAGCTCACCAGGGCGCTCACATCCGAATCCCGAACGCCTTCCGATTCATCATCAAATGGGTGTCGCCGGCATTTCTTCTGATCATCTTTGCCTTGTGGGTGCTTTTCAACGTGTTCGGCTGGAACATCGACACCGGCCAGTTCCAACCGACCGGTTACGTGGCTGATTTGATTGGTCAGCCCGGCAAGGAACCCAATCAGGTCGCGCGATTGAGTCTGGCGCTGATCGGCATTGTCGTCGTGTTCACGGTGGTCCTGATCAGTGCCGCTTCCACGCGTTGGAAAAAGAAATTAACCGGCATCAAAGCGAACTAAACGAAAGGACGAACCATGGAAACCGGCGGCTGGATAATGATGATACTTTCGGTAGGCACTGTCGTGAGCCTTTTCGGTTGGTGCCTGTTCCGTGTGCTCACGCTCGCTCCCGAGGAGGCGGAAGACCATTTGCACGGCGAACTGGATATTGAAACGCACGAAAAGGACTGACTGGGATCGCGCGTTCACGCGACCATCGATCAAAATAGAAAACCCCGGTGACCGAAAGGCAACCGGGGTTTTGCTTCTTAGCTTGTGGCAGATTCAATCAAACGCCTGACCGGCGCAGCACAGCACGTTCTTGATCTTGTGCCGGACGAGATCCTTCACCTTGCTGCGGGCCGGGCCGAGATATTTGCGCGGATCAAATTCCTTCGGACTTTCCGCAAACACCTTGCGGATCGCAGCCGTCATGGCGAGACGGAGATCGGTGTCGATGTTCACCTTGGTGCAACCAGTGCGGCGGGCGACTTCGATATCCGCTTCGGGCACGCCGGCCGTGTCAGTTCCAAGTGCGCCGCCGTATTTATTAATCTCTTCGGCGAGGTGTTTCGGCACGCTGGACGCACCATGAAGCACCAACGGATAATCACCCATACCGGCGTCCATCAAAGCTTTCTTGATGAGCTTGAGGCGTTCGAGGTCAAGGTGCTGTGTCCCTTTAAACTTGTAAGCGCCGTGACTGTTGCCAATCGCGACCGCCAGTGAATCGCAGCCGGTCTCCTTGACGAATTTCACGGCCTCCTCCGGCTCGGTGTAATGGCCGCTCGTGGAATGCGCGCCGCCTTCTTCGCCGTCGTCAAACTGAGCACCGACCAGATGACCCAATTCGGATTCGACCACACAGTTGTGTTTGTGCGCGTATTCCACAACCTTGCGGGTGATCTCGGCATTTTTCTCAAACGGCTCGTGCGACGCATCGATCATCACGCTCGTGAAGCCTTCATCAATGCACTCTTTGCACAATTCAAACGTATCACCGTGATCCAGGTGAACCGCGATTGGAATCGTCGAAACGCTGACGGCAGCTTCGATCAACTTCTTGAGGTAAACGGGGTTGGCGTAACTACGGGCGCCCTTGGAAATCTGTAGCATCACCGGAGCCTTCTCTTCTTCACAGGCTTCGATGATCGCCTGGAGCAGCTCCATGTTGTTCACGTTGAACGCGCCGAGGGCGTATTTGCCTTTCAAGGCCTTGGCAAAAAGATCGCGGGTATGGGTCAGTGGCATATTTCGTATTCGTGTTGGTTGAAATTCCCGCCCACCGCCGACGGCAGCGAACAGAAACGACAGCATACTAGGAAAACGCCCCGCCCGAAGGAAACAAAAAATCCGGCCCGGAATACGGCTGATTGGCCATTTTGATATCATTTTTTGCCGAGCGCGGTACCTTGTCCCGGATGTCCGAAACGCTGGTCGTCAATGAAGTTTACCTGAGTGTCCAGGGAGAAAGCACCTTTGCCGGGCTCCCTTGCGTATTCCTACGACTGACCGCCTGTAACCTGCGATGCTCCTATTGTGACACGGCTTACGCCTTCACCGAAGGCAAACGACGTGAGCTGACCGATATTCTCAGCGACATCCGAGCGCTCGCCGCGCCGTTCACTCAGAAAAATGCGCGGAGCCAACACATGAATCTCCCTCTGGTCGAACTGACCGGTGGTGAACCTTTGCTCCAGCCGAACTCGCTGCCCTTGATGAAGCTGCTTTGCGACGAAGGTTACACCGTCCTGCTCGAGACCAGCGGAGCGCACAACATTTCAAAAGTGGACCTACGCGTGCACCGGATCATGGACTTGAAATGCCCGAGCAGCGGCGAGGTGGAGCGCAATCGCTGGGAAAACATCGCACACTTGAAAGACACCGACGAAATCAAATTCGTCATCGGCACCGTGGAAGATTACGAATGGGCCAAGCGCATTTTGGCTGAACACAAGCTGGCGACACTTTGCCCGATCTTGTTTTCCTGGGTTGCTCCCCTCCAACCTCATCAGCAGGACAAATCGCTAAAGCCCGTTCCGATCGACCAAGTTCCAATCAAGCGCCCGGAACTCGTCGAAAGAATCATCGCTGATGCGTTGCCCGTTCGGTTTCAACTGCAAATGCACAAGATCATCTGGCCGCCCGATCAGCGGGGAGTTTAAGGATGTTTGGTAAAACCATTCGTTGTCTGAAACGCGGTGTCGAAGCCGGGCTTCATCTCGGTGCTCAAATCACGGTTGCGAAGCAAGGTAAACTCTTGCTCGACCACGCTGTCGGCGAGAACAAGAAAGGCGAACCACTGACCAGCGATCATTTGATGCCCTGGCTTTCGGCTGGCAAACCGTTGACCGCCGTCGCCATTCTTCAACTTTGGGAACAGGGCAAACTTGATCTCAATGAACCCGTCGCCAACACGATTCGGGAGTTCGGACAAAATGGAAAATCGGCGATCACCGTCCGGCACATTCTCACCCACATCGGCGGCTTTCGCGACGGCGACAAAGTCTCCGAACATCTCGATTGGAACGCCGCAATCGCCCGGGTCTATGCAGCAACGGTCGACGAAGATGCCATTCCCGGCGAAACGGCGGCGTACCACATCAACGGTTCATGGTTTATCCTCGGCGAATTGATCCGCCGCATCGATGGTCGGATGCCGGATCAATTCGTGCGCCAGGAAATTTGTGAGCCAATCGGGATGACCAATACGTGGATGGCGATGCCCGAAGATGTGCTCAATATAGACCGCGACCGACTTGGCCGACTTCATCTGACGAGTCCGCCCTCGGTGGAATTGCATCCGTATCTGAATCGCGAACGCGCCTGGACGCGGCCACGCCCGGGAAGCAGCTTGCGCGGCCCCACTCGAAATCTGGCTCGCTTCTACTCGATGCTCCTCGACCAAGGACAAATCGACGGGCGGCAGATTCTCAAACCGGACACCGTCAAGGCGATGACTTCACGGCAACGCGCGAACAAGTTCGATCGAACTTTTCAGCACGTGATCGATTGGGGCTGGGGGCTGATCATCAACTCGAATCGTCACGGCAAAAGCACTGTGCCTTACGGCTTCGGTTTGCACGCAGGCAACGACGCGTTTGGCCACGGCGGCATGCAGAGCGCCGTCGGTTTCGCAGACCCGACACACGGCCTCGCCGTGGCGTGGGTTTGCAACGGAATGCCGGGCGAGAAACTCCACCAATTGCGCGCCCGCGAGATCAACACGGCGATCTACGAAGATCTTGGTCTGGCTTGAGTGCACCCTGTGCAAGTATTGGTTGGGCGCCACTCCTGGTGCCCGAACGGCCGGTGAGGCGGCAAGAATGCCGCCTTTCCATCACGAGCTTTTCACATACTCTTCCGATGTTCCCAATCTGACTCAAAACAAGTTCACCGGATCGACGTCGACCGTCACGAGCACTCCTTCGGGAAGTTTCAAATTCTTGATCAACTCGTTCAGTCGTTTGCTCAGCGAACTCATGTGCCGCGTGCGCAACATCAGTTGATAACGGTAAAATGTCTCGGCGCGAGCCAGTGGCGCGGGCGCTGGTCCAGCGACAACGAGATCACTCATTTCGGCCATCATCGCGCCCATTTCCTTTCGCACATGTTCAGCGAGAAAGGACACCTTGTCTTCGTTGCGGCCCTTGACGGTGATCAACGCGATCCGCGTGAGCGGTGGATATTTGAGCTGTTCGCGAAACTCAACTTCTTGCTCGTAGAAGCCAACAAAGTCGTGGCGTCGGGCGTATTGGATCGCCGGATGAAATGGCGTAAACGATTGCACAAAAACTTCGCCTTCGATATCTCCTCGCCCGGCGCGACCTGCCACCTGGGTCAACAATTGAAACGTCCGCTCACCCGCGCGAAAGTCCGGCAAGTGCAGACTAAGATCGGCGTAGATGATTCCGACGAGAGTCACGTTAGGAAAGTGTAGTCCTTTGGCGATCATCTGCGTGCCAACGAGGATGTCGATCCTGCCGAGGCGAAAATCCGTCAGGATACGTCGATAATCCTCTTTCTTCTTCAACGTGTCCGAATCCATGCGCGCCAGTTTGGCGTGGGGAAATCCTTGCGTGAGCGCGTCCTCCAATTTTTCCGTTCCGAGGCCGGCGTAACGAATCTCGCGACTGCCGCATTTCGGTTCCGGACATCGCGTGGGCGCCGGCGAATCAAAGCCGCAGATGTGACACTTCAGCTTTTGTTCCCGGCGATGATACGTGAGCGCCACGCTGCAATTCGGACATTCGGCAACATAGCCGCACGCAGGGCATTGCATCGAGGTCGCGTATCCCCGGCGATTGAGAAACAGGATCGTCTGCTCCTTGCGTTCGAGCCGCTGCAAAATTGCTTCCCGAAGTTGCACCGAAAAAATTGGCGAACCCTTCTGCCGGCGCATTTCCTGGCGCATGTCAACGACGCGGATGATCGGCATCTTGGCATTGTCGGCCCGGTGCGGTAGTTCAAGCATCGCGTATTTTCCTTTGATCGCATTGTGATACGTTTCCAACGACGGCGTCGCCGAACCCAGCACCACAACCGCACTTTCCTTTTGTCCGCGCAACACCGCGACGTCGCGCGCGTGATACCTGGGTGCTTCTTCCTGTTTGTAGGAATGTTCGTGTTCCTCATCAACGATGATCAAGCCGAGCGGTTCGACCGGCGCAAAAATGGCCGACCGTGCGCCGATCACAATCTTCGCGCGACCTTGTCTGATCTTGTGCCACTCATCGTGCTTTTCCCCGGCGGACAAATGACTGTGCAAGACCGCCACCAACGTTCGCAACGGACCGGAACTGAACCGCGCCTTGAATCGCTCGACAGTTTGTGGCGTGAGCGAAATCTCCGGCACCAACACGATCGCGCCCTTGCCCAGTTCCAGAGACCGCGCGATGGCTTGTAGATAAACCTCCGTCTTACCACTTCCAGTCACTCCGTGAAGAAGAAAAGTTTTCAGCGGCGCCTGTGAAGTTATAGCCGGGCGTTGCAGTGTGCTGCCAGCAGCTTGCTGGCAGTTTTCCAATGCTGGACTGTTCAGGCCTGACGGCAGGCTGCCGGCAGCGGACTGGACTGAGCTTCCAGAAACATTGTGAGCATCATCGCGAGAGAACCCGCCGCGGCACAGCCTGAAGGCGCCGTCAGCCAGTCCAGCTTTTGCTGGATTTTGCCGGACGTAACTTTCGAATTTTTCGAGCTGCGACGTACTCCGGACCAGATGATCAAAGTATTCCTCCATCCAAACTGGCCCGGATCGACCCAGCAACTTGTTGATTTGATTTCCCGTGTAGGATTTCCAGGAATGAACAATTCTTTCCAAAGACCAGTCTTCGGCCGGCCGGACCAAAACGTGAACGTGATTCGGCATGACAACAAAAGCGCCCAACTGATACCGGTCACCGTCGAAGCGAAGTAAACTCTGCTCGACAATTTCAGCCACTCCCGGCCTTTGCAAAAGGCACTCGCCGAAGCCCTTGTCCAGGTATTGATCAACGCGATCGGTGAACCGTTTACAGTATTCGTTTGATACATCCGCAGACCATGGCTTGGGGTGAAGATCGAGCCAGATGCGCTTTTCGTTTTGCCAACTCTTGAGAGTCAGCTGATCAACGCAGTCCGCCAGCCGATACGTAACAAAATAAAGTCGGTTCGACTGACGCCAATGCGGAAGCCAGCCGGAGTAGCGCTCGATCTCGGCATCTGGATCAAAAAACGGGGACTCTTTGAAAATCGTGCCGATAGATCCAGGTGCAGGTTCCTCGGCAATTGGCATTGGCTCGATGCCAACTGGGCGCAACGTGCTCTCAGCGTCTTGCTGGCAGTGATCGGCGATGCTGCTTCCTGATTCTGCCGACAGGCTGCCGGCAGCACACTTATTTGCGCCGCCATTCAGCACAGATAGGATCGCATCCAGCGCACTTTTTTGCTCCGGATTCAACGCGAGCGGTTGCGTGGGCAGGATGTGTTCGTTCGCGTAAGGATCGCGCTCGATGGTTTCGGTGCTGATGAGAACCATCCCCTTGTCCTCAAGCCGACGAATGGTATCGGCTGTCGTTTCACCCAGTCGGATCAATTCCTGCAAGGTCAGTTCGCGCCATTCCTCGATGATGTTCCAGACGTAGTTTTGTTTCTTGGTCAGCTTCGGCATGTCGTCCGGCAGCGGCAGAGCGCGCACAAACAACTGTTTCTTCCATCCTTCCTTTTCGCGGCGCACGGATTCCGGCAGCACGCTTTTCAACGCGGTTTCGAGCGGGCAGCAATAGTAGTCCGAAATCCAACGCGCCAGTTCGAGCACGCGCGGCGTAACAAGGCTCTTTCCACCGACAACTTTTTCGACGGTCTTGAGATTCGTATGCGGAGAATCGTTGCGGACGGCCGTGACCACGCCAAATACCTTGCGATGTCCAAATGGCACCTTGACGCGTGAGCCCGTGTCCACCAAGTCCCGGAGGTCTTCGGGAACGAGGTAGTCAAATTCGCGACGCAGCGCAATTTCAAGGGCAACACGGGCAATCATGAACGGCGTCAGCGTCGGAACTGACGCGAACCAAGTCAAGCGAGCGACTTATTTCGGCGAAGCTGCAAGTCGTCACTCGACGTATTTGCCAACCAAAGCCACACTGCTTCTGTGCAAAGCCGCCTGTTTCTAGTGCTTGTGGCCATCGTGACCGTGGATTTAATCCTCGGTCTCGTGTGGTATTTGAACTGGCGCAACCACCACTTTGACGCGGACATCAAGGCGGCGGCCCGGCGTTACGGAGTTGATCCCGAATTGGTGCGCGCGGTGGTCTGGCAGGAAAGCCGGTTCAACTCGCAGGCGCGAGGTTCGGCGGGTGAGTTGGGCTTGATGCAAATCCGCAACCTCGCGGCCGAAGACTGGGCGACTGCCGAACACGTCGACCCGTTTGATCACAAAATGTGCCTCGACCCGCGAACGAACACCCTCGCGGGCACCTGGTATTTGTCCAAGCTCATCGCCCGCTACCCGGAGACCGATGATCCGTTGGTCTACGCGCTGGCGGACTACAACGCCGGTCGCACTTACGTTTTGCGTTGGGCTAAAGGACGCGCCGCGACCAACAGCGAAGCGTTCCTTCAAACCATGACTTTTCCGGGCACGCGAAAATACATCACGTCCATTCTCGATCGTTACCACAACCGTTGAACTTTTTGTGATGCAGGCGCGCTTTCTCCTCGGACCAGCCGGCAGCGGCAAGACGTTTCGCTGCCTGGCGGAGATTCGTTCCCTGCTCATGAATGATCCGCTGGGGCCTCCGCTCATTCTTCTCGCGCCCCGGCAGGCGACTTATCAATTGGAGCTGGCGCTGCTTTCCAAACCCGAATTGACCGGCTATACGAGGCTGCAAATCGTCTCCTTCGAACGATTCGCGGTGTGGTTGTTGCAACGACTAAACATGCGCCCGCGCGCAGTGTTATCGGCGGAAGGCCGCGTGATGGTCCTGCGCGCGCTGCTGCATCAGCACCACGAATCGTTGAAGGTGTTTCGCGAAAGCAGTCGCTCCGTCGGCTTCGCGCAACTGCTGAGCGACCAGCTTGAAGAATTGCAACAATACCAAGTGTCTCCCGCCGATTTGCGAAAAGCCGCGGAACGCTCGACCAGCCAAAATCCCCCCGCCGACAAGCTGCGCGATCTGGCCCTATTGCTTGAAAAATATCTGGAGTGGCTGGCGGATCGAAATTTGCCGGACGCTGGTTCGCTCCTGGATCAGGCGGTCGAAGGCTTGCGAAATGCCGGCAAGCGCCCGGTCGATTCGCCGCTGCAAATTGCCGGCCTCTGGCTGGATGGCATGGCCGAGTTGACGCCACAGGAGCTGGATCTGTTGGTTGCCATCGCGCCTTTTTGCGCAAGCGCGACGATCGCTTTTTGCCTCGAATCGGAGCCCATGGAAGATGAGCCCTGGCTTTCGACGTGGTCGGTGATCAGCCAGACATTCCGGCGATGTCACACCCGGTTCGCCGCTTCAGACAATTGCCAAACGACGATCGAAGTAATTCCGCGCCGCGGCACACCCAGCCGGTTTTCCCACGGAACACGTGACACGGAACCAACGTCCATCATCGAACAACTTGAGGCAAATTGGACAGCCGGCAAATCAAGTTCCGCCAATGCTGACGCAGTCTCTATGAGTTTGCAGTTGGTTGAATGTGCGACTCCGGAGCAGGAGGCAACGTTCGCTGCGCGTGAAATCTTGCGTTTCGTTCAGGCCGGAAATCGCTTTCGCGATTGCGCCGTTTTGTTGCGGCAAATGGACACGCATTACGCCGACCTTCGGCGAGCGTTCACGCGATACGAAATTCCATTCTTTCTCGATCGCAGGGAATCCGTCGCTCATCACCCACTCGTTGAGTTCACCAGTGGCGCGCTTCATACCGTGTTGTTTCACTGGCGCACCGCCGACTGGTTTTCCGTCTTAAAAACCGGCCTGACACCGCTCGACGCGGACGAAGTTGATCACCTCGAAAACGCCGCGCTCACCTACGGGTGGGAAGGCGGCAAATGGCTGAATGCCATGGAAATCGCGGACAATCCGGCGCTCGCCACGAGGTGCGAGTCGATGCGCCGCCGCGTAATTTCACCGTTTGAGAAGTTGCGCGAGCAAATCTTCCACGAACCCAGCGGCAGCGATATCGCCGGCGCCATTCGCCGTCTGGGGGAAGAGTTCGACGTCGCAGGCAAATTGGAAGAATGGGCTGCGGCCGGCGGTGAAACATCCATTCATCTAACCGTTTACGACGAACTCACCGGTTGGCTCGAAAATCTCGAAAAAGCATTTGGTGGTTTCACGCTCCCGCTTCGCGAATGGCTGCCAATCATTGAATCCGGGTTGAGCACGCTGACCGTTGGGGTCATTCCGCCCGCCATCGATCAAGTGCTGATCGGCGCGGTTGATCGCTCGCGCAATCCTGACCTGAAACTTGCCATCGTGCTCGGTCTCAATGAAGGAATCTTCCCGCAACCACAAACGCGCCTGACCCTGCTCACCGAGACCGATCGCGCGGCCATGGAAGATGCGCAGTTGAACCTCCGCAACGATGCCAAGGCGCGACTCGGTCATGAACGCTACCTCGGCTATATCGCGTTCACGCGTGCGCGTGAACACCTCGTCTTGAGCTGGAGCAACCGCGACCACTCTGGCAAGGTCTTGAATCGCTCGCCGCTCGTTGACCACGTTCAGAAGTTGTTTCCGTCGGCCACGATTCAAAAGTTCGACAATCAACGAGCACTTTCCGACGCGGTCCATCCGTGTGAGATTCTGGGGTATTTGGCCCGGTTGAATGGAACCAATGAGTCGGCAGAAATTAGCGACGCCGAAATTGATACTCAATCATGGCCCGAAGTCCGCGCCGTCCTGGATCACGTTCGAGCTTGCGCTGACATCTATCGAACAACGCGACTTTCGTCCGCCACAGCGACCGCACTTTACGGCAATCCATTGCGAACCTCGGCCAGCCGGCTCGAACAGTTTGCCGCCTGCCCATTTCAATTCTTTGCCATCGCCGGCCTGCGTGCTCGCGAGCGCGACCGTTTTGAAGTCGATGCACGCAAGACCGGCACGTTCATGCACGAAGTGCTCCGGCAATTTCACGAGGAACTGGCCGCCAAAGATCTTCGGTGGCGTGACATTGCGTCTGACGAGGCTCGCAAGCGCATCGCGGTGATTGCGACCGAACAAAGAACTCGTGTTGCCAACGGCGTGTTGGCATCCGATCCGCGTCACGTTTTTCAGACCGAGAGCATGATTTCTCTGTTACAGGATTTCGTGGCAACCGCGATCGATTGGATGCGGACGTATCAATTCGATCCGATTGCCGTGGAACTCGGTATTGGTCGTACTGAAAGCGATTTACCCGCGTGGGAAATTGATCTTGGCGACGGCCGCACATTGGCCTTTCGCGGCAGTGTGGATCGCGTCGATGCCGTCGGCGTTCCCGGTCGAGATGACGCGCTCTGTCTTACGGTTCTGGATTATAAATCCGGTAATAAAAAGTTTGAGCCGCTCAAAATGCAGGCCGGTTTGCAACTGCAACTCCCCGCCTATCTCGCGGCCCTTTGCGAAGTTGCCAGCGGCACGGCCTTCCTTGATGGCAAAAAGGCGATCGCCGCCGGGATGTTCTACGTGCGCCTGAAGGACGCCGGCGTTCGCGCCAGCCATCGCGAGGACGAGATCGATGCGAAAGCTGTGAAGCGATTTGAACACTCGGGGCGATTCAGCTTCGCGTGGCTGTCACTGTTTGACCGCGATTTCGCCAGCTGTGGTAGTGGGCAGTTTACTTACAAATTGAAGAAGGATGGCGAGCCGTCCGGCACAAGCAAACAGCTTGTTCATCAACCGGAATTCGAGGGTATGCTCGCTGGTGCGAAGGAGCTGATTTGCGCTTTGGGACGCGACATTCTCGCGGGAAATATTTCAGTCGATCCGTATCGGAAGGGCAGCGAAATGCCCTGCACCTATTGCGACTTCAAATCGGTTTGCCGGATCGATCCCTGGACGCACGCCTACCGGCCATTGCGACCAATCGTCGACCGCACAGAAAAATCCGCTGCAGCCTTGAGCGATTGATCTACCGATATCGAAGTTGAAATTTCGGGAGGGACCGCGTGTCGCGGTCCTTGTTTCGGACGGCAAAATGCCGTCCCTCCCACCAAATGATTCTCGCTCTACCGACGCCGGTTGTAATCCGTTCGTCGGTAGCGCTCCTCGGCCAGGGCTTTCGTCAAATCGGTTAAACCTTCATCCGGCTTCAATTCGGCGGCCATTCCGTTGAACAAATCGTTTCCGATCTCGATCATCGATTCGATGAAGTGCTCGCGTTCCAGATTTGCCGGCGGCGGCTGGATCGAACCTTGAATGAGCAAGCCCAGTTTGTTGCGGCGCTGCGCCGCGCCCGCCAGCTTGCGACCGACGAATAGTAAGTCGTGCTTTTCGTAGCCGGCGAAGCATTGGCCTGGGATGTCCTTGCGACAGCACGGTGCGAGTTCCGTTTTCGATCCCAAGCTTTGAAACGCCGACTGCAACCACTGATGCATTTGTGAGCAACTGTTTTCCGCTTTCAACCGATACCACCAATGGCCCGGCGGCACGGTGAAGCTGTAAGTCCAGTCGTCCGCATGTGGCACCAAACCACCACCAGTAGGCCGACGAATCAACGGCCGCAATCGGGTAACTTGTTCGACGTCCGCAATCTTCTGGAAATAACCAAACGTCGCCGCTGGCTCGGTCCAACCGTAAAAGCGCAGCGCCGGCGAACCGATCGTCGCGATTTGATTCAGCAAAGCTTCATCGAACGCCATGTTGAAAGCGGGCTCGCCGACGCCTGAATCGATATGGAACCATTTGGACATTCTTTAAAAGCCGGCGTAATCGGCTGCGCCAAGGTAGGACAGGCATCTTGCCTGTCTGGGAATAGGGGCAAGAATCCGCTTTAGCGGCTTTGTAAAAATTCGCCGCCCGGAACCGATGATCGCCTCACGAGACAGGCAGGATGCCTGTCCTACATTTTGCTCGCGGAAGGGCATAGCTTCTTGATCTCGCAATTTAGGCAGTCCGGTTTGCGGGCATAACAACGACGCCGCCCGTGCCAGATCAGCCAGTGACTGAGCATCGCCCAATCCTGCTGCGGGACGAGTTTCATCAATGCCTGTTCGATTTTCTCGGGAGTCGCTTCTTTCGTTAGTCCGAGCCGGGCGGATAATCGCGCCACATGTGTGTCCACCACAACGCCAACGTTGATTTGAAACGCATTGCCGAGGACGACGTTCGCGGTCTTGCGGCCGACGCCGTCCAAAGCCGTTAATTCCGCCATTGTTTGAGGAACCCTGCCGTTGCCCAGTTCAACCAGTTTCCGGCAACACGCCTGGATGCTTTTCGCCTTGTTCCGGTAAAGTCCGATGCGGCGGATATCTTGTTCCAGCTCGGCCAGCGGCGCATTCGCGAAATCGTTCGCCGACCGATATCTTTTGAAGAGCGTTTCGGTAACGATGTTCACCTGTTTGTCGGAGCATTGCGCGGACAGAATGGTCGCAACGAGCAACTCGAGCGGATTGGTATAATTCAACTCGCAATGCGCGTCCGGATACGCGCGCTTCAAGCCATCGATAATGGCAAGTGTGCGGACATTTTTCGCGGCAATGGATTCGCGGGGCATCGCCAAAGAAGAAGGCTTAGTCCTTCCACAACCCAACCGTGTCCAACTCTTCGGAATCGAGAATCGGTTCGCCGGCGGGCGCTTCGGGATACTCGAACACCTTGCCTTCGAAATTACGCAAGACCACGCGGTCGGCGTTCATGCTGAGCACGTATTCCGGATTGATCGGCACTTTGCCGCCACCGCCGGGCGCATCGATGACGAACTGCGGGACAGCGTAACCGGTCGTGTGGCCGCGCAGGCCCTGCATGATCTCAATTCCCTTGCGCACGCTCGCACGCAAGTGGGCCGAGCCGGCAATCAAATCGCACTGATAAATGTAGTAGGGTTTCACCCGGCACATCAGGAGCTTTTGCACATGCGCCTTCATGACTTCGACGTCGTCGTTCACGTGTTCGAGCATCACCGACTGATTGCCGAGCGGAATGCCGGCATCGGCCAGTCGACCCAACGCGGCGCGGACCTCAGTGGTCAGTTCTCGCGGATGATTCGCGTGGATGCTGATGAACAACGGATGAAACTGCTTCAACATTTCACACAGCTCGGGCGTGATGCGTTGCGGGAGAAACACCGGGATCCGCGTTCCGATGCGCAAAAACTCGATGTGTGGAATCGCGCGCAAGCGGGTGAGCAGGTCCTCCAGTTTTTCGTCACTCAACAGCAACGGATCTCCGCCGCTCAACAGCACGTCGCGAATTTCCGGATGTTCCGCGATGTAGGCGATTTGTTTGTCGAACTGCGGATGAAAATCGTAACCGGTCGCGTTGCTCACCAGTCGCGAGCGCGTGCAATACCGGCAATAGGCGGCGCAACGATCGGTTACCAAAAAAAGCACACGATCGGGATATCGATGCACCAAGCCGGGCACGGGCGAATGCGAATCCTCGCCGCACGGATCACTCATCTCCCACGGCGCAGTTTTGGTTTCCTCGAGGCGCGGAATGACCTGCCGTCGGATCGGGCAATTTTCATCGGCCGGATCGATCAAGTTGAAGAAATACGGCGTGATCGCCATCGCCAGTTTGCTGTTGGCGAGCTTGGTGCCGGCATACTCCTCAGGGGTCAACGTCGGCATCAACCGTTGCAGTTGATCGAGCCGGGTGATGCGGTTCTTGAGCTGCCATTTCCAGTCGTTCCATTCGTCGTCGGCGACATGGCTCCAAAAGCCCCTTCCGGCGGATCGGAAAGCCTTTAGCGTAGCGAACGTTTCTGGGTTTGGCTCAGCTCCTGACTGAGCGGATGAAGTCGAAGTGAGCATCGATTTGCGCACTATAAGATTGAACAAAACAGTGTCAAGGGAACCACCTGATCAAGGTCGGCCCGCGGCCAGATTGGTTCCGCCTTCCTGTTTGTTCTCCTGCGTTTTTGGCAGCAGCAGGTCAAAATCCTTTCGCAATTCGGCAAGTTCATTCAAGTGGCTGAGGGCCGATTGAACCACAGTTGCTTCACGGCGAATCGGGTGTCGGCTTTCCCGTTCCAACCGAATAGCTTCTGCTCGATCGGCCACATATTGTTCGAGTGTTTTCCGATAATCGACGACCAGGCGCACAACTCGCGGCTCGGCCCGTAGTTCGAGGTTGTAGAGTCCGCTGATCGACCGGGCGAGCATTGACTTCTGTGCGTCAAAATCAATCGACGTCAGGATCGCCGGCAGATTCATTTCATCGCGCACGGTTTCTCCATCGGGGGAATCCCGACGCTCCACCGGCAAGACAACGGCAGCGTCCAACCGGCGCAGCGTTTCCGCGAGTGACCACTTTTCAAACGCGCCTTTGCCGGCGAGATGCAGCGAAGTCAACGACCACCACTTCTCGGCGTCCAACAGTGATGGGAACTTGCTCTTGAAACCGTTTAGGAAAGCGAACTGCCAATTCTGAAACTGCGGCAACTGCCGTAATGTCCGCCCAAGACAACGGCCCCCCTCCGGCAGTTCGAGTAGCTCCATCACGAGTGCGTGCGAACTCAGTTGAAAAATGCGTTCCGTTTCCGGCTTGTTTGGCAGCAATCCCGGCCAGCTAAGCTGCTCCAACGTGAGACAACCATCCGGGCCGATCGCTTTGTTGAGCTGGTCCCCTTCATCGACCGGCGACCGGAAGACGTTGACCATTTTGTTGGGATCGAACACCGCTGTCTCGGCGGCCCGTGCGTTCATGTGCGCGACGAGACCGTCAACCAGCCACTTGGGAACTTCACAACCACCAGGACCCGCGCCGCGATGGCTCACTTCAAATATCAACGCCTGCGTCATGATGCTCACCAAACTTTCGGCCGTCATTTCCGGTGGCATCCACACCTTGCAGTCCCAAGTGTTCTTGAGACGGTCATACATGGAGAGAAAATCGATCTTCGAATTCGCGTCACCCGAATCGAGAATATTGAGGAACACCTTGCCGCGATAGGGTTCGTCCAGACCGAGCAATTCGTTGAAGGTGCCACGTAAACGTTCAGCCGTTGCGACGAGATAGTTCGGATCCAGCCGGAGCGTGACCGCATTGGTGTCACCATCGCCGCGAAGATTTGGCTTTTTGCCGTTGGTCCAACCTGACGCAACCAGGCGATTGACATTCGCGTTGTAAGTCAACGTGCGAGCCGCCATCGCCGGCAGACTGCGGCCTGACACAATGAACTGCCCGGACTGACTGTACACCACCTCGCGACCGTCGGGTTGCCACGCGCCCCAAACCTGGCTGGCGTACAGGGCGATAACGAATGTGGCGAAGCGAAGCATGGTCAATTCTTTCGTCGGTCAGTCTTTCTTGGACGCCTTGGATGACTTTGGTTTGGACGACTCAGATGATTTGGCGGGCGTGGATTTGGACTCGGAAGACGATGCAGGTTTCGCGGCCTCAGAGTCCTTCTTGGCGGCGGCCTTGTAGCCTTCGCTTCGATAGTCCGTGATATAAAAACCGCTGCCCTTGAAAATCAAACCCGCGCCGGTGCCGAGCAAGCGTTTGACCTTGCCCTTGCCCCAACGCTTCTGACCACACTTGTCCTTGGGGCAGACCGTGATCGGCTTGTCCTTCATCGACTGGAACAATTCAAAATTGCAGCCACACTTTTCACATGAGTATTCGTACGTCGGCATAACGTTAAGACAAAATCAAACCTGCCAAAGGCTCTGGAGGCAAGGTGCGCCAGAAAATGCGGAAAATCGGTGAACTTGGCAAGGGTGGCTTTCAACTGGATCGAGGCACGACCACCACCTCGCGGACGATTCCACGCCAGTTGGCAAACGAAGCCAATCATCGGTTCCGTTTCAACGAGTCAATCATCGGAACAGCACAGCCGATTTCGGATCGTAGGGCTGGCAAACGACAGCTACTTTACTAAGCTGGGTGGGATTGGATGAAACGACGTCTCCTATTTCTTCTAGTGAGCGGCATTATCGCATTAATCGCGAGCTTATTCTGGATGACGGGAAATCATGATGCGCCACGCTATCATGTCGTGAGCGGGAATTGGACCCCGCCTGCGTACGATGCGCTGTCGTACAACTCGCTCGCGCAACGCCCCTTCGCGGGAGACAAGGTTTGGTTGACAACGCTGGCGTCCAACAAAGTCTCCCACACCTACCTTTTTGATCTCGTCCAGAGGAAAGTCCTAGGCGAATTGACGAATGCAAATCCCATACTTCTGGTCAGCTCAGGTTCTAAACTGCTTTGCATGCAAAGGTGGCAGCATCAACCCGAAGAATTCGGATTTCGCATACATCGCTGGCTGGCCAAGATAAGTCGCCATTCGATGCCGTTTGACGGAGGTGATGAAGTCGCCGAGTCGATTTCGATGCTCGAGTTGGGTAGTGGCAAGAATTCCGCGATGGACGAAATCTGGCAACAATCCGGGGCGAGCACCACGTTTCAGTTTTCACCAGACTTGCGATTCGGGGTAAATAAAGGATCCGCATATTTTGAACGCTCGGAGATTTATGTTTGCGATTTCTCGAAGAAAACGGCCTTCAATCTGAATGAATCTGGCTGGCCAGACGGTTGGTGGGACAATTCAAATCTGGTCGTCAAAACCACGGCCAATGATTTTATCAAATTCGACGTTCTCACCGGCAAAACCAATGCACTGCTCAGCGCGACTCAGATTGGCAATTCCCTGGCGAATTACGGCCTCACCAATTCGCCAAGGGTCAATCTCAAGTCCGTCTGGACCGGGAAACAATTTGATTTTTACCTCATCGATGGATTCGAAGAATGGTCGGCCCACGCATCGTACTTGATCAAGGTGACTCGTCCAAACGCCGAGTTGGAATTAATCGACAAGAACTTCAAGTTTGAATGGTCCGGACGGTTCGACCCAACGCAACGCTGGTACGCTTTTACAGGTCGAGACGCTGGAAAAGGAAGCGACGCCGTTTACCTTCGTGATTTGCAGAGCCATTCCGAAAGGGTGCTCGTACCATCGCTCGGCACTCGCAGTTTTTCTCTGCCGAATTTTTGGGGCACGAATGTAATTTTCATCCGCAGCAACCGGCTCTGGCAGATCAGCTTGGATGGAGGCGAACCGGAACCGCTCTTTCCCCCACCGCCCCGGAATTGACAGCCATTGCACTCCGCCAAACCGGTGCTAGGCTACCCAAGCTCTCATGCTCAGGCACTCCCAGTTTCGGTCCCGCGCCCTTGGTTTCACTCTCATCGAGCTGTTGGTCGTCATTGCCATTATTGCGGTTCTGGTCGGGCTCCTTTTGCCAGCGCTCGGCCGCTCGCGGGAACAAGGCCGCAGCATCCAGTGTCTCAACAACGCCCGGCAGCTGGGCCTGGCTTGGGTCATGTACGCCGACGATCACGCGGGGCTGTTGGTTCCCAATTGTGACGGCGTCAAGTCGGGTGCTGATGCGTTTTCTCCGAGCTGGGCCGGCGGCTGGCTGGATTTCAGCGCGAGTGCGGACAACGTCGATATCAACTATCTGATCGATTCGAACTATCGGAACGGCGGCCGGCTCGGGGCTTACTTGAAAAATCCCAACGTCTTTCGCTGTCCCGGGGACCGAAGCGAGGTCGTGATTTACGGCAAAACTTTCAACCGCGTGCGCACTTATTCGATGAACTGTTACATGGGCGGAGTCGGCGATCGCGGACGGACGCTCGGTACCTGGCAAAGTCCCGAGTGGGTGACATTTCGCAAGTTTTCCGACATTCGCCGACCGACGCCTTCACAGGCCATGGTCATGATCGACGAACGGGAAGACAGCATCAACGATGGTTACTTTTCCTTCAAAATGGGTGATGAATTGATCGTCGATTTTCCGGCGGCTTACCACGACGAATCTTCCAATATCAATTTTGCCGATGGCCATTCTGAGAAGAAAAAATGGATGGACCCGCGCACCAATCCCCACCTCAAGCGAGGCAAGCTGATGCAGCTCGGAGTCGAGTCAGAACGCAATCCCGATCTCGATTGGATGCAACGGCGGGCGACCTCTCCGATCCCGGCCTGGTAGCACCTGTCCGGCGAATTTCAATGCTGGAACAAACCCGGCAACCACATCGTGATCACTGGCACGTAGGTGATCAACAGCACGCCAATCAAGAGGACAAACAGCATCGGTAAACTCGCACGCGTGACCTGCATGACCGGCTTGTCAAAACGATACGACGACAGGAACAAGTTCATGCCGACGGGCGGCGTCAGGTAACCAAGTTCAAGGTTCGCAAGGAAGATGATGCCGAGATGGATGGGGTTGATATTGAAGCCGTACTGCGGCTCGATCGCGACCGTGATAATTAACGGTGCAATGACGATGATCGCCGAGAAAATATCCATCAGGCAGCCGACCACCAGCAGGAAGCAATTCAACGCAAGGAGGAACAAAACCTTCGAATGGATCGAGTGACTGATCCATTCGGCGGCCCGATCTGGGATATGCTCCGTGATCAGGTAGTTGGTCAGGCCCATCGCCGTGCCGAGGATCAACAACACGCCACCGATCAGCAAACCGCACTCGGTCATCGTGCGCGGCAGACTTGAGGTGAACTTGAGTTCCCGGTGAACCATCGTCTGCGTAATAAAAGCGTAGAACGCCGTTGCCGCCGCGGCCGGCACCGGGAGCGCATACCCGCCGAAGATAAGCACCAACGGAATGACCGGCAGGAACAATTCCCACTTGGCTTCCCAGGTTGCCTGCCACGCTTCTGACGCCCGGAAACGTCGTTCCTCGGTCGCCAGTTTCGGCCCTTTCCAAACGCCCCAGCCACCGGCGAGCACGATCATCAAGACGCCAGGCAGCAGACCGCCGAGAAACATCTGGTTCATCTCCACCTT
Organism: bacterium; assembly: GCA_016124235.1. GTDB lineage: Bacteria > Verrucomicrobiota > Verrucomicrobiia > Limisphaerales > RI-55 > RI-55. The sequence goes on along the minus strand of WGOC01000031.1, from coordinate 75,117 downwards.
GGCAACGATGGAATAAATGATCAGCGGCAGACACGGTGGGAAAAGGATTCCCAACGAACCTGCACCGGTCATCAAACCCAGCGCCGTCTTCTCATCGTAACGCGCCGAAATCAGCACCGGCATGAGGAGGCCGCCAAGCGCCAGGATCGTGACGCCCGATCCACCGGTGAAGGTCGTGAAGAAGGCGCAGGCCAAGACCGTGACAATCGCCGGACCGCCGCGAATGAATCCCGTCCACGCCGTGAAAAACCGCACCAGCCGGGCCGACGCCTTGCTCTCGGCAAGAAAGTAGCCGGCCATCGTAAACAGTGGCAGCGTGGCCAGGAGCGGATTGGTAACTTGATCGTAATGATCCACCGGCACGGACGCGATCACGTCGCCCTGCCCCCAAAATAGAATCAAGGCCGCTCCACCCAAAGTCACATAAATCGGAGCGCCAAGAATGGTTGCCGCAAGAAGCAGCGCAAGCATCAGCCAATCAGGATGCGCGAGCAAATCGGCGAAGAACGAGACGCTCTGGCCGCCGTCTGCGCCGTGAGTGCCGAATTGGAGCGCTTCGACCGGCCGGTCGATTCCCCAGACAATGAGCACCACTGCCACCAGTGCGATCAACCGCCGGACCCAATTGTCGCCCGCACGCCAGAGCAAACGAATCGCGATCGCGCCAAAACAAATCGGCAAAAATGATTCCACCCACCAAATGGGAATACCGAGCGCCATCCGGTTGCCACCCTCCTTTTCAAAACCAACAAATTGGAAGGCGGCAACGGCGAGATAGAATGTTACCACCGTGGCGACAATTCCGGTGAACAAACGAGTCCATCTTGTCACCTTGGTCGGGAGGAATTGTGTCAGGCTCGAAATCGCCAGCAAACGGCCCTCGCGGGCTGCCACCAATCCGCCCAGCATTCCGACAATCAACGTCAGGTGCCGGATCAAACTGTCCGCGTCGGCGATGCGAATTGGAATTTTGAGTTTGTCCCAAATCTCCAGGTCCGACACGCCGAGCAAAACCATCAATGCTAGCGACAGCACCAGCAGGCCGTTTTCAAAACGGTGAAGCCAGACCAATGCGGGCGGCTTTGGTTTGGAGTCCGCGACCGGAGCGGCGGGAAGTTCGCTCATGCGGAAAAGTGGGCAATCATTTGAGTTGCTGGTTGCGGCAGAGGAAATCCCGACGCGCGCACCCAATCACGAGTAGGCGATGCTATTTGGAGCGAAATTCCCTCAACGCCGCCTGCACGTCGTCAAACATGTCAGCCGGCACAATTTCGCCCCGAATCTTTGGCAGTACCCGGTCCAGTTCGGACCGCCATTCCCGATCGGCCTCGGGTGAAAGTTTCGTCACTTTCAGTCCCTGGTTATCAACCATCGCCTTGATGGCTTCGTCATCTTCGCGTCGACTGTCCGAGCGAATCCTGGCGCCGGCCTTGCGGCTGGTTTCCTGGAGGTACTTTTGCGTCTCCGGCGGGAGTTTATCCCAGGCGGATTTGGTCACCACCATCGCCCCGACCACGGGCACCCATTTCATGTCCAACATGTAATCGGCTTTGGTCGCCACCTGCGCGAAGTTGGCCAGGAACGGCGGAATCGGGACGGCATCGATCATCCCGTTGCGGAGACTGAGCAATATCTTGTCGGGTTCGAGTTCCACCGTCGTGTAGTACGATTGCAGCATCTTCAGCGCTTTGGGATTTCCGGACGAAGCGTAAACGCGCATCGATTTCAAATCGTTGATCCCATTGATTTGTTTGGTGGAGAAAAAGCGCACCCAGCCCGCGTCGCCCCAAAAAAGGACGACATACCCTTCCTTCAAAAAAAGGTTCTCAAGCTTCTTGCTCAACCGTTCGCGCACGAAATCCACCTCATCCCAGCTTTGGAATTCGCCGGGCATCAACTGCAACGCCGTTACGGATTCGTCGATCTGGCTCAAGCCGATCGCCGTCAGCATCGCCCCTTGAAGCTGCCCAATGCGCATGCGGCGGACGATTTGCGGTTCGCCACCCTGCGTGCCGGGATAAATATTGATTTCAACGCCACCACCGGGAGCCTTGGCCCATTCAGCACCAAGGTCTTCCAAGTTTTTGTGAAACGACGTGCCGGGAGGTGCAACCGTCGCGATTCTAAAACGCGCGGCTGCGTCAGCACCGGCAGCGGTGGCGAGCAAACCCGCCAGCACGAGAGCGAAACGAAATCGAATAATCATAGCCTTCATATCACGGACGCCGGGTGGCGTATCAGTTTTCATTTAGAGGGGGCAGAAAATAATCATCCACCCGGGATTTCAACCAGCGGGCCCGCTCCTGCATGATCAAATTGGCCAGCCGAAATTCAGGATGCACGTCCGGATCAATCGCCAATGCGGTTTCAAGCATGTGGAGAAATTCAGCCCGCTTCTCCGTCGGAATATCCACGGCTTCCGCGTAGCTGACGTACGGTCCCGCCTGCGCTTCTTTGGAAAGATCGACCGCTCGCTCAAATCGCTTTTTCGCGCGTTCGTACGGATCACCTTCGGCGCCCTGACGGACGGTCTCGTAGGTGATCATCAGCGATTCCAGCGCGCCGTGATCGTACGGTTCGTCCAGCGCAAGTGCTCGTTGGACCAGGGCATCAACTTTGGGCAGGTCGCTGATTAAATACGAATCCGTCTTGTCGGAGGCGATCGCGGCAACCCACGCGGCGGCGGTCCAGTAGAGCAAGGGCACGTCGGACTTTTTCATGTCGGCCACAGCCGTCATTGGATCGTTCTCAAGCTTATCGCGAAATCCTTTGTGGCTCACTTCCAGACCACGCAACCCATAGTCGCGTCCGCGCAGGAAAAGTTTCTTTGCGCGCGCTTGAAGTTTCCGCGAGCGCTGCAGATCCGTGTCGTGCAACATGTCGGCGTCCTGTTGCACGAACGCGTAGGCGTATTGCGTGAAGCCGCTGGCGGTGGCGGTCAGCAACCCTTCATGATTGGGCGTTTCCGCCAGGAGCGATTCCATCAACTTCAGACTGAAAGGCACCGCATCGCGGATCAGTTCCGGATCGTTGTCGGAGGCAAACGTGGTGCCGCTCCCGGCGAGAGCATCACCCACCATGTCGACCGCCATGTGTTTGATCGAACAGCCGGACGGCACGATCAGCAGGGCGATCAGCGATAATTTCGTCAACGAATGCTTCATGAATGGAAAGCCTTCAGAATGAGCCACACATGCCAAACAGGAAAGGCTTTTAGGGAGCGCGCATCGCCCCGTCACGCAAATGTTCGAAGCGTGTAACAAAAATGGCGCCCGGCGCGCCAATCGTAATTTTTGTCGGGATTATCGAAATTTCAAATACCCGAGCTAAAAGGGCCGCCGCAATCGCGACGGCCCCAAAGTGCTCTGACGGTCAAAAATCGACTATCGGTTCGGCTGCGGCGTCACGCGCAGGTAGGGTTTGATTTTGCGGAAACCCTTGGGAAACAACTTGGTGGCGTCTTCATCAGACAACGCCGGCACCACGATGCAGTCTTCGCCGTCCTGCCAGTTGACCGGGGTGGCGACCTTGTGTTTCGCGGTGAGCTGCAGTGAATCGATCACCCGCAGCAGCTCGAGAAAATTCCGCCCCGTGCTCGCCGGATAGGTGATGGTCAGCTTGATTTTCTTGTCCGGACCAATGACGAACACCGAACGCACGGTCGCCTTATCATCGGCGTTCGGATGAATCATATCATACGCGGAAGCGACCTTTTTTTCCGGATCGGCGATGATCGGAAAATTCATGGTGCAAGCCTGTGTTTCGTTGATGTCGTTGATCCAACCCTTATGCGATTCCAACGGATCCACGCTGATCGCAATCACTTTCACATTCCGCTTGGTGAATTCGTCCTTCAACTTGGCGGCCATGCCCAGCTCGGTGGTGCAAACCGGCGTGTAGTCGGCAGGATGCGAAAAAAGAACGCCCCAACCGTCGCCCAGCCATTGATGAAAATCGATCGGTCCCTCGGTGGTTTCCGCCGAAAAATTGGGAGCTGTGTCGCCAAGTCTCAGTGCCATGATTTTACTTTGAGTTAAGTATTCTAAGTTGTTTGCGTGTCAAAAGGAGCGGGCAGAATAGCGGCCCGCACCGAACTTGCAAGACGGCAACTGGCCGTTGGAAATGGCTCTCATGGAGAGAAGTCTTTTCCCGCTGTCAGCCAATTTCTATACTTCGTGGCGGATCACCACCCGCATGAAGCAGGTCGTCAAAGATACCACCCATCATCCGTTGCTGCCCGGCAGCGTGCTGGCCTCATTGATGGGTGATCCAGAAAAGCGCCGCCAGCACCGGTGGACCATCGATGACCTGGAGAACTTCAATCAGATGCAGCGCGCCGGTCTGCTCGAGTGGTTTCAAAGCATCAATTTCCTGAGTGCAACACAGGCCGAACGAGTGCGCACAGCCGACGCGGAATTTGTCGCCGGCTTCCAGGCTCTCGACGGCAAGCTCGCCGAGATCAGCAAAGTGGTCGGCGCGGAGGAACTTTCCTGCCGCCGGCTGGCGCGGGCGTTGTTCGGTGCCCGGTTGCTCACCGAGTTTCTGGAGATTCTCACTCCGCCCTCGATTTCGTTCGAAAAGACCGGTGAAGGCACCGTCGATTTGCTGGCCGAGCTGGCGGATGATTTCTCCAAGATCGTCGGCGGCGCCTGGTCGGTCTTCTTTCCTCGGTCGGATTTCGGTCTGCTCGGCGATGCGACCGCCCAATTCTGGACGGCCTGTCTGCATTACGCGCGGCCGGACGAAATGATGAAGGCGTTCCAGGGGCTTTACTTCCTGCCGCACAAGGATCGTTTCCAAGCGCTGAACCGCGGCCATCGCAAGCGCCCTGGTCTGCGGTTGGAGGACGCCATCACCAATTATCTGGATCAGGCGCAGGAACGCTTTGCGAAACTCCACGAAGCCGTCGATGATCACGTCCGCGAAGGGCTCGACAAATACTTTCTCGAAGTCGCGCAAAGCCTGGCGAAGCTCCAGTTGCCGGCTTTGGTCACCTTTTATCTGGCGCATTTGGTCGAGGAAGTTTGCGAAGCGTTCTCGCACATGGACGGTTCGGTTTCGTCCCGCGAAGGCCGCTTCATTGAATATCTCCGGCAGCAAATCGAAAAGGTCTGTACCGAAGAAGAAAAACGCCTGAAACTTGGCGCCGGCACAACGGCTGAGGAACGGCTGGCCACGATCCTAGCGGAACTCGATGAACTCGTTGGCATCAGCGAAGTGAAAGATAAGGTCCGTCAGGCCGCTCACTTTGCGCGTCTCCAACAACTCCGCCTGAGCCGCGGTTTGAAGGCCATTCCCACCAGCTACCACAGCGTCTTCACCGGTAATCCCGGCACCGGAAAAACGACCGTCGCACGATTGATGGGCCGCATCTACCAGGCGCTCGGCGTGTTGAAACGCGGTCACCTCGTCGAATGCGATCGCGCATCACTCGTGGCGGAATTTGTCGGGCAAACGGCCATCAAAACCAATTCGGCGATCGACGATGCACTCGATGGAATCCTGTTCATCGATGAAGCCTACACGCTCGCCAAATCGGGTCAGGACTTTGGCCGCGAAGCGATCGACACGCTGCTCAAGCGCATGGAAGACAACCGCGACCGGTTGATTGTGATTGTCGCCGGTTACCCCGCCGAAATGGAGAAGTTCATCCACTCCAATCCCGGACTGGAAAGCCGGTTCACACGTTACGTTGAGTTTCCGGATTACGGCCCCGCCGAACTCTGCCGGATCTTTTCACGCATCTGCCGCCGCAGCGATCTGCGACTCACGCCCGGTCTTCGGGAAAAATTGTTGCATCACTTCACGCACCTGCACGGTGATCGCGATGCGCACTTCGGCAACGCCCGTCTCGTGCGAAACACGTTTGAAGCCGTCGTCGCCGCGCAAGCCTCACGTCTTGCTTCCAAACAAATGCCCGACGCTGATGAACTCGTGTTGCTCATCGAATCGGATTTGAACACGCCGGCGCAGGCCGATTTGGACACGCATCGTAAAAGCAAGACGGGCTACCGCGTGAAGTGCGAGCAATGCGGCGAAGTCTATTCGTGGTCACCCGACCTCACGATCGAAACGGCCGAGTGCACCAAATGCCACCAGCTGTACGATTGTGAATTTGGGATGATCGCGAATTGAAACCAACTTCGTGTGCCAGACCCGACATCCAACGAAGCCGATTCGGTCAACATCGGTCCTGACTTGGTTCGTATCGAGGCCGGTGTTCTGGTCATCTATTCCAAGCGCGACATGGCGGATTGGGTCGTCCGCGAATTCAAACGACCGGCCATCTGGTTCAAGGGACACAAATTCTACCTGCGGGCGAAGATCGAAACCACCAGGCCATTTTGCTGGAAATATACTTTGTGGCCGTGGACGCCGGACATGCTCGAACCACCGCCTTACGAAATCGACTATGGCGACGATTATGTGCGGGACCGGGAGGCGGAATTCCGAGGGCGTTTGAAGGCCGATTCGGTTCATTGGTCCCTTCTTCCGTTTTATCCGCTCCTCGGATTTCTTTGGTCCGGGGTAAAAGACCGGCTCGTTGATTTTGGCTTCAATCCGCGGTCGATCACATCGTTGTCGGTGATGCTGGAATTCGGATTCACTTTGTTTTGGGGAATCTACGTGGGCTATCTACTGCAAGGTTCGTTGACCAACTTCTTCATTCTGTTTGTGCTCATTGCCGACGTCATTTTTCGCTACGACTCCGTTCTTGGCGACAAGGCAATCCAGCCGGGATTTCTCGAATGGCTTTTTCGGCGTTAAGCGATCTCAATACGTCCCTCCAGTCGACGGGATGGATCACCGGCAGGAATTCGGCGCAGCGGCGTTGCACCACAACCGCGGGTCTGTTTCGTCCGAAATGCCCAACCCAAATGCTTCCTCCCTTTACAACCCCGGGCTCAATGGTTGTTAAGCTCTCGTTTGTCCTGTCCGCTCATATCTATCGATATAATCCTCAATATTCCCAAGTCCGGTAAAGTGGAGCGTGCTGTTGTAGCGATCAACGAGAATCGGGTGATTGCCAGACAAGCAACGCCCGTCATCACCGGTCTCAACATAACTCTTCGAATTGTAGCAAAACACCCAACCGAACGGCCGTTCGATGGTCTCGGTGATTACAATCTCGTCAGGAGTATGTGAGCTGTTCAGACGCGTCAACACCAGTCTTTGAGCCTCCTCTTTCGTGAGAATTGTCTTCGACGGCTCATACCAAACAGTCACCACGCAATGCAGGCGACCAAACCACCCGGCGCTCGATGACTGCTGGACCTGTGAAATCTCAATGGCCGGATTTTCGCAGAGCCAGCGGTTAATCTCCTCCTCCAAACTTTGAGTGTAATCCATCGAGTAGTATTGGCCACCTCTGTGACGCAACCTCCCATGCACTCCATTCAACGGGCCTTTGGATGTAAACACTTTGACGAGCATGGCGTCTAGCAGCTAACAGTAATTGATGCCCGCGACAAGTTGACCATTCATCATCTCGAAGCCCCGGCGCATGGTGATTGGTTTAGATCATACCCGCCTGCCCGGCAATATCGCATTTCCAAAATGTTTGCATCTATCGCTCAGATTGGGACCAGAGCCAATCGCCCACGAAAGACCAACTGAGATTAGCATCTGGGCCGGTCTGAAAACGCGGAGGGATGAGCTCCGCGAGTCCGCCTAAAGTGGCGCCGCCAATACCACCCGAAAACCGATGTCGCTGCACCGATTGTCAGGGCCGTAATTGTCACGATTCGCCGAACGACAGAACGACGCGTCGTAGAGCCACGAACCCCCTCGGGCGACCCGCAACCAGCCATCCGTCGGCCCCGCATAGTCCGTCACCGTTCCGCCCGGATAGGTGTCCTGCCAGAGATCGTGGCACCATTCCCAGACGTTGCCGTGCATGTCGTAAAGGCCCCACGGGTTCGACTTCAACTGACCGACCGGATGCGTGGTGGAATCGCTGTTCACGATGAACCAGCCGTATTGCGCGAGTTCCGTGTCCGCCGGGTCGTCCCCAAAACTGAAACGCGTCGTGGTGCCGGCGCGGCACGCGTATTCCCATTCTGCTTCGGTCGGCAATCGATACACGAATCCCGACGGCAATCGACCCGCCTCGCGTTCAACATTGGTCTTCTTCACGCAAAAAGTGTTCGCTTCGTGCCAGGTCACCTTTTCCACGGGATTGTTAGTCTGGCCTTGAAACCCGCTCGGATTATTCCCCATCAATGCGCCGTATTCGGCCTGGGTCACTTCAAATTTGCCCATCCAGAAACCGCGCGTGATGATCACTTCAGTTGGCGGGACTTCGTCAGTCCCGTGTCCCTGCTCGCCCGGCATGCTGCCCATTTGAAAGCGACCGGGCGGAATCCAGACCATCCCATCGGGCGTCGCTGCCGGCGGTTTCATCGCCGGCGAATTGGTGGATGCACCAACACGGTTGAAAACCTGTTGCGCGAGCAGCGGTAAAGTTCCGCTCCGCGCAAACAACGTCTTCAATTGCGAAGTTGGCAAGGTGATCTCCGGACCGAGATCCAGCTCCACCCGCAACGCATCGTTGGTCAACCGCGCATTTTCCTCACGACCATCGCGACGCAACACGTGAAGCTGCCGGCCGCCGTTTTGAAACTGCACCAATTCGATTTCATCCAAGCCCGCATTCAGCGCGCCGGTGCCGTTCTCCGATTGCGGCTGCCAATCGCGCAACTGACCACTGAAAAAATCGCCCGTATCCAGCATGACGAATCGCCGAGTGACAGCAAAATTCACCTCGGTCGAACGACGGTGAAAAATGATTCGCCGCACCGCCGTCTTCGCAATCTGTTTCGTTTCGCCGGTCGCGTCGCGTAATGAAAAAGGACCGTCCAAAAATCCGTTGAAGCGATTGCGGTTGATCGTGTCGATCTGATCCACGTGGTCCGGTGTTTGATCAATCGCGATGCCGGCTAGCCATTCGGTTTTCAGCAAAATGTTTCCGTACGCCGTGTGCAAGGTCAGTTCCGGATTCGTCAATGTTCCGCGCAGTGTCTGCCCATCATTCAGCAGTACGAGATCAAGGTCGTTCGGGCGCGGAACGCCGTCGATCGAAGTAATGGGCTCGAATGCCGGGACGGCGTTGGTTTGCACGACCGCGCGTACCGTCGCTGTGGAAATTGCAATCGCGCAACCGACCGCGAAGAAAACCCGCGGACGGATTAATCGCGGCAATCCTATGGACAACTCCAGGGCGGCTTTGATGATCGCGGAAGCGCCTTGGACTGCGGCGCTCCCGCGCCGCTTTGGATGTTTGTCCTGCGTTCGATTGCCATTCAAAGCGGCAGAGGACTGCCGCACTCCAAAACCTGGCGGAGTTCCGGACCGTACAGGTGAACACAATGATTCCCGATACAAAGATTTGCCGCGCGCGCGTGGAGCTTTTGGGTTCGGTTTCATCTTACTTCGGCGGATCCTTGGCAATGAACAGGATGGCGGCGACCGCCGCGAACACGGCACTGAAACCGAGGATCCAGGCAATCGATGCCAGTTCCTCACCCGGACTCACGATGCCGCCCAGAACGCGCCCCATCGTGCGCAGGATTTCGAGATACGAAAGCTGCGGCAGGCCGGCGAAATCAAACGCAAGATTGGAAACGTGCCAGAGTCCAATCGCACACAGGATGGCGATCAGTGAATTGCGAAACATCACGACCAGCATCAGCGTCAACGTTGTCATCATCCACGCGCAGCTCACCACTTTCACCAGAGTCACGCTCATCCAAAACGGCGTCACTGAAGCGGTACGCGAGCCGATGTCCTCTTCGCTCCGGCCCATCAGCGCGTTCAGCAAAACCTCCGCCCGATTCGGTTTTTGCTCCTCGGGTGGCGGCAGAACCATCCGCACGTCCGCCATTAGACCCAGTAGCCCGAGCGTTCCGTCCCCTTTAAACCGCACGATCGCGTAATTGCTCTGGCGTCCCCAGCGATCCGCCTCAGTCATGGCGCCAAGTCGCTCCACCTTGCCCTCGTACTCGGTTCCTTGAACCGTGATGAATGCCTGCAGCCCAACTTTCAGCCGTTTGAATTCGTTGAAATTGTAGACCGGCACGCGCAGTTGATAGTCGTCCAGCGGCGCGATGGTGAACAGATGTGTGCCGATTGAAGCATACTGGGACGGTCGCACGAGCACCTCGGTGAGATAGCCCGACACCGGCGACGTAACCGTGGCGTGAGTCATTCGTTTGCGTGTTTCAAGGATCTTCGCCTTCGCGGTTTCCACCGCCCGCTCGGCCACGCCGACACCGTCCTGGGCGACCCGGTAATCGTTCTCCGCGTTCTTTAAATCACGCTTACGAATGCGCAAGTCGGCTGCGCGATCGGCCTGTTCGAGCTTGCTCAGGAGATCTTTGGCGAGCAATGCGCGCTCGGCCCGGGCCAGCGCCTCCTCGGCTTGCGCCACGGCGCGTCGAGCGTTCTCGGCACGGCGACGGGCGTTCTCGACTTCCTGCATCGCGTTTTGTTCATCGCGCCGTTCCCGCTCGAGTTCGTCGAACAAATTGCGATCATCAATCAGCGCGAGGACTTCGCCGGCCTGCACCGAATCACCGGCCTCCTTGTCCATGGAAAGAATGCTGCCGTCGATCTCTGCGAAAATCTTTTTCGGATCCCACGCTTCGATCTTCGTGTTCTCGGCCTTGGCCGACAGTTGGCCGGTCTCTGTGCGCACCAATTGATCCTGGCGAATCGCCCAAAATCCCGATGGCACCAACACGGCACAGATCAGCAGCGCAATCATCAGACAGCGGGCAAACAACTTTCCAAAGAGGTATTCGCCCCGGGTAATGCCCCGGCAGAGGATCGCGTCGTTGAGACAATGCTGCTCACGCGTCAACGCACTGCCGGCGATGAAAATGACGGCGTGCATCCACAGCACGATATAGGTCGCAAACACCGCTTCCAACATCTGGCTGGCGACCTTTTGCTCCGCCTGCATGCCCTTCAGCGCGAGGATCGACAACGCTGCGCTCGCCAGAAAGAAACCACGGACCAGCCACGAGCCCAGCATCGCGCGCATGTCCACACCGGTCAGCATGCGAATGGTCCGCCAGCGCCCGGGCGTATTCACGGGACCCGCCAGCGAATCATCCGGGCCTTCCGAAGGTTCGTTGCCGGGCGCACGGCGACTGAATGTGGATTCACTCGGCATGACTACGGTGAACTGACGCGTTCAAAGCCGCGGAATTCGTCTTCGGTGATCAACTTGAGATACGCATCTTCCAGCTGGCGACCAATCGAGTTGATGCCGGAAATGGTAACGTCATGTGCGCGGGCCAATTCCAGCAGTTGTCCGGTCACCTCGCCAACGACGTCCGTCGAATCCAGTTCGATGCGAATCCGTCCCGGCTCGTGGCTGAAGATTTTTCGTCCCATGCGCGCTTCGATGTCTGCCCGAAACGCGTCCAGCGATCCATTCGCACGAATATCCAGGACGCGATGCGGGAGCATGTTTTCCAGTTCCGCACGCGGGCCATCAAACAGCAGCTGACCTTTGTTCAAAATGATCAGCCGATCACAAACGCGATCGATGTCCCCGAGAATGTGCGAACTCAGAACGACCGTTTTGTTGCCGCGAAATTTTTCCAATAGATCGAGCGTTTGCATGCGGCTGATCGGGTCGAGACCGGCCGTCGGTTCATCCCAGAACAACATCTCGGGATGGTTCATCAACGAAGCCGCGACGCCCAATCGCGTCTTCATGCCGGTCGAGTAAGTTCCTATCCTGCGGCTGGCGTCGTCCGTCAAACCAACCGTTCGCAGCAGGGTGCCCATGCGCGCTTTTTGTTCGAGTCGCGGCAGACCATAACAACGCCCAACAAAGTCGAGATATTGAATCGCGTTCAGATCCTTCGGAAAGGACGGGTCATCGGAGAGAAAGCCCAACCGTTGGCGGGTCGCCTTGGCGCCGGGCGTCATTGGCTGACCCAGAACTTCCACATGGCCGGCGCTGGGAGTGACCAACCCGAGCGCGATGCCGATGCTCGTAGACTTCCCCGAACCGTTTGCGCCAAGCAAGCCGACCGTCGCGCCCGCCGGCACTTCGAAGGAGACATCCGCCAACGCGACCTGCCGGTTTTGGTAAACCTTGGTGACGCGTTCAAAACGGATCGCGGGTGGGTTCATTGAAACCAATTGTGAACACGTCCGCAGCGGCACGCGAGTGAAAGTTCGACGATCGACGACGCAAAGGTTGCGCAGATTTTTCCGTGACGAGACAGGATATGGTTTGTCGGATTCCTATGTGCCTCCATGAGGGCGCCTGACTTAACACCAAGGAGAAATCATGAATGGGAAACTATTAACCACAATCGTTAGCTTTTGCGCCGGACCAGGGCTGCTTATGCTGTTTCCGGCGTTGGTCCAAGCCCAGGATTACTACATTTCCACAAACAACACCGGTACGATCACGGTTTACAGCTACACCGGGCCAGGCGGCAACGTCATCATTCCGGACTCCATCAATGGCCTGCCGGTCACTGCGCTTGGTACTGGCGTCTTTAGTGGAGAGACTAACGTGACGAGCGTGACGATTCCCGATAGCGTCACGAGCATCGGGGATACCGCGTTCTATAGGTGCATGGGCCTGACGAATGTGACATTCGGCAACGGCGTCACGACCATCGGGAACTCTGCCTTCACCGCCTGCACAAGTTTGACCAGGCTAGACCTCGGCACGAGCGTCACCACCATTGGGTATTCTGTCTTTATCGGCTGCAATAGCCTCACAAATATGTCGATCCCCGACAGTGTTGCCTCCATTGGGGACAATGCGTTCTGGGACTGCAATAGTCTGAAGAGCGTGACGATAGGCATCGGCGTGACGAACATTGGGAACCAAGCATTAAACCTTTGTAGCAACTTGACCAGCATCGTGGTGGACAGTGCCAATCCCAACTTCAGCAGCGCCGATGGGGTGTTGTTCGATAAAATGAAGACGACGCTGATCCAATGTCCCGGGGGCAAGACCGATGACTATGTGATCCCCGAAGGTGTCATCACTATCGGTGGCCACGCGTTCTATTCCTGCGCCGGCCTGACAAGTCTGACGATGCCTGCGAATGTCACCACAATTACCTTTGGAGCGGGGAGTGCGTTCGGTCTCTGTAGCAAATTGACCAATATCGCTGTCAATGCCGCCAACCCGAACTTCAGCAGCGTCGATGGAGTTCTGTTTGATAAGACACAGTCGACGCTGCTCCTGTATCCAGCAAGCAAAGTCGGTGGTTATACGATCCCGAACAACGTCACCGCAATCGCGGACTCGGCATTTGCTTTTGGTGGGGGCCTCACGAGTGTGATAATTCCCGGTAGCGTCACCAGTATCGCGGACTATGCGTTCCATGTATGTAGCGGCTTAACCAACATCGTGGTGGACGGGGCCAATCCCAACTACAGCAGCGCTGATGGAGTGTTGTTCGACAAAACGCAATCGACGCTGATCCAATGTCCGGGTGGCAAGACCGGCGACTACGTGATCCCAAATAATGTCAACACCATCGGGAGCCATTCGTTCTATTCCTGCACCAGCCTGACGAGCCTGACGATCCCCGAGAGTGTCACCACCATAAAATTTGCCGAGAATGCGCTCGCCAACTGCACCAGTCTCACCGATATCACGGTTGAAGCCACCAATCCGAACTACAGCAGTGTAGATGGGGCCGTTTTCGACAAGACGCAGACCACGCTGATCCAATGTCCGGGTGGCAAGTTCGGTGGCTACACGGTCCCCGACGGAGTAACGACTATCGGCAACTCCGCCTTTGCTTTCTGTGGCCGCCTTACGAGTGTGACGATAGGCGACTCAGTCAACAGCATCGAGTCAGACGCGTTCCAAAACTGCACCAACCTGACGAGCGTCTATTTCAGAGGAAATGCCCCTGATCCGGTTGGCTCGGGAGTGTTCTTCCAATCCGGTAATGCCATCGCCTATTACCTGCCCGCCACCACCGGCTGGAGTGCCTTTGCCATCTTTGCTGGTGTTCCGACGGCGCTCTGGCTGCCGCAAATGCAAACCGCTGACAGTAACTTCGGAATGAACAATGGTGCATTTGGTTTCAACATCTCATGGGCGAGCGACCAGAAGGTGATAGTAGAAGCCGCGACAAGTTTATCGAACCCCGATTGGACACCGGTCAGCACCAACACACTGACCGGAGGCTCGTCCACTTTCAGCGATGCGGACTTTGCGAATCATTCCACGCGCTTCTACCGCCTTCGTTCGCCGTGATTTGTGTTCGTCATCGCCAAAGCCAGATCACGCTGCCGCAAACCAAACACGCCGCGCGCAGATTGTTCCGCCTATGTTGAGCGACGTCTCATCCACTTTCGCTCAGCGAACCAAACCAAGGCGCCCCAGACGAAAAGCCAGACCCAGAACGGCCAGGGAATGCCCATGCCCAGATCGAAGTGATAGAATGAAACAGCGAACGCCGTTGGCGGTTGCAGCCCAGCGCCCGCGAATTGGCGTGCGTCGATCCCGGCGTGCCGTGGCCGGGGAAATGAACCATCGTGCGCGCGTTCCAAGATCTTGATGATCCACTCGCAATCATTGGCCGTGGGGCGGGCATTGGGCGAAGCATGGGAACCGACTAAGAATTGGCGAAGCGTGACCGCGTTCAGAACGCCGGTCGCCGAGTTCGCTTGGTAATCGAGGGTCGGCAATCTCACGGAAAGATGATCCGCACCCGGGGCGCCTTCGGCCGTGCGCCCCGTTTCCAATTCAAATTCGTCGTAATTGAAGTTCGTGGGAACACTCCAGTGCCACGCGGCGGCCGATGCGGCCCTGATTCGTAAGGAAAATGGTGCGACGTCTTCACCGGCGTCCGAGCGACTGAAAAATACAGTCCCGGAAATGCGACCATAACTCCTACAGAGAACCATTCCAGGATACGCTGTCCAAGTGTGGCTGAATAACATCACAGCCAGCCAGCCGACCACGAGGATCAGTAGCGCCAGCGATATAAACGCGAACCGCCACGCCAAGCCAGGTCCGCGAATATGTTCCTCACTTTTCGTAATAAAAAGGTTCTATCATGCCACTGACGGAAGCAAGTCCAACGGCGCGGATTGACGTATGCCTAACGGATCGCAAACATCGGCAGGCAACCCAATGGTTCGGCGATTCATTCACTATTTGAAGGGCCCCAATCCACTTCATCCCGACGTCGTGGACCGACCGGTTCCACCCGTTCGCTTCCGCACCTACACCGAGGCCGACAAGGCCGTCTGCCTGGAACTTTATCGGTCCAACGAATCAGGACGCTTCCCCGACGATGGTTTGAAATACTTCGAAAACACACTCGATCGACAAGCCGGATGTCTCCTGGTGGGTGAACTTGATGGCAAGGTTGTTTTGTGTTGCGGGCTGAACTACTGGCAAAACTGGCAGAACGCGGTTCTGTTTTACGGCTTGATTGATCCCGAGTATCAACGCCGCGGAATCGGGGTCGCGATGGTACTCGTTCGCCTGGCATTGCTGCGTAGTGATCAGATGGACGTCAACGTGTTCATATTCGCGGTCAAAGACTCAGTGTCGTATTACGAGCGATTTGGTTTCCGGCGGCGGGATCATTGGAAGGACGAACATGGCGTGGAACACCCGTGGGCGGTCCTCAATCTTTGTCCGGTGGATATCCTGCAAATTCGCAACTGGCTGGCAAAGCGTGGCATTCGTTATCCGGCCGGCAACGTGACCATCCCAGTTGTTGCGGCCCCTTCGTAGCCTGCCGCGCCCAGAAGTGCGGAAACAATTGACTAGCCGGTCCACGGCGGAATTGATGCCCAAACAATCGTTGCCTTCGCCGGGGCTCGCCGCCACTATCCGCTGCCAATTCGATGAGTGCAGTTGCCGACAAGCCCGTTTCCGACCCGCCCAAGATTACCCCGGCGCCGATGCCCAATTCCCGTTGGGAACCGCTGCCGCCTGTGAAGCGGCCGGCCAAGGGCACCTGGCAATTGTTCAAGGAAGTTCTCGATCACGGCGGTCCGGGTTATCTCCAGTTTGCGATCACGAACATTTGCAACGCCGACTGCGGATTTTGCGGTTTTGCCCGGTCGCAGTTCGATCCCAAGATGCGCAAAAGCGTGACGTTGCAGGAGGCGAAGGACGTCATCGACATCTGCGTAAAGAATCACATCGGCTACCTGCTTTTCGTCGGCGGCGAACCAATGGCGCACAAGGACTTGCGGCAGATGGTCCGTTACGCGGCCGAGCGCGGCATCAACCCGATGATCTGCACCAACGGCGGCCTCTGGACCGAGGAGAACATGCGCTGCCTCACGGACGACGGCCTGAGCAGCGTGATCATGTCGATCGACGCGCATGACATTGCCAAGCACGAGCAGAACCGCGGGCTCAAGGACGTCTGCGAGAAGATCAAACGTGCGAACGAGTTTTTCCAGGGCGTCGGCATCCAGACGACGGCCAGCATCACGGCCAGCCGGTTGATCGACGACTACGACAAGTTACCGGCATTTCTCGAGTCGCTCGGTTTTCGGAGTTGCACGTTCAGCTACCCGCTCACCGCATTGGAATCGAGTTATCTCAGTTTCAGCGAATCCAATCTCGTCAGCTACACCACCGACGAACTCATCGAGGTTTTCGAGAAGATCAAGAAGATGAAGCACAAGAGCGGTTTCCCGGTCGTGAACCCGACCGAATCGCTCACGGAGATGCAGCGTCATTTACGCAAGGAAAAGGAGATCTTCGGCTGCCTCGGCGGGCACAAATATTTCTACCTCGACTGGAAACTCGATCTGTATCGTTGCCATTTTTGGGAAAAGCCGATGTGCAACATCTACGACTTCGACGCGTCGAAGTTGATCCGCGACGGCTGCCAGCGTTGCATGATCGATTGCTATCGCGACCCGAGTATTCTCCAGCACGTGGCCATCAACGCCAGCGATGCGTGGAACGCGCTCAAAAAGGGTGACCTGATCAAAGCCGCGAAACACGTCGCCGATCCGCGCAATGCCACCTCGATTCGCGCCGTCGTCGAAGACTGGAAGTGGATCGGGAAAGTCTAGCGTAAGTTCCAAGTTTAAAGGACCAAGGTCCAAGGAACGTTCAACCAACCAATCAACCGAGCCACGCCCGGAAACCGCCGTTTCATCTTGGGCCTTGGAACTTATTTGGTCCTTTGTCATTTGTCCTTGGACATTTCGCCCCCATTCCTCGCTTGGCACGGAGCCGCTTTTGGATACCGTGCGTCCATGCCCGCCAACTGTCCCCATTGCCAAGCGGACACCAGCCAGTCGTCAGGAGTTGTGTGTCCTGAATGCGGATTCATCCTGCAGCAAGGGGCGGATGACTCGGCGTTCGAAGGACAGGTGCAGCAACCGCGCCGCGATCTGCGTTATGGTTTGGCTTTCTTCATTCCATTCATCGTCGGCTTTGGCTGTATCTTCCATTCTGGTGCGGGTGTCGCGGGCGGCCTGATTTGTGGCGCCGTCCTGGGCACCTTGTTCCTGATCTGCTTCGCGCTGGCGTCGACGCGGATTTCCGGCGTGTTGGGTCAGGCGTTCGGCGGGTTGTTCCTTTTTCTTGGTCTCATCGCAGTGGTGGCCGGCGTCGTATTCTTTGGTTGCAGCTACATCTTTCACTGATGATCCATCGTTTTAGTTGAACGCACGACCTGGATTTTCGATTCACGGCAACTACAAGACTTCCGGTAAAACATCTGGCCAACCAACGAACCCGCCATGAATCCTCCCGAAGACCTCGAATCCGTGAGTCATGACCGTTCCCCGGCCGCGTGTCCGCACTGCGGCGCCAATCTGCCGACGGCCAGGGCGATCGTCTGCCCGGCATGCGACGCGATTCTGCGTCCGGATCCCGAAACCGAAGACGTGCTCAAAGCGGAATTCCACAGCCGGAACATCATTCTCATGTCGATCGGAGCGATCGTTGTGTTTGCGGGATTGTCGGCTCTGAGCGGGAGCAACCGAATTGTCCCGCTGGTCGCGGCCGGCGTTTATGTGATCGCGTTCCGATTTAGCGCTAGGCGAACCAGTGATCCCAGCGGGCTGATTGCACTTTCAATCGTGGTCTGGCTGGGAATGTGCGCGTTTCTTCTCGGCATTCTCTTTGTCGGTTGTCTGGTGGTTTTCGGAGGGAAATAGCACAAACAGAAATTCCGCATGAATACTTTCCAGCAACTTGTTCCTCGCGTCGAAGAACGCCTCAAGCAAACCACTTCGCGCTGTCCGGTCTGCTTGCTTGCGTGCCCGGCGGAAGTCGTCCGTCTGGGCGACAATCCCGGCCGTGTCTACTTGCGCCGGACCTGCGATGAGCACGGTACGACTTCGATCTGCATCGCGTCCGACGCACGCTTTTATTGGCTGGCGAAAGGCGATCCCAACAACGCATGCTGCTCCGGCGGTTCGTGCCGTTCGGCGGACGGCTCAAACACCGGCACACTCGGTCGCAATGCGCCGGGTCGTGGCGACGGTCCTTTTGAAACGTTGTCCACCTGTCTTGCGCTGATCGAGATCGTCAACTCATGCAACCTGGCTTGTCCGACTTGTTACGCGAACTCACCAGTCGGTGCCGGATCAAAAGTGGATGCTGTCCCGATCGACCAATTGAAGTCGCGCATCCAAGGCGTCATTGATCGCAAGGGAAAGATCGAAATTCTCCAGCTCTCCGGAGGTGAACCAACGTTGCATCCACAATTCTTCGAGCTGGTGCGTTGGGCGCAGAACAATCCCGGAATCGATTATCTTTTGCTAAACACAAACGGCGTTCGCATCGCGAAGGACGACGACTTTCTCGAAGAACTTGGGCGGACGTTTCGCTACGGCGGGATGCAACTCTACCTCCAATTCGATGGCCTGCAGGAAGCCGGTCAACTCGATTTACGCGGGGCTGATCTTCGCGAACTACGGATCAAGGCGATCGAACGTTGTCAGCAGATCAATCTGCCGATCACGCTCGCAATGACGGTCAACACGACCACTCTTCCGCACCTGTGGGAAACGATTGAGTTTGGCTTGCGTTATCCGCATATCCGCGGCGTGAGTTTTCAACCCATGTTTCAAAGCGGGAGGGTAGGACAGGCTTCCAGCCCAACATAAAGTGGGCTAAAATGTGGGGTTTTTGAGTGATTTGACTTTGTTCATGACAGATTCCTGACAGAATTGGCGCATGAGCAAAACGTCGTTCCCGATCACGGTCAAACGCGGCAATGTGCGGGTCAAGATCTATCGCGGCCGGACCCGTGGCTGCTGGTCCTACACGGTGGCCTACTATGATGCCGGAGGCCGCCGGCGGACAGTGTTCGCCGAGTTGGACAAAGCCAGACAGGAGGCCGAGTTGGTCGCCACCAAAATCGCACAGGGTGAACTGGACGTGCTGGAACTGCGGAGCGATGACCGGCTGGCCTACACCCGTGCAACGCAATTGCTCCAGCCGGCGGGCACACCGCTCGAAGTGGCCGTCATGCAGTTCGTCGAGGCGACGAAGCATCTCGAGGGCGCGTCGCTGGTGGAGGCGGCGAAGTTTTACCACAAGCATCACCGGCAGGTGATCCGGAAGAAGACGGTGGCGGAAGTGGTGGCCGAGGTGCTGGCGGCGCGCGAAAGCGAGGGCTGCTCGCCGCGTCATGTGGCGGGCCTGCGGACGCATCTGGAACGGTTTGCCGCCGCGTTCCCGACACCGATCGGGATGGTGCTGGCGCCGGAGATTCAAAGTTACCTGCGGGAACTGCGGACCGCGCCGGACAAACGGCACCGCCGGTCGAAGAACGGTTTCGTGTCGCGCCCGCAGTCGGCGAAGTCGAAGAACAACGTGCGCAAGTCGATCCAGAACCTGTTCCGGTTTGCGCGATCGCGGGGCTATCTGCCCAAGGGACCGACGGAGGCGGACGAGGTGAGCGCGTTCAAGACCCCCGTGGCGGAGATCGGAATTTTCACGCCGGCGGAAATGACGCGGTTGCTCGAACACGGGGCGGACCTGGTGCCGTTCCTGGCGATCGGGGCGTTTGCCGGATTGCGGCACGCGGAGATTCTGCGGCTGGACTGGCGCGAGGTGGACCTGGAGGGCGGGCACATCGAGGTGAAGGCGAAGAAGGCCAAGACGGGCACGCGGCGGCTGGTGCCGGTCACCGACAACCTGAAGGCATGGCTGCGACCGTATCACGACGGCGAGGGTCGCGTGATCAAGCTGCAACAGGTGGACTGGCGTCTGCCGGACCTGGCGCGCGCGGCGAAGGTGACGTGGAAGCACAACGCGCTGCGGCATTCGTTCATCAGCTACCGGGTGGCGGCGATTCAGAACGTGGCGCAGGTGGCGTTGGAGGCGGGCAACTCGCCGAAGATCATCTTCTCCAACTACCGCGAACTGGTGAAGTCCGGGGCGGCGGCGGAATGGTTTGGCATCCGGCCGGAGACGACAGCGGTGAAGGCGGTGAGGCCACGGCGCACGCGCCGGATCATCGAACTGCAGTCCGCGTCGCTGGCGGCGTGAGGCAAATACGGAGCGCGGAATGGAGAACGCGAAACGCGACGTTTTGAAGACAGCAAACAGGAGGATGGAATTCGGTGAATTGTTTTTGCAACCGGACGGTCTGAAGGAGTGCGGAAAGGGGGAAGGGTTTGTCGTTTGGGTTGACGGAACCGGCTGGTTACCGGTTCGAGGTTGTCAATGGATCCGGCGGTCATTCTCAGACGGATGTGGCCGCCGGATTTTTTGCGGCCGGCCGGGGAGTTTCAAGAGAGACACCGGCGGCAGCGAGGAGCGGTTTTCGCATCAAGGCAGAACCCCTTGCAGCAACCTGTAATACTCCCCGCTGCGATTGTCCGGGTGGTTCGCCGGGAGGCAGCGAAGTGGTGAAAAAGTCTCCGGGAAAATTTGGAGGGGTCACCCGGTATTTGACCGACCCCCTGGTGTAGGGTTCCACCGTCATGAACAAAGACGTATCGAAGGAGACGGGAGACGGGGAGTCCGCAGGAAACCCCTCACGCAGGACAAAGGCATTGGATTCAAACACCGTTCAGCGCCGGGAACGGCTGGCCGCCGGGGAGGCGGAATTCCTGGACGCGCTGGTGAAGTTTGCCCGTGGTGCCCGGCGAAGCCAGGTGCCGGAGATTGCCGTGGCGGCGCGGCGGTGGGAGGGCAGGATTCATTTTCACATCCAGATCACGAGGCAAAAGCGGAAGGCTGGCGCGGAACGCCGGAGACCGGCAAAGGGAGATGGAATTTAACCGCTGATCGACGCTGATGAACGCTGATTGGAAATCACGGAATACCGGCCGGGAGAACGCCGGGAGCACGGTGCGAGGACGAGGACGACGGTGAGAGCGGGAACGACAGACTCATTGCGGCATGCCGGTGAGGCGGGCATAACCGATGAGATGTTGTTCGAGGTCGGGGTTCACCGGGCATTGGCTGCGCAACCACGCGAAGGCGCGCTCGGTCTCCGGCGGCAACGGAACGTCGGGGAAGGCGTTGTCCGCACGCGGAGCGACTTTGGGGTCCGGAGTCTCGGATTGGGGGGCCGGAGATTGGACGATGATGTGGACTTTGTCGGACTGCGGACCGACCCGGACGTCGAGACAGCGGGCGGCGACGAGATCGGCCTGCGCGCGCGGATCGCGGCCGAAGCATTTGAGCAGCGCGACAAAATGATCATTCGACAGGTGATGCGGCTCACCGGTGAACAGGCGCGAGACATGACTGCGCGAAAGGCGCGACTGGCGTACGATGTCAGCCTGGTTCAGGCCGTGCAGATCCGCCAGGCGATTGAGGGCGGTGGAGAGGTAGCTCATTTGAATGCGGGATTGGCAGGGCGAACTGAAAAGTTTAACCGCCGATCAATCCGGACGAACGCAGACCAAAATCGAGAACGGAAAAACTGGAAGACACCCAAACCGGACCGACCGGCAGGGCCGGCAGGATATGCGCGCGGTGACCGCAGTTTTTATTTGCATGACGTGTCCCATATTGCGGGAGTTTTCGTGAATTTGCAAGAGTTTGCGCGTCGACGGTTTGCCAGGGCTGTCCAGCTCATTTTTCAGTTTTTTTTCTGCGCGAAAACGACCCCTCGTTACGCGTCGTTTCGCGAACGTGCGCGCGTTGTTCACAATGCGCGGCGGAGGATGGACGCGAATTCTCAACCAGCTCTTTACAACAGTGGTGCGCGCCCGGACGCGGCTTCGAGTGAGGCCGGAGCGGGGCGCGCCGGAAGAACCAGACGAAAGGAAAAAGCATGACCAACACGATGCAGGGGAAGGTGACGCTGCCGGGCCGCCCGTTGCCGGCGCTCGGTGAGGTGGTGACCGAAAAGTTCATCACCAAACGCGACGTGGCGCGGCGGCTGGGCAAGACGGTGCGGACGGTGGATCACTGGATGCGGCGGGGACTGGTGCCGTACTACAAGATCGGGCGCACGGTGAGTTTCAAGTGGAGCGAGGTGGAACGGAACCTCGTGGAGAACCACCGCGTGGAATTGCGCACGACCCGGACCCAGAGCCCCCGGTAGGAGACGCCCATGAACTCACGAGACAAAGGCAAACGGGGTGAGCGCGAGTTCGCGGCGCTGTTGCGCGAGCACGGATTTGACGCCCGGCGCGGGCAGCAGTTTGCCGGTGGCGGCGACAGCCCGGACGTGGTGAGCGAGGCGCTCGACTGGATCCATTTCGAGGTGAAACGGACCCAGGCGCTGAACCTGCGCGATGCCTGTGCCCAGGCCGAGGGGGATTGCGCGGGCAGGCCGTGGGTGGTGGCACACCGGCGCAACCACGCGCCCTGGTTGATGACGATGCGGGCGGAGTTCTTCTTCGAATTGATCCAGCCGTTTGAACCGCGGAGACGCGGAGGCGCCGAGGGGACTTCACAGGAGGAAACGGAGGGAACCGAGAACGGCCAACCGGATGACAGGCAGGATGCCTGTCCCACCCTGGGGATCATGCCGGAGGCGTGGGCGTGGATCGGAAAGGCAGGTGAGAAGGTGAGCGGGTGTGAGAGTGGCGGACCGAGGGCGCGCACCGAGTGCCCGCCCCACCAGCGATAGACCATTTCAATGGCTGCGGTGTGTGCCGCGGCTGAATCAACAACAACAACGATACAACGAAAGACCGATAGTATGAAAATCCAGGAATCCAAAGCCGAGTTCACCCCGTGCCCCGAGTATACCGGCCGGGCCGTGTGCGTGGATGTGACGCCGCTCAAGAAACAGCAATCGCAGTTCGGCGAGCGGGACGTGTTCAAGATCGTGTTCGAGACGGAACTCGATCGCGAGGACGGCAGCCGGTTCTGCGCGTGGTCGCGGAACTTCACGCCGTCAGTCAATGAAAAGGCGAACCTGCGCAAGTTCCTGCGCGGCTGGTTTGGCCGGGACCTGACGAAGGAGGAACTGGCCGGATTCGAAACCGACTCACTGATCGGCAAGCCCGCGCAGATCGTGGTGGTGCATGAGTTCAAGGACGATCAGACATACGCCAACATCGTGGCCTGCACGCCGCATCGCACGGGTGAACCGTTGCAACCGTGCGGTGCCTACATCCGCGTGATCGACCGGCAGGCGGAGCCTGCACCCAATGGCGCTGGCGCGCCGGGCGGTGGTGGTTATCGGCGGGCGCAAGGGGTCGCGGAACCGACCATTGAACACGCGGCGGTGAAGATCCATGTCGGCCGGTGCAAGGGACTCGAACTGCGGGACCTGGCGCCCGAACAGGTCGAGGCGTTGATCGCCCACTGGCTGCCGACGGCGAAGGCAAAAGCCAAACCGCTGGCCGATGATCGTCGGTTGATGGCCGCGCTCGACTGGTGGCTCGCGATGCAGCGGCAGCCGGCGGCCGACGGCGGACCGGTGGATGAGGATAACATTCCGTACTGAGACCGGAGGCAAGTGATCCGTGATCGGTGAAGAAGTCAGAAGTCAGGAGTTAGGGAGTGGAGTCCGACGACGAGGACGAGAAATCGAAACATAACCAGAAAGGGAAATTGAAACATGAAGTTGAATGAAGAGACGGCCGTGGTGACACGGGAAGAAGACAAAAACGCGCGGCGCGAGCGGATCGTGCCCAACACCAAACCAACGGAGCGGGTGCGCTTTGGCGCATCCAGCGGGCGGGCGACCGGCTGCGCCCGCGGGTCCGGTGCGAAGACCATCATCTTCGACATCGAAACCGGGCCGTTGAGCGATGCCGAACTGGCGGCGGCGATGCCGTCGTTTGATCCGAGTGCGGTGAAGACCGGCAACATCAAGGATCCGGACAAGATCGCGGCGAAGATCGCCGAGGCCGAAACGAACCACCAACGGGAGTTCACGGAGAAGGCGGCGCTTGATGCGATGACGGGTCGCGTGCTTGCGATCGGATTGCTGCATTTGTTCAACGGCGAGTTCGTGGTGCTCGACAATGGGGACGAAGCGGAGTTGCTCCGCGAGTTCTGGGTGCGGTGTGAACACGAGATGGGACGCTTGAACCGGATGGTGGGGTTCAACACGCACTTGTTCGATCTTCCATTCCTGGTGCGGCGTTCGTGGCGGCATCGCGTGGCGTTGCCGTGGAATCTGCGGCGCGGTCGTTATTGGAGCGATCAACTCATCGATCTGCGCGAGGCGTGGCAGCTCGGTGATCGGCAGGCGAAGGGTTCGCTCGACGCGGTGGCGCGTCACCTGGATGTCGGCGCCAAGAATGGCGAAGGCCGCGATTTCGCGATGTTGTGGCAGACGGATCGTGACCAGGCGATTGCGTATCTGCGGAACGATCTGCAAATGACGGCCGGCGTGGCGAAGGCGTTGGGAGTCGTCTAAGCGGCAACGTGCCGCGGCGCACACCGCCTGCGGCGGGAAGACTGGAAAACCTGATGATGGACCAAGGCGGTCACGGAGGTAATGGAATCAAGCACATGAAAATGGAACGGGAACAAATGACGGCGCGGGCACCCGTGTTGTCGCGAAAGTTCAAGGCGGCCGGTGGACTGGCCGCCGGAACGCTGGCCGATTTGCAACAGAGGCCGGCCCGGAAATGGCGGTCCACCGTCGCCCGGTGTACCCGCCACCGGTGGTTGCTCGGGCGCTTTACCCGGCGATGCTGCCGGTGCGGCCTGGAGGATGTGCGATGAAGGCAACCTGGGGTGATTATGAGGCGGTTGCCGCCCCGGTGGTGACCCCGGAGAACCGGTTCATCAGCGCGGCCAACGGCGGGCGCAATTGTTTCCTGACCGGCATGGCGGGCACGGGCAAGAGCACCTTGCTGCGGCGGTTCATCACGGAATCGCCGCGGCGCGTGGATGTCACGGCGCCGACCGGCGTGGCCGCGCTCAATGTGGGTGGCATGACGATCCATCGGTTCTGCGGGATGCTGCTGGGCCCCAAGCCCGGGCAGTCGAACGACGATTACTTCGACGTGCTGCGCAAGGATCCGCGACGATCGGTGCTCAACGGTTTCCATCGGGTGCGGCGGTGCCAGGTGCTGGTGATCGATGAGATCAGCATGCTGCCCGGTCGGCAGCTGGAGTTTGTCGAGTTCCTGTTTCGGAGATTGCGCGGCAACGACGAACCGTTCGGGGGTTGCCAGGTGATTGCGACCGGTGACTTCCTGCAACTCCCACCGGTCCGCATCGGCGAGGGCGAACCGTACGACTGGGCGTTCCTGTCGCCGGCCTGGCGGCGGGCGGAATTTCGCACGGTGGTCCTGGACACGGTGCGTCGTCAGGACGAACCGCAATTCGTCCGGGCACTGGGAAGTTTCCGGCGCGGTCGCGTGTGGGGTGAGGACGCGCGGTTGTTGCAGGGGCGGATCAAGAATTTCCCGCCAGCGAGTTTGACGCGGTTGTTCACGCACAATGTGCAGGTGGACAAGTGGAATCATTTCCAGTTGGGCAACCTGCCGGGTGATGAAGTGGTGTGCCAGGCCCTGCTGACGGGGCCGGAGGCCCAGGGTGAGTTTTTGAAAAAGAACCTGCTGACTCCGGCGACGCTGCGTTTGAAACCGGGCGCGGTGGTGATGTTCACCGTGAACCGGACGGTGCCGGGAACGAACGAGGTGCAGTTCGTGAACGGGCAGCGCGGAACGGTGGTGAATGTGGGAGATGGAAGATCGGAGTTGGGAGTTGGGGATGTCATCCAGGTCCGCGTGAACAGCGGCGAGGTGATCGACGTGGAACGGTTCACCTGGAGCTTCAACGCGAGTGATCCCGAGGCGGCGACGTTCAGCCAGTTTCCCTTGCGACTGGCCTACGCGATGACGATTCACAAGTCACAGGGCCTGACATTGGACGCGGCGTATCTGGACATTCGCGCCGCGCGCGAGCCGGGTCAGGCGTACGTGGCGGTAAGCCGTGTGCGGACGCTGGCCGGTCTGCATTTCAAGGAATGGTTCAAAGGGCTGCACGTGTCGCCCGAGGCGATCGCGTTTTATGAGACCGAGGGCCGGCCAGCCTGAAGATTCAACCACGAAGGACACGGAGTTTTATGACGACAAGTCGATTGAACTGGTATCGCGGAGTTTTGATTCAGGACGATTCGCAGCCCGACAACCTGCGGTTGCGGGATTTTGTCGACACGCTGGAAGCGGAAACGCGCGGGCAGTTGATTTCCGCGCTTCAGCACGGCGGGGTCGTAACCCTGACGTGGAAAAGCGCCATCCCGCTGGAATGGGACCGGCGGCACGTCCATGTCGAGTTTCGTGACGAGTCCTTCGACGAGTGGACCGTCGAGAACATTCCCTTTGGCAGATTCCGACCGGTCGACTGATCAACATGACACGGCCGGGAATTTCAGAGGCGGTGTTGCGGGCGGCCGGTGTCGAGTGCGTCGATGCCCTCGAAGCCGAGCGGCGCTGCGGTCTTGCGGCGACCGGTTTGTTCATCCCCTACCGAACGATTGATGGCGCCGACGTGATCGACGCCAACAGGCCTTACGGCCGGCTGCGACTGGACCAACCGACCGGTGACAAGAAATATCATCAGGCCGTCGGCTCCAGCGTCCACGCATACGTGCCTCCGGGACTCGACAAGGTGGCGCCCGGCGGTGACCTGCATCTCATCGAAGGTGAGTTCAAGGCGTTGTCGCTGACCGAGGCCGGTTTTCCAGCGGTGGGTGTGTCGGGATTCTACGGTTACGCGCGCAAGGGCGGCGTGGAACCGGTGGCGGAACTGGCGGAGGTGGTGGCGCGGTTGCAACCGCAGCGGATTTTCTTTTGCGGCGATTCAGACACGGCGTTGAACCATCAATTTGCGATCGCCGCGGTTCGCCTGGCGCAGTTGCTCCGTCCACTGCCCGTGCTGCTGCCTCGCATTCCCTACGAGGGTCCGGGCAAGGGCGCCGATGATTGTCGCGACGTGCTGAAAGCAGAGTTTACTTCGTGGTGGCAGAACCTGCTGACCACGGCGGTGCCCGTTGCCGCCGAAAGCGACGCGAGCGTACTGGCGTTCGCCTTGTTCGAGCGGGAAACGGACGGCCTGGCGAAGATGGAAGGGCCCGAGCAGCACCGCGCGGAACAACGGCTGGTCAAGCTGGCGGCCGGTCTGGGCCGGGATGCATTGCTGCAGGATCGGGTGGTCCGGTTCGCCGAACGGCAGTTCAAAGTGCGGCGGGCAACGTTCATGCGCGCCGTCGAGCGTGTCCGCAAAGCGGGCCTGCACGATCGTGAGCCCGACGAGTTGCACGTGTATTACGATCCCGGCCGGAAGTGTTACTGGCTCTCAAATGATCGCGGCGAGATGATCGAAATCAACGAGAGCTCGCTCGTGAAGCATCTGAGGGCGGCCGGTTACGATGCCGGCGACGGCGAGGAAAAGGGCCTGTCGGCGGTCGACCTGCGGATCATCGAGATCCAACGAACGCTGGACGTGGTCTATGCCGGTCCCCTCGCCGGCCAAAGCGTGGGCCTGCAGGAAATGTGCGGCCATCGCGTGCTGGTGACACGATCGCCACGGCTGCCGCAACCCAAGGTTGGCGAGTGCCCGCACATCGAGCAATTGATCCTCGGTCTGCTCGGTGACGGGAAGCACAACCAGGTGCCGTACTTTCTGGGCTGGTTGAAGATCGCCTACGAAGCACTGGCCGCGGGCCAGTTGCGACACGGCCAGATGCTGGCGATCGCCGGTCCCCGTGATTGCGGCAAGTCGCTCCTGCAAAACCTGATCACCGAAGTGCTCGGCGGCCGCGTGGCCAAACCGTATCGCTACATGTGCGGCGCCACCGATTTCAATGGCGACCTGTTCACCGCCGAGCATTTGATGATCGAGGATGAGGTGTCGTTCACGGACATTCGTGCCCGGCGGCACTTTGGCGCGCGCATCAAGGATTTCACGGTGAACACGGTGCAGTCGTGTCACGCGAAGAATCGACAGGCAATCAGCCTGAAACCATTCTGGCGGGTGACGATCTCGCTGAATGATGAACCGGAGAACCTGTTGATCCTGCCGCCGATCGATGAATCGCTGGAGGACAAGGTGATCCTGCTCAAGGCAACGAAGGCGGACATGCCGGTGGACACCAGCACGGCCGATGGATACCGCGAGTTCATGGAGCTCCTGCTGTCCGAGGTGCCGGCGTTTGTGCATCACCTCACGCGATTTGAAATTCCCGAAGCGCTGGTGTCGAAGCGATTTGGGGTGACGCATTTTCATCATCCGGACCTGATCACCGCCCTGGAAGACATGTCCCCGGAGATGCGTTTGCTGGCGTTGATCGATTCGGCGATGGAAGAGGATGACAAGCTCGGTCCGTGGACGGGCACGGCGGCCGAGCTGGAGCGACGGCTGGCGGATTCGCCGTTCAAGGATGAAGCCCGCCGGCTGCTGGACTGGAACAATGCCGCCGGCACTTACCTCGGCCGACTGGCCCGCCGTTGCGGCGACCGGGTGCAGCAACAACGGACCGAACATCGTCGCGGTTGGATCATCTACCCGGCCGATTGGGTTTCCCTGGAACAAGACCATGACAAGGCTGACACCCGGCTGACGCCCTCGATATGAGCACTTCACCCAATAAAGACAGTAGCGCTGACGCCATGACGGCAAGTTTGCAGGTTCAGCGTCAGGAAAAGCTGAAATCACCCTTTATGCACGTGCATATATATATGTGTACTTTTCCCATCATTAACTTGGGAAACATGGCGTCAGGGCGTCAGCCGCTTTGGAAGTCGTTGAGTAACAATCTGCCAGGCATGACACCCTATGGTGTCATTTTTGGAGTGGAGGGCGTCACGCGATGTGAGCCTTTGCGAAGGGCGCTACGGAAACACGAAAGGAGATGAAGGATGGCATTGGCGTTTGAACAGCAGCCCAAGGAGTCAGACAAGGCGTTCGCGGCGTTCTCGCTCTACCTGAGCATGGGGCCTCAGCGGTCGACGGCGGAGGTGGCCAGCAAGTTGGCGAAAAGTGAACAGCTGATCCGTCGCTGGTCGGCGCGCTGGTGTTGGTTGGATCGCGTGGCGGCTTACGCAACACACATGGCGGCGGTGGAGCGCGAGTCGACGGAGGCGTTAACGCGGGCGAAGGCGCCGCTCTGGCTCAAGCGACAGGAAGAACACAAGGAGGTGGAATGGGCGATGCGCGGTGAGCTGGTCGAGGCCGGCCGGAAGATCCTCGAGAGTTTCCGCGACGGCAGCAAGGGCGCGACGCTGGGGGACGTGGCGCGGGCGCTCGAGCTGGCCAGCAAGCTGGGGCGACTGGCGTCCGGGATGGAAACGGATCGAACGGAGATCACCGGCGAGGACGGCGGACCGATCAAGGTGGAGCTGGAGGTGGCATTGAAGAAAATTTACGGAGCGGAAGTTCCGCCAGCCCAAAGCGTGGCGGTGCCACGTGGGGAGATCATTGAAGCCAAGGTGATCGAGGAGGCGAAATCATGACACCGATGGAGGCTTACCTGGCCGCCGGTCGCGAAGCGGGTTGTCCCGGTGATCAGATGGCGAACTTCGTAAACGCGGGGATTGTCCTGCAACCGCGTCAGCTCGCGGCTTCGGCGGCGGCGCGGTTGTGCGATCGCAGTGACGGGCCGACGGCGGTCGGTTACGGCGGAGCCCGTGGTGGTGGGAAGTCCCACTGGTTGCTCGCCCAGATGGGTGCTGATGATTGCCAGCGTGTGCCCGGCCTGAAATGTCTGCTGCTCCGCAAGGTCGGCAAGGCGAACCTCGAAAACTTCGAGGACCTGCGCCGCCGTTTGTTCGGGAGCCTGCGCCACGAGTTCTCGGCGCATCGCGGCGTGCTGACGTTCGCCAACGGTTCGCGGATCATCGCCGGTCATTTCCAGGCGGAGAAGGACATCGACGCGTATTTGGGTCTCGAATACGACGTGATCGGTATCGAGGAGGCCACGACGCTCAGCTCGCGCAAACACCAGGACATCACGACGTGTTGCCGGACGTCCAAGGCGAACTGGCGGCCGCGCATTTATTCGACAACCAATCCGGGCGGGATCGGCCACGCGTGGTATCGCACGAAGTTCATAGTGCCGTATTTGGAGCGACTAAAAGCGGGAGAAGTGGCATTCGGCGGGACGCCAAATGGTGCGCGCGGGACGCACGCGCTCCCCGAGACGATCTTTGTGCCGGCCCGCGTGACGGACAATGCGTTTACCAATCCGGAATACGCCCGGGTGCTGGCGAACCTGACGGGCTGGCAGAAGCGGGCGTGGTTCGAGGGCGACTGGGATATCGCGGCCGGTCAGTTCTTCACGACGTTCCGGCGCGACGTGCATGTCGTTGATGACTTCGATGAGACGCGTGCCCGCGAATGGTTTTGCGCGCTCGATTACGGCTTCACCCATTACACGGTGTGCCTGCTCGGTTGCACCGATGGTGATGGGAATCTGTTCGTGGTCGATGAACACGCCGAACGGTTGTGGCTGCCGCAACGACATGCGAACACGATTCACGCCATGCTGGGAAGATGGCAGATAGGAGATAGAAGATTGGGGATCTCAGACTTGAAACGGTTCGTGGCGGGGGCGGATGTGTTCTCTCGTCAGAGCGACGGCACGACGATCGCCGCGCAATACGCCCGGCACGGGATCAAACTGACGTGCGCGAACACGGACCGGATCAATGGCTGGGCGGAGATTCTGCAACGCCTGGGTGATGTCGAGGCCGACATCCGGCCGACGTTGTTCATCCACCGGCGGTGCGGCCGGTTGTTGGAGACGTTGCCGGTCTTGCAACATGATCCGCATCGGCCGGAGGATGTGCTCAAGGTGGATGCCGACGAGGACGGCGTGGGCGGTGATGACGCGGCGGACTGTTTGCGTTACCTGGTGGCTACGAAGGGAAGGACGGTCAGGGCGAGGAAGTTAAGGGGGATTTAGGTCGAAGTTCCACCTCCCTGTTTTTCACTGCGGAGGCGCGGAGGGACGTGAAAGCCGAAGGAGGCTGAGGAAATCTATTCCTAAGGAAACCGCGAGCGACAGAGGTTAGCCGAAGGAAGCCAGCCGCCGCTGGTCTCTAATTTGTCTCATTAGTAGGACGGCTGGCTCTCGTCGGCAGTATCGTTCTTGTCGGGCTTATCGGCATAGCATCGTTCCACATCCCGGGCACGTAATCGTACTGCCTTTTTCATTTGGTATCGCGTGGAAGCTGATTTCGCGACCGCAACGAGAACAACGATAGGTCACGGTGGAAGTACCAAACTCTTCCTTACCCGTAATTGCCGAACTAGCAATGGAGCCGACAAACAACGCCAACAGGATTATACCTGCCACACTCACGATATTTCCCCATGAACTTGTGATCGGCTCGTTACTATCTAACTTAGCATGACCAAAATGCACGCCGACGAAAAGCAAAAGGCCGCCGGCAAATGCTCCGAGTATTAGCTGTCGAGAATGTGCCCGCGCACGGGAATTTCGAACTGACTTAGCGGTTGCGGCGATCTTCTGCGGCTCAGGTTTCGCAGCTTTTGACGCGCTTGCTCTTTGCACGTCATTGGAAGTCAGGCCGCAGGCCGGACAGCTCTGGCTGATAAACAAGACATTTCTGAAACAATGTGGACATGTTTGCAGCATAAGTGATGTGTTCCAGCAGTATGAGTGAGCCGAAACTTGTGGGCCGAACGTCAACTGAGTTCGGCTTTCCCGAAACGCTTTTTACGCTTGGCGAGCGGTGGGGGCAACCACGAAGACGCCGAAGGGCACAAAGGCGAGACGTAGCTAACAGCGCTGGAAGTTTGGGCGGCGACGCAGCACCGCCCTACCGCCCGTTGGATGATCAATCCTCGTCGGGCAACATGACGGTGATGGCGGGCTTGGGATCATCGATGTCGAGCGGGCCGCAGGTGGCGATGAGCTTGATCAAGCGGGCGCGGTGGTTGTCGTTGCGGACGTAGAGGGCGAACGGGATGCGTCGTGCGCCGTCGCGGGACCGGTGGACGGCGAAACGAAGCATCCAGACGATGTCCCACAAGCGGCCGGGCTCGTCCTGGCATTGCACGCCGGGCGGCACGGTGACGTAGCGCCCGAACACGGCGCGGGTGAGAAAGACCGGGAACTTAATGCCGGCTTCGCGGGCCGTGTGTGAAACGTCGATCTGGAAGCCGTCGGCGAGGGCCTGCTTGCGGGTGTAGCTGTAAATGATGTGCATGGTAGATGGGAGATGGAAGTTGGGAGATGGGAGGGGCGCCCCGAAGTGGAGCGCCCCGGTGAAGTCAGGCGCGGACGTGGGCGGGGAAGTAGGTCGGATACTTTTGCTTGGGATCGGACTCGGTGCCCGGCGTCACCTGCCCGCACGGGTGCTGCCACACGCCCCGCTTGTTGTTCCAATGGAACCCGAACTCGGCGAGCTGCGCGGTGACATCGCGCGGCGGCTTGTCGGCGAACTCGATCCAAACCCACTGGCCGACGACCTCGGCGCGCTCGAAGAACTCCGGGGCTTTGCTCTGCAATAAACCCAACACCTGCTCGGTGCGAAAGGAACGCCGCTCGCGGCGTTTCCGGAAATCAATCGGCGGCAACGCCGCCGGCTCTGGCTCGGTGTGCTGAGGCTGATGATCGGGACGGCTCGGGAGCCCCTGCCTCGGGGTCTGCTGCGGACGCGAAGTGCGGCCGCTCCGGCTGGACGCTGTGGTGGTGGGTGCGATGGTGGAGGATGTGTTAGTCTTCATGGTCTTTTTTTTGTGCTGTGCTGATCGGTCCGGACACTCGCCCTGCACGAATTGATGAGCCTGCCCAACAGGGCGGCGCGGGGAGTCGCTTCAGAGGGGCACCCGCATGGCCCCCTGGTGAATTGGCAGGCGCGTGAGGGCGGGTGATCGGAACGACAGGCACAAAAACGGACCTGAGGACCAACGTGGTCCAGCGCATACCGCCTGACGGCGGGTGACAGGCGGGACGCCTGTCCTACATTTCAGGCACGGATCGACACGGAAGAACACTGATAGGAAAAACTGGAAAAAGCGGGACAGATGTGATGGAGTGGTTAGTAGCCCGGTCGTGGATTACCGGTGCCCCTTCCCCCACAACGCAGAACTGCGGCGGTAACTCCACGACCGGGACAAAGCTGTTGTCCTACCGCGTGTCGCGGTCCGATGATTGTGGACGGCAACATGCCGTCCCTCCCGGATTTCAAAAACCGCGACCCCGGAAACTCACGAAGGCGGCGGAGCTGTGTGGAAGACTTGCGCAAGCTGTGGCGTGAAGGATGCCGGAGGGACTGGCACACGATCACTGCCGAACCGGACGGGCGCGAGGTCCGGTGTAGGGCTTCAGCAGTGACGGTGACAGGTCCCGGAGTGTTCCCCGGCCACAAGACGCTGTTATATCAAGTGAACCGGGCCGGCAGATGGGAGCGAAAGCGAACGGTGGGTAGGCGGGAGCCGGCGGGGTCCCCGATGCCCGGGGTCCTGCGCCAGCGGGAGCGGGCAATGGGGCGGCACGCGGTATAACAGCTCTTGTGCAAGCGGGAACGAATCGCATCCCATCATGCCACGTGCTTGCGCGCCGGCAGCGGAGCAAAACTGAATCACGGGGTCGCGATCCAGTTCGCGATACGCCACCGGCGTGCGAGTTCAAACGAGCGTCCTCCCCTCCCTGTCTCGGCGGGGTCAGGCGGCGACGGTGAGTCGGAACGGAATGCAGCTCGTGCGGTCGGCTGACCAACGGGAGGTCGACGCCGGCGCAATGCAGTGCAGCGAACCAAAGCCAACTGAAACGCCAGAGTCAGGGGCGCGCGACAGCGCGCTTCCCCGGCCGACAGTCTGACACGGTGACGTGAGTCAGCCCTGGCAGTCTGACGGACGCCCGGCGATGGGAAATCGACGGACTGAAGTTGCCGGTGGGTGCCGGGCTCGCTGCCGGAAGCGAAGCCTTCAGGCACGCGGCGGGATGAATCTCAAGAGACCGGCGTCCGCGATGGGCTACGGCTCCGGCGCAACGCAGTGCAGCGGGAGAGTCAGCCGCTCGCGGTGGCCGGGCGGCCGGACCGAGACCCTGCCAGCAAGCTGCTGGCAGCACACTTTTCCAATCCACCGAGGAGCGGTAGCGACGACCGTGGCCATTACCATAATTGTCTGTCCGCCTACCGCGCTGTAAACGCTTCGAACGTTCGCGACGGGTGGACTGCAATGGGCGCGTTCGAGCGTGATGACGAGTCCGATCGCGCGCGCGGTAGCGAAAGGGCCGCTGTCAGCGCCACCATCGACCTGAGACGGGGCGGCCCGGTGCGAGGCCGCTGCGGCCGATGCATGAGCGTAGGCGTTCCGCGCGCGGCGTTTGCGTGACCACGTGGATTGCCGCTTCGCCGGTGCGCGGTTCGATGAACCCACAGTGCCAGCTCCAGCGAACGACGGGTGAACTGACTTGCGTGTGAGCATTAGCGATCTGACTTAGCTACTTGACAGCAAACAAATCCCCTTTTGTTTTGGGCCTACCGATGATCCCATCGGGTGAACAAAGTTATGGGATCTCGAATACGATTGGTCGCAATTGTCGGAGCTGCCCTTGTCGCAGGCAATGTCGTCACGGGTCAAGGGACCTTGAAATCGACGCTTGAACCGTTGCTTCCTGGAGAGCCCGCGTTAACTGCAAGTGTTACGGTGGTTACCCCTGAGGTCAGTGGTGAGGGACCGCTTTTTAGTGTGCGTTATGAAATAGCTGTTAGCTCAATCGATCCAGTGTTTAGCGTGGGAAGGATAGCCGGCGGTAGTACCGCGTGGGCGTTTGACCTGGAGGCGCCGACCGTTATCGATGGCACAATATTCTATATCGGAACGACGGGCATGGCGGATTTTCAAATTGCTGAGATGCTCGCGAACCGAACTGACTTTGAAGTATACGCTTATACTTTGGACGGGGACTTTCTCAATAAAATCGCGGGCCCGCTGGTTGCCGTGCCCGAACCACCAGGATGGGTTCTAGTCACTGCTAGTGCCGCCTTGCTGGCATTTAAGAGAAGAAAACCGACGGGACCTTGCACCCGCAGTTGACCGAGCCCGAAGTGGAGTTTCACCGTAAATGTGGCAAAGATCCCCTATTACGTCGAGTCATGGGCGAAGGTGAAGAAGTGTCAGCTGTACGAGCTGCCAGAAGGACTACCCGATGGCGCAAGTACCAAGGTGATCAGCAAGGACATCGGCAGCCGGATCGAGTATCGGCGAAAGCGCTTTGAGATTCCCATGGCGTGCATCGATCGGCCGTTGAAGTTCATCGGGGATTAAGAATCGTCGCAAAGACGCGAAGAGAGGGATTCCGGCTGGAATGCACCGAAGCGTGTGAAGTTTCGTGACTTTCGATCGGGCTGGCTTGGTGGATGTTGACTCTGGATGCGCGATGCAATAGCGGGGTTGGCGTATGCCAGTGAACAACACGCATCCCGAGTACGACGATGCGCTGCCGAAATGGAACCGTGCCCGCGATGTGATTGCCGGGGAGGATGCCGTCAAGGCGGCTGGCGTAAGGTATCTGTCGCGGCTCGACTCGCAGAGCGATGAGGAATACCTGGCTTACAAATCACGGGCTTCGTTCTTTAACGCGACGGCGCGGACGGCTGAAGGGTATCTTGGGCTGGTGTTTCGTCGGCCGCCGTTCGTCAAGCGGCCGGAGGATTCGTCGGCGCTGGCCAATGCACTTCAGGCATTCGTCAACGACGCGGACATGCTGGGAAGTCCATTGCCCGCGTACGCCAAGAGTGTCGTGAACGAGATCATTTCCCTCGGACGCGCGGGGACCTTGGTGGATTGGGAGGATACCGCCGAGAATCGCATTTACGCGTCGCTGTATCGGGCGGAGCAGATCATCAACTGGCGGGTCGAAAGGATCAATGGGCGGAACGTGGCAACACTGGTGGTCCTCTTCGAGGAGGCAGATGGGAGTTCGCAGATGGGAGATGAGAAGAACGGCTCGATGGAATCTCGCCCCACCGATAAGGGGGATGATTTTGCAACCAGCGTGGCGGAGCAGATTCGGGTGTTGCGGTTGGTACCGGTGAAAGATCAGGGCTCGACGGAGTCTCGCCCCACCACAGGGAAACGAGACTACGAATGCGTTGTGGAGATTTGGCGGCAGGAGAAATCCAATGATGGGCGCCAACGCAGCGGCGCCCTACCGAGCAAGGATAAGACGAAATGGAAGCTGGTTGAAACACGGGTGCCGAAGCGATTGGGCAAGCCGTTGCCGATGATTCCGTTTGTGTTTCATGGTGCCCGGCATTCGCTGCCGTCGATTGAAAAGCTGCCAATGGCGGATATCATTGCCGTGAATTTGGATCACTATCGTCTCGATGCTGATTACAAACACGGCGTGCATTTCACGGCGCTGCCCACGGCGTGGGTCAGCGGGTTCGACAAATCGGCATCGCTCAGGATCGGTGCGAGCACGGCGTGGGTGACGGACACACCCGGCGCGACGGCTGGGTTCCTGGAGTTTACCGGTCAGGGTCTGACGACGTTCGAGCGGGCGATGGATCGGGATGAACGGTTGATGGCCGTTCTTGGATCACGGTTGCTTGAGGATCAAAAGAAGGTCGGCGAAACCGCGACGGCGATCGAGCTGCGGCAATCGGGTGAGAACTCGATCCTCGGCAACATCGCAATCAACGTGAGTGCTTCACTGACGCAGGTGTTGCGCTGGGCGTATTGGTGGAACTCGACCGAGGAACTTCCGGATGACATCACCAATGAACACGTGTTGATCGAGCTGAACACCGACTTCAGCACCAAAGGTCTGGCATCACAGGATATCCAGGCCATCGTCGCCGCCTGGCAGGCAGGCGCAATCAGCCGTGACACCATGACAGAGTTATTCCGGCGCGGCGAGGTGCTGCCGGAGGGTCGATCAATGGAAGAAGAGCTGAAGTTGATTGGCGGGGAGAAGAAGCCGGCGAGGGCAAAGCCGGACGGGTCAGTTGCCAGTAGTCACCCTTAAGACGCCTTTATCAGGGGTCTTTGGCTGCACGTGGTGAAACGGCGGAAGGCCCTTCCTTTGGCGGCGGATTTTCACCGCCGCCGGTGTCCGGTTCAACTTATGAGCGAGCTCCCGGTCCGGCATGGCGCCCACCAGCGCATCCTCTTCGAGCGTCCACAATCTGCTTTGAACGGGCAGAAGAATTCCCAGGCGCAGGCGCCGCCGCATCACCGATATGGTCGAGCGACCAAGCCGCCGGGCCAGTTCCCCGTCGGAAAGAGTGCCGAGCAGCTTGTCTTCGGCGGCGGTCCACCAGCGGAGTTTGCGCGGACGGGAATCCCTGCCACTTCGCCGGAATCGACCCACGGGTATTGACGGAAGGGCTCGCGCCTTTTGCTTCTCCGCCTGTACCCGGCACAACACTCCACGGAGCTTGGCGATTGCCGACGGCAACTGGTCCGGCGGACAACCACACGTTGGAATTTTCTTGTCCAGGCGACGGAACCGGACGGCCGCCAGGGTGCGGTTCAACTGCCGGCTCAGCACGACATCCGGCAGCCGTCCCAGCAGCGAATCCTCCAGCTTGCTCCATGAGCGGGCCAGTGGATTGGGTTTGGGAATGCCCAGCCGCTGCCGCCGGTGTTGCACGGAGGCATGGGAACGCTTGAGTCGACGGGCAACTTCCCGGTCGGGGTATTTAACCAGCAGCGCGTCCTCCCGTTTGGTCCAGTCGCGCTGACGGGAGCTGACAGACGGCAGCTTCAAGTCCTGTCGCCTGGTTTGCACTCCGGCCAGGGTGCGTCGGGTCATGCGTGCCA
This sequence comes from bacterium, assembly GCA_016124235.1. Classification (GTDB taxonomy): domain Bacteria; phylum Verrucomicrobiota; class Verrucomicrobiia; order Limisphaerales; family RI-55; genus RI-55. The sequence goes on along the minus strand of WGOC01000031.1, from coordinate 36,992 downwards.
CCTCCCGGTCCGGATATTTTCCCAGCAGGCCGATCTCATCAGGTGTCCAGTCTCGTTGGCGCACATACAAAATGCCTTGCTTCACGCGTTGGCTTTGTACGGCGGAGTAGGTCCGACCGGTGCGACGGGCCACTTCCGCGTCGGGAACTTTGCCGAGCAATGCGGTTTCCCATTTCTGCCAGTACCGGGGCGCGCGGAGCAGGGAGCCTTTCCGGGAACGTGCCGGCTTTGGCGCGGACCGTCCCAGGAGGCGGGTCAGATCACGCTGGGATTTCCGGCCGATGAATTCACGAACCTTCCCGGCCAGCCGGGCCGCCCCGGATGCAACTGATTTTTTCATGGGAACGATGCTCCCGGGAGCAAACACAAACAAACGGCACACGTCCAGCGCGAGCATGAGACGGGCAACGCCACGGCTTGCTTCACCTCCAAAGCGCGAGGGTTCGTGAACATTCGTGTGTTTTCCCGACTTTCTTCGGGGAACGGCGAATCGCCTTTGACCCGCGCCGGCGATTGCCCGATGAGTGCCCGCGTCAAGAAGCGATATGGCACTCAAATACAAACTAAAATCGAAGGACGAGGCGCCCGCCGAACTGGCGAACTTGTATGTCGAGCGCGACGGTGTGTTCGTCCTGGATGTTGAGGGCGCGGTGGACAAGGCGAAGCTCGATGAGTTTCGCACGACCAATGTGGCGCTGCTCAAGGAACGCGATGAACTCAAGCAGCGCTTCGAGGGCATCGATCCGGAGGCGGTCCGTCAACTGGCCGCCGAGAAACAGCGGCTCGAAGAGGAGCGCCAGCTCAAGGCGGGCGAGATCGAGAAAGTCATCGAGGCGCGTTCGAAGTCGCTCAAGGCGGACTTCGACAAGCAGCTTGCATCCGTCGCCGCCGAGCGGGACGCGCTGAATGCCCGGCTGGCCACGGTGCAGATCGATCAGGCCGCCGTGGCCGCTGCGACCAGGCGTGGTTTGCGGTCGACCGCGTTGGCCGATCTCACGGCGCGGGCGCGGGGTGTGTTCAAGCTGAGCAACGGATTGCCCACGGCTTACGAGCCGGACGGCAGCACGGTGCGCACGGGCAAGGATGGGATCAACCCGATGACTTTGGAGGAATGGGTGGATGCGTTGGTTTCCGACGCGCCCCACTTGTTCGAATCAAATGCGGGTGGAGGTTCCGGCAACAACAACGGCGCCGGTGGCGCCGGGATGCGGGGCATGGGCAAAAATCCGTTCCGGCGGGAGACCTGGAATCTCACGGAACAGATGAGGATCCAGAAAGGTGATCCGGGGCTGGCGGCGAGGTTGAAGGCAGCGGCCTAAATCTATGATTTATGATTTGTGATTGATGATTTGGACCCAACGGATCGGGCAAGGGCTGATGTGGTGTCAGCCGATCAACCGTAAATCGTAAATCGAAAATCATTATTGAAGCACTATGGCGAAGACTGCAGTGGCGGACATCATTGTTCCGACAGAGTTTGAAAAGTACGCGATCGAGCGGACGGCGGAGTTATCGACGTTTGCCAGATCAGGCATTGTCGAGGCGGCGCCGGAGTTCGATGACCTCGCCGCGATGGGCGGGCGCGAGGTGCACATGCCCTTCTGGAAGGACCTCTCCGGAGCGCGGCAGATCCTCAGCGACAGCGCACCACTCAATGTGAACAAGATCGGGTCCGACCAGGACCTGGCGCGGATTCACAACGACGGCAACGCCTGGTCGGTGAACCATCTGGCCAGCGTGATCTCGGGCGATGATCCGATGCAGGCGATTGTTGATCTGGTGGCCGGTTACTGGGCGCGCACGGATGAAGGACTGATCATCTCGGCGCTCAAAGGTGTGTTTGCCTCGGCTTCCATGGCGAACAACTTGTTGAACATCGCCAGTGAAGACATCGCCGGTCAGTCCGATTCGACCAAGCTGAATGGTGTGACCTTCATTGACGCGACGCAGAAGCTCGGTGATCGGGCGGATGGTTTGACAGCCATCGGCATGCACTCGGCCACCGAGGCCGCGCTGCGCAAACTCGATCTCATCGATTTCATCCCCGACAGCGAGGGCAAAACCCAGATTCGCATCTTCCAGGGCCGCCGCGTGATCGTGGATGACAACCTGCCGGTGCGTGCGGGCACGACGGATGGCTTCGTTTACACGAGTTATCTGTTCGGTCCCGGCGCGTTCGGTAAGGGCTCGGCCCGGCTGGATGCGAAGCCGTTGCAGGGCGGGTTCGGCACCGAAGGCGTGGAGCTGGCGCGGCTGCCGCTCGACAGTGATTCCGTGCTGATCAATCGCCGGCGTTACATCCTGCATCCGCGTGGGGTGAAGTTCAACTCGGCCGCAGTGGTCGGTGATTCACCGACGAACGCCGAACTCGAAGACGGCACCAACTGGACACGCGTTTACGAGAACAAGAACGTCCGCATCGTCGCGATTCAGCATAACTGAGGTTTAGCCACGGATGAAACACTGATTAATGAGCGATGGAAGGTTTGTATCCCATCATACGGCGTAAGCGGCGGCCGCTCATTTTGCACCGCGGAGACGCGGAGGCACGGAGTGGAGAACCACAAATGGACACCAATGGACACGAAGAGGAAGGCGTTCACGGAGTGAACCGCCCCACCACCGAAGCACGGCTTGAATACAAACCTGAAGGCGTGTTGAACATGACGGTGCCAGGTGAAGTACCAGTGGACCGTGATCAGGATGAGGCTCAGCGGGAGCTTCGCCCTATCAACGAAGGGAAAAAACGTCATGGCCGGAAGGCGAAGGAAGCGTAATCCGTTTCGCGGGATTCGCACACTGATCGTCTCCCGGCGGGGTGGTGGCAGTGCCACTTCCCAAGGCGGTGTCGGCGTCAGTGGTGACTACTCGTTTTATGCGGCGGCGGTGCCGGGCGGGAAAGGCATCCTGCAGATCGCCATCGTGAACGGTCGGCAGCAGACGCCGGTGATCGTGCCGATGTTCTCGATCGAGACGTTTGATGATTACGCGCCCGGTCCCGCCCCACTGTTGGTTGCCGGTTTTGGCTGGAATGCCGGCGGGCTGGTGAAGGTGCCGTTCGTGGTCATCGTCGGCGAGGAAACGTTCGAGAGTTACGACGAGGGTCCCGTGAATGAAACGGCCCTGGTCGACGGCGCAGGGTGGGACGGTGGCGCGGCGTTGCCACAACCGTATGCGCAGCATGTGGGCATAGAGGATTTTGAAAGCTACGCCGAGGGTGTGGCCAGCGGGCCGGTATTGACCGGCGGAACCGGGTGGAACGGCGACGCGGGACTTTTCAGTTACTAATCCAAGCTTATGGCGAACATTGGCAGTCGGGTTTTCAATCTGGTCAGCGACAAGTATCTGTCGCTGGCGAACGAGGAGTGGGTGCGCACGCTGGCCATCGGCAGCAACTGGACCAAGCTGCGCGTCGGTGTGCTGCTGGCCCTCACACCCGATGGCACCAATAATCTCGCCGGCACGAACCTGTTGTTTGGTTTGTGTGCCGGCAAGACCAACCCCTTTGGCGCGGCCACCACCACCAACTTCCTGGGCATGAAGTTCGGGGCCAACGCGAGCAGCGATCCACTGACCTACGTGGCCAACTCGGGCAACCCGTATTACTGGTCGGGTCGCGGGGTCATCAAGAAGGTTGGCGCCACGGTGACCAGCAGCGACGGCAATGGTCTGGAGTGGCACCGGATCGCGACCAACACCGGCACCTTGCAACGGCGGAGCCTGCAGTTCCTCGAGATCACCAAGGGCAGTCCCAACTTTTCGGTGACGTTCTGGAACCTCACCGCAACGGGCGTGGCCAAGGATTTTACACCGGCCCATTTGCTCGATGGCCTCGAACAGGCCGGCAGCATCACGGTGAACGGTGAGGCGCTGGGCACAGGACTGGCCAACTCCGTCGCGTTCAACGAAACGGCCGGCGCGCTCGATTCGGTGAACCTGTTCTGGAACAAGTCGGCGTTCCCGTTGGAGGTGCATGCAATCGCGGCTTATCGACTGGCATAAGCCACGGATTAACACGGATGGAACACGGATCAAAGACAGGCAGGATGCCTGTCCTACACTTGCGACAACGATTTTGAAACATGCCACTCACGCTGATCAAGGAGACCGGGGATGGATTGGTGGATGCCAATAGTTATGCCGACGCAGCCGACGGCACTGCTTATCACGCTGGGCATCTGTATCCTGCTGCTTGGACTGAGGCGGATGCGGCGACGCAGGAAGCCGCGCTCGTGATGGCCACCCGCCTGATCGACGCGCTGTTTCACTTCAAAGGATTCAGACGGCTCTCGACCCAGGCGCTGCAATGGCCGCGCCGTTGGGTGCCTGATCCGGATAACGACGCCGGCTCCGTGTTTGCCGGTCTGCCCAGTGGACCGTTCTTCAACGAGACCACCGTTCCCAAAATCATCGTCGACGCGACGTGCGAACTGGCGCGGACATTGATCGAGGACGATCGCACGAGTGATCCGGATGACCAGGGGCTGAAGGCGATCGCCGTGACCGGTGCGGTGAACATCGATTTCAATGCCCGGACACGTCGGCAGATCGCCAGTGAAGTTGTTCGTGCCCTGCTGGCGAAGGTCGGTGATTACATCGGCGGGCATAGTGGGAATGTGAAACTCCTGCGGAGTTAAGAAGTAAACAGTGTTCAGTTTTCAGTGAGTTGTGAGTGCAATCAGATTCAAAGCCATCCTGACGCGGCAGCTGGACCGGTTGTTTGACCGGGTCGCTGAGCTGGTCCGCGATTGTGTCTTCTACAAGACGGAGTCGAGTGCGGGCACTGGTTTGCTTTCGCCGGCTTCACTCACTGCCGGGGTGAAGGCGTTGGTGGCGGCGTATCGGTCGGGCGACATCGATGGCTCCTCCGTCCAGGTGGGCGACGAACGATTGCTGATCCGCGCCCGTGAACTGCAGGACGTGCCGATGCCGGGTGCCGGGGATTATGTGATCGAGGTCTTGACCGGGCTCCGCCGCGAAGTGATTGCCGCCCGGCTGGATCCGACCGGGACGTTCTGGACGATCCAGGGGCGCCGAAGCTACGGCGAGGACTGGGGCGATCTGACGGTGTTCACGCTCGCCGAGGATTGGGGTGATTTGACGGGCGCGACGTTGTTTGAAGACTGGCAGAGTTAGAACTGCGAAGTGATCAGTGATCAGTGTTCAGTCAGTGGAGATTTTATTTATGCCAAAACAAGTTCGATTGAGACGCGGGACGACGGCCCAGCATGCAACTTTTGCCGGGGCATTGGGTGAGGTGACGTTTGATACCGACAAGAAAACATTGGTCTGTCACGACGGGGCGACGGCTGGTGGGTTTCCACTCAGCTTGGACGGGCCGGCGTCGGTGCCGACGGGTTCGCTGTTGTGGGTCGATGCCATCAATGGCAACGATACGACCGGCTTGCGCGGGGATGCGGGCTTTCCCTTTCTCACGCTGACAGCCGCCAAGGACGCGGCGGCTTACGGTGACACGATCATTGTGCGGCCGGGCACCTACAACGAACGCAATCTTTTAAAGACCGGCGTCAACTGGCACTTCATTACCGGTGCCAAGGTGGTGAACTCCGCGGCGGCCAGTGGCGCCATCTTTGACGACGGGATCAATGGCGCGAACAGCAACATCATCTGCCGGATCACCGGTGACGGGGAGTTCATCAACAACAGCACCGACGCGTTGTCCTGGGCGATCGTCGTGAGCAAGAGCGGTTCTTACGTGTCGATCGACGCGCAGTTCATCGGCGCCGGGAGCAAGGGATGCGTCCGTTGCACGAATGGCAACACGCGCATCCACGTGAGCACGATCAACTCCGGCGGACCGCGGGCCGTGGAGCTTTACGGCGGCACAAACTTTCTCCGGGCCGACGAAATCAAGTCCACCGGCGGCAACGGCGTGGAACTCGGTGGCGGGAGCAACACAGTGGAAGCCGGATCGATCACCAGTGAAGCGGGCGTTGGAATGCGTTGTATCGCCGGGACCAATGACGTGGCGGCCCGGGAGATCAAGTCTTCCGCTGGCTACGGACTGCACCATCAGTTCGTCGAGGATCCGTTTACATTGACCGTCAATGGAGCGCGGATCGTGAGCACGTTGGTGGCGGCCGGCGGCCGGGCGGTGCAGGCGGATGGCAGCGATGACCTGACACTCAAGGATTGCGTGCTGGTGTCCAGTGCGGCAGCAGCGACTTCGATCGACGCCGGTACAGCGACGAACGTCCGGCTTTACGGCTCGACGATGGCCAACAAGAGTGCCGGTGCGAACATCACCTTCCTGACGGGCGGCGGTCGGTTCGAGGTGGATGCGAACGTGAGGTGAACCATGGAACAACTCGTTGAACTCACCGCCCAGGCCGCCCGGCAGAACGATCGCTGGCTCTTCATCGCCAGCCTGATCGTCCTCGGGTGCTTCGCCGTTTGCACGATGCGTTACTTCGTGCGCCAGCACGAGCGCCTCATCGCCGATCACAAACAAGCGCGGGAAGACTATCAATCGAGTTTGCGCGGCATCGTGGCGGAACAAAGCGCCGCAAATGTGAAACTCATGGTCTGTCTCGATAACAACTCCCGCGTGCTCGAGGAGTGCCGGGACGAACTCAAACTCTGCCGCGAGGAACGAAGGGGCCAGAAATTTTCAGTGATCAGCCAGCAGTGATCAGTGGACAGGTAAACAACCAAACGAAAGGAAGAAGAATGAAGAGAAATCCGAAGTCAGGAGCTGGAAGTCAGAAGTTGAAATTGGGATTCGTCGCGGTGGCGATCGTGGGGGCGCTGGGTTTGTTGCCGGCGTGCTCGACGCTCGATCGCGCCTACGATCAGCAGGTGACGATGGAACAACAACCGGTCGTGCATGTCTACACCAACACCGTGGTCGTCACCAACTACGTGCCGACGATCATCGAACGGACCAACGTGGTCCTCGCCACGAATGCGTTGTCGGGTGTGGTGACGGGTCACGCGACCGTGGAACCGATCGCGACCAATATCGTGACGCAATTGCAAACGAACTTCGTGCCGGTTTACGAGACCAACGTGGTCGAGGTGCCGGTGACGAACCTCGTCGAGAAACCGGCGGCCGAGTCGTTCATTCAGGGAGCGGCAACGATCACCAACACGTTCGTGCCCGGACTCGGTGGACTGATCGCGCTCGCCCTGGGTGGGTTGTATCACGGTTATCGGCAGGTGCGGAACAAGAAGGTCAACGAGGCGTTGGTGCAGGGCGTCGAGACCGCCCGAGCGATCCTTGAAACCACGCCACAGGGTCAGGCGGCGGACGGTCAGTTCGTGAAATGGCTGATGGAACACCAGAAGGAGGCCGGTGTGTTTGCCGTGATCTCCGACCTGGTCGATCAACACAGCGACAACCCCGCCGCCAAGCTGACGGCGCAGGAAATCCTGGACCGGATCCAGCAGGCGCAGGGAACCAGTTAGGACTTCAGTCGAGCCAGTTGGGAAACAATGAAGCCCGGTTGCGTGATGCGGCCGGGCTTGTTTTATCGGTTACGACGCGGCAGATGTGGGGAATTAATACTCATCCGGGAAAACATCCTTCAACCGGACCTTCAAGCGGGAAAGGATGGTTTGGAGTTTGTCGAGGGTGATGTGATGCTCACGTTTTTCGATCCGGTGCAGCGTGGTGTGGGACACGCCCGTAAGCCTGGCAAACTCCGCGTATGAGAGCGCTCCTCGACGTTTCTTCAAAAAAGTTGCGAGTTGCCGGTCCAGGTTTCGACGCACCCTGGCAAAGTGCGCCGACGATCATAACGTATGTGTGATGAAATTGCGTTTCGGTCAGAGGTTTCGCTTGACTGAACTGTGTGTCCGGAGCACAAAGGCGTTCATCAGTAATGGACAAGGGATAGAGAAGACAAAGAACTGAACAGAGGAATCACCATGAGCAACCCAATCAATCGACGGCTGGCCTGGCGGGCCGGCGCGGGCGTTGCCGGCTTGTTGATCTTGCTGGCCATCGCGTGGAAGACGCAGGCGCAGTCCCCGCCGACGCCGGGGCTGACGATCACGCAGACAAGCACGAACCAGTTTTCGGTGAAGGTCACCAACGGGGTCAGCTACGCGAACTACGAGCTGTACCGGACGCCGGTGCTGGGTGACCCGGCCTTTCCGTGGACGCTGCACCTGATCGGCAGCCTGGGGCAGACCAATTTCACGGTGTTGATGGATGTCACGAAGGCCGGTTTTGTGCAGGCGTCGGTGGGCCTGGACTGGGACGGAGACGGGGTTGACAACTGGCAGGACGCGCAACCATCGAGCACGAACGCCGGTTTGCTGACGATCACGATTGACAGCCCGGCCAACGGTTCAACGATCAACTGAGCAGAGCAACCAGGAGGAAAATCATGAAGGGGATGTTTCGATTTGCCGTGATGGCAGCATGCGGACTTTCGCTGTTCCAATCCACCGCCCAGGCGGCCAGTTCGGTGCCGCGCGGTGGCCGCTTTTACCGGGGGACGGGAACCAACGAGACCTATCATTCATTTGTTATTCCGCTGGACTACCAGACGGGCATCGAACTGGATGGAATCGGCGGAAATGTCACCAACCTTTTTCCCGCCAACACCTGGACCACAACGCTGTATCATTACAACGCCACGCAACCGGCCAGCTCCACCAACATGGCGCTGCGCATTCAATACAAGAATCCGATGGTCGCCTTCGGCGGGCGGGTGGGAGCCAGTCCGATGTACCTCGACCGGGATTACCGGTTTGGTCTCTATGCCGGAGCCAACGACTACACGAACTTTCCGGACATCTACGTCGACATCCGCAATCGAAGCACCGGAGCCTACATCGGTTCGCTGCCTCTCAGCATTCCGGTGGAAAACCAGACTGCCGAATGGACCGTGTTTGCGAACAACGGCTACACGGTCACCGCCACGGCGTATGGTCTGACCACAACGGTTTCCAGACTGTCCAGTTCGCGCTGGGGCGAGCAAGTCGGGACCTCCTATCTCATCACCCACCGTGCGTCCTCGACGGCCACCAACTACCTGTTCAGTGTTTCCACCATCGGCTACGCAGGCGGTGCCTGGCTGACCACCCTCAGCAATGGCAGTGGATACTGGGGCGAGACTTACACCATTGAATTCGACCAAAGACCGGGCTGGCGCGCCGGCCTGTTGGATCAGCCGCACTTCGATGGGTCACCACTGCCGTCGATTTATTATGGCAAATCGCTGGAGGAACTGCTGGCGGTAAAAGCCACCATTCCAGCAATCAGCTTTGGCAGCACCAGCCAGTACACCACCCTGGATCACACCCCTGAACTGCGGCGGCATCCGATCCTCGACCGGTTTGTTTCGGACATGGGGAACGATCCGCTGGCGCTGGCCAACTATGTCGTGAACGAGATCGAGACGACCGACGCCATTGACTATGACACCAATCACAATCAGTCGGCTTCGATCAGTCTGAGCGGCATCAATCGCAGCGCCCTGGGTGTATTCCAGGAAGGCCAGGGGTCACCCGTGGAACAATGCGCCCTGCTGGTTTACCTGCTGCGCCAGGCGGGCGTTCCCGCGACGTTCGTTTTTCCTGCCGTCGACGGGGAAAAGATGCTGGATGTGCAGATCAGCAGGATGCTGGGCGTGCAGGTCAAGGGGGCGATCCTGGCTGGTGGCACGACCAACAATCTGCCGCACCTGGTGCCGGTCAACTACCCGTGGGTGGCTGCGTACATCGCGGGTGAAAGCCGGTGGGTGCATGTGTTTCCGTGGATCAAGGACATCCGCATCGAGGAAGGCTTCAACCTCTATGATCTGATGCCTGCCAGTTACAATTCTGGCTACAAATGGATGAGCCACTATCTGGAACAGGACCCGGCGATCATGTCCCTCGCTCCGGACACCGATCAAGCAACGATCCTGTTTCCCAAGTTTGTCCAGAACGCCATCGAAACTGGCTCACCCGGTCTGTCACTGGATGATGTGGGCATCAAACGGGAACAACGAAAAAACAACGTCGCGCGCTGGGATGATTTTGCACGGCCTTTCAGCCTGACGAACACCCCCACCATCAAGGAAAGCTTTCAGGCCACGACCAACTGGTTCAATACCATCCAGCTCCACGTCTACAGCCTGAGCAATACCAACCGGTACGTGGACAGCGGTGAACTGAAGGTCGCCGACATTCTGAACCGCCGGTTGCTGCTGCGGTTCCAACAGGTGGGCACCAACAACCAGCACCAGATGATCCTGTCGCTGGCGGCGCTGCATCCGGGCATCACCAACCGGACGACCTTCGGCGGCAACATCACCTACGTCCAGGCGGCGACCAACACGCTGTACAGCACCGATGACAAACTGGGCTACCAGGTGATCTACCGCCGGTTGAAAACGCTGGGCACGAGTTATTCGGCCCCGACATTTGTCACGAATTTCTGGGAATATCTGTACGACAGTCCCGGCCAGGCGAAACTTGGGCAGGAGTACAACAACACGGATACGGCAATCAGGAAGGGTGACATGGTGGCCTTCTGCCTGGAGGCGGGCCGGACCACGCCAAGGATGTTGCGGGTGCATGCGGAGGAGCTGTGGCAGTTCGAGAAGAACTCACCGGCCCTGCCGGAATCGGCGCGCGACCCCGAGGTGTACCTGGGAACGGCGCTGCATCTGATGGGCATGTCGTTCTATGAGCGCGACGGGAGCTTCGGCACCTGGTTGCAGGACCTGCACAAGGTGAAGACCCTCGGCTCCTTCCAGTTTGGTTTTGCCATGCTCAAACCGAAACGGGACGGATCAGGCAACCTCGTCAACGGCGGCAATGTGATCCCGGTGGAAGCGCACCTGGACATTCCGAGCGCGACCTCGGTGAATATCTACAACGGAACGGCGAAGGCCGATTCCTGGCAGGATTACGAATCGGCCCACTGGGACTACCGGAACATCTACACGGTTTCGGGGTCGGCCGCCGAGCACGGTGTGATCGAAAGCTTCTTCCGGACGAACGCGGTGTCGGCCGTGAAGTTGATACATCTGGCGGGGACCAACAACCTGGTACGGCTGAACCAGAACAACTACCTTTCTTACCGCACGCAAATCCAGACGGCCGACCCTGAGATGTGGCTGACCGTTTCCAACTGGTTCAACACCGGGTTCTGGCAAACGAACTACTCACAGGGGTTTGTCACGGCGACCACGGTCACCAACGGAAGTTATCATGGCATTGGTGCCATTCTCCTCAGCCCGTATGGTTCCCGCTCGGAAATCACGTCCGGCATAAACGGCGGTGCCAGCCAGGCGTTTCCGGACCAGACGTTCAACCAGCAGAACGCGCCCAACTGGCGGCTGAAGTCCGCACCCGATGGATCGGAAAGCCTCTACACCTTCGCGCAGAACGGGATCAACACCGACAACTTCGGTTCGTACGTGGCCAGCCAGTATCAGGAACGGAGCACCTTCGACGGGTTGAGTTCGCAGTACTCCGATCCGGCACTTTCCTATCAAGCGTCGCGGGTCAATACGTTGTTCGGGGCCAGTTCACCGACGCTGCAATCGGCGTACTCGTCGGGCGAGAACAGCGGGTTGCTCGACACCCATCGATCATTCTGGGCGGACCGCGCCCAAAATGTTTACGATCCCGTCAATGCGATCACGGGCGAACATTATGTTGACGCGGTGGACCTGAGCCTGAACGGCCCGATGCCCTTGCAGGTGCGGCGAAATTATTCGAGCCTGGATGTGGTGTCGCAACAGTTCGGCTACGGATGGAAGATGAGCCTGGCTCCCAACCTGACCATCATCACCAACGGGCTGATCTACGCCGCCGAACCCGACGGATCGGTGCTGGCCTACACGCCGAGTTCAACCAACAGCTCGATCTGGCTGCCGAAGGTGGCCGACAATCCCCAGATCAACAACCTGTCCCCCGCCGGGGTCAACTCCCTGGGCAACCGCCTCAACTCTTATATCAAGTACCAACTGATCTCCGGGACCAATGTCTACCAGTTGTTCAGCGCCGATGGCGGCATCCGGCGCTATGAAGTGCGCAGCTATGAGACCGATCCGCTCTTCACCCATCAGCATCCCTACCTGGCCAAGTGGCAGGACAACCGGGGCAATTACTTCACGTTCAGCTACCAGGAGGACATCACGCTGCCCGGCTTCGGCCAGGTGCGCCGCGTGCAGAGCAGCAACGGGGATTTTCTCGGCTTCTATTACGATGTGTTCGGCCGGATCGCGGAGGCGTACACGGGTGACGGGCGGCGGTTGTACTACGACTATGACGAGTACGGCGACCTGACACACGTGACGCTGCCGGACGCCTCCGAACTCGAATACGAGTACCGGCGCGACAGCTACGTGACCAACAGCATCACGCATTGGTACTCGACCCATCTGATCAGCGCGGAAGACCGGCCCGACGGCCGGGTCCTGGAAAACGTCTACGACAGCAACCGCCGCGTCATCACCCAGAAGAGCACCGTCGGACCGGACATGGAGACCTACACCAACGCGGTCTTCGTCTACGCGAACAATTTCAACAGCGCCACGCCCGACAGCCTGGTCGCCGGTTACACGCTGGTGCTCGACGCCTACGGACGCACCAACCGGTATGATTACACCAACAGCCTGATCACGAAGATCACCGACCCCCTGGGCCAGTACGAGCAACGGGACTGGTACTGGAGCACCGACGGCAGCGGGGGCGTCGCCCGGAATCTCAAATCACAACGGGACAAGCGCGGGCTGGTCACTGAATACAAGTACGACGGCCTGGGCAACGCGACGAACGTGACCTTGCGGGGCAACCTCACCGGGGGCACGTCGACCAACGAAACGTTCGTGACCGTGATGACCTACACCAACGCGATCCTGTTGTCCTCGTCCAACTCGGTCGGCCTGGTCACGAAGTACCTCTATTCGGACACCAACTATCCCTACCTGCCCACGCGTGTTCAGTCGTGGTCCTCGAACACGCTGGTGAGCGTCACGACGAATATTTATTACGCCACGAACTCGGGCTCGTGGTTCGCACGGGGCCTGCCGGCCCAGACCATTCGCGCCTACGGCACCTCCGACGCGGCCACCAATTTGTGGCTTCACAACGTCCAGGGCCGGCTCACCCGCGAAACCCGCCAGACCGGCACGACCGATCCGGCGGTGGTTCACAACTTCTTCTACAACGCGCGCGGCGAGCTGGTGGAACAGACGGACGCGGCCGGCCGGACCAACCGGTATGATTACGACGGGCTGGGACGGCTCAAATGGCATGAGACCATCGAGACCAACGGCGTGCAACTGGCCGGCGAATACTCGTATTACAACGACAACGGCGAACTCGTCTGGCGCGATGGACCGGCGTACGACCCGGAGGATTACGTGTGGCGGGACTACGACGGCGCGGGCCGGCCGCTGGCCGAGGTCCACTGGCGGGCGCAGGCAAAGACGGATGGATCGGGCGTCGAGGCCCCGGCCGGAGATGCCGTGTATGCATCCTCCTTCAGCGAGCACGACCTGTTTGGCAACCTGACCCGTACGGTTGATCCGCGCGGTGTGATCACGACCAACACGTGGGACAGCATCGGGCGGTTGCTCACCCGGAAGATCATCGACACCAACGGGACAGTCCTCAGCACGAACGGGTACGCCTACGAACCCGGCGGCCTGGTGTGGAAGCAGACCAACGCCCTGGGCGGCATCACCGAGACGCTCTACAACTCGACCGGCCAGCCGACCTGGCGCAAGTTCCCCGATGGATCGACCAACGGCTGGCGATATTACCTCGATGGCCGGGTGCAGAAGGAGTTTCAGCGTAACGGGGCGTACTGGCTCACCACCTACGACGACGCCAACCGCGCGACGACGCGGGTGTTCAACACCAGCGGGGGAACGCCCCTGGCCACGAACGTCACGGTCCTCGACCGGCGCGGCAACACGTTCATCCGCGTGGATGCGGGCGGCAACAGCTTCACCAATGTCTTCGACGGCCTGGACCGGCTCAAGAGCACCGCCGGGCCCATTGTCGTGGAAACCAACAGTGTGCCGGGACCCGGCACGCCGGTGCCGGTCCAGCAAAGCACGACCAATTACTTCGACGCGTCCGGCGTGGTGACGACGAACGTCAACGCCCTGGGCGACAAGTCCATCACCTGGACCGATGCCCTCGGCCGGGTAAACCGGACGGAGATACGGAATGCGAGCAACACTCTGGTGCGCGAGACCGGTTACCTTTACGCGACCAACCATCACGGCGTCACGGTGACCAACGGTTCGGGTTCCTCGGCGATCCTCTCGACCACGTTCACGGACAATGACGGGAACACGGTGCTGGACGTGGGGTACCCTTACAGCAACATGCGGCAGTTCACGCGCAACACGTTCGATCTCGCGGGCAATCGGATCGGCGCGGTCCGATCCTCGATCACCAACAGTTCGCTGACGGACTGGGCGACCACGACGTTCTCGTATGACGGAATGAACCGGCTGCGATCCCGGACGGACCGCGACAACGCGCTCACGACGTTTGACTACGATCCGATGGGGAACCTCACCAACCGGGTGATGCCCGGCGGATTGAAGTGGAACGCGACCTACGACAACGCCGGGCAGATGCTTCAGGATTGGATTATCGGCGCCGACGGCAGCGGCACGCGAACGAACTCCCGAACGTATTATGCAACCGGAAATTCATCCGCGGGTTTGTTGGAGACCCGGACCAATGGACGTGGCATTACCTGCACGTACACGTACGACGACTGGCTTCGTCCGGCGACCAATACACTCGCGCCCAGCATCTATGCGTTCGGCCTTTCCACAGTCTGGCAGTACGATGTCCGTGGGTTTGCGACCAACATTACGGAGCAGAACATCAATGACATCAGTGGCACGCATCCGCGAGTTGTTACGCGCCGCTATGATTCCGCCGGTCAGTTGACCGTCGAATCGATCAGCCTCGATGATGATCCCATTTCGGCGGCCAGCCTGGGCTGGGATGCCGCCGGACGGCGAAGCGCACTGAACTTCAGCGCGTTCAAGTATTCGTATGGCTGGCGCGCGGATGGCTCGCTGGGGTCAGTCGTGACTTCTTCTGGTGCCGGCAGTTATTCCTACAATTCGGCCGGAATACTCACGAATCGCACCGCCGCGGGTCGTTCCATGACGGTGACGGCACTGGATGGAGACGGGCGCCCGCTTTCGATCGCGACGAAACTCAACGCGGCCACCAAGCTCACCGAGGCGCTCTCGTGGACGGATGATGGTTTGCTTTCAGCGCACACCCTGGCCCGCGAGGATTTCACGGATTCGCGCCAGTATTTCTACTCGAACCAGTCGCGCCGTTTGGCTGAAGAACGCCTCAATATCGACGGCACCAAACGTTGGACCAACAGTTTCATCTATGACGGCGGCGCGGCGGGTGGCCTGGGAACGCTCACAAAGATGGGAGCCCCAACCACCACCCTGGCGGGTTGGAGCGGCGCATTGGATGCCTTCTCACGAATCAATAACGAGACGAACAACAGCATTCGTCGCATGGCATACGGTCGTGTGAACGGTCAGGCAACCGTGTCGGCCACGCTCGATGGTTCACCGCAGGCGGTGACCCTCAGGTTGGTGGACGCGCCTGACAGCCAGTGGCCGTACCAGTGGCGCTCCATGCTGGAGATCGCTCCGGGAACCCATCAGTTGCAGGTGAGCGCCATCCATCCGAGCGGCCAGTTCACCACCAACGCAACCAGTTCGTTTACGAACAACGCGGGTGGAGAGCTGATCACCAACCTGTACAGCAGAGCGGGCATGGTCACCCGGCGGATATGGAAGAACGCCGCAGGCACCGCGACCAACCGCACGCAGATTCTTTACTGGGATGCCAAGCTGCGTCTTTTCCAGTTGCTCGACTATGACGCGGCCCAGAACGGCTATGTGTGGCTGGCCGACTACGACGGGCTGGACCGCCGTCTCCGCACCCGTTGGTACGCCATGACCAACGGGGTCGCCCAGATTAGCGGAGTCACCCCCAAGACAATCTCCGAATACTACGACCCGCAGGTGGAATTCCTCGAACTGGGGGCGACGGTGGACGGTGTCACCACCTGGAAACTGTACGGGCCGGATGCCAACGGCAAATACGGCGGACAAAACGGGACGGGGGGTCTGGACGCAATCGTTGCGGGCGCGGGCGAATTCCGGCCCGTCATCGGCGACGCGCGGGGCAACGTGCTGGGCGCGGTTACCAACGGCACGGCGATCAACTGGTTCGGAGCCCGGCCAACCGGTTACGGCGCGGTGCCCGGTCACCGTCCGTTGCCGCTGGGCCACGGTGGCGACCTGGCGCAGGCCAGCGCGTGGCGCGGCCGGCCGGTGGACATCACCGGATTCGTGAATCTCGGCGCACGCCCGTACAATCCTGAAACCGGGAGCTTCGAGAGTTTCGATCCGGTGTGGAACGCCCGTGATCCCGGAGGCTATTCCTTCGCCGGCGGTGATCCGATCAATGGGTTCGATCCGGACGGGCGGTTTGCGGTGGGACAGTTCCGGGATCAGACCATCGGCCGGTTCTACGAAACTGTGGGTGCGGCGCAGTCCTTGTGGGGCACGGTGGAAGGGCTCTACAACATGGCCAGCCATCCGATTCAGACGGCTGAAGGTCTGTACTCGGCGGCGACCAATCCGGGCCGGACGTATGACGCGATCACCGACGCGCTGGGCGACACGATGTATCGCTACGACCAGTCGCGGCAGGGGCTGGGGGACGATCCGTACTATCACTATCAGGTCGATGGAGCGATCAAGCTGGAAGTGGCGATGGCGGTGCTGACCGGCGGTGTTGGCGAGGCCAGGAACCTGCGCTATGCCGATGAAATCGCCGAGGTGGGAAATCTCGGTATCGAAGGGAGAATCAATTACGGGGCACTTGACTCATTGGGGAGACCAACTGGAGTTTCAGCAACAATCACCGAAGATATGCTCGGAACCGGAACGCGGGCGAGCCAGTCGATTACTCCACCCGGTTATGTCGTGGATGCAGAACTTGCGCGCGGACATTTGCTCGGTCGTCAGCTTGGCGGCTCCGGAACCGACGTGCGAAATCTGGTGACCATTTATCAGAACCCCGCAAATCATCCTGTGATGAGTGGAATCGAAGGACAAGTTCGGGCAGCAGTCCAAGGGGGACAGGTTGTTGATTATTCTGCATTTCCAGTTTATGAAGGTGCGAACGTTGTTCCACGAGGGATCACTATCACGGGACAAGGTTCTGGAGGATTTAACACGGCGGTCACAGTTTTGAACCGAGGGAATTAGAGAATGAGCATCGAATCCTTTCGCCAGATTGTCGTTCCTCCGCAAAATCCACTTGAAGCCGGAAAAACGGACGACTGGCTTGATGTGGAACGACAGGTCGGTCTGTCCTTGCCGCTAGACTTTCGCAATTACATAAACATATACGGGAGCGGCTATTTGTGTGAGTTCATTTGGGTCTTCAATCCATTCGCTGCCAACAGGTCATTAAATCTGTTCAAGCAACTGAAGACGCGACTTGATGCGCTTCGCGAAATCAAACAACAACTTCCCGGCGATGTTCCTTACATGCTGTATCCCGAACGCGGGGGCTTGTTTCCATGCGGCGCGACCGGAAACGGCGACTGTATTTATTGGTTGACAGTAGGGAAGCCCGACGAATGGTCCATCGTCGTAAATGAATCTCGTGGACCTGACTGGGAGCGCTTTGACCTTGGGCTCATAGACTTCTTGGAAGGAATAATGCGAAAGACGATTTCGTGTTCCATTTTTCCATCAGATTTCCCCCATCAACCTTTCCGCTTTCGAGACCCGAACTCTACTCGGCAGCCGTAACGGTCCAATTGAAGATGTCGCAATGAACAACTTGACGTTTTCTCTGTTTGCCTTCGGGCTCCTGACGACCGCAACGGTGAATGCTCAACTGGCGGCTACGCTGTCACCGATAAAGTCTGCCGGTCAAAAGGCCGTCGTGCCACTCGCGCTGAAGAATGAATTCAAAGAGAAAATCGAAACAGCCCGCGCCGTGTGCTTCCTACTCGATGACCAAGGCAAAGTGGTGGGGCAATCCACGCGCTGGATCATCGGCGGGAAGAAGAGCCGACCACCGATGAAACCGAACTCGACCAACACGTTCAACTTCGTGGTGAGCCTGGCCACGCCGCATCCATCGACCAACCTGACGGCAACCGTGAAGGTCACCCGGCTTGTGCTGGAACACGGCCGGACAGTTGATCCGAACCGGGAAGTCATCATCAAGCCAGCAGAAAAATAACCCTTTGATTCGGGCGGTGGCGGCCGGCCTTTCCTCCCTCCCTCCACCCCACACGGCCGTCGCCGACCCGAGTCGAACACCGAGTTCGCGGCTCGACTTCCCGCGCGATTCCCGCTTCCATCTTCGTCAACGGGATCAACCCGCGCTTATGTAAACAAACCGACAACTCAATTTGCGTCTTCAGCCGCTGTCCCAATCGAAACGGGAAATTTCACACGCAGGACAGCGCGGTTGGAGCACGCCCACTCGGGCGTGTCCCAAAGCGTTCCTGCGTGGGCATTCCCGTGCCTGATTGGGAGCGCGAGTAGGTCACGCCCCTTTTGTTTGAGTTTGAGCAAGGGCCGGTGGCGGGAGGCGAAGGAAAGGCGACCATGCTCAGAACCAACAAACCATCAGTTTCAACCCATACCGTTGACTTTGCCGAGCAGGTGATGGCGTGCGAACACATCGCCGCGCTGGCCGTGTTGCTGGAGGAGTTCCGGCCCGACGGCTGTCCAATGATCAACGGCACCGAGGTACGGGCCATCTTAGGTCGGCTCATCGGTGCCGAAGCCCGGAAACTTCTTCACGGGTTCAGGCAGAGAAACCTCGGCAAGACCACGCCCGTGCGTTAGCGTTTCCACTTCATGCGCCACCGAATCCAGCGGTCGTTCAGAAGGTTGTTTGCGATTGGGGTCGCGGCATTCCTCTTCACTGCGCCGTGCTTGGTAAAGGGCTTGGTTCCCGAGGGAGATTTGTTCACGCGTTTGCCGTTGTTTTCGTCGATGGACCTCACCCCGGGCGGCCATCAGTTGATTGCCAGAGCGATCCATCCCAGCGGACTCTACACGGCGTATCACACCAACGTGTTCACCAACAACGTGAGCCAGCACTCGGTGGCGGTGACGTATGACAACGCGGGCAACGTCACCCAGCGGGTCTGGAAGAATCCCGGCGGCACGACGCAACGGACGCAGACGCTGGGCTGGGATGGCCGGGGCCGGCTCTACAAGGTGAGTGAACGGGACAACGGCAACAACGGATTTGACTGGTGGGCGACCTACGACGCCCTGGGCAGGCGGTTGCGGACGGCGACGGTGATGGTGACCAACAACGTGGCCTACACGGCGCAACCGAGGTTCATCAAACAGTTCTATGATCCGGCGGTGGAATTTCTGGAGGTGGGCGTGGAAGTGGACGGCCGGTTGACGTGGAAGGTGATCGGTGCGGATGAACGGGGTGTCTACGGAACCCACAACGGACTGGGTACACTGGAGGCGACCGCGCCGGATGGCGAAGGTTTCCGGCCGGTGGTGGCCGACGCGCGGGGCAACCTGCTCGCGTGGTACGACTGGTACAACCCGGTCCCGACGTGGACGACGGCGCGGCCGACGGCCTTCGGGGCGGCAACGGGTTACCGGCCCCCACCGCTGGGTTTCGGAGCCGACCTGGTGGAGGCCAGCGCGTGGCGGGGCCGGTGGAGCGATCCCAGCGGGATGTACGGGATCGGTTTGCGGCCGTACGAACCGGAATCGGGCCGGTGGTTGAGCGCGGACCCGCTGGGCCATGACGGCAGCGCGGAACTGTACGCCGCGTTCAACGGCGACGGCGTCAACTACTTCGACAGTGATGGGCGGTTTGGCAAACAGTGGACCGACTATTCACAAAGTATCGACGTAAATGGCGTTGGCAGTTTCCTTGAGGCGTCCTTTTACGGTGGGGCCGGTTCTATTTTGCAGGGGATTGGTTCAGGTGGTTCCGTTTATGACCAGGCTCGCAACGGTATGGCGCTGGCCAACCAGGAAATCAGCACCTACTCCGGCGGTCAGGCGTTTCTTGCGAACACGTTGCGGTTGCCGGCGGATTTCGCTTTCGGCACTACCGCATTATTCAACGATCCGTTGGGAACAGCACCACAGATACCTGGGGCAATTGCTCAATTGCCAGGGAACATTAGTCAGAATGTTCAAAACTTCTCCAACGATCCATCCTTATACGGTGCATTTAATTTGGTTGAGAATGGATTACAGGTTTGGGGGTTGGTGGAAGGTGGTGCTGCTCTCTACCGTACAGGCACAGGACTCATTCCTCCGGGAGCCGTTTCAACACCGCACGGACCAGCCGTTCAAGCTGCAACGGCTGAAGCACAGGCTGCGCTGGGCCAAGTCCAAAATGGAGCTACGGTTTATAGAGCCGGAGAGTTTGGCGTTCAGAACACAGGCAATGCTCAATTTTGGTCCATTCAGAATCCCGTTACAACTCCGGGTTTCGCTGGCCAGTTAGGTATGCCTGGCACAGCAGCGCCTACGTTTGACTGGATGATGGGTGGCCGCGTCGCTCCAGGCTCACCTGTCATTACTCGTCCGGCCCCCGGGATTGGAGTAAACGCCGGTGGTTCAATGGAAGCGGTCGTTCCCCCTGGCGGGGTCAGAATTGACTGGTTCCACATGCCTGATTAATTTGTCCATGAATCCTCATCAACTTCACAGTAATAACGAACTGCGTGACTATCTCGTGTGGTTGAGCAATGAACTAAAGTCCAAAGGACAGTCAGAGCTTGCCGACGATGTTTACCTCGCGAGCCGTTTTGCTGTTGGCTCGGCATCAGAGTTTTTACACGAAGCGGGGAAAGCTCTCAGAAAGGTGAAGGCTTCCTCTGCATTGATGTTGACCGGGAGCCAACTTACTGACATTGCAAAGGTGATTGAGCAGATTGAAACGGCTTTCAAAAAAGTCGGCGGAGCGTGAACGGACGATTGACGATGGCTGAAAATCCAAACACTCAAATCGAATTAGAAAAAGCGGGAGAACGGAGCATTTTTCTCCCGCATGGCCGCATTGGGCGATTTGCTTACGGCGTGCGGTGGGCGATTATTTTGGCTGCGTGTGCATTTTTGGGTTCGGTCCGGCACGCGACGACTGGAAGCGAACCCAATGCGCTGGTAAAATGCGCGTCTTACGTTCTGTTCGCGTTCCTTGTCGTCAACAGCATCAAACGACTACACGACATGGGCTATGGCGCTGCGGCTGTCATTTTCCTCGGACCAATCATCCCGCTATTGCTTTTTGCGCCAGGCGAATGCGGCCCCAACGCTTATGGCCACCCTCCACCCAAGCCATTTGGTCGACAATGAAGCTCGGTCACGTCATTTTCAATGTCGTGGGGTTGTTTATCGCCGGAATGCTTTTGCTTTCTGCACTAAGCGCCTACTTCGTGGTTCTGCCGGGCGCACCGATTGAAAAACGCGGTTTCTGGCATCTTCTGATTGTGCTGGAGGCAATCTCGATCGTGCTCATTGCTGGCGGCGGAATTGCCAACTTTGCCAATGGCCGTCTCACGGGCTGGCCAACTGGTACAATGATTTTTGCTTATAGCATTTCGGTTTGGCTTTTGCCGTTTGGCATTTGGGGAATCGTTATATTGCTGGCCGAACACAAAAGACGGCAGCGCGAGACAAGCCAACCACCACGGTCCGCAGACCCGAATTGAGAACCGCTATCCCGGTTGAAATGACCGAGCAGAAGTTAAGAGCCGAGAAAGAAAAGCGCGTCGCGCCGCCCGACGAACATTGGACCAATCTTTTGGAAGCGCTGTCAGGTGCGGTCAAAGGGATTGAAACCTCTGTGCGCTTGTTTTTAGGCGAGGTAATCGAACGGCTGATTGTTTCAAACCGTGGGACCGTCTTGGGCCGGGAAGCTGCGAGCCGTGCCAAATACCACGGGACGGTTGATAACTCGCTGCTCACCTTTCCGTTGATTTCGATAGATTTGAGAACACGGTTACGGAGGGCGACTGAATTTTCCGCGCTTAGCACCATGCGTTCAGACTTCTCACAAACGCGTAATTCGTTGAAACAATCCCTGATGCGGCCAATTCTCTTTCTCATTGCCCTGCTTTCATGCAACGGTCTCGTTTACTGCGCGGAAGAATTCCATTTCCAGTTCGCCCCGCCCGACGGAACCCGCCTGCTCAGCATCACCCAGCGGCAGATCACCCTCATAAAAATGCCCGGCCAAGAAGTCAGCAAACAGCGGGAGGATATGAGGGAGGAGTATCGGTTCAGGAAAATGACTGAGGGTTATGGCGTCGAAACAGTGTATCGGCAGATGAATAGCATCGTGGATGACAGGCCTTGGACCAACCCCGTGACGCGCATTCTCGTTGGCTTAACCAACAAGTTGATTGTTTCTGACGATGGATGCCTCTTGTCGGCACCTGGCACGGAAAAAATCACAGCCGCTGTAAAAGAACTGATGCCCGCGCCGCTCCGTCCGGCGATCAGCAAGGAACTGAGCGCGGAAGCGTTGGAGGAGGAGGAAAAAAGGTTCTGGCTTCAGACATTCTGTCTTTTATCGGGAAAAACTTTGCGGTTGGGGGAGTCCTTCACGCATACGTTTGAGCAACCCGCGCAGCAGCGCCCGCCCGTTCACGGGCTGTTCTTTCTGACTGGCGTGACAAATTTTGGCAAACTGCGCGCGGTCCGGGTGCAGTATTTCGTGTCAACCGACCCTGCTGACGTGAGCGAGAAACAATTCGACAAGCACTACCTGGCCAATCCCGTCGATTTCCACCGGCAGCCGTTCCCGGCCATTCCGTTTCTGAGAATTTCAGGGTGGCGCTGGTATGAGCCGGAAACAATGATGATTGTTCGGGAAGAAAGTTTTGAACAAAGCGTAATTGTAGGATCAATCCAGAATGATTGGAAACGTATCGAGTGGGCGGTTGCGCAATAACCCGGTCATGAGAACTGTATTTATTCTTTTGACCGGTGTTTTCGCTGCCAACGCGCAGCTTGCTGTCAACGTCTCGTCGGTAAAAGCAGTTGGTCAGAAAGCGGCGGTGCCGATGGAATTCAAGAATACTTTCACCGAGAAAATCGAATCAGCGAGAGCGGTAGTTTTTCTTTCCGACGCCGAGGGCAAGGTGGTGGGACAATCCACGCGCTGGATCATCGGCGGGAAGAAGAGCCGGCCACCGATGAAACCGAACTCGACCAACACGTTTAACTTCGTGGTGAGCCTGACCACACCGCATCCATCGACCAACCTGAAGGCAACCGTCAAGGTCACCCGCCTCGTACTGGAGCACGGCCGGACAGTTGATCCGAACCAGGAAGTCATCATCAAGCCAGCAGAAAAATAACCCTTTGATTCGGGCGGTGGCGGCCGGCCTTTCCTCCCTCCTCCACTCCACACGGTCGCCGCCGATCCGAATCAGTTTGTGCGTCTACCTGCTCGACTTCTTGGGCAATTGCGGTTCCATACCCCGCAACGCTTGGTAATGATACATCCACTCGGCAGGGTGTTGCTGATGTGCGCGATAATCTGGTCGGTTGCTGTGACAGTCCTGCATGACAAATCCTGACAAAACTTTTGCGCGAAGAGGGTATATCCTTTCGCGTCGCAAAAAAACGCGATATGCAAAGTCGTCAATAATGACGCACCTTTCGTGCATGTTTACGAAAGTTCATGAACGGAACTTATTGGGCTTCCAGCCTGTCTCAAAGTGTTGCCGGCGGCTTACCGGCAATCAGCCGTCCGACTGACTGCGATCAATTTGTGTCGGAGTTGACCGCCGATTCCAACGAGACAGGCAGGATGCCTGTCCTACCTTCACGCCGCCTCAACGTAGCCGACATCATTCTGGCGAGCGTCGAGCAATCGAACGGCAAGTTGCGGTTCGAAGATTTCACACCTTTGCCGTGCGGTGATCCCAACTGTGCAACGATCGGTTATCTGCTCAAGGTGAAGGGCGAAGTGCGTTCGATCAGCGACTTTGTGGACTTCGCTCAGGTTCAAGGTTTCCTGCGTGACAAGATCCGCTACCAGCTCAGCGACCTCACTCAATGCGGTTGCGAAAATGAACCGCTCGGCGCCTTGCTCAAACAGTTCGAACTCGACGAAACGAACACTTTCCGGCTTTTCATCAAACCGTTCATGGACGCCTGGACCTGGGATCAGGATCGCATCGATCGCTGTTGCACACACGTCATCCGGCCCGACGGCAAGCTGGATTCGTTTTGTCGGTACTACGCCGGCTTCCCCGACTTCGAGCAAAGTGCTGCCGGCAGCCTGCCGGCAGAATCCGCCACCGGCCAATTTAAGTGAGATGCTTGATGAAAAACTCAACCTCCGCTCTGGGAGATATTCTGAAAACGGATTTCCGGCAAGACGCAGGCATCCAGGCGTCGTACGCATTCTCTTTGTCGCAATCGGCATCCCTTCACAGGGTTGGACAACAGGACGAACTCAACGCTGTGGATACTGTGTTTTTGTCTGAGGCCGGCCGGGCGAACACTGCGCCAGCCGTTGGAATCATCGAATTCTTCTGTTGCCGGCAACACGTTGCGAATCCGCCGCCTGTTGTTGCTGAATCACCGAGGCGAAGAACCATCGGTCAGATCGTGTGAATGAACCCACAACCGGCATTCCATCCATCCCCTTATGGTTTGTTGATGCTCGCCGGCATTGGCGTATCCATTTTCCTTTGGCGGCGGATGGCGCGCAAAGACGAGCGACTGTTGCTCATTTATATCGGGGGACTTTGCGGTGCGTTTCTCGGCGCCAAGATCGTCTACATCCTCGCGGAAGGCTGGCTGCACTTCGGCGCAGACGACATGTCGCTACAGCTCGCGACCGGCAAGACAATTGTCGGCGCGCTGCTCGGCGGCTACGCGGGCGTGGAACTCTGTAAGAAGCTCACAAACTACACGTCGGCCACTGGCGATTGGTTTGCCGTCATTGCGCCAATTGGAATCATCTTCGGCCGGTTCGGTTGCCTGCTGCACGGATGTTGTCTCGGCAACGTTTGTGAGCCGGCGTGGTATTCCCTGAAAGACGCGGCCGGTATCGATCGTTGGCCATCCGTGCCCGTGGAAATCGCGTTCAACGCTGCGTTCCTCGCGTTGCTGCTGATTGTTCTTCGGCCGCGACGAATATTGGCTGGCCAACATTTCCACCTCTACTTGATCGCTTACGGGAGCTTTCGATTCGCGCACGAAGCGGTTCGGGCGACGCCCAAAATTCTTGGACCGTTGAGCGGTTATCAAATCGCCTGCGTGGCAATGATTCTTTTGGGGGTGGTGCGATTCTGGCAAAGACGCCATATTGAACGGCAGACGTTGAAACAGTTACCCGTTAGCTAGCACCGAAAATGTCCCAATCCTTCTGTCCGCATTGCCAGGCCGACTGGGCCCGCCCCTGGTACGATGTCTGCCCGGCGTGCGGCCACCGATTCACACCCAAGAAGCCAATCCTGTCCAAATTACTGCCCGCCTTGTTGGGACCCATCACGGTGATCCTCGGGACGTATCTGGACGAAGGCAATTACGCGATCGGCTACTACGTGATGTTGGCCGGCGCGTTTGCGTTGCTGCCAATCGGCTGTGTAACTTCCGCTGTCCTACTAGCGAAACGCACTTCCGCTGCCACCGCCGGCAAAATTGTTTTGGGTGTCTTGTTCACCTTGGGGCTCCTGATCGCCAGCGTCGCAATCGCAGTCGCCGGTTGCGCGCTCGTGGCGAATCGGCCTTGAGCCGACCTCTCAATCGAGGCAATGCCAACGCAGTCGCAAATCAATTTGCCAGATGGCGCAACGCGAGGGCCGCAAGGCCAAGGAAAAAGAAGAAACCAGCCACATCCGTGACGGTCGTCAGGAAGATGCTGGACGCCATCGCCGGATCGACCTTGCACCACTTCAGACCGAAGGGAATCAGGACGCCGGAAAAAGCCGCCGCCAACTGATTGAGCACCATCGCGGCCCCGGCCACGAGCCCCAGCTCCGGACTACCTTTCCACCACCAACCGATCAGGCCGACAACCAGCCCGATGGCCACGCCGTTGATAACACCCAGCACCGCTTCCTTGAGGAGGGCGCGCCGGCCGTCGCCGGGTGTTAATTCGCCGAGTGCCATGTCGCGAATGATCACGGTCAAGGTTTGCATGCCAGCGTTGCCTCCCTGGCCCGCAACGATCGGTAGAAAGATGGCGAGCGCGGTCCATTTGGCGATGGTGTTTTCAAACAAGCCCACCACGAACGCCGCGAGAAACGCCGTCGCAAGATTGACGTAAAGCCAGGGAAGCCGCCGCGCCACGACCTTGTTCCACGGCGTCAGGGCACGCTCCTCACCGGAAAGACCAACCATCAACTGCATGTCCTCGGTGGCTTCCTCACGGGCGATCTCCAACGCGTCAGTCGCCTTGACCACACCGACCAGATGGCCGAGCCGATCAAGCACCGGCAATCCCAAAAAATGATAGTGCTCGAACCGCCGGGCGATTTCTTCCTGATCATCATCCACGCGGACCGCGGCCACATCGCGCTTCATGATTTCCCGGATTTGTCGCTCCGGCTTGGCGAAGACCAATTCCCGAATCGGTACCACGCCAAGGAGTTTTTCCGCGTGATCGGTGACATACAAGTACGAGACGTCTTCTCGCTCGTGTTCGGGTCGGCCGCGCAACATTTCCATGCATTGCTGCACCGAGTCATCCCCTTGCAGGGCGATGTAACGGTCGGTCATGATGCCGCCGGCGGAATCTTCCGAGTAACGCAACAACTGCCGGACGTCCTCGGCGTGCTCGGCGGGCATCATCCGCAGCAACTGCCGTTGGCGACCGGGCGGCAGGAGCCCCATCAAATCAGCGACGTTGTTGTGCGGCAGCTCGGCAAAAAAGCCAACGAGCTGCTCGTCGTTCAACGACACCAGCAATTCGATCGCTCGTTCCTCCTCCAGGTCGGCCAGCGCCGCCGCCACCTTCTTTCGCGGAAGCGACAGGACAGCCGATCGCGCCTCGTCAAACTCGAGCCGCTGCAGGCGGTCGGCCAAATCGGCCGGATGCAACTCGTACAAATCGACCGTTTGATCTGGCGGCATTTCGTTCATTGCTCGATTCGCAAAAGCTTAGTGGGACAATTTAATTTGCTCGTAGACTTCGCGGATGATGGTCGGTCCGTAAGCCTGTTCGAGCCGGCGAACGATGAAGTGTCCGCGAGCCATCGATTGAAAATGGCTGGTAAACAGAACGTTGATCGCACTACCAGCGGCGGCACCAACGACCGGGATTGCCTTGGCCGCCACCTGTTCGGAGACAACCACGCCGAATCGCGCGGCAACGATGGAAACAAAGCGCACCAAGGCCGGCGCCGATTCGCGAGCCAGACCATGGCGGGCGATATGGGTGGCCGCTTCGCTGACGGCGCTGGCCAGAACCGCCCGCATCGCCCAATACGCGTTTTCCGCCGCGTCGTCCGTTTTCGAGCGACTCCCCAAGGCAAAGACTTCAAGGCACGCCAGGCGCGTCTCCAGATCACGCAAGTCATGACCTTCGCTGCGGGCGATGTCGGCAATCGAACGCATCATGACGGTGGTGGAAAACGGAAGCTCGACCGGCAGCGCGAACAAACCAAAGGCTCCACCGATGCCACCGGAGATTCCGGTCACAACGCGATGAAATCCCACGGACGCCTGTTTGCCGCGGCGCTTTGAACGAAGCGAAGTGGTCGCCACCCGCAGCGCTGTTCGCAATGCGCGATGGACGGCATTTTGAACTGAGCGCGACCAGTTTTTCGGCAGCAGCCGGAAGCCCTCTTCAATCGGTGCGCCGAGCAGATTGGCGAGGCGAACGGCAAACCCGGGATTCTCCAGCAACGACTTCGCGTAACGCAAATCGGCCATATCCCGCGGCTCGAGCGTCACGTTCTTCATTGGTTGCACCGCACCCGTCATGAACGCGAACTTTGCAGGAAGGCCAGCGGGAGGCCAGAGTTAAACCGCACCGCTCCAACGAAGTTTTGCGCGCAGCGTTCCAAAGAATGATTGCCCGTCCAACTGCACGAGCTTGACCCTGCGCCGGCTGCGCCGCAGCAGGACCTCAACCCCGACGGCGAGTTCCTGCATAATCTGTCCGTCCGCAGAAAGGATGGTCGCGGGCTTCTCGTTCAGGACCCTCACCTGCAGGCGGGATTTCAAACTCACGATCACCGACCGATTGGAGAGCGTATGCGGACAAATCGGTGTCAGCGCGAACACTTCCGCGTCAGGACTCACGATCGCACCGCCGGCCGAAAGTGAGTAGGCCGTCGACCCGGTCGGTGTGCTGATGATCAAACCATCCGCCCGGTAGCGCGTGAGCAGTTCACCATTAACGAGGACCTCCAGATCAATTACGCGCGACGATGCGCCACGGCTGATCACGATGTCATTCAGCGCAAGCAAATCGAAAGCTTGTTGCCTCACTTTTCCGCGAGCTTCAATCACGGCTCGATCGACGACTCGAAATGAACCGAGAGAGAGCTGCTCCAACGCCTCGGGAAGTTGCTTAAGATTGGCCCCCGTGAGAAATCCAAGATGGCCTGTATTGATGCCGAAGATCGGCGTGCCGCTGCCGGCCGTCTCGCGACCGGCCCGCAACATCGTTCCATCGCCGCCAAAGACAAGCAGCACTTCCACGGCGCGGGCCACGGCGTTTGCGTCGGCCAACACCGGCACATCGTTACCGAGCAGAGTCGCGGTGGCCTGATCGGCGATGACGTCGACGCCAAGCTTTCGAATACAAGCCACAGCCTGCGGTACGGCGCGCTGGCAAAATGGCTTGTCGAGATTTGCGACGAGGCCGAAGCGCTTAACTGGATGGTATTTGTTTTTCAAGCAGTGCCAGGAATTCCTTATTGCCGGCCGGTCCGTGAATGGGTGACTCGGTAACGCCACGCCAAGTTAATGACGCGTCTTCAGAAATGAAAGCCTGCAACTCATCGATCACGCGTTGATGAATTGCCGGATCGGTAATCACTCCCCGGCCGCGATCCGCGTCCGCTTTGCCGGCCTCAAATTGGGGCTTGATCAACGCGACAATCCGCCCACCCGGGCGCAGGAGTGGAATCGCCGGTGGCAAAACCGTTCGCAGCGAAATGAACGAGCAATCGGCGACAACGAGATCCACTGGCCGGAAAGGCTGCGGGAAGCTTGCGACGGTCAGGTGACGGGCATTGGTCTTTTCCATGACAACAACGCGTGGATCCTGGCGCAACCGCCAGGCAAATTGTCCCTGACCGACGTCGATCGCATAGACTTTTGCCGCCCCGCGCTGCAAAACACAATCGGTGAAACCGCCCGTCGAAGCCCCCAGATCGATCGCGATTTGCCCACTCGGATCGATGCCAAAATGATCCAAGGCGTGTTCGAGTTTTAAGCCGCCGCGGGAGACATACTTTTCGCGGGAGAGGAGTTCGACTTGATCTTCCAAGCGTACCAAGTCGCTGGCCTTTTGAGCTGGGTGTCCGTTGACGCGCACCGATCCGGCCATGATGGCGCGTTTGGCCTGCTCGCGGCTCGCGCAAAGACTGCGATCCACGAGCGCCTGATCCAATCGAAGACGAGCCGCCATGCGCGGCTAGGAAGGCAAAGCGAGGTGTCCGGCGCAACCAATTAATAGACCGACTGCGTCAGCATCGTCTGGGCTTCCTGGTACGTCTTCCAGAAATACTCGCGATCCTCGACGACTTTCTGGATCAGCTGGCCCAGGAGGAAAATCTCCGTCCGATTGACGACGGCGTGCACGCTCATCTGAAAGGCCTGCAGGACATTGAATGTCTGCACGCTGTCCCCCAGCAGGATGATCGAGCAATGACGTCGTTGCGGCATCGGCATTACCTGGAGCGCCCTGAACGTTTCGTTTTCTTCAAACGAATTAGCGGCGAACAATTCCTCAGTGATGACGATTTCATACTTATTCTGAAGAAACCGAGCCATGAAGTCGGCGTGCGTACCGGCGGTGTGCACCTTGTAACCGTGTTCATTGAGGGCAACCATCGCCGCGTCCAGCCATTCAGGTGTACTGAGCCCAAGCAATGCCGGCTTGTCGGCCGTCGTGATGAAATCGAGTTCGGTAGGCATGGTTTACTTTAGTTTGAGGGAGATGGACATGGGCACCGGCGGCGGATTCGGACCGCCACCAATTTCGGCGGCCTTGCGCATCCGAAGATCGGAAATGTCATTCATGGCTTCACCGCGCATCTTCTTCACATTGTCGATCGCCCGCGTCACCACACCCCGCTTGGTGCAGTAGAGCATGGCCGATTCCTCGGAAATGAGACCTTGTTCAAACGCTTCAACGCACGCGCGATCAAACGTTTTCCAACCAAACGTCTCGCTGGCTTCCATGATTTCGTAGAAACTCTTCCCTTCGCTTTCGCCCTGCACTACCGTTTCGCGCGTTCGCAAGCTGGACCCCATGATTTCAAGCAGCGCGTGCCGGCCGCCACCGATGCGGGGCGCCAGACGCTGGCTGATCACGTAGCGCAAGGTGTCGGCCAGGCGAACGCGCACCTGGTCCTGTTCCTCGGGCTCAAACATACCAAGGATACGATTGATCGTCTGACCGGCATCGATCGTGTGCAAAGTTGACAACACCAAGTGACCGGTTTCCGCCGCGCTTAACGCAATTTCAACGGTTTGGCGGTCGCGCATTTCACCGACCAGAATCACTTTGGGCGCCTGTCGCAATGCGGCGCGCAGGCCGTTGGAAAAGCTGTCGAAATCGCTGCCCAATTCGCGCTGATTGAACGTGGCTTTCTTCTGCGGATGCACGAATTCAACTGGATCTTCGAGCGTGATCACGTGAATCGATCGCGTCTCATTGATCAAGTTGAGCATCGCCGCCAGCGTCGTGGATTTACCGGATCCCGTCGCACCCGTCACCAGGATCAAACCAGTCTTTTCGCGGGCCGCCGTCTTGAAAATTTCCGGCATGCTCAGCTGATCGAGCGTCGGGATCTCGGTATTCAGTTTCCGCAGAACGATACTGTAATTTCCCCGCTGCGCGAAAATGTTGATACGAAAGCGGGCCTTGCCTTCGAGCGTATACGAGCTGTCACACGAACCATGCTTGAGCAGATCCATGAAAAGCTTGTGACTTCCACCCAGCAAATTCAGCGCGACCATCTCCGTTTGATAGGGCGTCAGTTTGGCAATGGGCGGTTCGCATTCCACCGGTATCAATTCACCGGACGCCTCGACTTGCAACGGTTTGTCGACCGTGAAGTTCAAGTCGGAAACGTCACTCTGCGACTCCAGCATGGTGGAGAGGATGAAATCGAGTTCGTTCTTTTGCATGGCGGTGGAAATGGATTTTTTTAAATGGAATCGTCATCCAACGGAGGATTCGCCAGGAAGCTGCGGAACTTCTTCTTGTCGAGGGCTTTCTCATAGGCCTCTTCCGGCGAGACGCGTTTCATCCGCAAATGCTCCATGATATGATCATCCAGCGGCTGATTGCCGAGCTTCTTGCCAACCTGGATCATGCCGGGAATCTGGTGAGTCTTGCCTTCGCGAACGAGGTTGGCCACCGCCGTGGTGAAGACCAAAATCTCCAACGCCGCGACCCGGCCCTTTTTGTCGATTCGTTTGAACAGGTTTTGCGCGACCACACCCTTGAGGGATTCCGAAAGCGTCGCGCGAATCTTATTCTGTTGCTCGGAAGGGAACACGTCGATGATACGATCGACCGTCTTGGCGGCGCTTTGCGTGTGCAGCGTGCCGAAAACCAAGTGACCTGTGCTGGCAGCCGTGAGCGCCAATTCGATGGTTTCGAGGTCACGCATTTCACCGACCAAAATGATGTCGGGATCTTCGCGGAGCGCACCTTTCAGGGCGGCGGCAAACGATTTGGTGTGAATGCCGACTTCGCGATGATTGACCAGGCTGTTTTTGCTCTCGTGAACGAACTCAATGGGATCTTCAACGGTGATGATGTGGTCACGGCGGTTCTTGTTCGCGTAATCAACCATCGCCGCAAGCGTGGTTGACTTGCCCGAACCGGTCGGCCCAGTCACCACGATCAGGCCCTTCTTGAGCATCGCCATCTTCTTGAGCACGGGCGGCAGCGGCGCATCCCATTTTTCAAAATCTTCGAACGTGACAACTTTCGAGGGAATCTGCCGAAACACCGCGGCGACTCCGTATTTTTGATTGAAGAAGTTGGCGCGAAACCGCGAAACATTCGGGATTTCGTAGCCGAAGTCGACGTCCCCTGATTCTTCGAAATGTTTGATCTTATATTCGGGCGTGATCTCGTAGAGCATCGCCTTGAGCTGATCACTCTCGAGCGGCGGGAAATCAACGCGGTGCAGTTCACCGTTGATCCGCAGAATCGGCGGGTTACCGGCCGACATGTGCAGGTCGGACGCCTTCTGCTCGAACATCAAATTGAAAAATGCATCTATTTTGGCCATAACCGCTCCGAGACAATGGTGTTTAGTTCATCGACAGACGAGCACGCCATCAAGCGCCACCACGCGTTGACAGCTCTTATTCAGCAGGAGGCAGACCGTCGGGGAAAACTTTCCTTCGCCCGGTTCATGGAACTGGCGCTCTACGCTCCCAATTTGGGGTATTATGAACAGCATCGTAAGTCTATCGGTCGCAAGGGTGATTTCTTTACCAGCGTCTCCGTGGGACCGCTTTTTGGTGAACTGCTGGCGTGCCAATTCGCAGATTGGCTGAAGGAACTTTCATCTTCCCGATTCGCCATCGTCGAAGCCGGCGCGCACAATGGGCAACTGGCTCAGGATATCCTCTCCGCATTGAAATCCGATCACCCGTCCACCTTCAACCGGGTCGATTATTTCGTCATCGAACCATCACCGAACCGGCGGCAGTGGCAGGCGGAACAACTCGGCCAGTTGGCGGACAAGGTCCGCTGGTTTGAATCGTGGACAGATTTGTCCTCATTTCATGACAGGTCGGGACACCGATTGACAGGGATCGTTTTCGCCAATGAATTGCTCGATGCCCTACCCGTGCATCGCCTGCGATGGAGCCAAATGTCCCGGTCCTGGCGCGAGCAATTCGTATCGTTCGAAGGCTCCGAACTCACTTTCGTCGATGGCGACCCAAGTCCGGAAGTCGAAGCGTATTCCCGCCGAATTGCCGCCCTAGCCCGCAGCGGAAAAACAACTCTCCTTTGGCCGGAAATCCCGGACCAGCTTCTTGATGTTCTGCCGGACGGGTTCGTCACCGAGATATGCCCGAGCGCCGGTGACTGGTGGCAACAGGCAGCTGAAACGCTCAACAAAGGTTGGTTGATGACCTTGGATTACGGACTGAGCGCCGACGAATTTTTCTCTCCAGCGCGTACGAAGGGGACTTTGCGAGCCTATCGCCAACACCACGTCACCGACGACATTCTCGGTGCACCAGGCGAACAGGACCTCACCGCGCACGTGAACTTCGGCGCAATCGAACTCGTGGGGGAATCCACGGGCATGAACACTTTTTGGTCCGGCAGCCAAGCGGATTTCCTAACGTGGGTGTTGAGCAACCGTGTCAAGGCGGCTGGCTGGCAACTCTCGCGGGACCAAGTTCGGCAATTCCAAACGCTCACGCACCCCGATCATCTGGGGCGGTCATTTCGCGTTCTGGTGCAGGCGCGTCAAGTCAACGCGGCGAAGTAAGTTCGTGGTTCACCACCGCCAGCGCGGCCATCACCGCAGTTTCACTACGCAGGATCTGGCGCCCCAACGTGACGGCCTTTGCACCGGATCGCAAAATTTCCTCCAGCTCGCCGGCCGCAAAATCACCTTCCGGCCCAATCCAAATGGAAACCGACTTCGGCAACCCTTGGTGCGACGACACAAAGTCGTCGAAAACCCGACGCGGATGTGCGGCGTGAACCCCCAACGCTGCGACCAGTCGCAAGTCGAACTCGCGCTCCGCATTCAGCGCATCGCCCAACGGTGCAGGCATCTCGATTTTCGGTAACCACGCAGCACCGCACTGCTTGATCGCTTCGATTGCCACCTGTTCCCATTTCTGCTGTTTGTCCGCAAATTCCTTTTGCTCCGGTCGTGCGACCACGCGTTCGGTCAAAAGTGGTTGGATGTCAGTCGCGCCCAATTCGACTGCTTTTTGCAGGATCAAATCGAACGACTTACCCTTGGTGATGGCTTGCACGAGGCGCACACGACAAGCGGGCGGTTCGTGGCGAATCGTTTCCTCAACGCGCAGACTGACTTCGCGGCGATCGACCGCACCAGCCACGCAATGGAATTCGCCACCCTGCCCATCCAAAACGGTCGCTATTTCCCCGACCCGCAAACGAATCACCTGTGCGGCGTGATGCGCCTCCGCACCTGTCAAGACAACCAGCCCGTCAACGACGGCTGGGGTGGCGTGAAAAAAGCGGCGCATGTTTTCACTGGAATTAATCAGCGAAAGAAGTTCTTCGCCTTTTCAAAGAAGCTCTGGGAGATCGGATTCACTTTTTCGTCACACAACTGCGCAAATTCCTGGAGCTTCTGCTTTTGTTCCAAATTCAAGCGGGTCGGCACTTCGACCGTCACTTTGACGTGCAGATCGCCGTGTCCGTAGCCTTGCAGGTTTTTCACGCCCCGGCCTTTCAGGCGAAAGACGGTGCCGGTTTGCGTGCCCGGCGGAATGCTGATCTTGGCCTTGCCCGTGAGCGTGGGAACTTCCAACTCAGTGCCCAACGCAGCCTGCACAAAGCCGATCGGCATTTCGCAAATCAAGTCATCTCCATCACGCGTGAAGATGTCGTGTGGCCGGACATGCAAGACGACATAAAGATCGCCCGGAGGTCCACCGCGCACGCCCGCTTCGCCATTGCCCGAAGATCGCAACCGCGCGCCCGTATCAACACCACCAGGAATGCGCAGCTTGATTTTGGACCGACGCTCTACCCGGCCGGCGCCGTGGCATTGTCGGCAGGGCTTTTCAATGATCCGTCCAGAGCCTTCGCAACGCGGACACGTCTGCGCAATGCTGAAAATGCCGCGCGAAGCGACCACCTGACCGCGGCCGCCACACGTCGCGCACGTCTTGGTTCCGGAACCGCCTTCACTGCCCGAGCCGTGGCATTTGTCGCAACCGTCGAGCTTCGACAAGGTGACTTCCTTCTCACAACCCTGCACCGCCTCGATGAAATCGATCTCGAGATCGTAGCGCAAATCGGAGCCGCGTTGGGCGCGATTCGGATCACGAGTCGCCCCTCCACCACCGAAGAGGTCTTCAAAAATGCTGCTACCGCCGCCGCCACCAAACACTTCCCGGAAGATGTCGAACGGGTCGTGGAAGCCACCGCCACCGCCGCGGAATCCACCACCGGCGCGAGTTCGCGCGTCGAACGCAGCATGCCCGTACTGATCGTAAGCCGCGCGCTTCTGCGGATCGCTCAGCGCTTCGTACGCTTCACCCAGTTCCTTGAATTTTTCCTCGGCCGCCTTGTCACCTGGGTTTTTGTCCGGATGGTATTTGACGGCCTGCTTGCGGTAAGCCTTTTTGATCTCGTCGGCGCTCGCGCTTTTGTTCACGCCGAGGATCTCGTAGTAATCGCGTTTTGCCATGGATAGATCGATTTGCCCTAGGCGGCGCCTTTTTCACCAGGTTTGGCTGCCACCACCACCGCCGCCGGACGCACCAACCGGTCCTTGAGGCGATAGCCTTTGCGCACCTGTTGCAGCACGTGGCCTTCCGGAACGTCGGCGGAGGGCTGTTGGCTCAACGCTTCGTGAATGGTCGGATCAAATGGCTTGCCCGCCGCATCAATCTCCTCGAGTCCCGACTCGGCGAGCACCCCCTTGAGCTGGGTGGCAATCATTTTGACGCCGGTGATCAGCGAATCGACGGAAGCGGTTTCAGCATTCGCGCCCGCCGCAAGCGCGGCTTCAAAGTTGTCCATGACGGGAAGCAGTCTTTCGATAAGAGCTTCGTTGGCATATTTGATGGCGTCGAGTCGATCCTTGGCCGCGCGCTTCTTGAAATTATCAAAATCCGCGTTCAGGCGCACATAGCGATCCCAGTTTTCCTGGGCCTTGGTCGCCTGCTCCTGCAGGGCGGCGAATTCCTCGGCCGAGAGGTTCGCGGGATCGATTGCCTCGGGGGCACCATTTGCTTCAGTCGCTTGATTTTCGGCCTCGGCCGCCGCAACGGCATCCGCGTCTTGGACCGGAATATTGACGGAAGATTTCTGTTTTTCTCGTTCAGCTTTCATGATTTCCCAAAAAAGAGGGCTGAAAATATACAAAGTCCCCCTTGGGAGCAACAGGTCCGTACAAAAAGAAAAGCGGGCGTTTGGAAGACACACTTTTTATCCAAACGCCCGCCTGTCCCTACACAGTTTCGGGACAAACTGGTTGAAACTCAAACAGGAGTCTCAACTATACTTGCACTAAATCGGCATAATCTTACCGACTTTTTAATGCACCGGGCTTTTCGCAGAGGCAATGCCACCCGGAGAAAGAAAGGGTGGACACAGACCCAACCCGCCTGTGCCCACGTGTTTACCCAATTCAGTTTACCTGAACGCGGAAGTATTTGTTGCCCGACGCGGCAATCGTCTGGTCAAAGGATTTCGCCGAACCATCACCGGTCACAGCGGCACCTTCGTTCGACCAATCGGACGGCGAGCCGGTCAGCGAGGTGGCAGACTGGAGCTGATAGGTTTTGCCCACCTGGGTGTCGATGCTCAACTGAAGCGTCGTACCGGCTTTGCCGAAAACGATTTCATCAGGCAACACCACGACGGCTCCCCCCAGATTCTCGCCACCGACAGCGGTCAGCACTCCGGCATCCGAAAGGAAGGTCCAATCGGCCGCCCAATTTACATCGCCAAACGCGCCTTTGAAGGCGACTGGGGTGTAGAAGCCGTCGTTGGGGGCGGTGCGCGGGCTCGTCAGCGCCGGACTGCCCTCGGTCGGGCGCGGATCCAGCCCGCCGTCGGCCGCGCGGCTGATGCCCCGCAGCTGCGGATCC
>WGOC01000033.1 GCA_016124235.1 bacterium | reverse complement strand
GGCGACCGAATGGCCGGAGTTCGCGAAGCTGGACCTGGAGAAGGCCCGCAAGCAACTGAGCCACCCAATCCTCTTCGACGGTCGGAACCTGTTCGACCCCGCCGACCTCGAACGCCTCGGCTTCGTCTACAAATCCATCGGGAGATAACCATGATCAACAACACCAAGGGCAAAGCCCTCTAAATTATTTCAGCTTTCCGTTTTCAGCTTTCCGCTTTTGAAAATGTTTGGCCTCATCCTCGTCGTCGATTACCGGGAGGGACGGCATGTTGCCATCCGAAAATTAGCGCCTCCGCGTCCATCAGCGGTTAAATCGTCCCGCTTTGTTTGTTCTGAACACTGAAAACTGAAAACTGATTACTTGCCTACTGCCCATCGTCCTCCAACCTCCGGCTCGGCTCGGCACCGCTTTCAGCTTTCTGCTTTCAGCTTTCCGCTTTTGAACGATCCGCTTCCCTCAGCGGTTAAATCGTCCCGCTTTGTTTGTTGTGAAAACTGAAAACTGAAAACTGATTACTTGCCTACTGCCCATCGTCCTCCATCCTCCGGCTCAGCTCAGCTTTCAGTTTTCTGCTTTCAGCTTTTAAACAATCAGTGTCCATCCGTGGCTAAGTTACCGTCCTCCGTCATCTGGCTCGGCTTCGCTTTCTCCTTTCAGCCCTTGGAGGCCTTTCGGTTCTGACTCATTTCAGCTTTCTGTTTTCTGCTTTCCGCTTTTGAAAATGTCTCCTTTCACCCGGCTCTATTACACCGCCAAGCCCTTCCTGCCGCGCACCCTGCGGAACGGCTTGCGCCGCGCCCATGCGCGACGCGTTCGGCGGCAATCAGCCTCGGTGTGGCCGGTGTTGCCGGGGTCTGAGCGGCCGCCAGCCGGCTGGCAGGGTTGGCCGGACGGCAAACAGTTCGCCGTGGTCCTGACCCACGATGTCGAAGGCCAGTCCGGTTACGATCAAATCCTGCGCCTTGCCGCCCTGGAAAAGGAAATGGGCTTTCGGTCGTCGTTCAATTTGATCCCGGAAGGGCCCTACAGCGTCGCGCCGGAACTGCGGGCCAAACTGCAGGCGGACGGCTTTGAAGTCGGCATTCACGATCTCCACCACGATGGCAAGCTCTACCGCTCCCACGAGCGCTTCTCGCGGCTTGCCCGTCGCATTAATCACTATGTGCAGGCCTGGGACGTCGTCGGCTTTCGTTCCGCCTACATGCATCATAACTTGGAGTGGCTCGGCGAGTTGGAAGTGGCCTACGACGCCTCCACCTTTGACACCGACCCGTTTGAACCCCAGCCTGATGGCGTCGGCACCATCTTCCCCTTCTGGGTCCCCCGCTCACCGTCACTATCGTCCTCGTCGTCGAATAGTTCCGCCCTCCGCCTTCCGCACTCCGCATTGGACCCGTCCTCGTCCTCGAATAGTTCCGCATTCCGCGTTCCGCATTCCGAATTGGACCCAGTCGCTGATCACGATCTGCCATCTGCCATCTGCCATCTGCCATCTCCGGCTGGCTCCGCTCCGCTTTCTGCTTTCAGCTCTCCGCTTTTGAAAGATGGCTTCGTCGAACTCCCCTACACCCTCGTTCAGGATTCGACCCTTTTCCTCTACCTGGGCGACCAGAATATCGACTGCTGGAAGTGGAAAGTGGATTGGATCGCTCGGCACGGCGGCATGGTGCTGTTGAATGTCCACCCTGATTACCTGGACTTTTCCAATGGCCACACCTCCACCCGTTTTCCGGTGTCCTACTATGCCGGCCTGCTCGACTACATCCGGTCTCGTTACCAGGGTCAGTTCTGGCATGCTCGCCCTTGTGAGTTGGTTTCGTTTTGCTCCGAGAACCTGAGCCGCGATTCAAGCCCGCGCTCGCCGGGGCTGCCGGTGGCAGTGGACGTATCATTCGAATCTCCCCAACGCCGTGCCAGCACGGAAACCATGCCGACACGACCTCGGGTCTGGATCGATTTGGAGAACACTCCCCATGCGCCATTTTTCAAGCCCGTCATCCGGGAACTGGAGACCCGCGGATATTCTGTTTCGGTGACGGCGCGCGATGGCTATCAAACTTGTGAGATGGCCTCTAAACTGGGGCTGGTCTACTCAAAGGTGGGTCATCACTACGGCAAAAGCGCCGCTTGGAAGTTCTGGGGGCTTTTCTCGCGTACACTGCTCTTGCTCCCGCGTGCCCTCCGCATGTCTCCCGCGCTCGCAGTCAATCACTACTCGCGTTCGCAAATGTTTGCCGCGGCACTCCTGCGGATCCCCACCGTGACAATCATCGACTATGAGCACAGCCAGCACTTCCCTCCACTGGGTGAATTGTGGGAGATTATACCCCAGGCGGTGAACAGGAGCAGCATGGGTTTGCCGGCCAATCGCGTGCTGACCTTCAATGGCTTGAAGGAGGATGTTTACGTACCGGATTTTCGACCGGATCCGACAATCTACCGTCGTCTGGGCCTGAATCCGGATTTGATCCTCGTCACCGTGCGCCCGCCGGCCACTCAGGCACACTACCACAATCCTGAAAGTGAAGGGCTCTTGGAGGCGGTGATGGAAAAAGTTCTGTCCACACCCTCCGCACAATGTGTTTTGTTGCCCCGCAATCGGGACCAGGAACTCGAATTACGGGCCCGTTGGCCGCATTGGTTCACCAACGCTCGAATCATCGTTCCTCGACAGGTTGAGGAAGGATTGAATTTGATCTGGCACTCGGACTTGGTTGTCAGCGGCGGCGGCACCATGAATCGCGAGGCCGCGGCACTGCGGGTCCCGGTCTACAGCATTTTTCGCGGTCGCTTGGGCGCCGTGGACCGTTGGCTGGCCGATCAGCAGCGCTTGGTATTGCTCACATCGCCGGCCGATGTACTCGAGCGTATTACCTTCACGCGGCGTTCCAAGATACTTGATCCCGATTCGCTGCACCGCCCGGCACTGGCCGACATTGTCGGCCACCTTGAATATTTTCTACAGCGGGAGTCGCCGGCTGATGCTGGTGACCCGGCTCTGCATTCTTGAATCTTGCTCATGCCTACGAAGCTGCTTCTGGTTGCGGGCGCACGCCCCAACTTCATGAAAATCGCCCCCTTGATCAAGGCGATCGATCGTCACAATGAAGCACCTGCGGCCGGCACTTCGGATTCCCGGCATCCGGCCTCGATCTCCTACTCGTTGGTGCACACGGGTCAGCACTATGATGAAAAAATGTCGGACGTGTTTTTTCGCGAGCTCCGCATCCCGGCACCCCACCACAACCTGGCGGTCGGTTCCGGTTCTCATGCGGAGCAGACCGCCCGTATCATGCTCGCTTTTGAGCCCGTCCTCCTCTCGGAGCGGCCCGACTGGGTGGTGGTGGTCGGTGATGTGAATTCCACCGCCGCCTGCGCGCTCGTCGCCGCCAAGCTCGGTATTCGCGTCGCCCATGTCGAGGCGGGATTGCGTAGCTTCGATCGCTCCATGCCGGAGGAGATCAACCGTTTGGTCACCGATTCCATCGCCGATTTGTTGCTCACTCCCTCGGCGGACGCGGACGACAACCTTCGCCGCGAGGGAGTTCCCGAGTCCCGCATCCGGCTCGTCGGCAATATCATGATCGATTCCCTCGTCGAGAATCTCCCGCGCGCCCGCCAGAGCGGGATCCTCCGCCGGCTCGGGCTCGCTGCGGGTGCTTACGCGTTCGTCACCATTCATCGCCCGGCAAACGTCGATCAACGGCCCGTTCTGGCGGCGATCATGCAAGCCATCGAAACCGCCGCGCGCGCCGTTCCTGTGGTCTTCGCCCTCCATCCCCGCACGCGCAAAATGCTCGCCACCCATGATCTGGCGCTCCCGACTTCGGATCGGTTCAAGATCATTGATCCGGTGGGCTATCATGACTCGCTGTGCCTGATCGAGAATGCCCGCTTCATCTTGACCGATTCCGGTGGTTTGCAGGAGGAATCAACTTACTTTCGCACACCCTGCCTCACCCTCCGGCCCAATACCGAACGGCCCGTGACCATCTCGCTGGGCAGCAACCGGCTGACGAGTCATCTCAACCTCGCTTCGGACATCGAGTCCACGTTGACCGGCAATGCGCGCCTGGGTTCACTTCCCCCGTTCTGGGATGGGAAATCGGCGGAGCGAATTGTGGCGGCCCTTCAACCAGTGGTTTAATTTTGGGCCATTCTGCAGTATCGAATCTGGCTTATCGCAATCCCTCAGAACGAACTCCTACACTCGGCGTGCTTAAAGTTATATTCACATCGGATCATGAAATCCATGGCAATGGAGAGGGTTGTCCCTTGGATTTGATCGTAGAGCCAACGGAGAGAATGATGGCATTATTCGAAAAGTATGGTGCCAAGCTGACGATCATGGCGGACGTAGCCGAAATCTGGAAATTCAAGGAACACCGTGATCTTACTGGACGTGATGACTTTTATTACGAGGCGTTAAGTAGTCAGTTGAAAGACGCGATCAAGCGTGGGCATGACGTGCAACTGCATTTGCACGCGTCTTACTTTAACGCACGACTCGAAAGCGGTCGATGGTTGCAGGATTGGACCGAGTATGATTTCGCTTCGTTGCCACCAACTCGCTTGAATCAAGTAGTCAAATTGGGGAAACAATTCTTGGAGCAATTGCTAACACCAGTTGACCTGGAATACCGATGCTATGCATTCCGTGCCGCGAATTGGTCCATGAGTCCTTCGCGAAACGTCGTACGCGCTTTAGTAGATAACGGCATTTTGATTGATACGTCAGTGTTCAAATATGGCCGCAGACACGGCTTGGTACAATTTGACTATAGCAATGCACACAGTCATTTTGCTCCATGGCGCGCCAACGAAGAGGACATTTGCAAAAGCGACGATAATGGCCGACTTCTAGAAGTCCCAATTTATGCGGAAAATCGTTGGATCGGTGCATTCGCGACTCCAAATAGAATAGCTAGAGCGGCGTTAAGCCGAGCTCATCAAATACCGCATACGGGTCACGACTCCATTCAGTCACCCACGACAAAAGTTGGCTCAAAGCTCCTAAAGCTTTACAGAACAGTTTTCGGCCTTCACGCATGGAAAGCTGATTTTAACCAATGCACCGGTCGCCAGCTGGTTGGTGCCTTGTGTCGGGCCGCCAAACTAAATATATCTGGGATCAACAAAGGATGCTTCGTTCTTATTGGTCATTCAAAGTTGTTCTCGAAGGCAAATGAGCGATCGCTCAGCCCTTTCCTTGAATTCGTCGCGAGTAAACCCACAGACTTCTCCTTTCACGGCTTCCGCACAGGTTTTCCCTTTGGCGAGGTTCGCGAGCAGTTGTCCATAACTAACTGATTAGCCCTATGAGTCAAATTGAGGCCTTACTTTCGGAACAACAATCGATCGGGGGAACGTGGCTCGTCACCGGCGGAGCCGGGTTCATCGGATCCAATCTGTTGGAATTCCTCCTGCGTCACGGTCAGTCCGTGCGCGTGCTCGACAACCTCGCGACCGGTCACCAAAGAAATCTGGACGACGTCCGCCAGCTGGTCGGTGAAACGGCCTGGACCCGGTGCCAATTCATTCACGGCGATCTCACCGACATCACCGCCTGCCAGGAGGCCGTGCGGGATGTGCATTTCATTCTCCACCAGGGCGCCCTCGGCTCCGTTCCCCGGTCCCTCAAGGATCCCCTGGCCTCGCATGCGGCCAATGTGACCGGCACGTTGAATCTGTTGCAGACCGCTCGCGAGGCGGGCGTTCAACGGGTCGTCTACGCATCCAGCAGCTCCGTCTATGGCGATCATCCGGACCTGCCCAAGCTGGAAGGGCGGACCGGGCGCTGCCTCTCCCCCTACGCCGCCACCAAAATGATCGACGAAATCTACGCCGGCGTTTTTGCCCGCTGCTATGAGTTGCCCACGGTCGGCCTCCGCTACTTCAACGTCTTCGGTCCCCGGCAGGACCCCGCGGGTGCCTATGCGGCCGTGATTCCCAAATGGATCGCCGCCCTCCTGGAGGACGAGCCCGTGTTCATCAATGGCGACGGGGAAACCAGCCGCGATTTCTGCCATGTCCGCAACGTGGTCCAGGCCAACATCCTCGCGGCATGTCGTCCCTTGG
The DNA here is from genome assembly GCA_016124235.1 of bacterium. Taxonomy (GTDB): domain Bacteria; phylum Verrucomicrobiota; class Verrucomicrobiia; order Limisphaerales; family RI-55; genus RI-55. The sequence goes on along the minus strand of WGOC01000033.1, from coordinate 4,880 downwards.
GTGAAAATCGCAGCCGGGTTTACAACGTCGCCGTGGGGGAGCGCACCACCCTGAATGAACTCTTTGCCCTCATTAAGGCAAACCTCGCCACGGTGGTGACCGATCGTTCCTTTTCCGACGTGAAGGCTCATTATCGGGAACCCCGGACCGGGGATGTTCGTCACTCACTCGCGAATATTTCGGCCGCTCAAAACGATCTGGGCTACGCCCCCACTCACGATATCCGGCGCGGGATGGAGGAAACGATTGGCTGGTATGTCGCGGACTATCGCCGGCGTCGGGCCACCCCCCGCGGAAGGGCGCCACTCCTGGCGCCCGCTTGAGGTACGCCATGCACGCAACTCCGTTCTCTCGGTGTTTTCTTTTTCAAAGTAACCAGTTCGGCCAATACCTGCTACCAACTCCCTCGCCTCCGCACGGTGGAGGAGAGGGTTGGGGTGAGGAGGCGCCGTGGCACAGGTCCCGTTGCCACCCCGGAAAGGCGCCACTCCTGGCGCCGGCTTGAGATCCGACTTGCGTTCAACTCCGTTTTCTCCGTGTTCTCCTGTTCAAGGATTCAGTGCCTGTCACGGTTCACCCCCGAATAGCGTGCCATGTCTGAGCTGCCCTATGTCCTGATTACGGCGGTCCGAAACGAGGAAGCGGTCATCGGGGAAACCTTGGCCAGCATGCTCGCCCAGACGGTGCCACCGCTCGAGTGGGTCATCGTCAGCGACGGTTCCACCGATCAAACGGAGGCGCTCGTCGCCGCCGCCGCCGCTCAACGCCCGTGGATCCATCTGGTCTGCCTGCCCCCGCGGGATCGTCCCTGCCTCGCGGCCCGCATCGTCGCCATTAAAAACGGCATCAGCCGCCTCCGGCAGCGGGATTATCGCTTGATCGGGGCCCTCGATGGGGATCTCCGGTTTGCCCCCGATTATTTTGCGCAGGTGCTGGCGGCTTTCCGCGAGAACCCCCGTTTGGGGATTGCCGGCGGACGCGTCGTGGACGTCGGTTCACCTCGTGATCGCATCCCCCGCAATCAATTGGACATCCCGGGGGCGGTCCAGCTGTTTCGCCGCGAGTGTTTTGAGGCTCAGCAAGGTTATCTTCCAATTCCCGAAGGTGGGTCCGACGCGATCGCCTGTGCACGAGCTCGCATGCTGGGGTTTGAAACCCGTTTGCTGTCGCACCTCGTGGTCGATCATCTCAAACCGCGGAACGTCTGGGCGGGCGGACCCGTCCGGCGGAAGTGGCAAAAGGGAATTCGTGACTACGCGTTAGGATATCATCCACTCTTCGAGGCGCTCAAATGTGTATCTCGGGTCGGTGATCCGCCATTTGTTCTTGGTGCTTTTGCTTGGTGGCTCGGCTATTGCAGCGCGACACTTTCAAGAATTGAAAGAATCGTTCCCCCAGAAGTCGTCACTTTCATTAGAGCGGAACAGTTGTCCCGACTCGGGGTTGGCCGCCAGCCCTTGCCGCGGACCACGGCGGTGGCCGCGAAATAGCCTCGGCGGGTGGAAATTCGCCCGGCTTTGAACCTGGATACCCTTTTATGAGCGCTCATCGACTCGCCCTGATCACTCCCGCCAAAAATGAGGCCGAAAATCTGCCGGTGCTCGTCCAGCGCCTCGCCGCGCAGACGGTTCCGATCGACCTCTGGCTCGTGGTCAACGATGGCAGCACGGATGGCACGCAGGCATTTCTCGAATCCCTGCCCCAACAGGGCAACAACATCGGGGAATTGGTGATCGTCAATCGCCAGGATCTGCCCCGCGACTACGCCCTGGGCTCCAAATACGCCTCGGTGGTCGATTGCGGCATGGCCGCCCTCCGTGACTTGGAGTCCGCGCGCGACATCGCCTTTGACTTCGTCGGCATTCTCGATGCCGATTGCTTTCCCGAGCCCGATTTCTACGCCGAGCTGCTGAAAGGGTTTGCGGCCCTTCCCCGGCTCGGCATCGCCAGTGGCGTGCTCCATTACCGTGCGCCCGGTGGTCTCCAGCCCGATCGCCTCCCGCTCCGCTGGCCCCGCGGCGGCATGCGCCTCTGGCGCCGCGAATGCCTGGCCGCCGCCCCATATCAGGTCACCACGTCCGCCGATGCCGTGTCCGCCGCCCGCGCCTGGTTGGCCGGCTGGCACTGTCAGGCCTTTCCCGAGGCCTCGGCCACCACCCGCGAACTCGGTGCCAAGAGCGATCCCCTCTACTATGGTCGGTCGGCGTATCGCCTCTACATGCCCTATTGGTACTGCCTGCTTAAGTGCCTCCTGCTGATGTTGCGCGCCAATGGCTCGGCCGCGCGCAACTTCTACCAGGGATACCGCGATGCCGCTCGCGGCGCCGGTCGCGCCCCGGTCCCCGCCCCGGTGGCCCGCTACTTTCAATGGCGCGTCATTCGTAACTTGCGCGAACAGGTGACCGTGTGGAACAATCTCCGTCTCTTGCGTCGGGCAGCGCAACGCTCCGGGCCCGGCCCGGTCGCGTAATCTCTCCCGGGGAGGTTTTCAGTCCAATTCTGCCAGCTTTATTTTGATGAGGATTTGTGTCGTACGTCACGCGAGTTATCCCGATGATCCTCGCGTGCGCAAGGAAGTGGCTGCCCTCCTGGAGGCGGGCCACGAAGTGGATGTCCTGTGCCTGCAGGCGGCTGGCAAGCCGCGCCCACCCCGCGAATATGAGGGCCGCCTGCGCATCATGCGCATGCCCTTCGAGCATCATCGCGCCTCCGTCGTGACCTATGTGGGGCTCTACCTCTTCTCGGTGTTCATGTTCGCCGTTCGCCTCACGCTGTATCACCGTCGCCGCCGGTATGATCTGGTTCAGGTGAACACCATGCCCGACGCGCTCGTCTTCTGCACGCTCCCGCTCCGCCTGTTTCGCGTGCCGGTCTTGTTGGATGTCCATGAGCCCACTCCGGAACTGTGGCAAACCAAATACGGTTCCCGGCTCCCCGTCTTCTATCATCTACAGCTGCTTATCCAAAACCTTGCCGTCGGCTACGCGTCCCATGTCACCACCGTTTCGGCGGCCCTCCGTACCCGCCTGCTCGAGCGTGCAAAGCCGCGCACCGGCATTACCGTTGTGCCCAATGTCGCCCAGCTCTCGTTTTGCGCCGGCTTTGATGCGGCTCCCTCGCGTGAGGCCGGTGCGGGCCTCCGCCTCGTGACGCACGGCGCCATCGAGGAGCGCTACGGCCACGAACTGGTGATCCGCTGCGTTCACCAACTCCGCCGCGAAATCCCGGAAATCTCCTACGATATCATCGGCTCCGGCGCCTTCGAGCCGCAGTTGCGTCGCTTGGTCAAGGAGTTGGACTGTGCCAAATACGTCCGGTTCCACGGCTTCCTGTCCTTCGACGAGCTCCGCCGGCGCCTGCGGGACGCCTCCCTCGGGGTCGTGCCCATGCGTCGTTCGCCTTACTCGGAGTTGATCGACACCAACAAGATGTACGAGTTCATGCTCTTTGGCGTTCCCGTCCTCCACTCGCGCCTCCCCGTGGTCGAGGCGAATTTTGGTCCGGACGAAATCCTGTTCTTTGAGCCGGACAATGTGGATTCCCTCTGTCAGGCGGTACGTTCTGCCTGGCAGCAACCGGATCGGCGCGCTGCCGTCGGCCGCCTGGGGCAGCAGAAGGCGCGGGCGCTCGCGTGGGAACACGTCAAGGGCGATTACCTCAATGCCATCCAGATTGCCGCGGACAGTGGCTCCAGTCGCGGTCGACAAACCGCCGGAATCTCCGCCACTCCGCTCTGAGCAACCCCGGCCGTCCCCGCCCGCAAGAGTAGGACAGGCATCCTGCCTGCCAGCAAACTGTGACCATCCGTGTCGATCCGTGGCTAAAATTCAATCGTGGTCGATCTCGTCCTCGTCGTCGATCACCGGGCGGGCTCGCATGCTGCCGTCCTCGGTCATCAGTCATCCGTCCTCAGTCTTTATCAGCAATTAAATCGTCCCGCTTACTTTGAACTGAACACTGAACACTGAACACTGATGACTGGTTCACTCATCACAAGTCACTCGAAACTGCCCACCGCCTCCGCAGTTGCATCATGGTAGGGCGAAGCTCCCGCTGAGCCGTCGATAATCGATTCAGTATTCTGGCTCCTGGACCCGCTATCCGTGCAAATCGGTGTCCATCCGTGGCTAAAAAGAATTCGTCCTCGTTCTCGTCCTCGTCGTCGATCACCGGGAGGGACCGCATGCTGCGGTCCGTAGACGGAATCAGCGCAGATCAGCGGTTAAATCGTCCCACTTACTTTGAACTGAACACTGAAAACTGATGACTGGTTCACTCATCACAAGTCACTCATCACTGCCCTCCGCGCCTCCGCGTCTCCGCGGTTAGAAATTTGGCTAACTGCCAACTGCGATCTTCGATCTGCTATTGATCCGCCCTCAGTCATCCGTCATCTGTCCTCACATTTCTGCTTTCCGCTTTCCGCTTTCCGCTTTTGAAAATGTTTGGCCGCCTCCCCACTGAGTTTCGGAATCGTACCAAGGCATTTGCCTCGGCAGTCATTCGTTTATTTGTGATTTTGCCCCGGGATCGTGAGGAAGTTAAGGTGCTGGGTCGTCAACTGCTTCGTTCCGGAACTTCCGTCGCCGCTCACGTTCGGGAGGCTTCGCGGGCGCGATCGACGGCCGAGTTCTGCTCCAAGTTGGAAGGCGCGGTACAGGAAGCCGACGAGTCTCATTTATGGCTTGAGTTGCTCCGTGACGATTGCCAGATCCACGACCCTGCGTTGACTGCTGTCTTGACCGAAGCCGGGGAACTGATCGCTATCATTGTAACCATGATCAACAACACCAAGGGCAAAGCCCTCTGACTCATTTCCGCTTTCCGTTTTCAGCTCTCCGCTTTTGAAAGCCCGTCGGTCCTGACTCATTTCTGCTTTC
>WGOC01000028.1 GCA_016124235.1 bacterium | reverse complement strand
TAGCCGAAATGAACGGCCTTGCTGTTCTGGCCCAACGCATCCTGCGCGAAGCGCACCGGCATTCCCGCCTTGCGCGCCCGCTGCGCCCACGCGTAGCGGTAGCAATGGAGCGACACCCCCTTGATCTTCAAACTGTCACAGCGCTGTTTGAACTCGGTGGCCCGGTCACCCGCCCGCACGGTACGCAGATAGGGAAAGAGCGGACCGTCCTGCGGCAGCGTCCACAGCAATGCGGCGGTTTCATCATCGAAGGATTGCAGCACGAGCGTGCCGGTTTTCTTCCGGTGGAAGGCGATGACCCGTTCGTCCCAGTTGATGTCCTTGGCCGCCAGATGGGCGAGGTCGGACTGGGACGCACCCAACTGCCACGCGAGCTGGTAGAACGCCCGGCGCTCGGCGTTCGGCTCACGGGCGACAATGGCCTGATGCTCCTCCCACTTGATGGCCCGTTTCTTTTTGAACTGGATTTTCGGCCAGCGTTTCTTGGGCAGCACCGGCCACGGCAACCAGTTCATGTCGAGGGCGAAGTTGTGGATGCGCCGCAGGTAAATGTTGGTGGAGACGGTGCCATTCTCCAACACCTTCAGGAAGTGGTCGGCGCTGGTTTCCAGAACCACGACCTTGCGGAGGGTGTCAAACGCCGAGTCCTTGATGGCGGTCAGCCAGCGGTGTTGCGTGTCGTCCTGCTTAAGCTTGGGGATTTCGTCCATGACGTGTTGCCACGTCCGGGTGGCCCCAGCGGGGTCGCCCACTTTCCAATAGACGCGGGCCAGATGGCGGCTGAAGGCGGGGGCTTCGTCGTGTTCATTCTTGGCGGCGACCAGCCGATGGGCCTCGGCCTTGTCGCGGGTCTTGAGGGTTCCCTGTTTGCCGGTGACGTTGTCCTGGTAGTAGTAGACACCCCACGGCCGGGGGAATGCGCTGTAGCGTCGCTTCATGTTCTCTTTCACGTTTTGAACATGAACCAACCCCATCCGATCTCGTCAGCGAGCAGTGACCGAGGTTGCTCGGGTAGTAGCGGGGTAGTTCCCGTTACTGAAACTTTCACTGAAACTCGGGCTGTTTTCCTCCGGTTTCCCCACAAAAAGGGATGGAGGCGAGGGTCGGAATCGAACGAGGCTTCCACGACAACCGGCTCCAATATCCTGCGTTTACGGAGCAATTTTAGGCCCGTATTTATTGGGCCTCAAGCCGCTTTTCCAACTATCCGCTCACCACCGTCGCCTGCCCGGTCTCTACCCGTTTTCAACTCGGTCGTTGAAGGTTTCGTTGAAGGTTTTTCGGTCTGATCAGGCACCTCATCCGGGTTCGTGGTGTGGCTCCAATCATTGTTGCCACCTTTGCGGCGGGCGTTCTTCCGGCGCCAGAATTGGCCGATGGTCTTTGTCGCGTCATCGAGCCAGTCGCGGTCGGCAATCAGCGTGAACAATTCGATCGCACTGAATAGCTTCACCGCGTTCGGACGTGGCTTGCCCAGTGGCTTGAGTTTGCCGGCGCTGGACAGAATGGTGACATCCTCACAGGTACAGTTCAGCAGCTTGGCAACCTGATCGGCGTGAAGACGAGCGGGTAATTCCCGCGCCGACCAGGTCGCCATCGCCGCATGAATGATGTCAGACTTCATGTGACCTCCAACGAATCCATATCCGCCCTACCCCTGCTGCGCCTTCTGGATGCGGTCCAGGATTTCCTGGGCGGTCAGCTTGGCGGCGGGGTTGTCGCTGTGTTGATCGACCAGGTCGGAGATCACGGCAAACACACCGGCCTCCTTCTGGTGTTCCTTCAGCCACTTCACAAACTGCCCGTCCGCCGCCTGACCCTGTGGCGTGGTTTCGAGGATCGCCCGCGCCGTCTCGACTCCCTGCACCAATGCCTCGTTGACCTTCTTGTTCCGCACCTGTCGGTAACCGTGATACAACCCACCGAGAGCCAGGGCGATCAAGCCGCCGAGCCCGGGCACGAACGTGTTGGTGATCGTCGCCGCTCCCTGGATGAACGATTCGGCCGCCGGCTTGGCCACCAAGTTTGTCACCGGCACTTGCACGACGTTGGTTTCGTACACCGGCACGAAGTTCGTTTGCAATTGCGTGATGAAGTTTGTCGCAATCGGTTCGATGGTCGCACGACCGGTCACCACACCGGACAACGCATTCGTGGCGAGGACCACGTTGGTCCGTTCGATGATTGTCGGCACGTAGTTGGTGACGACCACCGTGTTCGTGTAAACGTGGACGACGGGCTGTTGTTCCATCGTCACCTGTTGATCGTAGGCCCGATCGAGCGTCGAGCACGCCGGCAACAAACCCAGCGCCCCCACGATCGCCACCATGGCGATTCCCAATTTCAACTTCTGACTTCTCCGTTCCATCTTCATTCCTTTCGTTTGGTTAACTGTTCACTGACCACTGATCACTGAAAACTATCCGCCCCTGCGTTCCTCACGGCAGAGCTTGAGTTCGTCGCGACACTCCTCGAGCACGCGGGAGTTGTTATCGAGACAGACCATGAGCCGGGCGTTGGCCTCGTTCTGTTCGGTGACGATTCGGCGGAGGCTGGCCTGGTAATCCTCGCGCGCCCGTTGGTGATCGGCGATGAGTCGCTCGTGCTGGCGCACGAAGTAGCGCATCGTGTAAACGGCGAAGCACCCCAGGACGATCAGGCTCCCGATGAAGAGCCAACGATCATTCTGCGCGGCGGCGTGGTTGGTGAGGTCGAGCAGCGGTTCCATGACTTGCCTTGACGCCAGCAGTCATCGGCCGTCGGCAGGCGTGCGTCAAAAGCAAAGGAACGCTCCTCGAATTATCTCGTTAAACTTCGCGCAGCTTCACGAAATCCCACGTAGTGGAGTCCGAGGCAATCGAACAGGTGTGATTCAGTGACCAAGTGGCGACGGCGTGTCGGCGTGAGACGTACACTGTCTCAAATTACCGACGGGCTCGTTTAACCACTGGCGTAGTTGTTGGCTCCGCTACGCTCCACAGCACTATATTCTAGTCTTCGACAACTCGCTCTCGCGCGTCTATGGCGTAGCCTGCAAGCACCAAGAGTGCAACGCCTCCAATAGCTGAGGCCCAAAGCGTAACTTTGGTGTATGACTTACTGAAACGCCAGACATCCGCTGAAACCTCGGTTTTGACTCCATGCTCTGAAAAGAAGTATCTGCCATCCTCGATAGTTCCGTTGAGAGCATCACCCCCATGTTGAACGGAATAGTAATTCCAGATGATAAGGTTGATCCCACAGCACAAGGCGATAATGCCGCACACTCGGCCAAACAATGGAATGCGACTGGACGGGACTAACGGCATGACGCTGCCCTACACGTCGGTTGGACGCTGGCTTGGCGGCCGGTCTGACGCTGGTCGATCAAAGGTTTAAATTTCATCGCCGGTAGTTGTCTGGAGCGGCCGAAGCCGATCGCCTGAACTGGATGTTTAGCCAGCAAATTGTGTCCGTTTACCTTCATGATAAAGCAACACCAGCAACTTAGACTCTTCGGCGAGGAAAATCATGTCGAGTGGTTGGAAGAAATGGACTCGCGGCTGCCATAACTGCGGATACAAGTCACGAGCGAATGCCGCCAAATCTCCAAAAGGAACACTGAATCCTTTCCGCTCTCGAAAACACTCGTCCGTGACAATGAAAAGCGGCTCATCACTCCCGGGCTGCTTCGGGGAGAATAGCAGGGAGAGGAACTCGTCATCTGAAATATCGCGACGGCCGTACTCGTAACTTTCCCAGTCTGGTATCTGCTGCCAACGAAGCTGAAATCCGCCAGCCTCAAAGTAACGGTCGAATGACATCGGTGTGAAAGTAATCGGCGGCGATCCCGGCATCGGAAAGGTTCGTCGGATTGCCGCGGCGATATCGTCGAAACTTGGACGCTCAAATTGCACTGTGTGCTGCATGGCCGCTAGCGTTCTTAACAACCAACAGACCGTGCCCACCACCGCTCACAGGTGACGTTCCCAGGCACCTCTGTTTCCATTGGGCAAGTGAAGCTCATCGCGGAGCTTTCCTCAAGCCCTACCTCGAATTCACATGCACTCCAACCGTGATGGTTCGCCTATGCGGTCATCGCATCAACACTCGAATCCCATAGATCAATCTGTACGATCGTCATGGGAAACGCGATCATTTGAAGGAAACCCGTTCAACAATCCCATCGAGAACCGATTCCTGCTCGCCGGTCGTGAATGAGACGATGAAGACCAAAGCGTAGCCCTTCGTGATGGCTGCGTAATACTTCTGCTTCACGGTAATCGGACCGACTGTCATTAATGTCTGCATTACATCAAAATCCACTCCACCGAGCTTCGCGATCGATGCATCCTTTGGAAACTGAACTTTCATTTGGCCTGATTCCATCAGTTGCTTCGCGTGAAAAAGATAATCCTTGCCGCGGACGATTCCCGGCATGTCACGGACTCGCTCGGCCAAACACATGATACTTGGGTTATACGCAACAGGGCTGCCCAAAGGATGTTGAAATGCCATCAGTAGATACACCGTTTGCTGTTCTGAGGCCTTGAGAGCCGCTTTGAAGTTCTTATCGTCTCCGGCGATCATTTTCACGCCCTTTTCAGCCACTCGTTGCCGCATCTGTTGATCCTGGACACTCCACTCAGATGGGAGCGTCAAGTTAAGTCCAAAGTATTCATTGTGATAAACTGAGTCCTTTACAGTGCCGTAGTCGATCTCGTCCGAAGCTTTATTTCCGCATCCCGCACATAGAAGGATGCAAAATGTAAAAAGTGAAAATTGTGCAACTCGGTTGTCTGTCATCGGTTATCCTTTCCCGTGCGCCCACAAGTATTAATAGCCAACAGATCGTGCCCAACCTCGTGCAAGGGTGAAATCTCGAGGCACCTCTGTTTCCATTCAGGAAGTGAAGCCCATCGCCGAGCTTTCCTCAAGTCCTACCTCACATTGGCATCCACCTCGAACCGGCTGGTCACATCAGAATAATCAGTGCCTAGTGCTTTTGCCCCGGGGCACCGGCGGATGACATCATTCAGAGCTCCGCCTCAAACACCCCGTATTTCTCGGCGCTCAACCATCCGCGATTATAAACACGGATAAACCAGGCTGCATAGCCGATGCTCGCCCCCAACTGAAGCAACGCGACTCCAATCGTCCATGGGATCGAGAGATTCACCAATACTGCCAAAGCGAAAATGAGACACAGGTAGAAAAGAATCGTGAACCATTTCATGAAAGAGAGAGCAAAACGCCGGGCGAGTCTGCCCGTGGGCCGGGTGGTGCCGTTGGCAATGGACCAAGCGGATGCAATGGGTCGCGAGGCCAGAACAGACCAAAGCCCTCCGAAACAATAGGCAAGAGTTTGGCCCGTGTAGGCCGTGTGCAACAGCCAGTTGACATAACTGCCGAGCCAGAGAATGACCGGCACGTTCGCCAAAGTCAGGAGCGACATGATTTTCAAGTCCAATTTGACGAGTTCAGCGGATGAGACGGGAACAATGGCCGCGGAGGAGATGGAGGCGCCGCCAGAACCCGCTGTACCGTTCAGCGCTCCAAGTATTGAAGTGAAAGGCAACAATGGGAACCAACCGATCAGACCAACGACTCCCCCCATGATCCAAAGAGATTCGACATGAAAATTCTCGGCACACCACCAAATAAGGGAAGTGACGGCGATTGTGATCGCGCTAAATCGCAGTCGGCCCGAAAGGCCGACGTGACCACCTAAGAGCATCGTCGCAAGCCAATGTTCACGCGGGTTTAGCCAGGCGACAAGCATTCGGTCCAAAAGGCCTCTGGTGACGAACGGCGGCAGTTGGAACAATTTTCCCGACGGAGCATGATCGATCCGCTCGGTTAAAGTCTTAAGGTCTGTTTGGACATTGCGTCTACCTTCTGACCGGCCGGCCGGCTCCGAATCCTCTTCTCCATCGGTGAGGTCGATCCCCTCAGCAGATAAATCGTATGAGTCCCCAAGCTGGCGCTTCAATGCTGGAAAACCCAACGCCGGTAACGCCACGAGTGCGACAACCCCCCACCAGAATGACATGGACTGGCTCATCAGGCTTAATCCGCTCAATCCCAGCCACCCGAAGGGAACGAGCCGGTTCAGTCCATAGGTGACTGGCTCGACAATCTTCATGAAACCGGGGCGTTCAAGAAAACAGCCCAAAAACCAAACCAGAATGATCCCGATATTGACCACGCCTGAAATGGCCTGGACGAGAATAGGTTGACACAAGTTTAGGAAAACCGAAACAGTCACGAGGAAACAAATTGTCGAAAGAGTGATCGGGACAGCCATCCAGACCCCGTCCCAGAATTGTTCGCTACTGGAAAAGAAATACGCGAATAGCGCGAAAGCATACAGCAAGTACGGCCACAGAGTCCTGCGCCACTTCTTGAATTCCCAAAGAAAAATATCGCGATCCGACACGGGTGCCATGAAAAGGGAAGCAAGATCTTGCGAGGCGTGGAGTTTCACCGCCAAACTGGAAGCCATCCGAAACTGAACCACAACCAGAAGCACGCACACCCAGCCCAGTTGAATCTCCAGAGACCATCCTTTGGTGCGCGTGTAGTAAAGCGCGCCGAGGCTCAACGCCGGACCAATGAACCACATCAAGAAACCGTTCGGAATGGATTTGGGGCTTCCCGATTTTGCCCGCTGTTTCGCCTGCTTGAGAAGATCGCCCCTCCCGGAAAGTCTTGTCCACCACAGTTGGCGGATCAGCCGCAATCGTTCCCTATCGTACAGCCGGTTCACGAATCGCTCCTCAATCTCATCATGAGCCGCGCAAGCGCGTCTTGCTCGACGCCTGCGAGTGCCTTCATTTCAGACGCCGTGCCCCAGTGTTTCAATTCGCCCTCATCCAAAATCCCAACCCAGTCGGAAAAACGCTCGGCAATATCCAGAATTTGAGTCGTGTATATGATCGTACAACCTTGGGCGGCCGCAGTCCGCGCCTGTTCCTTGAAGTATTCGATGCCCTGCGGGTCCATGCCCGACGCGAACGGCTCGTCAAAAATCCAGACCTCGGGATAAACGGTCAGCAACGCCGCCAGGGCGGTTTTATATGCCTGTCCGCGGCTCAGCGTGTGAATCGGTGCGTCGCCCAATGACAGCAGATCAAGTTGCGTGAGCACTTCGACTACCCATTCTTCGGTTCCCTCGCGGCTGGTCTCGTACAGATTAAGATAGATAGCAATGTTTTGAAGAACCGTATGCCCGGGAAACAAGAGGGGGAAATCCGGAAGGCAACAAAGACGCCGACGCAGGTCCGTACGATCACGTCGAAACGGATCACCATCGAGGAGGTATTCACCGGTATCCGGCGCGGTGACGCCGCTTAAAATCTTGAGGATGGTAGTCTTACCTGCGCCATTTGCACCGAGGACTGCCACGATTCTCCCAGGATCAATCGTCATCGATACATTGTCGATGGCTTTAATCTTACCGTAGTGCTTGCTGACATTGCCCAGTTCGATTCGCATGACCTCAATGCTTTCGACAAGATGACTCCGATGCTACGAGCTGGACCGTATCTGTCTTGTTTGGACCCCTCAACAGTATTTCTTGCGGCCTGTCCTGATATCCAATGGCGGATACCAATATCATGCCGAACTGCAGCCTCACTCAAGTCCTACCTCACATTGGCATCCACCTCGATCCGGCTGCCACCCGTCAGGAAGTTGATGTTCGCGCCGGCGTTCTTGTTGGCCATCGTCGAACCGTAAAGCCGGACATTCGTGGCTGCACCCGCATCGATCGAAGTGGCCGCTGCCGCACTGGACACGAGCACGCAATCCTTGAGCGTAAGGTCATCGCTGCCATCCACCTGCACGGCCTGGCCGCCGGCTGCGGCGTAGGTGCTCACGATCCGGGCACCATTCACCGTCAGCACCACCGGATCCTCGGTGAACTCATGGTGCAACCCATACCCGGCCGTGGAAAGGATCTCCCGGGCGGTGATATCGGTCATCCCACCAATCGCCCGCAAGCCAATACCCGCTGTGCTGGTGATGGAGTTGGCTTCCACCGTGTTTGTCCCACCACCCAGTTCCACGCCGTTGCCGCCGGTTGATTTGATCTCATCTGCGCGGACGAAGTTCGTGCCGCCCAGCAGCTCCAGCGCCCTGGGCCCACCCGAGTTGATCACGCTGGCATGAATGCGCGTGTTGCCGTTGGTGCAACGGACACATCCCTTGCTCCCAGCGCCGATGAACTGCGCGTCGATCGACACGTAAGAACCGCTCTTGCCGATGGACACCGCCCACGACAACGCATCGGTACTGTTGTTTGTGAACTCACCGTCGCCCGTGATCCTGGAGATGATGTTTGCATTGGCGCCGTTAATCCCGTCGTCAAAGATCGCGCCACTGGCTGCCGCGGAGTTCACCACCTTGGCTCCGGCGATGAAGTGCCAGTTGACGCCAGTCTTGAGCAGGTTGCGTTCGTTATAGGTTCCCGGTCGCACGATGATCGTGTCCCCGTAGGCGGCCGCGTCCTTGGCGGCGGTCAAAGTGAGAAAGGGAAACCCGGCATCCCCACGAAGGCCGGTCGTGTCATTGCCATTGAGGGCATCGACCCACAACAGCGAGCCCGTCGGCACCGACGCCGGACCATCGAGGCTGAGTGGGAATCCACCACCCGTCGCCCCGTCGTGACAGACCAGGGTTTTCTTGTCGGTATCAAACGTCACCTCACCCAACGCGCCCGCGAACGTCGCATGTTGCACCGTCGTCCCGCGTCTCAATCGAACTTGTTTCGGCATAACTCAAATCTCCATTCACTGATCACTTTTCCCATCTGCCATCTTCTATCTGCCATCTCCCAGCTTTTAGCTTTGCCAATCTTCAAACAACGTCGCCCCGGTCAAATCACCCCAATCCTCGGCGAGCGTGAACACCGAGAGATCGCCCCAGTCCTCGCCGTAGGAGCGGCGGCCCTGGATCGTCCAGAACGTGCCGGTCGGATCCAGCCGGGCGGCGATCACTTCCCGCCGCAAACCCGTGAGGACCTCGATCAAGTAATCCCCGGCACCGGGCATGGGAACGTCCTGCAGCTCGCGAGCGCGGATCAGCAATCGTTCGTCGCCCACCTGGACGGAGGAGCCATCGATGTCGCCCGACCGATACGCCGCCACCAACGCCTTAACGCCGGCAGTGAGCGAAGCCGGGGATAACAAGCCGGTGCCGGCACTCGACTCCGTCTTGTAAAAGAAACAATCGCGGACCAGCTCAGCGACCCGGTCAAACAACCGGTCCAGCTGCCGCGTCAGGATGGCTTTGAATCTGATTGCACTCACAACTCACTGAAAACTGAACACTGATAACTTCCTGCTCCCATCTCCCATCTGCTATTTGCCATCTCCTAACTCCGCAGGAGTTTGACACTCCCACTATGTCCGCCGATGTAATCACCGACCTTGGCCAGCAAGGCGCGAACAACTTCACTGGCGATCTGTCGTCGTGTCCGCGCGTTGAAATCGATGTTCACCGCACCGGTCACCGCGATCGCCTTGAGTCCCTGGTCATCGGGATCGGAAGTTCGATCGTCCTCGATCAATGTGCGGGCGAGTTCACAGGTCGCATCCACCACCAGCTTCGGAACGGTGGTCTCATTGAAGAACGGTCCGCTGGGCAGACCGGCAAACACGGAACCGGCATCGTTGTCCGGATCGGGCACCCAACGGCGCGGCCATTGGAGTGACTGGGTGGATAGCCGCCGGAATCCCTTGAAATAAAACAGCGCATCGATCAGGCGGGTGGCCATCACGAGCGCGGCTTCCTGCTTCGTCGCATCCGCCGCCGTCCAAGCAGCAGGATACAGATGACCAGCGTGATAAGCAGCGCCATCGGCTGCGTCGGCATAACTATTGGCATCCACCAATCCATCCCCGGTCTCCTTGATCAGCGTGAGTGGCATCCTTCAGCTCGTTGTCGTCGTCGTTCTTCGTTCTCGTCGTCGAAGGTGGGGCGAGTACTCCGTGCGCGCCTGTTTCATCCGTGGCTTAAGCCAGTCGGTAAGCCGCGATTGCATGCACCTCCAGCGGGAACGCCGACTTGTTCCAGAACACATCGACCGTATCCAGGGCGCCGGCCGTTTCGTCAAAGGGGATGGCCAGCGGCATGGAGTTCATCGTTTCCCCGTTGACCGAGATGCTCCCGCTTTGCTCGAGCCCATCGAGCAGGTGCGCCGCCGAAAAATCCTTCGCCATGGAACCAAGTGTGATGGCCCATTGCGTGACCGTGAAGTTGGGCGTGCCCTTGGCGATGTCGAGGAACTGCACGCCCCGCCGTTGCAACGTGCCGTTGTTCGTGTTGACGCGATGCACCTCGCCGGCCGCCGAGGAGAGACCAATCACCGTGGCGGCGGTCTTCTTGATGAAAATGCGTTCGGTGCCGAAGTAGGGGTTGCCGGAGTTGGCCTTGTACGTCCAAAGATCGCCGCCGGTGGTGCCGCCGAACTTCATGCCCAGGAAGTTGGTGGTGCTGGCCGCGCCGTAGGGATTGGTCTTACCGGCGCACAAGCCGAAGACCAGTTGCACGCCGTTGAGGTTGTTGACGTCATCAGGAGTGACGCTCAACAGCACGCCGAGCCGGAGCTTGGTCCAGTTGCTGCCGATGGCCAACGTGCGCACCCATTCCTCATTCGCGAGAGAAAGATACTGATCGTCCACCAGGTTGAATGTCCGACTGCCAATATTCGCCATAAATCAAATCGTCCTTCGTTCTCGTTCTCGTCGTCGTCCTCGATCAATAAGCAAAGAGCCCCGTATCGCCCGACCACCCACTGCCGGCCGTCAGTGCCGATCCGTTCGTCACGCCCGCGGCGTAACTTTCAAAATCCTCAACACCCACATTGCGGACGTACGGTTGCGGCAATGCCGCGCCACCGTTCCAGCCGGTGCCATCGATCAGGTCCGCCTCGTTGGCGACACCAATCGCGTAACTTTCAAAAGTCTCCTGACCGGCCACGGCCGCGTAAGGCGACAGCACCAGCCCACCGGCATTCCAACCAAAACCACCGACCAACAACGGCAACGCACCGACCGTATAATCGAACGGCTCCACCGAGAACATCGGCACAATCACGGGCGCCTGTTGCTGACCGTTCGCGATGGCGATCTGCAGGATGCCTTTCCCGCCCGGCACCGCCGCCGCATAAAACGAATAATCGCCACTCGCACTAACGCCGCCCGATGACGACGCACCCCCACCACGCCGCGAGACGATCAGCGTGCGAATCCCCCGAAACGGATTACGCTTCCTTCGCCTTCCGGCCATGACGCTTGTTCCCTTCGTTGGTAGGGCGAAGCTCCCGCTGAGCCTCAATCTGAACACTGACAACTTGATCACTGATCACTTGCGCGTCGCGCGCATCTGCGACTGGCACCGCTGATGCGTTCTCAACTGCGGATGTTGGTGTTGGTTTGAGCACGCTGCTCGGTGTGGCCGGCCGTTGTTTTGTAGCCATGTTGACCAACGGCCGGCGCACCCGCCGTATGATGGGATAAAGCCCGTCCATGATTTGATATCGGTAGGCCGCATAGCGGCCCCCGCCGAAGGCGGTATGGGAGGCCGAACTTCGGCCTAGTTATGCTGAATCGCCACGATGCGGACGTTCTTGTTTTCGTAAACGCGCGTCCAGTTGGCGCCGTTTTCCAGCTCGGCGTTCGTCGGGGAATCACCGACCACGGCGGCCGACGTAAACTTCACCCCACGCGGATGCAGGATGTAACGCCGGCGATTGATCAACACCGTGTCACTGTCCAACGGCACCCGGGCCATCTCCACGCCCTCAGTACCGAACCCACCCTGAAGCGGCGTGCCATCGAGAGGCGAAACACCACGACCAAACGCACCCGGACCGAACAGGAAGCTCGTGTAAACGAACCCATCCGTCGTGCCCGCGCGCACCGGCAGGTTGTCATCCACAATCACGCGACGGCCCTGGAAGATGCGAATCTGGGTCTTGCCCTCGCTGTCGGGGATGAAATCGATGAGATCCAGTTTGCGCAGCGCAGCTTCCGTCGCTGAATGAATCGCGATGGCCGACAACCGGTCGCCACGATCACCGAGCTTTTGGGTGGCATCGACAAACGTCGCGCCATTGAGCCGGGTGATGTCCGATTGACCAGCAATGTCTTCGCTGGCGATGTTCAACAGGTTGTTCGCCATGGACGCCGAGGCAAACACACCTTTGAGGGCGGAGATGATGAGGCCCTCGTCCGTGCGCGCCCAATAGCCCGCGACCAGGTCCACGATCGCCTGCATGGGATCGTCGCCGGAGATCACCTTGGCCAGGTGATTGACGCTCCAGACCTGGGCATCGTTGTGGATGCGGGCGATGTCCTGTTCGGCGGCGATCTTGTTCACGTTGAGCGTGCCGCTGTCGCTGAGGATCTGGCGTTGGGCCGAGAGATCCTTCCAGAAGGGCATCTTGACCTCACGGCCGCCGCCCATCGCCAGGTCATCGAACTCGGGGGCCGACTCCACGATGCCCGACTGCCCGAACGCGGACAGTTCCGCCGTCCGTTCAATCGCATACTTTTCAAACTCCGTTGGGACAATGATGTCCGCCACTGCTGTCTTCGCCATAATGCTTCAATAATGATTTTCGATTTACGATTTACGATTGATCGGCTGACACCACATCAGCCCTCGCCCGATCCGTTGGGGGCAAATCATCAATCACAAATCATCAATCATAGATTCAGGCGGCTGCCTTGAGCCGTGCCGCCAGCTGCGGAT
Organism: bacterium; assembly: GCA_016124235.1. Lineage (GTDB taxonomy): Bacteria > Verrucomicrobiota > Verrucomicrobiia > Limisphaerales > RI-55 > RI-55. The sequence continues at coordinate 10,402 of WGOC01000028.1, read as the reverse complement.
CGTGCTTCGCGATCTTCATTTGTTCCGTGAGGTTCCACGTCTCCTTGCGGAACGGGTTTTTGCCGATACCCCGCAGACCGGCCCCGCCGGCGCCGTTGTGGTTGCCGGAACCACCACCGGTGTTCGGTTCAAAGAGATGAGGTGCCTCGGCCACCTGACCGTCCACCCATTCATCGATCGACAACGGGGTGAGGCCATCGCGACCGTAACGCACCGCCTTGCCATCGGGCTCGAACGCCGTGGGCACACCGTTGACCAGGCGAAACACCGTTCGCGCCCGGGACGTGATGTCCGCCATGGCAGTGGACCGCAGCCCGCGCTTCGTCGCCGCCGTGATCACGCCTTGATCGATCTGGATCGCCGCGAGCCGGGTGTTGAGCGCGTCACGTTCGGTCGTCAGCTGGTTGATCTGCTTTTCGAGATCACCGCGGAAGTTCTTCACGCGGCCCTCAATCACCTTCTCGATCCGTTCGCGCTCGGCCTGAAGTTTACGTTCCTTTTCCTCTTCCGATTCCCTCGCCCCGCCGGGGAGAGGGCCAGGGTGAGGGGAGTTCCCACGAAGAAGACGTTCCTCCTCAGCCTTCTGATGGGCCTCCTTCAATTGTTTGAACTCCTCGGGATCGATGCCCTCGAAGCGCTGCTTGAGTTCATCGCGTTCCTTGAGCAAGGCCACGTTGGTGGTGCGAAACTCATCGAGCTTCGTTTTATCCACCGCTCCTTCAACATCGAGGACAAACGCCCCGTCCCGTTCGACATACAGGCTGGCCAGCTCCGCCGGCGCCTCCTCCTTCGACTTCAATTTGTATTTCAGTGCCATGATCGTCTTTTCGTTCCGCGTTCTCGGCTCAGCGTTCCCAACTCCGCAATCCGCATTCAGATGTTCCGCGTTCGAAAGACTGATCAGCGATTCCTCCGCTCGAATCAAAGGCAATCCACCGCTCCTCCAAGAAACCCACGCAACTTCACACGGCTTCACGAACTGTCGTGCAACCGCGAAAGGAAACTTCAACGTTCAGCGCCGGCTCTTTGCTTCCAGCGTCCTTCTTCTGAAAGCGATCTACGCACCGCCCGAGACGAGGTTTCCCGACTTGAAAACCAACCGACGAGTGAGGGGGGCTGGCGGAAAAGGCCACACAGGCGATCTATGGTATGCAACCGATCGACACGGCGACCATTTGTAAATGAGTTATGGAAAGTGTCGGAACTTATTACAACCGTCCCTCTGTTCTTGCTGAACAAGATTTGGTGGCAAATTCACTTGGAATCGACCGTCAGGCTGTATTTATAAACATTTCTTGTCGGAGGTGTTTACAATTAAAGAATTAACTCTGCTAATTTGCCTCGGGCTAAATCTCATCACGTCCTGGGAATGTGGCTATCAACTAGAGACTTACAGCAATTAAGCACGCACCGATCGGAGGTGGCTGCAAGGGAGCTCTAACTAAGTCACTCTTGTAAGCAAGAGTTATATGAAACAAACACTATTAGCTCTATCAGCTAAATTTGCCATAGCCACATCCATTGTCGGCTTAATCGGGAGCTCAGCGTACGCGGGGCTCATCACCGGGGACATCTCCTTCGCGGGAGCCTATTCCCCAAATTTGAACAACCTGATCAACGCCACTCAGATCAACTTTCAGAATACCTTTGTCGTCAGTGCGACGGACGACTTTTCGTCAGTCGCACCGCTAACCGGGGTAACCATGGCGAGCTCTCTGACTTTCAACCCGCTGTTTTCGGTGGGGAATAATCCGCTGTGGTCTGTGGGAGGGTTCAGTTTCACACTCAGCTCATTGGCGATTGAGAACCAGACTGCAACCGCTCTGACGCTGTCGGGAGTTGGGAAAATATCCAAATCTGGATTCGACGACACGGACGGATCCTGGGTTGCGACTTTTAACAGCAACGGGATGAGCAGAAAAGGAACGGCCACCTTCTCCTGGTCGTCGACTTCAGTGGCGGACAACGTTCCCGATGGTGGATCGTCATTGCTGCTTCTTGGGGTTGCCGTGACCGGGTGCGGAATCATGCTTCGCCGTCGGCAGTCTGTTACGACTGGTTGAAAGCGACCGCCGATGGTTTAGAAAGCACATACTTGGGACTGTTTTGGTGTGTTGTTGAGCGCCCCGTCGGTTGCGAACTACCGGCGGGGCGTTTCCGTTTTGCGAGGTGCCGTTGCGGCAATAAAGCAAACAAGTTTCGGCTCACTCTCCGGTCGGCGCCTTTGATTGACCAAAGCCAAGCGTGGTGCTTTGCTCATCAATCATGAAATCGGAGAGAGGGATTCAATTGTTCGTCGACTGAAATTATGAACAACAGCTTCAACATTCCCCTAGTCGCCGCGGTTCTCACTACGCTGGCAATAACTGCGGAAATACCTTCCCCCAAGCTCGCACGCACTCAGGTTGATCCGGCGCAACTGGCGCTGGAGTACCCGATGGGCTACTTGGGCTATCCCGTAGGAACCTACGTCCAGATCGAAGGATTTCGGCAAGAAAATGGCAAGGTCGGTACTCGGACCCTTAAAGTAGACACGATCTCCGGGGAGAAACTCGAAAAGACGATATCAATTTGGATCGAGAACGTAAAACATCCCGGTTTGCCCTCAGGCAAACGCTGCGTATTCCGTGGCTACGAATCTGCGAGGATGATTGGGCTTCCATACGGAGTGGCGAAAGCAGAGAACTCGCCTCTTCCTCAGGCGGTGTGGCAATTGCAGCGATATTTCATAGTCACAACTATCTTGGAACCGACGGACCTGGAGAAAAAGTAATGAGACTCGCACCCACCCAGCGGATCGAGACGCACTGCCGTTCCGCGCTTCCGCTTTTCGAAATGCTCAAATCGCAACGCGCCCGTTTCGCTTTACTGTTACTGTCGGCTCTCTTCACTCACTTCGATCGCAATACAAATACGCAATACCTATGAGCTGGGATATCTCAGTAATGGCGTCAGCTGTTCCACCACCACCGGTTGAACACATGCCCGGCGATTGGCGTGGCGCTTGCCTTGGTTCTCAGACTGAGGTGCGCGAAAAAATTTCCTCGGTCCTCGCCGAGGTCAGCTGGAACGATCCGAGCTGGGGACTCTTTGAAGGCGAGGGATTTTCTTTTGAATTCAACATGGGCAACGAAGACCCAACCACTGGGTTCATGATTCACGTCCGAGGTGGAGGGCCGGCGGTCAGCCGTTTGCTCGATCTCGCCGAGTCGACGGGCTGGTATTTACTCGATTGTTCCCAAGGGGAATGGCTGCATCACTGCCAGGAGCCGGACGCAGGGTGGATCGGTTTCCAAACGTACCGCGACAAGGTGATGTCACAAATCCAAAACCGTAACGAACCGAATGAATAGCCAAACCTAGCCCCACTTCGCCGGGCCGAGCTGTTCACTTACAAGCTGCAACCGAGAACTCAAATGAAGACCCGAATGCTCGCTGTCCTGATCGCCGTCGTCACCACGATCGCTTCGGCTGACCAAAGTGAAACAAATCGCCCATCCTTTGCGATCTATCTCACCAAGCTGTCAACCAACCAAATTCAGAATCTGGAACGGAATCCAATTCCGCTCGCCTCAATTCCTTTGGAGAACGAACCACTGATCAGCGAACGGGACCTGATCGAATACGACTTCAGTAAGCACATCATGAAGCTGACTCTCGAGGGATTTCAAAAGGTCGAGAAGATCAAGGCTCCAAGCGTCTCACACGGCGTCCCGTTCGTGGTTGTTGCCGGGGGAGTCCGGCGCTACACGGGGGTCTTTTGGTCGGTGCTCTCGTCAGCGGTCACATCCTTTCCAAACATTCCCGTACCGGTTACCGTGTACGGCAACACCTACGGCACCAATTGCGTTCCCATACTTGCGCCGAGCCGGGACGTTCGCGCTACGATCTACATGCCACTGCACAAACTCGGCGTGCTGAAAAAGGAACACTGAAAGTTCGCACCAATCACCTATGAAAAATCGGACCATTGTTGGAATCGGAGTCGCCGGACTCATTTGCTCCCTGCTGGGCGGCTATTACTACTGGGTCATCATTCGAGTTGCCGCGCTGGTTCCCGGTTCTGGCGGGAATTACAACAGCCAGGCATGGTTCTGGATTCTCATGTGTTGCCTGGGCCTCCTTATGCTTTTCAGTTCAGCAGTTCTATTTTTGATCTTCAGACAACGAGGGGATCAAAACCCCGCTCCTCGATGAAACCGGCATGACCTCACCAGATCCGCCCCCCGCTGCCACCTCGGAGGTGCATGACTGATCGGACCTAGGATTCGCTGCAAGCGGTCTTTGCCAGCGCAGGTCGGTGAGCGTAGCGTTGACAACCTATGCGTTATTTCAAGCGCACACTATTAGCGGTGATGATTGCCGTTAGCGTTGCGACTTGCGTTTGCTTAACCATTTTTCGTCCTCCACCAAGCCAAGCGCTGGCAGTTTCGTTCGTTGGCTATACCAATCTGCCGTCGGGATATTGTGAGGTCGCTTTCACCATAAGCAATCAGAGCAACATCACGATTGAGCGCTCGCCTATCGTCTATGTAGAGACCCATCCGTTCGCACCGGACAATTCGTTCACAGCGGCACGATTGCCAACGAATTGGATTATGTTTTTCGTTGGCCACCAGGAAATGTACCTCAAACCAAAAGCCACCGAGCGGGTAACTTTGCGGATACAGCCCGCAAGTGGTGAATGGAGGTTGAGAGTGCCCTGGTCCTCTGGTGTCCGGGCCAGGATTCATTCGACTCTACAAAAGTTCCCGTACTGGAGACTGCCGGAACGGTTGAGCGTCGCGCCGGTCTATTATGCGACTGGCGACAAAGTTAAGGAATAAGAGCGCTAATCGTGGAGGGCTCAGGTCCGACACTTGAAAACTGTTCCAGTCGATTGCGCCGCGGCACGTTGCCGCTCACTCACCGATCAACAGCCGCGGCAGCGGCACTGGTTCCTGCGGGATCGACACGATTCGGCTGGCCTCGCTCTCCAAAAAAAAATTGGACGCCGTCACGTAAAAGAACTGCGTGCGCGCCGTGAGATTGGAAATCGTCGCCGACAGGTTCGTGGTCGTCGCCATCACCGTCCACGGCCCGGTCACATTCGTCGCGTTGTAAACCCGGTAGGTGATGCCCACGTAATCGCCGTTCGTATCGACGGCTTGGTAATACTCACTCGCCGGCTGCGGGTCCCACACGATCCTGACCGGCCGTAATTCGGGTGCCGTCGTCAGCGAAGTCGACTGAGCGAAGAGCAGGCCCGCGGCGAGGACCGCCGCCAGCGACATGAATGCGAGCAACCGGGTCAGCGCCCGGCCATGGCGAACCCGACGATGACCGTTACGATTCCGGCTCCAAGCAGCAGAAAATCGATCACGGTCCAGCCGCGAAACACGCGTTTGATGTGTGCACCCATTGGCGCAATCACTGTGGTGATCGGTCGTTCCACCGGCAAGATTTAATCCAGTTTTCATCAATCAATTGTTTTCAATGTGCTGCTCCAAATCTCTCCTTCGCGCTCATTCGCGGCATTCGCGTAAACCGCTTGCCGTTTTCAATTTGAACTCCGCGCCTCAGCGTCTCGGCGGTGTCCCCGGCGTTTGCGTTTTCAATTCCGACTTCTGACTCCCAGCTTCTGGCTTCTGAATTAGCTTGAGCTCCTCCTCCATCGTCCGGCCTTCGGGCAATACTTCACCGCGACGGAACAACTCCGTCATCGTATCCCGACTAATCGCGCCCGCCTGCCAGGCGGCGACGATTGCCTGGATGTCCTGCGACGCCAGACCCTTGGTGCTGAAATCGGTGTTGAGTTCGATCAACACCTGGTCGTTCGTGATGTCGTCAGGGAGTTCCTCCGTCGAGTTCCACCAATACGCCCAGCGGAGCACTTGAGTCAGCGACGCACTCACGTTGATCGCGATGTTGCCGAGGATCGAGTTCTCACCCGACTGCCGCAGTTCGATCGCGGTGGCGGTTTCACCCACTTTTTTCTGATCTTCGAGCAAACGTGAACCCAGAACGGCCATCAACCGTTCATCCCGATCCATCGCCCGCTCAAATGTCGTCAGCCCCTGACCAGTGAACTCCAGAAACCCAGCCGTCGCCCCAGGCGTGTCGGTGACCCACGCCGTACTGGCACCGATCCGGAGTGAAGCCGATTTATCAAACCCACTGACCCACGCCGTCGGCAATGCCGTAAAATGCACGCCATGCTTGTAATCAGCATCGAGTCGATAGTGATCGAGGTTCACCGCGATGATATCCGCCATCGGCAACTTCTCGATCGAAGGCAGTGAATGTCGGGCACCATGAAACACAAACGGAATCATCGGCAACGGTTTACCCAATCGTTTCGGCACCCGCGTTTCAACGAGCTTCCACTTCGCTTTGTCCTTTGCCGGTAGGGCGTTGGTGCCCCGACGCCCATCATTGGAATTTTCCTTCCGCCAAATCTCGACCAAACATTCATAATCCCTTTTCCCGGGGAGCACGTTGGCCCGTGGCGCTGCCACCGTCTCGCGTGCACCATCCGGCGTCCCGCCGGATGCGTGTCCCGGCACCAACCGCAACACTCGAATCTGCTCCGTCACGTTGGTTTCAAAATCATCCCCTCGGTTGGTAGGGCGAAGCTCCTGCTGAGCCGTCGAATCGCCTTCCAATCCGCAATCCCCATTCCCCGCTCCGCATTCATGCAACACGACGAGTGTTGCCACGTTCCTCCCATTGATCCGTTCTACGCGCCAATTGATGATCTGTTCGGCCCGATAGAGCGACGCGTAAACACGATTCTCCGAAGCATCTTCCCAATCGATCAACGTCCCCGCGCGTCCGACCGAGATGATCTCGCTCACGACGCTCTTCGCGTATGCCGGCAATGGATTCCCCAGCATGTCCGCGTCATTGACGAACTCTTCCAAGGCTTTGGATAGCGCCGATGAATCCTCCGGTCGCTTGATAAACGGCGGCCGTCGAAACACCAAACCGAGATACCCCTCCGCCGTCCGTGCCGTCGCATTGAAGAACGAAGCCCGTGATTTGTAAGCCAGGTATTCCTCATCGCTCTGCGAGTCGAGCCGCGACAAATACCGCACGCCGGCCGCCTTCACGGCATCCTCGCCGGCGATCACGTCCCGCGCCCGATTCCATTTCGGCAACGCTTCATCGTATTCGGGATGCGTGGAGTTCACTGGCATACGCCAGTCCCGCTACGGCATCCAACCAATCACGTCAACGCGTCGAGAACCCACCGAGAAGAAACCCACGAAACTTCACCCACATTCACGCAAATCCATTCCCCGAAATCACAGAGCTGCCTTTTGTCGCACCGATGGAAATTGCCCGGGTTTACTGCGTCGGAATCTTCGTTTGAGAATTCCATTTTCAGGTGGTATCTATCCGATCAGCAGGGCCTATGATTATTACCCAAACATTGGTAATACTTTTTTTCGCGACGATGGTTTGGAACATCCGCCATCATCGGCGATGGGGAGGTAGGCTCTATTACATTTGCGCGACACCCGGTTGGCTTGGTTGGGTATCGTCGGTGTGGCTTGCTGCGATCAGTATTTCTGTTTTCGCGACGCTTTTCGGCTGGCTTTCCTGGAAGCCTCCGTCGGTATTCTACGTTCTGACAATGACATGGGCCACGGCTCAACATCTGCATTTCATTTGGATTCGCCATCGCCGTCAAAGACCGCCTTCCATCGGTATCCAGCTCATGTAGACGGCCTGACATCGTTGACCGGCCCTCTTAAACGAGGCTAGTTTTGGAGCAGGGTTGAACCCGGGGCACTGAAGAAAGGATACTCGACTGTGAAAGACCAGCTCTCGCGACCTTCAAATCGGAGACTTCAATCGATTCTCGGAACCGTCGGCGTGATCGCTGTGATTTTAATCGCTGCGGCCGTCGGCAGGTTTATTGGCCACCAAGGAACAAAGGCCTTGTTCAGTGGTGATTCGGCGACGTCTGCGACCGCCGGTTTTACCGAGGCGTCGTGGGGTCGGCGTACCATTCAAGATATTGCGCTCGATGCGCCGTTTGATTTTGCTGCCGGACCAGACGTCAGCGCACGGATCCCAGTGCCGCTGCGAGATTCAATCGAATACTTTCAGACATTCCAGGGCCACGGTAGCGACGGCTTTACTGTTGGTGTTTCACGCATCGCCTACAAGCCGCAGGTTGAAGTAACTCTGGATGGTTCGGTCCACGGAGCGGTGACGCAAGTAGCCGCCGCCGTAGGGGATTCTGATCCCCAGTATACGGCGAGCAAAACCACCATTAGCGGCCTGGAGGCTCGCTCGGTTTCGTATCAGACCCCGGTGTCAGGTCGTACAATGCACATCAACGCAGCATTTGTTCACCAGGGACAGAAACTTTGGCAGGTCCAGGTTTTATACTGGACCGACTCGACCGCTGCCGACGCCTCTCGCATCTTGCGGTCTATTGAGGTCACTCCGTGATTCGCTTGAAATTTCAACGTGAACCTTACCGGTACGTCGAAGACATGATCATGCGTCCAAGGAACTGGATCGGCTTGGCGTTGATGATCGTTGGACCGGCCGTTGTGCTGTACTCGCCGTGGTTCTTTGCGTCCAGTTCGCCTCTGCGCGCATTGCTCTACCATGATGGCTGGGCGTTGACGGTGACCGACCAAGGTATCATGAGATGCTTTTGGAATTCCAATTTCACAGATCCCACGCATTTCGCCTGGGTCGGAATTATCTCGAGCGTGGGAGTCGCCGTGTTATTTACCGGCTTGCGACTGTTTCGTTCCGGTCGAGCGTTGTGTTCGCCAAAACTACCTGACCGGACTCAAAGGTCGGTCATTTAATTCCGCAGGAAAAAGTCATGACGAAGATTTTCGGCATCAAAATCCGGCGAGAGCCGTTCACCGACGAGGAGTATGTGGCGGCCATCCGAAAAGTCGTTGCGCGATCGAAGCGGTCTGCCGCTTTCCACGCGATCTTTGCGCTCTTCTTTCTTGGTGCCACCCTCTGCCTGTTCGGGTTTATCGACAAAGCCGAAAACTTGGTCGCTCCGGACAGCGTAAGAATGGGGACCTTCGTAGGCTTCATGCTTGGCGCACTGGCCGGGTTCCAATTCATGCTGGCCGTGCAGAGTCTGATTTGGGCAGTCCAACGGTGGTCCGGACTGAGAACTGAGAGGTTGCTGTTGCGCTATCACGATGAAGTGTCGCCGGCTTGCCCGCCGAATCCATGAAGGTGATTCCTGTCATTCGGACTCCTGTGGCAGCAGGGTCGATTGCGATCGGTTGGTTATCCTCGGTTCTCCAACGCACGATATGAAATGCGACCTGTGCAATGAGAAGGAAGCTTCGGTGCACCTCACCCAGACTGCGGACGGTGAATCGTTAGAAATCCACATGTGTGAACCGTGTGCCGCGGAGTTGGCTGTCGACGATCCCAGAGGATTCTCCCTCGCGGCGATACTGTCCGCGCTGGAAACATCTCGGCGAAAGCTGCAGAATCCCCATTGTACGACCGATGCCGAAAGCTGACGCCGTTGGTGACTGCGTGCGAACAATTGGCAAGACATGAACCTGACGAAGCCAAAACTCATTTTCCTCTCCCTCCTTGGCGGCGCGTTGGTTGGTTGGGGCATCTCCCAGGTTTTCGAGAGTGCGCGCAGGGCCGATCGACAACTGGCTCTTTATCGCGCGATGGCTCGCAGCGCAAATCTCGCCGGCAGTCCGCAGGTGCAACAATTGAAACAACTCGAGGCGGATCAGCCGGTGCCTGGGCGATGGAGTGTCATGGGCTTCACGGTCACGGCCGCCGGTGGGCTAATTCTGGTATCATGGTCGGGCAGTCAGTTGCGGCGAAATCGATCCGCCGGCTGATTTCCATCGGCAAGACCGAGTGGGAGGCGCTAAAACGGGACTGCTTTCTGCCGGCGGCAAAGTTCCTGGCAGGCACCACAGCAGTTGCACATCACCGTCTCCGAGTCGTGCCATTGAGCTTGGTTCGTGCATTCGTGAAGCTTCGTGCCGTAGCTGGAGATGCACTGCTCACAGAGGGTGTCGGTCGTGGGTTCAGATTGCAGTTCGTTGGGCATCGTTGCGGACAAAAGGGCGGCGTGGATAGAGGCGCCGGCCGCCAGTGTCAATGACCCTTTTCAAACATTCCCACTGCACCGATCTTGGCGAAAGTTTGGACCATCGCCTAAGAATTCCGGCGGCTTCCAATCTGAGTTCATCCGAGTTCATCCGTGGCTGAATGAACTTCGCGACTCCGCGGTGAACTCGAACCAACGCTGCGTTCGCGTGGGGTTCGCGCAGGGGTGCGCCAGGTTCACGAGTTCACCTGTCACACACCCTGCTGGGCTCACCGTCCACGCTGCCACTTCGCTGGGAACTTTTCAGTTAGAACACGGCCCTCGCGGAGAGCGGACCTTGAT
>WGOC01000044.1 GCA_016124235.1 bacterium | reverse complement strand
TCACATCGTCGGCCTCCGCCGTGAAGATGACCGGCCGCGTCGGCGTCCCTTCGGCGAAGATCTTGCCTCCCCGCGCCACGATCAACGCGCTCGTATTCGCGTCCGTCCCCGGCTTGGCCTTCACCACCGTCCCCGCCTCAACGTGCAGCTCCGCACCCTCCAGCACATAGATTATCCCGTTCAAGACGTATTCCACGTCGTGGGTCCACGTGACGTTGCTCGAAATGTTGGCCGTCACCTGGTTTGTTGAAGTGGCCGCCTGCAAGGACGTCATCGTCAAGATCGCGACTGCGATCAAAGACAATCGCCTCAGAATAGTAGGTATTCGTTGTATCATAATAGTGGAGTCTTGGAAGGACTGTTTGAATTAGCGCGCTGATGAAATCGCACAACCGTCACATGGAAGTGTCACCCGCGTTACGAGTCAGTGACATGAACCCCCAGTTTTGGAACCACCTCTCCGTGGATCAAAAATCAAACGACGCCGATGAACGACACAGGACTCGGCTCAAATAGAATCAACGGGACCGATGCCTCGGCGCAAAGACGGATACTCCAACCGGACCATCGAAAGAAAAACCGGCGAGGCTCACGGAACCGCGGGCGCCGGATTTCCGAAATGCGATCAACGTCGGATAACCATCGCGGTGAATCCGCAAACCAAACGCCGATCCGCTGTCCAGCCACTTGCACGCGTACGAAATTGGTTTCGTTAACGGCGAAACCAATACGGCCGTTGCGCAGCAAAATTCGCCCTTCACCGGATCCGTTTGAATGCCAAGGCGCCAGAGCGCACTCGACGTTGAATCTCCAATCGTTGCGACTCGCTCAAGCGACCGGCCGTTCATGACGACCGATCCAAGATTCTGAACCAAGACTCGTCGTGCATCATTGCTCAGATCATACCGCTTCCACGAGTCATCCCATTTACCAGCCATCGAAGTGAGCCAGCTACCTCCAAATCGATTGATGCCCGTGAAAAAGTATTCATCGGCGACCACCACAATATTTGGATCAACCACAAGAAAATGCCGTGTGAGAAACTGAGACCCGCCGTCGTGTTTGTAGTTCACCGACAGCACCCGCCAAGTTGGCCCCGTGATCGTTTCACCAATCTCGCCAAGGAGTTGTGATTTATCCGACAAAGAAATGGGCGACCATCCGCCAGCCAACGGCGACTCAAGAAGTAATTGATCACCAGTTTTCACTCGAAATTCCGACACGATCGCGTTGGTTTGAACTCCCAGTTGTTTTCCAACTTCCACTGCCAGCGAGCCGTCACTCGTCGCAATCCTGTTTGTCTCCGCAACTGCGCCGGCCGACGCGTAACCGATCATTCCCGGGCAAAGCATGGATATCAGCCCAATCGAACAAAAACTCGGTATCGATTTTCTGTAATTGAATGCCTGGTTAAAAATCATAGGACAGCGACAGGCCAAACGAGCGGCCTTTGTGATAAGAAGAAAACAGGGTGTCCGAACCGTCTTTGCCGTAGGTTCGCTCGATCGCCGGGTCCAACAGGTTCTTCGCGCTTAACTTCACCTTCCACCCTTTCCCCAACCGCTGGCTGACCAGAAAATCAAGTGTGGGCGCCGGTTGTTCGTAAACATCCGGACTGTTCAAACTGGCGATGACAATTCGCGGGCCAAAGATGTTGAATACCACGGTCGCAGTCGTACCCGTTTCGGGGTGATCAAAAGTGAGGTCGGTGTTCAACACGTAAGGCGACTGATCGTAAAGCAGCCGTTTGTCGGAAGTGTCGGGCAACACCGCCCGCTTGGCGACGAGTTCCGCCTGGGTCAACGGCACTTCGGATTCGATCAGCGCAAGGTTGATCCCGAAGCTGAACTCTTTGAGCAGGTCCGACATGAAATCGAGATTCTTCCGTGCCTCCAGCTCGATTCCCAAAACATTGCCCGTTTCGCGATTGTCGTACGAAATGATCTCGCCGTCGTTGGTCACGAACTTCCGCTCAATGGCGTTTTTCAAATCTTTGTAAAAGAATCCCGCCGAGAGAACTTCACCAGCTCTTGGAAACCACTCCCAGCGCAAGTCATAATTCTTGATCGAACTCATCTTCAGCCGCGGGTTGCCGTCCAGCAACTCGTCGAGAAATGGATCATAACTTCGATAACCAGCGAGTTCACGAAACGTCGGTCGTGCGAGTGTCTCACCATAGTTCAACCGGACGTTCATGTTGGTGCGGAGGCTCCAAATCAAACCGGCTGCCGGCAGCAAATCTGTTTGCTTCAATTGCGAACTGTTGATGGCAGAACCGGTGATTGAATTGGGCAGATAGCTGCGCGAATCGACCGAGATATCCGTCGTTTCGTAGCGCGCGCCTCCCACCAGACGCAGTTTCTCGATGATCGGATAGTCCAGCATCGCGTAGCCTGCGAGGATGGTATAGTCGCCGTCATACGAGCTGTTGCGCTGCTGAATGTAACGGTTCCAAGTGTAGGTAATCCGGCCGGTCGTTGGATTGGTTACCGCAGTGTATCCGAGGTTGTCCGGCGTAAGGAACGTGTTGGGATCACCCGTGAACGGATACTGGCTGGTGGTGCTGGAGTTTCCCTGGTAGTAAAATTCCCGCTCCTTGAACGTGCGATCCGCCTGACTCGAAAAGAAGCCCGTTTTCAGTTCGCCATCCAGATCGGCGGACCGGGGCACCGGCAAGGAGAAATCCAGTTTGAAGTTACGGTTGCTCTCCTCCAGTTCGCGCCAGAATCGGGTCGGATTTTTCGGGTCCGGCAATGCGTTGCTGTCCACGCTGAACGTTCCGCTCGATCTGAGAAAATTGAAGAAACGACCGTCCGGTTCGTCCTGGGTGGTCGAGGAAACAGCCGCCAACCAGTTCGCCTTCAGACCCCACGCATCCGGAAACTCGTGTTGGCCGCGCAATTGAAAGGTCCGGAGATTTCGTTCGGTGAAGTGAATCCGGTTCACAAAAAAATCCAGCCCCGGATCGTCGGTCGTTGTTCCCTCTTGATACCGCACCTCGTCTTCCCCCACCTGGTTGTTCAGAAAATTGAAAGCGAATTCATGATTGTCTGCCGGCTTGTAAGCCAGATTGGCAACGGTTGCCCAACTGCCGATCGCGGTTGATTTCTCATCGTGGAAATCTTTGCGAACGTCGAATGTTCCCGGACTCGCACCCGGCGCGTACCGGCGCGAAATCCCATCGTCATAGAAATCAAATTCGCGATTGTACGAAACTCCGGCAAAGTAACCGAACGGTCGACCGCCGAGTTGAATCGTGTCTCCAATCGAGCTGGCGAAGTTATAGTCAAAAAGGGAGGTTTCTTTCGTACCCGCGAATTCAGTCAGCCCCAGATCGCGCGTCAACGAATCGAGCTTTGCGGCATCGGCCGTTCTTTGTTGATACGTTGCACTGCCCGGCGCTCCGCTGGAAAACGGCGGCGTTGCCGGCAACGTGAGATTTGGATCGTCCAACGGGGGATTTAATGCGCGAGTCCCATCGTCCACGCCCGCCCAGTCAAACGATCCACCTGAATAGGACAGGAAGTTTGGGTTGAAGCTCGATTTGGTGTTGTACTTTCCACCGATCGAGGCATTGAAAAAGAACTTTTCCGGGAAGGACTTGGTGATGATGTTCACGCCACCACCGGTGAAATTACCGGGCAAATCGGGCGTGAAGGTCTTTGTCACCACAATGCTCTCGATCAGGCTCGAAGGGAACAGGTCCAATTGCGCGGACTTGCGATAAGGATCAGCACTCGGAACCTCGGCACCGTTCAGCGTGACACCGACGTAGCGTTCGTTCAGGCCACGCACCACCGGGTTCTTGCCATCGCTGACCGTCACGCCGGTCACTTTGCCGACAATATCCGCCGCATCGCTGGCTCCCACTCGTCCGATGAATTCAGACCCCACGGCATCAAATGAAACGGCGGATTGCTGGCGTTCGATCAACAGCCCGGCGTCAAGCCCCGCAAGCGGATCCGCCATCACCTCCATCAATTCCAATTCAAACATCGGCAGGCGTAAATTCACGTTTAACTCCGTGGCTTCACCGGCAACAACTTTTACTTCGCGAACGATCTGGCGTTCGTAGTCCGGTTGAGAAAAGGAAACTTCATAGACACCGGCGGGAACCAGCAGAATGGAATATCGTCCATCCGATCCGGAGACGCCGCGCTGAGGATTGCCCACAATGTTCACCGCAACGTTGGTAATCGCATTTCCCGAATCCGACTCGGTGACGAGGCCAAAGATGCTCCCGGCACCGCCGGACTGCTGACCGGAGACGGGCAGCGCCACCGCAAACAAAAGGGCCGGCCAAAGCCGGCTCCATGGGTGAAGAAAGCCCTTCATCGATCGTTCATTCCTGGTCAACCCTGGGAAGCCTTGGCGCGACGCTCGAGTGCTTCGAGGTAACGCTGCACGTTTTCCTTTTTGTCGATTTCCTGAGCGCGCTTGAGGTGTTCGATGGCGCGATCAAATTTCTGAAGCTTCGGGCTGGCGAGCATCTGCGCGTAACGCAGGTGAGCCTCGGCTTCGAACTTCGGCATCCGGATTGCCGAATCAAAAAGCATCTCCGCCTCGGCGACTTTCCCAACGCGGCCGTAATAGCGCGCGAGCAACAGCGTGATCTCCCCATCATCGGGATCCTGCGTGAGCAGGTCCTTCATGATGCCGGCCGCCCGCGCGTCGTCACCATCGGCGAGGGCCAGTTTGGATTCGATCCGCAGCATGCGAACCGATTGATTGGAATCCAACGAACCGCCGGCGATCTTGCGAATCTCAGCCAGCAACTTGCTCGATTGATCGACCGCACGGCGCGCCGCCAGAACTTCCGCGGAACGAATCGCTTTGTTCAAATCGCCCTCGGGATCTTTTTTCAGCGCATCCAAATAAGCCTCCAACGCGACGTCCGGAAGATTTTGTGAGAGGTAAATATCGCCCAAAGCCGAGAGCGTTGCCGACTTCGCGACACCCATCTCGCGAACCATCTCGTAATTGTAGGCCGCCTTCATCGGCTGGTTGAGCGCGATGAAACAGTTTGCCTGAAACAACCAGTATTCAGGAACGGACGCGTCTTTCTCGATCATCTCGCCGAACAGTCCCGCAGCTTCGCTGTAACGCGATTGTGCGAACAACGCTCGCGCCGCGCCCAGTCGCCATTCTTTCCGATCCGGCGCCAGAACCATCGCCTGGTTAAAGGCAAGTTCAGCCGATCGGAAATTCTTGTCGTTCAAATAACAGGAACCCAGAAGACCATAGAGATTGCCGTCGGCGGCGCCGAGTTCAACCGCTCGCAGCAAGGGACGCTCGGCATCCTCCAATCGCCCGGCACGCACGAACACGATGCCGAGATTTTTGTGCGCGTTCAGGTAAGCCGGAAAGGAATCGATCGCGAGCTGGTAATTCTTAATCGCATCGTCGGTTTCACCTTGTTGGACATGCAAGTTTCCCAGCACGTAATAGAGGCGGGCCGCATTCGTCACCTTCACTTCCCGTGGCTCGGACGCGCTCTTCTTCTTTTTCTTGTCCGTGTCCGCCCCCGGTAGTTCAACGGGTGTCACCATCGCTTTGCCCGACTGAATCGCGTCGTTCATTCGCGAAATGGCGAGTGGTTGGTTTGTGGGAATAATCGTCGCCACTTCCATGAGAAACTGTTGCTCGTCCTGCGTGAGCGACGGTTCGGTGGCACTGTTGACGCCGTAACTTCCGGCGAACTCAGCGAGAAACTTCGGATCGTGCCAGAAGGATTCGGGCACGACGAGGTCGCCGGCGGTTGCTCCCACCACATTTGAAAGTAGAAGCGCAAACAAAAGCGGATGACAAAAGAATCTCTGCATTGAAGGACTACATGTTAATGCCAAAACGAATCGGTGCCCGCAGGCGTGCGCGAACGGGTTTCCCATCCTTGACCGCCGGCTCAAACATCCACTGTTTGGCCGCGTCGATTGCCGGCCGCTCAAACGCCGGATTGCTGGACCGTTCCACCTTCGCCTCGCGCACGCGGCCTTTCTCATCCAGCACGAGCATCAGCACGACGTCGCCGGACACTTTGTTGCGTTGCATTTCCGCCGGGTAGTTCGGTGGAATCTGCATCGTCGGCGTCGGCGCCTTGTCGAGCTGGCTTAGTTCGAAAACATCGATCTGGTCCACCATGTTGGAGGCCGTGTTGAACCCAAACGAGAAATCGCCTATGCCGGAACCCGTTCCGCCTTCCAACGCCATTTCAAGCTGGCTCAGGGACATCGGCGGCAACGAGGTGTCTTCCTGCAATTGCTCCGGCTCTTTCGCCGGTTCCGGTTTGTCCTCCGGCGGCGGCGGTTCGTCCGGCGGCGGCGGTGGCGGTGGAGTCACGGATTCCATGTTCACCACCTGCAAACTTTCGCGCGCACCGGAAACAGTTTGTGTCAAAGGCAGCACGAGAAACACGGCCACGGTCAGCGCTCCCGCAGTCAGGATCGTGGAAACACCGGAACGTTCCATCTGGGGCGGTTGATAAACATGTTTCATGGCTGTTTTTCTTTGGCGAGCCGGGGCGGCACCGGTTCGGGTTTACGAACTAATTCTTCTTCGTCGCGACGTTGACCTTGCGCGCGCCGCCGAGCTTGGCTTCGTCCACCACGCGCACGAGCGTTCCGGTGAGACTTCCCTCGTCGGCCTGCACGATCACCGGCATTTCCGGTTCCTGCGTGGTCAGGCGCTTCACCAACGCGCGCACGCCGGTCACCCCAATGTCGCGCTTTCCAAACACGACCTGGTTCTTCGCAGTGACGGCGATGAGGATGCTGTTCTTTTCAAGTTGCTGCGCGGACACCGCGTCCGGCCGGTTGATGTCGACGCCCGTTTCCTCAACGAACACCGTCGTGACGATGAAGAAGATGAGGAGAATGAACACCATGTCGATGAGCGGCGAGATGTTGATCTCGGTAAGCTCCTCGGTTTCGGTGATGGAACGACGGCCTTTCATGCGGGCAAAATTCGGGACATGCGAAAGTGCTGAACGGTGAAGCTTTCGAGCTTGCCGAGAAACGCTTCGTACTCGTGCAGCTTCCGCTTGATGAGATGCGTGACGAAGAATCCCGGAATCGCGATGAGCAACCCGACTTCGGTCGTGATCAACGCCTCGGAAATGCCGGACGCCATTGATCCGGTCAGGTCCTTGCCGCCGATCGCGATCGCGTCAAACGTGTGGATCATACCCAGCACCGTGCCGAGCAAGCCAAGCAACGGCGCGGCCGCGACCATCACGTTCATGAACACGAGTTGGCGTTGCACCCGGGGAAATTTCGACGCGATGATTTCTGAGAACCGGCTTTGAATATCGCCAATCGAACGAACTTCGTCCTGCGAATAGCGGATCATTTCGCCGACTTCGCCCAAACCGCTTTCTGGTTCTTTGACCCAACCCTGCCAGAGCCGGTCGCTGAGCCGGCGGAATTCGCGCCGGTTGAAGTAACGCCAGAGCCGGGCCGCGCTCGCGAAGATCATCAGGCAAAGGATGACCAGCGGCACCATCAGCACACCGCCGGCAAACCAAAGCTCGATGACCTTTTTGAAGAAATTCTCCACGGCCGGACTCAAGCTTTGTTCTCCTTGCGTGAAGGAATTCCGTTGATGAAGGCGACCGCCGCCTGCTCCATGCTGCCCAGCAAGCCTTTGGTTTGCCGCGACACAACGGCGTGAATCAGCAAAGCCGGAATTGCGACGATCAAACCGTACTCGGTCGTGATGAGTGCTTCAGAAATACCCGATGACAACATGCGTGGATCGCCGGTGCCGAAAACGGAGATCAGGTTGAACGTGTTGATCATGCCGGTAACCGTGCCGAGCAGTCCCAGCAACGGCGCGGTCGCAGCGGTCAACGCGATCAGGGGCATCATCTTTTCCAAGCGTGGCCGCGTATCGAGCATCTGCTCGTACAACACTTCCTCGATCAGTTCCTTGTCGTCACCGGAATGTTCGACCGCTCGTTTCAACATTTCGCCACTCGGTCCTCCAATGCGCGCTGCGTGTTCCATCGCGGCATTTTTGTGGCCGGCTCGCAGTTGTTCCAAAACGACTTGTACGTCGCGAGCAGTGGCTTTGCGGATGCGTCCCACTTGCAACCATTTCAACACGCCGACAATCAGCGAAACAAAACCCAGCAGGAGAATCGGGATCATGACCGGACCGCCTTTTTTCCACTGGCCGATCAACGTGTCCTTGGTCGCGGCGATTTTGCGGGCGTTCCCCAACGACGGGTCCAGCGGAAGTGTGCCGGAGTCGTTCGCGACGAGTTTCTTCACATCGCCCACCAGCCCGGAACCGGGATCAACGACCGACGGTTCTGGTGATTTCAATTCCAAGGAAACCAGCCCGGCGCTTTTGCCATCATCGGAAGCGAACAACCCCACCGGGCCGAGAATCATGATTTTACCGGTCGCCATCGTGCCATCCTCGACCAATGCCCGGCCTTTGAACGTGTCGCCGCCCAGCAGATTTTGAACGCGCTCCAAAGACGTTTCGATCAACGGCAATTGCCGATCGAACTTGGTGCCCGCATCCAAAGTGGAATTGTCCCCCGCCGACTTAGCCGCCTCGATCGCGTCGTGATAGCGCTGCATTTCCGCGATGTGAATGCGCGTTTCAAAATTGCGCGCGTAATCAGTCAGGAGCCCGGCAACGTAGTTGACTTCATCTTCGCGCGACTTGAGTTCCTTCTCGGCCGCTTTCAGGACATCGGCTTTTCCGTTCTTGAGACTTTCTTTTTTTTCAACCGCCTGGCGCAACGCGATGACCTCGGCTTCCAGGTTGTTGCGTTCCTTGATCATGGGAATTTTTTCGGAAGCGATCTGCTCCTGAAGTTGGGCGCGCTCCGCGGAGGCTTGGGCAAGACGATTGGACATGGCTACCGCGGCTTCCTCAATGCCCTCGGCCGCGTTCACGAAAATAGCGCCCAGCCAGACAAACGCAAAAATGGCAACAACTCGTTTCTTCATCGGGAAATTCTATTTGACCGTCACCGGCAACCCCACGTATTGGGCAACGCCCGTGTTCTGCTGAATGTTGATGGCGGTCTTCACTTGTTGCGCATCCGCATCGGAAGTCCACGTCCACCCCTCCGGTCCCGGAACGTCGTGACCGGCGAACGCTCCGTCCAGGCCGACAAACCAGGCCTGCGACAGACCGAGGTAGAGCGTCTGCACTTGCACCTCCTTGCCTTCGGCATTCTTGCGCAACTCGGGCACCGTGGTCAGCGCGTTGTTGAACTTGTCGACCTGGCTCAACACACCGATCACTGCCTGCATGCGTTCACTAATTCCAGCCTTGGTTTTTGTGCCTTCCTTGGGCAGGCGGCTCACGAGCGGTTTCAAAGTCTCCTGTAAAACCTCGGGAAACGCGGGCTCCAGCTTGTGAATCGACGTTTCAAATCCCGCCACGGCCTTCTCCACTTTTTCGGCGGCGGACTTGTAGATTTCGTTTTCGGAAGAAATCTTCGCGAGATCCTTTTCAGTCTGGCCGGTTTCGGTATCGAGTCGCTCAGACTTCTCCTTCAACGTTGCGATTTCGTCCTTCAGCAACCGGATTTCCTCGGCCAGAAGCTCCTTCTCCTCCTGCCAGCTTCGCTTGTCCCTGGCAATTCCGTCGCGGACATCGATCCACTTTTCGAAGGTCGCCTGGGAAGATTCCAACGCAGGATCGAAGGCGCTGACCTTGGGTACAAAACAACCGCCAAAGAAGTTTAGAAGCAGGACTGCAAACAGGAATCGCACGGGCGGACAGTGCGACGCCTGTGTGACACGGAGATGGCGCAAACGTTACGATTAAGTTTCAACCCGGAGCCCCCGGCAATTCTGAGCAGCCATCCATTCAGCCTCAAATGCGAACCTTTCCCTGCGCACTTCTCAAGGACCGGTTGGTTCGTACAAAACCCGCGGAAACTAACAACCGGACATGCAGAAAAAGGGCCGCCATCAATCACTCTTCGAACCGGCCATTGCTTGAAACAACTACTTTTTGTCGTCCGGTTTGTCGTCCTTGGTGGGCGGCAATAGTTTAAGAATTTCCTGCTGGCGCAGATACCATTCCCGCAGCGGACGCGACAGGACCGAGTCCTTGAAATCCTTGAAATTGGAAACGTTCAGCGCGCCCTCCACTTCGTCCTTGAGTGATTTATTCAAGCCGCCCTTGGCTTCCTTGGACCACGCCGGATACGAACCCGTCTTGTCGTTCAACGCCTTCGCGGCCGCCAATCGTGTCTCCTGTTCGTACTTGAAATCGACCACTTCGACGTAAGCTTTGTCGACTTTGCCTTTGATGCGGTTGTCGTCGTTCTTGGTCATGATGACGTACTTGGCGAGGTCGACGATGCGCTTTTCCAATTGCGAAACAACATCGTCATCATCCAGCACTCCGAAAGCTTCGAGGCCGAGATCCCGGGGAGCGTTTTCATAGGATTTGAGGACACGTGCGAGCACAGCTTCTTCGAGTTCCTTGAACATCTTCCTGCCCTGTTTCACAATCAGTTTTTGCTCGTCGGGGGTGAAGCTGTACTTCTTTTCGTCCAGGCCAACGAAATTTGTGTAGGCCGGTGATTGAAGGAGTTTTTCGAGGCGGGCAGCCAGGTTCGTCGACACAATCTTGTTCGCGGCAACGACACCTTCGGGTTCTTTCTTCGTATCGAGCTTCAGATCGGTTGGCAGCCACGCGAAACCGACGCGATCAATGCCCCCGAGCTTTTCGATTTGATTGGTCAGCGCCAGCCAGTGGGCCTGTTTGCGTTCCTTTTCATTGAGGTCACCAATGAAATCGAACTGGTTTTCGACTTTGAGGGAACGCGTCGACGCCTTGAACCAACGCAAAACCCGGTCGTAGTCGGCACCAATCTGGTTGGCGTACGATTGAAACGAAAGGTTCACGCGCTCCAGCGGCACACGGTCACGAGGATCCCGCGGCGCCTTGGCGCGAATGTAGGTTTCGATCACATTGTTCGGCAGATTGACAATCTCGTCGCTCAAGTCGCTGTAGGCCGCCAGCACCGGTTCGTTACCGTAATCAAACGTCGTCACATCACCGTACTTGGAGGCATCCTGGTCGGTCGCAAACAACATCTTGTTGGTCACCACGGATTTGTTGTCGAAGTAACCCCATTGGATGGCCGCCTGATCATGCGGCAGGGCGTTGGTGGTGTTCCGCATTTTCCAGCCGACAAACACGCTGCCCTTGAAGACGGTGTATTCCATCATGGAATTGGAAACGTTTTTGTCCTTGTACTTTTCCAGATCCTTGCCGCGGACATAATCCTTGATGAATTCGTCGAGCTCTTTGGGGCTCATGGTCGCCGCCAGACTGCCGGCAAAATTGTGTCTTAGCCCAAGCACGTGCCCCACTTCATGCGACACGACTTCCCGCACGTAATCCTGCGAGGCCCGCAACACGGCCTCGTCGGTCAAGGCGTCGTCGGCGAGCAGCTCCTCCAGGCCGTCCGCCATTTGTTGGGCAAACGCCACCGGATCCAACTGGCACGCCGTCTGGCCGTAGAGCCAGCGTAATCCCGGATTTTTGGGCTTGTCGTCGCCTTTCTCCTTCTTGCCGGAGTCTGCGATTTCGCGCATCGCCCGCAGCAACACCCGCGCCCGCGATTTACCGACAATGCCAAACACACTGGTCATGTACGCCTGACCGTGCCGCGCGCGGCCGGTCAGCGGATCAAACAACACGTCGGCGTAGGCGAATCCCGCGCTGTCCCACGGCACCCATTGAACGATGTTGTAACGCGAGTCCGGCGCGGTCACACCGTCCGGCGCTTCCTCCACCTGCACCACGTCCCGGCCGAAGGCCCGATTCCAGTAAAGGATTCCGTCTTTGACGGCGCCCACATAATCCTTGGGCGTGTTGGCGCTGTAATAAAACTTCACCGGCTTGGCGATATCGAACCGGCCCATTTTGATCGTCGTCCGGCCGGACTCGGTTTCCACCTTTCCGGGCAACTCCCAGAAGCGTGCGTAGCGCGTTTCATACGGCGCCATTTCCCGGGCGTCGAAATCACCTTTGACGTACGGGATGAAGAAATAACGAATCTCGTAACGGCTTTCGACGTTCTGGGCAAATTCACGATCGCGCGACTGCACGCTTTGCCGAATCACCAACTGGTCCCCGGTTTCGTTAACGGCAAACACGCGGCCGTCCGGAACTTCCTCGACAGTCTCCGACTCGGAAGGGCGAAACCCGCCGGAGCCACCATACCAGCCCTCGGTGAAAACCCGTCGCATGCCCTTGTTGAAGTCGATGACGATCTTGGAGTCGTCCTGCTCAACGATGGGAAAGGTGGCCAGCAGGAGACGGGAAGGCAGATCGGTGGTCACGACCATTCCTTCGCTCGACTCATACATGTCCACACCGTCATGGAACAACTCAAACTCAACAACCTTCCCCGACAACCCACGGCTCGTCGGCGCTCCCGCCTGCGGAATCACGGACATGGACATGAGATAATCCTTGCCCAGGGCCGAGCGCGGAATCGTGATGTTCAAATTGTCGGCCGGCGTTAACGGAGGTGGAACCGAATTTGACTCAGCGGCCCGCAGGCTGGCGATGGCGGCCAGCGAAATGAGCGCGCAAGAAAATGCCCGGCTGGCGAAGCCCGCCATGAAAAAGCGTAAGTAGATCATATCGACTCGTTTGACGAATTCCGGCCATTAAGCCGGAGGCAGAAAAGTCAGCAAAGATAAAACTTGATGGTAGCCGAGAAAATTCGACCGGTCGATCAATCCACAAACGAAAACTCGTCGGTCATCAACAGGGCTTGCGCGTATTCGGCCCAGCGATTCGCCAGCTTTGATTCGACGACTTGCGGTGCTCGCAACAGAGCAGACCGACCGTATCGCGGTTTGTCACCAATGTCCCGTGGGCTGTCCGCTTCAAAAGACGCGGCCACATCGGTCTCCACAAATTGCTTGCCCAACGCGATCTCACTCATCGTCGCTTCGCGTTGAAACAACAGCTCATAGAGAAAACGAATCCGCGCTTCGTCGTTCTTCAATTCACCAAATTCAGTGCGGCTCACGATATTGTTCGCCTGCTCGACGACCCGCGGACTGTTCATCAAAAAAAGCGCTTGTTGAGGAACTGTCGTTTCGTAGCGCTTGCCCGTCGGCATATCCGGCGACGCGAAGTCGAAGACGTTCATCATTTCCAACAAATCACTGCGATCAACAAATCCATAAACCGAGCGCCGCGGCTCCCGCGAAAGCTTTATTCCTCCGCGCGTTAGAACCGAGGCACCGCGTTTCTGCGTCAAGTGCGTTCCCTCGGAGAGATCGACCGGCTTGCCGCCGACCGTCAAATCCAGCTGACCGCCCACGTAGAGTATGGAATCGCGCAAAGGTTCAAAATCGAGGCGGCGGACATTCGCGCGCCAAAGCAATCGGTTAAAAGGATCCTTCGCCGCGAACTCCGGATGGTTGTCGCTGCTCTGTTGCCACGTGGCCGACATCAGGATTTCCTTGTGGAGTCTTTTTAATGACCAGCCATCACGCATGAATTCACCCACCAAGAAGTCGAGCAACTCGGGATGACTGGGCGGTTCAGATTGATTGCCAAGATCGTCCGGCGTGTTCACAAAGCCTTCGCCAAAATGGTATTCCCAAACGCGATTTACGATGACTCGCGCAGTCAGCGGGCAGTTGGTGCTGGCGATCGCCCGCGCAAGATCAAGCCGGCCGCTGCCATGGGTGAACGGCTGGCGTTTCGCCGGCGACAGCACTTCCAAAAACTGCCGGGACACAACACGTCCGCGATTGTTGGATTCACCACGAATCAGGATCGGCATGTCCTTTGGCTGGGCGACATCCACCATCATCATCGCTCGCCCCGGCGCACCGGGATGCGCCATTTCCAACGTCGAGAGCTGCTCCGTCAGAGCACGATATTGATTGCGCGCCTTGCCGCGAGCGACAAGCGGACCAACCCGATTGATCAAATCGTTAAACGCAGCGTTGAAGGCCGGATCGTTGCCGGCAATCAAGTTGCCGTACGCAATCGCCAGATCCGCCTTCGTGGAAATCTTCGCACTGCGCAAAGCCTGTTTGACGGCCGGCTGCAATACTCCGGCCTTGGGATTGCGCTCGAGGTTTGCAATGGCGCGCGGAGCGAACTGCTCGAAACGAGGGTCCGGCATCCGCGTCAACAACAACCACGGACCAAAGATGCCGACCTCGCGACGGGCACCGGCTTGGACCAGTCGTTGCCAATTGCGAACGAGCGACGGGTCGCCACCGTTTTTGCGCACGTAATCTGAGCGGTCTTTATCGGACAACGTCAGCGCGAATAAATAAATCGCACTCTGTTTGCGATAATCTCCGAACGCCGATGCTGAAACGTCGTCCGCCAGGTTTTCTAGACGTGATTCCATCTGCCGGTGTTTGGCGTCGTAATCCCGCTGCTCGGCGGGCGTTCCATCTTGTTCAACCACGGGCGCGTCGTTCGGCTCCACGCTGTTACTGAAAACGCCGTACAACGAATAGTAATCGGCCGTCGGGATGGGATCGAACTTGTGATCGTGACACCGCGCGCAGGAAACCGTGAGTCCCAGAAACGCCTTCGTCGTCACGTCAATCCGGTCGTTGATGATATCGTTGACCATGCCATTGAAATGGTCGCCCACAGTAAGGAATCCCAGCGCAGCCAGGCGCGAGTCGTCCTTTTTGAAGCCCAGTTGATCAGCCGCCAGTTGTTCGAGGATGAACTCGTTGTAAGGTTTGTCTTCGTTGAACGCGTTGATCACGTAATCGCGATACGTCCACGCGTAAGGATACAACGACGTTTCGCGATTGCGTTTGAATTGACCCTTGGTATCGGAGTAGCGAGCGACGTCGAGCCAATGTCGGCCCCAGCGTTCGCCGTAATGCGGTGACGCGAGCAGCTGATCCACCACACTTTCAAATGCATTGGTCGATCCATCCGCCAGAAACGCGTCCACTTGCTCCGGAGTGGGCGGCAGACCGATCAAATCGTAATACGCGCGCCGGATAAGCGTGCGTTTGTCGGCGACCGGATTGGGATGAATACCGTTGGCTTCCAACTTCGCGAGGACAAACCGGTCGATATCGTTGTGTATCCAGGCCGAGTCCTTCACCTGCGGTGGTGTAGGGTTTTTCAGCGACTCGAACGACCAGTGATCTTTACCGCTCGGTGCCGTTACTTTTGGCGTCTCGGATGGTTGTTCAGTGCGCGGATCCGGAGCGCCCATTTTCACCCAGCTTTCCAACGCGGCAATTTGTTCGTCGGTCAGCTTCTGGTTCTTGGGCGGCATCTGCAGGTCCGGATCGGTGTAATGAATCGCCTTGATCAGCAGGCTGTTCGCAGGATCGCCAGGCTTGATCACCGCTTCACCGGAATCGCCGCCTTTTTGCCAACCACCTTTCCAGTCGAGTTCGAGTCCGCCTTTCACCTTGCCGCCGGACTGGCTGTGGCACTTGTAACAATTGTCAGCAAACAGCGGACGAATCTTCGTTTCAAAGAAATCCGATTCCGCACGCGAAAGTTTGGCAGCGCGAGATGTGACGGACAGCGTAAAGAAAATCGCTGCGGTTAAAACCAAGAGTGAACGGCATCTCACCAAAAGAAACCTGGACTCGATGGCGTAAGTGGGGCGTGCGCTTCGCACGCGCCGCGGCCGGCACGGAGTGCCGGTTCCACCTTTTTGAAAACGAACCATGCGAATCACTTTTGACAGAACTGCCCGCCGGACCTGCGCTTGGCGATTTTCGACAGCATTCATCTCAAAAAACTCAGGCCAAAATTCCATCGACGACTTTTCCGTAGTTGTCGGTCAACCGGAAATCGCGTCCGTTATAGCGATAGGTCAGCTTGGTGTGATCAAATCCCAACAGCCGCAGCACCGTCGCGTGCAAATCGTGAACGTGAACTTTGTTTTCAACCGCGCGCGCGCCAAATTCGTCAGATGCTCCGTAAACCGTGCCACCCTTCACGCCGCCGCCGGCCAGCCAGATTGAGAATGCGTGGTTATTGTGATCGCGTCCCGGATCGTCATTGCCGTTGCGATCGCGAGTAACCGTTCGGCCGAATTCACCGCCCCAGATCACCAGCGTGTTGTCGAGCAGCCCGCGTTGTTTCAAATCTGTCAGCAACGCCGCCGCCGGTCCATCCACCTGCTTCGCACTTACCGCAAGTTTGTTGGCAATGTCCTCGTGATGATCCCAGCCGCTGGCCCATACCTGCACGAACCGCACACCGCGTTCGATCAATCGGCGCGCGATCAACATTTGTTTGCCCTGCGGCGAATCGCCGTAAAGTTCGCGAATGTTCTGCGGCTCCTTGCTCACATCAAACGCATCGGTCGCTTCCATCTGCATTCGATAAGCCATTTCGAACGATTTGATTCGCGCCTCCATCTGCGGGTCTTCCTGCAGGTTCTTTTGCTGCATCGCATTGAGCTTTTGCACAAGGTCCAGCTGCCGGCGCTGCTCGCCACGATCGAGCGAATGATTGCGAATGTTCTGAATCATTTGGTCGACCGAATTCGCGCGCGTATTAATCGAGGTCGCTTGAAAATTACCCGGTAGAAACGCGGAGCCCCAGTTCAGCACGCCACCAGGCGGATTGCCGCCCGTCCGCAACGAGATGAAACCCGGCACGTTTTCATTTTCGCTGCCCAGACCATAGAGCGTCCACGCGCCGAGACTGGGCTTGGCCATGCGCAACGACCCGGTGTTCATAAACACAGTTGCCACGTCGTGCGCGGGAATGTCGGTATACATTGAGCGAATCACCGTCATGTCATCCACGTGCTTCGCCAGCTCCGGAAAAGCGTCGCTCACCTCAATGCCCGAACGGCTGTGTTTGCTGAACTTGAAACTCGAACCCATCGCCACGCCCTTGAGATCGGGCAGTTCCTGACCGTCGCGTTCGTTGAGCAATGGTTTGGGGTCCCAGGTATCGACGTGGCTCGGACCGCCTTGCGCGAAAATGTGAATGATCCGGGTGGCCTTGGATGGAAACTGCGGACGGATCACGGTGCCGGGTGTCTCTCCAAAAGCCGAACCGCGAGACAGCAGGCCGGCCAGTCCAATCGCACCGAATCCCATGCCGGCTCGTTGAAGAAACTGCCGACGCGACAAACAAAGGTCGTCGAGTCGCGGCGAATGGTCGCGCAAGTATTGCTCAGATTTCATAGGCGCCTGTTCATTTGTTGCTCGTCGGGAGCTGCGTCAGCCACGTTTGACTCGCAATCCCAGTGGTTTTGTTCAGTCAAACAGCGGATTTGGGAACCCGCACCCAAAGACGACTTTTGGCGGCAAACGGAAGCAGACTGCGGACCGGTCGGCGCCCGCGGGTTCACAATCCCGGTTTTGGCGGCTTGATCGGGTCCTGCCAGGAAATTACGCCCTTCGCATTGATGCGCCGTTTAAACACTTTGTCACCACACGTGGCGTAGAGCTCGTCGAGTTTTGGACCACCAAACACAACATTTGAGAGCCATGCGTTTTGCGGCTTTGAAATGATCAAGTTGACCCGACCGGGTTGATCGCACACTTGCACACCCATCCGCGTGGCGACATACAAGTGTCCTTCTGTGTCCACGGTCATCCCGTCCGCACCGCTGTCCGTCGCGCCGTAGGGAACGTGGAGGTGAAAGAATTCCTGTTTGTATTTCAGCGAACCATCCGGCTGCGCCTGGAACGAATACACAAAACCGCCTCGAGTATCCGCCACGTAAAGCAGCGTGCGATCCGGCGACAACGCGATGCCGTTTGGAAACGCGATACCCTCGTCGACCACGCGCGCCTCGCCGGCGGCATTGACGAAGTAAACTCGTTTGTTCGTGGGGTCTGTGAAATAGCCGCCGTCCTGTGTCGCCAGGCAGTCGTTGCTGTTTACGTCTTCAATGATCACTTCACGGTCACCGTCCATGTCGTAAGCGACAATTTGTTTACTTCCATTCGCACAGGCGTAAAGCCGGCCATCTACACCAAAGGTCAAACCATTAGCCTCGCCCGTGTCGCTGGCGAACAGCGTGACCTTGCCGTCGAGTCCGATCTTGAAGATTTTGCTTTCGCGCAGATCGCTGAAAAAGACCTCGCCCTTTTCGTTCACCGCCGGGCCTTCAGTGAATTGATGACCTTCGCTGACAAGCTGCCAGTTTTCTCCCGGGATCAGCGTGTCCATGCGACGCTTCGCGCCCGATGTCCCCACTTCGATCGGTTTGGGATAATCGCGCCAGAGCCAGCGCAACGCATCCGGCAAAACGGCCGCGCCGTGTTTGCCATTGTGTCCGCCGTCGCCCCACGCGTGGTTGACGTCGTAACCTGCCCAGGTCAATGCGGAGAGCATGTCCTGTGCGGCCACCCACCAACTGCCAGCGTAAATGTTCAAGTCGTTGCTGCCGTCCTGCAAAAAGACTCGGATCGGCTTGGCTTCCATCTTACGAACCAGAACCGGAAATTCGTTGCCGCCACGCAAACCGACGAACGTGCCGACGCAACTAAACACCCGACGAAATGCATCGGGTCGTTCCCAAGCAACATTGAATGCGCAAATCGCACCGGAACTGGCGCCACCAATCGCGTAGTCGTTTGGATCTTTGCTCAAGTTATAGCTCTTCGCGACTTCAGGTAGGATTTCCTCAATCAGAAAACGGGCGTAGCGATCGCCCAACGCGTCGTACTCGAAACTGCGATTGTATCGTGCCTCGGCATTTGGATTGGGTGCCGGGACGACACCGGGATTAATGAAAATGCCAATCGTCACGGGCATTTCCTTGCGGGCGATCAAGTTGTCAAACACCACGGGCACGCGCCAACCGCCCTTGCGGTCCACGAAGCCACCGCCATCCTGAAAGACCATCACGCACGCCGGTTTGGCGGCATCATATTGGGCCGGGACATAGATCCAGTATTCGCGTTCCGTCCCTGGAAAAATCTGGCTCTGGTTCCATTTGAAAGGGCCTTTGATCTGGCCCTGCGGGACGCCGGGTTGGATTTGCGAATCGGGACCGAGTTGATAGTCGTCCGCCGCAAACGACGAACCAACAGCGGTAAACAGGACAACGAGAGAGCAGAAGATGCGTCGCATAGGAATGATCGAATTATGAGACGCCTTCGCAGAATTTCAATTCAGGCTTTGCGAAGACGGTCGGACCCAAAGCGTTCCCCCCAAAACCCGCGCCAGATCATCATTCAATCCGTGCAAAACCGCAGGAAGGAAATCTCAAACGGCCACGCCCATTCGGTCGCCCATCTTCGCGTACAGTTCGCGGCATTGGCTTGATTGTTCGACCAGATCGTCGGCCAGTTTGATCCGGCCTTTTTCAAACAGAGTGATCGTCGACGAACCGCCAAACTCAAACCATCCCTTTTCAGTACCTTTCAAAGCGGGTCGGGCAAATTCAAACGATTGGCGGATGCTCCCCACGCAGGTGGCGCCCACTTCGATCAGGATAACGTTCCCAAATTGCTCCGTTTCCAGTCGCGTGATCATCCGCTTGTTTGACCAGAGGTAGGAGAGCTTTCGTCGCAACGCGATCGGACTGACCGAAAACAGCGGCCCTTTGATCAACCGCGAACGCGAGGGAATGCCACCGACCGGAAAGTGAAATCGGTGATAATCCACAGGGCAAAGGCGCGATAGGACCAGCGCACCCTCGCGGTACGGATTTGCCAGCTCGGCGTCCATGAGCAGCATATCCAAATCAAACTCCTGCCCTTTCACGAAGAAGCCCCTGGCTTTGGAGACATCGGGAAAGCCAAGATGCCGCCCGTCCGCCGGAAAAACGACGGCGTGTTCATCGGAATCAATCGGCCGCGCATCCGGTTTCAATCGGCGGATAAAGAAATCATTGAAGCACGTAAACGTCGCTGGATCGTCAGCCAGTTCGTTCGGGTCAATGTCATACCGATCGATGAAAGGATCGATCTTCGCGCGGCTGGCGGGACGTTTCATGCGCCAGCCATACCATTTGGAAAACAGCGCGCGCTTGGCGAACAGATGAAGCGCCAATCGACCAAGCGGCCGGTCGTAGGTCCATCGCACGAAATTCTCGCCGTAAACCGCTTCGCTTTCGACGGAACCGGTGTAACGGTTGAAGTATTTGATGGGCGCGGACGACACAAGCGTCAGGGTTGAGTCTCCTTTGCTGAATCGACCACATTGGTTTCCGATTGCGATTTGCCGGCCAGCGGAAGGACATAACAGGCGGCTTCGCGATCCGTGCGCACCACCAACAACTGCCCCGCCAATGCTGGTGGATTCCATTGTTTGTGATCGAACGCTGTGAGCCGGGAAAGTTCGTTTGGCGCTTCCGGCGTGGGAGCTAAGAGGATGATCTCGCCATCTTCCGCCGTCACGAGCAGCAGATCGCCAACGAGCAACATCTGGCCATGACCGTAGCGGCCTTCCTTCCAACGCTGACTGCCATCCTTGAGATCAATGCAGGCGAGCATGCCGTCATCCAGGCCGTAAACAAATCCGTCCCGTTTCACCATGTTGGCGAACTTGGCTTTCATCCGGATCGAGCGCCAGACTTGGTCCACCGTCCAGACGCCGGCAGCATCGTGTTTTACTTTTAGCAATTCAGCTCCCACACCGTAACCGCTGGAAAACATCACCGAATCCTCACTCGCGATGATCGGCACCGCCACTTGTGGCTGACCGTGACCCCACGGATATTCCCAAAGAACCTTGCCGGTCTCCACGTCGTGGCTGCATATGCGCGGCTGGTCGAACATCAGGATTTGCCGAACGCCGGCCAGTTCCGCCACGACCGGCGAACTGTAGCTCGCCGGAGCGTCGCCGCCCGCCCAGACCTGCTTTCCCGTGACCGCATCATAAGCGACAAGTGAATGCCCATCCGGTCCGCCGGGATTGACCACGATCCTACCGTCAACAAACAAGGGTGAACACGCGAAGCCCCATGCCGGGACATTGGCGTGATTCACCACCAAAACATTCTCATCCCAAATGCGATTGCCGGTCGCCAAGTCCAGACAACTGAGAAAACCGGTGGCGCCAACCGCGTAAACACGGTTCGACACGATTAGCGGCACGGTGCGCGGACCGAGACCACCGACCGGCGTATCGTATCGCGCGACGTACGAATGTTTCCAAAGCGGCGAACCATCCAACAGGTTGTAACAAGTCACCGCCTCCTCGGGCCCGCCTTGTTCGAGCGTCACGGCGTTGGTGCCGGAAACGGCGAAGCCAGCCCACGCCGGATTCATCGGCCGCCGCCAGAGCAATCGTGGAGGTTTAGCTTTCCAATCGCGGGCCAACGTTATGCCGTCGATCGTCGCATTACGGTTTGGCCCCAGAAACTGCGCGAAGTCATGAATGACAAACTGCGACTCAGCGGCCACGAGGTTGGTATTGACGGTCGGGGTTTCCGGGTGAATTTCCCGCATCGCCTCCGACCATCGCCAGTCAAAGATCGGCACGAGATCGCCGGTGAAGCTGCGAAACTTTACGGACGACGCCAAAACCGCGACGAGGCAGACCAAGGCACCGCCGCCTAAAAGTCGTGTTTTCCAACGCAAGCGGGACAAAAAGAGGAACCAGACCAAGGCAAGGAAAACCACGATAATGGACGATACCATCGTCGCCAGAATCCGATCCTGTCGTTGCACGTCGCGCAAATACCACGTCCAACCGAGGAACGCCGCATCCCCGACGAGGATCAACAACAAGGGCCACAAACGAACGGGACGACGATCGCGGGAGGAGAATCCTCCGCGTTTGAAGTAGATGGTTGGTTGGTTGCTGCGTTCTTCGCTCACGATTTTTCGATGCCCGATGTTCAACGGCTTTACAAAAGCCGCGACCAATTGAACGGCCAACCTCCCTGATCGGCAATTCCGGAATGCAATTTGTCATCCGGCGACGAAACGAAAGCCGAGTTTACCGCACTCGCAATTCCGTGCGCGCTAATCTTCCAGGTCCTCGCCCGCGGCGGGTTGTGTTGCGGACGATTTTGCACTCATCGCCAGCAACCGAGCTCGCGTCGCTGCCTGACATTCGCTCAACGCCAGGCCGATGCCGGCCCCGAAGCCGGCGCCGTAAAAAAGCCCCCAGACCTCCATTCCAAAACGGTTGTGCAACAGCTCCCACGCGAAGAGCAGTGAACCCAGGAAATAACCCGCGGTGTGCCCTATCACCAAGCCACCCGCACAAAGCAGAATTCTCTTTTGCGCGCCAAAAGCATTCACAAACAACGTGGCCATCAATCCGGGGCCGAGGATCGTTGCCAACCATTCGCCGAGTTGCCCCCATTTCATCCAACAACCAATCCAGATGGCCGCGTATCCGAGGAAGGAGCCCAGAAAGAGGAAGTAGAAACGCCGCAGGTTCTGGCCGATCAGGATGGGACCAAACGCCGCCGGTCCACCGGCCATGAACCCAGCCGCGAGGATCAAATAAAACGGGAGCGTCCCCAACCGATCCGTCAACCAGCGGCCGGCAATGGCCCAGAGACCGAACACGACCAGGCTAACCACGGCAAACCCCAGGGCGCCAACCATGACGCTTTGCCGCCGGTCGGGCAGCACGACTGGGTTGCCGGATTCCTTGATCCGGTTGATCACGCTGTCTGGATCGAGGCCAAGCATCAGTTGACCGTTGCCGAATCTTTACCGCCGATCCTGATGAGGTGCTCCCACGTCCGGAAAACGATGCGGCCGTTGGCGACCGCCGGTGTGGCGCGAGTTAACTCGCCGAGATCATTTCGGGCGAGCACCTTGAATTCGTCGCCGGCGGCGATCACCACGACATCGCCCGAGTCCGACGTGCCGTAAATCTTTCCATCCACACAAACAGGCGAGCTGAAGTAATTGCCGCCAACGCGTTCCTGCCATTTTGTTTTTCCGGTGGTGGCGTCAGCACATGTCACGATGCCGCCGTCGCCCCAAAGAAACAAACGACCGTTATAGGCGATGGGCGTGGGCACGTAGGGC
Source organism: bacterium (assembly GCA_016124235.1). Taxonomy (GTDB): domain Bacteria; phylum Verrucomicrobiota; class Verrucomicrobiia; order Limisphaerales; family RI-55; genus RI-55. The sequence goes on along the minus strand of WGOC01000044.1, from coordinate 9,863 downwards.
GCCGCCTTGCGAATGGCGTATTGCATCTCCGCTTTCGTGGAACCGTCCGTCGGCGGTTGCACGGCCACCACGTAATTTCCGCCACCGGCCACGCCGCACGTCGCGAACGTCATGCCCGCCGCCACAAACGGCGAACTGACGCAACGAAGCTTGAGCAAATCATCCGCCGTCGACCAGGCAACCCGGCCGGTCAGTGGATCAACGGCACTCACGCCGTCGTCGTGGGAATTGAAAATGAGCAACGGCGGTTTGCCTGCCTGTGTAAAAACACAGGGCACCGCATAATCGGCCGTGCCGGGATGCCGCGGGATCGACCAGCGCTTCTTGCCGGTCTTGCGATCGACCGCCAGAATCTCACCGGCGAGGTCTTCGTCGTTTGGCACGACGACCAGATCCTGGTAAACGATTGGTGATTGTCCCCCGCCGTGTTGGGCCTCGAATTCACCCAGGGAAACCTGCCACACGGGTTCACCCGCCTGCGTCAGCGCGCACAAAAACATTTCCCGGCCGTCCTGGCGGGTGAAATAAACGCGGTCTTCATCGACGGCGCACGAACCGGAGGCGAAGGAATTGAATTTGTGAAGATGGTAGTAGGCGTGCGGGTAATCCCGTTTCCAGATTTGATGACCGTCGCGGTCGTCAATGCAGACCACCGAAAACTGGGACTCATCGGCCACCGGGAGAAAAATTTTATGCTCCCACAAGACCGGCGACGCGTTACCACCGGCGGGCAGTTCGACTTTCCAGTTGTAATCTTTTTCCGTCCACGCGACCGGTACCGTCTTGGCGTCGCTGATTCCCGTACCGTTGGGCCCGCGAAAGCGCGTCCACTCCTGCGCCGGCGACGACGCCATTGCGAGAGTCGATGCGAAACCAAGGGTCAAAAGCAATTTCATCGGCGGAGACGCGAAGGACGGAATGACGGCGAAAACGGAACGGCGCATCCAGTGATGGACGACTCGACGTCGACCAGGTTACGCCCAAGTGGCGCCCATTCAGGCCTTTTCGTAGAGCAATACCAACATCACATCCGACGGCGGATGATTGGTGCGGGAGAGCGTGTTCTTCACGGCCTCCGCAGCCAGGGTTTGCGGGGCCACGTTGCCGATGATCTGGATGACCTTGACCTTGTTTTCGGCCAGCCAATTGTTGACGTCGTGCTCGATGGTCGTCGTGTCGTCTTCGAGCCCTTTGAAGATTTTGATCTGGTGTACGGGCATGGTCCGGTTCTCCGGTTGATCGGGTGATTGCGCCTACCTTGCCGACACCACCACACGACGGCGAGCAATTTCTTGCTACCTGTGGGAGGTTATTCGATCGAGCGATCCGGCGCGGCGTCCGGTAACGCGAACCCGCCCCGATTCGGCATCAATCTGCCTGCCCGTTTTTGCCCGCATTCGCGATTCGCGCCGAAATCTGGGACGTGTTCTGTGAAGCCTCGGCGAGATTGCGGCTGATGTCCTCGGTCGCTTGGACCTGTTCGGTCACCGAATGGGCAATGGTCCCCGCGCCTTCGTTGATCTCATTGATCGTCTTGTTCACCCCATCAATGAAGCCGCTGACCTGCTTGACCGTCGTGTGCATGTTCTCGACTTGCTCGCTGATTTCGCTCGTGGCGCGCGCGCAACTGCGGGACAAGTCCTTCACCTCGTTGGCAACCACCGCAAAGCCACGCCCGTGTTCCCCCGCCCGGGCCGCTTCGATCGTGGCATTGAGCGCGAGCAGATTGGTCTGGTCGGCAATCTTGTTGATCAATCCCACGATGTCATCAATCCGGCGCGCGGTGGCACTGAGTCCGCCAACGGAATCGGCGGCATCGGTGCCCTGCTTGACGGCGGCACCGGTCAGTTCGGCGGAATGTTTGGCCTGACGAGAAATCTCCGCGCTCGTGGAGGTCAATTCTTCGCAGGCGGCGGCAATCATGTTGACGTTGGCAGCCGTTTCGCCAGCCAGCCGATTCGTGAATTCCAGATGCTCCGCACTCTCCATCATCTTGACGCCCGCGCGATTGATGATGCGCGAACTCTGGGCGTAGGCGCCTTTCAAGCCGCGCAAAAGTATCGGTCGATGAAAGCGGTCGTGGGCGCATTCTGCCATGGCGGCGGCGGCCTCCCGCACAAATGAATCGGCCATGTCGAGCATGTGATTGATCGCCCGGCACAGCCGGCCAAATTCCGGATCCTCGGACGCACCCGTGATGCGCGCCTCGAGATCGCCCCGCGCCGCCCGTTCACAAATATCGGCGATACGGGCCAGTTCATTTGTGTGCGCGTCCGGAAGCACCGTCAGATGGGGCGTTTCGGATGGAAGAGATGAGTTTGAAGTTGGTGCGTTCATCATACAGAAGTGGCAAGGCGCGTGTGTTCCGAAAGGCTGAAAACAAACTGGCCGTAATCCACGTTGGCGCTTTTCAACTGGTTGCAAAGCATCTGGAAAGCGGCGTCCATGCCCTGTTGGGCGTTGGCGTGGCGCTTTTCTTCCGCCAGCAATTGCGCATACAGCGCTTTCACCTTGGGCAATGCATCGGCGTTGGGCACCCGCCGGTTTGAATGATAACCGACGTGCTGACCGGATTCGTCGTAACTCGGCGTCACGTGAGCATAAACCCAGTAGTGATCGCCGTTCTTGGCCTGGTTGATCACATAGGCGAAAATCTCTTCCCCGGCCTCGATCGTGTCCCACAGCAGCTTAAACACGCACCGCGGCATGTCCGGATGCCGGATGACGTTGTGCGGTTGACCGAGCAATTCAGCCTCCGTGTAGCCGGCGACTCGTTGAAACACATCGTTGGCGTATAGGATGATGCCGCGCAGATCGGTCTTGCTGACGATGATTTCGCTTTCGTCAAAAACGACCTCGCGGCCGGTCGGTGGAATAGTGGGTCGGCTCATGGATCACTCAGCTCAAAGGTTGCGCTCAACCAGTCTTCCCTTGGAATATCGGAACCGCGTTTCGGAAACTTCAGTCCAAATAACTGACCGTATTTTGCTCTCCGGGCGTGGTCGATGCCGCCCGCCGCTTTCACTCCTTCCCCCTTGCAGTTTGCGGCGGGACTCCCGAACCTCCCGCCCGTCCGATGTCAAAGATGTTGAAATCCTCCGGCGCAATGAGCGCCGCCACCATGCTCAGCCGCCTGCTCGGCATGGTGCGGGAAATCGTCTACGCGCGCTTCATGGGCACCGGCTGGGTCGCGGACGCCTTCATCTTTGCGTTCATGGTGCCCAATCTCTTTCGCCGCCTGCTGGGTGAGGGCGCGCTCACGGCGGCGTTCGTACCGATCTTCAAGGAAAAGGAAATCAAGGAAGGTGAACGCGAAATGTGGCTCGCCGCCAACGCCGTTTTGTCCGGGCTCGTCATCGCCGCCAGCGTGATCATCGGGCTCGCGATGCTGGGGCTTTCCGTTTACCTCGCGGTGGGCAATCCCAACGAATCGCGCCGCCTCACCTTCGAGCTGATGCGGTTCATGTTCCCCTACATGTTGCTCGTCTGCATCGCGGCTGTGTTCATGGGGATGCTCAATTCGCGCGGCCATTTCTTCATCCCGGCGATGGGCGCCACGATGCTCAACGTCGTGATGATCTCCTTCACGTTGTGGGTTGCCCCCAACATGGGCACCGAACTCAAGACGAAGGTGTTCGGCCTCGCCATCGGAGTGCTCGTCGCCGGGATCGCACAAATGCTCTTTCAATGGCCAACGCTTCACAAAGAAGGTTTCCGCTGGCATTGGCGCTCGCCGTTTGGAAACGAAACCGTCCGCATCGTCGTCGAAAGAATGATCCCGGGCACCTTGGGCGTCGCCGCGTTTCAGGTGAACATCTTCCTCACGCAAGGCATCGCAAAATGGCATGGCGAGGGCATCCTGTCTTCGTTTAGCTACGGCGTCCGGCTCATGGAACTGCCACAGGGTGTGTTTGGAATTGCCCTCGCAACATTTCTCCTGCCGACACTGACTCAATTTGCCAGCCAGAAGAACTTTCCCGAATTCCGCTCAACTCTCCGCGAGGGCATCAGCAACCTCATCTTTGTCAATGGTCTCGCCGCGGTACTTCTCGGCGTGTTGGCCGCCCCCATCGTGCGCCTGCTGTTCCAGAACGGAAAATTCACCGAGTTAAGCACGTTGAATTCATCGCAGGCCGTGCTTGGTTTAGCGCCGGGTCTCGTGGCTTTTTCGATGGTGAATATTTTGGCGCGCGCGTTTTACGCGACGGGCGACACGAAAACACCGATGCAGATTAGCATCGTCTGTCTGTTGCTCAATGTGCTGATTTCTCTCGCACTGATCTATCCGCTCAAGGACCTCGGTCTTGGCCTGGCAAATTCCATTACCGCCACGCTCAACGCCGGCCTGCTCACCTTTGCGCTACGCAAAAAAATCGGCAAACTCGAATGGGGAGAACTCCGTGCTCAATTCGCATCCATTGCCGGTGCGTTGCTGATCGCGGCCGTGATTGCCTGGCTGCTCGTTCATTGGTGGACGCCGCACTTCGGGCACGCCACCAAACTGCGTTGTTTGGGCGAAGTTTTTGTGCCGGCGATTTCTGCCAGCGCCGTTTATTTCGGGCTCGGACTTTGGCTCCGCATCCCCGCCGCGCGGGATTTGGTTCGCGTCATCCTCCGGCGTTGATATCCGGGAAGTGGGGCGGGCTCTCCGAGCGCGCCGTGGCTCGAATCCTCCCTCGATCCACCATCCGTCACAAAAGCGCGAGGACGAGCAACCCCGCACCCAGGACGATTCGATACCAACCAAAAGCCGTGAACGTGTGCGTCTGGACGTAGCGCAACAACCATTTCACGGCGATGAACGACACCACCGCAGCGACAACGGTTGCCAAAATGACCATGCCCCAATGCTCCGGCGGCGCTACCGGATCGGGATGGCGAAATGCCTTCAGAATCTTCCAACCGCCCGCGGCCATCATCGTGGGAATGCCGACAAGGAAAGAAAACTCGGTGGCCACAGAACGATTCAGCCCGAGTAACAAGGCCAGCAGGATCGTGGACCCGGACCGGCTGGTACCGGGGAAAATGGCCGCGAGAAGCTGGCCAAAGCCAACGGCCAACACCACCGCCCAGGTGACCTCGGTGCTCAGTTTTTTGTCCTTGAGCCACCACTCGATGGCCACGAAAAGAACGCCGCCGACCAGCAAGGCGATCGCGATGGGCATCGCTTCCTCGGGGAGCTTGAAGCCTTTCTTGTCGAGAATCAGGCCGCCCACGCCGGTGATGGCAAACGCCACAAAGATCTTCAGCAGATAATCGCGCGTGGCCGGTTCGTGGAGCTTGAAAATGAATTGCTTCATCCGTTCCGGGAAGAGCGGTAGCACCGCGAGCACGGCACCGCTTTGGATGACGATGTTGAACAGATCGGTCTGATGTGGCAGCCAACGCTCCGCGAGCAGGAGGTGGCCGGTCGAAGAAACAGGTATGAATTCGGTGATCCCTTCAATGATCCCCAAAATGATGACAGCGAGCCAGTCGGGCATGCCCGGTTAGACGCGAAAACCCGCCCGGACTCAAGTGGGAAATGGCCGTGGCGAATTCACTAAGGCAGCGAAGGCTCGACGCAGTGCAAGTAGATTCAACGACGAAAAATGTACGCCCACGCCAGAAGAGCGAAGGCGAGGCCGAACCTCCACGCGTCCTGCCAATTTAGGGTTTCACCCGAAAACGGCCTGATCAGCCATTCTCGAATCGTCAATGCGAGCATTACCGTACCTGTAATTCCGATCAACAACGGGATCCAATTCATGGGTTTGGGATCTAGAAATAGCTGTGATTGAATGACTCGGAATTTACCCATCAAAGAAATCAGCATCCCATCCAGCATAAGCCACAAAGCAAAAAGGCAGGAGCGGTCACCCCAATGCCTGTCGGGCCCAGATTGCCAAAGTCCAAAGCTGGAGACACCCAAGCCATTCAACATGGCGACATAGACGGCGGCTCCAAACGCGATGTAGTACACAACATCGCTGCGACGATCGACAACGCGCTTGCGTTGCTCAGCCTCAAGCCATTCGAGCGCGAGTATTCCTTTCAATTGATCATCTGGTGAGATCACGACACACTATTCTCTTCCAAATTTACTCACATAAACCGCTATCCAGGCACGCTGCCCGTACTAACATCATTTGGCCTTTTCCCATTGCGGGGAAACCCAATAGCCGCCCTTGCCTTCAATCTGGTCGCCTAACTCGTCCTTGCTGCGCTTCGGCAGCCCTCGTCTCTCATCCTCTTTCTGCCAATACTCCAACGCCCTTTGATAATTCTGGTTCGCATCATTCGTTTTTCCCAATGCGCGTTGTACGCGATAAAGTCTGCTGTAGGTTGACGCATAGTATTCCGCATAAGGCATATCCCGATTACCGGATTTCTCGCATTGCTTGATGAATTTTTCGAGGTCCAGCATGGCCGCCTCAGCGTCCAAGGCATTTGTACCGAGATAGATTTCGAGCGCTTGTGCCGCTTTTTCGAACGGATCACCATCGGAAGGAATATCTCCAGATTTGCGACAACCGGTCGAGGCCAGGGTGGCAGTCAAAGATGCGACCAGCAAAAATCGGTGATGGCTATTCATTGGCACCTGTTCCTAAAGCTCTGTCCCAGACCCTGGAAAAGACCAGTTCAGAGTTCAATCCGCACTGTTTCCAACCAACGATCGAATCTTCATTCTCCCGCCCATGCATTTTCTGGTGACCGGTGGAAGAAACCGGTATGAATTCGGTGATCCCTTCAATGATCCCCAAAATGATGACAGCGAGCCAGTCGGGCATGCCCGGTTAGACGCGAAAACCCGCCCGGACTCAAGTGGGAAATGGTGTGTTCAAGCGCAACACGAACGTTGCAATGGACATCCGATTAGTCGTCATTTCCCGACGTACTTCAGCCGGTAGACTTTGCTGCCGGTGTCGTCGCTGAAAAGGATCGAACCGTCCGGCGCCTCGGTGCAATCGGTCGGCCGACCCAGCATTTCGGTGCCGTCCTTCAGAAAATTCACCATCTTCAGCTCACCGTACGGATGCCCGTTTTCAAACAGAATGCGCGACAGGCAATAACCCACCTTGGCGGTGGCATTCCAGCCGCCTTTTTGCGCCACGAACAAATCACCCTGCGCGTTGGGAATTTTGTCACCGGTGTAAAACGTCAGCGAATTCGCCGAGCAATGCGCGGGCAACAACCACTCTGGGATCGTGGTCATCTGCGCGTATTCAATGAGCTTGGGATTATCGAGGAAGTTCAAATTAGGCTGATTCTTGCCGACGATCCACGGGTGTCCGTAAAAGTGGCCTTCCATGTAATGATTTAATTCCGCCGGCGGATTGTGATCGGTGATCGGCTGACCGTGTTTGCGGTCGCCCTCCATCTTCCACGCGAACATGTCGATGTCGTGGTCGAGTCCCCAAATCTCATCCGTACCGGGACGCACCACCAATTTTTCCGAATTGCGGATGCCCGAGGCGAATTCCTTTTTGTCCGAACCATCGAGCGCAAAGCTCCAGATCTTTTTGCGCTCCGTTGCATCAATCGGTTCGTCCGTGGCGTTGGTCTCGTCCCCCACGAATGTGTAGATGCGGCCGTTGTGAATGAGCAAAGCCCGCCACATGTGGCCACCGCGTTTTCCTGTCGGCAGTTTATCGGCACCCAACACCTCGGCTTCCTCATCCGCCTTGCCGTCGCCGTTCGTATCCCGGGCCTTTGAAACGGAATTCAATTGAGCAAACCAGAGCCAGCCATCGTGCCATTGCACGCCCTGTAAAATGCTATCGGGATTCTTGCCTTCGACAAATGTGGTCTGCGTTTCGTAGACACCGTCACCGTCGGTGTCCTTACACGCAATGATCTTGCCCTGCCCCGGCACACTGACGAACAAAGTGCCGTCCGGCCCAAGAGCGAGGAATCGCGGCGTTTTGATGCCATCGACAGCGACCGACAAAGCGTAGCCGTCGCGAACCCATACACCGTCGGGCACGTCCGCCGAGCGCCCTTGGGGACAAAAACACAAAATCGCGGCAGCAAAAGTCAGCTGCAGGAATTGAGAACGAAAGGTGGTTTTCATGTTGGTCGGCATGATGAGTCGGGGTTCGATTTCCCAAGCTTGACCGGCCGCAATTGCCGCGGCAACGCCAATTCTCAGCTCGACAAAAGATTGGCAAGAAATGGCCAAATGCTTGACTGGCGACGGGCTCGGGTTTCCCACTCGCCTTTTTCGTGGAGAATTCTATTTTTTGCATCGTGCCCGACGATGTGACCCGGTTACTTCACGCCGTGGAACGAGGCGACCGCAAGGCCGCCGATGAACTGTTGCCGTTGGTCTATGATGAATTGCGCCGGCTGGCGGCGGCTCGTTTGGCCAATGAGGCGGACGGCCAGACCTTGCAGCCCACGGCGCTCGTCCACGAAGCGTGGCTGAAAATCGCCGGGACAAATCAGCAGCAATGGAATGGTCGCGGACATTTCTTTGGCGCGGCAGCCGAGGCGATGCGCCGGATTCTCATCGACCGCGCACGCAAACGGAACCGCGAACGGCACGGAGCCGGGCTACAACGCGTGAATCTCGACTCGGTGGACATCGCCGTGAACACAGACGACGAAACCCTGCTCCGGTTGAATGATGCCCTGGAAAAGTTCGCCCTCGAATCTCCTGACAAAGCCGACCTGATCAAGCTTCGTTACTTCGCCGGGCTTGGCTTGGCAGAGGCCGCGGCAGCTCAAGGTATTTCGTTGGCCACCGCGAAACGCCATTGGGCCTATGCCCGAGCCTGGCTGCTGTGCGAATTGAAGTCCGCTTGAGAAGGCGAATCAGAAAAGGAACTTCTTATTCTGAGATGCGGGCAGAGGTCGGGATCACGAGTTTCCTGCCCGCACCATCCACGGCCACATAAGTGAACCGTGCTTCGGTGACGCGATATCGTTCAGACTCCGCCTCTCCTTCGCGGGTCGATGGCTTGACCCAAACTTCGAGAGCCAGCGTGATGGAGGTCGTGCCAATACGCTCCACCCTGCCATAGCAACAGACGATGTCTCCCACCTTGACCGGTTTGTGAAACTTGAAGGCATCGACCCCCACTGTCACGCACCGGCATCTGGTCCGTTCCTGCGCCAGAATCGCGCCGGCAATATCCATCTGCGACATGAGCCAGCCGCCAAAGATATCGCCGCGGGGATTGGTGTCGGCCGGCATCGCCAGCGTGCGGAGGAGAAGTTCACCAATGGGACTTGTTCCAGATTCATTCATTTGGTCTCACGTGATGGATACCCCTTAGCTGCTTAACTGGCGCGTGGCGAGGGCAGAGTGCCGTTTGGCCGGGGCAAGCGGCAGCCAAGACCGCACGGATCGAAGGAATTGTTGCCATCGTCATATCCGGGTTGACGCGACGGGTTGAGTTCGCGGCGGGACGTGGGTTTTGAGTAAGTAGTATTCAGATCTCCGGTGAGCCATTTAATGTCACGACGACGCCACTGTTACTAGACCAACGTGCTCAGGCATGAACTCAAACCCGCAAAAAGCTGAAGAACTCTTTGATCGCGCCCTGCAATTCGAGCCAGCGGAACGCGCTGCCTTTCTCAGCGGCGCGTGCGGCAATGACGTCCATCTCCGCCGGCGCGTCGAAGACCTGCTGATGGCGAACGCGGCCAACTCCGGATTCCTGCCCGCGGAACAATCGGCGGAATCGGTGGCCACGCTTTTGGACGAATCGGTTTTGACTGAAGGGGCCGGCATGCAAATCGGCCGTTACAAGCTGTTGGAGAAGTTGGGTGAAGGCGGTTTTGGGTCCGTGTGGGCGGCCGAACAACGCGAACCGGTCAAGCGCCGCGTCGCCCTCAAGATCATCAAGCTGGGCATGGACACCAAACAGGTCGTCGCC
>WGOC01000032.1 GCA_016124235.1 bacterium | reverse complement strand
TTGGTTATCGTCGGCATACATGACCCACGCCAGACCGAGCTGACGGAGGTTGTTGAGGCACTGGATGCCTTGGCCTTTGGCCTTGGCTTTACTCAGTGCCGGCAGGAGCATGCCGGCCAGCACCGCGATGATCGCGATCACTACCAGCAACTCGATCAGCGTGAACGCACGCTTCACTGAATTCTTATTACGCATGGTTTGTTCTTTTGATTTTGGGATTGGTGAATTGGAATTCCGCCAGCTGGTGGCGACCAAAAGACATCTCGAACGCCAACAGAGCCTGCGGTTATTCCGCTTTCACGTGTCGGGACAACTTATAAATCGTGAAATACGAACAACCAACTGTGCGTCCTGCTGCACAGGGGTGTGCGTTTCACTGCACACAGCAAGCACATTCAATTGAAGCGCAACGAGTTGTATTAGTACGTCTACACAGCAATCAAATACAAAACCACGACAACAAAGTTGTATTATGCGAATAATTGGCGGTAGCGCCGGTGGCCGGATTTTAAAGGTGCCGAAAGGGCTCGGAGTGCGGCCGACGCCGGACCTTGTAAGGCAGGCAATTTTCAACAGCTTGGGTGATCGCGTTGTGTCTGCGCGGGTGCTCGAATTGTTCGGGGGTAGTGGCGCACTAAGTCTCGAGTGTTTGAGTCGTGGATCGCGCGAAGCGGTGTGCATTGAAAAATCGGCGAAGCACGCAAAATTCATTCGAGACAATGCGCGCGAGGCGGGATTTGCGGGCTTGGCTCTCCAAGTGCGAACGATGGATGCGTTCGACGCCCTCAAGCAGATGGCTACCGTAAACGCGAAGTTTGACCTGGTCATGGCTGATCCGCCGTACGGCGAGAAGACCCGCGAGCAGCGCTCGCAATCCTTTGCCCAGCGCGTTTTGGACGACGTCAATCTGCCCAGATTGCTCGCGCCAGACGCGCTTTTGGTTTTGGGTCATGCTCGCCGTGACGCGGTCGAAGTTCCGGCGACTTGGGAGGAACTCAAAGCATTGAAACACGGCGACTCGATATTTCGGATACTTTCCGTATCCGAATCTGGCACGTGCGCGGAAGCAAAGGCGGACCGGCAACTGTGATGGACCCGATTTTGGCGCAGACGCAGAACGATCTAGCGCTTGGGGTGGCGACACCCTGGGTAATGTTGCTGCTTTTCCTAGGAGCGTCGGCGTTGATGATCTGGCGTTTGGAGAAGCTCGCGGGAAAGGGCTTCGAAGGCACGGTTTTGGGAACCTTGATCATGCCGTATTGCTCCGGCGTGGGTAATCTGGTGTTTGTCTGGGTCATGGCCCGTCAGCACGGATCCAGCGGCGAGGTATTTATCAACTGCTTGGTCAACAATGTGACGAACCTCACGCTGCTGATCGGATTGCCGACGGTGATCTGGGGCAGGGCACTTTTTGAAAGAAAGAAGAAAAAGCAAAAGAAGTCCGTCGTTCAGACTGAGAAGATCAATCGCCTTTCACTGCTGCTTACGCTGACGGCGGGGCTTTTCTTCACGGGCGCCGTGTGGGCCTTGTCGCGCGACGGCCGATTGAATTTCGGCGACGGCCTGGTGCTGGTTGGTCTATTTCTATTCTGGCAATGCTTCCACGTGTTTGAAGTGATGAAGTCCAACGTGCGCCAGAACCAAACCTTGCCGTGGTCCATTTACCCGGAGTTGATCATTTTGCTGGCCGGAGCAGCGGCGGTTTATTGGAGCACCGATGCGTTGGTCAAATGGCTCGAGACGGTCGAAACGGGTTGGGTGAGCGCTCGCAACGTCGGATGGCTCAGCGGTTGGTTGATGGTTTTGCCCAATGCATTGCTGGCGCTCTACTACGGATGGCGTGGACAATCGGAAGTCGTCTACGCCTCACAAGTAGGCGATGGCCACATTTGCATTCCGCTTTGTATTGGGAGCTTCGCCCTGCTCACACCCGCGAGCGTGCCCGCCATTTTCAATTTATCGATGCTGGTGCTGGTCGGAGCGTTGATCGCTCACATCGTGCTCGTCGCGATCTTTGGCCGGTTGCCGCGTTTGGTTGGTTGGCTATTCTTGGCGGCCTACGGCGTCTTCCTGTGGAAAGGATTGCCAACGTGATTTTGGCACAAAAGCAATTGCCGGATGGCCATCGACAAACCGGCGGACTCACGCCGTGTAGGTCACGGGGCTGGAGCTGAATTTTTCGCTCAACTCGACGAACGGAACCTGCGCCGCCAACCATTTGTCGTCCTTGGCGATCTCCGCCATGGTCGTGTAAAGGTTGTTGCACATCAGGTAAAGCCCATCGCCGACGCACATGAAAGCGTCGAACTCCGAACCGGCGCCATCGCGGGCAAACTCGAAATGACCGAAGTGATGTGTGCCCTTCAGGAGCGAGCTGCGCAGCGCGGCCAAATCACGGTTGAACTGGCTGGCAAATTCCTCCCGCCGGGGACCGGAATAATCAAGCAACCGCGAGCGATCGGGCAACAGGCTGACGATCGCCCATTCGTCAAAAACGGTCCGGCCATAGGCCTCATTCATTTTGCGGGCACACTCGCGGAGTCGGGGAATGGCTTGATCAATTGTCATGGTCTCGAATTGCTTTGAAGGGGCAGCGAAGCACGAATCATGCAGGCCGCCAAGTGGGAACTCCGCGGCGCGATTGCCTATCGTTTTTCAAGTTTAGCAGGTTTCAAATCCAGTCACCCGGCGTTCCGCAAATGGACTTCTATTCGCCCGTTTTAAGACAGTGGCGCGCGGAAAACGGGCAACGGCGAATCTGTGCATTGCGCCGTCGTTCAATCCTTTGCAACTTCGCCGTCACTTGCCGTGTTGTTAAACCGGTGACGGGATGATCCCGCTGCCGGACGATGTGAAATTATGTTCAGTTTTCAGGACCAAAACCATCAAGTCGTGGGCCCGGTGGCGACCGACGAAATCCGGCGGCTCATCACGGCCGGCGCGGTGACGCGTCACACACTGGTGCGCCGTCAGGGAACGGATTTTTGGCAGCCAGCCGAGAAGTTTGAGGAATTTGCCAACTCGTTTCCGGCCGCCGCGCAACCCACAGACGCGAGTTCGCCAGCGGCTTCACCGGACCATCCGATCGATGTCGCGGCGGAAGTCTCGCCGGAATCGCCCGGGGGAGCGTCTACGAATGCAGCGAAAAGCGAATCGACCGCTGACAATAAACGAGAGAATGGCACTGCATCCGGGCCGCGTTCGCAAGCAAGGCAATCGACTGAAAGTTCCAGCCGATTCTTCATGATCGGCGGGGACGGGCGGGAATATGGCCCCGTCGAGGCCAGCCAGATTCGGGAATGGATCCGTGAACGGCGCGCCGATGGTGCGACCAAGCTTCGCCGCGAGGACGGCAAAGAATTCGGCCCGTTGAGTGGCTGGCCGGAATTTGCCGACGAATTCGGCGGCTCGACCAAAACGGATACACCGCCCCAACCGCCGTTGCTGGACTCGGCCAAGGCCGAGCAAATCGCCAGCGAAATCATTGGCAAGGGCATCAACATCTCCGTCGGCGCCTGTTTCACGCGGGCTTGGAATTTGTATACCGCGCACTTTGGAATTTTGACCGGTACCACCGCGCTGGTGTTAATCATCTTATCACTCCTTCATTCGGTGCCGGCGGCCGGAAGCGTCATTGGAGTGGCACTGGGTGGCGTGCTCGTTGCCGGTTTGAGCGTGGTTTTCCTGAAAACCCTTCGAGGACAAAAAGCCGAGGTGAACGATCTGTTTCTCGGCTTCAATCGCAACTTTGTACCGCTGCTTCTTGCCAGCGTGTTGGTCTTCATTCTCGTGTCCGCCGGTTTGTTGCTTTGTGTGCTGCCCGGCATCTATCTGGCCGTCGCCTGGATGTTTGTTTACACACTTATCTTCGAACGCTCGATCGATTTCTGGCCAGCGATGGAGCTAAGTCGCAAAGTCGTGCATGAACGTTGGTGGGAGCTGTTTGCACTCGCGTTGGGTGCGTCGCTGCTGGTGGCGCTCGGATTGATGCTAGCGGTCGTCGGCGTCTTCTTCACGACGCCCATTGCGTTTGCCGCCTTGATGTACGCCTACGAGGATATTTTCGGCGACGAAAAGTCCTGAGCGCGGCCGGCCGGCAAAACAATTTCTGGTTCATGACTGAACGGAAGCGCATGCTGCAGGTCGTACATCAACAATGCCTGAAAAGCCGCTACCGCCACCGCTCAAGCCTGCCGATCCGGTAAAATCCGGACGCGCGCGGGATCGTGGCTGGGGGATCGCGATCATGAACCAGTTGGCGCTCCCGGGTTTCGGAACGCTCATGGCCGGGCGCAAGGTTGGTTACTTTCAGCTCGGGTTTTCGATTCTTGGAGTGCTTTGTCTGACGGCGTTTTTGGGCTACGCCATTCCCCACATTGGCGAACTCCTTCATCAGGCGTTTCACTCGTCGGGTGATCCGCAGGATTTGTTCGACCTGCTTTCCCGCTGGGGCCCGTGGCTCGTAACGGCATTTGCGGGCATAACTCTTTGGTTGACCGCCTGGCTCTGGGCGTTGGGGACGAGTGTCAAAGCGGTGCAAGGTGAAAAGAAGTCGAGGAAACGTTAAACCGATGGCGCCGGTGGAACAGTTAAGTGAACAACAAGCTGCCGTGAAACCGGTGTTGTTGGATGAACCCCCGATCGATCGTGAGATCGACGTCGAGCGATCTTCGCGTGAACCGCTCTGGTGGGTGCTGGCATTGCTCGCGGCAGCGGCCGTTGCGCGCTTGACGATGCAATGGAACGTGGCGCTCCCGGCGTGCAATTTTCGACGCCTCACCAGTTTGCCGTGCCCGCTCTGCGGCGGTACGCGCGCAATGCGATCGCTGGCTGACTTGGAATTGGGTACAGCTGTTCAGTTCAATCCACTCGTCGTAATCGCGGCGTTTTTGATCGTTGGCTGGTTTGCGCTTTGGACGGTTGATCATTTCGTCGAACGACCAATCCTTCCGCGACTCAAAACCCGCCTTCCGCGCTGGCCGATTTGGTGGATTGTCGGCGGATTGGTTTTGGTAAACTGGTTCTATTTAATTCGGGAGTTGAGGTAACCTTTCGTCGGGGGGGGTAAATTGGCAATCACTGCCAAGTGAATCTACACAAGAAATTCCGGCGCCGCACGGTGATCGCGATCGTGATCATGGGTGGTTTGGTAGCTGTTGCCGCAGCCGTGCTGATTCAGTTGCACAGGCTCAAGTCCAAGCGACCTCCGATTCCCAACGAGTGGGTTCAGATTCGAATTGGGATGACCCGCTCGGAAGTCCACGCACAGCTTGGTGGACGATTCGAGTTGGTGGATCTTCGTGAATTGAAAGGATTTGAGACCATGTTCGGTGGCGAAACTGCATCGAGGGCTGGTTTTCGCTGGGACGCTGAAGTGTTCTACGACAGCGCAGATCGCGTCGAAGATGCCTGGGCACATTGTATTCATTCTGATTGGGGCTTCCTGAATACCACGGTTCATTTAGTAGATACTTCGCCGTAGCATGACACGTAATTACTCTCGACCTTGATGCCACAGAATCCAATGAACTACTCACTCTCTGGCGGCTTCAGCGCTGGCCTGTTTGGTGGATTTTCGGCGGATCGGTTTTGGTAAACTGGTTCTATTTGATTCGGACGCTGCCGTAGCAGGATCGTAATCGTCCTCCTGCTCGATCTCGTCGTCGATTAAGAGACGTTCCGAGAACGAGCGCGACGGCGAGGACGAGGAAAATTTGTTACGCCACCAAACCCCTCACCACTTCGCCATGAACATCAGTTAGACGATAATCACGCCCCTGGAAACGGTACGTCAGTCGCTTGTGATCAAGGCCCATCAGATAAAGAATAGTCGCCTGAAGATCGTAAATGTGCACCGGATTTTCCACCACTTGATAACCGATGTCGTCGGTGGCGCCCCACGTTAATCCAGGTTTCACACCGCCGCCGGCCATCCACATCGTGTAGGCGTGTGGATGATGATCGCGGCCCAGCCAACCGTCGTGGTTGCGCTTTTCATTCATCGGCGTGCGTCCGAACTCGCCACCCCAGATCACGAGCGTGTCGTCGAGCAATCCGCGCGCCTTCAAATCCTTGATCAACGCCGTCGCCGGTTGATCCACCGCGCGACAAACATCGACCATGCCGTAGCGCAGATCGTTGCCCTTGTTGTCGCCGTGACTGTCCCAGCCCCAGTGATACAATTGCACAAACCGCACGCCTTTCTCGACCAACCGCCGCGCCAGCAGACAGTTCGTCGCAAATCCGGATTGGCCCGGCTCGGTGCCGTACATCTCGAGCACATGTTTGGGTTCGTTACCGATGTCCACCAGCTCGGGCATGCTCGTTTGCATCCGATAAGCCATCTCGTATTGCGCGATGCGGGTGAGTGTTTCGGGATCGCCCACCCGGCCGAGATGCTGGCGGTTCAACGTTTCCAAAGTGTCGAGAGTCTGGCGCCGCAATGCCGCATCCATGCCGTCGGGATTGGAAAGAAACAACACCGGATCGCCCTTGGCGCGAAGCGTCACGCCCTGATGAATCGTCGGCAAAAAGCCGCTGCCCCAGAGCGACGCGCCACCGTCCGGCGCATTGGGACCGGACATCATCACGATGAAACTTGGCAGATCGTTCGCCTCGGAGCCAAGACCGTAACTCAGCCATGCGCCCATGCCCGGCCGGCCCAACCGGGGAAATCCCGTGTGCGTCAACAATTGCGCCGGCGCGTGATTGAACTGGTCGGTATGCATTGACCGGATCACGCAGAGATCATCGGCGATCGTCGCCAGGTGCGGCAACGCCGAGGAAATCTCGATGTCGGACTGTCCGTGCTTTTGAAACGTGTGCGGTGTGCCGAGCAGCTTGGGCACGCCTTTGATGAACGCGAACCGTTCGCCCTTGATAAAGCTCTCCGGCACCGGTTGATTATTCAGCTCGACGAGCTTGGGTTTATAGTCAAACAGGTCGAGCTGTGACGGCGCGCCGGCCATGTGCATGAAGATGATGTTCTTCGCGCGCGGCGCAAAATGGGGCTGTTTCGGCGCCAGTGGATTCGTTGCGGAAGCCGGACCGGCGAAAACTTTTTCGTTGAGCATCGAAGCCAGCGCAATGGTGCCGAGCCCGGTCGAGCAATCGCGGAAGAATTGCCGGCGGGTGACCAACTTCAAGGCTTCGTGGCGGAGGTTCACGGGCGGGAGATTAACAGGTGGGGCAAGCGAGGTCCACTGTGGGAAATCATCACGATTTGAGGTTAATAGCCAACCGGGAAAATGGAATACTCTGGCTTGAACCTATTTGGGATCTTTCGCGGTAGGGACGTTGGTCAGCCATCCAGTTGCTGCCGATCCGCCAAGCTCCTCGGGTTCTAACAATCTCGTCCACTCTGGATCAAAATAACCCAACGGTTTCCAGACGATTTGGGATGTGACACGTTTGCGAATGAGCCAGTCGGCCAGTTCAAACCGCCAGTGGTGATGCCGATAATAGGAGAATCCCGCCTCGACTCGCCAGGACTTTGAACCTTTTGGAACTTCCACATAAAAGACTTCGTTTGAATTCTGAAGAACGAGTGACGGAATAGTGGAGAAACCTTGACCGTAGTTCGTGGTCATTGCTTTTCCTGAAATGAAAGTTGCCTCCCAGTATCGCGAATCGAAATAGATAATCGTTGGCCCTAAATTACTCAGGCACATCACGGCGTAGGTGTTTGTGGGATAGACCTTAAATCCTTTCAAACTCAACGATACCACCGGCGGCGGAAGCGGTTTGGTTAACCAATGAATGAATGTGCCGATGGCGATCGGCAGAAACAGGAGCGGAACATACCACCATCTCAACCGCTTGAAACTGACGCCTCCCATTTGGTTCTTCTCGATCATGCTTGGTTTCCTGTGCTTCGTGTCACGTGGTTTGACACATTGATATGGAACCCCTCACATGGCTGACGTTGGGAAAACGATCTATTTGGCGACTCTGGAAGTGGGAAGATTGGTCAGCCAGCCCGTGGCGACTGAGTCGTAGACAGATTCTGAATCAGGCAGTCGCCCGAGGATTGGTCCGAGGAACGATTCCAACGCACGCGACACGTGGCCTTCGCCGATGTGATCACTTAACACTTCAGTTATTCTTAATTGCGCGTTGTGTTTGGGATACCAAAGGAAATAAGTTTGAAATCGGTACTTTTGGGTTTCGCGCGGAATCTCAATCTGAAACGTGACACTGGCGCCACGTTTTATTCCGTACGGGGTCACTGTGTTCCCGTAATTCGGGGCAACATTGGTCACCAGCCCTTTCTCGGTCTGAATTTCAGCTCGCCAGTCTCGCGACGTGTCGTAAACTCGTGTGGGCCCCAAATTGCTCAAACACATCAATGCATACGTGTTGGTGGAAGTTGATTTGAATCCAACAAAACTCAACGAAACCACCGGCGGCTGAAGCGGCTTGTTCAACCAGTGAAGAAAAACGCCGACGGCGATCGGGACAAGAATCAGCGGAATATACCACCATCTGAATCGTTTGAAGCCAGAGTGCGCCATGTTGGTTTGACGGCTTTCGGCAAGACTCCTCACGCCGGCGCATTCGGCTATTGAAGGTTAGTCCTGAAATTGCCTGCTGGTGACCTGCTTAGCCGCATTTGCCGGCAAATCACTTCAGTTTGATCCGCACGTCACCTTGTTGGAGGCGGGTAAAGGCGCCGCGTTGCCGTCGGGCGATAACTCGTAGCACGACGTCGTCGCCGGGACCGATTTCCGAAAGCGCCAGCGTTGCACGCGCCAGGTCATGCATGGGACTTCCCTGAATCGCGGCAATCAAATCGCCTTTCGTGATGCCCACTTTGTCGAGCGGTCCGTCCTCCTCGACGCCAGCGACGAGCAACCCATCGAGCGTCCCAACGTCAAACATCCTGGCCAGCTCCGGCGTGAGTTCCTGAAGCGAAGCGCCCAACCGCGCCCGCAAAAAATCGGCATTCTTCATCATATCGATGGTGGTCCTGATCCGTTTGCCGCCGCGGCTCACTTCGACATTCGCCGTGTGGTCGTTGCTCTTGCCAACCAGTTCGTTGAACTCGATGAAACTGTCCGGAATCTTGCCGTTGACTTCGACCACTTGATCGCCGACCCGGAGGCCACCCTTGTCCGCCGGGCTGTCTTTTTGCACATCGGCTACGACCAACGGAAAGACGCCGGGATTGATCCGCGCACCGAACCACAAACCCTGCGTCGTCTCGGGGACAAAGAAGTAGGAAATGGCCTCGCGTACGCGTTTGATCGGTATGGCAAAACCAATGCCCTGGGCCGGCGCGTTATAATTATTGCCGCGAAAGACGGCGACATTCATCCCAATCAGTTCGCCATTGAGATTGATTAAAGCTCCACCACTGTTGCCCGGGTTGATGGCGGCGTCCGTCTGTAGCCAGTCCGCGATACCGAGTTGCTCGTCGTCATTGATCGGTCGGCGGCTTTTCGAACTAAGAATGCCACGGCTCACCGAACCACCGAGGCCGAAGGGGTTGCCGAGCGCCAGCACTGTTTCGCCCAGCAACAGATCGTCATCCTTTGCAAACCGCACCGCCTGAAACTTGGTGCCTTCCGGGGCGATGATGTGCAGCAACGCCACGTCGGAACGGCTGCTCCCGTAGTTGATCTTGTCCGCGTCGAACTCGCGGCCGTCATGGAGCTTCACCTGCACGCGAGATGCCCCCTCGATCACGTGAAAATTCGTCAGCACGTAACCGTCCTCGTCGATAATCACGCCGGAGCCGACGCTGTAGCTCTTGTAGTTGCGGGGCATTTGCCGATAGCCAAAAAAGTCGCTGAGAAAGTCATCCATCGGGTTGTTCCGGCGAACGATCGTTTCCGTGGCAATGTTAACGACGGACGGCATGGCCTTTTCAACAGCATCCACCACGGCGTCACGGCGGATGCCCTCAGGATTCCCAGCAGCCACGGCGGATGAGAATTCACCGGGGACAAAAGCAATTACCAGTAACACGGTGACGAGGCGGAAAGCGTTCATGCGATTCATGGTCAATCAAACAATATTAAGAGCGACCGGCATGCTGAACCGGTCGCGTGCCCTTGCCAATAACCGACCGATACATTGCCGTGAAGATTCAAATCGCTCCACGAAGGCGTCGACAATCCTGCTTGTGAGTGCGGCTTGCTTTTCCCAACCTCCAAGCCATGCGCCCGCGCCTCAAAAGTCTGCTCATCGCCTGGCTGGCGGGGTGGGCACTTTTGACGACCGGTTGCGGCGGCCGCGAGCAACCGGCGGACATCGTGATCATCAACGGCGCCGAACCGGAATCGCTCGATCCGCAGATCATTTCCGGTCAACCGGAGCTGCGTGTCGTTTCGGCATTGTTCGAAGGGCTGACCCGGTTCAACGCCAAAACCGGCGACCCAGAACCGGCGTTGGCGAGCCACTGGGAGATCTCCACAAACGGTTTGGTTTACACGTTTCACGTACGCACGAACATCGCCTGGTCCACCGGCGAGCCGATTGTGGCCAGCGATTTTGTTCGGTCGTGGTTACGCGTGTTGAAACCGGAAACCGCGTCGGATTACGTTGGCATTCTCTTCTATCTCAAGAACGCCGAGAAATTCTTTAACGGCGAAATCAAAGATCCGGATGCCGTGGGCGTTCACGCAATCGACGACCGCACTCTGCGCGTGGAATTGAACTCGCCCACAGCGTTCTTTCTCAGCTTGTGCGCGTTTCCGACTTATGTCGTCGTGCCGATGGACGTGATCGACGCGCGTGGCGATAATTGGATTCGCACCAAACCGCTCAAGACCAGCGGCGCCTACACGCTTGATTTTTGGCGCATCAACGATCGCATTCGTATCCGGCGCAATCCACGTTACTGGGACAACGCGAACACGCAAAACAACATCGTCGACTTGTTGCCGATCACTTCCGCGACGACCGCGTTGAATCTCTATCTCGACGGCCAGGCGGACATCGTTTGGGACAAGAATCTGGTGCCGGTTCATCTAATGGATGTTCTGCGCAAGCGGCCGGACTTTCACACGTTTGATTATCTCGGCGCGTATTTTGTGCGCTTCAACGTGACGAAGAAGCCGTTTGACGATCCGCGCGTTCGCAAGGCGTTTGCTCTGGCGATCGATCGAAATCGAATCGTGGAACGAATCACTCGCGGTGGCGAAAAACCGGCGGAAACGTTGGTGCCCTTGAGCACGGCAAATTATCTGCCGGCGGAAGGTTTGAAGACAAATCCGGAGGAAGCGCGGCGTTTGCTCGCGGACGCGGGTTATCCCGGCGGCAAGGGATTTCCGGCGGTCGAATATCTTTTGAACGCCGGCACGTCCGCCAACGCGGATGAAAAGGTGGCGGTCGAATTGCAGGCGATGTGGCGCGATGTGCTCGGTGTCGAAGTCGGCTTGAAACCGATGGAATGGAAGACCTATCTCGCGGCGTTGACCGCGCTCGATTACGATCTGGCGCGCAGCAGTTGGATCGCGGATTACAACGATCCAAACACATTTCTCGACATGTTCCTCAGCAACAACGGCAACAACCGGACTGGCTGGAAAGATCCGCACTACGACGAGTTGGTTCACCAGGCCAACGCCACCGTCGATCTTCACAAACGCGCCGAGATTTTTCGCGAAGCCGAGACGTATCTTCTGCGCTACGCCGCGCCGATCGGAACGATCTACTCGTATGCCGGCTTCAATTATTATGACCCGAAAAAAATCACCGGTATTTATGACAACCCGATCGATCAGCACCCGATCAACACAATCAAAAAGTTGAAATGAACCGACGAGAGATTCCACCGGTGAGCGCCCGCAAAAGAGTAGGACAGGCATCCTGCCTGTCCAGCGAGCGTCAGCGAGCAGTCACATATTGGTACGCAAAATTGGCCCGGTCTTTTCCGCGCCGAATTCACTGATGTATTACGTCAAACGCGTCATCGCTCTTGTGCCGCTGCTGCTGGTGATCAGCTTGATCGCCTTTGTGCTCGTGCGAGTCGCGCCCGGCGGACCGTTTGACCGCGAACGCGCGCCCGCTTCACCGGAAGTCGAACGCGCGTTGAAAGCGCGATACCATCTCGATCAACCAATCTGGAAACAATATCTGATCTACTTGGGCAACCTCGCCCGCGCCGACCTGGGGCCGTCGATGAAATACCGACATCACTCGGTGAACGACATCGTCAAGCAGGCGCTGCCGGCGACGTTGATGCTCGGCGCGCTTTCGTTTGGCTTCGCTCTCGGTTTCGGAATTCCACTCGGCTTCATAACGGCTGCGCGAAAAGGGCATTGGGAGGATTACGGCGGCAGCCTCGTGGCATTGCTGGGAATCTGCATCCCGGCGTTTGTCATAGGCCCGGTGCTGGTCATGATTTTCGCGATCAAGCTGAAATGGTTTCCGGTGGGGCTCTGGGGTTCGCCAATGCACGCGGTCTTGCCGACGCTCGCCTTGGGATTGTTCTACGGCGGTCGCGTTGCCCGGCTCATGCGCGAAGGCATGCTTGGTGTCTTGAGTGAACCTTACATTACAACCGCGCGCGCGAAGGGTTTGGCCGAACGCACGGTGCTGTTCAAACACGCATTCCGGCCAGCGATCCTGCCGGTGGTTTCGTATGCGGGTCCGATGTTGGCGGATTTGCTGACGGGATCTTTTGTCATCGAAAACCTGTTTCAGATCCCCGGCATCGGTGTGTTCATGGTGAACAGTTCGTTGAACAAGGATTACACGATGATCGTCGGCCTGGTGATCCTCTACGCCGTGCTTCTGCTTGTGCTGAATCTGGTCGTCGATTTTCTCTACAGCCGGCTCGATCCACAGGTGAAATACGAATGAATTCCGCGCCCGCCATTGACGACGATTCAAGCTCGCTTTCGCCGGGGCGGTTGGCGTGTTTTCGTTTTTGCAAGAACCGCCTCGCGTTGGTCAGCGGACTTGTTTTGCTCGCACTGGTATTGCTCGTGTTGATCGGTCCGGCGTTGACGAAGTACGATCCAAACATTTTGTCCGATCAACAATTCGCGGCACCGTCGTCAGCACATCTGCTCGGCACGGATGATCACGGTCGTGATCTCTTTGCGCGAGTGCTTCACGGCGCACGCATTTCACTGCTCGTCGGAATTGTCGGTGCGGGCGTAAGTTTGTTGATTGGCGTGCTGTGGGGCGCCATCGCCGGCTACGTGGGCGGCCGACTCGACAACGCGATGATGCGTTTTGTCGATGTGCTCTATTCGCTGCCGTCGATCGTGTTTGTCATCGTGCTGATCACGAGTTTGGAATCGATCTTCAAAAACTGGCTGGCCGCCATTGGGTCGCCGTCACTTGCGTCCGCCAGCCGGTTGCTTTTGTTGTTCGTTGGGCTCGGTGCCGTGTCGTGGTTGACGATGGCGAGGATCGTTCGTGGTCAGGTGTTGAGCCTGCGCAAGAAGGCGTTCGTCGAGGCGGAACGCGCGTTGGGCATCAGCAACACGCGGATTCTGTTCCGCCACATTCTGCCTAACGTCACCGGCGTGGTAATCGTTTACCTCGCGCTGACGATTCCCAGCATCATCCTTTACGAGAGTTTTCTCAGTTATCTTGGACTTGGCATTCAACCGCCGCAGGCGAGTTTGGGTTCGCTGATCGCCGCCGGCGCCGCGCAGATCAATCCGATCCGAATTTACTGGTGGATGATCGTTTTTCCGGCGGGGTTTCTTGGTCTGACTTTGCTGGCCCTGAATTTCTTTGGAGACGGACTGCGTGACGCGTTGGATCCGAAGAGTGAGTAGAGTTCCCAACCGACCATTTGCTTTGCAACGCTGACTCAGTGAAACAATTTTCAACGTCTGTTGTCAGATCGGATAATGCCTTTGTCATCGATTGAACCAGATCCGGTGTCGCCCGATACAAAACCGGCACGGCCACGGTTTTCCGTTATCGGAATGGCTGGCGCTGCCGGTTCTCTCGTTTGCCTACTTACGCTAACCGGCTTTGGCGGGCGCCTCGGTTGGATGCTGGAAATCACCAGCCACTTCCGCGTTCAATATGCCGTGATTCTGGGCGCGCTTACGTTGCTGTTCGTCTGGCGCCGCAAGCACCGGACGTCGGCGGTGTTCCTCGCCTTCGCGATTCTCAACGGTTGGTTGGTGAGTCCGTTCCTCATTGGCGCTTCGACGAGCGCGCCGTCCAGCAGTCCTCACTTGCGTTTGCTCTCCTGGAACGTGAATAGCGCCAATCGGAAATTTGAAGAATTGCCGCGACTGCTCACCCGCTACCAGCCGGACGTCGTCCTCTTGATGGAAGTCGACACCGAGTGGGCAGCGTTTCTCCGCTCGGTGATGACCAACTACCCGCATCAACTCGTGGATGAACGCGACGATAATTTCGGCATCGCGCTTTTCAGCAAGGTGCCGCTTGGCGATCCGCAGACGTTAAATCTGGGATCGGCTGGTTTGCCCAGTGTGACGGCCGCTCTGCCAATCGGTGACCAATTCGTGAGGTTCATTGGAACGCATCCGCTGCCGCCGGCCGGGAGTTTGCGCACAGAATATCGAGACGATCAGTTGAACCGGGTTGCGGTTTGGGTGCGCGAACAAACGAATCAAGTCGTGCTCGCTGGCGATCTGAACATGACGCCGTGGTCGCCGGCGTTTGACGATCTTCTTTCAATTTCGGGTTTGCACAACAGTTCGGACGGACATGGTGTCAACGGCTCGTGGCCCGCATTCTTTCCACCGATGCTCATCCCGATCGACCATTTCCTGACATCGAAAGGTGTCGTTGTACTGCACCGCGAAATTGTGAACGCCACCGGCTCCGACCACTTGCCGCAAGTCGTGGAATTTGGGCTGCGCTAAAAAGACTTTGCGGTTCGATCAGTAGCCACCGGAACCAATTGAAGCGGAAGAACCTTCGACGGAATTGCCGGACTCCTCAGCGGCTTCTCGTCGCCGGTATTCGTCCAACATCGCGGCCGTCGCGGTCGCGCCGCAACGGCTCGCGCCGAGGTCGCGAACTTTGCTTAAACCGTCCAGATCGCGCACGCCGCCGGCCGCCTTGACCTGGACCTTCGCCGAAACGCTGGCGCGCATCAGCGCGAGATCATGCTCGGTCGCGCCCTTGTAGTTGTAGCCGCCGCCGGGCTGCTTGATGAAGCCATAACCCGACGACGTTTTCACCCAATCGGCACCCGCGCGTTCGCAAAGTTCGCAGAGTTTCTTTTTGAAATCGTCGCCGGACAACCCGGCACCGCCATCAGCGAGATAATCGTTCTCGAAAATCACTTTCACTTTGGCGCCGTGCTTGTGGGCTTCATCGCAAACCGCCCGGACGTCCTGCTCGACATAATTCCAATCGCCGCTCAACGCCTTGCCGATATTGATGACCATGTCGATTTCGACGGCGCCGTCGCGGCAGGCGAGTTCCGTTTCGTAACGCTTGGATTCGGTGGTCGAGTTGCCGTGGGGAAAACCGATGACGGCCCCGACGAACACGCCGCTGCCCTTGAGCAATTCGGCCGCGCGCTTCACCGCGTAGGGCTTGATGCAAACGGAGGCGACACCGTACCGAGCCGCCAACGTGCAGCCGTCTTCCAGTTCCTGGTCGGTCATCGTTGGATGCAGCAACGAATGGTCGATCATTTTGGCGAGTTCTTCGTACGAGTATTTCATTTTCGAAATCGATGGTTGGCGAATCAATGAAGGGAGCTGGCGGTCGGTCGCAATCAGACTGATCTCGCGAGTTGATTAGCTGAATTCGAGAACCGGCTTTCCGAGAACATCCAAACGAGGCTCGATGCCCAAGCCAGGTTTGGAGCTGGCTCGCATAAAACCGTTTTCGCGACGGGGAGCACCATCGGCGATGCTCACGGTGACATAGCTGTTGAAATCGGTGGAACTAAATCGAAACGGCTCCGGCGTGCTGTGCGCGAGATGCGCGATTGCCGCCGTGACAATGTCGCCGCCCCAACTGTCCTCGAGCGTCATGGCAATTCCCTGACTCACGCAGAAATCCCGCGCCAGCCGGGTCTTCGTCAGACCGCCGAGTTTGCTGATTTTGAGATTCACGACGTCGCAGGCGAGGTCAGACTTCGCGCGAACCAGCACGTCCAGGTTGTCGATGACCTCGTCCAAAACAAACGGGTGATTCGTGTTTCGGCGGACGGCGAGGCATTCTCCGTAAGTCAGGCAGGGCTGTTCGATGTAAACGTCGACATCGCGGACGGCACGGACCACCCGCATCGCTTCGTGCTGGGTCCAGCCGGTGTTGGCATCCGCCACCAGTTTGTCCGTTGGTTCGAGGATCGACCGAACCGACCGAATGCGTTCGATATCTTCGTCTGGATTGCCACCCACTTTCAGCTGAAACCGGCGATAACCCTCCTTGCGGTAGGCTGTAACGTTCTCGGCCATTTGCTTGGGTGGAAGTTGGGATATCGCGCGGTAAAGTTGCACCGCGTCGCTGAATCGACCGCCGAGCAAGACGCAAACGGGGAGGCTGCTTGTCTTTCCGAGAATATCCCAGCAAGCGATGTCGATCGCTGATTTGACATACGGGTGCCCTTTGAGCAGGTGGTCCATCGTGGTGTTCAGGCGGCCAAGCTCCAACGGATCCTCGCCAACGAGGTTCGGAGCGATCTCGGCAATGCCCGTCCGGACACCGTTCGCGTACGCAGGGAGGTAGACGGGTCCCAAAGGACAGACCTCACCCCAGCCGGTGATTCCCGCGTCGGTATCGATCCGCACAACGGTGCTGTCAAAAACGGTGACAGATTTTCCGCCAGACCATTTGTAACTTCCCTCGTGCAAAGGCAGGTCTATTTGGTAAACCGCGATTCGGCTGATTTTCATGAATTGGAACGGGTTCTCTATCGGTTAATGGTCGACAAATCACGCATAAAGCATGTTTCAAGTTTCCCTTGCGGAACGACGAAGGTCTCTGAAAATGCCGCTGATTGCCCGGCGCATGGCAGATTTTCGATGGCGGCTTGGGTCCCGGAATGGTTAACTTGCTTGGGCAGATGGAATTACCGCTTCCCAATCGTGGGACTGGTCTGGGAACTGCGGCGAAATTGATTTTCTTAAACTGGTGATGATTCCGACTGAATTTGGACAACGCTTAAGACGGTGGTGTGCTTGTTCCGGCGCCTTGGTCCTGCTTTTTTCCCTGACCTTGTGGGGTTTGTTGAAATATTGCCTCGAAAACGACCTTTTTTCTTACGTCTTGCTGGTGCCGGCCATTTCTGCGTGGCTCATTTGGCAGGACCGCGAACAACTTCGGCTCGAATTTCGCCCCGCGGTTGGGTGGTGCATTGCCTTGGGAGCGATCGCGGCGGCGGCAATTTTGTGCTCTTTCGTGGTTGGAGGTGCAACTCCCGATGCGGAAGTTAACAGATTAACGCTCCGAACTCTGGGATTTGTCGCGGCGTTCGGCGCGGTTAGCTTTTTCTGTCTGGGCGGAATTGTCATGCGACAGGTCGCCTTTCCAGCGGCTTTCCTGATTTTCATGGTTCCACTGCCGCCCGTCGGAGTGGATCTTCTCGAAATGGGGCTTCAACACGCTTCGGCTGTCGTCGCAGGATGGTTCTTTTCATTGACGGGAGCGACATATCTGCAATCCGGTTTGGTATTCAACCTGCCGAATATTACGATTCAGGTCGCTCCCGAGTGCAGCGGGATTCGTTCGACGTTGGTTTTGTTCATGACCAGCTTGATCGCCGGTCACCTGTTCCTGCGGCACAACTGGCAACGCGCAGTTTTTGCTTTGCTCGTTATACCGTTGGGCGTTGCGCGAAATGGTTTTCGCATCGTCACGATCGGTTGGCTGTGCACGGAATACGGACCGCAGATGATCCATTCGTGGATCCATCACAAGGGTGGGCCGGTGTTCTTTGCGCTTTCTTTGTTGCCGCTGTTTGGACTCTTGTTCTTATTTCGCTGGATGAACAACCGGCGGTTGAACCCGACCAACCCAGGCGATGAACCACCGGCGTCCCGCAGTACAGCCCCGGTCACTCCTTAGTCACCTCGCGTTTGGCGTGCCTCGAAATGCTTTTAGATTCCCTTTCATGAAACTCTTCAGCCAAGATTCAAACTCAACCGGACCCTGGATTACGCAAGCGACGCTCGTAATTCTTTTGGCAATGTTAGCTTTCTTCGGAGTTGGCTGTTCGAAGGAAAGCAAGATCTCCCGGCACGCAACCAAGGCTGATGAATTTTACGCAACCGGCGACTATGACAAGGCGCGGCTCGAATACCTCGCGGTTGCGAAGCTGGATCCCAAAAATACACATGCGATTGCTCAGCTCGGGCATATTTATTTTGAAGACGGTGTGCTGATATTGGCCACGCAGGCATACAACACGGCGATCGAGCTCGGCACCAAAGACCCGCGCGTCTTTGCGCGGATGGGCACCTTGCTCGCTGGCGCCAAGAAATTTGATGCCGCCCGCGAGAATGCCCGGAAGGCCCTTGCCATGGATCCGACCTTGGAGGACGCCGTCTTTCTGTTGACCGACCTGGTAAATGATCAGACCTCCGCCGAAGCTTTCAAAAAGGAACTTAATCAACTGCGGGCACAGCAGGGAAACCTGCCGATCTACGATGCCGCCGAGGCGGTCACGGCCCTCAAACTCAGAAATCCCAGCGAGGCGCTTTCGCTGGCGACGAAGGCGGCGAAATCAGCTCCAGATCTGGCTGCCGCGCAGTTCGTGCTCGCGGGTGTCTACCTGTCGCAATCAAACATCACCGCCGGGGAAGCCGCGCTCGCCAAGTCCGCCGAACTTTCGCCACCGCGTTCAACACGACAGCTGCAGTACATCAACTTTCTGGCACAACGCGGCTCAACGAATGAGGCCCAAGCCGCATTGGACAAATTGATCAAGGAAGCACCGGATTACGTGCCAGCACGCCTGCGTGAAGCGCAGGTCGCCTTTGTCGCCAAAGATTACAAAAAGGTTGATCAGGAACTGAACGCCATTTTAACGCGTGATCCCATCAACATCGATGCCCGCGTGATGCAGGCGCAGTTGGCGTTGGCCAATCATGAGCCAGACCAGGCGGGAACGATCATGGATCAAGTGATCTCGCAATTTGGCAATTCGC
Organism: bacterium; assembly: GCA_016124235.1. Classification (GTDB taxonomy): domain Bacteria; phylum Verrucomicrobiota; class Verrucomicrobiia; order Limisphaerales; family RI-55; genus RI-55. Next base: position 23,423 of record WGOC01000032.1, on the reverse strand, counting down.
CTCAGCTCCAATACCAAGCGGCACTCGTCAGTCTGGCAAATCGAAACCCAGCCCAGGCCCTGATCCGGGTGGATCGTGCATACGAGTTGGATCCCAATTCGCCGCAGATCATTTTGTTGCGCGGCAAATTATACCTGGCCCGCGGGCAGTCGGCGGAAGCCGTCAACTTCCTGCAGCGTTACATCTCGACGAATGCAATGGTGCGCCCGGTTTACCAGCTCTTGGGCGAAGCTTATCTTTCGCGCGGTGAATGGGACCGAGCCGTGCAGGTATTTCAGGACTATGAACGTCGATTCACCGACGATCCGGTCGGCCCCATGAGCCTCGGCGTGATTCGGCTGGCGAACAAGGACGAGCCCAAGGCAAGGACGGCGTTTGAAAAAGCCCTCTCACTTCAATCGGACTACATTCCCGCGGTGGCGCAATTAGTGTCGCTCGATCTCGCGGTGTCCAACACCGCACCGGCCATCGCGCGGGCGCAGAAGCTGGTCGATCAACTGCCAAAATCGCCCCAAGCCCACGCGTTGCTTGGCGGCGCCCAGCTTAAGGCAAAAGACTACAAGTCCGGCGAAGCCGAATTGAAGAAAGCGATCGAGTTGGATCCTGATTATCAGCCGGCGTATCTGGACTTGGCGAAGTTCTACGATGACTCGGATCGCCGGGAGAGCGCCATTTCGAGCTTGAAACAGCTGCTGGAGAATAAGCCGGACGATCTTCGCGCCCTGATGCAACTCGCTGTCATCTACGGCGAAGGCGGCAACAATGAGGAAGCGGCCGCGACGTACGAACGCATGCTCAAGGTTAATGATTCGTCCGGTGCTGCACTGAACAATCTGGCTTATTTATATTCAGAAAAGTTGAACAAACTCGATCGCGCCTACGAACTCGCCCGCAAGTCGCGAGACTTGCAACCGAACAATCCAAGTATCGCGGACACCCTTGGTTGGATTCTTTACCACCGCGGCGAATATTCTCAGGCCCTGGTCTATCTGGAGGAAAGTGCGGGCAAACTTTCGCAGAACGCCGAGGTGCAATATCACGTTGGCATGGCCCACTACGCGATGGGGCACGAGAGCCAAGCGCGGGCGGCGCTGCATCTCGCTGTTCGTCTGGAGCCCAAAGCCGAGTGGCGCAAACAGGCTGATGAACGTCTCGACGTGCTCGATGCAAACGTCACGGAAAGCAACCCCAAAGCGCTCAAGCAGCTCGAGCAATTTGAAAGCGCTCATAAATCCGATGTTATCCTGTTGTCGCGGTTGGGACGAGCCCAGGAAGCCGCTCAGGATTGGAACGCCGCGATGAACACTTACAAGCAGGCGCAGGCGGCAAATCCGGAAGCGGTCACTCCCTTGATTGGCCAGGCACGGGTCGCCGCGGCTCAAGGCAATTCCAGCGAAGCCCTCAATATCGCGCGGAAGGCCCGCGACTTGGTCAAAAATGATCCCGCGAATCTGCACGAAATTGGGCGAATCGCCTACGTAGCCGGCGATTATTCTTGGTCATACGCATTGATGCAGGACTCGCTTTCGGGCTCTGGCAATGATCCGCAAGCACAGTTTGCCTTTGCGCAGGCCGCCATTGCGGTGGGACGGCTGGCTGCCGCGAAAGACGCACTGAAGAAAGTGACCGACAGCGCTCGCGCCGAAGTACAACTCAAGCTGATTGACTATTGCCAGAATGGGAATCCGGTGCCGCTGTCGGCGGAAGCCAAACAACTCCTTGCCGCGACGCAGCCGGGAGAACTGCTGGCCGACTACCTGAAAGCCCGTTCGCGAGCAGTTGAGGGTGATGCCGATGGTGCGGTGAGCGGTCTCGATGAATTGCTCAAAAAGTATCCCCAATTTCTGCCGGCAAAGCGCACCCTGGCCATGATGCTCGCCGATCGACCAGATGGCGCTGATCGCGCGGAGAAGTTGGCGCGGGAAGTTCGGCAGGTGGATGTCAACGACCCCGAGATGGCAAAGGTGTTGGGACAAGTTGCTTTCAGTCGCAAGGACTACCGCTATGCGGGCGACATGCTGCAGGAAGCTTCGCGAAACCTCGGCAGCGACGGCGAATTATTCCTGCTGCTGGGACGCTCCCGGGCCGAAACCAAGCAAGTCGCGGACGCGCGCCAGGCCATCAACAAGGCGTTGTCACTGCAATTAACAGACGCCCAAAAGCGAGCAGCTCAAAAATTACTTCAGCAATTGAAGTAGCGATGGATGTCCGCGTTCGGTTTGTGTGCGGTTAGCTTTTTCGTGCAATTCTCCTGGCGGGACCAGGTAGATGCCGTGTTGCTGGCACAAGTTGGCAACCTTCTTCACATCGGGTGGTGAATCATTGCCGCATTCCCGATCTATCCGAGTGAAGAAAGACTCAATTCCGGCGGGTGTGGCCAACATCCAGAACCGGCAAGGCCGATCCGAGTTGTTCCGATAGGTGTGGATGCTTCCGCGCAGTGCGAAAGCGAGATGGCAGACATTTCGCTCGAAACCGCGCTTGGCCTGACTTCACGCGTCGCTGAAACGTTGCTTTGGATTGCACAGGGAAGGACGAACGGCGACATCGCGACGATTCTCGGCATCAGCGAGGCGACCGTAAAAAAAACACATGCTGGAAATCTTTTCGAAGCTCGGCGTCGAAACGCGTACCGCCGCGTCTTTGCAAGCGTTGGAAGTGCTCAGTTCGCCGGCGGCGCAGGTTGTTTGACCAACGGTCCGATGTATTCGGTCGCCACAACCACGTCATCAAAACAGACTTTGCTGACGTGATCTTTCGGGGCGTCGGTGATGTAAACGTAGAGCCAGACGAAATTGATGTTCAGGTCTTCGACCGTGCGCCAGCGAAAGCCCTCGAACGGCGCACCGCCCTCCGGAACATCAAAATCCACGCGGCCGTTCTTTGCGTCGTCCCACCGGATTCCCTGACCGCCTTTGCCGGGCGTAAACTTGTCGAACGTCCAAAGTCCTTTCGGAAAGCCCTTGCCCAAGTGACTGACCGGTCGGCCATCGATCCACAGCGCAAGTTCGCCGTCGGTATCGCCCACGTGGTTCATCTTGATCATCATTTCCACACAGGTCCACTCGCCGCGACGAACTTTCAGTGAATCATCGCGGACAAAACTGTTGCCCCAAGTCTGACCGCGCGGCGGGCTGCCCCGCATTTCGCCCCAATAGGTGTAGTAGTCCCAAACCCATTTTTCGCCGAACGGTTCGATGCCCACCCAAAAAGTCTTATCGCCGGGCTGCCGAATGCCGGCTTTCACTGACGGCCACGGCGTGGACGGATTGTTGCCGCCGAGGCAGGTGCCGAAGTGGTGGATGGGCGCGCAGTCGGGATCAAACTTCACGTAAAAGCGAGCATACAATTTGTCGAAGCCTGGTTGAAGACGGCGATACAAATGCCCGCCTGTTCCTTTGCCGCCGATGTGCGTCATGAGCAAAGAATGTCGTCCACTACTGCCCGCCGGCGTGTCGGTTGAGAATTCCATCTGATCGCCCTGCGTCACCGTTTCCCAGCGCTTTTGCATTTCCGGAACGGACGATTCTTCAAAATCCTCGGCGAAGATTACATTCGGATCGGAGGCGATGCCGCGATCGCCAGGATAACGGGCGGCGATGCCAGCTTGCAAACTCGTTGAATTGTCCGGCGAACTGGTTTGCGATTCGCCTTTGTCGGCGAAGGCCCAAAGATGGCCGTCAGTGCGAACGTAAAGAGTCCGCCCAACAACAGCCGGCGTTGCCATGACCGACTCGCTGAGTTTGTTGTGGGCGATGATGTCGAGTTGATTGCCATCCCGGAGAACGACCGCCGTACCGGGTTGCGAGATCATCAGCACTTTGCCATCGGCGGCGATGGGGGATGCGTAATAATCGCCGAGCGCACCGATTCGTTCTTCGTGGAACACGACTTTTCCCGTCTTCCCGTCAAAACACGATGCGAGGCCTCCATTCTTCACCAGATAAAGGCGACCGCGATAAAACAACGGCGACGGGCAATACGGCAGCCCGCGTTCGAAAGTCCAGACCACGTCGGTGTCTGTAATATCGCCCTGTCCGCCGGGACGCACGGCCAGGAGTGCGTTCCGCGATGAATCGAAAATCTTAGCCAAAGTCTGCCATTCCTCGCGATCAATCAGGCCGTCCTTATTCGCGTCGATGTACACGAAGTGATTGCGCGCCGGGCCGGCGGGCGCTTCGTCGCGTGATAGTTTTCCGTCTCCGTTCTGGTCGCCCTTTTTGAGCAAGCCGTTGAAATCTGGCATCGCGCGAACGCCCGACCCTGGAGTCCAACCGGCGACGTAAATCAGGTCATCCCCGACGATCGCGGAACTAACCATTTCATTCGGCAGACCGTGGACCTGCCATTTCGCGCTGCCATCGGTCAGCGAGTAAGCGTTTAATCGCAGAGTTCCCGGCACGATAAATTGGGTCGGGTGATCTTCTGGCCAAAGAACAGGCGTGGCAAAACCGCGGCGGTATCCCGGTCGCTCCGTTTTCCAAAGTTCGCGGCCCGTCGCCGAATCCAAAGCCATAGCGTAGGAGCCAACGTCCTGGTCTGAGACGAGAATGACGCGATCGCCAACGCAGATCGGCGACGTCGAGGCGCCGTGTTGAGTGATCGGAACGGGCAGCGGTTTGCGCCAGATTTCCCTGCCGGCGAAATCATAACAAAGCAGGCCGAAAGAACCGAAATACACGTAAACACGCTGTCCATCCGTGCAGGGCGTCGAGCTCGCGGGGCTGCCGTTCTGGCTGCCGCCTTGTTCGATGGACGTGGGAGCAACGGACTTTCGCCAAAGGACATTCCCGGTGCCACTATCGATGCCGATCGTGAGCAATTCGTTGTTTTCAAACGCAGTCAAAAAAATGTGGTCTTTCGAGACGCACGGGGAGGAGTGACCTGGAGGCAGTGGAGTTTGCCAGACGACATTTGTTTCCGGTCCAAACACGGTGGGAAATGATCCGTTGGCCGAAATGCCCGATCCATTAGGCCCCCGGAATCGTGGCCAGTCTTGTTCCGCCAGCGTGGCATCGGCGTAGAATTGGCCGATCGAAACAAACGCTACAATGTAGCAAAAGTAGTATCGCAAGGTCTTATCTCTGGCGTGCAAATTCATGAATGATCAATTGAGTTTAGGCGGTCTCGTGCTTTTGCCGAAGATAAAGAAAAGCCAGCCGGCCGCCACGCATTCATTCGCCAAAATTCGGTTGGCGGCGGAACCCGCGATGCCGTCTTCTGGTTCATGTTGTGACTCTGGCTTTTTGTCAAAGAGCCGGCGAGTCCAGGCTTGTCACCGCTGCGAAGCGAATCGATTCTCACATTAAAAGTAGACTGAAGTTCACATGAAGATTACGGACGCCCTGTTGGCCGAACACGTGGTTTTTCACACGCTGTTCGATCATATTGAAACCTCGATAAGTGGGTTAAAGACCCTCGGCGAAATCCGCGTGATGGCGGACCTGTTGGAAAGCATGTTGGTCCAGCATTCGAAGTCGGAGGACGAATTGTTGATGAATTACCTGGACGACTCGATCGAGCAAATGGGCCATCGGGAGACGTTTCACGAGGAACACGAACTGATCGAGAAACACCTGAGTGCGGTCCGATCCGCCCGCGGCATCAAGTTGGCCCGCAAACTTCTGGGTGACGCGGTTGTCGGTGCCCGCAAACATTTCGACAAGGAGGAGCGCTTGATCTTCCCGCTCGCCGAACGTGTGATCAGCTATCACAACATCATGAAGCTGGGGCAAAACTGGCTTGAAAAGAAGGCCTCCTGACAGGTGAAACTCGCTGGGAAATGCCTGCCGTTTGGCGGGAATGCAACCTTCCTTGGCGCAAAACGGCTAAGGTGTCGACAACGCGCCAGATTTATTTCACATTCTTCTTACTCACTGATCGTCGTCCGCTGAATAGGTTTGGCAAAGCCGGGCGTCGAACGGTCATACTTTTAACACAAATTCACGCTTATGAACGAAACCACGCCCACCCCCACGGGAAACCTGACTCGCCGAGGTTTTCTGAAGTCATCGTCTGCCGCCGTCGCCGGCGCGACGTTGGCCGGTCTTTCCATTGAACGGCTTGCCCATGCGGCCAGCAGCGATGAACTCAAAATTGCGCTCGTCGGTTGCGGTGGGCGGGGCTCCGGTGCGGCCAGTCAGGCGCTCATGACGCATACTCTGGGGCCGGTAAAGCTCGTCGCCATGGCCGATGTTTTTGAAGACCATTTGAAGAGCAGCCTGGAGAATCTGAAGAAGCAACACGGCCCTCTCGTGGACGTCCCCGAAGACCGGCAGTTCCTGGGATTTGACGCTTACAAGAAAGCGATCGCGTTGGCGGACGTGGTGATTCTCGCGACGCCGCCTGGCTTCCGACCGATGCAATTCGAGGAAGCGGTCAAACAGGGCAAAAATATCTTCACCGAAAAGCCGGTCGGGACTGACGGCCCAGGTATCCGGAAATTCCTGGCCGCCGCCGATGAATCGAAAAAGAAAGGGCTGAAAGTTGGCGTGGGTTTGCAACGCCATCACCAAAAAGGTTATCTGGAAACCATCAAGCGCCTCCATGACGGCGCGATTGGCGACATCACGGCGCTGCGCGTCTACTGGAACGGCAACACGCCGTGGGTGCATCCGCGGGCCGATTTGGAAAAGCAATATGGTCGCAAGCTCACGGAAATGGAGTATCAGCTTCGCAACTGGTATTACTTCGTCTGGTTGTGCGGCGATCACATCAACGAACAGCACATTCACAACATCGACGTCGGCAACTGGGTCAAGGGCAAGTACCCGGTGCGAGCGAACGGCATGGGCGGTGTCCAGGTCCGCAAAGGTAAGGACTACGGCGAGATTTTCGACCATCATTGTGTCGAATTCATCTTTGATGACGAAAGCCGGATGTACAGCCAATGTCGGCACATTATCGGGTGCTGGAACAGCGTGTCTGAGCACGCGCATGGAACCAAGGGACGAGCGGATATCTCCGGCTATCGGATCTTTGGTGATGAAAACTGGCGTCACCGCGACAACGGCGATGTCAACCCCTATGAGCAGGAGCATCTCGACTTGTTCTCGGCGATCCGAAACAACGAGGACTACAACGAAGCGCACAACGGTGCCATGAGCACGATGACGGCGCTGCTGGGTCGCATGTGCACTTACTCGGGCAAGGAAATCACCATGGAGCAGGCGCTCAATTCGACGGTGAATTATTTCCCTGACACGCTGGCCTGGGACGCTCTGCCGAAGTCCCTGCCGGGACCGGACGGGATGTATGAAGTTCCGTTGCCGGGCATTACCAAAGTATTGTAACCCGTTGGCAATTTCATTCACGGCCGGGCGGCAACGCCCGGCTTTTTATTTGCCGACATTGCGGCTCGTTTCGAGAACGGCGGCGCCAATGACAACACATCCTCCGATGGCGACGCGCCAGGTCGGGACTTCGCCCAGGATCAGCCACGCAAATGTGCCGGCGATAACTGGTTGGATGGAGGCAATCACACTTGCTGTTTTTACCGTGAATTGCTTCAAGACCGCCGCGAACAACGTGTGGTGCACGGCGGTGAACATGACGCCCAGCAGTACGAGCTTTCCGGCCGTTCGCTCGTCGTAAATCTGAAACCGAAGGCTCATAACCGGCAACAGAACCAAAGCCGTTGCGGTGACTTGATAAAGCATGACCGTCGGTGCGGGATAGTGTCGTACATGCCGCCGGATCAGAAGATTGCGAACAGAATAAATGCTGGCGGAAAATACGCCCCAACAGATGCCTTTGGTGGTCGTGTTTGATAGTTCAAACTTGGGCGCCATCAAAGCGACACCCACAAATACGATTACGCCGACGAGCAGATCGGACACACGATGCCGTTGGCGATCGAAGAACGGCTCCAGGATGATCGAAATGATCGGGTAGGTGTAGAGAGCGATGATACCGATGGCGACGGTGGACACCTGGATTGCATGAAAATAAGTCAGCCAATGCGCGGCCAATAACGTGCCAGACCCAAGAAAGAAAAAGTATTCCCGACGTTCAGCCAAACGAATGGGCGATCGGGTGATGACGAGGAAGGCCAGCAAAGCGCACGCAGCCACGGTAGACCGCCAGAAAATGATTTCGACCACCGGCAGATGAATCAGTTTCGCAAAGAGCGCGGTGAGCGACGAGAGGAACACGGCTGCGCCTAGTTGCCAAAAGGCGATCGCTCGGGACGTGTTCACTGGCGCGGGCTGATTACCCGGATCAAGAGTCGATGATTCACGGTCGGATTGATCTGGCCAGACTTGCCGGCAGTTCGGCGCGAGCATGGGTAACGCTCCGCGGGGAAACAAGGACGTTCGCGAAGATTCATTGCCGAAACGATTGCGAGTCAAACTGGGACGATATCAGTCCGTGGCAATCGACGAATCAAGGTGACTCGTTTCGGAGCACGCAGGTTTCGTCATGGCGCGGATTAACGAGCTTTAAGGAATCAGTGGCCGTTGATCATGATCTGCCTGCATTCAAGACAACCTGTCTTTGGGAAGGCCACAGCTGGGGAAAAAAGCGGCTTCCGTTTCGATTGTTTGAAAAAGGCAACTTATTTGCTTTTTACGATGCGCGTTTTCGATTGGTCTGCGATGAAGATTCTTGTTCTCGATTCAGATAAGAGTGCGTGCGACTTGTTGGTTCGCACGCTGCAAGGATTTTTTCCCGAACACGACTGGTTGACCGCCGGGAGCTATGACGAGGGCCGACAACTTGTTGATCGAGGCGAGCATCTGGATTTCGTGCTGGCCGACCTGAAGACCAACGAATCGGGTGGGCCTTCGCTGGCGCATCTGATCGAAGGACTTTTCCCGGAGGTCCAAGTGTATTTTCTCGGAACCTATTCCCAGGAGACAACTTTCTTCCGGGCACGGCCCGGGCGGGTTTTTGCCAAGCCGGTGAATGTCCATGAAGTCGTTGCCGCCATTCATCTCGCCGAGGAAAATCTTGCACTCAAACAAAAAGCGGGGTCGAACCCGACGAACGAAGGGACGGCCCTGGAGAAGATCAATCGATTGATCGCCAATGAAGGTTTCTCCGGGCAGCTCGCTCAATTTCAGCTGCACGAACTGGTTCAAATTTGCTGCCTCGGTCTGCGTACGGGAAAAATGTCCGTGACCAAAGGTGTCGAGTCGGGCGCCCTTTATTTTCACGAAGGCCGTTTGTTGCACGCGGAATGTGGCGAACTTATTGGCGACGCGGCGGCCAGCAGAATCATCGGTTGGAAATCGGGCCAGTTTGCTTTTGCGGATGGAATTCTGGCAGATCGTGAAACCATTGAATCTTCCTGGGATTTCCTGCTCCTGGAGACGATGCAGAAACTCGACGAGGCCGCCGCTACGATGCCGGCAACTCGCACCGAACTCATGCCGGGGCACTGCTTTGGGCCATATCAACTGGTCCGCCGCATCGCCGTCCGGGAGCAGGAGCACGTTTTTGAAGCGCAAGTGGGTCCCGGCGGTTTGGTCGTCACCCTTCACGTGCTACCGCCGGCGCTCACGAAAAGTCCGGCAGCGGTGAAGCACTTTGTGGCGGAAGCCGTCGCCAAGTCGGAGATTGAATGCCCGGCGTTTCTGCGAGCGACGAAGGCGGCCCAGACCGAAGGCGTCTATTATCACACGCTCGAGCATGTGGATGCCACCTGCCTGGAAAACTTTGGTCGTGATCGACTGCTGACCGAGTCGCAGGTGCTTGAGATTTTCCGAAACGTCAGCCGAGCAATGAGTGAACTGCAGTCCCAACACCAGCTGCATCATCCGTTGGGACCAAAAGACATCCTGCTCGATTCGCGCGGTGAAGTGCGAATTACCAATCTCGCCTCGTTGCGTCCGGACAACCGGGTGCCGGTGCAGGCGCAGATCGAATCACTCGCCGAAGCGCTGGTGCGTGCGCTTGGTCCGGCGGGCCCCCGTGCCGCGGCGCTCAAGCGGATCTTTCGGCGCATCGAACGACCTGGCACCGACCAGATCACCACCTGGGCTGGTTTGCGAAAGGCTGTCGAAGGCATCAGCGTGAATGCTTTGACTGTGGGCGGAGCGTCCGATGAACACACCAGTTTTATCGTCAACTTGGTTCCCGATCGTCCCACGATTGGAATTTTCAAAATCGCCGCTGCCGCCGCCGCCGCTGGCGTCGTGTTGGGAACGTTGCTTTGGGGAACCGGCCGCCTGGGCTCGGTCAACGCACGTGAGGTTTCGCCGGTGAATACTTTAATGGCGTCCGAAATGCCGCTCACCTTGGAACAAACCAACATTCAAAGTTCGCCGGACGTTGCCGCTGCGGCCGGCAATCCGTCGACGGGTTCCGTCCACATTTATCAATCGCCCACCGCCGCCCTTGCAGGTGGATCCGTTGGTTCGCGCGCAGATTCCAAATGACCGCGTGCTAGATTTGGTGGCGGGACAGCCACCGTGAATTTATTCCCTCTGACCGAAGGTCTTGGCACCGTGCTCGCGTACGAATGAGCGAATCTCTGCAATAAACGGCTCGCCAAATTCACGCAACTTCATCGAACCAACGCCCGTGATGGTGGAAAACGCCTCGTGATCTTCCGGATATCGTCGTGCCATTTCCCGCAACGACACATCCGAGAAAATGATATACGAAGGCACGCCGCGTTCGTCAGCGAGTCTCTTCCGCAAAGCGCGTAGCCGGGCGAACAATTCCTCGTCGAATTCAAAATCTCCTGCCATTCGTTTCTTGATCGCCGAGGATTTCATCGGGCGGGTGAGGCGAACGGGTTGCCGCGAGCGCAGTACCTCAGCTCCGGCTGAGGTCAATTCGACGGCATTGAATGCGGCGGCATTTTGTTCGAGGAGTCCGAGACGCACGAGTTCCCGGCCGATGGCCGACCATTCTTGGCGGGCGTGTTCCTTCCCAATGCCATAGGTTGAGAGCGTTTCGTGACCGAAGCGGCGGATCTTTTCCGTGGCGGCTCCGCAAAGCACTTCCACCACGTGCTGGATGCCAACGCCAAAGCCGGACTTTTGCCGGATGCGGTAAACGCACGAGAGGAATTTTTGCGCCGCGACCGTGCCATCGAATTGTTCCCGGGGATTCAGGCAGTTGTCGCAACCACCGCAATTTGTGGAATCGAGTGTCTCACCAAAATGAGCCAGCAACTGGCCGCGCCGACAGGCTCCGCTTTCGGCATAATGCAGAACCTGCTCCAATTGAGCACGGGCGATCTCCCGTTCGCGTTCATCGGTTTTTTCGTCAATGAAACGGGATTGCTTCACGCGATCACCGGGGCTGAAAAGCAAAACGCATTCGCCGGGCAAACCATCGCGACCGGCGCGCCCCGTCTCCTGATAGTAACCTTCCAGGCTCTTGGGCAGATCGTGATGAATGACGAAGCGGACATTTGGTTTGTTGATGCCCATCCCAAACGCGATCGTCGCGCAGATCACCCGCACTTCGTCGCGGAGAAATGCCTCCTGATTGCGGGCACGATCCTCCGGCTCCATACCGGCATGGTACGGGGCGGCGGCAATACCGTCCGCACGCAGTTTGGCGCTGAGTGTTTCGGTCGTTTTGCGGGCAAGGCAATAGATGATACCGCTTTCCTCGGGCCGCGAGCGGATCAACTTCACGACTTGTTCATAGGCTTTCGCTTTTGCCGAGACACGATACGTCAGGTTCGGGCGATTGAAGCTGGCAACATATTTGGCCGGTTCGCGCAACTTCAGTTGCTCACGGATGTCCCGTCGAACGCGTTCGGTCGCGGTCGCCGTTAGCGCGACGATCGGGACGTCATCGAAGCGATTTCGCAGGCCGGCAAGTTGACGGTATTCCGGTCGGAAATCGTGTCCCCAATCGCTGATGCAATGGGCTTCATCGATGGCGAATCGGGCGATCCTCCACCTCTCAAGCTGATCCAGAAAGCCGGGCGAAAAAAGGCGCTCAGGCGAGACGTACAAAAGTTTGTATTCGCCCGCGTGCAATGCCCTCTGGCGTCGGCCGGCTTCGGAAGGATCAAGCGATGAATTGAGAAAAGTTGCGGCGATGCCAGCGGTAAGCAGGGCATCCACCTGATCTTTCATCAGCGCAATCAACGGCGAAACGACGACGGTCAAGCCGTCGGCAAGCACGGCGGGCAATTGATAGCAAAGTGATTTTCCACCGCCGGTGGGCAGCAACGCCAGCACGTCGCGACCAGCCAGCACATCTTGCACAATTTCGGCCTGAAAAGGACGAAACGCGTCAAAGCCAAAGTATTGCTTCAGCGCGGCAAGAGGATCACGGGGACTGGCTTCCACGTCGGCGGTGGTAACACGCGATTGACGACTGGGAAAATCTTAATTGATCGGGATGCAAAAAAGGGCTTTGTCCGTTCTGTCTTCTCGGTAATGTTTCCGGCACCTGCACATGGAAACTTACCAGAATTTTATCGGCGGCGAATGGGTGGCCGCCCAGTCCGGCAAAACATTTGAAACCCTGAATCCGGCGGACACGCGCGAAAAAGTTGCCCAATACCCGCACAGCGGCGGCGAAGATGCGAAGGCTGCCGTCGCGGCGGCCAAGGCGGCATTTCCCGGTTGGGCGGCGATGACTCCGGTCGCTCGCGGGCGAGTGCTGAGCAAGGCGTCTCAGTTGATCGAATCGCGAAAACCCGAGCTGGCGAAACTGTTGACCCGCGAGGAAGGCAAAACGCTTGCGGAAGCGACGGGTGAGGTGCAACGCACAGCGGACATTTTTCGCTTCTTCGGCGGCATTAGCTACACGCTCGGCGGGCAGACGATCCCGCACGATCTGCCCAATAATTTACTCTATACGAAACGCGAACCGCTGGGCGTCGTTGCCTTGATCACGCCGTGGAATTTTCCGATTGCGATCCCGGCGTGGAAGCTGGCGCCGGCCTTGGTCAGTGGCAACGCGGTCGTCATCAAGCCCGCTTCACAGGCGCCGGCGATGACGTGTGAAATCGCCAAAGTGCTCGCTGAAGCCGGTTTGCCCAAAGGCGTGCTCAACGTTGTTATGGGTGATGGTCGTGCGGTCGGCGGTGAATTGGCGACGAATCCCGATGTCGTAGCGCTGTCGTTCACTGGCTCGTACAAAATCGGCCATCAAATCTACCAGCAACTCGCACCCCGGCAGGCTCGTGCGCAAATGGAAATGGGCGGCAAAAATCCAACCATTGTTTTGGACGACGCCGACCTTGACCTCGCGGCCAAGCTCGTGGCGATTGCCGGCTTCGGTTTGACTGGACAGGCATGCACGGCAACGAGCCGCGTCATCGTCGACAAGAAAGTGGCGGCCGCCTTCACCGAAAAGCTGATCGAAAAAGCGAAGGCCATCAAAGTCGGCAACGGCTTGAGCGATGGCGTCACGATGGGGCCGGCGGTCAATGAGCAGGAATTCAAGGGCAACCTGGACTACGTCGATATCGCGTTGAAAGAAGGCGCAAAACTCGTTTACGGCGGCAAACAATTGAAAGACGGCGATCTTGCCCACGGCTATTTCATGGAACCGACGATTGTCGGTGGCGTGACGCCGAACATGCGGATCGCGAAGGAAGAAGTTTTCGGTCCGGTCATCGCCATCATTGAAGTGGATGGATTCGATCAGGCCCTGGAAGTGGCCAACGGTGTGGATGTCGGTTTGTCCGCTTCCATCGTCACTCGCGACATTAAGAAAGCGATGCTCTACACCGATCGCATTCAAGTGGGTGTGATCAAGGTGAACCAGATCAGCACCGGTCTGGCGCTGCAGGCTCCGTTCGGCGGCGTGAAACAATCCAGCACCGACAGCTTCAAGGAGCAGGGAACGGTGGCGATCGATTTCTACACGCGGATCAAGACGGTGTACCTCGACTATTCGGCTTGATCGAAGCGGTGGCGTTCACCCCACAATTCTCTTCTTTAAATGAAACTTTGTCGTTACCTCAATTCGTACAATGAACTTCGGCTCGGTCTCGTTCATGATGATGAGACCGTTGCTGACATCGGCTCGGCCGAGCACGGTCGTCTCGCGTCCCTGCTTGAGAGCGATAACCTGGGGGCGCGGTTGAAGGAGCTGTCGAACCAAACGTTGATGGCGGCTCCGCTGACCAGTGTTCGTCTCCTGGCACCCATTGAAAAACAGGAAGTCTGGGCGGCGGGCGTGACCTATTTGCGCAGCAAGACCGCACGGATGGAGGAATCGGATTTCAGCGCGCGCGCGTATGACAAAGTCTACGAAGCCGACCGGCCGGAATTGTTTTTCAAATCGCTCCCGGAAAAGGTTGTCGCCAGTGGTGAGGCGGTCGGCATCCGAGAGGATGCCAAATGGAATGTTCCTGAGCCGGAGCTGGCTTTGATCATTAATTCCAAGGGCCGAATTGTCGGCTACACCGTTGGCAACGACATGAGTTCGCGGGACATCGAGGGAGAGAACCTCCTGTACCTGCCACAGGCCAAGGTTTACGATCGGTCATGCTCGCTCGGTCCGTGGATCAATGTCGGTGCGACGGAAGCCGAGGCCCGGACATGGATGATCAAACTTGCAATCGAGCGCGGCGGTCAATCCGTGTTCAGCGGCGAGACGTCGGTGATCCAAATGAAACGCAAGTTGTCGGAGTTGGCAGATTGGTTGTACCGCAGCCAGACCTTTCCGAACGGAGCCGTTCTATTGACGGGAACCGGGCTGGTTCCCGGCGACGACTTCACGCTCCAGGCCAATGATAAAATTCGGATCGAAATCAGCGGGATCGGCGTGCTCGAAAATCACGTTGTCATAGTTTGAATTGAACGTTCGCTTACGCGGCCGACGTGTCACAATTCCATGTCGTGCCAGCTCTTGGAGAGAAAAGCGTTTCCGCGCAAAGCCGAAACCAACGGGACATACGCGTCCAGCGGATTGCCGTCCTTTTCTTCAGAACCGATCGCGATTCCCACAAAGCAGATATCCGATTTTTCCGAATGTGAAGCGATAACCGCCAATGGCGGATCACGGGTAACGATCACAGTGCATTCGGCCGGCAGACGCGCGTCCTCAAGCATCGTACGCGTGGCGCTTTCCGCCTGACTGCGTCCCGCTTCCTCCGCGATGATACGCATCACCCGTAGTTTGTGATCGCGAAAGCGCGGGTTGGCCTGCAACAGGTGAGCCAGTGTCAACATGTACGAACCGTTTTCCTTGGCCCGCCACCACACATCGATGCGTTTCTTCAAATGATCCGCTGACAACTCGGATTCGCGCAGCACCAGCAGGTTCTTCTGCAACTGCAAAATCCGGCGGATTGCGGCACCAAACAAGGACTGTTTCACCGCGTCGTCGCTCCAGCCCATGAGTACGGTATTTGGTTGCAAAGGCCCAACACCGGACACTTGGATCAGAGTCGAAACGCCGTGTTCGAAATCATCGGCGAGCAGGGTTTTTGCGACGGCTGACAAGCGATTTTCGCGAATGAAATCCTCAAGCGATTTTTGCTGCGAGGCTTGAAACTTTAAAAGCGTCTGCCACTGGCCTGTGACGATTTGTGCGAGAAAGATCAGGCCGCGTCGGGCTTCGATACAACGGGCAAACTCGACGAGCCCGATTCGTGATTTGGGATTGCCGACGAGCACCAGCAGGACGGGACGCCAGTTGCGGACGTGACCACGCGCCGCGGAAAGTTGCAACAAACCGAGGCGGGTGATCGCGAACCACATGCCGCTGCGAACGTCCCCCCACGCCGTGCGATACTGCCGGCGCTTGAGCGTCGAATAGATGCCAAAAATTAATACGACGGCCGTGAACGTCGCCAGCGGGTTGATGACGAGCATCACGAAGAGGCAACCGGCGGCACCCAGCAAAGACGGCAGCCAGTGCACTTTAAACGTCGGGCGGTAGCTTGGATTGTGGACCCATCGCTCGAGGCCGGCGACCAGATTGATCGATCCGTAGGTCGCTAAAAAAAACATCGAGATTACCGGCGCCACGAGATTGAGGTCTCCTTGATAAAGGCACGCCTCCACCAGCACGACCGTCAGCGCCAGGGCGAACTTGGGCTCCTTGGCGGCGCCGGAACCGCGGGCGAGAAATCGCGGCACCACGCCGTCCGCACCGAGCGCCTGAAGCGTTCGCGGCGCCGCCAGCAAACTGGCCAACGCGGAAGACAATGTGGCGGCCCATAACCCGACAAAGATCAACGAGCCAATCTTCGCCGTGTCGCGCATGACCAAATTGTTGGTCAGTAACGTGTCGCGATTGGCATTGAGTGCGAGCCAGACCAATTGCGTTGCGTAAATAAAGAACGTCACGATCACTGCCCAAATCGTCCCGCGGGGAATGCTTTTGGAGGGTTGCCTTAAGTCCCCCGACATGCTGACGCCGGACATAATCCCAGTGACGGCGGGGAAGAAGATGGCGAACACCGACCAGAACGATTGCCCGTCGTGGTAATTGGTGCCGACCATGGCGCTGAGTTCGTTGACGGGATGCCATCCGGCGAAGAATGAAACCAACGCCGCCACAAGACACGAGAGGATCAGGTATTGCGTCTTGATCGCGAGGTCCGCGCCAATCCAGGCAATCAGGAACAACACGGCCAAAACCACGCTGCTGGTCGCGCGCATATCGAGTCCGGGCCAGATGAATTCCAGCGATTCGACAAAGCCGATGATGTAGAACGCCACGCTGATGGCCTGGGCGAGGTAAAGAGGCAACCCGATGCTGCCGCCGATTTCCAGACCAAGGCTGCGGGAAATGAGAAAGTAGGCGCCGCCTCCGCCGACGCGCGTATTGGTCGCAATCGCCGACAGGGACAGCGACGTGAGCAACGTGATCCCGTTGGCGATGCAGAGAATGATCAGCGCCTGTTTGAGTCCCGCCTGCCCGACGACCCAGCCGGCGCGGAGGAACATGATGACGCCCAGAATCGTGAGGACGTTGGGGACGAATACGCCGCCAAAGGTTCCAAACTTCTTTGCCTGGGAGGGTGAGCCCGTTGCCATCGTTTCAAATCAGTGGCAGATGCTGGGACTCACGAACGGAATTGCAAGGAATTGCGGCGTGCAGAACTCTCGGTGTAGTTACGCTTTGGCTTTCGGTCGCTGCCAAGGCCACCAGGAAGGCCAATTCCAATACCAATTCTGATGGGTTTGCCTCGTCCGATAAACTTCGGGTAATCCAGCGGGACCGGTGTAGTCGTAATCCACCGAGTAAAGCCAGTTGCCACGCTTGTAAGTCCAGCTGATGACCTGTTTGCCGCCTGACCCAAACACATCGACGGTTCCTTTCTCGTTTGGATTTCCGAGGATAGTCATTACTTCCAATTCACTCATGCCGGAGTGAACACGCTCCAACTTTCGGGCAAAATTCCAGTGCCGGATCATTTGTGCCATAAGCAGCAATACGCCGACTAAAACGATACCGATTGCCGCGATTCTTTCAGGACGTGATCGCATCGATTCTTTGTCGTGAACACACGGAATAGGTCGCAGTTATGGGCTAAAAGGCCAGTTCGTCATTTAACAACATTGACCGGTCGTCCGGCGAGAAATGCGCGGACGTTTTCGACGGCGATATTCATGAGTCGCGCGCGGGCGGAGCGCGTCGCCCAGGCGATGTGGGGTGTGATCAGACAATTCTTTGCTCCGAGGAGCGGATTGTTCGCCGGTGGAGGTTCGATCGAAAGGACATCCACGGCCGCGCCGGCAATGCGCTCGGAATTCAAAGCGTCCGCCAGCGCCTTCTCGTCGATCATCGGACCTCGGCTTGTGTTGAGCAGAAAAGCGGACGGTTTCATCAATTCCAGTCGATCGGCGTTCACCAGTTGGTCGGTTTCCGGTGTGAGCGGGCAATTTAAACTGACGACGTCGCTCGTGCGGAACAGTTGATCCAATTCAACAATGCGCACGCCGTTTGGAATATCGTCGGGCCTGGATCGGGTGGCGACTTGAGCGTGCATGCCGAAAGCGAGCGCCAGATCCGCGACGGCCCGGCCAATTCTTCCAAAACCGACAATCCCCATCATGCGGTCTTCGAGTTCGATCAGCGGACGATCCCAAAAACACCAATCGTTGCTCTCCGTCCACGCGCCTTCGGAGACGCGGCGACTGTGGTGGCCGACGTGTTGGGTCAGTTCCAGCAGCAAGGCGAAGGTCATTTGGGCGACGGATCGCGTTCCGTAGGTCGGCACATTCGTGACAACGATTTTGCGTTCTTTCGCCGCTTCAATGTCGACGATGTTGTAACCGGTGGCCGTGACCCCGACATATTTCAGCTTGGGCAGTTCGACAAAGTGCTCTTTGCGCAGCGGGCATTTATTCGTGATCAGGATGTCCGCGTATTTTGCGCGCGAGTGAAGTTGTTCAGACGACGTGCGATCATAAATGTCACAAGATGCCAGCGCTTTCAAATCGTCCCAGCTCAGGTCACCGGGATTCAATGTGTAACCGTCGAGAACTACGATGTTCATCGCAAATCAGTATTTGGCCGTCGCACCGGTGTTCTTCGCCAGTCCGAGCGCCTGGGTGATTTCGTGGGCTCGACCCAGCATGAAACCGGCGTCGCTGCCCAGGGCAATGAATTGAAAACCCTCCTCCGCGCGACGCCTGGCCGACTCCGGCGAAATGACGTGTATGCCGACCGGCACCTGATGCTTTTTGCAGAGATCGCGAACGCGGTTGATCGCATCGGTGAATTGCGGATCGTTGCTCTCAAAGGCCGGCATTTGACCCATCGAATTTAGGAGATCATTCGGGCCGATGAAAATCGCATCGATGCCCGGCGTGGTGATGATTTCCTCGGCGTTGGCAACGGCGTCGACATGTTCGATCATGACGATGACGAGAATCTGTTCGTTGGCTTCGCGTCGATAAGTCGCCTGATCGGTGCCAAAGTTTGCGGCGTTTAGCTGACCACCTACGGAACGACGACCGACGGGCGGAAAGCGAGAAGCCATGACAACGGCTTCGGCTTCGGCCCGCGAATTGACCATCGGGACGATCACTCCCCAGGCGCCGGTATCGAGCACACGTTTGATATTCTCGAAGGAATTGATCGGCACGCGGGCGAGGGGAACACAACCGCCGGCGGCGATCATGGCGTAGCTCAAGGCGGCCGTTTCAAACGTGGTGGGTGTGTGCTCAAGTTCGACGGTGATCCAGTCGAATCCGCTGGCAGCGAGCAACCGGGCGGCGACCGGATCCGGCAACGTGAGCCACGTGCCGAACGTCGCTTCACCTCGTTTCAAACGATGTCGAACGGAATTGGTTTTCAAGTTTGGGAGTCTTTTAATTTGGCCCGCAGCGCCGGGCTTTTCAGCACGTCGCGATTCACAACGAACTTCGGCGCGTTGCCGTTCATCAAATCGAGTATCGCGTTGGCGGCGACTTCGCTGATGCGCCGGCCATTATCGGTCGTAAGTGAGGCGATATGCGGCGTGAGCAGGACATTGTTTGCGTGACGAAGCGGATGAAATTGAGTGAGCGGCTCCACGCAGTAGGCGTCCAACGCGGCGCCGGCGATCTGGCCCTTGTTCAACGCTTGCACTAGCGCGCTTTCATCAACGAGCGCGCCCCGGGCGGTATTGATGAGAAACGCGGACGACTTCATGTGAGCCAGTTGTTGTTCGCCGATCATACCCCGGCTTTCATCGGTGACCGCGGCGTGCAAGCTGACAAAATCTGAGCGCGTGAGTAATTCATCAAGTGGGACAAACTGCACGCCCAACTCCCGCGCTTCGTCGCGAGGAAACAAATCATACGCGAGAATCGTCATGTTGAATCCCCGGGCGCGCCGGGCCACCGCTGTGCCGATGCGTCCGCAACCGATCAGGCCGAGCGTCTTCCCGTTGACGTCCGCTCCCCATTGCTGAGACCAGGCGCCTTCGTGCATGGTCGCGGCACTCGTGTGTATGCGGCGCGCGATTCCCAGCATCAGCGCGAACGCAAGATCCGCCACCGTTTCATCGAGCACGCCGGGCGTGTTGGTGACGATCACGCCGGCGCGTGTGGCGGCTTCCAAATCGACCGCGTCAAAACCAACGCCCCACCGAGAAACGAGTTTCAATCCAGGCAATGCCCGAAAAACGCCCTCATCGTAGACATTCAACGCTGCGATGACCGCGTCAGCATCCTTTGACGCCGCAACCAATTTCTCCCGATCGTTCGCAGGTACACCTGACGCGAGGGTCAGATCGCAACCAGCCCGGCGCAAGGATTGTACTGCCTCGCGGCCGGTTTCGGTAAATGCAGGACAAGTGGAAACGACGCGCCAGCTCATGAAGTGTGGAAATGAAACTAAGTTCACTGAGTTGTCCGTGCAAGCCATGTCAACTTATTGCTGAAATAAAAATCTTCCGCGAATCTGCATTTCCGATTGGCAGGCTTAAAATCCCGGCGTTAGGTTCGCCGACGAAAAGCGGTTCAAAGAGAAGCGCTTTCGCCGATAAGAAGTGTGTGATGTTTAGCAGTGAAAAAGTCTTGCGGAGCGAGCCGGCCGAGTTGCTGGGAGACTGGCATCCCCTCGTGTCTCAATTGGGTTCGACCGAAGGGCTCGTGGAGTTCGCTGCGCTGACTCAAATGCTGAGTGTGGGCGCAATTGAGCATGTCGCCGCACTACGCGGTTTTCTTCAGCGATACACGCGAGAACTTCTGCTGCCGCGGGAGCTGCCCGCAATATGCCGGGCTTTCAATCACGCGATGGGAAATGAACTTCGCGAGTTGATTGCTTTCGATCAGGAACACGCTCTGGATCCGGCGCTGCGCGACCTCTCGTCGGCCAGTCGACGCGTGGGTCAGGAGCAATTGCGGCGGCTCAAGCCGTTGCGGGATCACCGTTTCATTCAGCGTTACCTGCTGGCGGTTGACGAAGGGCGCGCTCAGGCCTGGCATACTTTGGTCTATGGTGTAACGCTCGCTGTCTATTCGCTGCCGTTGCGGCAAGGGTTGCTGCACTACGGCGCCGAAACGCTCCGCGGTTTTGTGCAGATCGCCTGCCGATCGATCTCTGCCTCGGAGGCGTTGCTGCAGGAAATGCTCGACGAATGCTTTGCCGAGCTGTCGACGGCTGTTGAAAACCTGCTTCCGGCGGAGACGGGCGACTTCCTGCGCGCCATTTAGGAATCTTCGCCGGGGAATACGAGGCCGGCGGACATTGTTTCTTTTCCCAGCAAACCCATTTGCTGACGGCATTCTGGTCTGATACGTTTCCTCCATGTCACAAGCCATCATGGATCCGGCCGAGGTGCGTCGTTTCGCCGAGGAGTTGAAACGTTTCAACCAGGACCTGCAAAACCGGATGTCGATGCTGCACGCGAGGTTTTCGGCATTGGGCGATACGTGGCAGGATCAAGAGCACGCCAAGTTCGCTGAGGAATTTCGCGCCACCATGAAGGCCTTGAACAAGTTTGTGGAAATCTCCGGCCAACACGGGCCCTATCTGCTGCGCAAGGCGCGGCGCATCGAGGATTACCTGCAACAGCGTTGAGGCCATTACCCCCGTCGAGCCCGTGAAGCCGTTGGAAATTGCGCAGATGTCTTGCCTTGCGGCGTTGTTCTTTGAAGTCTCTCGCCGGCTTCCATGGAACATTCCACGTTGCATGCCGCGCAGTTACTCGGCCTGATTCTCGCCGTGGCAGGTCCGTTTTTGATGACCTGCCTTTTGCCGGCGCGCGCACGTGGTTCACAATGGGAAACGGGGATCGCCCGCTGGACGATGATCGGTGCTTTGATCGCGGCGCTCGCAGGCTTCGCGGACTTCTTCGTCCAGGTGGCGGAGATTCAGATCAAAACGATTTTCGGTGGTGTCAAGCTGGCGACGCTTTATCGCTATTTGACGACGACGTCAGTGGGACATCTAGGACTGGCTCGCGTGGGCATGCTTTTGTTGACGGCCGGAGCCGCTCGTTTGCGCATACGCGGTCGCTGGTGGTTGACGGGGTTGCTCGCGTTGGGCAGCGCAGTGCTGACCAGCATGGTGAGTCATGCGGCAGCCCAGCCGACGCATCGTGTCGCTTCGATCAGCATTCAGTTTGTTCATATCATGGCGGCGTCGCTGTGGATCGGTGTGCTCATGCAGATCTGGCTCAACCGCCGACAAATGACCAAGGATGCGCCGGCCGAATGCGATGCGCTCAGTAATTTGATCAAACGATTTTCGCCGGTGGCGCTGACGGGGGCGACATTGCTGGCGATTTCCGGAATCTACACGGCGGTTCGTTATCTTGTATTGCCGGTGTCGGTGCCGACTTCGGCGTATGGTCTGACGTTATGTGTCAAACTCGCCCTAGTGGTCCCGGTATTATACGCTGGGCGCAAAAACTGGCGCGAATCCCGGCCCGCTTTGAAAGCAGCGGCGGAAGGTGGTGGCGTCATGGCGCGCGCGAATGCATTGGCGCGCTTCCGCCAGTTGCTCGAACTCGAAGTCACCGCCGGCGTCTTGGTGATCGTCGTTGCAGGAATCGTTGGTTCTGTTTCGCCGCCGGGAGCGGATCCCACACTGCGGTTGACCCACGCGCAGTCGATGGCCTTGTTGCACCCTGATTTGCCAACCACACGCATCGTCGATCCGGCGAAATTCTATGGCGCACTTGATCGCACAGTCGACGATATGCGCTATGCCGAGTTCACCCACAATTGGTCCGGCGTGATGGTGACGTTGTTGGGTTTGTTCTGGCTGGTCGAAAGTTTGCGCGGACGCTGGAGCAATGCTGCGGGCAAGCTATGGCCATGGTTGATGGTGCCATTCGCAGTGTTCGTCACCGTGGCGTCCGATCCGGAGGTGTGGATTTTGCGCGAGGTCAGCCTGCCCGATGCCATTGCGGATCCACAGTTGCTCGAACATCAAATGGGCGGCGTGATGGTGTTGGTGATGATCGGTCTTGGCTGGCGCGATTTAAAAAAGCCGGTCGACCGACGCCCCCTGGGTTATGCGCTGCCGGCGATCATGATTATCGGCAGTTTGCTTTTGCTCGGGCACGCTCACTCGAATCTCGCGGAAACCGACGAACTATTGAACATGATCAACGTGCAACATGCAGTGTTCGGTGGGTTGGGTCTGTTCGCCGGCGTGGTTCGATGGCTGCAATTGCGTGAATTATTCCCCGACAAAATAGCGCGCTGGATCTGGCCGGCCTGCGTCATCGCCGTCGGACTGGTGATGGCGTTTTTCTATCGCGAAGTGGTGTAGATGGGGAAGGAGCAGCGTTCATTATTCAGTAAACGGTTCGCGGATGTATGGTTAAGCGACATCCACGTTTAATCGGTGTTCGATCCGTGGCTAAAAATCAGCAACAGACAGCAGTCGCATTCCTTTCCTTTATCTATTTCATGCTTGTTTAGTCGGCACCTTAAGCGATTCAAAACGCGGTTTTGTCAGCGGGCAGTCAAAACCAGCCAGGGATGGGCGAATGAAAACCAGCCACTTTGAGAGTGGGATTGCGCACCGGGCGGCGAAGGCCGCAGAGGTGCGCGATGAACCAACTCAACGTGAGTCTGCAACAAACCATTGTT
>WGOC01000005.1 GCA_016124235.1 bacterium | reverse complement strand
TTTGCCGAAACGTTCGAAGGCATCACCGGGCCGGGTCAGCGGGTGTTTTCCTTCAATGTCCAGGGTAAAGAGTTCAAGGACTTCGACGTCTGGGTCAAAGCCGGTGGAGCTTTGAAGGCTTACGTGGAAACGGTTCCCGTCGAAGTCACTGACGGCAAGATCAAGGTGACGTTCACTCCCAAGGTCGAGAACCCGCAGATCAATGCGATTGAAATCATCCCGCAGTCTGCGGTCGGGGCGAGTGCGGCAACGCCCGCGCCCGCGGCAGCCGCGGCAACCGCTGCCGTCGATACCGCGTTCACTCCAACTGCGCCCGCCGGACCTGCGGTTTTGAAAATCGACGCGGGCAAAGTCACTGGCCAGGTGAGCCCCATGCTCTACGGGTTGATGACCGAGGAAATCAACTTCGCCTATGAAGGCGGCATTTATGGGGAGTTGATTCGCAATCGCACATTCAAGTCGAACGTCCGAAATCCAGATTTCTGGGATGCGGTTGGTGGTGCGACGATGGGGATTGACACCAATCAACCGCTCAACACGGCATTGAACCTCAGCCTGAAATTGGACGCGAGCAAGGCATCGAAGGACTCTCCGGCCGGGATTGCGAACGGCGGTTACTGGGGGATCCCCGTCCGCCCGAACACGGAGTACCGGGCGTCGTTTTATGCGCGCGCGGAGAACTCTTCCGGACCACTGAACCTTTCGATCGAAAGCGCCGATGGCAAAACCGTGTTCGCCGACGCCGAAGTTTCCAGCGTTTCCAGTGACTGGAAGAAATATGAAGTCACCCTGAAAACCAGGCAGGTTGAACCCTCGAAGGACAATCGCTTTGTCATCACGACGACCCAGCCCGGCACGGTTTGGTTCCAGAACGTTTCGCTGTTTCCGCCAACCTATAATAACCGTCCCAACGGTACCCGTCCGGACATCATGCAATTGCTCGCGGACATGAAGCCGTCGTTTCTGCGCTTTCCCGGCGGCAATTACCTCGAAGGCAGCCGGCTTTCTGAACGCTTCAACTGGAAGGAAACCATCGGCGACGTGGCGGAACGGCCGGGCCATCGCAGTCCTTGGGGCTATTGGTCCACGGACGGTTTCGGTTTGCTGGAGTTTCTGGAGTGGTGTGAGGACCTGCACATGGAGCCGTTGCTGGGCGTCTTCGCG
Organism: bacterium; assembly: GCA_016124235.1. GTDB lineage: Bacteria > Verrucomicrobiota > Verrucomicrobiia > Limisphaerales > RI-55 > RI-55. The sequence continues at coordinate 81,549 of WGOC01000005.1, read as the reverse complement.
GGCTACACGTTGGACCGGAAATATATCGAAGCGGGACCCGCTTTGGAACCCTACGTGCAGGAGGCGTTGGAGGAGATCGAATATGTCACCGGCGACACCACGACAAAATGGGGAGCCCAACGAGCGCGGGACGGGCATCCCAAGCCGTTTCCGCTGACCTACGTGGAGATCGGAAATGAAGACTGGTTCGACCGCAGCGGCAGTTACGAAGGCCGCTTTGCGCAGTTCTATGACGCCATCAAGGCGAAGTATCCAAACCTGCAGATTATTTCCACCATGGGTTATGAGCACCCAGCGCAGGTTGTTCATAGTCGTGTGCCGGACCTGGTGGATGAGCACTATTATCGTGGTCTGGAAGACATGATGGCGCATGCGCTCGACTACGACGACTATTCGCGCACCAACAAGACGAAGATCTTTTGTGGCGAATGGGCCACGCGGGTCGGATCGCCCACGCCGAACATGACCGGCGCGCTCGGCGACGCGGCATGGATGACGGGCATGGAACGCAATTCCGACATCGTTTTGTTGGAGTGTTTTGCGCCGCTGTTCGTCAACGTCAGTCAGCTCACCGGACGCGGCCGGTCGATGCAATGGAGCTCCGATTTGATCGGCTATGACGCGTTGAACAGTTACGGTTCGCCCTCGTATTATGCCCAGCAGATGTTCAGCACGCTGCACGGTGACGAAATCCTCGCCACCGATTCGCAGTACATCCCGATGCGCACCTGGCAGCCGCGGGCATTTCGGGGGAGCACGCCACCGGCCCGTCAAATCCGGGAAGTCTTTTTCGATGCGACACGCGACAGCAAAAGCGGGGTCATCTATTTGAAGCTCGTAAATACCGCCGGTGCCGCTCGACCGGTCAAAATCCAAATCGCCGGCGCTGAGAAGATTGAATCCGATGGCGAGATGGTGTCGTTGACGGCCAATAGCCCCGACGACACGAATTCCCTCGAAGATCCCCGTCACATTGTGCCGCGCACGGAAAAAGTCGACGGCTTGAGTTCCCGGTTTGCCCGCGACTTGCCGCCGTATTCGATCTCGATACTGAAGTTGAAAACGAAGTAAGGGAATCATGGGAAACTTCAGATCATGACCGAAGTCCGGAAATCTTACTTTATCGGTTTGTTGTTCCCGGCGCTCGTGGCGGGTGGCAGTCTGCTCAGCCTACAAGTCGCCTCGGGTTCCGCAGTGCTGCCAGCGGCCGCGACCGAACACTGGACCGCCGACAACGGCAACTGCACTTACTCCAATCCCTTGTTTTACGAGGAGTTCGAGGATCCCGATGTCATCCGCGTCGGTGACGACTACTATCTCGCCGGCACCACGATGCACATGAACCCGGCGGTTCAATTGATGCACTCCAAGGATTTGGTGAACTGGGAACTCGCCGGTTACTGCGCCGACCGGCTGGACTTTGGCCCCGCCTACCGACTCGAAGGTGGCAACATCTACGGCCGGGGCATTTGGGCTCCCTGCATCCGTTATCACCAGGGTGTTTTCTATGTGTTCTCCAACGTAAACGGCGCCGGTCTCCAGGTGTTTCGCTCCCGGTCGATCAATGGTCCTTGGGAGCGAAATCAACTTCCTGGAAGACATGACCTGTCCGTCCTCTTCGATGACGACCTCAACAAGATCTTCATCATTTCCGGTGGACGCGCTCCGTATCCCATTGAAGAACTCGCACCGGACCTGAAGTCATTTGTCCCGGATGCCCGCCACGAACTGGTTGTTCCGTCCGGCCAAAGGATGGGCGAAGGCCACCACCTCTATAAGGTCAGCGGCAAGTATGTGGACATCTCCGCCATTCCTGGCGGTGCCGTTGACCAGATGGTTGCGGTTGGCGAGTCCATTGATGGACCGTGGAAAGTTACCCGCATGGTGCAGGGAGAGTCACTTGGAGTAACCGCCGCCACACCGCTGAGCGCTCAGCCAAACGATCGCGGGCTTTGGCTCCATCAAGGCGGAATGGTTAACACGCCCTCCGGCGAATGGTGGAGCATCATCATGTCGGACCATGGCAGTGCGGGACGTATGGTCAGTCTGGTGCCGATCACTTGGGATGACGGTTTTCCGCTCATCGGTCTGCCGGGTAATTTGCGCAAGGCGCCGAACACCTGGGTGAAACCCAATACCGGCTTCACGCAGGAGCCGAAGCCCGCGTTCATTCACGACGACAACTTTGACAGCGGTAAACTTAATCCGCTCTGGCAGTGGAATCACGTTCCCGATGATTCGAAGTGGTCCCTCACGGAAAAGTCCGGAGCACTTCGTCTGCATTCACTTCCGGCGGCCGATTTTTTCAACGCGCGCAACTCCCTCTGCCAGCGACCGCCGGGCCCTGAGTCCATCATGACCGTCGAACTGGATACCAAGGGAATGATCGCTGGTGACACCGCCGGGCTGGGATTGTTGAGTACACCCTACGCGTGGATTGGCGTGGTGAAATCGGCCGCGGGCAAGACGTTGCAAATGTACGTCAGTCCCAATATGCGCCGCAGATTCGGGCGTCGCGAAAGTGCGGTTCCCGATCCGGCCAATGCCCCCACCGTCAGCCCGGATAATCCACCTGGGCATCTTTGGCTTCGCGTTCACTGCAACTTTGACACTGACAGGGCGGTCTTCAGTTGGAGTCAGGACGGCACGGAATTCACACCCTTGGGCGATCCCTTTACCACGACGTTCCAGTTGAGAACGTTCCAGGGGGTGCGTCCCGCGTTGTTCCACTTCAACACTTCCGGGCAGTCCGGTGGTTATGCCGATTTTGACAATTACGTCGTAGAGGAACCTCGCGCCCGTGGGATTGAACGCGCGATTCCCGTGGGAAAGACCATCGTGCTGACCAGCGGTGCCGACGGCAGTTTCCTGTGTGCGGAACCACAGAACATGTCGCTGGTCAACGTCCCGACTGACGCGCGTGCAAGCGCCGCCTCGGACACCCACTTCCAGGTGATCGACTTGGGGAAAGGCCGTGTGGCACTGAAGGCGGCCAACGGTCGTTTTGTGTCCGCTGCCGCAGACAAGGTGGCTTTGAAAGACCTCGCGGGCGGGATGCCGGGGGACGCGGAATCCTTTCAGTGGGTCAATCTGATGCGCGGCGACACGATGCTCATGTCGCTGGTCAACCATCGCTACCTTGCCACCAAACCCAACGAACCCGGTCCCGTGACCGTCTCGGCGACCGGCCCGACGCCGGCCCGGAAGGGTGGCGCGTGCTTCAAATGGAAAACGGTCGAATAAGATGCGACGCTCGACTGATCACGACAACACTCAAAACAGAATGAGCATTGCGCTATGAAAGCCGCCCGTTCGAACGTTCTACTGCCCTCGGTCTACATCCTCGACAGTTGTTGTACGCGCTCACTCGTCCCCGGCTTCGCCAAATGAAAAGAACCGCCCCTCATCGCAAACGGCGCGGCGCACCAGGTGCGTCCGCCATGCCTGCTTACAAGAATCCCGCGCTTCCGCCGGGGAAACGCGTCAAGGATTTGCTGGCGCGAATGACGCTTCAGGAAAAGGCCGCGCAAATGATGTGCGTCTGGCAGGAGAAGAGCCAGAAGCTGGTGGACGAGCGGGGTAATTTCGATCTGGCCACGGCCAAATCGCACTTCCGGCAGAAACGCGGGCTCGGCCAGGTGGGCCGTCCGAGCGATGCGGGCGGCGGTTTGAACGCGCGGCAAACCGCGGAACTGACGAATGCAATCCAGAAGTTCTTCCTCGAGCACAGCCGCCTGGGTATTCCGGTGATCTTTCACGAGGAGTGTCTGCACGGCCAGGCCGCGAGGGAAGCCACCAGCTTCCCGCAACCCATTGGGCTCGGCGCAACCTTCAATCCGGAACTCGTTGAAGAGCTCTTCACCATGACGGCCCACGAAGCCCGCGTGCGCGGAACACATCAGGCCCTCACGCCGGTCGTGGATGTCGCGCGCGATCCTCGCTGGGGTCGGGTGGAAGAGACTTACGGTGAGGATCCTTACCTGGTAACGCAGATGGGGATCGCGGCGGTACGTGGTTTTCAAGCAGACGCCTCGTTCAAGGATAAGAAACGTGTCATCGCCACGTTGAAGCACTTCGTCGCGCACGGCCAGCCGGAGTCGGGCATGAACTGCGCTCCCGCGAATGTTTCCCTGCGTGTATTGCGCGAGACGTTTCTCCACCCTTTCAAAGAAACGATTCAAAAGGCGGGCGCGATCAGCGTCATGGCATCCTACAACGAAGTGGATGGCGTGCCGTCGCATGCGAACAGGTGGCTGTTACGCGACGTGCTGCGCAAAGAGTGGCGCTGGAAGGGTTTCGTTGTATCGGACTACTACGCGATCTGGGAATTGGGATACCGCCCGGACACGCACGGGCATTTCGTCGCGGGCGACAAACGGGAGTCCTGCGCGCTTGCCGTTGAGGCCGGGGTCAACATTGAACTGCCCGAACCGGACTGCTACCTGCACCTTGTTGATCTCGTCCGAAGTGGCCGGTTGAAGGAGTCACAGCTGGACGATCTCGTTGCGCCCATGCTGTTCTGGAAATTCAAAATGGGCCTCTTCGACGATCCCTACATTGATCCTGGCGAAGCCGAACGGGTGGTCGGTTGCGACGAACATCGGAAGTTCGCGCGCCAGGCCGCCCGCGAAACGATCACGCTGCTCAAGAACGAAAACCAGGTTGCGCCGCTCGATCCAACGAAACTCAAGACCATCGCGGTGATTGGTCCCAATGCCCACCGCAGTCTGCTCGGCGGCTACAGCGGCGTGCCAAAACAGGAAGTCACGGTGCTGGACGGCATCAAAGCCCGGGTTGGAGACCGGGTGAATGTCCTCCACAGCGAAGGCTGCAAGATCACACGCGACGGTGGCTCCTGGCAGCGTGACGAAGTGTTTCCAAGTGATCCCGACGACGATCGAAAGCAATTTGCCAAAGCGGTGACAGTGGCGCGAAAGGCAGATGTAATTGTGCTCGCTATTGGCGGCAACGAACAGACTTCGCGGGAGGCCTGGAATCTCAACCACATGGGCGACCGCACAAGTCTGGATCTGATTGGGCGGCAGGATGAACTGGTGGAGGCAATGGTCGCCACCGGCAAACCGGTCATCGCGCTCCTGTTCAATGGACGACCTCTTTCAATCAATCACCTCGTCCGTCAGGTCCCGGTGATCTTTGAATGCTGGTACCTCGGGCAGGAATGCGGGCACGCCGTCGCCGACGTGTTGTTCGGCGACCATAATCCGGGTGGCAAACTGCCGATCACGATTCCTCGTTCCGCAGGCCACCTCCCGGCGTTCTACAATTACAAGCCCTCCGCGCGCCGCGGTTACTTGTTTGATGATGTGTCGCCGCTTTACCCGTTCGGCTTTGGCCTGAGCTACACCACCTTTGAGTTCACGAATTTCCGGCTGAAAAAGAAGAGGATCCGTTTCAATGAAGCGACGCAGGTTTTGGTGGACGTTAAGAACACGGGCAATCGCGAAGGAACCGAGGTCGTTCAGCTGTATGTTCGCGATTGCATCAGTTGCGTGACGCGACCGGTCAAGGAACTCAAGGGCTTCCGGAAGATTTCTCTGAAGCCGGGCGAAACGAAAACCGTCGCCCTCGACATCACGCCGGAATCGCTGGCGTTTTACGACACCAACATGAAATGGAGTGTTGAACCCGGCGAATTTGAAATCATGGTCGGCAACTCATCGCGCGATGCCGACCTCACGAAGGTGATCCTGACCGTTACCAAGTAGGTTAACCCGACTCTCCCATGACCAACCCAAAGCAGAAGCTCTCCGTCGCCGAGAAGACCGGCTATTCCGTGGGCGACGCCGCCGCGAATTTCGTCTTCATGACGATGGTGCTCTTCCAGACGGCTTTCTACACAGACGTGTTTGGACTGTCGGTTGGAGCGGCCACGGCCATTCTCCTGTGGCCGAGATTGTGGGATGCGGTGGCGGATCCGATCGTGGGCATTCTGGCCGACCGCACGAATACGCGGTGGGGCAAATTCCGCCCCTGGGTGTTGTTCACGGCGGTTCCCTGGTTTGTGGTCATGATTCTCGCCTACACGACTCCCCACGGGTGGAGCATGGGCGCGATGATCGCATACGCGTGCATTACCAACACGTTGCTGATGACGATCTACTCGATGAACAACATGCCTTACGCCGCGTTGGGTGGCGTGATGACCGGCGATGTGAACGAGCGCGCCAGCTTGAATGCGTATCGTTTCGTCGCGGTGAACGCGGCGCAGTTCATCGTCGGCGGGTTCACCCTGGTGCTGGTTGCCAAATTCGCCGCCAAACATGCTGCGGGCGGTGTCGCGGGCGTCGCGGACAATCAGTACGGCTGGAGCATGACGATGACGATTTGGGCGGTGCTCTGCCTCGTTTTGTTTTTGATCACTTTTTTGACGACCAAAGAGCGGATCAAACCGCCGCCGCATCAGAAGTCATCACCCAAACAAGACTTCGTCGACCTGCTCAAAAACAATCCGTGGAAAATTATGTTCCTGTGGACACTCGTTCACTTTGCGATTCTCACATTCCGGGGCGGCGCGCTTTACAATTACTATTTTCACTACGCGGACAAGGCGGCGATGTTTGACTGGTTGAGCAAGTTCGGACTGGTGGCACCGGTCGGGGCAAACTCCGGAGGCCTGATGGAAACACTCGGCTATATCGTCCATGGCGACAGGGCTCAACTCGCTGGTTCCAATGTCGCGAGCGTTTTTTACTCCATCGTGAACATGCTCAACACGGCGACCATCATCGTTGTCATTCTCCTGTCGCCCGGGCTGGCGAGAAAGTTCGGCAAGAAAGCGGTTTGCTCCGTGGGGTTTGCCCTGGCGACGTTGGGAACACTTACGTTCTATCTGCTCTCGCCGACGAATGTGTGGGGCATGATTGGGCTGACGCTGTTTGTGGCTGTGGTTTACGCGCCTTCAATTCCGCTGACCTGGAGCATCTTCGCCGACGTTGCGGATTACTCCGAATGGAAGGTTGGACGACGTTTCACCGGCATGGTGTTCGCCACCATCGGCTTCGCTTTGAAATCCGGCCTGGCCCTCGGTTCAGCGGCGTTCCTGGAAATCATGAAGTGGTTTTTCCACTACAACACGAAACTTCCAGACGCGGCCGACGCGGTGCATGGTTTTCGTTTTTGCAGCGGTATTATCACCGGAGTCATGTTCGCCATCTGCACGATCCTGCTGGCGAGCTACCAGCTCAACAAACACACCACCATTCAGATGGCCGACGAACTGGCCGAGCGCCGGGCGAAGCTCGCGATTTAGCTGGCGCAACCATGAGTGTTCACTCGCCAATCTCTTCTCCCACGCCGGCCGCTGAAGTTTCCAGGGGAAGAATTCCGGAAAGGTTCGCCTGCCTTGATCTGACACCCGCAACAGCCCATAATTTTTCAAATCATGAACAAGCCCCGTGTTGACCGCGTATTGATTCCACTTTCGCCAAGGCAAATGAAGCTCCAGATCCGCCACCTGCTTTTCTTCCTGATTCTGCTGGGTTGTTCCGTCACATTGTTGGCGGCTGAACCGCAATTGGCGGGTCAGGCATCGCCGCCAAGCGAATTCTTGAGCCTCTGGTACCGCCAGCCGGCAACCCGGTGGACCGAGGCGCTTCCCGTCGGCAATGGCCGGATTGGCGCGATGATTTTTGGTGGCATCAATCGGGAGCGGCTCCAGTTGAACGAGGACACGCTGTGGGCGGGCGGGCCCTATGACCCCGTCAATCCAGAGGCAAAAGCGGCGCTTCCCGAGGTGCGCCAGTTGATCTTTGAGGGAAAATATCGTGAGGCGTCCAGGCTGATCAGCGCAAAGGTCATGTCCAAACCATTGGCCCAGATGCCCTACGAAACGGCGGGCGATTTGACGCTCACATTTCCCGATTCAACTTCGGTGGAGAATTACCGGCGCGATCTCAACTTGGACACGGCTGTGTCCACGGTGGAATACGTCGAAAATGGCACCCGATTCACGCGACAGGTTTTTGCCAGCCCCGTGGATCAGGCCATCGTGGTGCGGCTCACCGCGGACAAAAAGGAAGCGATCAATTTTTCCGTTGGTTATGAGACCCCGCAAAAGGCCAGCATCGAAACGGAATCCGGCAACACTTTGCTCGTGCGCGGCGTCAATGGAAGCTCGGGCAGAGGGCCAACCATCCAAGGGGCTTTGAAATTCCAGATCCGCGCCCGCGTGCTGGCGGACGGCGGAATGGTCAACACCACTTCCAACTCGGTCAGCGTGGCAAATGCGGATTCTGCCACCATCTTGATTGCGTTGGCGACCAGCTACAAAAGCTACGACGACGTGAGCGGTGATCCGGAGGCGATCGTGAAACGGCAAATTGCGGCCTCCGAACGCAAGACGTTTGACCAGTTGCTCGCCGAGCATATCCAGGAACATCAACGTCTGTTTCGGCGTGTTTCACTTGATCTGGGGCACACCGACGCCATGAAGCAACCGACGGACGAACGAATCAAAAACTTCCACAACGGCGACGATGCGCAGCTTGCCACACTTTACTTTCAATTCGGACGTTACCTGCTGATCAGCTCCTCCCGTCCGGGCAGTCAGCCGGCCAACCTTCAAGGGATATGGAACGCGAGCATGAATCCGCCCTGGCAAAGCAAATACACGATCAACATCAACACGGAGATGAATTACTGGCCCGCGGAACCCTGTAATCTGAGCGAATGTGTGGAACCGTTGATCGCGATGGTGAAAGACCTTTCGAAGACCGGCGCGCGAACCGCAAAAGAGATGTACGGCGCCAGCGGGTGGGTCGTGCATCACAATACCGATCTCTGGCGCGCAACCGGGCCGATTGACGGTCCGGAGTGGGGCATGTGGCCGATGGGGGGTGCTTGGTTGTGTGATCATCTGTGGGACCGTTACGAATACAACCCCGACAAGGCCTATCTGAAGGAGGTCTATCCCGTCATGCGTGGTGCGGTTCAATTCTTCCTCGACACGTTGGTGGAAGACCCGACGAATCACTGGCTGGTGACGAATCCGTCCCTTTCGCCAGAGAACGGGCATCCGGGTGGTTCCTCGGTGTGCGCCGGACCGACGATGGACCTGGAGATTCTACGCGATCTATTTGGGAACACAATCAAGGCGGCGGAGATTCTCGGCGTGGACGCGGATTTTCAGAAACAAGTGGCCGCCACGCGAGCGCGCCTCGCGCCGTTGCAAATCGGTTCGGAGGGACAACTTCAGGAATGGCTGCAAGACTGGGATTACCAGCGCGGGGTTGATGTTCATCATCGTCATGTTTCCCATCTCTACGGGCTCTATCCGAGCTGGCAGATCAATGTTTTTGACACCCCAAAACTTGCCGCTGCCGCCAGGATCTCACTCGAAAGGCGCGGTGATCAATCCACCGGTTGGGCCACGGCCTGGCGCCTCAACCTGTGGAACCGCCTGCACGACGGTGATCATGCCTATCGAATTCTCAACTTCCTGCTGAGTCCGGGGCGCACGTATCCCGACATGTTCGACGCCCATCCGCCGTTTCAGATCGACGGCAACTTTGGTGGCACCTCCGGCATCGCGGGAATGCTGATGCAGAGCCGGCCGCTGGAAACGGAAGGCGCTGCGCAACGTTTTGAAATCGAGCTGCTGCCCGCGTTGCCCTCCGCCTGGCCGGACGGCCACGTCACAGGTTTGCGCGCCCGAGGCGGTTACGGCGTGGACATTGATTGGAAGGGAGGAAAGCTGGTCGATGCGGAAATTCGTCCGACGACCAGCGGCAAAGTGACGATCCGTCTTGGTGATCAAGTGGCGGACTTCGACGTGACACAGGGGAAGCCGTTGCGCCTGAATTCCCATCTGGAACAATGATCCAAAACGGTTGCTGCAAGAATTCCGGTGCTGCCGGCGATGCTTGAATGCAATCGAAAAGGCAGCCAAACTTCTGAAGAAAGATCAGCCTATGAAATTAACATCGGCACTCCTCATTTGCTCAATACCCATTGCCAGCCTGGCGGCGGGTCCATCGTTTACGGTCGATGCCGGTCATCCGGCGGGGAACGTCAGCCCGCGACTCTATGGACTCATGACCGAAGAGATCAATCACTCCTACGATGGTGGCCTTTACGCGGAATTGATCCAGAACCGGGCCTTTCTCGACGATGCTCGGAAGCCGGCGCATTGGTCGGTGGTCCACGATGAGGATTCTTCCGCGGCGATGGAGCTCGACGAGACGAAACCTTACAACGACGAACTTACCACCAGCTTGCGGCTGACACTCGATAAAGCCGGACCCGACCATCCCGCCGGGGTCGCCAACAGCGGTTACTGGGGTATTCCGGTGTACGCCAACACGCGATACCGAGTCTCGTTGCTTGCCAGAGCAGAGGAGGGATTCACCGGGCCGATCACCGTCACGATTGTAGCGGACGACGGAAAACAGGTCTATGCCAGCAAAACCATTTCCGGACTTGGCCCGGCTTGGAAGAATTATCAGGCCGTTCTGAAGACTCATCGGGTTGACCCGACTGCCCGGGCGCATTTCCGCATTACGCTGGAACAGCCCGGAACGGTCTGGTTCGGTCTCGTATCGCTTTTCCCGCCCACTTGGAATGACCGCCCGAATGGCCTTCGGAAAGATTTGATGCAAATGCTGGTGGATTTGAAACCGAAGTTCCTGCGGTTTCCGGGAGGAAACTATCTTGAGGGCAATACGATCGAGACTCGGTTTGAATGGAAGAAAACCCTCGGCCCGATCGAGCAACGCCACGGCCACCCGTGCCCGTGGGGCTATCGCTCGACGGATGGAATGGGTTTGCTGGAGTTTCTTGAGTGGGCCGAGGACATGAAGGCCGAACCCGTGTTGGGGGTGTACGCCGGCTATTCGTTGCGTGGCATGCATGTTAACCCCGGCCCTGACCTCGAACCCTACGTTCAAGATGCACTGGAGGAGATCGAATATGTCACGGGCGATCGAACCACCACCTGGGGCAAACGTCGAGCGGAGGACGGCCATCCCAAGCCATTCAAACTCACTTACGTCGAAATTGGCAACGAGGATTGGTTTGATAAATCTGGCAGCTATGACGCCCGGTTCGCGCAGTTTTACGACGCGATCAAGGCGCGCTACCCGCAACTCAAGTTGATTTCAACCATCGGCAATGATCAGCCGGAGGCGGCGCGCGTCCACAGTCGCAAACCCGACGTTACCGACGAGCATTACTACCGCAACGTCGAGGAGTTCTTGCGCATGTCGCCCGACTATGCCCGCGCGTATGATCGCTCCGGCCCGGAGATTTTCACTGGCGAATGGGGCGCTCATGAAACGTCGTTTCCTCCGTGGGACCAGAAGTCGCGGAAGGAACCCCCGACGCCGAATTTATGGGCGGCCATTGGCGACGCGGTCTTCATGGCGGCGATGGAACGGAACTCCGACCTTATCAAGATGCAATGCTATGCGCCGTTGCTGGTGAACGTAAATCCAGGCGCACGGCAATGGCGGCCCAACTTGATCGGGTATGATGCATTGTCGGCCTACGGTTCGCCGAGCTACTATGCGATCCGAATGTTCAGCCAAAATGTTGGCGACGAGATTCTGGCTACAACCGGGGTTGAGACCGCCGTCCAGGGGTGTGCCACGCGCGACAGCAACACTGGCGAGATTTACCTGAAACTGGTGAATCCAAAATCGACGGCCGAATCGTTGAACATCGAGATCAAGGGAGTTCGGTCCGTCGCTTCAAAGGCCAGCGCAATCACCTTGGCCGGAGCCCCTGAACAGACCAACTCGATCGACAATCCCCGAAACGTGGTTCCCACGACCACAACAATCAGGGACTTGAAGCCGGATTTCAGTTTCACGCTCCCACCAAACAGCATTGTGGTGCTCAAGATCAAAAGTCGTTCCTGATGCTGACTTGATTGGGTTGAGCCTGAGATCCGACTCGCCCTAAAAGCTTCAGGTCCGCCCATGAGTCTTGCGGAAGTTCAAGGGAGTCGTTCCTTTTTCCTGCCGAAAATAGCGGGCAAAATGCTCCACTCCGGGAAAACCCGTTGCGAACGCGATCTCTGAAATCGACTGGTTGCTCGCGACCAGCATCCGGCAGATTTGGTCCACGCGAGTGCGGCGGATCTCACTCAGAATCGAGCGGCCCACCACCGATCGAAACCGCTTTTCCAGGATTCGCCGCGAAAGTTTCGCGGCACTCACCACCGCATCGACACCATAAGATTGGCAGGCGTTTTGTCGGATGAAGCGCAACGCCTGACAGACCGCGGGATCCTCTATGAACAGAATGTCAGTCGATTGGCGGGGAACAACGTGCATCGGTTCTACGATAATGTTGTTAGTACGTGATTTACGTGGCTGCAGCATCATGGAGTGCAACAACCGGGCGGTCTCGAAGCCCGCACGCTCAAAGTTGATCGCCACGCTCGACAGCGGGGGATGCGCAAGTTCGCAGACGAGTTCGTCATTGTCGGCTCCGATGATGCCCACATCGTCGGGAACGCGGAGCCGGGCGAGCTTGCAGGCCTCGACGACACTTTCGGCGCGGTCGTCATTACACGCCATTACGCCGATCGGAAGCGGAAGTTGCCGTAGCCAGTCGGCCATGGCCATCTGGTCGCTTTGCCACGGCCGGCTTTTTTCTGCGACCATCGATTTCACAGGCTTGCGCGACGGTCGGCTCCCGGGCGGAGAATACATTTGGGTTTTGAAACCGGCCTTGCGGATGAATTCGACAAAGGCGTCGCGCCGCGCGTCCGACCAGGGAATCGAGTCATAGCCGACAAAAGCAAACTCACGAAAACCACAGTCGATGAGATGTTCCGCCGCCAGGCTTGCGGTCATCCCGGAATCGGTGATCACATTGGAAAATCCCTGAACGGCGCGCCGGCTGTGGCCCACCACGATGGTTGGCACCTCGTAACGGAGAATTTCATCAAGGCCTTCGACGTCGCGCAGAATGATCCCATCCGCGTCCAACCCTTCCAGCCGGCGGGAGACGTTTTCGAAACCGCCGGGTTCCCAGCAAAATGCCCACGGCCCGTGATGCCGCGCGTACTCCGAAATACCGCGCAACAAGCCGCGGCCCGAAGCGCGGGACGATTCGATGAACAGCACGACCGTCGGAATTTTGAACCGTTTGGAACGCATTGATTGGCGGAGCGAAACTAACAGGAGCGACGCAATTTGGTGAATGAATTTCGCAATCCGGCGTTGGCTTCCCGCGTTTGCGGCCTGAATCTCGTGTCCATGCCCGTTCGTCAATCGCCCAGCGCCCACGCGAAGAACTCGTGTCTTCCCGACTTGCAACAGCTCGAAGTCTGGTTTGTTACCGGCAGCCAGCACCTTTACGGCCCGAAAACGTTGAAGCAGGTCGCGAAGGATTCGCAGGCGATCGCGAAGACTTTGAATGCCGCGTCGGCGATTCCGGTGAAGGTCGTGTTCAAGCCCGTGTTGACGACGCCGGAAGCGATCACCTCGCTGGCCGAAGAAGCCAACCTGTCGCCACAGTGTATTGGGCTGGTCACCTGGTGCCACACGTTTTCACCTTCGAAAATGTGGATCAACGGACTGAAGCTCCTCCGCAAGCCGATCCTGCATCTGCACACCCAGTTCAATCGCGAGATTCCCTGGGCGAGCATCGACATGGATTTCATGAACCTCAACCAGGCCGCGCACGGGGACCGTGAACACGGCTTCATCATGTCGCGCATGCGCTTGAACCGGAAGGTGGTTGTCGGCCATTGGAAGGAGAACGAGACGCAGCGAAAAATAGCGGCCTGGTGTCGCGCCGCGAGTGCGTGGCACGACTGGCAGGGAGCCAGGTTCGCGCGCTTCGGCGACAACATGCGCGAAGTGGCCGTCACCGAAGGCGACAAGGTTTCGGCGCAGATGAAGTTCGGCTTTTCGGTGAACGGTTACGGAGTGGGCGACCTGGTCGCGATGGCCAAGGAGGTTTCTGACACCGCGATTGCCAAGCTCGTCGCGGGTTACGAACGCGAATACGAAGTCGCCAAAGACCTGCGCCGGGGAGGGCGCCGCAGCAAATCCGTTCGCGAGGCGGCGCGCATCGAGTTGGGGCTCCGTGCATTTCTAAAGCAGGGCGGGTTCAAAGGATTTACAACCACTTTTGAAGATCTGCATGGACTCACGCAACTGCCCGGCCTCGCGCCACAGCGATTGATGGCAGAAGGCTACGGATTCGCCGCGGAAGGGGACTGGAAGACGGCCGCACTGTTGCGCGCAATGAAAGTGATGGCAGCCGGGTTGCCGGGAGGCACTTCGTTCATGGAGGACTACACTTACCATCTCGCCCCGGCGGGGAAGGCGGTGCTGGGCGCGCACATGCTGGAGATTTGTCCGTCCATCGCGGAGGGCAAACCTTCGCTTCAGGTGCATCCTCTCGGGATCGGCGGGAAAGCGGACCCGGCTCGACTCGTCTTCAACACGCCGGCCGGTTCAGGCTTGAATGCTTCACTGATCGATCTCGGCAATCGCTTTCGTTTGCTCGTGAATGAAGTCGAAGTGGTCGCACCGGAACAGCCGATGCCCAGGCTGCCCGTAGCCCAGGCGCTATGGCAGCCGCTGCCCGATTTTGAAGCGGCCTGCACCTGCTGGATTTACGCCGGTGGTGCGCATCACACCGGGTTCAGTCAGGCAGTCACCGCGGAAATGCTCGAAGATTTTGCCGCGATCGCGGGCGTTGAATTGGTTGTGATCGACGCAGAGACCCACGTGCGTCCCTTCCGCCAGGAGCTGGAATGGAACGAAGTCGCTTACGGACTCAAGAATGGTTTCGTGGCATGATTTCATACACGATTCCCAATCCTCGTTTGGCGAAGTATTCCGTCTCAGCTTGCTCACGATGCGGCTACGCACTTTGGAAAATGAGCGCGACAGAAATCTACTGGGCAATATGATCAACTCATGAACCCGCGCTACACCATCGGTCTGGATTACGGCACCAACTCGGTGCGCGCCCTTGTTGTTGATGTGGCCAACGGCAAGGAAGTCGCCTCCGCCGTATGGGGCTACGCGCACGGCGTCGAAGGAGTGATTCTAAGCCGCGATCCGAATCTCGCCCGGCAGCATCCGGCAGATTATGTCCGTGGGGCGGAGGTGACGATTCGACGAGCGCTCGCGAGCGCGCGGAAGAGCGTTCGGGGTTTTGAAGCCGGCCAAATCGTAGGCATCGGCGTGGACACCACGGGCAGCACCCCGCTCCCGGTGGATTCGAAGGGACAACCGCTCGCGTTCAGAAGGAATTTCGCGAACAACCCCGCCGCGATGGCGTGGCTGTGGAAAGATCATACCTCGGTTGCCGAGGCGGCGGAGATCACGGCTGCGGCGCGCCAATGGCGGCCCCACTATCTGGCGAAGTGTGGCGGTATCTATTCGAGCGAATGGTTCTGGAGCAAGATACTGCATTGTCTCCGAACGGCTCCGGCGGTGTTCAATGCCAGCCATTCGTGGGTTGAGCTTGCCGACTATGTCCCGGCGGTCCTGAGCGGCACGGAAGCGCCGGACCAGTTCACCGCCGGTGTTTGCGCGGCGGGTCACAAGGCAATGTGGAATGCGAATTGGGACGGTTACCCGGACGCGGAATTCCTTTCAAAACTCGATCCGAAGCTAGGTTCGTTGCGCAAACGGTTGACCACGCGAATCGCCACGGTGGACAAGTCTGTCGGAGGTCTGACACCGCAATGGGCAAGGAAGTTGGGACTCACGGCGGGCATTCCGATCGCGGCGGGCGCCTTTGATGCGCACCTCGGCGCGATCGGCGCGGGGATCGCACCGGGCGCGCTCGTGAAGATCATCGGCACCAGCACCTGCGACATCACGGTCGTGCCAAACACGGCACAACTCGCGGATGTACCCGGTCTTTGCGGAATCGTCGATGGTAGCGTGTTGCCCGGACACTTTGGTTTGGAAGCAGGCCAGTCCGCGGTGGGTGATATTTTCAACTGGTTCGTGAACTACATCCAGCCGGGGGGCAAGGCCGGGACCCACGAGGCTCTTACCGCCGGGGCGGCAAAACTCAAGCCCGGCGAGTCTGGCTTGTTGGCGCTCGACTGGAACAACGGCAATCGCACGATCCTCGTCGATCAGCGTCTTACCGGGCTTATGCTCGGCCAGACGCTCTACACCACACCCGCGGAAATTTACCGCGCGTTAATCGAGGCGACCGCGTTCGGCGCCCTGACCATCATCAATCGATTCGAGGAATACGGAGTAAAGATCAAACAGGTGCTGAACTGCGGCGGTATCGCGGAAAAGAATCCGGTCGTCATGCAAATTTATGCGGACGTCACGGGGCGTCCGATGAAGATCAGCCGTTCGGCACAAACCTGTGCGCTCGGGGCCGCTGTGGCCGCCGCCGTGGCATCCGGAGTTTATGGAAACTTTTCCGCGGCGCAGAGGAAGATGACCGGGATCAAGCCCACAGTGTTCAAGCCGAATGCGAAAGCGCATGGAGTGTATAAACAGCTCTATGCCCTGTATCGGAGGCTTCACGATGCCTTCGGCCTCGGAGAAGACCACGGACGTCTCGACGATGTGATGAAGCAATTGATCGAGATCCGGAATCGGGCACGGCGTTAAGCATTTTTGAATTGTGTTAAACGAACTGAAACAATCGGTCTGCGAGGCCAATCTGGCGTTGGTCCGCTCCGGGTTGGTCATCCAAACCTGGGGTAATGCCAGCGGGATCGATCGGGCGCGGGGGATCGTGGTGATCAAACCTTCCGGTGTTCCGTACGACGGAATGCAACCGGAGCACATGGTCGCCGTTTCCTTGGAGACGGGCGAGGTCCTTGAAGGATCGCTGAAGCCGAGTTCTGATACCGCGACCCATTTGGTCTTGTATCGCGCCTTTCCCGCGATTGGCGGCGTCGTTCATACGCACAGCCTTTACGCCACTGCGTGGGCCCAGGCGGGCAGGGAAATCCCGGCATACGGCACGACGCAGGCGGATTACTGGCACGGTCGTGTGCCCTGCACCCGTCAAATGCGGGCCGACGAAATCAAAACGGATTACGAAGCCAATACCGGTCGAGTGATCGTCGAGGCATTCGATGGACTTGATCCATTGCGCCACCCGGCAGTTCTGATCGCCAGCCACGGTCCCTTTACGTGGGGCGCGGACGTGGCCGCGGCGGTTCACAATGCGGAGGTGCTCGAGTTTGTCGCCCGGCTCGCGAGCGAAACCCTGCGCATTAACGGTGGAACGGAACCGATCCAGAATGAACTTCTGGACAAACACTTTTTGCGCAAACATGGACCAGGCGCTTACTACGGACAGAACAATTCGGAACCACCGCAAAACATCCAACTATGAAACCTAAATCTCTCAGTCTGACCTTCGGGTTGTTGTGTGCCGCACTCGCGTTGACGAGTTGCTCCAAACAGGACAACAACGCCACGGCAACGAGCAGCCCACAGAAGAAACTGCAACTCGCTTTCGTGGCCAACAATGCGGCGAACTTTTGGACGATCGCGCGCCGCGGTTGTGAAGAAGCCGAAAAGCAACTCGGCAACGTGGAGGTGCAGTTTCGCCTGCCTTCCTCCGGCAGCGCCGCCGAACAACAGCAGATTCTGGACGATCTGCTCGCCGCCGGTGTGGACGGCATCGCCGTCAGTCCCGTTGATCCCGCAAACCAGGTTGCCGCGCTCGACAAAATCGCCGCGCAGACGCTCCTGATCACGGCGGACAGCGACGCGCCCGACAGCAAGCGCGTTTGCTACATCGGGACCGACAATCTTGCGGCCGGCATGGAGGCAGGGAAGCTGATCAAGGAAGCACTGCCGGATGGCGGCAAGATCATGGTGTTCGTCGGCAAGATCGACGCGCAGAACGCGCAGGAGCGTTACGCGGGAATCAAGAAAGCCCTCGAAGGCTCAAAGGTGGAGATTATCGATGTGCGCACCGACGACACCGATCCCGTGCGCGCCCAGAAAAATGCCGAGGACACCCTCGTGAAGTATCCCGACATCGCCGCCCTGGTTGGTCTCTGGAGCTACAACGGCCCGGCCATCCTGAACGCCGTCAAGAGCGGTGGCAAAGCGGGAAAAGTGAAGATCGTGTGTTTCGACGAAGAAGCCGAGACGCTCCGTGGCGTTGCCGATGGAACCATTTACGCCACGGTGGTTCAGCAGCCCTTTGAGTTTGGCAAACAGGCCATCACGCGTATGGCGTCGTATCTCCGCGGCGACAAAACGGCCCTGGCCGGCGGCAAACAAATTGTGCCGACGTTGAACATCAAAAAGGAAAACGTGGCGGCATTTCAGGCGCGCCTGAAGGAGTTGCTCGGGAAATAGCGTCAACCGCCGGCTGATGGAAGACACCGAACAACGTGGTGCCGCGAACGGTCCTCTGCTCGAGATGCGCGGCATTTCGAAAAGGTTTCCCGGCGTGGTGGCGCTTGATGATGTGAACCTTTCCGTCAGCCCGCGCGAAGTCGTCGCGCTGGTCGGCGAGAACGGCGCCGGCAAATCGACGCTGATGAAAATTCTCGGCGGAGTTTACCAGCCCGACGCCGGGGAGATATGGCTGAACGGCGAACAGACGAGTATCCACGGCGTCAGCGATGCGATGAGGCTGGGCATCGCGTTCATCCACCAGGAACTGAATGTGCTTGGGAACCTGGACGTTGCCGGCAACGTTTTTCTTGGTCGCGAGCCCCGTACCGCACTCGGACTCGTGGATCGAAAGAGGATTCACGCGGATGCCCGGGTTCATCTCCGGCGTCTGGGTGTTGACGTGCCGACCAGCACCCGGCTTGATCGGTTGCCCATCGCCCAGCAGCAGTTGGTCGAGATCGCCAAGGCCCTTTCGCTGAATGCGCGGCTGATCATCATGGATGAGCCGACTTCGAGCCTGACTCTGCCCGAGACCGACCGCCTGCTTTCCGTGGTCAATGACCTGCGGAACCAGGGCGTCAGCGTCATCTACATTTCGCATCGCCTGGGTGAACTCACGCAGTGCGCCGATCGTGTCGTCGTGCTCCGCGATGGGAAGAACGCGGGCGAACTCGCCAAAAATGAGATCGAGCACGACCGGATTGTCACGCTGATGGTTGGACGCGAGATCAAGAATTTCTATGTCGCTTCGCGTGCGGCCAGGACGCCTGGCTTCTTGAAGATTCGCGAGCTCCGCTCGAGCCGGTATCCCGGTAAGTGCGTTTCGTTTGACGCGGCCCAGGGCGAGATTCTCGGCGTTGCGGGACTCGTCGGAGCAGGTCGGTCCGAAATGGCGAAAGTGCTCGTGGGCCTCGACCCATACGGATCAGCACAAGTGACGCTCGACGGGAACGCGCTTTCCATCCGCACGCCGGATGACGCAATCGAAAATGGCATCTACCTGGTGCCTGAAGATCGCCGGGTAGAGGGCCTCGTCGTGGGCATGTCGGTTTGCGAGAACATCACGCTGCCGCGGGTTTCGCGTTTCGCCCGCTTCGGACTGCTGCAGCGCGAAGCCGAACGCCGTTGCGCCGACGAGCAGATTACCACACTGAATGTCCGAACGCCGAATCGCGAAGTGCTGGTCGCGAATCTCAGCGGCGGGAACCAGCAGAAAGTTGTCCTCGGCAAATGGCTGGCCATGAATCCCCGGGTCATGATTCTCGACGAGCCGACGCGGGGTATCGATGTGGGCGCGAAGGCGGAAATCTACCGCCTCATGCGCGGACTCGCTGAACGTGGAACCGTGGTCATCATGATCAGCAGCGACATGGAGGAAGTTCTTCATATCAGCGACCGTGTTGCCGTGATGCACGAGGGCGAGATCACCGGCCTGCTTGAGCGCGACGATTGCAGCGAGGAAAACATCATGCAACTTGCCGTCGGCCGCCGGGTCGCCGTGGCAAGCACTCCCGAACGAGTTACCGCCGAATGAAAAAGGAAGCTGGCATTGCCGCATTGCTGTTCGTCTTGTGCACCGTCACCGCGATCCTGAATCCCAAATTCCTTTCGCCGGTCAATCTCACAAACATGGCCAACGTCATTGGCATGTTTGGCATCTTCAGCATCGGGCTGGGCTTCGTAATCATCAGCGGCGGCATTGATCTATCCGTCGGCTCCATGTTCGCCCTTTGTGGCGTATTGCTGGCCATGGCGTTGCGCGAGTGGAACTGGCCATGGCCCTTGGCCGCGCTGATGGTCCTTCTCGTCCCGATGGGGCTTGGGTGGATTCATGGAATGCTCATCACGCGAATGGGCATGCAGCCATTCATCGTCACGTTGTGTGGGCTCCTTCTGTATCGGGGAATTGCCCGGTTCGTGGCAAACGATACAACCAAAGGGTTCGGCAACGCCGAAGGTTTCGAGACCTTTGCGAACCTCGCTCGAGGGAAGTTTCTCGGCCTGCCCATGCCGTTCGTGCTGCTGATCATCATTTCTGCTGTGATGTGGGTTGTGCTGCACCGCTCCGTTTACGGTCGCCATCTATACGCCGTGGGACGAAATGAGGAAGCCACGCGCTTTTCCGGAATCAACACTCGCTTTGTGGTGACGATCACTTACGTATTGGCAGGATTACTCGCGGGCATTTCGGGGGTGCTCCTGGCGTTCTATACCAACTCCGTTTCGCCTTCCACGCACGGCAGTTTCTACGAGCTTTACGGCATTGCGGCCGCCGTCCTGGGCGGCTGCAGCCTCCGCGGCGGGGAAGGTTCGATTCTCGGCGTCGTGATTGGCACCGCGCTGTTGCAAGTGCTGCAAAACCTCGTGAACTTGCTTGGAATACCAAGCTCATTGAACTTTGCCGTGATGGGCGCAGTCGTGTTGTTCGGCGTCCTCGCTGACCAGATTGTTCAACGCCGGACGGAGCGCCGACAATTGCGGTCACCTGCCGCCGCCGCGACCAAAACCGAATAACGCCGACCCGGGACAACGACTCTCATGAATGACAAGCTCACGCGCCGAGAGATGCTCCGGATCCTCCCCTCGGGAGCTTTGGTGTTTGCGGGAAGCCCGCTGTTGCTCCGATCGGCGTCAGTGCCATCACGCCGCGCTTCCGAGAGTCTCACACCGCTCCAAGCTTTTTCGCTGTCGGATGTTCGTTTGCTGGACGGCCCGTTTCTCGAGGCCCAGACGCGCGATGAGGCATATCTGTTGAAACTCGAACCCGACCGCCTGTTGCACGACTTCCGTGTCAATGCAGGTCTCCAGCCCAAGGCACCGGTCTATGGCGGTTGGGAGTCCGTGCAGAGGTGGGCCAGCATCCGTGCCCAAGGTCACACACTGGGGCATTACCTAAGCGCCACCTCGATGATGTACGCTTCAACCGGCCACGACGAAATGAAGCATCGCGTGGACTATATCGTCAGCGAACTCAAGGAATGCCAGGACGCCGGCAAGTCCGGCCTGATCTGCGCCTTCCCCGACAAGGACAAGCAGATTCTGAACATGGTGGCCGGCCGGCGCTCGGTCGGCGTGCCTTGGTACACGCTTCACAAGATCATGGCGGGATTGCGCGACGCTTACCTGCACTGCGGTAATAATGTTGCGCTCGACGTGCTGGTCAAGTTGACGGACTGGGCGGGCGAGGTGACCAAAGAAATGACCGATGAGCAGTTTCAGCGAATGCTCAATACCGAGCATGGCGGCATGAACGAGGTGCTCGCGGACATTTACACTTTCACCGCCGAACCGAAACACCTCGCGCTGGCTGAGCGCTTTTGTCATCAGGCGGTTCTCATTCCGTTGTCCGAAGGCCGCGACACCTTGAATGGCCTGCATTCCAACACCCAGATTCCCAAATTCATCGGCTTCGAGCGGCTCTATCAATTGACGGGCAAGCCGCAGTATCATGCGGCCGCCGAATTTTTCTGGAAGACCGTCACCAGTACGAGGTCATTCGCCACCGGCGGCAATGGTGACAACGAGCATTTCTTCCCCATCGACCAATTCGCGCGCCACCTCCCGTCGGCCAAAACCATGGAGACCTGTTGCAGCCATAACATGCTCCGTCTCACGCGGATGCTCTTCACCGGGAATCCGACGGCCGCTTACGGCGACTATTACGAGCGAACACTCTTCAACGCCATTCTCGGATCGCAGGATCCCGACACCGGCATGATGACCTACTTTCAGTCGACTCGGCCGGGGTACCTCAAGCTGTTTTGCACGCCCTTCGACTCGTTCTGGTGCTGCACGGGCACCGGCATTGAGAACCACGCCAAGTATGGCGACTCAATTTATTTTCACGGCCGACCGGACGGACCGCAGCAGGATTCCCTTTTCGTCAACTCTCTCATTGGTTCCACTTTGAACTGGAAGGAGCGGGGAATCCGCCTCCGGCAGATCACGTCCTTTCCGGAAACCGGTAGAACGCGCCTGGAAATCACGGCTGACGCACCCCAGAGATTCGCCCTGCACATCCGACACCCGGGCTGGGCGGCCACGGCTTCCGTCACGATCAACGGCGTTGCGGCCAAATCGTCGCGCACGCCGGGTTCCTTTATTGAGTTGAACCGCCGCTGGGAGAGCGGTGACGTGGTTGAGGCTGACCTGCCGATGATGTTGCGCATGGACTTTTTGCCTGGCACCACCGACACGGCCGCCGTGGTATATGGGCCCATCGTGTTGGTCGGTGCGTTGGGCCACCCAGTGAAACCCGGCGACGATCTGCACATCAACGAGCGCACCATCGGCTCCGTGTTCAACGAGCCCATCGAAGTGCCCACATTTGCCGGCGATCTCGCCGACATTCCCGGGAAGATCAAGCCGACGGATGCTCCGTTGACGTTTAAGACCGACGGTATTGGTCGTCCACGCGATGTGACGCTGGTGCCCTACTACAAAATGACGCATCAACATTACAACATGTATTGGAAGATCCAGAATGCGTGAACCGGCGCGCTGTTTATGATGTTCGTCACGCGGAAGGAGTGACTCGATGAAGCACGTTCCGTATTCCGGCCTTTTGCTTTCGCGGTCGACGATGGTAATGCCGAGGCCATGCTTCCGCTGCTGGGCTATAAGGTCAATCGGACCGCGGAACAATCCGCCAAATGATTTTTGCCAGTGTGTTGAACCAACGTGAAAGGCGTTTTCTATGAAAATCAAATATATCCTGCTTTCATTCGCGGCCATCCTCGCGTTCGGCTCGCGCGCTTCGGCTGATCCCGATCCCAATTTCTACATCTACCTCTGTTTCGGACAGTCCAACATGGAGAGCGGCGGGAAGATGAATGAGATGGATAATTACGTCGACGACCGCTTTCAGGTCATGGCGGATTTTGATTCGGAGAAGCGGGGATGGAAACGCGGCGAATGGTATCACGCGGTGCCGCCGTTGTCCGCACGTGGGACGGGCATCTGCATGATCGATTATTTCGGGAGAACGATGGTGGAGCATTTGCCGAAGAACGTCCGCGTGGGCGTCATCAAGGTTTCCGTTCCCGGCTGCAAGATCGAGCTGTTTGAAAAAGGCTCCTACACCAACTATGTCGGGACGGTTCAGCCGTGGATGAAGAATTACATCAAGGGATACGACGGCAACCCCTACCAGTATCTCGTGGATCAGGCGAAGCTCGCGCAGAAGGACGGCGTGATCAAGGGCATCCTGCTGCATCAGGGCGAATCGAATCCGAATGATGAGGAATGGCCGGACAAGGTGAAGGGCATCTACGACAATCTGATGAAGGACCTGAACCTCAAGCCCGAGGGCGTCCCGCTGCTCGCCGGTGAAACGGTGAATGCCGATCAGGGCGGCAAGTGCGCGGGATTCAACAAGATCATGGCGAAGCTGCCGGAGACGCTGCCGAATTCCTACGTCGTCTCGTCGGTAGGTTGCACGTGCAATCCCGACCACATGCATTTCAATTCCGAAGGTTCCCGGAAGTTCGGCAAGCGGTACGGAGAGAAGATGCTTTCGCTCCCGGGCTATGCCGTCGCCGAGTCGAAATAGCCGGAAATACACCGGCACCAGAAAACCACGCAATCCCATGACAAAACGTATTCTCACCGCCGGGTTCCTCACTTTGGTTACGGCCGGTTCGATCCTTGCGCAGCAGCCTTCACCTGTCATGACCGAATACGGACTGGTGCAGGGTGTTGCCGAGGATGGTTTGAAGGTTTACCGCGGCGTTCCGTTTGCCGCGCCGCCGGTTGGAGATCTGCGCTGGCGTCCGCCGCAGCCACACGAGAAGTGGGACGGCGTGCGCGATGCGAAGGAGTTTGCCTCCGATCCGTTTCAGGGAAACAGCGGGAGCGAGGACTGCCTGTATCTCAACATCTGGTCACCCGCGAAATCGCCCGATGAAAAACTTCCCGTGCTCGTCTGGATTTACGGCGGTGGATTCTCGTTCGGCTCCACCTCCACGCCGACGCACAACGGGGAACACCTCGCGCGCAAGGGCGTTGTGCTGGTCAGCATCAATTACCGTGTCGGTCCGCTCGGATTTCTCGCGCATCCGGACCTCAGCGCGGAGTCACCGCATCATGTGTCCGGCAATTACGGTTTGATGGACCAGATCGCCGGTCTGAAATGGGTGCGCAAGAACATCGCGGCGTTCGGAGGCGATCCGGACAAGGTGACGATCTTTGGCGAATCTGCCGGCGGCATTTCCGTCAGCATGCTCTGCGCGTCTCCCGAGGCGAAGGGGCTGTTCCGTGGGGCCATTTCGCAGAGCGGCGGCTCGTTTGGTCCGCCGCGTGCCACGACGTATCCGGGTGAAAACATGCGTGTGTTGAAAGACGCGGAGGAAGCGGGCGAGGCATTTGCCAAACGTGCCGGCGTTTCTTCCATCGCGGAATTCCGCAAGCTTTCGCCCGACAAGATGCCCGGCGGTTTCGGCAGCGGTGCGGCCTGGCCGATCATCGACGGATGGATCATTCCCGATGATCAATACAAGCTCTACGAGGCGGGCAAATACAACGACGTGGACATCCTCGTCGGCTACAACTCCGACGAAGGCCTGAGCTTCTCCCGTGAACGTACGCCTGAGGAATTCATCGCCAATGTCGAAAAGCGTTACGGCCCGTTCGCCGACAAATTGTTGAAGGCATACCCCGTTGGCAAGGACAGCGTGCCCAAGACCGCGCGCGATCTGATGCGGGATGCCGCGTTTGGCTGGCAGACGTGGGCCTGGGCCAATCTGCAGGCCCGCGACGGCAAGTCGAAGGTCTTCTATTACTACTTCGATCAGCACCCGGACCACCCTGCGGGTTCGCCGGAAGCGGATCACGGCACCGCGCATGGCGTGGACGTGCCGTACGTCTTTCAAACGCTGAACTGGAATGATCCCAAACTCACTCCGGGGGATCGGGCGGTTTCCGACATGCTTTCGACATACTGGACGAATTTCGCGAAGCGCGGTGATCCGAACGGCCCGGGAGTGCCCGCGTGGCCCGAGTTCACGAAGAATCATCACGAGGTGATGTATTTCCACAACGAAGCGCATCCCGGCCCGGTGCCGGGAGCTGATTCGCTCAATGTACTCGATGCCTATTTTGCATGGCGACGCACGCCGGAGGGAGCTGCATGGGCGAAGTAGCGCTCGGGCAATGAAACCGTTCCGTACAGGACATTCTATCGCTAATCACCGCCGACGGTCAGGTCTGCAGTTTCACGGTGTCTTGAAACCAATCGCGATTTAACGCACAAATGCGCCACACGACGATAATGGAAGGAGAATGAAACGGCTGAATTATGGGGCGATACCCTTCTGTTTGGAGCTGAACCTTGACAATGGCGTGCCGTTATCGACGGCTCAGCTCTGGGCTTGGTTTTGGCCACGAGCGCGCAGTTTGCGGCGCGACCAATTCCATCCCCAGTTCCGGTCGGGCTCCGCCTTCCCTGCACCGGGGATGGACAAGACACAGAGAATGAAACAACCTCATACCAGTGCCCGGGCTAACACTCCACCTGGATCAGAATGTTGAGTCCCCTCAGCTCCAACTTTTCCGTTCCACGTTATCCCTTCGCTTCCAAGCGTTGTTTCCACGTAAACGTCCGAAGCAGAATGCGAAACGCGTTTCCGAGGTGTGGCGAACCCAGAATGGAGCTTCGATTACGCGGACGGTGCCCAGCGTTTTTGAAAAATGGAACGGATTGAATTCGTGATCGGCTATTTCACAGGACCGGTGCGGTGATTCCGGTGGGGACGGTTGCCACTTCGCTTGCATCCATTTCGTTCCAGGACGTGACGATGAAGTTCAGGTTCTGATTTTTCGCCAGCGCTTCGTCGTAGTGAAAGGCGGTATGGCCCTGCAATTCCAATATGGCAAACATTGCCGCACCGGTGATCACGCTGCTTCCGTTGATGTTGGCGTGAGCCTGCGGTGTGTAAATCGTGCCGACCAGATTTGCCGTATTACCCATCGTGAATTGTTGTACTCCCGACAGCCCCCAAAGAGCGAATTGCGACGCCGTGCCGGTTGCGTTTAATTGAGCATCGCCCGTGAGCGAGATGGTCCCACCGCGGACATAGAGATCCAGTTTCGCGCCCGGGGCGATGACGATGGAACCGCCGTTCATGCTGAAGCTCCCGCCCACATACAAGGTCGCATTACCGGTGACCATGAAGGTATTGGAAACGAGATTGAGGGAGCCGGTCGTGTAGGTATTGCTGCCCAGCAAATAGTTGTAGTTTGTCCCTCCGAAGGTGCCGGGTGCGGCGAAAAAGGCGCCCGCGGTGGACGGCGCCGGCACATTCGGAAAGGGAACATTCAGGCCAGTCGACAAGGTGCCTGCCTGGATTTTTCCGTTGTTCGCAGAACTTGCCACGAACGCGGCGTCGCCGGCACGGGCCGGACTTTCGATTGCAAAAACGCCACTCGCCCCCGTGGCGACGGACCCCGTAATCTGTGCCGTTTGATGAATGTGCAGATCTCCCCGGTTGCGCGAATTCGTGCCGACAAAGGAATTCGGAAGCGCGGTTGCGGGGTTGTACATTCCGTTGGTGCTGTGATTGGGATCGCTCGAGTCGAAACTGTCAATTTTGGTGTCCTGGATCTCGACCTGACCTCGGGTGACCAGTCCTCTCATGGGAAGCTTTAGAACCGTCGTGACGCGGACTCCGCGCGCAAGGTTGGCGCCCTTTGATCCTCCGATATGGGTGTAGCCACGACTCTCAATGATCGGTGTGTTGGCTGGCAGGCCGGCGACAAAATTGGAGATGATCGTCAGGTAAACGTGATCGCCGATCGTTCGTTTTGAGTAATACGCCGTCGTCCCGTTGAGGAGTTGCCATCCGTCGCAATTCAGGTTGGTTAGCCCATGGACGTTTAGATGCGTCAGCGCGTCTTCGATGCCGGCTTCCGCGACGGGTATGGCGGCGTTCCAGGCCTGCGCACGCATTGATATCAGGTTGCCCTGCCGCGCACATATCAGTCCGGCTACGACCAATCCGATCAAGATGGGCATTACCACCATCACCACCATGAGCGCGCTGGCACGGTTTCGAGTCCGTTTGAAAAGGGAGGTCTTCATATGTCCTGTTTTCTGATTACGATGCGGGCAGTTTGGACAGATTCACTGTTTCGCATGACTCCCAGCAGATCGCGCGAGCAACGCCACGAAATATCAATGACCTTGGCCGTGGCGGCCGAGGCACTGGGATACACGTCGTAGGTGCCACCAACGGGATTTCGTTCACCCAGGGAGAATTGAAATTCATCGCAATGGGTTAGCAACGTAGTGGTCGTGCCATTTCGCTCGCGCGTCAGGGTTTTGTTGCCGGCATCGAAGGTGTAGGTCACCGCGGTGCCCGATCCATCGATTAAGACCAGGGAATTTGTCGTGAAACTGGCGACGCGAATGGCCTGCCGAAGCTCCCGCACCATGGTGTTCTCGGCGAGGCGGTTCTTTGAACTTATGTCGGAATAGTTGGCGAGCGCGTGGAAGCTCCGGCTGGCGAATGAAGCAACGGAGAGCAGCACCGTGAGACACAACAAAGCGATGGGCATGACAACCATCACTTCGACGAGCGTGTAGCCGCGGACCGATCGGCGCACGAATTCAGTAGATGTAACTTTCAAGTCCATAACGGGAAACGAGCGTCGTTAGTTCGCGAGTGCGCTGAAGATTCCCGGTCTGCCAGGATACCCGCACCACCACGCTTAGCAGATCATTGCTGTAGCTCGATGAAATGGGGGCGGGAGAAATATCAATCGTGCCGTTGTAATTGACGCCTTGGTTCGTCGCCGCGTTCGGATCGTAGGCGACGGAAAACGTGGGTGGAATAAACCCGTTCGAGTTGATCTGATCCCAGTTGTAGAGTCGGATACTTTCGGTCTTTTCGATGAGCACTTGTGTGGCGCGATCATTTTCCCGGGCCAGTTGAATCGTGAAGATGGCGCTACTGATCACCATGAGCGCGACGGTTGTCATGATGCCGAGCAGGGCCATGGCGATCAGCGTCGACGTGAGAGTGACCGCGGAACCATTCTGCAGTCGACGAGCCAATTGAGTGCGGGGGATCTTCATGGATGAGCCTGCGTGCAGTTGTGATCAGCCGTTTCTCGTGCTTTCAGATTGCGGGACTAGATTTCTGAAATGCGCGCCTCAGGAATGCAGTAAACACAGAATTTCGCGCTTGGTGTTGAGTCGGCGTGATGCAGTGGGCCGCGACTCCAATCCAGTTCGAGCGATGTTCCGAGGGCCCGATCTGTCGTCAATGACCAAAGCGTTCCAGTCTTTGTCTCGTTCATGGCTGAAAGATCAGATTGCTGTCAGCAGAATGACTCACAAATCTGCTCCGTTCGAGCGCACCCAATGCCAAGGAATGGTTAAAAATTGCTATGGATCGGAGCAGGCGCAGCGATCCCAACGACGTCATTTGGGGTATTTGAAATTTCCGTACGAGGACCAGCGTTGATTGCAACTGAGTTACGAGATTACTGTGGGTGCGATTGCATCGCACATTGTTGCGCGAATCGTGGAATGTTAATTTTTGGATAGTTGCAGCAGTGCGATGGAAGGCGCCTGTGCGGAAGGACAGCTGTCTCCAAATTTGACCTTTAGTGGATGCTTCAGAGGGAGCCGTGGGTGCTGCGTCGGAGGGCAACGGTGTTTAGAATGAGTTCAGTATTTGATATTTAAACAAATGTTTAAAGTGGCGGCTGGCGGCGATGTTTCCTGATCAAATGCATTGAACTTTTATCCTGATCGCCGTTCGGCCTTTGCATGGGAGATTCGTGGCTTCTTAAATAAGAACGGGCGCCGCTGGTTGAGCGACGCCCGTCGACATTTCTGGTGTGGTTGTGTCGTCAGAATACGACCGACTTCAAGACGCGCGTCCGCCCGAAGTGATCATCGAAGCCAAAGGCCGTGATGCGAACCCGGCCGCTTTCAAAGATCTCGACGGTCGCCCAGGCATAGTAGCGATCGGTTGGACTGATGGTCGCGTCGGTGGGAGCAGCTTCAAAGGGCGAGCCACCGGAACCAACCAGCACCTGCCGCGAGTTCCCCGTCGGCTGGCTCATGTTGAAGATGTGTTCGTGGCCGCAGAAATAAGTGGCACGATACTGTTCAATCACGTTCCAGAACGCATCGCGTGCGGGCACATCGTTATCGAGTCCGGCCGGACTTCCGGGAAGCGGCAAATCAGGCGCCGCGGGGATGTCGGCACCGAAGTAGTACGTGAACGCCGGCTTGTGACCGAACACGAAGAAGTGCTTCATGCCCCTGGATTGAGCGGCGGCAAGATCCGTCGCAAGCCAGTGTACTGGCGCGTGCGCATCGTGCCCGACAGGATCGGTGTTGATCACGGCGAAATGAGATCCCCGGAAATCAAAACTGTAGGAAAGCTGTGATTGATCTGTGGTCAGGCCGTCGAGGGCGGCGTTGTTGCCAGTGTCGAAATTGGCCGGTGTTTCACCAAAGAGATTTTGAAACCGGGCGGTATCCAGAATGAGATCGCCCATGTTCGCCCGCCAGGCGTTTTCGTTGACCGCTTGAGCGCGCTTGCCCGTGCCGCCGCCAGGCAGTGGCGCCTTTTTCCACTGGGTTTCATGATTGCCCGGCACCGGGACTACGTACGTTCCTTTTTCCATCAATCCGGCGACCATGCCACGCCAAAATCCATACTGGCGGTAGAATTTCATCAGGTCGGAATTCACAACGGTATCCACGGAATTGTCAGAGGGTGCGCCGGCATTGCCGTAGCCCATGATCATGTCGCCGTTGAAGAACAGGAACTGGCATTTTTGCACGTTGATCGCGTCGATCATCCGGGACCACGCCTTGGTGCTCTGCAGCCACGAGGCGTCCTGACCGGAGAGCGCGCCGGTGTTGGGATCCAATTGGGTCGGGTCCGGGTTACTCGGGTCCTGGCGGGAATCGCCAACCGTCGAGAATGAAAGGACGACGTGATCCCAATTTCGTTGATCATGCTCGTCGTGCCGATCGTTGTCTGCGTGGACCGGTAGGGAACTGACCAACACTGTCGAGAGCGCGACGCCGAGCAGCATGGTCGATTTGTGGGTGGGTGGAAACTGTTTCATGATTTTTATGGAATGACCTGCCTATTGAACCGATGCGAAAGATGGCTTCCTGCCCAACAGGAACTCCGCTCCCATTTGGTTGGGTGCCGGAGCACAGCTCAACGTAAAGCTGCTTCGGA
Organism: bacterium; assembly: GCA_016124235.1. Lineage (GTDB taxonomy): Bacteria > Verrucomicrobiota > Verrucomicrobiia > Limisphaerales > RI-55 > RI-55. Next base: position 51,008 of record WGOC01000005.1, on the reverse strand, counting down.
AGGACCCTTCGACGAACGGTCAATGAACGCCGGCGACCATGGCTCTTTACTGCGAAACAATTTCGTCGATCCGGTGACGATATCGCGACTTTCCTCGAAGGTCCTGCTGGATCAATGAGCCGTTAATGCTCTGGAAGGTTGATGCGCACACCTTGGTTTATTCGACCCGGACTAAGGACATGAATTGTCTCGCGAGTCGCCGTCAGGAATGCGCGTAGCGCAGGCAGACATTCCGAGCTAAATGCCGGGTTCGAGGCTTTGGCGGTTTGCAGAAACTGCGAAGGGTAGGGTTCGTCTGCTACTCAAAAGTGTTCGAGGATCGCGATTCAGGTAACCGAAATTCAGGCGAGTGTTGATGAAGTCGGCAAAAGCCGAAGTCACGGGCCGCTGCTTTGCTGAATCACACGGTAAAAGCGATACGGTTCGGCGGTCGGGCGAAGATCCCGAAATTCGAACAGTCCGTTCACTCCCGGGATCTCCTTTAGCCGGCTCCAAGTCATGAAGTCGGTTGAGGTATCAAATTGGTAGGTGTCGCCAGAAAAAGTGAACACGGGAAACACGAACCCTGATTGTGATGCAAACGTTGGTGGCAAATTTTGTACGGGATCGGTGGCGTTCGCCAGTTGTCCGCCGGAAGAAGCGGTGAGAACGAGCATGCCGTTTGCGAATTGATAAGTGGGTTGGTAACCCGGTTTGAGCCCGAGGACTATGATCTTGAGATTGTTGTCGGTGAAGCCGCCGCCCACTTGAACGATCGGGAACGTTTCGCTGGGCGATGGAGCATAGCCGGAGAACACCAGGAGCAATGTCCCGCTCAGATTGACATTGCCGTTGACGATCAACAGGTCGCGGTCCGCGGGATTTGGCCCGGCCACTTCGATCTCCAGAATGCCTTGGGTATTTTGCAGATAATCTCCCCCAATGGTCAGTGTGCCCGGACTGCAGCCGGGAGAGACGATGGCGCCTGGTTCGACGGTGACCGTTCCGGCGACGCTGCCGCAGCCCTTGAAGGTTGCGCCCGTGTTCACCTGAACGTCGCTGGCCAGGCTGCCGCTGACGACCAGCGTGCCGGCGGCGACGGTGGTGAGTCCGCCGAAGGTGTTCGTTCCTCCCAGCCAGAACGTGCCCGTTCCTTCCTTCGTTAATGACCCGAACGGTGGTGTTGTCCGGCCGGCTATCTCACCAGTAAACGTCGTGTCTTCGTTCAGACCGCCGGTGTACAATGGTGAGTAATTGATCCAGATGGTGCCGGAGCCTTGAAGTGAACCAACGTGGGTTCCTAAGTTCCCGGACACATCGAGTGCGGCTCCGGCATTGACGGTAATGTGAGCCTGATCGGCGGTGGCGCCACGGGCGAATTCGAGTCTCGCACCCGTGCCTCCGTTGACGCCGCCATTGGCAGTGATCGTCGCGATGCCGGCCGAAGCGCCGTAGTCGAATCTTGCAAGGCCGCCGCTGGCGCCAAACGTTGTCACGCTGGCGCCATTGATGGTCATCGTCGAGTTGCCGGCCGTGGCCGGTCCCTGGAACCAGGCGCCGCCGCCCACCGTGCCGGGGTTCTCCGCGCCCCAAATAGTAATGTGAGCCTGGTCGGCCGTGGCACTGCCGGAGAATTGCGCCGACGCACCCTGGCCCGAGGTTTCGTTTCCTCGAATCACGATCGCGGCGTTGCCAGCGGTCGAGGACTCAAAGAATTGAACGTCGCCACCGCCGCCAATCTCAAAGTTGCCGTGATCGGCAGTGGAGGTGCCATAGAAGACAAAACGCGAATCGTAGACATTCGCAGTGATCAAATAGTTGCCATGATCGGCACTACTGCGGTCGCGAAAAGTGACGCCGCCGCCATACAGGCCAGTAGAGGTAAAATGGGCCTGACCCGCGACCGAGTCGTCCCTAAATAAGAATTCGCCACCGGCACCACCTACTGACCCAAATGGACCGTCATTAACGAAGGTGCCGTTTGCCGCAGTTGAATGCCCGTAGAATTCCACGGCTCCGCCACTTCCGTATCCGGGCTTGTTTGTGAACGTTCCGTTCCCCGCCGTTGCCGTGTCAAAAAACTGCGTGGTTCCGCGCCCAGGAAACGATCCGCCGGTGCCCCCCCAATTCATGAACGTCCCGTTAGCTGCCGAAGAACTTCCGCGAAATTCTGTGGTACCGCCAGCGGGAAGAAAGCCGCTGGCGCCACCGATGTTTACAAAAAGTGCGTTGGCGGCGATCGCAGTATCGAAGAATACCGTCCGACCTTGGCTGTACTGTGTGCCATTGTTGCTGTTCAGATTCGTGACTGTGGCGAATCCCGCTGTTGCGCTTCCCGTAAACTCCGTTTCGCCGCCATAGGCGTAGGGGCTCGTGGTTGCGGAAACTCCGTTGTTCAGAATCGTGGCGTGGTCGGCGGAGGTGTTGTCCGCAAACGACGTGATCGTTCCATCGTAGCTCGATCCAAAAGCCGCGGCTGAGTTGACGATGTACGCAGCGCCGGCCAAAGCGGAGTCTAGAAAACGTGTTTCACCACCCAGACCTGCCGTGGGATTTGGCGACGCATTCTTGAAGTTCGGCCCGAGCACTCCGGGGCGGTTCTCAATCGTTGCCTGCGCCGCGGTCGAGTTATTCCTAAACTCAAGAAATCCAGGAATGCCGCCGTCGCCCATGCCACCGTCGACGTTAATGGTCGATGTATCTGCGGTGGCAAAGTCGAGCAGTTGGATGACACCGCCCGCACCGCGAAGCAAGATCCCGGAAGCGCTCAAGTCGTCCTGAAATGTGGTGATGCCGCCAAGGATCTCGAAGGGCCCGTTCCCCATCGATTCGTTGCCGGCGAATGTCAGCATTTCCTCGGCGAGGACCAGCGGGAATGGTGCTGGATCCGACGCAATGCCGTTGGCCACGACTTCCAGATGGATCCCGCCGCTCCCCGCAACCACGGCGGGAATCGTAAAATCGGTGCTCACGATCCGGTCTTTGGTCTGCACGCCAGTGCTGCTCCAGTTGAACGTGCGGGCATAGGTGATTTCTCCGGTATCAGCGACAAATCGCACCAGGGGATAATTGCAGTCCATTTGGGCATCGTCACCGTAGGCAGCGCCTTGTGAGAGGCCGTTGAGCTGGATGCCGGTGAGGTGCCAACTTCCATCCAGGTTGGGAGTGACGGTGCTGATGGTGGGGCGGTTGTTGGGGTCAATCCGATCATCCGGATTATGCACGGGATCCAGCGCGTACACGAAGAGCTGGGGACCTTGTTCGGCGACGAGGACTGTCCCATCGGGCAAATCCAACATCGCGGTCTGGTAGGTGGTGACATTGTCGGTGGCGCCTCCCGAATAGGGTGCCGTGATCGGCGTGAACAATTGGGTGACCGGATCGTAAACAAAGAACGTCGTAGGTTTCGGGTAGATCGGGTTCTTTTGCGTCTTCCAGTAATCCGTCGGTGGATTTTGAACACGTGGGTCATTGTACAGCGGGGCGCTGAGTGCGCAGAGAATCCTGCCATTTACCATCATGGCCGCCGGAGCGTCGGGCGCCGCCGCCCGCATCATGGCGGGAGGTACCTGAATTTGGGCGCCGTTATCATCGATCAAATACTCGATCACGTTGGGCAAGACCGGACCGGGCGTCCAGTGTCCCGGGGAATCGTCTCCCGAAGGATGGTAAACCGCCGTGTTGCCATTTGCCCCAATGTAGAACGCCGTGCCGTCGGGGAGCAGCAGCCCCGGTCCAATTTCATTTCCAGGTGAACCATAGAGCGGAATCGGTAACGGCTCATCCGCGACCCACTGGTTTGATCGGACTGGATTGATATGGCCGGGAAGATAGTTTTCGGGGAGAAACCGTTCGACGTTGGTCGTACCAGCAACGATCGTCAGTATGCTTTCGTCCGGAAGCTTAATCCAGCTCGCTTCATTTTGATTGCCCAATCCGGCGTTCGGTCCGTTTGTCCAGCTGTTTGCGACCGGATCGTAGATCAGCACTTCATAGGCGTTCTTGGGTGCCACCGGTGCAACCATTACTCGCCCGTCGGAAAGGAGAATCGCATCCGAGTCCCGAAATCCTTGATTGCCAGTTGCGACGGCGGGTGAGGGCTGTGTCGGATCAAGCAAATCGGTGGGAACGGGAACCGGGGACCAATGGTCGATACGGGGATCGTAGATCTCCGCCGAAGCGCCGCCCACGCCGTTGGTTGGGTATTCCCCGCCCGCGACGAAGACGCGCCCATCGCGCAGGACTACCGAGCTGTACCAGAGGCGCGAGTTTGCCATCGATGCCAGTGTCGACCAGGTGCCGTGGACGTAGCTGCCGTTTTTGTCGGGAGTTAATTTGTACCAGTGATTGTCGCCTTGGCCCAGGTTCCAGCCTGCCACCATCACCGTGCCGTCGGTCATCAGAAGCATGAGCTGGACGTTATCCGGGGCGGGATGATCCAACGGAATCCAAGTCCCGCCAAATGCGGTTAATCCGCTAAGAAACAGGGCCGTAACAAGCGAACGGTTCGTCAATCGTGCTTTCGGCAGATTTCCTTCGATTGAATTGAGCTTTCCCAACAAGCAAAGAAGCTGTCGGAACATTCGAAACGGTGCCCATCCGCGTACGTAGTTTGCGTCCATCCTTGAAGGAATAAGAATATCGGAGTCGCGATTACCGAAATTTTGATCCTCTTTGAAAACGCGATGAATGAGCAAAACGCCATCTAGCTATTTGGCCGTGCTTCTGCCAGCTTGAGAGCCGTGACATCCAGTGAAGATGAGCGGCTCTCCGGGCGGGGTGGGTCGTTTCATTTTCAGACGACCCACTGGAGCGTGGTGCTGGCCGCCGGAAAGGAAGATTCGCCCCATCGGACCGAAGCGCTTGAGATGCTTTGCCGCACTTGTTGGTACCCTCTTTACGCGCACATTCGGCAGCGCGGACATAAACCCGAGGATGCCCAGGATCTGACCCAGGAGTTTCTCGCGCGGTTGCTGGAAAAGAACTGGCTGGCCGACTTGAGCCCACACAAGGGGCGGTTCCGCTCGTTCTTGCTGATGGCGCTGAACCGGTTCTTGATCAACGAATACGATCACCGACGCGCCATCAAGCGGGGTGGGGGGAAAGCATCGTTGTCGCTGGATCAGGAAAAGGCGGAAGGGAGGTTCGCAAACGAACCTTTCACGAACGAAACGCCCGAACAAGTCTTTGACCGTCGCTGGGCGTGGTCGGTCCTGGATCAAGCTTTGGAACAGCTCCGCAGTGAGACGGAAGTTGGCGCCCGTGGTCGGCAGTTTTCCGTTTTGCAACCCTACTTGTCGCGCGAAGCGGAACCCGGTGAATACGCCGGCGTTGCCAAACAACTCGATCTGGCAGTGGGTGCGGTTGGGGTGGCCGTTCATCGATTGCGCCAGCGCTACCGGGAGGTTGTGCGCGAAGTGATTGCCAATACGATTACGGACCCCGATCTGGTTCGGGAGGAGTTACAACATCTCTTTGCTTCCCTGCGCCAACCGCTGGATCGGTAATCTCGGGGCGCATCTGCTTATTATGGAATTGATCGGCATCCACGCGCTTAACCAGAAAACCGTGAGCAGCACATTGCCGATCCATCGAACTTTTGAAATTCCGCAGATCGAAAACTAATTGAATCTCCATTGATACGTTGCCCGCCGCATCATGCACGGACGTTGCTCAAATTGCGGTTCCGCGTTGCCCACGGACATCCTCGAAGGTCACTGCCCCGAATGCCTGATGGCCGTCTCGTTGGGGCTGTCGCTCGATCCCGCATCGGTCGCGGCTCAGGTGGAACAGTTTCCCCGCAAATTCGCTGAGTTTGAACTGCTGGAAGAAATTGCGCGCGGCGGAATGGGGGTCGTCTATCGGGCTCGGCAGATCAGCCTCAACCGCATCGTTGCCTTGAAGACGATCTTGTCCGGGCCATTCGCCAGCCCGGTCGCCATCGATCGTTTCCGAACCGAGGCCCGGATCATCGCCAGCTTGCAACATCCCAACATCGTCGCGATTCACGAAGTGGGTGAGGCGGAGAACCAGCCTTATTTCACGATGGATTTCATTGACGGAGGAAATCTCGCCGAATTGGTGCGCGAAGGTCCCCTTCCGCCGGAGCGCGCCGCGCGTTACGTGGCGTTGATCGCTCGGGCCGTACAACACGCCCATGAAATGGGGGTCCTGCACCGGGACCTGAAACCGTCCAACGTGCTGTTGGATCCCTTCGATCAACCGCGTGTGACTGATTTTGGGCTGGCCCGGCAATTGAGCGTTAATTCGCAAATCACTGTCACGGGTCAGTTGCTCGGTTCTCCCGCATACATGGCTCCCGAACAAATTGCCGGTAGGCACAACGACATCGGGCCCGGAACAGATATCTATTCCATTGGCGCCGTTTTGTATCACTTGCTAACGGGGCGACCGCCGTTTGCGACAGGAACGATGGCGCAGACGTTTCAACAAGTGTTGACGAACGAGCCGCTGGAACCCCGCGCGTTGAATCCCGCGATTCCAATCGATCTACAAACCATCTGCGCGAAGTGCCTGGAAAAGGATCCCGGCAAGCGGTACGCCGATGCCGCCTCGATGGCGGAGGATCTCAACCGCTTTCTGCGCGGTGAACCCATTGCCGCGCGGCCGATCGGTCGCGCGGAAAAAGTCCGCCGATGGTGCGGCCGGAACCGTGCGTTGGCGTTGGCGATGATCGCGATTTTGCACGCATCTGGCTTTAGCATTGCCGGCATCGTCTGGCAATGGCAGCGCGCCGAGAAAAGCGAACGTCTCACGCGTTTAAACCTTTACGCCGCTGACATGATGTCGGCATCAGAGGCCATTGCGCGCGGTGACCTGGGAATGGCTCGCCGGCTTCTCGATGCTCACCGACCAGCTTCCCATCAAGAAGATTTGCGTGGCTTCGAATGGCGCTATCTTTGGCAGCGCAGTCGGGGCGATCAACAAGCGACGCTGACTGGTCACACGTGGATTGTGACCTGCGTGGCGTACTCGCCCGACGGAAACCTGCTGGCTTCGGGAAGTCAGGACGGCTCCATCCGAATTTGGAATCCGCACACGGCAAAATTCATCCGCGCGTTTCATGCAAATGAAGGTGCCGTCTGGACGCTGCAATTCACGCCGCAAGGAGACCAAATCGTATCGGCGGGTTCGGATGGCCATGTCCGCGTTTGGGATGCCGAAAATTGGCGTGAGCTCGGTTCGTTTGAAGGACAGATGGCCAGGCTTTCTCCGACGGGAGATATCGTCGCTGTATCGGCCGCAAGTCCTCTTTACTGGGAGCCGGCCGCGAAGATTTCACTTTGGGATTTTCGCACCAAACGCAAGCTCGTCGAATTCCCCGAACCGGGAAAGAGCATGGCGTTCTCGGCCGATGGGAAGATCCTCGCTGTGACCGGTCGCGAGCGTGGCATTCGGTTGTGGGACGTCCGTTCCGGTCGATTGGTGCGCACGATCGATACGGATTCCGAAGTCTGGTCGCCGGCGTTCTCACCGAACGGTCAAAGGCTCATCGCCGCCGGCCACCGGAACGCTTACGTCTGGAATCTTGAGGGCGACATAAAGCCAGTGGCCTTGGCGCATTCGCTGAACGTCTGGTCGAGCGTTTTTTCCCCGGATGGCACTGAGATTGTCACGGCTTGTTCTGATCGAGGAGTGCGGCTGTGGAATGCCGCCAGCATGACCTTGAAACGCGTGCTCTGGGGTCATGCTGACGAGGTTTGGTGCGCGGCTTTTGCCCCGGATGGAAAAACACTCGCGACGGGCAGCAAGGATCAGAAGGTTGACTTGTGGTGTCCTCGCACCGAAGCGCAGGCGGAGCCGATCGTGCACAACGCGTTTTCAAGACCAATCTATTCTCGGAGCGGGTCAGCGTTGCTGACTGTGATCCAAACCAACGGTCAGTCCGAATCGATTCTGTGGGATCTGAACTCCCGTCGGCAGATCGTCGACTTTCCCAACAAAGTCGTGGTCGGCTTTGCGCCGGATGGTCAGCACGTTGTTAGTTTGGCAAAAGACCGGCCAGCTGTTGAACACTGGTCGTTGAAATCCAAATCATTGGATCAAAGTGTTGCCTTGTCGGTGAGCTCCGACCACTGGCCTTTCCGCGTGGTTGGTTTCACGCCCGACTGGAGCCTCCTCTACGGCATTGCAACAGATGGATGGGTCGGCGTTTTCGATGAAACGAATGGCAACCTGCGCGGGGCATTCAAATGGCAAATGCCGACGCGTCCGGGTTCCGGCACAACCAAGATTCGATCGTCGGCGATCAGTCCCGACGGAACATTGCTGGCCGTGGCCGCGGAAGAGGAAAATGACATCGAACTGTTTCAAGTTTCCACCGGTCGCGAAACGAAATTGAAAGGACACCGAGACTTCGTGTGCGGTTTGGCTTTCTCGCTCGACGGAAAACTACTGGCCTCGGCCAGTGTCGACGCAACAATCAAACTGTGGAACGTCGTCACCGGCGGGATGGTTGCGAACTTGACTGGTCACATGGAAGAAGCAACCGACCTCGCTTTCTCGCCGGATGGGTTGACGCTGGCCTCCGTCGAACATCAGTTGAGCGTCAAATTGTGGCACGTCCCAACGCATCGCCAGTTGATGTCGCTGGATTATCCGGAGGCTGGGTTTCACATCGCATTTGCGCCGGATGGCCGGAATCTCGCCGTAACCACGGGTGCTGCGGGAAATGAATTTGTACGAATTCTAAATGCCGATGATCGACGTTGATGGCCGGATCATATTCGGACTTTGTTGTCCGAGTTAAACGCGATTCATTTCAGAAAGCATTCGGAAGAATTCGGCGAATGCTTCATTGCAATGGGCGTTGTCGAGAGATTCGAATCATGAAGCGAGTTTAGCCTGTCGCTGATAAGCGACTATTGTGCTTGTTGCCAGCGGTATTCAGTTCTGCTAGTGCATGTCTGACGATTGGAAGTTAAAAACCTATGCTTCAACGAATCGCTGCGGCGTTCGGAATTCTCGGCCTGGCCATTGCCGCCCAGGCGCAAACCTCCACTTTTACCTATCAGGGTTATCTGACCAAAGATGGTAACCCGTTTACGGGTAACGCTGAATTTGTGCCTACATTATGGGATGCAGGAACCAATGGTAACTTGGTGGCTGGCAACAGCCCCAGTGGCGCGACGATCGGCGTGACCAACGGGTTGTTTATCCTGCCGTTGAACTTTGGGGACCATTTCCCCGGGGCCGATCGTTGGCTGCAAGTGGAAGTACGCACTCCGGTGGGGTCGGGGTCTTACGTTACGCTGGCGCCTCGACAACAGATTCAGTCAACCCCCTACGCGATCACAGCCGCAAATCTTAGCGGCAATCTTTCGGCGACCCAGTTGTCCGGTAGCATCCCGTCGTGGCAAATTTCGGGGACGATCGGTTCCAGCATGATTGAAAACGGTGCGGTTGGCGCCAGTCAGGTGAACAATGCTCAGGTGCAATTGCGAATTACCGGTTCCGCGCCGGCAGGACAGTTTATTACGGGCGTTCAGGCGGACGGTACCGTTACCGCGGCGGCGGATACCTCCGATTGGAAGTTGCTGGGTAACGCGGGCACATCGCCGATCACGCATTTCATTGGCACCACTGACGCCCAACCTCTGAACTTTCGCGTGGGAAACCAACGGGCGTTACGACTCGAATACGGCAGTTCAAGCACGCCGAATCTGATCGGAGGTTCAGGCTTGAACGTTGTTTCCAACGGCGTTTCCGGCGCGACCATATCGGGCGGTGGTGAGAGCGTTGAGGTCTTTGGAAGTACGATCAACTATCCCAACACGATCGGCGGTAACCTCAGTACGATCGGTGGCGGTGCGTATAACGCCATTGGAACCAATTCCCTGGCCACGATCAGCGGAGGTTTCAACAACTCCGCTTTCGGGCACGGCGCAACCATTGGCGGCGGAACCGTCAATCGGATCACGTCCGATGTGGAATACGGCGTCATTGGCGGAGGCGCCTACAACACCAACAGCGGCAGTTATGCGACCGTTCCCGGAGGACAGTACAACGTAACAACGGGGCAGTACTCCTTTGCCGCCGGGTACAAAGCGAAGGCACTCCATGATGGCACGTTTGTTTGGGCCGACCCGGCGAGTGCCGACTTCAATTCAACGGGAGCGTATCAATTTTTGATCCGGGCGGCCGGCGGCGTGGGCATCAATACCAACAACCCGACCGGAGCGGCGCTCTCTGTTGTCGGTGGCATCAAGGCCGGTCCGGGCGGGTCCGCGATGTCCCGGATGGAATTTGGGACTGCGAACGTGGGAACGGGCGTGGCTGGCGTCAATACGTTTACGATCAGTTTTCCCACCGCGTTTAGCGCCGTTCCCAAGGTGTTTGTGACGCCGAAGGGGAATGACAATCCGGACACCTTTGCCATCACGACGCGCGCGGTATCGACCACCAGTTTCAAGGTGAACATCGTGCGAATCGACGTCGCCGGCGGCTGGGGCCAGGCCCTGCAGGTGGATTGGTACGCAGTCGAGTGAAGACAGATTACAAAGAGAGAAACGCAATTCGACCGGCAATTGATCACACTGAACAGCCGCGTAGGCGTCTTATACGCATTTCACGCTGCCAAAAACATTTTCCAGGATTTACGTGGTGACCGCATGCAGTTCGTGCGCAATATCTTGGAGCAGCGGCCAGATCAGCCTGGGCAGTTTCACGAAACGTTTTCGCCAAGCTGTAGATAGTGGTGCGCGTTGCAGAAGCAGATGTTGCGGATCATCGGGCCGACCAGCGAATCATCATTCGGCACTTCGCCATTCTCGATGTCGCGGCCGATCAGGTTGCAGAGGACGCGGCGGAAGTATTCGTGTCGCGGATAGGACATGAACGAGCGCGAGTCCGTGACCATACCGACAAAGCGCGACAGCAGCCCGAGATTCGATAGCGCGTTCATCTGACATTCCATTCCCTCCTTCTGATCGAGAAACCACCAGCCGGAGCCGAGCTGAATCTTGCCCGCCACCGTGCCGTCCTGAAAATTTCCAATCATCGTTCCGAAGAGGTAATTGTCCGTCGGATTGACGTTGTAGAGAATGGTCTTGGGCAACTTGTTGCGTGAATCCAAATGATCGAGAAAGGCCGACAGCGCGCGGCCCTGTGGAAAATCGCCGATCGAATCGAAGCCGGTGTCGGGACCGAGTGCGCCCAGCAGTCGGGTATTGTTGTTTCGAAGCGCGCCCAGGTGCATCTGCATTGTCCAGCCATGCTCCGCGTAACGCTCACCCAAGTGCGCCAGAATAAAAGTGGCGAACTGCCGTTGTTCTTCGGCAGAAACCGTCCGGCCTGCGCGGGCATTGTCGAAAATCGCACCGGCGACGGTCTCGCTGCAAAAGTCGGCCGGGCATTGATTGAGCCCATGATCCGATAGCCGGCAACCGTTCGCATGGAAGTTATCGACCCGCTTGTCGAGCGCTTCGAGGAAATGGTTGAGATTAGAAATGGAGACACCGCTTTGTGTCTCCAGTTTGGCGACCCAGCCGTTGAATAGTTCCGGCTGACCGACCGCGAGCGCTTTATCCGGTCGCCAGGTCGGGAACACCCGCGTTTTGAGTTTGGAGGAGGCGATGGTCCGGTGATGTTTTAGATCGTCGGTCGGGTCGTCGGTCGTGCAAACAGTTCGCACATCAAATTTCCGGAGGATGCCCTGCGTGGTGAGATCGTCACTGGCGAGCAGCTCGTTCGCCTGGTTCCAAATTGCATTGGCGCTGTCGGTGTTCAGCAATTCAGTGATGCCGAAATAGCGTGCGAGCTCGAGGTGAGTCCAATGATAAAGCGGGTTGCGCAGCGTATGCGGTACGGTCGCGGCCCAGGCCTTGAACTTCTCAAGCGGCGTGGCGTCGCCAGTGCAGAATCGTTCGACCACGCCGTTCGCACGCATGGCCCGCCATTTGTAGTGGTCGCCTTCCAGCCAAATCTCGAACAGATTGTTGAAGCGCCGATTGGTGGCAATGTCCGCAGGCGACAGGTGGCAGTGGAAGTCACTGATCGGTGCCGCCTTTGCGAATTCGTGGTAGAGGCGGCGGGCTGTTTCCGTTTGGAGGAGAAAGTCGTCGTGGATGAAGGTTTTGGATTTCACAATGAAAATGGAGTGATCAATTCATGCCGAAAAGGCCGGGAAGCCAGTTGCTCAACGCGGGAACGAAAGTCACCACCATCAACGCGGCGATCAGAGCGATGAAAAATGGAATCGCCGCCGGAACCACGCGGGCGATGCTGGTCTTGCCGACGCCGCAGCCGACGAACAAACACGTGCCGACCGGCGGCGTACACAGTCCAATGCAGAGGTTCGCGATCAGCATGATTCCGAAGTGCACTGGGCTCATTCCCAGCTTCTGCACCACCGGCCAGAAGATCGGTGTGAAAATCAAAACGGCGGGCGTCATGTCCATGAACGTTCCCACGATCAGCAGCAGCAGATTGATCAACAATAGAATCACGATGGGCTGACTCGATAGGCTCAGCATGTAGGCCGAAACCTTTTGCGGAATTTCCTCGAGCGTCAGAATCCAGGACATCGCCATTGAGGTTGCGATAAGCAGAAAGACAACGGCGGTGGTGATGCCCGTTTGCAGGAGAATGTTCGGCACGTCCTTCCACGATACTTCCTGGTAAACCAGCACGGATAAAACGAAGGAGTAGGCGACGGCGATGGCGGCTGCTTCCGTGGCGGTGAAGATTCCTTTCATGATTCCGCCGAGGACGACGACGATCAAAAGCAAACTGAGGAACGCCCGGCGAAAGGCCTTCCACACTGCGCCAAGAGGTTGTGGGTCCGACGCGCCATAGCCGTTCCGCCGGCAAAGGATTGCCGCGGCAACCATGAGAAAGACACCGAAAACGATTCCCGGCAAAATGCCCGCAATAAACAGCGCCGCAATCGAGACCGCGCCGCCCGAGACGAGCGCGTAAACGATCATGATGTTGCTGGGCGGGATCAATAGGCCGGTGGTCGCGGAAGTGATCGTCAGGGCAACGCTAAATTCGCGGTTGTAACCATTGCGTTCCATCTCGGGCACAATGAAGCCGCCGATCGAAGAGACCGCCGCCGTCGCGGAGCCGCTGACGGCGCCGAACAACATGCACGAGAGAACATTCACAAACGCGAGTCCGCCGGGGAAACGCCCAACCAATGCTGACGCGAGATCTGTCAACCGGCGTGCGATGCCGCCCTGGCCCATTAGTAAGCCGCTCAGGATAAAGAACGGAATGGCCAGCAGCGAAAAGCTGTAAACGCCGGTCGCCATTCGCTCGGCGATGGTGGCGGCCGCGATTCCCAACGTTCCCATCACGAGCGCCGCCGTGGCAAAAGTCGAGAGGCAGATCGCTACCGCCACCGGCACATCGAGCAGCAGAAACAGCACGAAAAGCAACACCATCAGGAGTGTGGGCGAGTTCATGGCGCGTCCTCCACGGGATGGGATTTCAAGGTGCGAAGTTTTTCGGCAGCCGTTTCGATTGCAACGAGCAAGATCACGACGCCACTAATCGGCAAGGCCAAGTAAACGTAACCCATCTTGACACCGAGCGCGGGGGAGACTTGATCGGTCAACAGCGTCAGCTCCACCAGTTTGGCACCGCCCCAAACCAAAATGACGCCCGCGAACAGGGCGATCAACGCCTGCACGATGATTTGCGTGATCAGGCGCGCGCGAGGTGCGAGCTTCCCGACAAAGTAGTCAACGCCGAGATGATGATTGCGAATGAACGCGACGCTTGCGCCGAGCATGGCGACCCAGATGATGAGCAGCGTGGCGAGTTCATCGGTCCACGAACTCGGACTGCGCAGAAGAAATCGCGATGCGACCTGCCAGAGTACGTCGAGCACGAGACCGGCGACCAAAACGATCAGCAATCGTTCAAGAGCGGTCACCAATCGTACTTTGAGTTGGACGAGTAACTTGAACATTACTTTTGCTCCAATACGGCTTCCATCCAGCGGCCCGCCTCGGTTCCTTCGAAAGAATCTTGAAGTTCCTTGACGGCGTCGCGAAACGGCTGCTTGTCCTGGTGGATGATTTTGACTCCGTTCGCCGCGAGTTGATCGAGTGCGTCCTGGGTCTTTTGATTCCAGAGCTCGCGTTCAAATTTCACCGACGCATCGGCGGCTGCCTGCAACCAGCCGCGTTGTTCCTCGGTCAATCGGTTCCACGTTTCGGTGCTGATCAGGAGGACGTCCGGCACCATGGTGTGTTCGTCGAGCGAATAGTATTTGCAGACCTCGTAATGGCGCGACGTGAGAAAGCTGGGCGGATTGTTTTCCGCACCGTCGACCACGCCCTGATCAAGCGCTGTGTAAAGTTCACCGAAGGCAATCGGCGTCGCGGCGCCACCCATCGCCTGAATCATCTTGATCGAAGTACTGCTGTTTTGAACGCGGATCTTCAAGCCTTTGAGATCGGCGGGGGAATTGATCGGACGATCCTTGGTGTAAAAACTCCGGCTGCCGGCGTCGTAATAACAAAGACCGCGCAGCTTCTTGTTCACGCCGAGTTCGAGCAACTGTTTACCGACCTTGCCGTTGAGAACGTTCCAGAAATGATCCTGATCTCGAAAGACGTACGGAATGCCAAAGACCGCCATGCCGGGAACGAACCCTTCGAGCGGAGAGGTGGAGGTCTTGACCATGTCGATCGCGCCGAGTTGGAGAAGTTCGATCGTCTCGCGCTCGGAGCCGAGTTGTCCGCCGGGGTAGATGTCGATCCGCATTTTTCCGTTGGACGCTTTTTCCAATTCGGCGGCCATGTGCTCGAGCGCGGCGTGCACCGGATGCTTGGTGTCGAGCGTGTGCGCCAGCCGCAGAACGACGACCGACGATTTGTTGCGACAGCCGGCGGTCAGGCAAAGTATCAGCGCCATCATCGTCAGGATGATGGTTGAGCCGAAGTGTTTTGCGCGTGCTGACATGCTCCGATTAATGGCGTGATTTCAAGTGCATGGCGAGATCCGGAATCTTGGCCTGGATCTCCGCGACGGCGAGATCGCACATGCGGGTGGCGCCCAATGCGTTGAAGTGTGTGTTGTCGGAATTGCCTTTTGGGAAGCGTGCGTATTCTCCGGGCGACGCCCAGAGGAAGAGTTTCTCCGACCGTTCCTTGCCGAGCCGAACGAGCAGCTCACGTGAGCGCCCGGTCATTTCCAGGAGCGGAACGTTCAACTCCTTGGCCAGTTTGCGAACGGCCTCCGGATAATCGCCGTGAGTGGGTTGCAGAACGCCATCCTTGTCAAAGTTCCGCCGAACGGTCGGCGTCGCGAGAATCGGATGAGCGCCGTGCGCGCGCGTGTCCGCTACGTATTGCCGGAGGTTTTCGGTGTAACTTCCGAACGGATCGGTGTGGCGGGCCGCGTCCGGCTTTTCGTCGTTGTGTCCGAATTGAATAATCACCCAGTCGCCCGGTTTCATGCGATCAAGAATCGGTTGCCAGCGGCCCTCGTCCCGAAAGCTTTTGGAACTGCGCCCATTCACCGCGTGGTTCTCCACGGTGACGTCGGATTGGAAATACATTTGTAAAAGCTGGCCCCAACCACGCTCCGGGTTTTCGGGAATGACCGGTTTGTTCGCCATCGTCGAATCGCCAATCATGAAGAGTGTGACCGGCTCGGCGGCGACGGCGCCGCAGGACATCAGAACTGCAATAAGTAACGGGAGCCAAAAGCGTGTGCGGTTCATGAGTCTACTTGCTTTCCACGATGGAGACCGTGGAGTGGTCGAGATTGTTGTCTCCTAATTTGAGCTCACTGCGTGAGGAAGCGTCAGCGGAAATGAACACGTCCGCGCCAGAGGGTGCCGTGCAACCGTGAACGTAGGCTCGCTTAACATCGTTCAGTTCCACGATCGGCGTTTTGTCGTGGGCTTGCAGCGTCTTGAATCCCCTTAATTCCAACGCTTCGCCGTGATTCACTTTGAGCGCGGGTCCGTTGGCTGTATTGACCGTGACACCGTCGAACGTGATGTCCTTCACGTTTGTCATGGTGAAGCCAGTTTGCGTGTCGAGCCGGACATCCGTGAACGATATGCCCTCGAGCGGAAGTTCTTCGAGCCCGATCAGCTCGCCGGCGGTTTTGGCGTCGCCGGTCAGTCCGTTGATGCGGATATTGCGGAAGACCGGCGTGCGTTCGGAAATGGGTTCGGGCTCGGTTTTGGTGTAGCGCATGTTGATCCGAATCGCCTGATCGCGAATGTTGCGCATGACGATGTTGCTCACGCGAATGTCCTCGACCACGCCGCCGCGACCGCGAGTCGACTTCAACCGGATGCCGCGATCCGTCCCGTCAAAGATGCAGCTCGCGATCGTGATGTTTTTCACTCCGCCGGACATCTCGCTGCCGATCACCACGCCGCCGTGGCCGTTGGCCATGACGCAATTCATGATCGTGTAATTCTCCGCCGGACGGCCGACGCGGCGCCCATCCTCGTCGCGACCGGATTTGATGGTGATGCAATCGTCGCCCACGCTGATGTAGCAATTCGCGATGCGCACGTTGCGGCACGAATCGGGATTGATGCCGTCAGTGTTTGGACCGTGTGCATCATTGCGAATGGTGACCGACTGGATGCTCACGTTGTCGCAATAAACCGGCGTGACCGTCCAGAAGGGCGAGTTCGTGATGAACACACCTTCAACGAGCAGGTTGGTGCAGTTGTAGGGCTGGATCATCGGCGGTCGCAAAAAGTCCAGAGGCACGCCGCCCGACACGGTGGTCGAAATTGCCGTGTTGGGATTCATCTTCCGAAACTCGCGTTGCCAGCGCGATTTCTCGGAGTCGCTCTTTTGTTTTTTCACTTCGTCCAAATAGGCCCACCACGCCTGGCCCTGGCCATCGAGCGTGCCGCGGCCACGAATCGAAATGTTGGTCGCGTCCTTCGCATAAATCAGCGGTGAAAAGTTCATGACTTCGACACCCTCGAAACGGGACGGAACCATCGGCAAGTAGTCGTCGAAGTTGGTGCTGAATTTCACATGCGCTCCGGCTTCGAGGAACAGCGTGATGTTGCTCTTCAGGTGGATCGGACCAGTGAGGAAATGACCGGCAGGAATGTGCACCGTTCCGCCGCCGACGGCCGACGCAGCGTCGATGGCTTTGCGAATGGCGTCCGTGGATTTTGTATCCCAACTGGCGACGGCGCCGTAATCGAGGATGTTGAAATGATTGCGCGTCTCCGCGGCGCGCGGTGCGTTGCCGGCCATCAAAATCAACGCGAGAGTCAGTTTGGAAATCAATTTCATTGCGAGTCAATCATGGGGCCGGCGATCGGATGGAATCCTGTGCGCTCCGGTTCAGGAGGCAGTTGGGGCGAGTATTCACGTTCATTTCTGGCGTTGGGCGAGCGTCCAGCTTAACCGTGTTTCGGCCTGCGGCGAAACCGTTAAATCCTGCAATTGTGTTTGAAAAATCGGCGGATGAGCCGAGGTGATTTCCTGACCTCAGTTCCGGGTGGATTCACGAAATTGTTTGGGTGACAGGGATGTCGCGTGCTTGAAAGCCACGTTGAAACTGTTGGCACTTTGAAAACCACAACGCCGGGCGATTTCCTCGATCTTGTCGGTGGATTCACGGAGGGTGCGCTTGGCGATTTCAATGCGATGCCGGCGCAGTTCCTGGCCAGGTGTGCGGCCGAGAGTATCGACGAATGCCTGATGCACCGCCCGACGTGACATCGCGGCCACGCGGGCGAGATCATCCACGCTGATCCGTTCGTGGGCGTGCGCGCGCAGGAACTTCATTGCCTCCGCCACACCACGATGTTTCACCGCAATCAAATCACTGCTTTGACGCGTAACGACGCCCGCGGCCGGTAGGCGCAATGGTTGCTTGGGCAACGGTTTGCCCTTCATCAATTGGTCCAGGAGCGCGGCTCCGCGATAGCCCAGCAGTTCCAGATTGGTATCGACGCTGGAAATCGGCGTGGACATCGCTTCCGGCGCGAGCAGGTAATTTTCAGCTCCAACGATCGCCACTTCGTCGGGGACAGTGAGGCCGACACGATTCGCCGCCTCCAACACATCGAGCGCCTGTTCGTCATTTGCAGCGAACATAGCCAGCGGGCGGGAAAGTTGGCGGAGTTGCTCGGACAGCCAAGCGACCTTGTGCTGCCATTGCAGTCGATCCACCCGATAAGATCGCGACGAATGCCAACGCAGCCAATCGCAATCGTAGCCGACTTCGCGCAGTACATTTCGGAACGCCTGACCACGTTCTTCGTAGGACCAATTCTCCGCGTCGCTGTAAAAGGCGAAGTGTTTGAATCCGCGCGAAAGAAAATGCTCGGCCACCAACTGCGCTGCGTGGGAGTGATCTTCCAACACGCGCGCGAAGGGCAGATGCGCCCGGCGCAGGCTGAAATCCACGGTGGGTCGATCAACGCCGATGACGAAATCCGCGATGTCGTCGCCGGCGCCCAACCAGGCGAGCACACCATCGCCTTCCCAGCCCCAGGGCAGGACCTTTTCCCGGGCGAGATTTCCGAAGAGGTGCCAGTGATGTTCCAGTGCATACTTTTCGATTCCGCGATGCAGTCGGTAATCATACCAACCGAGCGCCAGGAGAACTCGTTTTGCCCGTCGCTGCATGCTGTGGGATCCAGAGTAATCGGCGCGTCGGCCGGATACAACGCGGCGGTTGATTATGGAACACCACGGGATCGCAAGCATTGGATTTCGATCCGCTGAAGCCGCCTATGCGTTTGCGTTCGAGATTCTAAGAAGATTTTTGTTCTCCCGGTGACCGAATCACACAAAGATGCGATGCGTGGAGTTTGTAGCAGACGGAGTATTCGCGAGGAAACCAGCGAGCCAGCCTGGGCTCTGGTTCATTTGGCATTTCAAAATGATCTGGAAGGGATTGGTCAACGAAGTTTCGTTTCGCCCCAAGCGCGCTGGCGGATCGAATGTCTGGCACCTCGTGGTCATTTTTGTGTTGCTTTTAAGCGGAGCCCTATGTGGTCGTGCTGCGGAAAGCGAAAAGGATTTCAAGGTTCGTGATGTCACTTCGCAATATCGCATTCGATTTTGGAATGCAGAGAACGGCCTGCCCGCCAACCGCGTGCAAAGCATCGCGCAGACACCGGATGGTTATCTTTGGTTGGGAACGTACTTCGGATTGGTCAGGTTTGATGGAAATCGATTTGAGGTGTTCAACCAGTCAAACACTCCGGAGCTCGGGACTGGCGACGTCGATATTAGAGCCTTGGAAACTGATCTTGAGGGCAATTTGTGGATCGGCACAAAATTGGGCCTTCTGCGTTATTCGAATGGTCAATTTTCGCGGTTCACAAAGAACGAGGGACTACCTGATGATCGCATTTGGAAACTGATAGTCCTTGCAAATGGGACTCTCTGGGTTTCCACAGAATGCGGCGTAGCACGTTACAGGAACCATCAATTTGAGTGCTTTCATCAAGAGGATTGGAAAGGCCCATTGCAGGTTTCTCAGCTCTGTTCCGATTACGGTGAGGTCACGCTACAACTGGCGGATCGATCAACCTGGCGATTCAATTCAACCAACGGCCAATTTGAGTCCTTCGTTGTCGATCCTCCAGGATTATCTCCTTGGCCGGTAGCGGGAGCCAAGGTGCTTCCAACTCGCGATTTTGCCGGCCGAGTGTGGGCGAGATTTCTGCGCGAGGTTGAGTGCTTTCAGACCAGATCCGGGCGCAATCGAGGTGGAACATGGAGCATTGCAAAAACGCTGGGAGAAGAAGGTGACAATGACGGATTCACCCTTTGGACGCCCATCTTCAAGGATCACAATGATCGAGTATGGTTTACAACCGAGTTAGGGGCGATCGGCTGTTGGGAGACCAATAAGGTCGCAGAGATTCGATTAAATCATCTTCACGCTGTTACCGGGGTAGTCTGTATGTTCCAGAGTCGGGACGGCACATTTTGGGTTGGAGCTGAAGAAGGCTTGTTCCAATTGGTTGAGCGTCCGGTTCGGAGTTATCAAAGCAGTAGTTCGCAATTTCCGGGACGGTTCGTCTTTACAATCACCAGCACTACAAATGACGTCGTGCTGGCGGGCTTGGGAGCACATCTGATGATCATCTCAAATAATGTCACGAGTACCTTCCCCTTTGCCGACAACGCACGCTACTCGGTGACAGGGATCTCGGCAAAGACCACGAAAGAAATATTTCTGAATCTCGGCGGACTGGGACCCAAGGTATTGAGGAACCTCCATGATGGGCCGGCCGGCCTACCCAATATTCCCGGGTCTATGGACGTTACCACCTCTTGCCTTTCGATGGACCATCAAAGGCGTCTATGGATCGGCACAAAAACAGGTGCGTGGCTCTACGATTTGGCAACCACTCGTTTTGAAAACGTCACGTCAAATCATTTTCACAGGGCAGTTGATGTTCGTTGTTGTTTCGAAGATTCCACGGGTGGAATTTGGTTAGGAACTGCAGGAACTGGACTCGTTCGGCTGAGCAGCACCAACTGGGAGACATTTACTTCCCGAACGGGGTTTATCGACGAGAACGCCTGGACCATTCTCGAGAGCCCGCCTGGTACATTTTGGATTGGCACCGCCAATGGATTAAGTCGATACAAAGACGGAAAGTTCTTCAATTTCACAACTGCCAATGGTTATCCGGAGCCAACGATCAACATGATCCTGGAAGATGATGATGGCATGCTTTGGTTCAGCGGTCTCAAGGGAATTTATCGAATTGATCCCCGTGAACTCAACGCTGTAGCCGACGGTAAGGCGAGTTCGTTCAGCGTCTTCGCTCTTGGTGAAGCGGATGGTATGCTCAGTTCCGAAACGAACGGTGAGCGGCAGCCGGCTGGTTGCAAAACTTCCGATGGCCGTCTCTGGTTTCCCACGATCAACGGCGTCGTGGCAATCGATCCGGCCCGATTTCGTGATTCGATCGCCAGCAATTCGGCGCCGCCCGTGATTGAAACCGTGTTAATTGATAACCAAATGGAGTTCGACAACGGCATCGATCAGCGGCGAGCTGCACTCGGCGAGCTGGACAAGAACTTTGTGCTCGCGCCCGGCCGCGCCCGATCCGTCGAAATTCGTTATACTGCGAATAATTTCAACGCCCCACGCAAGGTGCATTTTTGGGTGCGCATGTCGGGAATGGACGGTCACTGGCAGGACAAGGGCAATCGACGAACTTGCACGTACACAAATCTTCGACCCGGTGAATATCATTTTGAAGTCAAGGCGGCAGATCATCATGGCAAAGTCAGTCCAACGATCGCTGGCTTTTCATTTGTCGTGTTACCGCGTTACTACGAAACGCTTTGGTTTTGGTGTGCGTTTGCGGTGGTGATCCTTGGCTTGGGATATTCGGCGCATCGCTGGCGGCTTTCGATCGTTGGCCGATTTCAGCGCCTTGATAAACTTGAGACATTGACCCGTGAACGCGAACGCATCGCACGGGATATTCACGACGAGATCGGAAACCTGATTACCCAGATCAAACTGCTCACAGAAATGTCGCGCGAAAAAGCAGAACCAGGCGCACCCATGATTCCGCTCTTGGAGAAAATGGCCAACGTCGCGCGGGCAGCATTGCAGACGTTGGGGGAAATCGTTTGGACGACGAATCCCAAGAACGACACGTTGCGTGGGCTGGCGGAGTTTCTGTGTCAGGTGGGCGAAGAAGTTCTGCAGGTGGCCGGTATCGCCGTGCGGGTAAAATGTCCGGTGGGCTTGCCGGAACTGCCGGTGGAACCGCAGGTTCGCCACGAACTGCTGCTGGTATTCAAGGAAGCGCTGAACAACATCGTCAATCACTCCGGCGCATCCGAAGTGCATCTGGAAGTGAAACTGGAGGAAAATCGGTTTACGATCATCGTGCGCGACAATGGCCGCGGATTCGATTCCGCAGGCAACGGTCGATCCCGAGCCGGCGGCGGCAATGGACTCGGCAACATGCGCACGCGAATGGAACGACTTGGTGGTGGCTTGTCCATCAACAGCGAACCGGGCAAGGGGACAACCATCGTGTTGACCGTGGAGCTTTGAAATACGGATGGGGAAAATGATGGTGAGGCAACGGATCCAACTCGCATCTACATGCGATTTACGGAAGTGCGTTCCGTGCCACGTTGGCGGGTAATCAGCCGATGCGAATTCGAGTGGCCATTGTGGATGACGACGCCGAACTGGGCGCAAATCTCAGATCGTTGATCGATGGCGCCGGCGACCAGGTGTGCGTCGGCACTTATCCGGATTCGGATTCGGCGTGCAAGGTCCTGTTGCGCGATCCGCCGGATGTGGTGTTGATGGATATCAACCTGGGTCGGCACAGCGGCATCGATTGCGTCGCGCGTTTGAAGGCGGTCGTGCCGCAGGTGCAGGTGATCATGGTGACGGTCTACGAGGACACGGAACGCATTTTCAAGGCGCTCTCTGCCGGCGCGACAGGATACCTGGTGAAGCGGGAAGTTGGACCCGAATTGCTCGAAGCGGTGCGGCAGGTGATGCAGGGCCAGTCGCCGATGTCCGGCCACATCGCGCGGAAAGTGGTGGAACATTTTCAAAAGCCGCGGCTGGCCGGCAATTCGCCCGAAGACCTGACGCCCGCGGAGGCGCGGGTATTGGATCAGCTGGCCCAAGGTTACATGTACAAGGAGATCGCCGCGAACAACGGCATCACGCTGGACACCGTGCGCACACACATCCGGAGCATTTATCAGAAGCTTCAGGTCCACACCCGGGCCGAGGCATTGTTGAAGTATCTGGGGCAATCCTGATTCGCACGTTCTTGCCCCGTGTCTCACCCAAAGATGCGATGGGATCGAGCCGACTTTTTTTGTCCACTCGAGTTCAGAGTTTAATCAAAGGAACAACATGAAACGAATCGCAAATACTCTGGCTGCGTGTGCGCTGATCGTAGCATCAACTCAGGCGTCGAGCGCCATCACCGCCTTTACTCCGGGAACAACGGGTGGACCAGTATATGACGCCACGGCAAACGTCGGTATGGCATTCACGGTCAACGACGACATTGTTGTGACCGCGCTGGGTGCCTACGATTGGGGTGCCGACGGTTTTGTCGGAACACCTGTGGTCGGCATTTTTGACGCGTCGCAAACTCTTCTTGGTTCGGTAACAATTCCGATGGGAACAAGTGCTGCGCTGGATTCCGACCGCTATCGTTACGCATCGGTATCAGAATTCACGCTGGTCGCCGGGAAAGATTACTGGCTGAGCTTGGCTCCGTCCGCTTCCGATCCGTGGATGGTCTCGAATAGCGGCACAACTACAGCGGCTCAGATTACGCAGTTGAATCGAGGCCGCTACACATATTCTGGCTTGGGGCTTCAGTTTCCGGATCAGGCCAACCAGGCGTACGACGCTTATATCGGACCCAATTTTCAATTCCGATTGCCCGGTGGTGATACCCATTCGAAAGGCATTCCCGATGGTGGATCGACGCTGGCACTGGCAGGACTGGCTCTTAGCAGTATAGCGGTGTTGAAAGGGTATTCCTCGCAACGAACCCCCGTTGGCGCGGCATCGTTGACCTGACCATGTAACATTACACGAATACATCCATGATCTACTCAGAAAACTCAGTCACATACCCACTCGTGAAAAGCCGAGCCCTGCTCGTAATAGTTGCGGCCCTTGTTCATAGTGTCGTATTTGCCTCAGATCCTGCGATAACGAAGCAATCAATCGAGGGCTGGGGCAATTCCATCGATCCGGCCGGCGACTGTCAGTTCAAGGTCGCGGACGGCAAGCTCACGATCACGGTTCCAGGGTCGGCAAAGCCTCATGATTTGAGTCCCGAAATGTCCAGCACGACCGCCCCTCGTGTGGTGAGACCGGTGAAAGGCGATTTCACCATC
Source organism: bacterium (assembly GCA_016124235.1). Lineage (GTDB taxonomy): Bacteria > Verrucomicrobiota > Verrucomicrobiia > Limisphaerales > RI-55 > RI-55. The sequence goes on along the minus strand of WGOC01000005.1, from coordinate 27,183 downwards.
CAGGTAAGAGTGGATGGGGAATTTCAACCGAGCGGTGAATCAACCCAGACCGGTCGCACCGGTTACACCGGGGCTGGCCTTGTGGTGTTCGTTGATGACGAAAATTTTGTCCGCATTGAACGCGCAACGCTCAACCTGGGTGGCGCGCGCGCCATTCCGTACACCAATTTTGAAATCCGCGTGAATGGCCGACTTGAACAGCCGGGAACGACCGGTGATCTGCCGACCGAATCGGGCAAGCCGACCTGGTTGCGGCTTGAACGGCGTGGGAAACAAATACGGGGCGCCATGAGCCACGACGGCGAGCATTGGCAATACGGTAATCCCAAGGAACTCCGCGCTAAAGCGTGGGACGAGAATAGCATTGTTGCGGGAGTTGCGGCGATCAGCACTTCCAAACAAACCTTCGCTCCGATCTATTCGCATTTGACACTGCATCATGATGCGAGTGACGGCGCCGACCAAAAGTAAATTTCCGGGGCGAAAAAATAGTGATACCGCGGAACGTCGATTGATTGGGATGCACCGTGTTTCGCACCCCAGCAAAGCGCGCCGGTGCATGTGGCAACACAGGTTGCGGTGGAGGGGGGCCGGTACGGACTTCGATCTCGGCAAAAGGTTGTCCAGCGATGGAGGGATCGTTGGTGACGGGGCGAAGTCCGGGCCGGCCATTTGTGTGCTTCATGCAAGCCCATTTGGGGTCGCGCAAATTGATTGTAACGGTTCGATCAAATTTTAAGCCCACCGAAAGAACCTTAAGATCACCTTTTGAATTCGAAGTGTGACGCGATCGCAATCCGACTGACCATGACTTTGTTTCAGCGAATCCTTTCCTGGTTTCAAGTGCCGCCTTCTCCAGACCAACCTGGCGCGAACCAGGAACCGCCACGTGGCGAGTCCGCATCTTCCGCCGGGGGCCAGAAGGACGAATCAAGTGATCTTTTTGAGAACGCCGAGCTGTTGCCCGATCCCGTATTTCGAAAGGATGGATATCTTGGCGAGTTCGCAATCCTGATGTTTCGTCAATTGCTCGGAGAAATGAAACGGGAGGATTTGGCGGCACAAGTGCGCGCATCCAACTCCGATGGCCGAATGGCGGCGGTGCTCACGGGGCGGCTGGGGTTTTGGGCTTTCGATCTGGACGCGCCCGCCATAAACGGTGTGACCGTTCGTGATGAGTTCCTCTCCCGAACCAAAGAAAAGGTCCGCAAACCGCCGCCGAGTATGGCTACGTTCACAGCCGAGCAAAGAATTGTGATCAAGGGCGTTGTCCGGATTCAGGTGGAAGACGGTCGCGGACTACCGGGGCAGTACGAGATTTGCCAGTTGAAAACAATCGGCTGGTATCTGGCAGAGATCATCATGCCGCAGTGAGAAAGTTTTGATCCGACAATTTGGTTTGTCGGTGGCGATCTTATTCGTCGTCCGGATTGTTTGTGCCCGGCGGCGACGATCGCTTTTTCAGGAAATTTTCGAGGTGACTGATGCGCTCGCGGGCCGGAGGATGGGACGAGAAATACTGGGCATTACCGTTTGCGTCCGCCTCCAACTCCGCCATTCGGCGCAGCAACGCGATAGCGCCGGACGGCGAAAAGCCCGCCGCGATCGTCAAGTCCATGCCCAAAGTGTCCGCGGCGAGTTCACGGTCGCGGGAGTGCGCACTCTGCAACAAACCGAATCCGCTTTTGCGCAACCAGGCGCCCAACATTCCGGCACGACCACTTACGGTCGTGGCCACGCGCAGCATGGCGTCGTTCAACACGCGATCCCATGCGTGTCTCTTGATGACATGCGCCATTTCATGCCCGATCACAAATGCCAATTCGTCCGGGTGGCGGTCGCAGAACTCGACGAGAGAATCATTGATGAAGATGTATCCACCCGGCAACGCCACCGCGTTCGGCAAGTCATCGTGAAGCACGTCGCAGCGGAAATCGCGCTGAGCATCATCGGGAGGCGCCAATCGCTGGCCTAGTTCGGCCACGAGGGAAGTGAGTGCTGGATCATTCGCGGGTTGCGTGGCGGCGCGGAGTTCCTTTGCCAGCACGGCGCCGAGGTTCGCCTCCGCTCGTAGCGCATCCGCATCGCTACCGGCGAGTCCGTCGTAAATCCATCGAGTCTTGCGAATGGCGGGGATGGTCGCCCGCCCAAGTCTCCGGCCCAGATTGTAAAAAAGTCCGCTCACATCAAATCGTGTTGAGTCTGCCCGATTCGCTCGGCGATCCAAGCGACTGACGGTTAAGTCCGTTAACGCTCGGTTATCACCGGGTGCAAACCATAAACGCGTGCGAACCGACGACAAACTTCAATCTGTCGTGCTCACTCTGCTTGCCATCGCTCGGCGCCGGTCGAGGCCCGCCGTAAAGGGCAGGTGACAAATTGCTGTTGAGGTCATTTGGGTGAGGCATCAGACCACGCCGGGCTTTGATGCGCGCGGGACCTCTTTTCTAAGGGCCGCTACCGGCAGACGGCGCTACCTGCGCGGAATTCAGATCAGGCAATAGGGGCAAACGGCTCTTGTTCAGACGCTTAGGGATTTGATCGTGAAACCAGAGTCGAATTTCGCGTAAGAAATTCGTGACGATTTTCCAGCCCAATCCCTGCAAATGGCAAGTTGTAACCATAGGCAATTCAATCGGTTCCGATTTCCAGGTCCGTTGTCCTTAATGCTCGTTCTTAATCTTTTCGGAGGCAGCTTTGCTTTTGGCCAAGGCACGTTTTCGCCAGTGGTCTACAATACGACGGCCGGTCAGTCTCTAATTTCGGGCCAATCGGCATTCTCGGTTGCGAACGACGTTTCGAATCCGTTGCTGGAGTTGAAGTTCGGTTTTGCCACCGATGAAGTTTTGCAGCCGGGAGCCTTTGGCGATTCCTTCACGCTGACGATTCAGGATGATCTGGCGTTTCTAACCATGGTTTTGGTGACGGTAGATCCGTCCGGCGTGGTCTGGGCACCGCCGACACCGGGTGCGACCTTGCTTGCCGAATCGAGCATTCTGCGAATGCCAATTGATTATCCGAGCCTGACTCCGAGTTTGAACTATCAATGGGCTTACGACATCAAAGTCGCACTGCCGCAGGAGGCGGTCGGTCAGCCGTTGACGCTTTATTTCGATCTGTTCAACAACGACAATGGAATCGCCTCGCAGGGTTGGTTTGCCGATTTGAACGTCGTTCCGGAACCGGCGACGTGGGGGCTTCTCCTGGCCGGCGGAATTGGCCTGCTGGCATTCAACCAGTTCGACCAGAGAAAGTTGATTCGCGGTCATGCGGCCAAAGCACTCGCCAGCGAAGCCAAGAGCGATGACGAATCGCGATTCAGTAGAGATGGAACCTCGACGCACCGTCGGAGGGGGCTTTCGGAAAAGTGGCTTCGCTTTTTCATTTTTTTCCTGTTGGCCGCGGTTGTTCTTCTGCCTTTGCGTGCAGACGCGCAGACAGAGCAGGCGTTTCATCTGAATGGGGGCGACATCACATTGCAGGAAGCTTCCTCTGATGTGTCTGTCTATTTCAGTTCCATGCGCCTTAACCGCGCGCTCAACGTTTGGAACGTTGAGGTCGCGGTGACCAACACGTCGGCGCGCGTCCTTGCCGGACCATTAGTGCTGCTCGTGGATTCGTTTTCCGGGACAACCGGAATCCAGCTGAGCGACGGGGCGACAGCAAGCGGAAAACAATTCCTTGATCTCAGTGGTTGGTCCGCGGATGCGTCATTGGCACCGGGGCAGGGAACCGGGAAACGAACGTTGATGCTGGGCCGAAGCGGAACGTCGGCGCCGTCGCTGGTCACCAAGTTTTTTGTGGCACGTCCGCCCAAGGCGGCGGCGCTCGGGATCACGAGGAGTCTGAACGACGCTGGCCAGCCGTTGCCGGGAGTCGAGTTGGATATCGCGGGACCTGCCGGAAGTACGAGTCAGTTGAGTGATTCACCATCGGGCGTCGCATCATTTGGTCAGGGACCGGGAGAGCACATCGTGAAATTTGTGACGGACGGCTATCTTCCGGTTTGGCGAAAACAAGACCTGACGCTCGATCAGACGGCTGTGCTTCCCAACCCACGGCTGACCAAACGATCGGAAAATACGTTCGTTGTATCACCGCTTGGTGGAACCCAGGTTACCAACGCGACCGGTTCGATCACGATCGATTTTGGCTCGGGCATTGTGAATCAAAGCACGACGGTCACCTTGACGCCACTGACCGGACAAAATCTTCCCGCGTTCCTCCCGCTGGGTTGGAGTCCGCTGAACGCATTCTGGATCGAAGCGAATAGTCCATTTGCATCGCCGCTTGCGGCAAAACTCAAGCCGACGGGCGCAATCAGAGCAACGGAATTGGCGGCGTTGGTGAGGTGGAACACCAACGCCTTGCAGTGGACGGTCGAACAAACCGTTCCGGGCAACGGCACCAATGTCCTGAATGTCAGTCTCGGTGCGACGGGCGCTTACGCGTTGGTCGTGGCGGACATTGGGGAAACCGCTCCGCCGCCTGCACAGGTGGGCGCGGCGCTCCAAGGATACGATCTGCCCGCGGAAATTGACGCGGCCGGCCTGACGGCGGACGGAAGTGTGACGCCACCGGCGAGCCCCGCGAGCGTGATACCGGCGCTCGCGACGGGCACGGCCAATCTAAAGATTCAACATGCCACCGCTAACTTGCCGAGTGGTTATCTGCTGCGCGGTGAGGTCACGGAGTCCTATTTGTTGAGCGACGGATCGCTTCGCCTGACGCCGCAGTATGAGCAATACATTGTGGGATATCAGAGGCCGGGTGATCAGGATCCGCAAACGCTGAACGCCAGTTTTCCAATGCGCCCTGTTTTACTGTTTGGTCCCGACCAACTGGACGAGGCGGCCGTTCGTGTCGACGTGCTTCCGCAAGGGACATTCGATGGCATCGCGCTGGATACCAACGGTGGTCAAATCGGCGCGGATGGAATTCGTGTCCTCGCGGGCAGCGGCCAGTTGACCGGACCCAGCGCCCTGCGACTTCGCCGCGTGGATTCAACCGTTTTCACCAACTTGATGGCGGACGGGTTCGAGGTCGTTGGTGCCTTTGATCTGACGGTTGATCGCTCGACGGTCAGCGGTGGCTTGGTTCCGCAACTGACCGGTGCGCCCACCAACGGATTGTTTGTTTTGGCCCGTGTGTTGAGTGATGTGGGTATCTACGGTCTGCAACCAATCGAACGCCTGCAAAGCGATGCCAACGGCAACCTGAATAGTCTTGAACCAACCACCGGCGAAGCTCTCGCCGGCCTGCGAGGATCCGGACAATACGTTCTGGTTGAAGTCGCGCAACCGCAGGGATTGATCAGTGGTGTGGCGCGTAACGGACAAGGCAATGTGCAAGCGGGCATGCCGGTCCGATTGACCGGCCTCCCGTGGCTCACACTGACCGATGATCAGGGCCGCTACCAACTAGTGGCACCGACCGGTGACGTAGAAGTTGGCGTCACTGATCCGACGACCGGCGATACCGGCTTCGCGACCGCTAATGTCGCCGATCCGATGATTCCAGTGGGGCAGGATCTTGGCACCGCGCCCGCCGGTCCACGTGTGGCTTCCATTTCGCCGACTGACGGCGCGACACAGGTTGCTCGAGTGCTCAGTGTAGTGATTCGTTTCACCGAAGCCGTCAATCCGGCAACGGTCGTTGGCGACGCCATTCAAATCCTCAAACCAGATGATTCAGTGGTACCGGCCTCGTTGACGTTGGATCTGAAGAACACGACGGCCACGTTGAGCCCCGCCACGGATCTCGATTCCAGCACGATCTATCGCGTGCGGTTGGCTTCCACGATCGCGGATCCGACCGGCATGGCGCTCGAAGGCTCAAAAGAATTTAGTTTTACAACGGTGGCGCCCAGCACTCGGATCACGACTGCTCAACTCGTAATTTACGAGCCCGGGGCCACCAACGTGCCGGTGGAGATTCAAAATGAGATTCCGGCGTTTACGCCGGGAGATGATCCGTATGCGATTGTCGTGCATGGGCAGCCGGGAGTCGCGGATCCCGCAGTGCCGGTGGTGTTGGTGAACGAGGATTCCGGGGAGACGCAGACCGTGCTTAGCAAACCGGACGGCAGTTTCAGCAGCTTCATCAACGGCACGGAGGAGGATGTGATCAGCGCGACATTTGTGAATTTGAATGGAACGCGCGTTTACGTGCCGGTGAGTCGGCAGGAATTCGATGATGGTTTTGTCGGTTTGTATTCCCGTGGTGGCGACCTGCAGGTCCAGAGCGACGCCGGCCCAGTCACGATAAGCCTGCCCCCAAACGCGATTCAGGGCCGTACCAAGTTTAAGATAGATCCACTGAACGTGCTCGAACTTCAGAGTCAGGTGGGCGGTGTGATGCCAACCAATGCCACAGTGGCCGGAACGGCTCTTAACCTGCACGTGGAAGGCAATCCACCCACGCTGCCAATGCAAGTGAGGTTTCCCGTTGATCTGACGGCGGCGGGGTATCCGACCAATGAAGCGCCGACGAACGTGACGGCCGCGTTGGCCGTCGTGCGCGATACCGAGGACATCACCACCTACGAGATCAGGGACCAGATGTTGTTTACGCCGCGGACGAACACACCCGCTCCATTCAAACCCGGTGGTGCGATTAGGATTCAAAGTGGAGACAGCCAGCAGGTGGCGGACGGATTTCTGGATACCTCGATTGGTTTGGTCCTTCCAGCGCTTGGTCCTGCAGCATTACCGATTCAGATTGGGTTCAACCAGGTATTGGTTCCGTTGCTTTTTGGCCCGCGTCCGGTCGTTATCAAAGGCAAGGTTGCCGCGCTGCCGTATGATGTCGCGCTCGAATTGCAACGTGCCGGAGTGATCAATTCGGCGGTCAACCTGCAGACGGGAAATGGTAGTGTGGACATCCCGGTCTACTTGGCGCAGACGATGGGGCTGGTGGATTTGGGATTTGTGGTGGGCCAGGCCCAGGCCTTTGTCAGTGCTGCCTACACGGCGATGTACCAACGGGCATTGGTGATTTCAAAGCCGTTGAGCGGCGCGTTCGTGACGGTCAGCCTGAGTGGCGGACCGTTAAACCGGCAGGCCGGCAGATTGTTTCCGGGCATGGTCTACGCCACATCGGGCGCCGACGGATACTTCCTGACTGTGGCGCCGGCAGCGGGCGCGAATTATGTTGTGACCGCCACGCACCCGCGTTTTCAAGATACCCAGACTGAGTCGGCCAATCCGCTTAACTTCGTTCCGGGCCAACAGGGCGATCTGACCCTTTCTGGTGTCGTTTACAAAAACTTCTTTTTCCAAGTGCCGTCCGACACGGAAACGCCGCCGACTGTAAGCATTTCCACCGTACCGGTGCAACCGGCCGCCGGTCAACCAGCTCAAATCATTGTCAACGCATCCCAGCCCGTCGAAGCGCCGGACATCAAGGTCAAGATCGTTCAGATGGGCCGGACCAACCTGTTAACCGGCAAGGTTGAGACCAACGTGGTGTATTCGTTGGACAATGCGAATCTTGCCAAAATCGGTACCAGCTCACGCTGGACGGGCACGTTGAACGTGAACCGCCCGGTTCTGGCCCAGCTGCAGGTCAATGTTCGCGGCCAGAACTTTTTTCAGGACGCCAACATACCCTACGGAGTCGCCTTCACCGGTCCCCAACCGCCGACTCCAGTCCCGAATATTCCAGCGCCAGATACCAATGACGTGCATGGTCCATTGGTCGTGGAGGTCAAGCCGTCGAACGACGGCTTCGTGGGCGAAGATGGTCAGATTATTTTGTTCTTCAACAAACCCATTGATTCGTACGTCACGAATCATCTGGAGGGAATCACACTGAGCGGATCGGCAACTGATGTTGCTCCCATCGTCCGGCTGAGCGCGAGTCAGCAGTCATTGAGCCTGCAGTATCCGGGCTTGAATCCCGATGGTGAGTATCGATTGACGCTGTCGGGCCAGTCGGTTCGCGATCTGGCCGGGCAACCGCTCGATCAGCTTCCAAGTACCGATTCAGCGGAGACGTTCACGACGACCTTTCGTACGCCGCCCGCGTCGAGTGCGTCGTTGGGAGGCGTCGTCAACGGTCGTGGCGCGGCGATCAGCGGCAACCGGTTGTACGTGGTTGAGCAAGGCCCGCCGGCCGATCAGTTGAGCATTTATGATATCTCGACTCCGCTCCAACCCAAGTTTTTGAACCGGGTTCCGTTGCGCGGCCAGCCCCGTGACCTGGTGGTTGTTCCGCACTACGACTACAAGCGGAGCCAGCACGGGCAAGTGCAAAGCAACGATCTGGTTGTCGTGGTCGGAGGTGATCTTGACGCGCAGATCAATCAGGTGCAGGGGACCACCGTCAGCGTAAAGGGCCAGTACCTCTGGGTCGTCGCCATGGAGGACAATGGCAAGTCGCCGAATGTCATCGCTTCCCCGATTGTGACCTATCGTGTCAGTTCGGTGGCAAACAAGGTTCGCTGGGCCCCACCTTTTTTGGTTTATCAGGAATATGGACAGGACGCGCAATTCCTTGGGTTTGTAAATCTTCAGGAATTGCTCGTCGGTTATGGATCAAGCCAGGCGGAGCGCGACGCGTTTCCAACCCCGCAGCGTCGCAATGCGACGAATACCGGCAAGGACCTGAATGGCGATGGTGATTACGTTGACGACGGTGAGACGCTACCCATTCCCGATCTGGCGCCCCCGGAATTTTACGGCAAGAAGTTTAACGTCGTAGTCGAAAACACGACTCAAAAGATTCTGGATTTCTCCGTGGACCGTGGTGGCTCTGATGTGGGCGTGACGTTGCGGAACGGCTTCTTTTTGGATGAGAAAGGCCAGCCCACAGGGGCAATCGTACCACCGATGTACCGGACGCTTGTCTATGGTGGGCTGCCTCTGAATCCTACTGATCCTTCGAGCGGTGTTTATCCGTTCAAACAGAATTCTTATCCGCGCTGGGTCAAACTGATCAGCAAGCTGCCGCTTGAAATCGGGGGCGTTCGAACGACCATTTCCGCGGCGTTGGTGTCACTGCAACCGGATGACGACGGCATCCAGACGCTGGCGGTGCTCAACATCACGCTGCCGCTGAGTCCAAAACTGGTCAACAAGATCGCCATTCCGGATACCTTGCTCGGAGGAGCGATCCAGTCAATCGACCTGGGGCAGGACGGTTCCCTTGAAGTGGCGGGAACGCGGAATCTTTTGTTGCTGGATCCTACGCAGCTCGCCATCACAAATGTACCGGCGGGGCAATTGCATCCGTCGATAGTGGGATTGGTACCCGATGCTGGAGCCGGCAGCCGCAGTCTCGGAACCACGGATTACGGCGTGCATGCAATCGCGGATGGAGGGCGCTCGATGGTTATCCAATCGCCACCTGCATTGGCGTTTGTAAATTTCCCCGGTCGCTCGACATTGATCGATCCAACGCAACTCGCCTCAATGGCAGAGACCAACGTCACGGCCGCGCTCGCCACCATGCGAATCGCTTCGGGCCTCGCGCCGGCGCGAGTCCACAATCAACCGACGCTCTTCCTGGACTCTGATCTGGAACCCAATCCCAACACCGCCCTGCATTACTACGTCCTTGTAACGGCTCCCGGTTCCGCCGGATCAACGATCGAACTTGGCCTGGAATCGCTCAACCCCGCCGGCCGGCCGCTGTCGAATCCGGGTGCTGGTTTTGCGCCGGTAAGGGCGGTTTCAGGGAGCGCGCAGGATGCCACCGGGCAACGTCCGCGGGAATCGTGTGGCGCGGCAATTCGATCTCTGACCGCGTGGCGGATGAGCGACGATCCGAACAGTCCCTACTACAACAAATACCTGTCCCGCCCCTTTGCACTGGTGACGGAGACGGTAACCTCGGAGGAGTTGTTCCGGCTGACCACGGAAGTCGATCGTGAAATCATCTTTAGCGGTGCCGAGTTGCGGGCATTTATTGATCCAAGCGAGGCCACACAACCGGATGCGGCGCCGGTCATCGGACCATTTGCGGCCCAAATCGACGCGCGCAAAAAAGTCATTTACCCGATCAGCACCGTGACGGCATTTACGGTCAATCGCGATTACATTGTGGGCGACAATCCGCCGCCGCCCGGCTCGCCGGCGCCGATCGAGGACACGTATGGCGCCATACTTTCGCACAGTGGCGAGTTGCGAACTTCAGATGTCGACCTTTCGGTTCCGAGTCCGCGCATGCCGATCAATATCGTTCGGACAATTGGCAATCAGGACACTTATGAAGGGCCCTTTGGAGTTGGCTGGGATTTCAATTATAACCAGCGATTGACGGTTCTCGATCCGCTGACATTCCCGCAGGGCCTGCAGCTGCCTCTCGTGGTGCGTGATACCGAAGCGGACAGCGAGCTTGCCGGAAGCCAGGATGTGTTGTTCAACGACGGTGAGGGTCAAATCATTCACTTCCGCTGGATGGGTACGAACATGCCGGCGTTGTATCAGCAGGATCCATTGGTTCAGAATTTCAAATATCAGGAAGTCGTATCGGACTATTATCTTCCACAGCGCGGGGTGTTCAACCTGTTGGTGAAGTTCAAGGACGGACGATTCGAGCGACTGACCCCCGCCGGCACGCGTTACCGATATGCTTCCTCCGGCCGGCTGGAAAGCATCATTGACGCGTATCCGGAAAATCGCCATGACCTCCAATATGATCGCAACGGCTGGCTCGTGCGAATCGATGATCATTCGGTGACGGTTCCGCGGTACCTCGAGATAGGTCACTACCGCCGCCGTTCCAGCGATCCCGATTTTGTGAGCGACTTGGATGAAAACACCGAAAACGCATATTTGGAGGGCCTGATCTGTCGATTGCGGGATTTCACGGGCCGGGACGTGTTGTTCCAGTATGATTCACAAGGCTTTCTCACCAACCGTGTGGGGGTGGAGGTGCAGGGAGCCAACGGCGGGTTTGCGGGGCGCAGTCAAACATTCTACACATACGTCAACTGCCGGTTGGCCAGCATCTCCGCCACGGCTGACGGCACCCCGTACGTCGCCGCGGCAAATACCTTCACGGAATCCGGCAAGCCGGTAGCCCAGGCCAGTTCGGGTAGTTATGGCAACGCGGACATCTCCATTTCACCGGACAGCTCGGCGAAGAATATCGCAACGAAAACCAGCAGTGTGACGGTCAGCGACCAAACCACGGTGCAGCGGCAGTACGACAATCGAGGGAATGTCACCAAAACCACGGTTGCCGGTCCCAACACACCGGCCGTGTCGGAAGTGAGGTCAAACACGGTCGATGGGCTCGTTTATTTTGTCCGCCATCCGGAGGGCAATACGGAGACGATGAACTACGACAGTGGCAATTCGATCTTTCGGTCACGCGGCAACCTGTTGAGTGTCACGGTGGATCCCGGTCCGCGTGGCGGTTCTTCCTACACGCAATCGTTTCACTACGATCCGCGTTACAATGTGATGTCCGGCGAGCAGATCGACGCCAACGGTTTTCACAATGTTTACTCGTTGACTTCCGATGGTCGCGCGATTGCGAAGATCACTTACGAAAGCGGTGAGACCCGGACGTCGAGCTACAACACGCGCGGTCAGGCGACCCACACAGTCAATGAAAACGGTGTCGAGCGGAGCATGACCTATAATGATGCCGACGGCTATATTCAGACGGAAAGCTCCGGGGGCATCACCTACACCTACGGCTATGATGGCAGCCGAGCCTCTTTATTGGGACGTCCCGCATCCATCGCGCCACCGCTGAGTGCGCCAACAACGTTTGTGTACGACGATCGCATGCAGGCGACGCGAATCGCCCGGGGGGGGCTGATTCAGAAGTTTGCCTACGATGAAATCGGGCGCGCTACTATTGAAGAACAGGAAGTTGGTGATGGAAGAAAACTGACCACCGCGAGGAGCTTCAATGAAAAGGGTTTCCTGACCAACGTCACAATCAGTGGGGTGGAGGTGGATGGTTCCGTGAGTTCGATCTCCACAACGATGGTGCCGGACAAGCGTTCTCGCGTGGAAAAAGTCATTCATCCGAACGGGACCGAGCAAACGTTCGAGTATGATGCCCGCGGCAACAACATCAAAACGGATTACGGTGATTACAGTGAAAAGTTCACCTACGATCTGAACAACAATCTGACGGCGGTCACCCAGGGCGGCGATCTGGTTCGCACTTACGAATATGACGGTCTGGACCGGGTGAGGAAGATGATTCGCAAGACGGGAACACAGGACTACACCGAAAGCAGCACGTATCGTCCGGGTGGCCAGATGCTGACCGAAACGCTGACGGATCCTGTCTTTGGAACGGTCAAGGAAATGAACTACGGGTCCATTGATGCGCTGGGCCGGCATCTGGATGTGGCCGTACACGGCAACGTCATTTCTCCGCAATACAGTTATACCTATGGATCGCTCATGAGCGGTGTGACGGGCCCGCGTATGAATTCTAGTACGACGTGGGACGCCTCGGGTAATGCCACATCCTACAAGGATCCCAATACGCAGGTGGTGATGCAGCGCGACGCGAACGGACGTGTGTTCCAAACGGATTCTCAGGAGGATGGCGCGACGTACTCGCGAACGTTTACGTTTGATGATTTGGACCATCAAAAGACGCTGAGCGATCCGCTGGGGACGGTCTTCACCTATGATCCTCGTGCGGATGGAACTTTCACGAAGATCACCAACCAACGCGGCAATGCAGCGACAATGGACCACTCCGCCCTCGGCGAATTATTGAGTAAGAAACGGGCGGACGGGATGGAGATGGAGTATCGCTTTAACAAGGAGCGGCAGATGGTCTATCAAGGGGACCCCAATGCGGGATTCTCGTACGGTTACGACAATACCATGCGGTTGACCAACGATACGCTCCGCAGTGGTTCGGCGAGAACCTACGGCGGGTTTGATCCGCGGAGCATGCCGACAGCGATCACACTGCCCGGCGGTAACGAAACCCGGAAATACGACCTTCAGCGGCGCATGATCCAGCGGACGTTGGAGTATCAGGGCAAGACTTTGCTCGAGGATTACACCTATGACGCGATGGATCGGATCCGGTCCGTCAAGTATACGCAAAACGGTGGTTCAGAGAATACCGATTCGTTTGATTACGATCCGGCCGGACCGCTGGTGGCTGCTCATTTTGCGGAGGATGGAAATCAATTTGACGTGAGCTATGGCTACTACGCGGATGGAGTTGAGAAGTCGATCACCTATCCCTCGGGCGTCAAGGTGGATGAGATTCGGGATGCGACGGGGCGACTCACTGGTTTGTCCGATGCAAATGGCAACATCATCAGCGCCAGCTCGTGGCAGGGCAACTCTCAGCCAAAGGTTCTCCAGCTGGGTTCGACCATGCAGATCGTCAACCAATATGACGCGCGTGGCCGTTTGACGGGAAGTCGAACGACCCGAACCGCCGACGATGCGGTGCTCGCACACATGCGTTACCAATACGATGGTGCGAACAATCTCCAAATCAGGCAATACGTGCATCGTGGGGGACGGGCGGATGTGTTTGGTTTTGATGCCGGTGAACGCATCGCACAGGCTCAGATCGGCGTGCTGGTCACCAACGTGGCGGGAACGGGCCCGACTCTTTATGCGCGGCACTATAGCTATGAGCCGCTCGGTCTCGATTATTTGACCACGGCGATGATCACGGGAGCGGCGGCGAACGCTCCACCATTTGCGACCAATTGGACCAGTCACGATTCTTTCCTTCTGCCGGGTATCGTTGATGGATATGCGCGTGGACAAGCCGATCCATTGGGCAATGTTGCGAGCGCCCAGCTCTGGGTCCGCACCGCCGGCGCCGGTTCGGCGCAGCCCGTCACCGCCAGTATCGAACATGATGGTTTGGGCCGTCTTGTCCGGATCCAATTTGCCGATGGTACGATCGTCAAAAATCAATATCAGCCCGGTGGTTTGCGATTCGCCACCGAGGTGATCCGCGGCGGTTCCACGATTCGTAATCTGGCCTATGTTTACGACAGCTCGTCCCGCTTGATTGAGGAGTATGATCGCACGGTTACACCGGCGCAGCTGAGAGCCCGTTATTATTACGCAAGTGGTGACGCTCCCGTCGCGGCAGATTTGCGTGCCGGTGGCACGGGGCCGCTGCAGCGATTCTATTATTTGACCGACACGTCCATGTCTGTCATCGCGATCGCCGATGCCGACGGCAACGTGGTGGAACGCACCTGGTACGACACTTTTGGTCAGCCGGCGATTGAGCGGCGTGACACGGCGGCGCCCACGGTCAATCTCATCCAGGCTGGCGACGGGGGCTCCTTGCTTGTGGTTTTCTCCGAGCCCGTGCAACCGACGTGGACGGATCCCGGTCCGGGAAGTGGCGTGGTCGCCTTTGATCACGATTTGCAGTCCGCGGTGACTTTGCGGGACGCGGACTCCGGTTCGTCGATCGAGGGAACCGTGACCTGGGAGTCGGCGGCACCAGGTTATCGACCGCTGTCGGTCATCCGGTTCTCGCCCACACAGTCGGCGACAGGTGCCGTCACGATGACGCTGGTGGGCGGTGCGGTATCGGATGAATGGGGCAACACGAACACCACGCGCAGCGTTACTTTCACCAATTCTGCACCAGCCGGCACCGTCTTCTATCTGGGGGCGCCGCAGACGGACACGGCGGCTGTACCGCTCGCGCGCTCGGCTCTGGATTCGCCGTTCCTCTTTCACGGGCAGTACTATGATTATGATTCCGGGCTGGTTTACCTCCGTGCTCGTTACTACGACGCGTTCTCGGGGATGTTTCTTGAGCCGGATCCACTGGGTTACGAATCGAGCGTCAATCACTACGCCGCCTACGCGAACAATCCGGTCAGCCAGCGTGATCCATCGGGCCTGCTTCCGAAGGGTATTTCATACGGGGCGTTCCGCCATTATCTGGCCAACGAGCATGGATTCACCTCCCACGAGCTCCGCCTTTTTGACGGTGCTCACGAACATCTGACGCGTCTGGGAATGGGCAGTATTGAAATCGCCGCTCATGTCCGCGTGATGTATCGCGAAGCGATGGAGAACAAGCGCAATTGGGAGCTCGGAATTCGCTCTTTTGGCACGGAAGAAAAAGCCGCGACTCGCCTTGCCCGGTTGGACGAGTTTTATCAGACGAAGGAGGAAAAGGTTTACGCGAAGACACAGGATGACGGAATCGCGCATCATGACATTGACGGAGTCCTTACCGGGGAACAGTTCACGGGCGACATGGATGGTTTGTACGCGAAGCTGAACGGTGAGATTGCGACGATCGATCAGCTTACGGCATTTCAAAATGCGGTAAACGCAGAGGCGGCAAGCCTATCAAAGGGCTACCGGGAAATGGCGGAAGGCGGCGGTGGCTACATTCACCAAACCGAAGTGCAAAAGGTTTACCAGCATGGCTTCTCGTTGAATATCCCGCAGGAGTACGGTTCGAAACACGCGCTCAGCGACGGAGGACGGTTCGGCTACCAGGCTGTGGAGAACATCAACAAAAAGATGAAAAAGGGTATCGGTGAGGCCTTCTCGATTGCCTTCGACAGCAATAATCCGAACGAAATAGAAATCAACGACAAGGTGGACGTGGATGGGATGGTGCAAGAGCACGAGAGCTTCTACAAAGACGTCCTGTTCAATCCGTGGGCTGCTGGGAAAGGATTCAACCGCGAGCTCTTCAACCAGCGTAAGCGTCAAATGCGAAGGGATGCCGGCCGCGTCCACGACACGCTTTTCCCGAAACCTTTCTACATGAAAAATAAATAATGGTGCGCGCTGGAAGCCATATGGATCTCAAAATTCAACGCTCGTCCGAAAGCCTGATGCGCTTTTTGCGACCGTGGCGAATTTTCGGGGCATGCTGGTTCGTCGTCTGTTGCGCCCCACTCGCCTTTGCCGCTGTGCCGTTGACGACGCTGGAGTATCACGTCAACGGCACCGGTTTGCAGGTTTCGCCGGCGGCGGTGTCGGTGCCGAAGGGAATTGCCGGGTCGGTGGCGGTGACTTTGACCGGCGGCGACGCAACGCAGTCACTGGCGGACGGTGCCTATGTGGAAGCGTATTTGCGCGGACCGGGCCTTCCCGAACCGCGGCGCATCGTCAGCAAGGTCAATCAACCCATGCTGTTCCCGGTGCTGAATTTGGTGGGCGATTATCAATTGGCCGGTATCCGACTGGTGGACGCCGTAACCGGGGAGACTCGCATGGAGGGAAGTCCGCCCATCGTGCCGGTGAAAGTGTTTGATGAAGTGCTGGTCTCGCGGGTCACGTCGCGACCACTTACGTACGAAGAAATTGTCGACAAGGGCATTTACATCGATGAATCCAATTTTCGCGTGGTGGAGTTTGAAGCGGCCTTCGTCCTCGATGGTAATACGATTCCGATCCAGTTTCCGGTCGTCGCGCCCAAGTTTTCGCAATCGACAGAGATTATTCCCGCGGCCGAGCTCGATGAAAAACTGGCGGAGGCGGCGGTTCTCAATCAGCAAATCGCGCAGACAACTCAATTGCCCCCGGAATTTGAAACGGCACAGCTGAACATCCAAATCCAGGGCATCAATTTTCAGGTCGTCGATCCGACCGAGCCCGAATCGCTCGGGCTGCAGATCCCGCCAATACCCGCGTTGATGGTGATCCCGGGTAACATTGGGTTTTTGAACCAATTTTTCAGTGTCCAAATCTTTACCGAAAATGCCGCGCCACAGGGTTCGGGCTTGAGCGTCTACAATATCAAAGCCCATCTGAATCTGCCGGCGGGTCCGGACCAGATTCCCGCGACGGATTATGCGAACCCCGGTGATGATCCGCTGCGGTTTGCGCGAGTGGGGCCGAACAAGATCATTCAGCCGATCCAGCATATTGTGCAGGTGGGCTCGGACGGCGAATTGGGTACTCCTGACGACAACCCGCGGTTGCGCCCGGGAGAATCCGGCCAGGCGGAATTCCTGGTTGAAGGCCTGCAGGAAGGTCTGCATGTGATGGACCTCGATCTGGAAGCTGACATGGACGGCCTCGCGGCTGGTCCGGTGCGAGTAATGGGCAAGGCCGCGGGGTCCGTGCTCGTGCGTAATCCCAAATTCTCGATGGCTTTCACGCATCCGCGGACGGTGCGGGCCGGTGAACCGTACGACGCCAGCGTGACCTTGCTGAACACCGGCTCAGCGGCGGCCAATCTTGTGCAAGTGACGCTCAACAAGAACTCCATTTCTGGCGCGCAACTGGAGGACGAAAGCCAGCAGACGGTCGAATTGGGAACCATCATGCCGGGTGAAACGGCAACCGCGACGTTCCACATGCGATCCCTGCGAACGGGTTCGGTGCACTTTTCAAATCTCACCACGGGCGATGACAGTGTGGTCGGACGCTTCCGCTTGAGCATGGGCGTGGATGAACGGGGTGTGGTGTTATCGCCGGACACGATCGCGATGCCGGATTTTGTGAACCAGTTGCCGGTGGCCGTTTTGAATGCGGCCAATCGCGTTCTTGGACAGGCGCTAAGCGTCGCGACGGCCGGGCAATTGCCGCCCAATGTTCTGCGTGTGGGCAAATCAATCGTCACCCGCCGCGTGCTGGATCTGGCGGAAGCCGGTCAGCGAATTCAATACGGTGATCCAATGCCGCGTGTCTTGACTGATTTGATGCGCGACTGGCAGGGCGGTCGTGAAGCGAGTGACGGGTTTGATCAGATCCTGCGTGAAACGGACGCGGGTCGTGAGTGGCGCGACGCGCTGTTTTCGGCGATGGAGACGGCCGACGGACTGGACGCCACCGAACGGCTCGTTGAAAGCGGCCCGGACCTTGCCGGGTTGGGACAGCAATTCCTGCTGGCCAGTGCGAGCACCGGTCAATTGCGCGTCGAGTTCGGGGCCGATCAAGTTGGTGCCACCGTCGAGCGAAGTTCCCAACCTTATGCGCTGGTTTATCAAGGCACGAACGGGTTGTGGGCAAACACACTGATCGACACCAACGCGACCTGCTTCTGGACGTTTACCAATGGCCCACCATCCGCTGACATTGCCGTACTGTTGGTCAATACCAACGGAACGGCCCGGCGACTGAGTTGGGCCATCGATAGTCCACCAGTGGATGCGCTGTATTCCTTTTCGCTGGCGGATACCAACGGCGCGCTGCGAGTTGATTTGCTTTCCGATGGCTTCATCGATTCATCACTGGCCGCGACCGAGACGAGTGTGACCGAGCTGCCGCCCATGGTCCTGGCGGTTGAACAGGATTTTTCCGTGGTGGCCGGTCGTCCTTCGCTTCCGTGTGTGGTGCCGCAGTTCAAAAACTACGGTACGATCGTCGCGGTAGTTTATTCCAAACCGATGACTCAGGCCGGGGCGGGCGAGCCAACGGCCTACACCGTCGATGGCGACAACGGCGCCAACGCGGTCACGGTGCAGCCGGGCGGTCGGGTTGCCTATTTGAATCTGCGCAAGGGCATAAGTGCGATCATTCCGCGATCGTTGACGATTGCCGGCGTGAGTGACGTCCACGGGACGTCCCTGGCAACCGCGACGTTCCCCATTCACTCGGTCGAGCCGGGTACGGACACTCCGTTTACGAGAGGCGTCACGGTCACCGGCCGCGCGCTCAAGGGCGATGGTTCGCCGGCCGTCGGCATTCCCGTCACGCTCACGATGTATGATCGTGTTCCCGACGTGAGGTCGGCTGATTGCGCGCCGTGGATCCGTCGTGTGAGTCAGGTGTTCACGGACGATTCCGGCAACTTCACTTTCGACTACGTGATGTCGGGTATTCCGTATTCGATTTCTGCAACCGACACGAGTGGTTTGTCTGAGGAAGCGTTGACGCTCATCGCCGAGAACAGTGCGGAGGGTGAAGTGGACCGCGAGCGAATTTTGCAACTCGCAACAAGCGCCGCGACGCGGGATACCTTGTTGGGATTTTTTGCGGCGGGTTCCTTGCCGGAAGCCATTGCCAAGGTCGAGGGATTGGATCGTGCTCTGGTGCGGGACGTGGTCCCGTTCAATTCGGGTCGCGAGGGACAGACGGTTCCAATCGCATTGCGCTTCCGCGGTCGGGCTACCGTGATCGGCCAAGTCGTGGCGTCCGACGGTGTCACGCCGGTGGCGGGCGCCGCCGTTAATCTGTTCCCCGATCCAGATTCGCGGGAATTGGGGCGCGGCATCATTGCCGATTCCGACGGGCGCTTTGCATTTTACGGCGTGCCGCTCGGAGTTTTCACAATCGAAGTCACGACGTCCGATCGACTGACGCGCACGATTGCCGGCCTGCTTGACACGCCGGGTCAGGTCGCCAACGTCACCATCGCGCTGCCGTCCAACGCGACGCCGCGAGGAAGTCTGCGGGGAACGGTTTATGAAGCGGACAACATTTCCCCACACGGGGGCGCGCGGATTGTGATCGGTCAAGTGCAGGGCACCAGTGTCGGTAATGTGGTCCGTATTGTGGACGCCGATGCCGACGGCAACTGGGAGGCGGATGATTTGCCGGCGCAGAACTTCGATGTGGTTGCGATTTCCTTTGATGGTCGTCGCAAGGGCGTTCGCAGGAATTTTACGGTGATGGAGAACACTTTGTCAGTGGTGAACATTTCGCTGGAAGCAACGACTCAGCTGTTCGGCCGCGTGCAATTTGAGGATGGTCGACCGGCGGCAAATGCGTTGGTCGCCGGCGGGCTCACGCTGGTTCGCACGGATGCCCAGGGAAACTTCATGCTGGAAGGTGTTCCGGTCGGTTCCCGGTCCATCAGCGCGGGACTGGAACGTGATCCCGCGGCGGGCATCGATTTTCCCAGATTGGGGTCAGCCACGGTGAATGTCGTGGCCGGGTCTGATAATTATGTCGTCGTCAAGCTCCGCGCGGCCGGCCGGGTTTATGGCAAGGTGCTTGACGCAAATGGGAATCCGATCGGCGGCATTCGCGTTGCGATTCCGGTGGATGGCGGTTTCTTCTGGACCGATGCCGATTCGCAGGGGAACTACCTGTTTGAGAATCTGCCACTTGCTGATTACACCTTGAGCGCGCCGGCCAATGCCACCGCGCCGCAATTGGATGTCGCCGGTTTATCCGCCAAGATCCATTCGGGTGATGAAGACGCGATCTTGGCGGCATTCGAGGAAGCGATCCGCGTGTTTGTTGGCGCGGACGATCCGTTGATCACGGGGGCGCAACGCAATTTCCGTCCCGTCACCTGGGGCTACGTCCGGACGCAGCTGCAGTACGATGGCCAATCGGTCGAGGCCAATATCCGGATGCTGCGGGAAGGCACCATCGCCGGGAAAGTGTTGAACCATCAGGGGGTGCCGATTGGTGCCAAAGTGCGGTTGACGGGGCTGGGACCCGATTACACCGGCGCACCGAAGATCACGATCCGGGGGGACAGTGAATCCGATCCCGCCACCGGATTGTTTGTGTTCCCCGGACAACTGCTCACCGGGCCATGGACGGTGCAGGCGGCTTCCCCGTTTTATCCCACTGTCATCAAGACGGACGGCTACACGACCGAGATCGATCCGAACGACACCAACGTCGTCCTGCAATTTCCGCCGATCCAGGATTTCAACGGCCGCCTCGTGGGCCTGGTGCACTATCATGATGGCACGCTCGTTGGCGAAGGGGTGCGAGTGAAGATCAATTTCTCTGACGACTACGAGATTCAGACCGACACAAACGGCTTCTTTGACACGCAAATCATGTTGCCGTCCCGTGGCTATCGCGTGGAGGCGATTGATGACACCACCGGATTGCGTGGTGAAGCGTACATTCAACTGGCAGCCGGCATCACCAATCAGGTTGATGTCAGTCTGCTTACCAAGAACTCGGCGATTCAGGTGACGGTATTGCGAGGCAACGGCCAACCGGCGGCGGGAGCGCAGGTGGATGTCGACCAGGGTTCATATCCGCGCGATCCGCGAATCACGTTGTTTGCGGATGCCAATGGCGTGGTTGCTTTCAATAATCTCTGGGAAGGCCGATACGCCGTCTCCGCCCAGTATACGGAAGCCTCCACCCGGGTGATGGCTCGCGGAGGTATCACGGTTGATGCCGATCAAACGGGACATGTCACGCTTCGCCTGGGATCGACCGGCACGATTACCGGTCGTTTCGTAAAAGTCGATCAAGTCACTCCCGTCGAGGGGGCGCAGGTGACGATCGGGAATTTGGGGTTTGCCACAACCGACGCCGACGGACGGTTCCAGTTTGAAGGTGTGCCGCCGGGGACCTACACCTTGACGACATCGGACCCGGTGACGGGAACCTACGCCCGCGGTTCGGCCTCCATCACGTTTGCCGACCAGGTCGTGGATGTGGTTTTGATCGAAGGCGCGCGTGGGGAGATCTCCGGCTTTGTCATCGATAGCTACGGGCGGAGTTACGTGCCCGGTGCCCGGGTCACCGTGAGCTTCAGTGACGGTATTACCCCGCCGCGAACCGTTACGACTGGTCCCGACGGACAGTATAGTTTTCCCGGTTCACCGGTTGGCAATTTTGTCGTGGTTGCGAGGGACCGCACGGTCGCCGAGGGCGGGCGAGGGACCAGTGGTCGAGCGACGGGTAGTCTGAGTGCGAGCACCCTGTCAGCCAGCGCGGACATCCAGTTGCAGCAACTGGGTTATCTGCCGGTTAAAGTCGTGCGCGAAGATGGAACGACGCCGGCGGCAAACGCCACTGTCAGCATTGGAACCGTGCAACAAGACACGGACGAGCAGGGCAACGCGAGTTTTGGCAATCTACGGTTGGGCAACTACAAAGTCAGCGCGCGATCACGCAACGGTGGGGAGCTGCATAACGGAACGATTGTTTCCGCGGTGGTGTCACTGGCGGGTACGAATTCGCCGGTGACTATACGTCTGCCCGGCGTCGGGAGCGTTTCCGGAACCGTGGTTGCCAGCGATGGTTCCACTCCCGTTGAAGGAGCCGAAGTGGTCATCACTTTTCAGGCTCCATTGTTTGATGGTCAGCAGGTGACTTTTGTCACCGGCAGCGATGGCCGTTTCAGTTTCTCCGATGTGCCGGTGGGCAACTACATTGTGACAGCTTCCAATATTTCCCTGGCGGCCGCCCAGAATGGCAACATCAGCGTGAGTGGGGAAATGGATGATCTCACGCTCCGCCTTGGCGATAGCGGCTCGATTATTGGAACGGTTGTGCGAGCGGACGGTACGACTCCGGTGGCGGGCGTGGATGTGGTAATCATATTCGATTCACAAAGTGCGAATCCAGGCCGCGCGTTCTTCCGCACCGATGCGGTCGGTGCATTCCATTTTGACAACATACCCGTTGGCGACTTCGACCTGCAGGCCGTCGCTCCGGAATTTGGTGGGTTGATCAAACAGTCCGCGGCGCTCGCGGCCAATGGCGAGACTTTGGACTTGGGAACCCTGGTGTTTGATGAGGACTTCCCGACGGTCGTGTATGTGTCACCACCGGATACGGCCATTGACATTCCGATCACGACGCCGGTCGATCTATTGTTCAGTGAAGCACTCGATGCCGGGACCATCACAACCAATGGCGTCTTTATACGATCGGTGGCAACGGGCGTGAGAGTGCCGGCCACCGTCGAACTGCTCGAACCCAACTCCGTGCCGCGGCTGATTCGAATCACGCCGGACGAACAGCTGGTGAGCGAACAGATTTATGAAGTGGTGGCGATCGCCGGTGATCTCCTGAATTCAACCGGCAACGTGATTGGTTCCGGCGTGCGAGACCTTGTGGGCCGTTCGCTGACGCTCCCATTTGTGTCGCGATTCCGCACGGCCGACAACGATCCGCCTGTGGTTCTTTCGCTTTTTCCGACAAATGGTGCCGTGCAAATCGATGTGCGCGCCGTACCGCGCCTGAGCTTCAACGAACCGATTCAGCCTTTTGGGTTCGACTTCCACCTGAACGGTCCCAATGGCGCCGTTGCGGGCACTGGTTCGGTGGGTGTCGATGGCCGCGTCATGAGTTTTGTTCCCGCGGATCTGTTGAAGCCGAATGCCAACTACACGTTGGTTGTGAGCAATGTGTTTGACCTGGCGGGTAATCAGGCTGCGGGTGAACCATTCACGGCGACCTTCTCCACGCTCGACACGGTTGGCCCCACGATTGCAACGCTGCAAATTGGTGACGGCCGGCAGCCGGCTGCTGGTTCAACGATCCCGGTGGAAGCGATTTTGCAAAATGCCGAGCCGGGTGTGAGCGTTCGCTTTACACAGGACTTCAACCCGGTTGGCAGCACCACGTTGGTACCCTATCGCCAGAATGTTAAGCTGCCGATGTCCGGCACCACGACCGTGCGGGCGATCGCGACCGATCAATACGGCAACGACGGGCCGTTCGCCGAACTGGTCATCGCGGTCCAGCAGAATCAACCGCCGAGTGTCCAATTTACGCGGGTAACACCGGCGTCCGGACCCGCTCCCAGTGGTTCGTTTGTGGCGGTCGACGTGACCGCTACGGATGATTCGGGGATCGGCGAGCTGAAGGCGATCGTGGCCGGGCTCGGCTCGGGCGGTTTGGTCACCACCAACGGCAGTCAACTGCGCGTGCAGGGCCGGGTGAGTGCTGATGCGGGACCCGGTTCGCAGGTCGAGATTTTTGCCGAAGCAAAGGACGACGTGGGACAGTCGAGCGGCCAGAAGATGTTCGCGTTGCCGATCAGTGACGGGACCAAACCCACGGTCGCGGTCACCAGTCCGCCCCCGCAAACCCGCGTGGATCCCGGTGCCGATGTGCCGGTGATTGTTCAGTTGGCTGACAATTTCGGAGCGAGCGCGGTGGACGTTGCAATTTCAGGCGCGTTTACCAGTTTGGTTCAGTCAGCGTTGAGTCCCATCATTACCAACGGAACATACACGGTTAATATTTCCGTGCCCGGTGACGTGCCGGAAAACGGCGGCACGATCTCGCTTAGCATCACAGCTCGTGATGCCGCGGGAAATGTTTCTGATCCGGCGAACCACGTGTTGGTACTGGCGGATGTGACCGCGCCAACTTTGCTCGCCAGTGTGCCGCCCGATGGCGCGACCGGGGTCGATCCGCAAATCCAGTTCAAGCTCACATTTAGCGAGCCGCTGGATACGAACACGATTACTGCGTCGCGATTCGTTTTGCAACCCGTCGGCGGTGGAACATTGGTGCCTCTCAGCGTCGGTATTGCGCCGGATCTGGCGACGGTGACTCTGTCGCCTTCCAACGCGTTGCCGGTGGAAACGGATTTTGAACTGACCGTTGGACCCGGATTGGCGGACGTGTCGGGAAACATTTTGGACACTGCATCGACGATCACCTTCCGCACCGGTGATTTTCGTCTGGTCCGGCCCGCGGCCGGTTCGTCGGCGGTCGAGGGGCAGGAGATTACTCTGGAGGCGGCGGGTTCGACATTGAGCTTTGCGAAAGTGCGCTTCCTGGTTGGCACCAACGAGCTCGGCGTGGTCACGGCGGCGCCGTTCACGACGACTTATTCCGTTCCGTTGCTGGCCGATTTGGCCGGTACCAACATCAACTTTGGCGCCGAAGCGCTTGGTGACAACGACGTGGTGTTGGCGGACGCGACCAGCGAGGTGTCGGTCTACCCGGGCGACGTGGACAGCGACGGTGATGGCGTCAGCAACGCGGATGAACTTGCCCGTGGCACCGATCCATTTACGCCCAACCGCCCGCCGACGATTCAGTTTGCCGATGCCATCGACATCATTCAGTTCGCGCAGACGAATTTCGTAATTGGCGCCACTGATCTGGACGGCAACCTCGGATCGTTCCGGGTTCGTGAGACCCTGGCTGACGATAACATTCGATTGTTCGATCGTTTGGTGTTCGACGAAAGCGGGGCGATCGATCTGAACCTGGGCACCAACCTCGACACAATAACTGGAACGCTCAGTCTGATCAGTTCGTTCACCAATGATATTCAAATCGTCGTGCAGGCGGTGGACAGCGATGGCTTGACGGCCACGAAAACGGTAACTGTCCACACCTTGCCGGATCTCGATCGAGACGGAATTCCCGACGCCATAGATCCGGACATTGACAATGATGGGGTTCCCAACACGGACGAACTGGCCCACGGCACCGATCCACGAGCGATTGACACGGATCGTGATGGAATTTCTGACGCCGATGAGATTGCCGGAACCGCCGGCTCGGTGACGGACCCCACGAAGGTCGACAGCGATGGCGACGGAATTCCCGACGGGTTTGAAGTCGCTTTGGGCCTGGATCCGGGCAACGCGAGCGACGGGACGAATGTGGTTGTGATCGACAATCGCACCGTGACGTTCAGTGGGTATGCACGTTTCAACACGTTGATCCTGACCAACGGTGCGGTGCTGACTCACAAGGCGACGAGTCTCGATGCGGGCATCAAGGAAGAGCCAGGCATGGAGTTGGTTCTGACTAATCTGATCATTGATGCCACGAGCAAGATCGATGTGTCCGGTCGTGGCTATTTGGGTGGCCAGAACGGCGCAAACACCGATTGGACAGCTCGGACGCTGGGTAACACATTGACGGGAGGAAGTAATCGGCGCGTTGGCGGCAGTTACGGTGGTGTCGGCGGCTTTGGGTCCGCTGAACAATCCGTGAATGCTCCATACGGTTCGTTCCACGACCCGCACGAGCTCGGAAGTGGTGGCGGTTCCGACTTCGGCCCGGGGGGCAATGGTGGTGGATTACTACGACTCACGGTCCATCAACTTGCTTTGGACGGACAAATTCTGGCGAACGGAAACGATGGTTCAGCCTATGCCGGTGGTGGCAGCGGTGGTGCCGTCAAGATCGTCGCCGATACGATTTCCGGTGGGGGACACATTGCGGCCCGCGGCGGTTCCGCCGGCAGTCAATCCGGTGGTGGTGGTGGTGGCCGCGTTGCCATTATCTATGGCGCCGCGGACCAGGGCATCATTGATGGCTTGGATGCGCAAGGCGGTGTGGGTGGTCGATCGACGGGTTCCCCCGGAACGATTTACATCAACGTCAACGGACAGCCTGACCAGCTGCTCGTCGACGCTTCCCGTGCGGACAATCTCGCCGGTGAAACACCGCTCGTTTCGAGCTTTGGTGGAACAATTGATTTTCTGGGAGAGTACATATTGGCCGACCGAGGCGCTGGTTTTGTGCCTGGCTCGCTAATCGGTGCCCAATTGGTCGTCGGCGGCAATTCAAGTCAGCGTTTTCGGATTATCGGCAGCCATGGCGCCTTCCTGATGACCGATCCCGCCGACGGTCGCCTGACGGATTTTGCGACCGCGGGAGTCGCGTATCGTTGTGAATTGATGGTGGGCCATCTGACGATCGCCAACGGCGCAACGGTCTCCATGTTCGATGGCGGGCAATTTCGCGCCGATCGCCGGGGTCAATTTTTCACCGGTGACGTTGATTTGCTCAACGCCGCACGACTGACGCATCCAGCTGCCAACATCACGTCGCAATTTGGTTTGGAGCTGACGGTCACCAACAGTTTGACCGTCGATACCAACAGCGTGATTGACGTCAGCGAGCGCGGCTACCTGGGTGGTTTAAGTGGCGCAAACAATAACAACTGGACGGCGCGGACGTTGGGCAACTCGCTGGCCGGGGGCAGCCAGCGCCGCAACGGCGGCAGCTACGGTGGTCTGGGCGGATTTGGCAGCGCCGAAAAATCTGTCAACACAGTCTACGGTCTGATTCGTGATCCCAATGAAGTCGGCAGCGGTGGCGGATCAGATTCAGGTTCGGGTGGCAGCGGCGGTGGCTTGGTCAGGATCAGCGCAGGTGCCTTCGAGCTGGACGGTCAGTTATTGGCCAACGGTAGCAATACCGGCACCTACGGTGGTGGAGGCAGCGGCGGCGGCATCCGAATCGACACGGGGACTTTGTCTGGCACAGGTGAGATCCAGGCCAACGGGGGCTCGGCGGGAAGCCAGGCCGGTGGTGGCGGTGGCGGTCGAGTCGCCGTCTATTTTGAAAGCACTTCCGGCGGCTTTGATTTCGCGCACGTTCATGTGGCGGGCGGCGTGGGCGGATATGATTCCGGCGCATCGGGGAGCATTTACCGCCAGCAAGGGTCGCAGCCGGCAGAAGTGGTCGTGCGCGGCACGGGACGGGAAACACCGTTGCCGCCGATGGCCGGGGATGAACATCTGGTGATCGACGGGGCGCGGGTATCGGCGACGAACGTGGTGGTGTCGAGTCTGGTGCTGACCAACGGAGCGGTGTTGACGCATCCGGGGGCCGGAGTGACCAACGAGTATCGGCTGGAGATCAACGTGGGCAC
>WGOC01000040.1 GCA_016124235.1 bacterium | reverse complement strand
CGATCGATCCGGCGTCGGCGCGGGGTGCGTCAGGTCGAATCGATCATCTTCTCTCACTCCAGCCCGCTGGAGGCAAAGGACAACATATTATCTAGTATTCACGAGTTATTCACAGCGGCCGATCAAAAGTGGGTGAATACCGGGCCTTTGGAAACTGAACTGGGTGGCTTCAATCGCCAGTTGATGGCTTGCAGCGGCAAATGTTCATCAGCTAGCTTCCCGCACGTCAAAGAGAGCAACATGAAATAACGACACACATTAACTAGATTCTGCGTAGCTACGGCTACGGGCTGTCCCGAAAACCGCGAATTTTCCAAGCCCGTCGAACACCCTACCGAGCACGCGCCCCATCGGGCGCGGCTTGGCGTGCTTGTTCGACAGGCGCTTCGCGGTGCCTCGGGACAGGGCGCGTTGAGTTCGCGCCCCTACTGTTTTTTAGGAGGTCCTGTTTGTCGGTAGGTGCGTGGGGTCATTCAATCGGAGAACCCATACCATGAAACCAAAGCGACTCAATCTGGGAGTGTTGATCGCCGGCCTCACCATCATCTTCGCCGCCCTGATCTGGCGGACCTCACATGTCGGAATCGTAACAACCGATCTGCGGCCACCAATCGAACGGCTTCGACCGTTCAGTTTTGCAGCCGCTCCGTCGGCACCGGGCAAAGCCATCTGGTCGACGAACGTTCCCGGCACGCCACAGCAGGCAGCAGCCATTCGAACGGCTGTCGGTTCAATCCTCGCCGCGAGTTCGAAATCGGGTCCCCCCACAGTACTGGGAGCCGGTGGTGCTGTCCGGGACTCGAAACAGGTTGCCGCTCTGAAGCGATTGCAATCCAAGGTCGGGGCATCATTGCAGGTTTATCTCCGTTCGCAGAACAGCACACCAAATCAACTGAAGGGCCATCCATTGGCAACGCCAGTGGGAACACAAGACAACGAAGCAACTGCTCAATCGTTCTTCAAACAGAACGCGGACCTGTTGCTCATCAATCGACCGGACCAGGAATTGAAGCTCGCCCAGCGGCAACCTGATCCGTTGGGCGGTGCTGAACTGCGGTTCACTCAACATTACCGTGGGCAGACGGTCTGGCCGGCTGAGATCGGTGTTCATTTTGATGCCGGGGGAAATATTGATCTGGTGGACGCCGCCTACATCCCCACACCCGAGGGACTGAACGTGCAACCGAAGATTGCCGCTGATGCGGCGATGCAGGCGGCACGACAATCGGTGAAAACAGATACGGTTGCCAAAGTGGGAACTCCGGAGTTGCTGATCTACGGGCCGTTGGATCAACCGGCACGGTTGGCGTGGAAGATGGATGTCTCGGTTTCGTTGACACAAGATTGGTGGGTGCTCATCGATGCCCAGAGCGGAGAACACCTGACGTCCATCAGCCGGGTGATGCAGGAAAGTGTCAACGGATCGGGCACGGACCTCTTTGGCGCCACGGTCCCGTTGCACGTGTGGCAGGAGAATGGGACTTATTACCTGATTGATGCCAGCAAGCCCATGTTCAATACGAACACCGGCACCGGTTTTATCGAGATCGATGACGCCGCCAATCAAACAAAAGATCAAATCCTGCCAAACAACGTCCTGCAGAACATCAGTTTCACGACGTCGGCTTCGACTAATTCATGGTCCAATCCCGACGGCGTCAGTGCCGCTTACAACATGGCCCAGACCTACGACTATTATCAGGACCGATTTGGGCGCAGTTCCTACAACGGCGCGGGGAGCAACATCCTGGCAGTGGTACGTATCGATGGTCTCGCCAATGCCTTTTGGGTTGATGCGCTCAAACGGATGCTCTTCGGAAACGCGGACCTTTATGCCGGGTCGCTCGACGTGATAGGGCACGAGGTGACTCACGGTGTGGTTTCCAGCCAGGGCGCTCTCCTGTATCAGAATCAGCCGGGAGCACTGAATGAAGCCTTTGCCGATATCTTTGGCGAAATGATCGAAACGCGGACAAGCGGTACCAACGATTGGTTGATCGGGTCCCAGTTGATGAATCCGGTCCGGAACATGGCCAGCCCTTCGGACTACGGTCAGCCGTCCAAAATGAGTGATTACATCGTTACCACAGTGGATGCCGGCGGCGTTCACGAGAATAGCGGTATTATCGACCACGCCTATTACATGTTGGCCGCCGGACTTAACGGTGCGATTGGCAACCAGGACGCCGAACAAATCTTCTATCGTTGCCTCACCATCAGCATGCGACCGCAGTCACAGTTTATCGATGCCCGGTTGGGCTGCGTGGCGGCAGCCGAAGCGCTTTTCGGTGTTGGTTCTCAGCAGGCCCTCAAAACAGCGGAAGCCTTCGATGTGGTGGAGTTGTACGCCGCCCCCGCCAGCGCGCCGCAACCAGCGAGTGTCAATGCCGCCGTGGCAGCGGCTGACTCAGCCATGTTCGTTCGCCATCACTGGTTCTTCAACCGCGACGATTTGTTTCGCTTGGAATCCGCCCAAGGCGATTCATCCACTGGCACCAGTTTGATTACATCAGTCGCCGTCAGACCACCGGCCGTTACGGGCAACGGTGAAGGAATGTTTTTCGTCGGCGCGGACGAGGGCCTTTACGGTGAGAAGACCGATGGTACCGGATTTACCAACCTTGTCGCGCCGGGGACCATCCATTCCCTGACCGTGTCACCCAATGGCCGGTACGTTGCATTCGTCCCCAACAGCCAGCCCGGCTTGCCGACGAATCAAATCGTTCTCATCGATACCGCCAATTATCTGTTTGCAACCGTCGACCTCGTGACACCCGTTTCCGACGGCCCACCTATCAACAACATCAGCTATGCCGACAGCTTGAGCTTTTCCCCCGATGGTCAACGGTTGATCTATGACGCCGTGTCCCGGCTCCGGGGACCCGATGGAAACCTGCGCCAAGCCTGGAGCATCTTTGGCCTGGACGTCGCCACGGGCGAACAGCATGTGGTCGTACCGCCGGAAGATCAGTTCGATCTGGGCAATCCCTCCTTCAGTCACACGTCCAGCCGTTACATCGTCTTTGATGCGCGCTACACCAACGGGAATTCGGCGATTGTGACGCTGGACTTTGACCAGGGCAGTCTGGGTTTGATTGGGGTCAGTCAGAACGGTGTGGGATACCCGGTGTTCAATGGCGATGATTCGGTCGTTTACTTTGCCGACGAAGATACGAGCACCTATTCGGGACGATCGGTCTATGCCCAATCAATCACGGCGGACAAACTCGCACCGGTCGGTGATCCGGCACTGGCCATCGGTGACGCCAAGCTGGCGGTGATCTACCGGCGGGGCACTTACCCGGATATCAACACCGCACCCACGGTGACATTGACTTCGCCAACTCCCGATTCGGAGTTTACGTCGCCGGCAAACGTGACCCTTGCCGCTTCAGCCAACGATCTGGATGGGAATGTGGTGAGAGTGGAATTCTACGGGGGGAACCAATTGTTGTTCAGTGACACGAGTGCGCCCTACGAGTTTAACTGGCCGGATCTGCCGGCGGGTGTGTATTCGGTTTATGCCCGTGTCTATGACGACCACGGCGCTTCGGCGATGACCGGGCCGGTGCGGTTCACTGTGAAGCCAGCTTCGGAGATTGGAGTGTTCAGTCGGGCGGGAACACCGGGCTTTGAATTGAATCTCAAACTGCCAACGACCGGGTTGTTCCGGTTGGAAGCCAGCACGAACCTCGTGGACTGGGTATCGCTGGGATCGTTTTATTGTTCCACCAATCTTGGGTTCCTGGATTCGGCCGCCACCAATTATCCGCAACGATTCTATCGGGCGATAGCTGTTCGGTGACAGACTATATCTATACTCATAGGTCAACCGGATAATATTACAATTCAGCGGTGGACGATCAAAAGGAATGCTTCAATGTCTCATTCTTACCGTCCTGCCTGAGCGGGTGAACAAACGGAAGGTCCCGCTGCTATAGCGCTTGGAACGCTAGGATCGCCGAGAAGGACGGGAAGCCCAGTGCCAAAACTAACCAAGATCAGGGGCTGATATATAGCACGCGGGGCAGGAAAAATGCGAAGATTTTGCAACTAGGCGGAATGTTCAATAACAGCGGATAGCCTTTCAATTTCCTTTTCCGCCATGTCATCAGTAAAGTTGAATTCGGGTTGAATGAACGAACCTTTATTGTGGTAATCGTTGAAGCTATCGACGTCCTGCTTAAACTGCCAGCAGATGTCCACAATCTTATCCCGCCTTTGTTGAAAACTCCGTTGCATAAAACCAGGAGGCGCCATTTCCATTGTATGCCATAGATACAATTGCTTGGCATTTCCATCATTGTCGACGATTTCAAGTCTAAGCGAATGATTCTTCCGGACACGCCGACCCGACGGGTCAGTAGAGTACTGTGAACGCATTGCCTCCCTGACGTGGGAAGTTAGTAGTCTCATTTCTTCATCAATGCTTGGCTGCCACTTTCCCTCCGCAATCATCCACTGGACTATGTCAGTTATTTGGTGTGGGCCATTTCCGTGAACGTTCCGGAATTCATCAATGTAGCTTTGTATTTGTCTGTTAAGGCTCATTTGTTCGACGGTCTCGGGTTAGCTGTTAATGTTAATGGAAATAGGAAGCGTATGGCCATAGCCGTCCGTGATAGCAGAAGCAATTATGATGTCGCGCACCTTTACCAAAAGATCACGATTTGCGCTCCAAGCGATTTCGCCCACGTGTTGAAGCTGCCCATTCACAACTCCTTCATGGATTCCGATCAGCTTTGAGAATGTGAGTATCTTCTTTCGAGTGAGGTGCATTCCGTGGCGCCGAATAAATGAATCCAATCGCGCTTTTGGCACCAAAAAATCTGCCCCCTCTTTATCTGCCCGTGCTTCAATTTCTGCGGTGGATTCATGTCGGGTTTCACCGACAAGTTTTGAATCCACGGACTGCTTGTCACCATTCTTTATATGCATCAGCTCATGAGCAAGCGTATGCCAAAACCAATCGATCCGATCATAACGAAGTGATAACACAATGACTGGACATAAAGGGTTTCCATCCAACCAAAATGCTGCGCCGTCGATGTAGGTCTTACTTATAGGCTCAACCACAACAAGCCTAATACCAAGCTCAGCTAGAACCCTGGGGACGTGAGCCAAATCCTGAGTCCTTGCAGCCAGTTTGCGAATAAGCTCCAATCCAGAAGTCGTAAATAATTTAGGGTCAAATTTGCCCACGGTAAGCATCCTTGCAACATGCGCCGCGCGAAATAACCACGCGGTTTGACTGGATGATAAGTCATCACTGATAATCCTCTGCCGTGTAGCAGCAGCCATCGTGACTTCATCCTCAATCGAAACGACGCCAAAGAACTTGCACAGTTCTAGTTCGAGTGCGGCAGTGGTCTTAGTAGGCGCAATCCATCGACGCTTTTGCATCTCTTTGATTGGCGCGAGATCGTAAAGCCTTGCACGTTTTTCCATTTCTGGATCAACCTGATCAACCTTTGAAAGACGATATTCCATCTCCCTTTTCATCCAAATTGCCGGCCCTGTCTTAAAGGCGATTCCAAGTGCAACCGCCATCTCAGGCATGATCTGGCGTTTACCCTGAATTATCTCATTTACCGTCGGCAGTGGACGATTTGTAATTCGCGCAAGGTCTGCCTGCCCCCATCCACGATTTTCCAACTCCTTCCGTATGAATTCTCCTGGGCTTTTCGCTTCCTCTCGACTTACCCGCCAAAGATCTAATTCACCATTTTGCATGTCGACTTGCGAAGCTACTCGAATACTGAGGATATCGTCAAATAGGTTTTTAGCCTAAAAGCATAAATTTTTGTTTCAGGGTAAGATTTGTGCTTCGCCTGGCAACGATATAAACCACTGAAAATCCGCGTTCGTCCTGTCTAATGGAAATCGTATTCAAATGACTACCTGCTTGGATGAAGGCTCGCCACTTCATCCCACAGTGTCCGTATCCGATTATTCGTAATAACAGGCCGGGAGGCTGGGTCAGGCAGTGCCTATTTGATGGCCGCATTGTAGGGCCTGATTTTACGTGGAGGAAAACTTACAATTGCGAGCATTGGAAAATCCGAGAATTACAGGGCTGGCTTTCAGCGCCAGATCAACGCAATTTGAGCGGGTGTTTTGACGGGCGTTGCCGCCCGTTTGAGCCTAGTGGCAATGGACCCACGTGTTACAGAATTTCAATGCATCATGCCGATGGTAAATATCCCGTCGGTGTTGGAACATGGCATACTGTCCTTTGAGGCCGCCGAGGAAATTGAACACAAATCGATCGCTTTGGAAGAGGCTCAGGAAAAGCGGGACGCCAAACGTGTACCGGGCGGCTTGCTACTGCACCAATATGCGAATCTCTACTTTCACGCCCGGAACCCGATGATGTCGAAGCGGAGACACGAAGCATCAAACCTATGCATCTTGAGGGTCTCGTTGGAGGTGCGGAATATTAAAGGAAGCGTACTGGCAGACCGCAACGCTGCGGGCGGCGATCGGTGGGTTCGGTTTCTTCACCCGGACCAATGGCGCTTGCTCGATTTCGACCGAATAATGGCCGTTGACTGGCGGGACGACGATCGATTCACGTATTACGATAAAAAGCGCAAGAAATGCGCTGAAATCCTCGTTCCTGGGAAAGTGCCTCCTTCATTTGTTGGGGGAGCCTATGTTGTAAGCGATGCAGCAGCTGGACGACTGAAGGCGTTGGGTTTTGCATTGCCGATCACCGTTGATCCGGACATGTTTTTCCATTAACTGCGCATGAAGGAGACGACAATCAAAGCGCTGGTAGGCGATCTTTTCGAGAGCCGGGCACAGACGCTCGTGAACACGGTCAACTGTGTGGGGATCATGGGCAAAGGGATTGCCCAGATCTTCAAGAAGAGGTTTCCGGACATGTTTGCCGATTACGAGACGCGGTGTCAGCGCGGAGACGTTCGGTTGGGGCAACCTTACCATTACCGGGATCTGGCTGGCACCTCGATTGTGAATTTCCCGACCAAAGGCCACTGGCGCGCCGCCACCCGACTGTCGGACGTGGAAGCGGGTCTCGACCATTTTGTGAAACACTTTCGCGAGTGGGGCATCACGTCGGTGGCGTTCCCGCCACTCGGCTGCGGTAATGGCGGACTGGAGTGGTCGACGGTGGGGCCGCTGATGCACCACAAACTTTCTGCAATCAGCATTCCCGTGGAAATTTACGCGCCTTTTGGGACACCTGCGAACCAGTTGAAACCGGATTTTCTGGGAGGCGAACAGCAGATGGAGTTTCTTGTGAAAGGACGACGCCGGGAAAAGCTGCGTCCAGAATGGGCGGCGCTGGTCGAGGTGCTCTACGAACTCGAAAATCAACCGTACGCAAATCCGGTAGGAAGGATCATTTTCCAGAAAATTTGCTACATCATCACCAGGCTCGGTGTTAGCACCGGATTTAGATTTGCACAGGGCAGCTATGGTCCGTTTGCCGATGAGGTCAAAGAGGCAATCAACGTGCTAGCCAACAATAACTGGGTGACCGAGCAGCAACTCGGGAAAATGACCGCCTTGCGTGTAGGGCCGGAGTACGAGAAGGCTCGAACAAAGCTGGTAGAGGAACTCAAACCCTTCCGAAAGAACATCGACAAAACGGTGGATTTGTTCAGTCGGATCAAGAACACCGATCAGGCCGAAGAGGTGGCCACGGTAATATTCGCGGTACAATCACTGAAAAAGGAACGGAAGCCGGACGAGGTATCCGAGGCAGACCTTTTCGACTATATACTCGATTGGAAAAAGATCTGGAAGAAAGACGAAGCGAAGCGACTGAGTGTGGCTGAGGCCATCCGTAATCTTGAAGTGCTGGGCTGGCTTAAACTGCGATACAGTGAGTCCTTACCGGCACCTGCTTGACAGCAGAAGCAGACGTCAAAATCGCGACTGTGGTGCCGTTTGATAAACAGTGCTGACGTTCCACGCACAGAAAGAGACCTATGGGTTGGAAAGGGCTTATTCGAAGCGTCGCAGCCGCCGAAAGGCGTTATCAACGAGATTTGGTTCGTCAGAACCGCCAGGCTGAACGCGTTCGTAAACTGCAGGAAAAACTGGACGAACTGGAGCATGCGCAACTGCTGCTCGCTCAATACAAAGAGCGGATCGAGCAATTAACCGGAATTCATCATACGTGCGGCGAGGGAGTTAAATGGGGGGAAATGCTCGAAGTGGAGGCTCCAGAAAAACCAATACAGCTCTATACAAATCGCACAATTGCCGAATGCAAACTGGCGAACTTCAAACCAACGATCTTTGATCGAATTCTTGGTCGAGTTCAAACAAAACGCGCTTGTTTGGAATTGGACGTGACAAGAGGGGAGGAGCGAGATGCGGAGGAGTATCAACAAGCGTCGACAAATTACGAACGCCTGTTCGCGGAGCATCAGAATCGCGTTGCCTTGGCCCAGGCGGTAATGGAGGGAGACGTGGAGGCTTACGCTAGTGCCATTGAAGACCTCACACCATTTGGAGAGATTCAGGATATCGGCTGCCAGATTTCGGTAAACTTGGTAGATCGCGCCACCGCTCGAATTGAGCTGGGAGTCGAGGCCGACGATGTCGTGCCCAAGGAGATTCTGTCGGTCACCAAATCTGGGAAGCTTTCCCAAAAGAATATGCCAATCGGGAAGTTCAATGAATTGTATCAAGATTATGTATGTGGTTGCGCCCTACGCGTAGGCCGTGAACTTTTTTCAATTCTTCCTTTATCAATAGTAACTGTAGACGTTAGTTGCCGCATGCTCAATTCTGCAACTGGCAGGATTGCACCGCAGGTTATTTTGTCCGTAGCACTGGTACGCGAAACAATGTCGGAAATACTTTTTGAGAATGCAGATCCTTCAGATGCGATGAAGCTTTTCGTTCATCGGATGGGGTTTCGTAAATCGCAAGGGTTCTCGTCGGTCGTGCCGCTCACGGACGCAGAAATTTCGAAAGCATAATTCTTGGAGGGGCTTCAGTGGAAGTCACAGGCGGTGCAGAATTGTAGAATTATAGACGCTTCGGTAGATTTCTTTTACGGGAATACCTGCTCAGTTTTACAAAGTCGGGAAATAGTTCAGCGGAACCTTGTTTCTCGTTGCCAGCGAAAGGCAGGTTTGTTATCGATCGAATCGTTAGTGGAAGTGCAATTTGGGAAACTCCAGGTTCAAACGCAGAGTAGAGCATGTCATTCTTACCAGCTGTTAAACGCGAAATTGCAAAAAGGCAGCCCCGAGACGCTGTTCGGCTGACTCTGGAATATCTAATCCAACGAGGTGTTGGCCACCGAAATGCAATTCCACTTCGAACAATCGTCACTCACCTCAAGGGAAACGGCGTAAACATCACCGAGACAGGTTTCCAACAAACAATCCTTTCAGATTCGCGGAGTTCGGACTATTTTATCGGATCGGGACGACGGGGATATTATCTCATTGATTCGATCGATGACGCGCGCGAAATGCGGGACTTTTATGATGTTCGAATTCGAACAGAACAACAGAACTTGGCTAATCTGCGACGCCAAGCCGCTCAGTGCGGGTGGTCACTATAACAGATTTCACTTCGCAATAAACCAAAGAGAAAGGCCCAAATATGCCAACCACTGGAGAGAAGCCGGGAGTCGGACGCTACAAGTGTCAAAAATGTGGCGAGATAGTCGAACTGGATGATAATACGGACACTTTGCCTCCGTGTCCCAAATGTCACGGAACTGAGTACGATCGAGTCGTCTAACCGAACTCATAATATCAGAAAGCAATTCGAATTTCGGCACTTGCCACCGGCACATAGCTTATAAACCGTTTGCTGGAGGACCGGGTTGCGCTACGGCGCTAACCTAGCGCCGCTCCAATTGTTATCCCCTCAAAGGGTCACGCGAAGCGTTTCGAAGCTTCCCATGCTCTTTTTTTGTGGGGGGAAAAAAGTGAAGCCGACGGTGGGAAATTCGCCATCGAGTTCTATTCGCGGAGAATGTGTAGATATTCAGACTGGCGCCTACCCGAGTGGCATGCATTTCCCAATCCGATGGAGGTACAATAATGGCCGCATGCTTGCCACCGAAATATACAATACCATCAAAGCTAACGAGCGATCCCGGTGTTGAAGCACAATTTCAATCCCCAACGAACTTGACGTTCGAATCATCGGGAAAATTAACAAACGAATCAGCATTGAATCTCCGCTCGTAATTGCTCAGCGACGGAAGTATGACGTGCGCCTTCTTGGCATAAGCCCGATGGACGGCCTTGCTATTGTGGCCGAGAGCGTGTTGAGCGAAGCGTTCAGGATAGCCGGCCGACTTGGCTCGTTCGGCCCAGGCATACCGATACGAATGCAATGTCACGCCAGTGATCCCCAGTCCCTGGCAGCGTTGCTTGAACTCGGTGGCTCGGTCTCCCGAGCGGACAGTACGGAGGTAGGGGAAGAGCGGTCCCTTTGACGGTAGTGCCCGCAGGATCTCAGCAACGTCTTCTTCAAATCGCACGGACGCAACCTCTCCAGTCTTCTTCCGTGCGTAGGTGATGATCTGGTTTTCCCAATCGATGTTGTCGGCTTCAAGCAACGACAAGTCCGTCTGAGAAGCTCCCAAGTGCCAGGCCAATTGATAGAATGCTTTGCGTTCGGGATTCTGTTCCCGTGCGGCAATGGCTTCGTGTTCTTCGAGCATGATTGCTCGTTTGGATTTGAATTCCACGGCCGGCCATCGCTTCTTGGGCAGAATCGGCCACGGCAACCAGTTCATGTCCACGGCAAAGTTGTGTATCCGCCGCAGGTAGACATTGGTGGAGACTTTCCCCCGTTCCAACACTTGCAGCAATTGATCGGCATTGGTCTCCAGCAGTCGCAGATGTCGGATCGAATCAAAGGCTTTGTCCCGGATGGCCGTCTGCCAGCGGTGTTGGGTGTTGCCCTTCTTCAACTTGGGGATCGCTTCCATCACGTACTGCCAGGTCCGTTTGCTGATCTCCTGATCTCGGGCGGCGAGATAGGCCCGGGCGATCTGGAGATTGACCGAAGGTTGCTCGTGGGCTTCCCGTCGGCAATGAAGCAACCGCTGGGCGACTGCCCGATCGGTGGTGCCCAGGCTTTCCTGTTTGCCGGTGGCGTCGTCGTGGATGTAGTAACGGCCGCCTTGTTTGCGGCGATAGAGTCGGAACCGTTGTCTCATGCTGTTCATTCAGCGATGAGGTTACAACGGTTGAAGTCAGGCCCGTTAGCGTGTACGGGCCGTGCCGGTGGAGGCTCGTGCAAATTGTGAACGAGTCACAATTTGCTGGCACTTCCGCTGGCAATGGCCGGTGGATCCCTCCTAACTCCTTGCCGCACCTGCGGTTAGAGATGGAGGCGAGGGTCGGAATCGGGCGATTCACGTCCTGTTTCGAGTTCAAAAGTATGCAGGTTCTCCAACAAAATCAAGCAACTCGGCCACTTCAAGTGCACAGCGGTTCTAACCCCTTTACTGAAGGTTTTACTGAAACT
>WGOC01000034.1 GCA_016124235.1 bacterium | reverse complement strand
GGGTCAGGCGGCGGACGGTCAGTTTGTGAAGTGGCTGAAGGAACACCAGAAGGAGGCCGGTGTCTTCGCCGTGATCTCCGACCTGGTCGATCAACACAGCGACAACCCCGCGGCCAAACTGACCGCCCAGGAAATCCTGGATAGGATTCAGAAGGCGCAGTCGACGAGTTAAGGTTTTGGTTGGGTTGAATTGGGAGACACAAAAGCCTGGTCGTCATCAGCGGCCGGGCTTCTTTTATTTGTCGTCGCACGCGAGATCCACAGGCGACGAACGGTGCTGATCGTGACCGAAATCTACTGACATTTACTGACAAAAAAATTGCGTTTTGAGGGGCGTTTGGTGGAGGCGGCGGGTCGAAAACCCGCATCCCGGCACTTGACAGTCAACGACTTACCGAAGCTCCGCGAAAATTCGGGACGGATTCGATTCCCGCCGCCTCCACCAAACCTTTAAAAATCCACCTTTTCAGCCAATATTGGCTGAGCTTGCCACCGGATGGTCGATCGAGCCTACTTTCCCTATGAGTTCCACCGCGTCGATTCATCCAATGTCCTGGCGGACGGCGATGAATTTCATCCGTCAATATCGATGGATTCTCATTTCGTTTGCGACGATTTGCGCGATCACAGCGGGAATTGAATTGGCGATGGGACGATTGCCGTTCGGGCCGGACGGTCGAATTGGCCTGTGGGAAGGCGACATCTGGAGCAGCGAACAGTCTCAGCGAATCGCCGATCCATACACGTTTTCTCACATGATTCACGGGATGTTGTTTTACGGATTCCTTTGGCTGGTCGCCCGCAATTTGCCCTTACGCTACCGCTTCATCGCCGCAGTTTTACTGGAAGCCGCGTGGGAGGTCCTCGAAAACTCACCCATCATCATCAACCGTTACCGGGAGGTGACGATTTCACTCGGCTACGTGGGCGACAGTGTCCTCAATTCCGTGAGCGACATTTGCTTCGCGTCGCTTGGTTTTCTGTTCGCGTGGCGCGCGCGTCTCTGGGTCACGATTAGCGTGATCATTGCGATGGAAGTTGGGACGGCGTTGTGGGTGCGAGACAATCTCATCCTGAACATCATCATGCTGGTGCATCCGATCGAAGCGATCAAACAATGGCAATCGGCCGGACGACCTCTCCCGTAGTTGAACAAAAGAATGAACCGTGTCCGGGCGCTGTGATCAACGGTCAATTTGCCCCAAGGGAACTCTCGCTGAACGTTATTTGATCGTCTCAATGTAACGAATCAACGCTTCGATCTGTGGCTCCGTGACCACGCCTTCGTAACTCGGCATCGCGGTCTCCGAGTGTTCGTAGCCGCGGACGACCTTCGCCGGCGGATTCTTGATCGATTCGCGAAGATAATTTTCGTCGGCCGTCACTTCCTGTCCGCCGGCGAGCGCGACGCGACTCTCGAACAACCCCTTCCACGACGGGCCGGCCTTGCCGACCGTACTGCCGTCCGCCGAGTGACACGCCACGCAACCCATTAGCCCGGCGAGCCGTTGGCCCTCTTTGGCCGTGATTGGCGTCGCGGCTTCAGCTCGCGCAATTTGTCGTGTCAGATCGACGGTCAATGTCTTGAATCCTTCGGATTCCGGATTGAAATGCGTCAGTTCGTACGGAGTGAAATACGCGTTCTTCGTGAACTCCCTTCCATCGGCGGTCCGCAACGTCCATCCGAGACGCATTTGCATCACCGGTTTCATGTCGCGGATTCCAATGAAGACGCTGCGCCGATCACGTGAGAGATAAGCGGAGCTGGGCGTCATGGTTTCCTGCCCTTTGGTGCCGTCGAGTTTGTAGTTCGCCGAACCGTAATTGTAGGTGCGCTGGTATTGCCATCGGCCGGCCGAATAATTCGCCGGGTCGGTCGCCGTCCGTTCGTCGAGTGCGACGTCGAATTTCACGAGAATGCCCTGGTCCGCCGGAATGATTTCGCGCGGGAGCCTGGTCGGACCGCCGGTGTAACGCAGTCGGGCGAGTCCGCTGATCTGGGGCGCCAGCGAGCCAAAGATTTGAAAGCCGGTGAAATAGAGCTGGCCATCGATCGGGTTCACCGCGCCGTCAAATGGCGGAAACGGCAGATCGTGATCGAGGCTCAACACGGCAGCTTGAAGTCGCGATGCCCGATCGTTCAGGCGCACGACAAAAATTTCCGGCCGATAGTAGCCGAAATGAATAAACGCATCGTTGAGCGGACCCATCCTGGCGTTCGTCAACCACACCTGATTCGCGCCCGATGCGTTCACCGGATAGGGAATCCAGGTCAGCGGATCGGCAATCGGCGCCGGATATTTCTCTTCCGGCAACAGTTTACTGAGAAAGCCGTAGAACTGGTGATCGCGAATGATGTGCAGCGGTGTGGTGGGCACATAATTTCCCTGCTGATCGCTGGCGGTGATGAGACCGGTCTTCGGATTCACGCCGAGATACGGCGACCGAAGTCCGTAGGCGAGCACTTCCGAATGCTTACCGTCTGGTGAGATGCGGAGGACCGAGCCGTTGTTCTTGCCCAGCGTCGTCATCTGAATGCCGCCTTTGCCGATGATGAATGAACCGTCCGGCGCGAGTTTCATCGACTGGGCGTATTCGCGCGTTTCAGCGGTTTGCGCGAACGCGTCGGAAAACAATTCGTGCATGTCCGCTTCGCCATTGCCGTCGGTGTCGCGCAGGCGCCAGATGCCGTTGCGATCGAACACAAAAATTTGGTCGTCGCGAATGCACAAACTCTGTGGCTCGTGAAGTCCGGAAGTGAACCGCTTCCAGGTCACCTCTTTCAAATTGCCGCGCAATCCTGAGATGATCCAGACATCGCCATCGAAGGTGACAGCGGCGGCGCGGCCATCGGAAAAGAACCCGAGGTCAGCCAGCCGGATGTTTCGCCGCCACGGGTTGTCGAATGGTAACGGAATGTTGTCCACGACATAGGTGTTGGTCGCGGGCGCGAGCACAGCTTGCGTCGTCAATGTCTCGGGCCAGCGCGCGGCGGGCAGCGCATCGGATCTAGATTCGGTTGCGGAACTCCAGGTCTTAACGTCTGAACCGGTCGAGATCGCCACCTGAAATTCCACCGGCGATGTCGTGGGATTGATCTTCACCGTGCAAATCCCTTGCGGATCATCGTTGAGTTCCGCCGCCGGCCGACCGTCGAATTGATCGGACGACAACGTGAGCTTGAGCTGATCGGCCAGGGAATCGGGTCGCCGGCCGAGCATCAGCCAAAGAGTTTGCGGGACGTTCGAGAGTCGGAATCGTCGCTGCACGACCGGTTGGCCGTTCTCCTCCCTTGATTCAACCCATTCGCTAACGTGCGCGCCGGCGACGTCGTAATCCAGCCTCGCTCCACCGGCTGTCAGATGAATGGCGCGAAAGCGGCCCATCGATTCGGACAGCGGACCACGACCCACCTCATTCTTGTCCGGCGCGGGCGTTCGCGGATCGGTCAGCGAAAAGTTCGCGCCAGCC
This sequence comes from bacterium, assembly GCA_016124235.1. Taxonomy (GTDB): domain Bacteria; phylum Verrucomicrobiota; class Verrucomicrobiia; order Limisphaerales; family RI-55; genus RI-55. The sequence goes on along the minus strand of WGOC01000034.1, from coordinate 36,846 downwards.
TGCCAACCAGGATAAATGCCATTCGCGAGCCACGGCGCACCAATCATTTGCGGGAGATGTTCCTGCCCTTCGATCGCCTTCACGCCCGGATGATGATACGAGACTTGCGACATGGAGGTTCCGGACACCGCATCCCCTTTCCAGATCGTGGACACACGGAGCAGGTCCGTGTCAAAACAAGCCCAGCAGTCGTTGCCCAAGTTCAAGATGATCCCGCGCGGAGTCAGATTATCAACCGGCAAACCATCGCCCGCTTTGCGCGCATCTAACGCCGACGAGAAGAAGGGAAAATCCGGCTGCACATAATCCACCCAGGCACGCGGTTCCCGCATCGCCGCGTCATCGGCGACGGCGCCACTCGCCCGATCCACCAGGCAGAATGTCAGCAAGGCACCGGCAATAAGACAATGGGCACGCGCCGGCCATCGACCAGCGTCCGGAAAGATCAAAACAGATTTCTCGTGGGAATTCATCAAATGGAGCAGTTGAAAGGATTCGTTAAAATGATAAGGAGCGAGCCGCCGAAAGAAAATGATTCGTTCTGGCGCGATAAAATTCAGGCAAGTTCAGTCAGGTTGGCTTCAGCCAAAATTCATCCGCGAACACCGTTCGCCATCAAAGTGTTGCCGGCAGCCCGCCGAAACAAAGGCGATTTCTGAAGTGGGGGAAGCCATTTCTGCCAGCGAGCCGCGGGCAGCACACTGACCGCGAAACACAGCCCACTTGTGCCGACCGCTGATTTCCAATCCCGGTTGAAAGCCAGCAGCATATCCGCTTTTCCCGTCGCTTCGTAATTTTTCTCCGGGCAATCTGCCAAGAAATCCCGACCAAGTGTGTCATACCTGTAGCGCAGGCAATGGCGAACCAACGAACAGGCTGTGCCGGCCCCGGCGCCCAGGTCCAAAACTGAACTGGAAATGACCGTGGCCATGCCCAAAGAAGCCGCATCCGGAGCTCCCCAAACGGAATCTCTGGCCGAGCTCTTTGCTGCCCTCGAATCGCCCCTGCTCGCTTACGCGATGAAACTCGTCCAGCAATCGGAAACCGCGCAGGACCTCGTCCAGGAGGCGTTCGTCCGCTTGCACGGCGAGTTCGAATCCGTCCGCCAACCGCGGCCTTGGTTGTACCGGACCATTCACAATCTTGCCGCCAACCATCATCGCAAACATCGCAAGATCGTGCCGCTGACGAAGGGCGGTGGCGACGACGGCGCGCCGATTGAATGGCCCGACGACGCACCCACGCCGGACGAAGCGCTCCAACGTCTCGAGGCCGCAGACCACACTCGCCGCTGTCTCGAGACGCTGGATGAGCGCAGCCGGCATTTGATTCGGTTGAAATTTGAAGAGAAGCATTCGTACCGCCGGATCAGCGAATTGACCGGCATCAGCATTGGCAATGTGGGTTACATCCTCCATCACGCGCTCAAGCAACTGGCGGATGAATTGAAACGGAAAGGAGTCGCGCCGTGAATCAAGTTTCCCCTCGTAATCTTACTCGTCGTCGTTCTCGTCCGCGATTTCCAAATCCTTTAATTCGTGAATTTGCAGGGACCGGGCGCAGCAACCATTCCATGATTTTAAGCTCTCAGTCCATCGCCCTTCGTTCAACGACGATGACGGGAACGAGTTCGAGGAGAATCGCAAGCCTATGAATCCTGAACGTCCCACCGATCCTCGCGAGCAGATGGAAGTGCGGATTACTGCGTTGTTGCTCGGCGAAGCCAGCGCGTTTGAAGAAGCCGAACTGCTCGAAGCAATCAAGGCCGATCCCGAACTCGAAGCTTACTACGAGGATATGCGGCGCATGGTGAAACAGGTCCAGGAGACCTTGCAACTTGCCCCGGTGGAACATCACGCCGAACAGCCGAAGCTTTCCGAAAAACGACGCGAGCAACTTGCCAACCTGTTCCAAAAGCCGGCCCGGAAAGCCATCAAGCTGATCTCTCCAGCGGAACGCGCGCAACGAATCAGCACGCTGCAAAAGATCGGCGCGATCGCGGCCGCAATTGTCATTTTGGTCGTGGTGGTAGGAACGCTGATTTCTCCAAAATTCCCGGGTCAAGTTGCCATGTTCAAAATGGAGCCGACCGATCGCGCGATAGATCAATTGGGTTCAGCGCAAGCTCCAAGTTTGAAGTCGCCCGAGGTAATTGAGAGAGAACGCCTCCACTCCGCCGACAAACCGTCCAACGATGGAAATGGGACCGACGAACGATTCCTGGCGCGATACGGTTTGGCCCTATCGCGAGCAAAGGCAGGCCGCAATGCTGAGGCAAGTTCACCCCCACCTCCAGCGACTGAACCGGCCAGTCCCGCCGAAGCTCCCGGCAAACCGACGATTTACCTGCCCGGACAAGACATTCCGGTCGACAATAACTTACTCGCGTATTCGTCGCCTTCCGGATCAGCGGCCAATTCGGATCGCAGAACGAAATCGCAAAACGGCCAGGCGAACACTTATTTTTTTGACGTCGATAAGGGGAAAGAAGCGATCGCGCTGCCGGCACAACCGCCAACCGCGCTGCCTGCCCTGCAAATCGTACCGGATGACAATTCCAAACGGGCCATTTCCGCCGGCAATTCGCTCAGCCTTTCAAAGAAGGTACGCAGCGTTGATTTTGAAGAAACCGAACAGCCAAAGGCCGCATCAGATCTGGCCCAAAGATCGGAGCGGAAGAATGCGGGTCCTGCGATGGGCTATTCGATCGGCGCCGGTGCCGAAGCCAGTGCCGTAACGCGTCAACTCACGACCGTCGCCGAACCGGCGGTCCAACCCGCACCACGAATGGCAGGCCGGTGGGGAGCCCCCGCGCAACCAGCTTTGCCGGCACCCAAGCCCAACCTCGAATCTAAGAGTGAAGCGACGGTCGGCCTCGGAATAGCCAGTGCGAACGGAATCACAACAAGCGATCTCAACAATTCGGCAAGCGCTTACAATCAGGACCGGATCAACCAAGAAAGATACGCGAGAGGATCACGCGCGCGGCAATACGATTCGCGAAAAAATCTCGTTGATGTTGAAAAATCGTGGGTGCGACCAACCACAGATTCTGGCGCGGCGGCGGCGGAAGTTGGAAGCGATCTGGCACCCAGCGACTCACAGACATTTTATCGAACCAAAAGGCAGACAGCACAAGCCGCGAGCGCCACGGAAATTGCCGCCGAGACGCCGCCAGCCAATCGATGGGATTTCGTCGCCGGCGCTCAGTTGAGCCAGGAGAAATCCGCGAACGGCGACGGGAAGAGCGCCAAGCTGGATGCGAATCTCTACGCGAAGGAAACCACCGAACGAAGCTTGGGAGAAAATTTTGACAGCCTGGCGGCCGCGCCCGCTCCGGCTGAATTAGAGCAAAAGTTGCGTGAGTCAGCACCCGTCGGCGGGTTAGCCAGGAATGGCAGAATTGTTGAACCGGCCGCCGCTGCTCCATCACCGTATGCGAGCGCCGGAGAGTCACTCAGCACGGTCCAGAATACGCCGGAGCCGGCCAGTCGCAACGCGCTCAGTGATATGCCGGCGCTTGGTCGTTTGTTTCGATCCGATTCGAATCAAGAAACGGAAGCCCGGATATTCCGCGTTGATCCCAATAATCTTTATCGAGGCATGGAGGGGACCGTCGCCAGTTCCTTGGGCGCCGGAATTCAGAACGGCGGCGGCGGCGGCGGCGGTGGAGGCCAAAGCGCCAAGGATAATGGCGGATCGGTCTTTGCACAGGCATCGATTGCTCCCGGCGGTGCACAGTTCGCTCAAGGCGGTCAAGGTGGTGGGGGCATTGGTGGCGGTGGTGGTTTTGCAGGCGCGGGCCCCGGCGGCGGAATTCGGTTTCTGACCACCACGAACGATAGGTCTGCAGAAACGGCTGTGCGCGGTTACCTCGAATCCGCCGGCGTAAAGCTGAATGATTCGAGCAAGTTCTTCTACAACGACCGCACAGGGACGCTATTTGTAAAGACACCAAGGAGCGAATTGGAAAAAGTCCAGAACGTCGTCGAAGATTTGAATCGGAAGCAGGGCAGCGCGCGTTCGCGATTCGATCAACTTGCGGCCGGCACTGAAGCCGCGCCAAAGCTCGCGTTGAACGATACGGCAGTGGCGGTAAACGGTCCACAGCAGGCGGTGGACGAAGCAATTCGTCGGGAAGCTGACAAGCTACAGGTGCGTCAGAAGATCGCCGACAAACTGCAAAACATTAAACTCAACGAACTCATCTACGAAGGGCTTCCGCTCAGTGAGGTCGTCAAAAATCTTTCCGCCGAGTCCAAACGCCGTGATCCAACGGAACAGGGAATACCTGTCACTTTGATTTCAACCAATACGGAACCAGCTTTCAGTACAGACCCGGTGACCGGTGCTCCCGTCACTTCGACCAACCAAGCCGTAAAGGACGTCAGCAGCGCCATCGTCGACATTCGTGGATCCAACAACAACATAACCTTAGGCCAGGCTCTGGATGCGATTGTCGCGGCCTCGGATCAGCCAATCGAATACAGCATCGAGGATAACGGTGTAGTTTTCCGGTCGAAAATCTCAACGAATGCAATTCATAGCGCAAATGAGCCCGAGCCGGCCGCCACTCCCGCGCCGCCTCCCACTCTCGAACCGCTGCCCGAGATCAGCACCAAGGACAATGCGTTCTCGACGTTCTCGCTTAATGTCAGCGATGTCTCGTTTCAGCTCGCGGCTTCCAGTCTCGGCAATGGGCAGATGCCGGACGGCGCGCGGTTGCGCAGCGAGGAATTCATCAACGCGTTCGATTACCACGACCCAATGCCGGCTCCCGGTCAGCGCGTTGCTTTTGCCTGGGATCGCGCCAGGAATCCGTTTGCCCATAATCGCGAATTGCTTCGTTTCTCGGTGCAGACCGCCGCGGCCGGACGCGAACCAGGGCAGCCGTTGAATCTCGTCCTGCTGCTCGACAATTCCGGCTCGATGGAACGCTCTGACCGCGTCCACATCACCGAAGAAATGTTGCGCGTGCTCGCCGCGGAACTGACCGGCTACGATCGCGTGAGCGTCATCGCATTCGCCCGCACGCCGCGATTGATCGTTGACGGCATGCCCGGAGGAAATGCGGAAGACTTTTTGCATCGTGTGATTGGGCTGAATCCCGACGGCGGCACGAATCTCGAAGAGGCGATGAAGCTGGCCTACGAAATAGCGGCCAAGCATTACCAGGCCAACGCGAACAATCGTGTCATTCTTATCACCGACGGCGCGGCAAATCTGGGCAACATCGATCCGCAACAATTGCGCGAGCGGGTGATCGAACAACGAAAGAAAGGCATCGCGCTCGATTGCTTCGGCGTCGGTTGGGAAGGTTACAACGACAACCTGCTCGAACAACTTTCGCGCAATGGCGATGGCCGTTACGGCTTCCTCAATGATGCCGACCAGGCGCCCGCGCAATTCGCTAGCCAGCTTGCCGGCGCGTTGCAGGTCGCGGCAGCCGACGTGAAGGCGCAGGTCGAGTTCAATCCGAACCGTGTCACGGTCTATCGCCAGATCGGTTACCAACAGCATCAGCTCACGAAGGAACAGTTCCGCGACAACACGGTGGACGCGGCCGAGATCGGCGCGGCTGAAGCGGGTAACGCGCTTTATTCGGTCGAAGTGAATCCCAACGGGAGCGGCCCGATCGGGACATTCCGCGTGCGCTACCGGGTGCCGTCCAATGGCCAATACGAGGAGAAGGAATGGCCGCTCGAATACTCGCCGGACATGCCCGACCTCGAATCGGCACCGCCCGCGATGCGACTCGCCAGTTCCGCGGCGGCGTTTGCCGAATGGCTGGCGAACAGTCCGTACGCGCAGACCGTGACACCGGATGCCTTGGAGAAATTGTTACGCGGTGTGCCGGAAGTTTACGCGCCCGACCCGCGCCCGGCGAAACTGCAAACGATGATTCAGGAAGCGCGCTCAATCAGCGGCAAATAAAACAGGTAAACCACGAATGGACACGAAGGAACACGAAGAGGAAGCGCAGCCCCGAAGTGTGCTGCCGGCAGCCTGCCGGCAGATCAGAAGTAAGAGGGGCGGAGGCAAATTGCTCCAACGATTCGGAAGCGATAAAACACCATTCTCTCCCACTTCGTCGTCTCCTTCCTTCTGCCAGCAAGCTGCTGACAGAACACTTATTTTGCGGAGTAAAGTGATGGGAAATCTCGACCAAGGAATCTGACGTATGTGGAAACGAACAATGGCTTCTCGGGCCGGCGCGGCGTCGCTGGCAATCCTCGCGGGCATTTATTTTTGCAGCACCAATCTTCGCGCGGCCGATACTCCTTCGGGCAACGTTGATCAGCTCAAGTTCGGCGGCGAGATCAACGAAGACCAGGCGAACTTCACGTTCACCGGCCACATCAAGGGCGGCGGCACCAACGACGAGGAGGCGATTTATTCGTCGCGCGCGATTGCATCCGGCATCGCCAGGGCGGACGCCATCACGCAAACGATTCAGTTCGAGGCGAATCTTGTCCGTGGCAAGTTGCGCGAATTGATCATCGCGATGCAAGGCGACGGCGATGTGCAAAAAGTGGAAGGCGATGGCGTGCTGGATTGGAGCGTTCGCCGCGATCGCGAAGGCAAGCGCTACCTGGTCGTGCGCGTGGACGAATCGAAGAAAGACGTCCGCCAACTCAAGTTTCAAATCGAAACCCGGCTTGAGATCGAGAAGCTGCCAATCCGCGTTGCGCCGCTCATTTTCGTGCCGATCAATCCGGCGCTCCACGAAGGTCTGCTAAGATTTGTTTCGACCGATGATGTCGCGATCAAAGCGGCCGAGTCGTCCGACTTGACGCGAATCGAAGCGGCGGACAGTGCCACGTTGTTCCCCAATCTCCCCGGTCAGGGCAAAGCCGAACCGATCGCGTTTCGCTTTTTCGCGACACAACCGCAGTTGACGCTCGAACTTTCCGCCGCCGATCCGGATGCGCTCCGCGTGGTCTTTGATCAATTTCAGCTCACCGGAAATGTCTCTGGCGATCGCGCGGCGTTTACCTTGAAAGGCGTTGCGCGGTTGAAAAATCCCAAGGGCGGCGAACTTCTCGTCCTGTCCGGCGGCGCGGCGCTGACCGAACTCGCTCCCAGCAAATCGTATCGGATCGAATACCGCAGTCCGGAGCCGTACGTTGTGCGCGCGGGTGACACGTTGAGCGGCATCGCGCGCAACAATCAGTTTTCCGTCCACGAACTGCAGATCGCAAACAACCTCGGAAATGGCGTTTTGCAGATCGGTCAAAAGCTGGTCCTGCCCCGCCCCGGATTCATGCCGGGCTATTATTTGGTGTTCGATCAACCGGGCGAGTTTCCCGTCGAGCTGAAGTTCGATGCCCGGTTGAACGAGCACGACGGCTGGCGCAGTTTGAACTTCGATGTCGCCGCTAGTTCGCTGCGTCCCGTCACGATCAACGGGCTGGCGGCCGAAACGGAGTTTCGCTCGACGTCGACTTCAAAACCGGACCGCCAAGGAGATGCCTTCGTTGCCAACTTGCCCGCGACCGGTGGCCTCACGATGGAATGGAAGGAAGCCCGGCCCGAAGCCGAAGGACGTTTGTTTTATTCGGTCGAAAGTCTCGGCGAAATCACTGTGAGCCCCGGCCTGATGCGGCAGACGCACCTGTTCGATTTCAAGATCATGCAGGGCGAGATGAGCCGCGTGACTCTCGAACTGGCGGGCGAAGGTGAAGTCGTTCGCGTTGCAGGTCCCGACGTCCTTTCCTGGAACATCGAAGGCAAAGGCAATGATCGGAAGCTGATCGTTCAACTCAATCAATCGCGCAAGACCAGCTTTGCGCTCGCCGTCTATACGCAAACTCCGTTGGGCGAATTCCCGCTCGCGATGAAACCGATCCGTCTGCGCCCAGAAAGCGCGGTTCGGTTCGGCGGTTACCTGCGCGTGGTCAATGACGGCGCCGTGCGGCTCGAAGTTACCACTGCCACCGGCTTGTCACAGATTTCGCCGAACCAATTTCCGCAAACTCAGGCGCTGCGAACGCTGAATGATCAATCGGGCGTGCAGATCTTTGCCTATCGTTTTTCCGACGGCGCCTACGAACTGGCCGTCCAGGCCGATAACATCCTGCCCGAACTCGGTGTGTCGGAACTGTTCGTCTATCACGTGGCCGAAACAGAGGCCGTGATCGAGTCGGAGATGGAACTCGATATTCGCGAAGCGCCTTTGCGGGAGTTTTCAATGCTCGTGCCGGCGGGCTATGCCGTTGCGCAGATCAACAACGCTCACCTGAGCGATTACTATCTGACAAAGGATCCAACCAACGGACCGTCACGTCTGCGGATCGTTTTTTCCGCCCCAGTGTCCGGACACGAGGTGATCAACCTGCGGCTCGAGGACAATCGCAACTTGCAGGCGACCAACTGGACATTGCCGCGCATTCAGCCCGAGCAAGTGAAATCGGTTCGTGGTTATCTCGGCATCGCCGCTGATCCGGGTCTCCGTTTGACCACGGTCAGCGCCAACGAATCGATGACCGAGGTCGCGCCGTCCTTCTTCCCGCGCAAGGTAGATGGCCTGCAACTTTCCTGGCGGTTGCGCGACGGCGATTGGAACGCGGCGGTCGGCATCGAGCGATTGCAGCTCTCGATCCAGGTGGACGCGCTGCACCTTTTTTCGATCGGCGAAGGCATCGCCTACGGCAGCTCCGTGCTGAACTATTTTGTGTCCGGCTCGCCGGTTTCGACACTGAACTTCACCGCACCCACAAATTACAACAACGTGGAATTTGTCGGACGCGATGTGCGCGGCTGGCGCCAGACCACGCCCGGCAATTACGAGGTGTCGCTCAACTCACCTGTGTTTGGCGCCTATACGCTGCTCGCGACGTATGACCGGCAGTTCGCCCCGCAAGGCGCGACGCTGGCGTTCGCCGGCGTGCAACCGACCGGTGTGCAATCCGAGCAAGGCAACGTGATCGTGATCAGCGACGATCAGTTCAAGGTCGAACCGGCGACCGTTTCGCAAGGATTGATCGCACTCGAGCCAGCGGAGATTCCCGCCGAGCAACGGCTGCTTTTCGCGTCGCCGGTATTGGCTTCGTACCAATACGTCAGCCGGCCGTTCAATCTGGAGTTAAAACTGACCGCGCTGGCGCAGGGCGAGACAATGGATCTGGTGGTCGATCGCGCGTCGATTCAATCGCACGTTTCGAGCGAAGGCCATGTCCTCACCGACTTGAAATATTTGATCAAGAGCAAGGGCAATTCGCATTTGCGAATGACGTTGCCCGTCGGTGTGGAACTTTGGAACTCGATGATCGATGGCGCCAAGGTCGTGCCGGTCGCCGATGGCAACGACACCCTCATTCCGCTGCCGCAAAAGAGCGATCCCAACGACATCATTACGCTCGATCTGAAAGTCGCGAGCAAGTCAGCGAACGCGCGGGACGTGGGCTTGAAACTCCCGGTCATCGCGTCCCCCGTTCTGCAAACCGACTGGCAGGTTGAGCCCGAGGCAAACCATCGATTGGTTTTTCAGGACGGCGCGTTGAAACCCACCAACACGAGCGTTGATTTCACCGGGTTCGAATGGTTGCGCGATCTGTTCCGGCCCAGTTCAACCGGTTCCACGCAGAAGTTGCTGATCGCGTTTGGATTGTTGATTGGAGGAATGGTTTTACTGCGTTGGGCGACCGGCGGAGATCGACAGCGAGGCGATGCCCGCAATTTGTTTGGCCTCCTGCTCGGCAGCGGTTGCTTTGTGCTCTCGCTCTTACTGTTGCTGGGAACGACGCTCGGTACCAGCGTTGCCTCAGCCGGTGGGGAGACAGCGCTTACGTTTTCCACTCCGATCCTCGATGCCGGCACGGCGGTGGCGATCAACATCAACAACCTCGAAGCGGGTCAGGCGCCCAGCTTCATCTGGAAACTCTGGCCGCTGTTGCTCGCGCTTGCCGCGTGGGCTTATCAATTCCGATTTCCGGCCGGCATGCTGCGCGGGTTGCTGGTCTGGGTCGGCTGGATCTTCGTATTCTGGGCCGCACTGCGCGCGCCGGTTGGTGGCTCACTGGTAGGCCCGGCACTGTCTCTGTTCCTCTTCTTTCATCTGATGCTTCCGGCCTGGACCGCACAACGCCGGCTGCCGCACGGTGACGATTCATCAACTGGCGCAACCACGGCAAGTGGTGCGACCGCATTGCTGCTGCTGGGGCTGTTCCTGATGCCGCTTAACACACGTGCTGCGGAACCGACCGAACAACCGCTCGTGGTTAATCGCGTCGAACAGGTCGGCCGCGTTCAAAACGACACGCTCGTGGTTCAAGCGGGCATGAGCTGGTCAACCGATGCGGGTCAATGGCTGGACTTCCTGCGCCAGCCGGCGGTGTTGCTGAACATCGATTATCCGAAGGACAAACTGAAATTGATCGAGAGCCAGACTGATGGCCGGACAGTTTATCGACTGACCGCGCTTGTCGCCGGCCAATTTGAAATCAAGTTCGGCTACCAACTTCCGCTCGCGCAAGATCGGACGGATCACATGGTTCAAATCCCAACGCATTCCGGGCTGGTGAACCGCCTCGTGCTGGAGATCGACAATCAGGACGTCGAGGTGAGTTCACCGCAGGCCGTTTCTATCAAGCGGGAATTGTTGAAACAAAACGGTCACGACCTGACGCGTGCTGAACTCGTCTTGGCTCCCAGTGAATTCAGCCAGCTTTCGTGGCGGCCGCGCAGTCGCGACTTGAGCACGGAGGCGGCGGTTTACTACGCGGAAATCACTCATCTCTTTATTCCAGGTGCCGGCGTGATTGAAGGCGTTCACGAAGCCAGCATCCGGCTCGCTCAAGGTCAACTGGCGAACCTCGAGTTTGTGGTTCCCGGCGAATTGACAATTACCGACGTGCAGGCGGACTTCGTCTCGACGTGGCGTTTCGATCCCGACACCCGCAAACTCCGCGTTCAATTCAAGTCTCCGCAGGCCGGCTCGTTTAGTTTGCGCATCACGTCGCAGGCGGTGGCCAAACCGTTGCCCTACCAGCAATCGCTCGAACTGATCACGGCCAGCGGCGCGGCCAACGAAATTGGAACGGTCGGCATCGCGACGGGCAGCGACACGCAGGTCGAAGACGTTTCGGTAGAGAATTTGTCGTCGATCAATCTCGAAGATTTTCCACGATCGCCGATCGCATACGCGCAGTCGCTTGATGCAACCGTGAACCTGCGTCGCGCGTTTCGCTTTTCCAACACGGGCGTGAAGTTGACCGTTTCGGCGGCAGCGGTGGAACCGGACGTCCGCGTGGTTTCACAGGAAACGTTGTCGCTCGCCGAAGACCGCACGGTGCTGGCGGTCAATTTGGCGGTGAACATCACGCGCGCGGGCATTTTCAAACTGAGCTTTCCGCTGCCGGACGGTCTGGAAGTTGAATCGCTCGAAAGCGTGGTGATGAGCCATTGGACCGAACTGCGGGACGGCAACCAGCGGGTTGTGACCATTCATCTCAAGGGCAAAACTGAAGGCCCGCAAACCTTCGTTCTGACGCTGACCGGCCCGGGAATGACCGGCCAACCGCAGCTCGCCGTGCCGCGTGTGACGTTGCGCGAAGCAAGCAAACAAACCGGACAAATGGTGGTGACGCCGGAACTGGGAATCCGTCTGCACGTTCGTGATCGCGACGGTGCCACTCAGCTCGATCCCAAACAGCTCAACATCAAGCAAGCGGGCGTGCTCGCGTTCCGTCTTTTGCAGAGCAACTGGCAGCTCAACCTCGACGTGGAAAAGGTCGATCCTTCGCTCCAGGTCAACGTGTTGCAGGATGTCACGGTTAAGGAAGGCCAGCTTCAGGTGATCGCCAACATGGATTATCAAATCGAAAACGCTGGCATCAATTCGCTACAACTGCAACTTCCCAACGGCGCGGAAAGCGTGGTGTTCAAGGGCGAATACATCACCGACTCGATCAAAGCCGACGCCGGCACGAACACGCTCGCCGGTTGGACGGTGAAACTTTCGCGCCGCATGATCGGCGACTACAAGTTGAAGGTCACCTACAAGCTCTTCGGCGGCGACGAAACGCCCATCAATCTGCCGGGCCTCCAAGCCGGTGGCGTCACGCTCCAACGCGGCCATCTCACGGTGCGCAGCGGCGGCCGACTGGAGGTGCAATTGCCCAACCTGCCCGCGAATCTCACAATCGCCGACTGGCAATCGGTCACCCCGGTTTTGCGCGACGGCGTGAAATCGGAGGAACCCAATCATCTGTTCCGGGTGATTGAACCGGCCTTCAATTTGCCGATCGTCATCGTGCGGCACGAAGCGGCGAAGTTGTTGCCCGCGCGCGTTGAAAAAGTGGACCTCACGTCGACTGTTTCAACCGCCGGCGAAGTGCTGACCGAAGTCCAGTTGTCGCTCTTCCCGGGCGACAAGCGCCTGCTGCATTTGCGACTGCCGAAAGGCTCGGAATTCTGGTTCGCCTTCGTAAACGGCGAAAGTGCTTTGCCGTGGCAGGAAGGCGATCAAATCCTGATTCCGCTGGAGAAAACATCCGACCCGAACCAGCCGGCGATGGTCGAGTTTTTCTACGCCAGCCAAAAGCCGGCGAAGGTGCGCGGCTTCGACTATCGATTGCCCGGGCCAGAGTTCGATCTACCACTGCAGAACATCACTTGGACCATGAACATTGACGACCGTTGGAACGTGACCAAGTGGGACGATCGCTGGCAATTACGATCGCAGGCCGTGACTTCAGCGCCTGGCCGTGCGGGATTGGAAAGCTATCTGTCGCGCGCAACCGAACAACGTAAGGCCAAGACCGTGCAAGCCGAAACGCTTTTGCAAAAAGGCAACGACGCCCTTCAGCGCGGCGACCAACAACTCGCGCGCAAGTCCTACCGTGCGGCCTTGGAGCTTTCACAGCACGACGCGGCGCTCAACGAAGACGCTCGTGTGCAGTTGCAAACTTTGAAACAGCAACAGGCGCTCGTCGGTTTGAACTTCTTGAACCGCGGCAACATCGAACGCCAGCTCGCCAATGCGCCCGCGCAACAACAGTCCCAGGCAGCGGCGCCGTTTCAACTGGGCGAAAAGGCGAACTACACGCAGCAACAGGTCAAACAACTCATCGATCAAACTCCGAACGAGGACAATGCGGCGCTCATGAAGCTGGCTGATCGACTCGTGAAACAGCAGGACGCTGCGGTCAATCGAGCCGAAGCGATTCACGCGACGCTTCCCGCGGAAGGCCGAAGCGTTACTTTCACACGCGCGCTGCAGGTCGATTTTGGCTCGGGTGCGGGACTTGCGTTGGGAATCGATCTGGATGAATCCGACGGTGCTCGCGCACCACGTTTCTGGCCGCTCGTGCTGGTGGCGATTGGGCTGGGTGTTCTCTGGCTGATCGGCGGACGGCTGATCCGGCGCGAGACAAAGTAGGACAGGCATCCTGCCTGTCTTGGGAAAGAGGGAAAGAACTTGCCTCATCGGCCAAAGATGACCGTCGGACGGAACAGAATGTTCGGGAATGGTGGACGGCCAATGAGACAGGCAAGATGCCTGTCCTACTCTTGCGGTGCCCTGTCCAGGCACTTGAACAGCAACGATCTGATGACTTTGCGACCGTTGCGTCGATACAACGCTGGCTACTGATTCGCCAGTTCCTTCTCGGTTTTCAATCGTAGCTGACCGCAGGCGGCATCGATGTCACCGCCTTTTTCCAAACGCAGTGTGGCGGTTACTCCAGACTTCTTCAGGCTGTCGGCAAATTGAAGGCATTGATCGTCGCTGGGTCGGTGCCAATCCAGTCCTTCCACAGCATTGTAGGGAATCAGGTTCACTTTGGCGAAGAGCCGGCGGGCAAGGTTTGCGAGTGGAGCCACCTGATCCAGATCGTCGTTCACGCCGGCGATCAAGATGTACTCGAGCGTGATCATCTTGCTCTTGCGCTCCTGGTAGTATTCGCAAGCCGCAGTCAATTCAGCCAACGGATACTTGCGGTTGACGGGCATGATGCGATTGCGCACCTCATCCGTCGCGCCGTGCAGCGAAATCGCCAGCCGAAATTGTTCCGGTTCGTCAGCCAGTTTCCGGATTTGAGGCACCAACCCACTCGTCGAAATCGTGATCTTGCGGGCACCAATACCGACTCCCCACGGCGCATTCAGGATGCGCAGTGCCTTGAGCAGGTTCGTGTAATTCGCCAATGGCTCGCCCATACCCATGAAGACAAGATTCGTAATCGTCCTCGACGAAGCTCTCGCGCTCAAAGTTGATGTCGCTTCCTCGTCGTTCAATTTTTCCGACGACGATAACGAGGACGAGGAAGAGGAAGAGGAAGAATCGGATTCACTCAACCGTTCGACCGCCAGGATCTGACCGACGATTTCTTCGACGCTGAGATTTCGTTTCCAACCATCGAGGCCGCTTGCACAGAATTTGCATCCGTAGGCGCAACCGACCTGTGTCGAAACACACAACGTCTGGCGGTCGCTGGCATCGCTGTATAGCGCCGGGTTTGCGGGAATCAACACGCTCTCCACCATTGCGCCATCCGGCAGTCGCCAGAGAAATTTTTGCGTCGTGTCACGCGCGCCCTGACGTCGAACCACGTCCAGGTTAATCAACGATAAGCCGGCCGCCAGGCGTTCGCGCAAAGACTTAGGCAGGTTGCTCATTTGCTCCCAGCCGGTCGCCCGCTTCTGGTAGAGCCAGTCGAGCAATTGCGTGACCCGATACGCGGGCACACCCCATTTTGCAAACTGATCGGCCAGTTCGCCACGGAGTAAGGAGCGCGCATCGCAATTCATCGCGAGGAAACAAACGGAGAACGTTCGCGGAAGCAAGGTCGAACGTAAACTGCCCAGTCGACCAACAGTTGCACGGGGTCGTGGCCGTAATCTACGGAAGTTGCGGCGTCACGATCCGGTAATAGCGCTGACTGCGGCCACCAACGGTGGCGTCGAAGATTTGCATCAACTGCGTCGCGCTTTGCGCCGGAATATCCATCAGTTTGATCCATGAGCCGCTGTCGACGAAGTCACGCCACAAGATCGAATAGGTCCGGCCGGCGACCGCATTGAATTCGAGCGTCACCGTTCCGGTGGCGTGATCGATCGGACTGACTTTGAGATAGCTGGCTCCGTCGCGCGGATTCGTGCCGGCGATGTACTCCTGATAATTCGTGTGCGTGTCGCCATCCGGATCGGCGTTGTCTCCGCTGATCGCGGGATTGGCCAGTTCGGTCGCATTGAAGTACCCGGCTTTCCAAGTCGCGATTCCGCTTGTCACGTTGATCGTGACATCGCCTGAAGCGGTGGCAGCGCCGTCGCCGGCGGTCAATCGAAGGACGTACGTTCCCGCTGCCGAAAAGCCAGCCTGAGTTTTCCGTGAAGTTGTCGACGCGAACGAAACAGTTCCCGGTCCGGAGACTTTTGACCAACCGTTCGTGAAATAACCGGGACTCAACGGCAGCCCATCGTCCGTGACCGTTCCGTCAAGTTGTGCCACGCCGGAAACATCGATCGACTGGTTGGAGCCGGCGCTGACCACGGGCGCGGCGTTCGCGGGATAGGTGGTCGCCTCGATCTGCAAATCAAAGCTGATGTCCGAACTCGTGGCGGTGCTGATTTGATGAATCTCCACCGCGACGGTGTTCACGCCATCGTGGAGCTGCGCCAGCGGCATGTCGGACGGGAAGAAAGTCGTTTCGTCCGAACCGCCCACCGTGGCGTTGGCCAGAGTGTTGTAGGTGACCGTTCCGTTCGCCATGTTCTGCCGAAACGCCTCAACTCCGTTCAAATAAACCACGCCGCCATCGTCGCGCTGGAACCGTCCAACCAACCCGATCATTTGCGCCACGCCGGAGACATTGAACGTTTTGCGAAAATAGGTGGTTGGGTGCTTGTTGCCGGAATCACCACCGTAGCTCACCACGGTCGCTTCGTTTCCGTCGCCGTAACCCAGTTCGGCCGGGCCGCTGGCCCAAAGGCTGTCGTCGTATCCGGGAGGCTGCCAGGCCGTACCAAGATCCGTTCCCGTGTCGTTGTATTTCCAAATCGAACGCGCCGGCAAGAGCACCACCTGGCTCGGCGGCCGGCTCACGCTGACGCGCACGCTGTCGGTGCTTTGAAGCTCGGAATCATCGACGCTCAACTCGAACGTGTAAACACCTGCACCAGGCAGAACGATATCTGGCTTCAAAGAGTGCCGATCGGAAATGACCGCGCCCGACGGACCACCAACCTGGGTCCATGTCGGCAACGCACCACCCGGCGGGTTTGGCAATTGGTCATCCACGAATGACCCCGCCAGCGTCGAGGTGATCGGAAATTGGACGGCGCTAAGAGTTTGATCGAGACCGGCAAACACACGCGGATATCGATTGGCATCATTCTCCAACCCGGGCGAAGCGAGTCCCGGCGCGGCGCGCCAATTGATCGGGTCGTTGCCGTAGGCGGACGCGTTGAGCCGTTCCAACGACGGTCCATTACCATCGGCCTCAATCGGCCACGGCGACTTATCGTTGTAACGCACGGCGTCCACCGTGATGAAAGGAACGTAGAAAACACCGGGTGCGATCTCATCAACCTTGTCGGGCTTCTTCAACTCCAGCAACTCGCCGCTGTCCTGCAAGGAACCGGTGTACGGCCCAAGAATCTGGACGGCGGAAGGCACATTGTATTTTGTACGGAACGAGGCCGGATCAATGGCCGTCACGATCAGCAGGCCGTTTGCGGGAATCGAAATGTTCGGTGGAAAATCAAAATCGACGCCGACGATCTTCCACGTATTGGTCGTCCAGTCTGGTTCCTGTGGATCGGAATAATAAAGTACAACCGGACTCGCGGTGATGTTTTTCAGCTCGACGAATTCATCATCACCTGCCTTGGGATGATATTGGATTTCGTTGATCACAATCGGCCCGACGCGCGGACCGGAATTGGGAGCGCCAAACGTCCGCAGCAATTGAGCGGAGTATTGAATCTCACCAACGCTGTTGACGTAGCGGCCGAACGAAACCGGATTCTCCGCCGCACCAAAGACAAAACCGTCGCTGTAGCCGGTCAGATTTCCAACGGAATCGGCCGAGAACAAGAAGACTTCCTCTCCGTGCGAATTGAGCGTAAAGCTCGGATCAACGCCGGGATTGGGATTAAAATCGTTTTCATCAAAGACGAGATAGCCGCCCGGCGGAATCGACGTGCCGTCAGGAATTCGAAACTTCTTCGGCGCCGAAAGGTCATCGGTCAAATACCAGCCACCAATCGGGGCGTTGGTCGACGAAAGATTGAGCAACTCGATCGTGTCCACCAATGGTGGGTCGGTGTGCGTGAGCGCTTCGTTGATGACGACACGCGGTTGCGATGACGGCGGATCATCGGCACCCGGGGAACCACCCGGCATTGTGCTCGCGCGCCAGGAGGCGGGATCGTCCGGTGTGGGATTGCCCACCGAGCTAATCGGAACGAGCGAGAAATCGAGACCGTCGGCCGCCGGCGGCCACGGAACTGAATCGCTGTACGTGAAGGACACGATGTTCGTGTCGGACGCGTGCGCCAACGCGATCTTTTCACCGGCGTTGTTCAGACTGCCTTCGTAAACGCCGGCAATGGGAACTCCGGGATATTTTGTCTGAAATGCCGCCTGGTCACGGACCAACACGGCAAATTCACCGGGCGCCAGCCGGGCCCCCAGCGGAAAACTGAATTTGATGCCGGACGTGAAGTGGACGCCGCTCAATTCCATTTCCTGTGCCGACGCGTTCTTCAATTCAATGAACTCATAGTGATCACCACCAAGATCGTTCAGATCCGCCGGATGATACATCACCTCGGACACGAGCAAATTTGTGAAGGACTGCTTCAAGTAAAACGTCGCGTCGCTCAACGCACTCCAGCCGTTCGCGGACAACGCACGGGACTTAACCTGGACACTTTCGTTCAAGGTCAGCGGTCCACCATACAGGCGCGCACCGGCGGCCAGGGCGCCTCCTGGCAGACGGGGATCGGAACCGTCCAGTGTGTAATAGATCGTCCCTGAGGTGGCGGACATGACCAACGGATAGCCGGGATCCACGTTACCGCCGTATTGGCTGTAGACCGGTGCGTCGGTCAGCGGATAATACCCGGCGCCACGCAATTGACTCAGAACCACCGCCGTGCGGTTGGGGAAGAAATTGTTCAGGATCTCGTTGATCGCGTTGTTCCACTCGACATCGCGCGTCAACGGTGTCGCGCGTTGAGCGTCGCCCCAGCGCGCCGATTCGCCAACCATCGCGCTTCTGACTTCCGCCGCGCGTTGAAGGAAGCGGTTGGTTGCTGACTGCGGCGTAAAGACACCACCGTCGAAGAAGTGCTTGCGAATGTGATCAGCTACCAACAACCGAAACTCCGCGCTGCCGGCGCCCAGCCTTTGGAAGACCCATTGAGGATTGCTGCGATCAAAAACGTCGCCCGCCGGGTACGGCCCGAGCCGGTTGGCGTTGACGTCCAGCAACGTGTGTTCGGAATCGTGCGCCACAAAACGGAATCCGGCGTCACCCGTTCGGTCACGGATCCCGTACCAGTTGTTCGGAGCGGTGTTGCCCAAAAAATTGGAGATCGGCGCGTCCAGGTTGCCGCCGTAGAAAATGATCAGCATGTAGTCGATCAAATTGGGCACGTCCACCAGCACCGGATAATTCAGATTGCGCGTCCCGTCGGGATTCCGGCCCTGGATGTATTGGTAAGTAGCTTCATCAATCCCCGGATAACAGATATTCCAAAGCTGCTGCCAGGCGTCGAGCGTACCGTCGGTCGCGTTGATCGTATATGGGCCGGCCTCCACCTTGATGACGTCGTAATTCGTTTTGCTGCCGCCAAAGTACGTTTCACCAAAGGATGCTTCCGGGCGTTCAGCCCAATTATACACACCCCAAAACTGACCGTTGATAAACAGGTTGAAATACCAGCCACGCTCGCCCTGGTCGCCCATCGCGAGTTGGGTATCGCGATTAAATTCATCGCGAATGAAAACGCAGCGCGAATCGCCGCCGAAACTCCACGAGTAGTTTTGAGTGGTTCGGATATCAATGCCATCGAACTCGTCCGCGCCGTCATCACCGAACAACGGAAACTTCAATTTGCCCGCACCATATTCCTTGCGAAAGAAGAGACGGAACGAGTGCTTCGGGTTCGTCGTGCTGCGACTGAATCCGCCGCGAATGCGCAGACCCGCGTCAATCTGAAAACCATCCGTGCCATCCGGATAAATCAGCTCGGCGGATGTCGGCCGTTCCCAATCGATGCCATCCTGTCCCGGGTTGGCATATATTCCGATCGACGGGCTGAACAAGTTGTCCAGATCCGTCACAAGCGAAACTGCCGGCAGCGATTTCAGATCATCCACGATCTCGGCGCTGTAGGCGGGACTGTTCACCACGTCCGGGTCCATGCCGTAGTCCACGACGTTGGCGCCCCAACTGGCCGGCCAGCCGGCGGGAGCTGACCCGTCAGGAGATTGCGTGGGGACGCCCGCGGCGAAGACAAACGATAGCGTGTCGACATTCGACGGCTGCCAACCGTTCTTGAACGCGGCCGCCCGCAGGACCGTGGTGCCTTCGATCGGAATCGGACCGGAATAGACCGTTCCGGTGGAAGCGGTCGGCGGCGCGCCGTTGGTCGTAAAGCGAATCGTCGCGTCGGCGGTATCCGTGGTAATGACGAGATTGAACGGCTGTTCGTAAAAGCCGCGCGCGTGACTGAACTTCGTGTCCTTGACCTTGAAATAGAAATTGTTGTTGTTCGGCTGGCCCGGAGTCGGCGTGGCAAAATAATAAAGCGCTCCGCCGAAGTCGCCGTATGAAACATCGCTTACCTGGGCTGGAAACGCAGGGGAAAACTCAGTCGCGATGGTGGGCGTCAAATCAGGTTGACGCACCAAGGCCAGGTATTCGCCTGATGCCTGGAGGCTAAACGCCGCGTGCAGATTTGCGCCCGGCACCCGGCGGTCCTTGCCCGACGCAAAGACGACTATATACGCGTTGGCCGCAAGGTTCGTGGCCGGAAACTGCCACTTGGTCAGATCGGCACTGTCATCAGTCAAATACCAATCGGCCAGACTTACCGGCGATGCCGTGGGATTGTGGATTTCGATCCAATCGCTGAACGCGCCATCCTCATCCGCCAGCGTGGTGTCGTTCGCCGCCATGAATTCGGATATGACCAACTGTGCGTGCAGCGGAGCGATTCCAGAAAGCAGCAAAGCTACGGTAGGAACCAACGGGAACAGGGTACGTCGTGGAATCATGATGTGAGGATTGGCACGGGAATCTAAACCCCGAGAATTGAATTGCAAGGCGTGGAGGCCGATTGCTCTGGCCATCAATCAGTTCTGGGCTTTGGACAAAACCAATGGCCAAAACGCCCAACGACCACTTTCACCTTTGAAGTTTCAAACTCGAAAATCTATAACCCTTCCATGTCGATTTCCTTGCTGTTCAACGGCGGACTGTCCACCTGGCTGGTGCTGGGCGCCGTTGACATTCCCCAGGAACAGCCGCAGCTGCTTTCCAATGGCGGGCCGATCATGTGGATTCTCCTGCTGGCGGGCGCCGTGGCCACGGCGGTGTTTGTGGAACGCTGGCTTTATTATCATCGGGCCCAGATCAATTCGACCGAGTTCCTCAACGGCGTGCGCAACGTGCTGAAACGCGACAATATCGTGGAAGCGGTTTCCATTTGCGACGCGACACCAGGGCCGATCGCGCGCCTAGTCAAAATCGCGATTCTCAACCGCGAACGCGGCCGCGAAGGCGTCCGTGAATCGCTCGAAGAAGCCGGCCTGCTCGAAGTGCCCCGCCTGGAAGAGCGGCTGAACTTGCTGGCCACCATCACCCAGATTGCACCGTTGCTCGGCCTGCTCGGCACCGTGTTGGGCTTCATCCGGATTTTCTCGGACATGCAGCGGTTGGGTCCCTTTGCAAACGGCGGCATGATGGCCGGCGGCGTCTGGCAGGCATTAGTTTGCACTGCGGCCGGCCTGGCGTTGGCAATCCCCTGCTACGCGGGCTATAATTATCTGGTCAACCGGGTCAACTCGATCGTCCTCGACATGGAGAAATCGGCCACCGACATCCTGAATCTCGTCACGGGTGAGCCTGAATCATGAAGCTGCCGCGCAACGCCAAAGTGTTTCGCGGCCAACTCGATGTTGCGCCGTTCATGGGAGTGTTTCTCCTGATGCTCCTCTTCATTGTCCTTCGCCAGCAGATCACCTTCGTGCCCGGACTTTCCGTTGCTCTGCCGGAAGCGGTCAACTTGTCCGGGATTCAGGGTCCAGCCGTGACGGTCATCATGGACCGCCAAGGTCAGGTGTTTTTTGACAATCAGATGCTGAACCCGGCGCAACCCGGTCCGTTGACCGATTTTCTGCGCAAGTCAATCGAACGGGCGGGAACGCCGGTGACGTTGATCGTCCAAGCGGATCGCGACGTGCGGCTGGGCGACTGGACGCGGTTGAATCTGGCGGCCCGGGAAGCGGGTGTTCATGACGTTCTGCTCGCCATTCGATCGCGCAACGGAACGCAATGAGTACCGTCGCGCCAGCCGAACCCATCTGGTCGCCAAAGCGCTGGACGATCACGATCGCACTTATTTTTTGCCTCCAAGGAGGTCTGACCTGGTGGCTCTCCGATCACCGCCCGCTGAACATTTTGAAGGAGACGCGACTGCTACGCATCCGGTTGGCCGATGACGCAAATCATCCCGGCTTGGTCGCACTGCTGGAGCTGAATGACCCGACACGTTTTGTCCTGCCCAGTCGGGCCAGCTATTCGGGTCGCGCCTGGCTGGATATGAAACCGTTGCAGCATCGCTCACCGGGCTGGTCCAACCCACCCCAATGGTTGCAACTCAAGCCGGGCGATTTGCTCGCGGATTTTTCGCGCTTCGCGGCCACCAACAATCCCGATCGTTCATCGCTCACCGAGCGGTCGAGTCAACCCGCGATGGCGCAGGTTCCGCTGGCCGCCGCAGAGATGCCAAAACCGGGTTCGCGCATGCAGGTGGTTGGTCAACTTTCCCTGAGCGACCTGACCGACGTTCCCCAACTGCCGGTCATCGATTACGCGGGCCTGCTTGCCCCGACGGTGATTCGTATCATCGTCGATCAACAGGGCCGCGTCTTTGACGCGTCGCTCGCCGCGAGCAGTGAATCCGCAGACGCGGACCAAGCCGGCCTGAAGCTGGTGCGATCGCTCCAGTTTGTGCCGGATCCGCGAATCTCCGTTTACCAGAACGCCCGGGACTTTGACCGACTGCGGGAAGGCCGAGTTATCATTCACTGGTGGACCAAAGCACCACCGACTTCAACAAACACACCGGCCGTCAAACCCACCGTCCTTTAAATGGGTGAACTCAAATGAGCATTGAAGGGGTCATCCTGTTTTACACGGCGCTCACTTTGGGTGGGGTGTCATTGCTGGCCTGGTACTCTGCTCACCGGGCTCGGCGGTTCACTCCTCTGAAGTCGGAAGATTTGATTTTTCGCTGCCCCGATTGTGGTGCGGTTTACACGGACGATATTGACGTCGACCTGTCGCGGTGCCCGCAATGCGGCCGGATGAACAATCCGATTAGCTTCTAACGTGCTGATTTGCTACCGAGGTGAAGCGTCTGCTTTTCACCGGTCGGTTGAACTTCGATTTCGGCGAGATCTGCGTCGATCTTCAGACAGCGAATCGTCACCAGTTCCTCGTTCCACTTCACTTTGGCGGACTCGCCTTCCGCAAACGTTTGATCGTTGATCAACGCCGTGCGGTGTTTGTCCGATCCAACGATCGCTTTCAAAACGAACGGATTATTCCCACCTTTGCCGGGCGTCTCCGTCGCACTCCTCCGGCTGGCGTAACTGACCCACAACTTCGCCGGAGGAGCCGCCGGCTTTTGCGCGCGACGAACCATATCAAGATCATTCGCGTCGAGCAGCGGTTCGGTGCCGTAGCACAACCATTCGATCACTGTTTCGAGGTTGTAGGTCTTCTCAGCTCGGCGAAATAGATCAAATTGACCGCGGGTGTATTTGTTCACTTCAACCGCGTGCATGCCGGTCTCGTCGTGAAGGTCCTTTTGCACGAGGTAGGCAATCAACTCGCAGAATCCTTCACGGGCGTCCCCACCAAGTTGGCGATCGGCCGGCACATGGTCAGCCATCCAGGCATGGGTCAGTTCGTGAGCAAACACGCCGCGCGTGCCGCTCTCCGTCAGCCCACTGAGAAGATAGACCTCGTGGCTGCGTATCGTCCGATTGGTGAGCGCCTGGTAATAGCCCATGATATTCGGACAGCGATAATCGTTGCCGGGTCGTGAGAAGAGCGCCTCGATGTTCACGCGGTCCACGACCGACACATTGAGGTTGTGATCAGGAAAATCCATGACGCCAATAAACTGCCGCCTCAGCCGAGCCTCGGTTTCCACGACAACTTTTTGAATCGCGTTTACCGTGAACAACGCGACAGTGGAATCCCGTTCGCAGTAATGGCGTCCGTCACTCAGGTCGGTCTCCTTGTTGACAATCGGCAGGCCGCAGGCAAAACAACGATCAGGTCGCTGAAGGCACTCGCCACAAACCGCCCGGCGAACGCGGGTCACCTTGTCCGTCATCAAATAATACTGCTGGCCGAACGGTTTACCGCAAAGGTCACAAACGGTTGCATTGGCACCCGTTTGCGCAAACGACGGCGGCGCGAACGTCCAAAAAAGCACGACCAACGTTGACTGAATGAAACACCCGATATGCATGGAACCGGAGGGCGTGAATTGAATTCACCACAACACGACCGATCCAATCGGAAGCATTTATTGAGCCCCGAGCAGTCCCGCAAATTCCTCGATTTTGCTGAAATCATGACGCCAGGTCGTGTACATCACACCTTCCAAACCTTGGACACCACGGGCCGCTTGCAACCAATCCAGCACGCGTTTCGAATCGCCGTCGTAGTAGCCGGCAATCACTTGATGATTTCCCCGATCGGCAAAGAATTTCAGGCTCGCGTCGCGCTTTTCAAAATTCCAGTTCATGACGATGACGTCCGAGTCCAGCCCCTTCCACGAACCGGCCAGATTGCCGCGCACCAGATAATAGTCGTCGTGCGCGTTATGGTTCGGATCGAACATATCGCTCCACACGTAAATCCGGCCGCCGGGATTCACTTCGCGCAGAATCTGAATGCACGTGCGAACGTTGGCCGCCAGCAATTCGCCCGCGTCGAGATGTCGCGCACGACACGCTTCACACCAGTTGAACACACGAATTTCGTCATGGCTCATCATGTAGCCCTTCGTGCACCAAGCGGCGTACATGCGCCGGGCTTGATCACGTAAAAGCTCGATCGTCTCGGGTTCTGACGGACAAATCATCGCCTGATCGTCATAAATCGTCGCGACGTGAAAATATGAAACCCGCAACCGCGTGCCGTCCGGCAGGTGCGTTCTGATCACCGGCGGCTCGTGATAAACGTCATACTCGCCGTTCCAGGGATGATTGCCCATCTGTGGATCGACAACGCGTTCGAAATCCTCGCCCTCTTTCAATACTTCGCCATCTTCGTGTTTGACGACGAGTGGCGCGCCCGGGCGTCGAACCACATTTAACAGACCGACTTCCTCGAGCTTCGCGTCGTCCCACCAGAGTTCACCGGTCGCTCCATCCCAACATCCGAGGTAAAGATTCGCCTCGGTGTGATCGAGTGAGTTGAACACAACGTGGTGCGTCGTCCAGTCCTGCGTCGACTTGACGCCGAGGTAGTTGAAATTCAATGCGCGATTGCCGGACAGCACCTTGACTTCCGGGGTGCCTTTGAAGTCCTTCGTCTTGACGCGCACACTCAGGTGATACTGGCGGAACGGCGTCAGCTTGAGCTTCTGTTCAATCCGCGCGTTGCGACCACTCGGATTGCGCACATAAGCCGTTCCATTGCCATAGCTCACGGTTTCATCCTTCCAATCCCATTGCGACAGATCGTTGAAATCGCCGCCTTTAAACTCGGGCGCTCCGTCGGGTCTAAGACGCGCAACGCCATCGTGGACCACGAATAATGCGTTCTCGACCGGCAAAGCCTCAGCGAGGTTGGGATTGTGCCAAAGCAGATCGTTCGAGTAACCGATCGAGAAAAGGGCTGGAACCAGTTCGAGATGATTCGTCGTGGCCGAGCGCTTCACGCGATCGATATTACGAAAGTAATGCTCGTCCATGTCGCCGAGCTTGCTGAACTTTGAATCAGCAATCAGGACATGCGTGTAACCCGCCTTCGCGGCCCGCGCAAAAAGGCTCTCGAGTTCGGCAACGTTCTTGTCGATCCACAAGTTCTGCGAGCAATAGAGCCAACGTTGGAGATCGGCGGCGCGGGCAGGAATAATCGCGCCGAACACCTGCAAAAGCAGTAGCAGCGAATAAAGCGATCGGGAACCGGCCCAAAGGTTTTTCATGTCGGGCGACGAACAGATCTGCGTTGCTCAAAAATACGGCCGCAAGACATTGCCCGCGACCCTGACGGCTTCCTTGCGACCTTTCAGCGTTTTGCCAAACGTGTCGTCCTCGACCTCGATGCAAACCGGACCCTTGTAACCGATCTCCTTCACCGTGCCGAGATACCGGCCCCAATCGATCTCGCCGAAGCCGGGAATGCGCGGTTGATGATACTCGAGCGGCGGCGCCAGAATGCCCACATCGTCCAGCGCGTCGTGGTTCAAGCGAACGTCCTTGGCGTGCAGGTGGTGCAGGCGATCGGAGAATTCATGCAACGGCTTTTCCCAGTCCATCTGCATCCAAACGAGATGCGAGGGATCGTAGTTCAAACCAAAGTGCTTCGACGGAATGTCATTGAACATGCGCCGCCAGATCGCCAGACTAAAGGCGAGGTTTTTGCCGCCGGGCCATTCGTCGTTCGTGAAAAGCATTGCGCAATTCTCGATGCCGATCTTCACGTCGAGGTCCTCGGCGAGTTGGACGATCGGCTTCCATGTCTTGAGAAAGCGCGGCCAATTGTCGTCGACCGATTTCGTCCAGTCGCGACCGATGAACGTGTTCATGTGCTTGATTCCGAGCAATGCCGACGCGCGGATGACCTTCTTGATGTGCGCGACCGCCTTGGCTGCCGTCGCGCGATCGGGATCGAGCGGGTTGGGATAATAACCGAGCGCGCTGATCTCGACGCCGTGTTTTGCAATGAGATCGTGGATGCCGGCGACGTCCCCGCGTTTGAAGTTCGTGACGTCGATGTGGGTGATGCCGGCGTATTTGCGTTCGGCCTTGCCGGCGGGCCAGCACATGACCTCGACGCAGGAGAACTTTTCGTCGGCGGCGAATTTCAACACCTGCTCAAGCGACAGGTCCGGTAGAATGGCGGAGACGAATCCGAGTTTCATGGTCGGGCTGATTTAGCCACGGATGAAACACAGAGGAAACACGGAAATGAAAAGGAGGGAGGTTTGCACGAATTTAACGAATGGGCGTAAATTCTCAAATAAGTCATTTATTCGAGCTTTGAATTGTACTCGTCGCGCTCGATGACTTTCTGAAACGTCGTAGCAGCGGAGGTGAGTCCGCTCAATTTGAAATCGAACGACGTCAGAGCCGACTCACGTCGGCTGCCACAATTCAGGATTTCACCACGCGAAAGCGTTCGAACAATTCTCCCCCGGCGCTTTTCAAAATTCGCACCGATTCGCGAAATTCGCGTAAAACTCCGTTCCCTTTGATCCCCTATCGTGACGCGGTCTGTGGGCCTTCCGGATCGTCGGCGGCCTCGAAGAAGCCGATGAACATTTCGTCCCAGGATTGGCGCTCGAAATAGACTCGCTTGTTCGGATCGGGATTGGCCGGGTTGGCGGCTGAATTGTCAAAAGCGCCCCGCACCATCAACCACGTTCCCGCCGGCACATGAATCGGATTCTTCGGATAATAGCTGAGCTGCCATTGGAAGTCGTATCGCGGCACGTCGAGGATGGTTTCCCGTTTGCCATTGGGATAGAGCAGTTCGTAGCGCATCCATTTTCCGCGGAAGTGCATGTGCGGAAACATTCCGTAAATCGTCGCGGGTTTCTGGAACGAATACGTGGCCACATGGCCGGCCTCCGCCTCACCGGGCGGGATATTGAGATTCCACTCGATCGCCTCACGCGTCTCGGCATTGCGCTCCTGCGGACCGTCGGCGAGATAGAGCGCGATTTCACTGCTGTCGTTCTCCTCGGTGCCGCACGTCGTGTAGTGCAGCTCCAGAGTGAGCTTGGCGTTGGCCGGTAGCTTTTTGGCGACGCCCTCGGGATAGCGAAGCGGGCTCGCCCCCGGCGCCCAACCAACCATGAACATCCCGTGGCCGGTTCCATCGTCACCCGCACCCGGCCATTTGGCGTAAAGAATCACGTGGTGAACAACCTTGTTGTTGCCCGGTTTGATGTCCATGGCGGACAACCAAACATCGTTGGTGAACGGCGAAGAAACTTCGACGTAACGATAATCCACAATGCCAGTGGCGGGGACTTTTTGCGGTTCCGGCAAATGAAGCGTGGCGTCCGGTTTGCCCAACTGCCAATCGGGCAAGGGCTCGAGCGGGGCCTTCAACGGATCAGGACCGTCGCCGCCGGGCGCACCGGCGTCGGCCCATTTCAGCAAAGCCTGCGTATCATCGCGACTGAGCCAGTGCGCGTTTCTGAAATCACCATAATCCGGATTGGGATCCCACGGGGGCATGCGTCGCGTGAGCAGGACTTCCTCGATCATCTCGGCGTAATTTGAAACGCGGCGATAACTATTCATGCTCCACGGCCCGATCCCGCCCTTGCGATGGCAATGCACGCAATTCTTCTGGAGGATCGGCACGATCTGTTTGGCGTAATCAGGCGGCGTGTCGTCGTCTGCCACGCGCGAGTAAGCGTAACGACAACCGTGCGAACGCGTTTCTTTGACGGCGATTTCCTGTCCGCCGAGGAATGCGGTCAGGGCGTCCTGCAAATAATGCTTCGTGGCCGCGACTTTCTCGGTGCCCTCACTTAGTTGATCGTCGATGGCGCCGCGATAAAAGATCTTGTGATCCTTGGTATCAATCGCGATCACCTCGGCCGTGCGCTCCACACCGAGCGCCAGTGCCACCGCCTGCTTGCGATCGATCAGGTAAGTCGTGCCCCAAAGACCAATCTTACGCCGTTCCTCGCGAATCTCAGCCGTTGAATCTCCGGCAAATGAGTTGACCGCCCAGAACGTGATGCCCTTGCTCTCAAACTCGTTCTGCAACGCCTTGAGCTTGGGCGCGCTCTTGCGGGCGATCGGGCAACCGTTGCCGGTGAAAAACAACACAACGGCCTTGCCCGGCGCGCGATACAACTCATGGTTGAAATCGTCCTGGTCGATGAGCGCGAAGTTGGGAACAGAGCGGGCAAATACCGCACTGGTTCCAAACGCGATGATCACCGCCGCCAGGAGGCACTTGGAGAAGTTCGTTTTTTTCATCAGTAGATCGGATTGGTCTTTCGCTGAACAACAACGCGCCCACTACCACTCGAATTCCGTCGATCCCGACAAGTCCGGCGAATTGGACCCGAATTGAAGCATGCCAGGACAGCAATGAAAACCCGGAAATGTGCAATATTAAATGACGGCAATCCACCAAGTTTCCCCACCGCATTCATGGAGGATCAACGATATTGAGCCGGGCCAATCAATGACACACCGAACCGCTTTGGACTTGCCGTGCATCCAGCCCGTTATGTCTGCTCTTCAAAAATGAGTGAAGGTCATTTTCTGGGGATCGCGGTTCCGGTGCTGGTCGGCATTGGCGCACTCGTATTGGTCAGCTGGTTCTTTTTGGGCGCACTGGGCATTCATTGGGCTGCCCGCAATCTGAAAGTCAAGAGATCCCGCTTCAGGACGGCATTACTAACCAATTTAATGCTTACCGCCGTTCCCTCATTCGCGTGGGGCGGGACAGTGCTCGCGCAACGAGTGACCCATTCTTATGAATCAATGGTCACCTCAGTTGCTTCGTTAATTTCATTCGCGCTTTGCGCCATCGTCACGAAAGCAATGTATCGCGTAACATTTGCGCGGGCGGTTGCCCTGTATCTTTTGAGCAGCGCGTTCGGCTTCCTACTGCTCTGCCTTTTTGTCTTTATCTTTGTTACTCTCATTTTGGTAATTGGCAACTTCACTGGCTGGAAACCTCTCAGTTAAAAACGCCGAACAAAACGTCGCTTTTTCGGTGGACGCTGGTGTTATTGTCTCTCCGTGCGAACGACTGAACAACCCACGCTGCTCCCGCCACGACGCGAAATGGAACGGGCGTTCTCCCGCAAAGACGCGAGCTTCGACGGCATATTTTACGTGGCCGTACGCACGACCGGGATCTTCTGCCGACCGTCCTGCCCCTCCAAACCGAAGCTGCAAAACACCGAGTTTTTCGCATCGATCAAGGAATGCCTCTTCGCAGGCTATCGTGCCTGCAAACGATGCGATCCGTTAGCCGCCAATGGCGAACGCCCGCGATGGGTGAATGACTTGATGGAGCGTGTTCGAACGTCGGAAACGGGCCGTCTGCAAGCCCATGAACTGACCGCGATCGGTCTCACGCCAGAGCGTGTCCGTCGTTGGTTCACGCAAAACCTCGGGATGACGTTCGCCGAATGGTGCCGCGGCCAACGCCTGGCCGGAGCGTTTGATCGGCTGCGCGAAGGTTTGAAGCTCGACGACGTCGCGCTCGACAGCGGCTTCGAATCGCACAGTGGATTTCGCGACGCTTACGTGCGTGTCTTCGGCGAACCACCTGGCAGGTCGCGCAACGGCGGGGAACGCGTCGTGATCCGGATGATCGAGAGTCCGCTCGGTCCGTTGCTGACCGGCGCGACGGACGACGGCGTCTGCCTGCTCGAATTCACCGACCGCCGGATATTGGAGACGAATCTCGCGACCGTTCGCAAACGGTTTCGCAGTCCGGTCGTTCCCGGCGAACACCCGTTGCTCGAACATCTGGAAGCGGAACTCGCCGAATACTTCGCCGGCAAGCGCCGTTCGTTCGACGTCCCACTTGCGCCGCGAGGAACGGAATTTCAAGAACGGGTTTGGGCCGAACTTCGGCGAATCCCCATCGGTGAAACGATCGCTTACGACGAACTCGCCCGCCGTGTCGGACGGCCGACCGCCCAACGCGCCGTGGCTCTGGCAAACGGTCAAAACCGCATCGCCATTTTGATTCCTTGCCATCGCGTCATCGGCAAGGACGGCTCGCTCACCGGATACGGAGGCGGCCTCTGGCGCAAGCGCCTGTTGCTCGAACTCGAACGCACGGGTCGACTGCCGGGACGTTGACGGGAGGTAGTGGCAATTGATTCAGATTCCAACGTACCAAGCCCATCCATTTTGGATGTTGCCGTTCTCGCCACCATCGTCGAACTCCTCGGTGACGACTATCCTCTTCAGAAACTTCATGCTTTTGTAACCAATTTGGCGTTCCACTCTCAGTCTTACCGGCGCTCCATGCGCGACGGCTAAATCGCGCCCGTTCATGCCGTATGCGAGGATGGTCTGAGGATGCAATGCGTCAAACAGATCGATACTGTCAGCCCAGTCGTCATAAGAGTAAAAACTGACAAAGCGGGCCCTTGGTAACATCCCAACTGCATCAAGCACACGGCTCAACGGAACACCGGTCCACTCGGCAATAGCTGACCATCCTTCTTCGCAGGTATGCCGGGTGATCTGTGTTCGCGAAGGCAGTCGCTTCAGTTCTGCCACGGTGAATACCATCGGTCGAGAAACCATCCCCTCGACACTCAAGCTCCAACCGGCAAATTTGTTGTGATACAAACTTTGGTATTCCTCCGCCTCCGGGTTGGTGGTGCCGGTGGCGGGCATCGAGGAGATGTCTCTCCGGCTGTACTCCCGCGCGAGCTTTTGCCCGGGGAGCAATGCCCGGTGGGCAGCGTAAGTGAGATTGTCGCCCATTCGCAGCAGGTTGCCGTAGCTGGGAGGGCTTTCCCGCGAACAACCGGGCAGAACCATGCCACCGACGGAGGCCAATCCGGCAATGATTGCGCGGCGTCTGGTAATAAGTTGATTGTCGATCATCTCAGTCTCTGCGGGTTTCGCCGATCGTCATGGCACGCATCTGTCGTTTGAATCCGGATCTGACAATCATCAGCACGTGCACCATTACGAATATCAAGAGAGCCGCGAACGCGAAAAAATGGACTGTGCGCGCAGATTGAAAACCTCCAAACACGTCCAGAAGAAAGGGAAAGGTCGCCGTGATTGCGGGCGACATGGCGAAGCCCGTGACCACCATCAAAGGCAGAGAAACAAACACAACACCCATGTAGACGATTTTCTGCAACAATCCATATTGTGGCCCACCTGTCGCGGGACGAATGTTCAAACACAGATGCTTTTTGAACTCTTCGCGAAAACGGTCTATTGTGACCTCGTCCGACTTCGGAAGAAGATGGGCTCGAAAGTGACGAGTGGTAGCACCGAATAAAAGGTAAACACTCCCCGCTCCCACGAGCAACCAAGCAGCAAGAAAATGAAGACTTCGAGCCCAACCGTTTTGATTGAATATTTCATACGTTCGGCTCGAACTCACTGGAGAATCGGCACCATCAAAAAATGCCACACTTTCGCTCCAACCTCCGTGCTGATAGTTCCTGCTGATCGGCAGTTCGAGAAGGGCAGGCGTTAAATCGTTGCCTGCTTCACCCCAGTACAATCTCGGATGGCACATCAGAATAACGAAACCGCTGACGGCCAGCAGGAGAAAACACACCGAAGTTAACCAGTGAGTGAAACGGACCCAGGCCGAATGCTTCTCAGTTACTTTCGATATCGATGACGTAGGTGTCGGCATGACGCGGCAAAATCATTCGCTTTTTCCATCGATCTCACAAATCAAGCGGACACTCACAAAGCATTTCTTTCCCACCCGTCTTTGCCCGTGCAAGAACCGCACAAGACTCCAGTCAAATTTTGTGTTGTTTGATTGGATTTCCGCGAAAAATCATCGACGGAGCAGGCGCTGGGATCAAGCACAAACAACCCGTCTGTCGCATCGCTCACCGGCCATGGCGGCGGCCTCTGGCGCAAGCGCCTGTTGCTCGAACTCGAACGCACGGGTCGACTGCCGGGACGTTGACGGGAGGCCGGAGCGCCGCCCATCAACGACGGCTTGTTTCGCACGTGATCGAGGATCAGGATCGGTTCATGCAAATCTCCGGAAAAGCGCTCTGGCCGTCGGTCGTCGTTTCATTGCTTGCGTCGATTTTGTTTTCTCTCCGTTCGTCCGGTGCCGACGCTGACGCGACCGAATTTCCACCCGAACTCGTTCACTGGGTGCCCTACAAAGGGAACCCGGTGTTCGCCGGAACCGGACGCGACACCTGGGACCGGCACATCCGCGAGCGCGGCTACGTTTTGAAGGAGGGCGACCATTGGCGGCTCTGGTACACCGGCTACGATGCGGGACAACACAACCTCGGTCTGGCGACTTCCGACGATGGATTCTCGTGGAAGCGATTCGATGACGCGCCGATTTTCTCCAGCCGCTGGACCGAGGACATGATGGTCGTCAAGCGAGACAACGCGTATTTCATGGCGGCCGAGGGCTTGCACGACATCGCCCATTCACTGACCTCGGACGACGGAATTCATTGGACCGATCAGGGCGATCTGAACATCCTCAAGGCAAACGGCGAACCGTTGAGCGAGGGACCTTACGGCACGCCGACGATTTGGATCGAAAGCAACGTCTGGTATCTGCTTTACGAACGAAACGACGACGCCATTTACCTCGCCAAATCAACGGACCAGAAAGTCTGGACCAATGTCCAGGACGAGCCGGTGATCAAACGCGGTCCCGAACCGTACGACCAATTCGGCCTGGCGCTCAATCAGGTCATTCGCTACCGCGGGCATTTCTACGGCATTTATCACGGAACGGATCGCAAGGACTGGGGCCGCTGGTCCACGAACATCGCCGTGTCCGATGATTTGATCCACTGGCGGAAGTATCCGCACAATCCGATCGTCGAGGATAACCGTTCGAGCGGGATCATCATTCAAGACGGCGACAACCTGCGGCTCTACACGATGCACCCCGACGTGTGCGTCTTTTTTCCGGCTGGATCGAAGGAAGCGGCGAAGCAATAGTCGATCAGACCGTCGCTCACTGCGGCAACCACAGATCATTCGCGTTCAGCCGACACTCTTCGACCATGTCGATGCAGTAACGCAGTCGACCAAGGTCATTCGCGCCGGTGTTGCCGCTGCCGAACGTGAAGTGAATACCGGCTGCTTTCGCGCGCTTGATGAACGCCGCGCTCGGGACCTTCAACCGGTCGTTGATTTCCATGGCCACGTTGCCGGCTTTGAGCGCGTTGATCACTCGGTCCATTCGTACCGGTGTCCAGAGCGCATCGTAATCGGCCATTAGATTGTCGGGCAGGGCGGTCGCTTCGCCGTAGATGTTCACCTGGTTGCGGGCCGCCAAATCCTCGATGAACGCAACCAGCTTTTCCATGGACGCCTGTGGATCGGAAACTCGTCCTTCATTGCCCGTCGCGTACCCGGTGCTGGCGATGACATAATCGAACGTACCCGGGGCCAGACCTGCGAGCAGGTTAAGCGCTTGAGGTTCGGTCGCTTTGAAACCCACAAAGGCGTTGAGCGGCTTGCGGAAACTGGCTGGCAGCGGACCCGAAAACACGAAGCCGTAGGTATAGCCAAATCTACGCGCATTTGCCATCGCCCCGTCCAATGTCAGGCCGTGGCCCAGTTGCACATCCAGATCCAGCAACGGAAAATTGTCGTCGGAAAGTTGGATTATCTTCGCGTCAAACGCCGGATCATCGGTCGGTGTGCCGGGCGTCGGCAAATTGTCGGGCAACGGTTTGACCTCGATGTTGCGATAAAAGACGACGCTGCCCGCATCATGTCCCTGCAAGGCGAATGTTCCCGAGGAGAGCAACCGCCCTTTCTTGTCGGCCGGTCGAAACGGGTGCTCCGATTCCGTGTATTCGGCCATTAGTTCGTCGTTGATGTAGGTACGAATCGTCTTTCCCTGCACGACGATGCGATAGCGGAACCATTCGTTGTCCCGTGCCGGTGATTTCCAGACGTTATGGATCGCGTAAATGCTGGAGGTCATCTTGCGCTCGACATATTGGTTAGGTTTCGGATTCGTGGGATAACCGTTGATCACCTGGCATTCGTAGCCCGTTTCGGGAAAGTCGGTTTCCTGATAGTGCGTGTGCAGATAAATGCCGGAGTTCGAGGCAGTCGTGGTTTTGACTTCCGCCCGGAACTCGAAATTCTTGAAATCGTGGTGTTGAACGTCGCCGTCGTAGAACAGGTGGGAACGGCCGCCGCGAGAAACGAGCGTCCCGTCTTCAACCCGCCACGTCCCTTTGTTTTCGCTGGGTCGCCAACCATCGAGCGTCTTGCCATCAAAGAGCGGAATCCATTCCTGAGCGGTCGCCGAAAACTGGAACGTCGCAATACAAAGTGTGAAGAGAAGCGTGGACCGGTTCATAAAATGTCGAAAGAGGATCGGGATTGTGTGTGACACAGATTAATGCTTCACCAAGATCGTTCTCAAGTCCTCAGCGCCGCAAATCCGGAAATGATTAAAAGCAACGGCACGTAACTCAGAAGGGTCGGGTCGATTCCGGTTCGGATCACGCCGCTCCGCCAGACTTTGAACGATTTGTGCAGCCCGACAATTGCATGCTAATTTGCGCCATGCGTTACCTCGTAAAAGCTCGCGTGAAACCCGGCCGGGAAGAGGCGCTCCTGGACGCCATCGAAAAGGGCACGCTTGGCTTGGGATCGGTCGCGGGCGACGAATATCTCGACGACATGCAGCAAGCCCGTCTGACGAACGACGGCACAGCTCGCTGGATTGAAGTTTGTTTCTGCCGCACGCCACTGGAAGAAGAACGTCCCTATTGGGAGGAATATTTTGAATTACTCAGCGTGCATGACGCCCATTCGCGACGGCAGTGTCGCGATCTAAACGGCGAAGAACCTTGGGCGTGCTGCGATTGCGATTGCACCCGCAAACTTGAGGCACAACTGCAACGAACCGGAACGGCGTTCCTCGACGAATTGCGCAAAGCAACCTCGGATAAGTGATATGGGCGAAACCCGTCGATCCTGTCCTCTCAAGCGCGACGGCGTTCGCAAGTCAAGTTGACAGCAACGCAACACTCGCTATTGTCCCGCCCTTCGGTGAACAGCAACGCGTTCCATTTTAATAAGTTCGAAGGCGCCACAACGACGTCCGTTCAAGCTGTTGCTTTCGCCAAAGCCATCAAGGTCGTCGCCCGCAAACATCGCGAACTGCTGATTCTTTGGACCAAACAGCAGCAGGGCGCGAGAACGTAACAAATCGAATTTTATCTCCGCCCTGCTCCCGTAAGGAAGCAGGGCTTTTTCATTATATGGCCAACAACCAACTCGCCACCGCAGGACCGGAAACCTTGCCGGCAATTTCGGACATCGACGCCAACACATCGGCCGTCGGCATTTTGCTGGCTTTGAGTTTCTGCCACATGCTGAACGATTCGATTCAGGCGCTGATCCCGTCCATTTACCCGCTGCTGAAGCGGTCATTCGATCTCAACTTCACCCAAATCGGATTGATCACTCTGACGTTTCAGATGGTCGGCTCCGTGTTGCAACCGGTCATTGGCTATCAAACGGACAAGCGTCCCCGACCGTATTCGCTCGTGGTCGGCATGACCATGACCTTGATCGCGTTGATCGTGCTCGCGCTGGCGCCGAGTTATCATCTCGTATTGCTGGCGGCCGGGATGGTCGGATTGGGCTCGGCCGTGTTTCATCCGGAATCCTCACGCGTTGCCCGACTCGCATCTGGAGGACGTCACGGCTTTGCCCAGTCATTGTTTCAAGTGGGCGGCAACACGGGTACCGCACTCGGTCCGCTGATCGCTGCATGGCTCATTGTGCCGCACGGACAACACTCAATACTTTGGTTCACTGCCCTGGCCCTTACCGGGATGATCGTTCTCAAAAACGTCGGTGGTTGGTACCAAGCGCACTTGCTCGAAAGTGCGAAGCGCGGCACGCCCAAACGGGAACATCACGGAACGGCAAGTCGGTCCGATCTGATCCTCGCGTTGGTCGTGTTGCTGGTGCTGATGTTCTCCAAGTTTTTCTATTTCGCGTCGATGACGAACTACTACACGTTCTACTTGATCCATCGCTTTGGCGTTTCCGTCCAGCAGTCGCAACTCTACTTGTTTCTGTTTCTCGGGGCCGGCGCCGCTGGCACGTTGGCCGGCGGGCCCATCGGTGATCGCATTGGTCGGAAAAAGGTTATCTGGTTGTCGATCCTTGGAATCGCACCGTTCGCATTGGTGTTCCCCCACGTCAATCTGTTTTGGACGGCCGTGCTTTCCATGATCATTGGCTCGATCATGGCGTCGGCGTTTCCGGCGATCTTGGTTTACGCCACCGAACTGCTACCGGGTAAAGTCGGTCTCATCGCCGGCCTTTTCTTCGGACTCGCCTTCGGGTTGGCGGGTATTGGTTCGGCGGTACTCGGCAAACTCGCCGACGCGACCAGCATCGAGTTCGTGGTGGCGGCCTGTTCCTTTTTGCCTTTGCTCGGGTTATTCACCTGGTTCCTGCCAAACAGGCAAAACCAGCCGAACTGAAAACGCGAAGCGTGGCCGGACATACGTTCAACCTGCTGTCAGACGATCGTCTTCAAGACAGCGGGTTTTACTTTTGGCGCGAGGCTGGTTGAATGGCCGGCGCCATGTCCTCATCCCTTGCCGATCTGAAAACGGCGGCCGTCGTGGCCACGCTGCGCAGCTGTCAACTCTTCACCGGATTGCCGCAAGCAGATCTCGCAAACATCG
>WGOC01000039.1 GCA_016124235.1 bacterium | reverse complement strand
TCTTCGAATACATCGAAGCTTACTACAACACCCGTCGCCGCCATTCGGCTTTGGGATACCTCTCCCCCAACCAATACGAAATTCAACACTCAACCAAATCCTAACACTCAATGTGGTCCAATTTTCGGTTGCACTTCAGACTCCCTGAAACGAGACAGTGCCCGTTTCAAAGCCTTTGTCCGTGTCCTCGCCAAACGCCATCCATCCTTCGCGATCGCCATCAGCGCCGTAGAAATGAATCTTCCGATCACGGGTGCCCGCCATATAACCCGCCCACATGAACGCGGCGTATCCCTCGCCAAACATTTCCCGCGTGGGTGTGACCGTGAAGTCGATGTCGATCGCATCGGGATCGACCAGTGTGTAAGTCATTTGCGAATCCATGCCCCACGACGAACTTGCGGACGGCCAGTGCAGGCGGACGGTGGTCGGTGATTCCTGAACGAGTTCCACCGGGTCCCCGCGCGGTGTGAACATCGAGATGGCTTTGTCCGCCGCGACGCCGTTGAAGATGTGCTCGAAGTTGAGCCCTGTGTCGTTGGTCGAATAAATAGGCTGCCCGGGATAGGCGCGATAAACCAACGGATTGAATCCGCTGCCCTGCCGGCCGGCATTCGCCTCATTGTCGAGCACACGGCCCATCAACGATTTGCTTTCCACAAAAGCCGCGCGGCCGTTGTTTTGCACCGGCACCAAGGGAATCGCGAACTGGACGTCGATGGAATCCGCCGCCGCGCCAAAGACTGGAAGGCCAACGACAATGATGATGCAAGAGGCGATACAGGCGAGACCTTCAAGGTGATTCTTCATGATATCGAGCTTTGCGCCCCGGCTTGGCGTGTTTGATCGTTTTCCCATCAAACTCACAAAGCCTGCGAACCTTGTTCATTCCGCAATAAATTTCGGGTGAGCCAGATACTCGAATTTCTTCAACTTCGGAAAGGCCAGTTTGAGATGGAGTTCCGTCGCGCCATTTGGTGCTTGGAGAAACAAGGCTTGTTGCGGGTAATCCGCGCCGCGTTGCTCCACCAACTTGAATGGCTTGCCACGCTGGTCTTCTGCTCCGACCAAGACCAGCCTGCGGTCGCGCATATCTTCGTCGAACATGACGCCCAGCGCGTACACGGATGACTCCTGTCCCCAATAACGGACGATCGATTGCCAGGAATCGGTTACCTCCACGCCGGGCGCCTCGATATTGGCCAAATGGATCGACAAGCCGTCGACTTCAAACCGGTTGGTCAGGTCGTCGTGAGTTTGCGCATTCGGAAGAGGAATCACCGGCGGCGACCAGATTTCAGTCTCGGCAAAGTCGGCGTTACGCAATGCCTGCAACTCGATCTTCCAGGCATCTTCGCCCGGCCAGAGCGCGCCAAGAAATTCAGTCGCGCCGTTGGTCGACCATCCGCCGCGACCACCGTTGATGTTCAGGTATGGCGACCACTTGTTACCCGTCGCATCCGCGATGGCGAGATGATGGATGCGGTAGTGATCCACCGGTTTACCGGATTCGCTGAAGGAGAATTCCATCCGAGTCGATCGAGGATTGGCGGGTGACGCGGGTGCGCCTTGGGCGACGCTCGATGTTGGCGAGCCGGCGATCAACTTGGTCAACGTGGCTGTCAGACCATCGTTAGTCCGCGCCTGGGGCAAAGGCTTCGGTTTCCATTGGGGAAACTTGCCAAAGAACGGATTGGCAATTTGAAAGGGACCGATATTCGTCCACCTGCCGTCCGGAAGCATGACGAGTGGCTCTAATTGCAGCTTTTGCGTGCGGCGCGGAAGCTCGGAGACCACCCAAATCTGCGAGAACGCACTGCCGCTCGAAATCTCCCCGCGCTGACCGTACGTCTCAAATGCGTTGTCGTCCGTATCACGAATACGAAGCCAGGAAATCCTGCTGGGACGCCCATTTGTATTCAGGACGTCAAACGCCACCATCAGGTTTGTACCGGCCGGACTTCCCATGCCAATCGTTCCGGCTCCCTTTACAAGTCGCCTTTCGATGAAATCGGGAATGAATTTGGAATATCGCAGAACCCAGGCGGGAGCGAGTTTCCGTGTGTACGAGTACGAGTTCGTAAACGCGGCCATGGTCAGCCTGAACTCGGTTCCGTCCGGCAGTCGGACCGTCGGTGCATGTTGTGTGCTGGTAAACACAACCAAAATGACAAGCAGAATTCCGACGAATGGCGGCACCCACCGCGCGCGACGTATTCCCCGTTTTGTTTCCTCGTTCATAATATAAAAAGCGCGGTGACGAATTCCGCCACCGCGCTCGTAAACTTCGTTGAACTCAGCCGGCGACTATTTCTTCACCTGTTTGACCTTCGTCCACTTCTTTTGTTTGGCTGAGGCCAGCACGGCATCGACAACGTAATCAGTCGCGAGGCCGTCCTTGAAGTTCGGCGTGCAACCCTTGCCGCTTTCCAAACCTTTGATGAACTCGACCATCGCATGGATGAAGCTGTGTTCGTAGCCGAGTTGCAGACCCGGCACCCACCAGTTGCCGCAGTAAGGATGATCGCCGTCGGAGACATGCACGCTCTTCCAACCGCGCTCAATGCCTTCGTCGCTGTGATCGAAAATCTGCAAACGATGCAGGTCGTGCAAATCCCATTTCAACGACATGTGTTCGCCGTTGATTTCAAATGTGTAGAGCGCCTTGTGGCCGCGGGCGTAACGGGTCGATTCAAACAGACCGAGCGAACCGTTGTTGAAGTGACACATGAACGCGCAGGCGTCGTCGATGCCGACTTTTTCCACTTTGCCGGTGAGGTTGTGTTTGCGTTCCTTGATGAACGTCTCCGTCATCGCGTTGACATCCTTGATGCCGCCGTTGAGCCAGAGCGCGGTGTCGATGCAGTGGGCGAGCAAATCGCCCGTGACGCCGGACCCTGCCGCCTTGACGTCGAGCCGCCATAGAGCCGCGCCGCCCTGCGGCAGATCGGCGCTGATTGTCCAGTCCTGCAGAAAGTTTGCGCGATAATGAAAGATCTTTCCGAGCTTGCCTGAATCGATGATCTGCTTGGCCAACGTGACGGCCGGGCAGCGCCGGTAATTGTACCAAACCATGTTCGGCACCTTGGCCTTCTGGATGGCCTTGACCATTTCCTCCGCCTGTTTGGAGTTCAACGCGAGCGGCTTTTCACAGAGGATCATCTTGCCGGCCTTGGCGGCGGCAATTGCCATCTCGGCGTGCAGATTGTTGGGCACCGCGATGTCGACCAGATCGATGTCGTCGCGGGCGATCAGCTTCTTCCAATCCGTTTCGACGGAAGCGTAGCCCCATTTGTCGGCGAATTCGCGGGCGTTCTTTTCGTCACGCGCGCAGACCGCCTGGAGGACGAGCTCGTAGTTCGACGGGAAGAAATGCCCGACCTGGGCATAAGCGTTGGAGTGGGCCCGGCCCATGAAGCCGTAGCCGATGAGACCGATGCGAATTTGTTTCTTTGCCATAGTGTTCAGTGTTCGTTGGAGCGATTGGGAATCGGAATTGATAGAAGGATTATGATCGCGTTGGTTTGTCAGAAATTGGTGTTTTGCCGTTGGGAATTCGATGAGGAGGCCACCCCTACGGGGCTTGGTTGGT
Organism: bacterium; assembly: GCA_016124235.1. GTDB lineage: Bacteria > Verrucomicrobiota > Verrucomicrobiia > Limisphaerales > RI-55 > RI-55. Next base: position 15,621 of record WGOC01000039.1, on the reverse strand, counting down.
GGCAACGTTCGCATCTATAAACAGATCGCCCCGGCCGGGGCGAAGTATCCACTGGGCAGCAAACAAATTGATGGATTGGAAGTTTCACGGTTTCGAGTGGCCGCTCGTGCTCTCGGTCCGTAGGACCGGACTGTTTATAGGATTGGCGTCAGTATCGCCAAGCCCCGTCAGGGGCGGACCATTCATTACAGGCTTGAACACATATCGGGAATCATATTCAACCGCAAACCGTTCGAGGAATTCGCGATATTCTTCAGCGAACGACTTCCTGGCGTGATGTTGTTCCTGATTTTGGATGTAGCGAACGACGTCGGTGAGTTGGGAATGCGAATAGGAAAACGCCCCAAACCCTTCCTGCCACGAGAACCGGCCAGCGACCCAATCGCGTTCGTTGATAAATTTCGACGAACCTGCCTTGATGTCTCGCACGAGATCAGACAATGCCTGGTCGGGCTTCAACCCTACGAGAATATGCATGTGATCCGGCATGGAATTGATGGCGATCAATTTCTGCCCGCGATTTGTTACGATTCCCGTGATGTATCGGTGAAGCTCTTCCTTATGTGCTGAAGGAATCACCGACGCGCGACCTTCAACGGCAAACACAATCTGCAGATAGATCTGAGTGTAGGTGTTTGCCATTGTTGAGTTCGATAAGGAGGCCGCCCCTACGGGGCTTGGCGGTTTTTTTTCGTTGGTGCTATAAACAGTTGGCCCCTAACGGGGCCGCGGACCATCGAGCGGTCAGGCGCGTTCCATTCACTGCCCCCCAACAACTTCGAGTGGCTTCATGAGCTTGCCCATTGCGTTGCCCTTCGCACGCACTCGTGGCCGAATTAACTCCACCCGTGGGCGTTGCGGACTTCGATCATCTTGCCCAAGATGGTGTTCCACGTCGCGGGTGTTTCGAGCATAGCATTGGGGAACATGCAACCGTCCCAGCAGATGTGTTTGATGCCGCGGGCGGGCGCGTCCTTGAGCCAGTAACCGGCACACTTCACGATGTCGAGTTTGCCATTCGGATCGTCCGCCGGACAATGCTTGCCGGTCTTGTCGTGGGAACCGGCGCCATGCACGCTGCCGTCGTTTTGCGCAACGTGGAAATCGATTGTCCACGGGCGCAGCTTGTCGGTCATCTGCTCGTAGGCCGCCCAGAATTCAGCATCGCTGTAGCCGGGTTTGAGCAACGCGTGCTCGGGCGCGTTGTAGCCCATGAGATAAAGGTAAGTATGCGCGAGGTCGGCCTGGAAGCCGAGCGCGTCGGGCATGCCGACTCCTTCAAGAACGTCGAGCATGTCCTTCCACGAATGCATGCCGGCCCAGCAAATTTCGCCTTCGGCAGCGAGCCGTTCGCCATGGTCCTTCGCGATCTGCGCGGCCTGTTTGAACGTGTCGACAATCGTCGCCGTGTTCGCCTGTGGATTCTCGCGCCATTTCGCAACACCAAACTCGGCCGAGTCGATGCGGATCACGCCATACTTTCGCACGCCGTGTTCGTTGAAAACTTTCGCGATGCGGCACCCGACCTTCACGGCGTCGAGAAACTTTGCCCGTTGCGCGGCATCACCCATCGCGGAATCACCGACGGTGCCCGGCCACACGGGGGCGACCAGTGAACCGACCGTAAAACCCTTGCTCGCGATCAGATCGGCAATCTTCCGCAAGTCATCGTCGCTCGCATTGGGATCGGTGTGCGGCAGAAACAGGAAGTAATCGATGCCTTCAAACTTCTGGCCGTTGACGTTGGCGGCGGCCGTCAAATCGAGCATACGTTCGAGGCTGATCGGCGGTTCCTGGCCTTCGCCGTCGCCTTTTCCGACGAGGCCCGGCCACATGGCATTGTGAAGTTTTGGGAGGGGATGTGTTGCTTGGCTCATAATGCGTCTTCGGGCGTTTCTTATCGTAAAAAGTGAGAGCCAAAAAACGTAAACAAGGCGCCGCACCAAGGGAAGTCTTCTCTTTGGCCGGAGCCGGGTGATTCCGGGCAGGGACGACTGAATCCGCGGGCGACACTCCTGATAAGCCCAAATCGATTTGCGGCAGAACAATCGTTCGCTTCATTCCTCAACGCATGTCTCATTTGCCATGTGACTTCGTTGGTTTGATCAAGGCTGGGCGGGAGCCTTGCCTTCCGGCAGGCTTGCCAAATGCCGGATTTCCACGGCGCCAGATCGCCCTGCCCTTTTTCCCTCAACCGGGTCACGGGATGAACAGCATCGGGATATCGTCGGCCCGGATTAACAGGAGTGAGCCGCCAATCGGCACCGAACGCGGTAATGCAGAGAAATAGTGTGATCGCAAGAAAAGGCAGGATTCGGGCACACATGAGTTAGTGAAGTCTAACCGGAGCCTGTTTACTCGATTCGATTTCGGCGAGAGATTCCGTGGCTTTGCGCCGGTATTTGAAGACGTACCGCGGTTTTTTGCACTTGCCGTTCGTCGAGTGAAACGGCAACGCTGTCTGCGAAGAAACGGGAGTTAACAACAACAGAGGAGTTATGAAATCGATCAAGCAGTTCACAAGGTCGGCCCGGTGGGTCTTCGCATACGTCGCGGTTGCCGTCGTCGCCGGAAATATCAACCTGTCGGCCCAGTCAAACATCGTCGCCAACAGCAGCTTCGAAGGCCCGGCGTATGACATCACACCTTGGCAGATCGACACGGATTTTGGGCATCAGGTGGGTTACGCAGGTGCAGCTGACGGAACCAACTGGATTTACTACGGAGGACCGCTGGGACCATTGGTGACGAATCTCTTTCCGGTCTTGGGGACTAATCAGTTAGGCCAGACGATTACGAATGGTTGGTACGAAGTGATCGACAACGAAAGCCCACCCGGGAATCTCTGGCAGGATCTGAACACCGTTCCGGGCCGCATATATGATTTCTCGTTTCAAAGTGGCGGCGATGGCACACAGGTGCGAGTCCATTGGGGAGATCAAATCCTCGGTGACTTTGGCCTGACAGTCGCACAGGGGTGGTTCAAAACGAATTATCAAGTCACCGCCACGCAGCCTCTCACGCGAATCCGCGTGGAAAACCTTTCCGGTCGGCAGAACAATCTGACCATCGACGACTTCCGGGTCGTCTGGTTGGAGGAACAACCTTCCATCGTTCAACAGCCCATTTCGAGAACGGGATACGAACAGCAGACCGCCCGGTTTGTCGTGAAGGCACAAGGCGCGCCCACGTTGCAATATCACTGGTACTTCAACGACAAGTTGATCGAAACGGCCACCGAAAACATTCTGACGATTGACGGTCTTTCACAACAAAATGCGGGCGCTTATCAAGTCGTAGTGGAGAATTCTTACGGCTCAATCACCAGCCGGGTGGTGCAATTGAAAGTGGAGGCGGCCCCCTTGGTTCCGGTGATCACCGCCCAACCCAGCGGCATGGCGATTCCTGAAGGTTATGTGGCCAGTCTTAACTGCGCGGCCGTCGGCGAAGCGCCCTTGAGTTTCCAATGGTACCACGATGACGCCGAAGTCGAGGGCGGCAAGAACGCAACATTGGTTTTCTCCCCGGTCCAACAGTTGCACGCCGGAACGTATCGGTTGAAAGTTTCCAACATCCGCGGAACGGTGACCAGCCTGCCCGCCGTCATTACGGTCAGCCCCGATGCCGGGGGTGGCTACGTCATGGTGAAAAACTTAGATTTTACCACCCATATCGGGCATCCGGTCTACGACGTGGATGGCGTGACCAAGCTCGCGGGCACCAATTACCTGGTTCAGGTGTATGTCGGGCAAACGGCGGAATCCATGCGAGCGGCCGGACAGCCCATGTCGTTCTATGCAGAAAGCTTTCCAGACACCGCGCATGGCATCTTCTTTTCGAGTGCCGCCCGGGTACCGGATATTCCCGCCGGCGAAAATGTCTTCGTGCAGCTGAAGGTTTGGAATGTTTTCGACGGGCTGACATACGAGGCTGCCCGTGCCAGCGGGGGCAAGTTTGGGTTCTCGCCGGTCATGCAAACGAGCACCTACCAGATACCATCGCCTCCCGTGGAACTAAACATTCCGGACAGCTTCTCGCTGCAGGATGGTTTGCCGTTGTTCACGACAGGATTGCTTTCCTTCAGCGCGCATTCACCGAATGGTGGCGTCGAATGGGAGCTTCAAGGTGAGGCCGGATTCCGCTATCTCATCGAGCGTCGTACCCCACCCAACACCTGGGATCCGTTCCTGATCATTACCAATACTTCGGGCGTCACGCAGTTCGAGGACCCGCTCGGTTCGCAAGGAGCGGTGAGATTTTATCGGGCGCGAATCTTGGACTGAGCAAACCTGGGCCGGCGCACTGAGATTAGTTCGTTCCAGCAATTACGGCATTTAGAAATCCAACGGCTCGTTCTTCGCTCCAACATCGTTTGAGCAGCAGTCCATCAGAGAAGCCCACGTGTCCGCCCGACTCCGGTGCTTCGAGGTGGAATATTGCGCTCTGCCTGGCTTCCGTTTCCGGAAAACATTCTGGGGTGAGAAACGGATCGTTGCGCGCGTTTAAGAGCAGCGTTGGGATTCGAATCGCCGGGAGAAACTGTTTTGAACTGGACCGCGTCCAATAGTCTTCGGCGCTGGAAAAGCCGTGGAGCGGAGCGGTGATTTGTTCGTCAAATTCGGCGAACGTTCTCATCTGATGTAGGCCGTGCAAATCGAGCTTTCGAGGAAACTGCCTGGCTTTGAGTTCGACCTTCTGCGCGAGGCCGTTGAGAAAGTAGCGCATGTAAATTCGGTTGCCGGGTTCCGCGAGTTTCCGAGCGCTCGAATTCAGGTGACACGGTACCGAGATTGCGACCGCTGCCCGCACTTTTCTCGCTACGTTTGACGGATTTTCACCGAGAAATTTGAGCGTTACGTTTCCTCCGAGGCTAAATCCGATCAACGCGATGTGGTTCGCTGGATGCGCTTTCAACGCGTGTCGAACCACCAAATCCAAATCGTCCGTCACGCCGCTATGGTAAAACCGCAGCTGGCGATTAATCTCGCCGCTGCAACCGCGGAAGTTCCACGCCAGGCAATCCCAACCGCGCGATGCCAACGCCCGCATCATGCCGCGCACGTACACGCTGCGGGAGCACCCTTCCAATCCATGTGAAAGAATCGCCAGCCGGTTTGATTTGCGGGCGGTCCAATCGACGTCGAGAAAATCGTCGTCGGGTGTGGCGATCCGTTCCCGAGTCACGCCCGGACCGCTAACGCGCCGGACCAAACGCGGTAACAACGTCTGCGCGTGACCACCACGCAACCAAAACGGTGATTGATACCTCGATGGGTCGATCAAGGGCACGCCACAGATTGCCGTCAACCCATTCGCGACATAAAGCGCAATTGATGCAAAGCTGATGACCCGCGCTTTCGAATGAAATACAGAAATCGGCGTTCAGCAGCCGACAGCTTTTCCGTATGTGTTTTCGTATCGCCCCTGAAAAGCCAACTACTAAACTCAACCCGTGGCTGACCTCTACGATGCTCACAATCATCTGCAGGACGAACGGCTCGGATCCAGGCTCGAGGAAATTCTCGACGTGTGCGCTGCCAATGGAATCCGGCGCATGGTCGTGAACGGTTCATGTGAGGAGGACTGGCCGCGCGTGCGTGCGCTCGCCGAGAAATACCCGGTGGTCTTGCCCAGCTTTGGCTATCATCCGTGGTATGTTCACGAACGGACCGATCACTGGCTGGACTTACTGAAACGCAATCTTGACGAGGTCCCGTCAGCGATTGGTGAGATTGGCCTGGATCGTTGGATTGAAAATCCGGATATGCCGCGGCAGGAGAAAATGTTTCGGGCGCAACTCCGTCTCGCCGCCGAACGCGACATCCCCGCGAGCGTTCATTGCTTGAAGGCCTGGGGCAGGCTCGACGAGATCCTGCGTGAGGAACCCAGACCCGGGTGCGGCTTCTTGCTTCATTCTTACGGTGGACCGGTCGAGATGGTCACGGGTTTCGTGGAGCTTGGAGCGTATTTCAGTTTGTCCGGTTACTTCGCGCATGAGCGCAAAGCAAAGCAGCGCGAAGCGTTCAAACAAGTTCCGTTGGATCGCTTGTTGATCGAAACCGACGCACCCGACTTGTGGCCACCCGACCAATGGAACGAGCATCCTTTGACCGATCCAAAAACTGAAAAACCGATCAATCATCCAGCGAACTTGCCGGCTGTCTATCGCTTCGCTGCGCAGTTTCTGGAAATCGAATTGGAAACGTTGATCGCGCAGGTGCAGACAAATTTCCAACGTCTATTTGGATCGGTCAGCCGATGATCATCGACCGCGCGGGAAAGCGATCGCTCGAAGTCAGTCTCGGCCGACGGGAATGCTTTTGGTTTTGCGAATATCCCAAGCCACAAACCACTTTTCGCTGACGGGCTTGAACCCTTGTTTCAACAGGCGCTTTTCAAAATCGGGCATGTGTCCGGCGCCGTAAAAAATCGCGAGCTTCTTTTTACCGAGCGCAATCTGTTCACCGAGGACCTTCATCGCGTAATCATTTCGGCCGCTCAGGATCGCGGAACCTTTGCCGTCGGGTGTTTCGTCCACACCCGCCAGCGTATTCTCGAGCTGGCCCATCTGCTGGCCGAGCAGGAACTTGAGCTGATGGGAAGTGTCATCCGACGCCAGGGCGAACAAGACTGAGAACGGATTCAGCCCCGCATTCGGATCGCTCGCCTGCCGGCCCTGTTCGGCCATCGCGGCCTTGAAAAGCAGGCCGAAAATGGATTCTCCGCGCTCGGCCTGGAGTTGGGAAAATGTTGTGGGATCGAGGTCCGCGTGAACGAAGTTGGTCATTCCGTAATTGATACGGTCGAGTTGGAATTCGAGATCCAACATGTTCTTCATGCCGATCTGAACCTGGCTGACGGGGTGATCCGTGCTGACTTTTTCGGTGGGCTTGATGTCGCGATCACGAACCATCTCGTAGAGGACGGCATCGTAGTTTTCAAACAACCGCTGCAATTTGTCGTAATAAGAACCGTCGGCAATGTGAACAACACCAATCAACGACACCAACACGTTGTCGCTCGCGCGAATGTAGGTTTTCGTTGCGGTGTCGACATGGCCTTGGTTTGGCCCCGTTTTGACGAAGCGAATGAACTCGCCCCCGGACGAGGCGTCCGGGGTCTGACCTTCCGCCGCAAACAGTGGCTGCCAGGCAAACCCCAGCAACCAAAGCGCGACAAGCGCTGGTCCGGTTCGTTTCTTGCGCCACAGGTTTTCAGTGAAATTCATGATCAAATCGGTCAACGAGTCGGTTCCTGGATGCGATACAAATGTTCTTCGGTACGAATAAACAACGACGGTCCACTGGCTGCGAGCGAAGCGAGCGTGTGCTCACCCAGATCATTTTCCGCGAGCTTCTCATATTGTGTTGAAGCTTTGACCACAAATGTCTTCCCGCGTTCGTTGGTGAAATAAATCCGGCCGTTGGCATCGATCGGTGACGCGGAGAAATCACCGCCCAACCGCTCATTCCAATGAAGTTTGCCCGAACGAGAATCGACGCAACTCGCCACACCGCTGTCCGATACAAAATACAATTCGTCGCCGATAAGAAGAAGTGACGGCGTGTTCGGTGCACCGCGAAAAGTGGTCCACGCAACGTGTGAATCCGTGACATCGCCACGACCATCCGCCTTGATGGCGTAAACCCAGGGCCGGTCGTAGCCAGTTCCGATAAAGATCATGCCTTGCCCAAACACCGGCCGCGGAATCACCGAGTAACCTTCGCCATAGCGGGCACTCCAAATCGAGCTGCCGTCTTCAGGATTCAATGCGTTCACTACTCCGCTCCCCGGCGTGATCAGTTCCCGCTGACCATCGACCGAAATGAGCAACGGCGTGCTGAACGAAAACGTCTTCTGCGCGGTGGTTACCCGAGGAACCCGCCAGATTACTTCGCCGTTGTTCTTATTCAATGCGACCACAAACGGATCGCTTGCCCCATCGCAACTGAAGATCAATTTGTTATCCACCAGAGCTGGCGAGCCACCATTGCCGTGCACGGGCGCATAACCCAGTGACGTCTGGCGCCAAAGCACATTGCCGGAAAGATCAACGCATGCGGTACCCAGATGCCCAAAGTGCACGTAAATGTGTTCTCCTTCCGCGATGGGCGTCGGGCTTGCGTGGCTGTTCTTCGCGTGTTTGGGCGGTGGTTTTGAAACCGCCAGCACCTCACGATTCCAAATCAAATTGCCGGACGCCGTGTCATACGCGAGCAGGCGCAATGATTTGGGATTGCCGGCGTTGTTGAGCATCGCCGTCGTCAGATAGACAACTCCGCGATACACGATGGGCGAAGACCAACCGACTCCTGGAACTTCTTCGCGCCAGACCACGTTTTGCGTCGAACTCCAGCTCAGCGGCAACTTTGTCGATGCGGCATGCCCTTCGCCCGTTGGTCCGCGGAACTGTGGCCAGTCCTCACTGGCTCGCGACGCGTAGGTGCCCATCGTCAACGCGGCTACAACAGCCAGAATCCAAAGAAAGCGCATGGCGCCAAAGGTAGTCGTAGACGGGTGCCTGTCGAGCGTTCGACTCAGCGAATTGCATTTTTAAAATGCGCCGGTAGAGTTCGCGAACCATGAATGAACCGGAAATTCCTCAGAAAAGCCCCATCGTCCAAAAAGTTTCACCGGGCACCTATTGGTGGTGTGCCTGCGGCAAGTCAGCCAAGCAGCCATTTTGTGATGGATCGCACAAGGGAACCGAATTTGCCCCCAAGAAAGTGGAAATCACCGAAGAGAAACAGGTCGCCTGGTGCGCCTGCAAACATTCGAAGAACGCGCCGTTCTGCGACGGAACACATAGCCGGCTGTGAAACGTATCAGCTCTTCTTCTGGAAGAGCACGCTGGTATCCGCAACGTTGAGGACGGATAGATCCAAGCCGCTTTCGGGATCGCGCTCGTGAGCGAGCTTCATCTGGAGCGCAATCTTCCGGATCGTGCTCGGAGCGTGATACTTGACCGCACCAACGCTGATGGACGCGGGGAAAACAATCACGAGCAAACTGTATTCATCGACGTTGATGATCAGGATGCTGCTTTTCTCACCCTGTTGATAGACGCTGCTGAAGTCCTCTTCGCCGATCAAGCCCGCGATGCTTTGCGTCGCCGCAAATGACGCCGAACATAGTGCCGCCAACGTGGTAGTATCCAATTCCTCGTATTGCCCTTGTTGGGCGATCAGGAATCCGCCACGATCAATGATGACGGCGGTTTCTGCCTCCGTTTTCCGGAGAATCTCCCGGAGTGAGACATCCAACGCGGCGATGTCCTCCTCCAGAAGCTGAGGCAAGGTGTGCATATCAGGCAGTCTTGCGGGCCGACTCGTTGATGAACTTGTGGAGCAACATCCGGGTGATCATGTTCAACGTCTCGAACACACCCTCGCACTTGTGCGCGCAGGCTGTGAATGAAGGAACCTGAACCTCGCGGTTGTTCAGCAAATACTCCATGTAATCCACTTCGGCGACGTTGGGCAGATCGCGCTTGTTGTATTGCAGCACGTACGGAATGTCTTCCAGGTTCAGCTTCAATGTCTTCAAGTTGTCCTGGAGGTTCGCAAAGCTTTCGACGTTCTCCTCCATTTTGTCGTATTGCGAGTCCGCAACGAACACAATGCCATCGACGCCGCGCAACACGAGTTGGCGCGTCGTGTTGTAGACGACCTGGCCCGGTACCGTGTAGAGCTGGAACTTCGTCTTGAAGCCTTTGATCGTCATTGCCTCGATCGGCAAGAAATCAAAAAACAACGTCCGGTCAGAACTCGTCGCAAGGGATACCAGTTTGCCCTTGTTGCCTTGCGCCGTCTGCACATGCGAATGAACCTGCACGAGATTGGTGGTCTTCCCGCAAAGCGCGGGACCGTAGTAGACCACTTTGACCTGCAATTCTTTGGTGGCTTGGTTGATGATCGCCATAAGCGGAAGCTTTATAAATTCTGTCTCTTGATTTCGGCGACAATGGCCGTTAGTTGGGGCAACGGCAGCGCCTCGCCCGATTGACCCACCACCGCAAAATATACCTTACCCGTGCGGAAAATGATCCAAGGGCAATTGTCCATGACCAGCATGACGCTGCTCAGATCGCCCAGTTTCAATTCCGAGGAGAACTGATTCAAGCGACCGAAAATCTGTGGCAGAAACGCTGCAACCGTTTCGCCCTGGAGTGGCTTGGGCAACTGGCTGGCCACAACCAATCCGTCGTTCATCGCGAGCAAAGCGCCAGTGACACCGGCCAACTGAGCTGTCTTCGCAACAAGTTCGTTCGGATTTGCCGCGCTGATTGATATCGCCGCTTTGCGTTCACCCGTTTTTCCCGCCTTTGCCGGTTTTGCCGGCGCAACGGAGGGCGCCGGCGGTTTTGCGACGGCCGGTTCAACCTCGGCAGCGGGTGCGGCGGCGGCAACGGGAGCCGGAGCCGCGACCGGCGCGGGCTCAGGTCCACCAGAAAAGAGATCGGGAATACTCTCCTCGACGTGGGCTTTTCGTTGGCCGGATTTCGGTTTGCGGAGAGCCAGGAATTTTGGAGCGACCACCTTCAATGGCAGTGTCACCTCCACGCTCTCATGTTCACTATCACCTTCCGGTGACGGTTCCAGCCAGCCGCGAAGTGTCTTCCACGGGAAGGCAATTTTGCCCTTCCGCATTGCCAAGTCGACTTCACCAACAGGCAGTTCCAGTTGGGCATTCTCGAGACCGGCCTGATGGATTTCCGCGAGAATCTTCTCCTCCCAGCCTTCGGTCACTTCACGCAACGAAAAACCAAGATAATTATCCTCTTTGACAACCTGCAATTGTGCGGCCGCCGGGCGGACGGCGGCGGGTGCCGGAGCTTTCGGCACCGGTTTGCTTACCGCCGGAGAAACGGCTGAAGCCGCAAGACCCGGATTAAATTTGATCTTCGGCATCTCCTCAGGTTCGGACACCGGTTCCGGAGCTGCCGTCGCGGGTTCCGGGGCCGCTGCGCCAGGAAAACTGAATGGCGACGGAATATTCGCGATGTCGTCTGGCACTGCTGAACGCCGTTTCGGAGGCGTCGGCATCGCCACGGGTTTTTCAACCGCTGGCGCCGGAATTGTTTCCGGTTCGGGTGCCGACTTTGCCGCTGGCATGCTGAACGGCGACGGAATGCTTTCAATGTCATCCGGCACCGCCTTCTTTCGCCCGGCTGTTGGCTTGGGGGCGGGCACTTTCGCCGGAGCTTCAGCCTTGACCGGCTCAGCAGCCGGTTGGGTCGCAGCCGGCGTAGCTGGGGCAGTGGATGTGCTCGAAATCGGCTCACCAATGGAACCAAACAGACCGGTCACATCCTTCGGCACATCCATCAATTGCCGCTGCGTGCGGCGCGGCAACAAAGCCGGGTTGATCCGCGAGAGGATACAAGCGAGAGGAAGTTCAACCTGTTTTTCGTCGTGCTCGTCATCGGCATGACCGCTACCGTTGGGGCACGCGTTGCGCACGTCGCCAAAAGGGACCCGGACTTTACCCGAACTCAATTGCGGAAGAACGGTCTGGAGGGAGAGCTGAATTTCAACATCAGCACCGACGTTGGGCTTGAAAAATCCCTGAAGCTCGGGCGGCAGACCGGCAAGTACGGTGTCCAGCGGTAGCGCAATGGTCTCTGGAAGTTCACCTGATGCGGGTTTCGCAGTCGGCCGTACGGCCGCGGCCGAACTGAGCGGCGGCGCGGCCACGGGAGCCGGCGTCGAAGCCGTTGCCGTTGCTGTCGCACCACCACCAGACGGCGCACCGGAAAATGGATTACTGGCGGAACGTCCCGCGTGGCTGGGTGTGGCCGTTCGCGAAAACGCTGGCGGTGCTTGAGGCACGGGGGAAGACGCCGACAGGCCGTCTGCGTCCTTTTTGAATATCTTTTTTAACAGGCCAAACATGATGATCCTTTGGCTGAACGGTGATGTCGCTCTAACCCACGCACGCGGGCAATCACGTTACCGGATACCAATCGCCGGGAAGCAGCGCACAATTCAGGCCAAGAATCTCCGACACCTGAATTCCCTAAGGACTCTCTCGTTCACCAAACTGACTTTTTCGACCGAGGCAACTTCCAAACGATGGCCATCAGGCCAAGGCTTGTCCAGAAAACAGATTTCGTGCCCACGCCAGCGCATCATTTGAGAAACTGCTGCACCAGGCACCGACGAATAACTTCGTCGGCAGACCAATCAACCACCTTTAGAAAAGGAAGAATGTTGCTTCCAAGCCACAGCGATCCGAAGCCATTCACCGGCAGACTTTGTCCCGCCACTTTTTGGCAGTGTCCAAAGAATGATCAGTGGGAATCGGTCCCCGCAAGTCACTCATCCTGTTCTGACGGCTCGGGCAACCATTGGGTCAGAACCACCCCGATCAACCCGTAGATACCGGCAACACACGCCGCCACCACGGCGATCTTTGCCGGGCTCGGGGGCACCGACGCCGCGAAGGTCAAGGTAAACCATGCCGCCGCTGTTCCGATGATTCGGCCACCAATGTTGGCGGCAAAGCTTTCACCCGTTCCCCGCAAATGCACCGGAAACACCCGCGGTATGTAATTTCCCCAAAAACTAAACTGTGCGACCACGAAGAAACCGGCCAGACCGATACCCAGCTTGATCATGGTCAGCGAATCCGGATTGGTCAGCGATTTTGAAATCCACAGAAACAGGGCCGGCACGATAATCACCGCGGGAATCTGGAAAATCCGCATCAACAACCGGCGACTGAGGATTCGAGCCGCAAGGATCGCGAGCGCAAATCGCCCAATCAACCCACCGACCTCCTGATAGAGGGACACCCGGCTGATCGCCCCTTGAGTGGCGTTGGCACCGGCAATTTTGAGCTGCACCGGCGACGGAGCAGGCTTGCCGGCAGCCTGAGCATCCGCCTTGACCTTTTCCTCCGCCGCCTGCGCGGTCGCGAGAATTGCGGCGTGACCTTTCGGGCCGCGGAGGACCTGCGGCAATTGTTGAATCGCACCAAAGGCAAAACCGTAGCTGGACGCAAAGACCAGCGTCGTCAGAATCGTGGTCTTGCACAATTCCGGGCTAAACAACGCCGCGATACTCGGCCGTTGCAAAGTGCCAGCCGCTTTCTTCTGTGACCAAATGGGGGATTCCGGCAAAAAAGGGCGGATCACGATCAACGGCAACGCGGGAATAATTCCGGACATCAACATGTACCGCCACGCTTCGTGCCCGCCGTGGATTGCCGGGAGACTGTTTGCCAAGTGTTCCGCAATGATGACGTAGACGCCCCCCACCATCAGTCCGCCGACGGAAGAAAATGCCTGAGTGTAACCCAATACCGACTCCCGTTCCTTGGGTTCATGGAAGAGCTCTGCCAACCACGCCACCGCCGCGACAAATTCAACGCAAACACCAATAAACACGAGACAGCGCAGAATCAAAAGCTGCGAAAGATTCGTCACGTAACCCGAACCGAACGCGGCAAACGCATATAACAAGATGCTGAAAGTGAGCACGCGCCGTCGCCCCAGAAGGTCGGTGAGGTACCCACCCAAAAGACCAAAAACACCACCCACCATTGCCGGTAAAAAGAACAACGTTCGCGCCCAATGCAGGTAATTCGGACCGCCCGGATTAAAACTGGCCGTCGCGTCTGCCAACGACATTCCGCCCTGCACGAGTTCCTGCACTGCCCCCCCACTCAACGCCTTGATTGCCGGCCCGATGATCAGCGGAAGCATCAGCAATTCGTAGATATCAAATGCAAAACCAATGGCCGCAATGATACAAACAAGCCACTGCGTCGTGGTAAGCCCGCGGGCGCCGGCTGGGGTGGAATTCATAATTCGGGGCAGTATGCGAGTGGGCCAAACCCGTGCAAGTCTTTATACGTATCCGTAATAAATGGCGGGCATTGCGGCTGGCAACCGGCGCTTGACGAACGTCGGTATCGTTGGATGGCCGACTGCCAGTCACTGCCCACCGCCGAACGGTCGTATCAAAATCGGCCGCGCCACCCCGAAGCGGGACTTGACGGCCAACCGACTGAATTCTAGTTTGCGCGCCCGGTTGGTTGGTGACCGTAGTTCAATGGTAGAGCCCCAGATTGTGGTTCTGGTTGTTGCGGGTTCGAGTCCCGTCGGTCACCCCACCTCCCCTTCTTCACGACTCATCCCTGTGACCTCGCCCAATTCCTGTCGTTTCCGACAATTTATGGGCTGGGCAGGCTCTCGGCAGGATATGGGGTGACGATCTCGACCCCGACGAATGCACCACGATACCGCAATCTAGCAATTCTCCGAGACAGGTTATGCTTGATTCTCTGCGACACGATATGAGTTCTCCCCCTTTCGCTGCTATGGTCACCATTGCGGTTCAACTGAACTAAAAGGCAACGCAGTTTGTAGTGATTCTGCCTCGTCCGTGGTGAAGATGTCGGGATGATGCCCAAAGGCACCGCTTGCTCCCTGTGGCGGGAGTTCAGTTCTCTACGGCTTGATTGCGGGGAATCCTCAATCCCCAACTTTCGAGCTCCTCAACCCATGCTTGATGGGCGACAGGATCCATCAACGATATGCTCCGCGGTAACTTCTCACGCATTTTGCGGTGACTCGGTTATTCACCGACCGCGGCGATTTCTGCGGCTTTGGATTGTACCACCAATCGCGTAAAATAATGACGCTGCTCTTTCTTTATTCTCGTGTAGGTTCGATAGTGATCTTTTATCTGCTTCGTCAACTCGGGGAACTTCCGGTCGACAATGCTTTGGTGGCAGCCCGCGTGGCGACACACTGTCGCAAGAGAAGGTGGTGGCAACAATCGCTCGATGTTCTTCAATCGTGATCGCTCGCTTGGGTTTGAACTGGAACGCCGGCCATTTCCTCTTGGGCAACACCGGCCACGGCAGCCAGCCGATGTCCAAGGCGAAGTTGTGGATTCTTCTCAGGTAGATGTTCGTTGAGACTTTTCCCTTCTCCAACACTTTCAGGAAGTGTTGGGCGTTGGTCTCGAACAAAGGGAGATCTCGTATAAGATCGAACGCTTTGTCTTTGGCGGCCGTACGCCAGCGGTGTTGGGTCTCGCCTTGTTTGGTCTTGATGATTTCCGCCATCACCACACCCCACGTCCGACGGCAGATTTCCTCATCGCCCACGGCCAGATATGCTCGGGCGATCTGACGGTTGATGATGGGTTGGTGTTGGGCCTCGTTCCTGGCCTGGAGCAGTCGCCGGGCGGTTTCGGGATCGGAGGTCTTGAGGCTAGTGCGGATGCCGGTCTGGCGGTCAGTGGCGTAGAAGACCCCACCTTGCCGGCGATACATGCGGTATCTTTGCTTCATGATCTGAGTCATGAACGCAAGGATGCACGGTTTCCGAAAACGACCGTTAGCGTGCCATCGAGGAGCTCGTTCGAATGGTGGAAGAGCTGGCTCGAATCACGATTTTAGGCACAGTTTCAGGCACAGTTGCCTGCCTATCCCCTCTCAAGTCCTTGCTGCACCCGCAGTTGGAGATGGAGGCGAGGGTCGGAATCGGGCGATTCACGTCCTGTTTCGGGTTCAAAAATATGCAGGTTCTCCAACAAAATCAAGTAACTCGGCCACTTCAAGTGCATAGCGTTTCTAACCCTCCTACTGAAACATTCACTGAAGGTT
>WGOC01000014.1 GCA_016124235.1 bacterium | reverse complement strand
CTTTGAATACATCCAATTGTTCTATAACCCCAAGCGGCTCCACAGCGCTCTGGGCTACCAATCACCTGTGGAATACGAAAACCAAATCAACTATCAACATAACTAGCTCGCCCACTGTCCACTTTTCCTGGGGAACTCCAGTAGATCGGCGCGGAGAGGCGGTGGCGCTGATGCGTCTGCGAAAGGGTTGGGCTGGTAGCCCCACCCGACGGCCAGGTTGGCCGTTCCACCCAAGTCCAAGGACATAGCATCAAGGTGAATTCCGGTGTTTCGCAATCAGGGTCGTCAAAATTTAACGTGATAATAGGCGCTCTTGATCAGCTCATTCTGAAACGCAACAACTCCCTCCTCGTGTTGCCACCAATTCGTCACGTTGTAGCGGAGCGGATCGGCGGGGACGATGTGGATCTCGGTGCCGGTGCCGCGGAGTTCGCGGTTGAAAATCCAGCGGGCGCGGCGCGTGAGCAACGGGCCGGCATAGTGTATGCGATTTGATGCCTTGACATCAAATTATCGTATGCGACCATGCCATTATGAGAACCACGTTGACGATCGATGATGATCTGGCCGGGATTCTTCAAAAAAAGGCCGGGCAACAAGGTCATTCCTTCAAGGAAGTAGTGAATGAGACGTTGCGTGCCGGCCTTGCCGCCGGCGGCAGTATTGCTTCCACGCGCAAGCCGTTCAAAGTGGTCGCCAAACCATTGGGGTTGAGAACTGGCTTCGATCCCGACCGCATGAACCAACTCGTGGACGAACTCGAAGTCGAGGATTACTTGAGAAAGGCCGCCAAGGATGATTCTGCCGGACATTAACATTCTCATTTATGCGTATGACGAATCATCCAAGAACCATTCTGCGGCGAAACACTGGTGGGAAGATCAATTGAATGGTTCACAAATGGTTGCCCTGTCCTGGGTGACGTTGCTGGGCTTCATCCGTCTGCTAACCAACCCTCGGATTTATAATAATCCTTTTTCGCCTGCGGACACATTGGGCATTGTGGATAGCTGGCTGGAACAACCGCATGTCAAAATCATTCATCCTTCCGAACGCCATTTTACGCTCTTTTCGGAACTGATCAAACAGGCGGGCACGGCGGGCAACCTGACCAGCGACGCGCATCTGGCGGCGCTGGCGATTGAACGGGGATTGATCCTGCAATCCACGGACGCCGATTTTTCCCGGTTTCCAGGACTGAAATGGACAAATCCATTGAAAGGCAAAAGCTGAAAGGCTGGTGGAGGCAGGGGACTTCGGGACCCGGAGACCCAGGGTCCATAGGACGCAATGTTTAATTGCAGATCGACACTGATCATTTCGGCCTCGTGTAACTCCGCCCTCCGAAAGATCACACGAGGGACAAAGTGTTTCACGCGAATGGCACGAATTAGCGCGAATACGGGCTTTCTACAGGAGGGAACGGAGAGCGCGGAGAGCTTTAGCCACGGATCGACACTGATGCAGACGGATGGTAGATGGTAGATGGTTGGCAGTTGGCCGGCCGAGAATGACGGGTGGTTTGAAATTCTGGCGGCACTTCGTGCCGGTCGATTCGCAGAGGCCTTTCGAACGGGCCCGCAATCTACACAGGGCAAACTGACTATTTTCATTGCCGCTTCCGGAAGGGCGGCGAGCGGGTTGCATGACCCATCGCTTTCCTTCCGTCGGTTATCGGTGGCCACTGACCGGTTTCCCAATCGAGTGGCCGTCAAAAATCAAACCCGCAAAACGTCATCCCTCACGCCGACGTTGCGTGAGAGAAATACTCCGGCTGCTGATAGTAGGAGTAGGAACGTGAATGCGAATCGGCGCCGTTGAACACGACACCCAAAACTTTTGCGTGGCGACGCGCCAGGAGGTCGAGTGCATCATACACGACCCGTGCGCTCGAACGGTTGCGACGGACCACAAACAGCGTTCCATCGACCTTGGGGGCCACGCAGCTGACGTCGTCGGCGGCGAACAAAGGGCTGCTGTCGATGACCACGTAATCGAATTCCTGGCGCCAATGGGCGAGCACCTGGTCCAGCGGCGAGTCGAGAAACAGGTCGCCGGGATTGCGAGAGCTGGCCCCACGCGAGATGAAGTGCAGGTTGGCGATTGAGTTCACCTGGGTGGCGTCGCGGGCATCGCAACGGCGGTTGAGGATCTCCGTGAGACCTGGTTTGCCGGATAGATTCAACAGGTCGTGGATGTGGCCCTTGCGGAGATCGCCATCGACGAGCAGCACCTTTGAGCCGGACATCGCCAGGGTGCGGGCGAGGTTGACCGCAATGGTGGATTTGCCTTCATCCGGCATGGCGCTGGTGACCAGGAGAATCTTGGGGCGGACGCTGCCGTTGTTGATAAAGTGCAAGGCCGAACGGAGGCTGCGGTAGGCCTCGGCGGAGGCGTGCTGTGAGTTGTCGAGGTGGAGCAGGGGCAGACCCGATTTTTTGGTGTGAGTGACCTCGGGCAACAGGCCGACCACCACATCGCCGAATGTGGAATTGACCTCCGTGACCGAAGTAAAGCGGTCGTCGCGGATGGAGATGAGAAAGACCAACCCCAGGCCGGACAACAGACCGCCGGCAACGGCGAGGAGCAGTCCGCTTTTTTCCTCCGCATACGAGCGGACCGGCGCGGAAGCGAATTCCAGGACCTCGAGGTTTTCGCGATCGATGTTCCGGCTGATGTCGACGTTCTGGACGAGGTTTTGCAAGCGTTCATATACGCTCTTGGTGCGTTCGATATCGGTCTTGAGACGGTTGGCTTGGGCGATGAGTTTGTTGGCATTGGCCACCTTCACTTCCCATTCGCGAATGGAGGACGTCACGTTTTCCGCCTTCAACCGGTTGGCCTGCCGGGCCGCGATGAGTTCGTCGCGGCTTTGGCGGCGGTAGATTTCCTGCACCTTTTCGGCACGGGTGATTTCGGCATCGAGATGGACGATCTTCGGGTGCTTGGGCCGCAGGTTCCTGCTGAGCCGGGCCCGCTCAATCTTGAGCAATTCGAGGTCCTTGAAATTCGATTGCTGACTGGCGCCGGCCAGGGAAGTGGAAGCGGTGACGCCGTCCGCCAGTTCTGTCCAGGGAACCGGCACGGCGGCGGTGCGGTTGGTGTTCTGCTGCTCTTCGTTTTGAGCGGCGTCCAGCAGCCGGGCTTCCAGTTGGAGATCGGAGAGGCGGGTCTTCAATTTGGTTAGATAACTGCCGGCGACGGCGACCTCCTCCTCGAGGACCGCGAGGTTGTTGGTGCTCTCAAAGCCGGTGAGCGCGTCTTGATCTGCCTTTAGGTCGCGTTCCCTGCGCTGCACCTGCTCGGTGATGGACGCGAGGGTGTTACCGGAGGCGAGCTGGCGGATATTTCGTTTGTAATCGAGATACGCCGCCATCAGTGCATTCAAGTATTGCTGGGTGTATAGCGGACCGGGGCTGGCGGCGGTAATCTTGAAAACCGAGCCCTTGGAGCTGCCGGCTACATTGATGGCCACCGGCAGGGCCTGTCCCGATTCACCGAGCGGAATGGGCACGGCGTTGGTCATGTCCCGGAGCCGCTGGAGCGTCAGGTCACGAAGAGTGCCGCTCTGCAAAATCTCCGACAGCGTGCCCAGAAAGTTATCCATGTCGTCCGAAAAGAGCGAGCCTTCGGGCAGGCGGATCTTCACGGTTTCCACCATGCTGGACATTGAGACGAACTTGGGGGCCTTGTACTTGACGTAGGCGGCTTCGCCCGCGAGACCGAGCAGGAGGGTCAAACCGGGAATCCACCAGTAGCGGCGGAGAAAGACGAGGAACCGCCGGACGCGCAGCGACTGGGCGCCCGAGTCGACGGTCGTGCCGTCGTAACCGTAGTCGACGCCTGGATCGGCCCGGAAGCCGTCGAGGCTGCCGGCGTCGGCGCCATTACGGGGGGCGCTGGGTTGGAGTGGGGAATTCAAAATCGGAACAGCCTTTCACTTACGATCACCATGTCGCCCGGTTTGAGCGGAACGTCCGACTCAATTTTGCCGTCCTTGATGACGGCGCTGACGTCGACGGTGAACGTTTGATCCTCCCCGTCGGGCGAGGAGGCCGGACGGTTGACCTTGACCTTGCGCTGGTCGGCATTCTCGGTGAAGCCACCGGCGCGCAAAATCGCCTTGCTGAGCGTGAGTTGCTCGTCACTGGGAACGTCCTCCGGCCCGGGCTGACGAATCGCACCGACGAGGTAGACCTTGCCGCGACTACGGGTTTTGAGATCGACCGCCAGGATGACCGTGGCGTGATAAAAGTATTCCTTCTCAAGTTCCTTTTTGAGTTGAACGGCGAGCTGCTGGCAGGTCTTGCCGACGGCGGGGAAACGGCCGATGTAGGGAATGGCAACATCGCCGGAATCGGTGACGAACAAGGACACGGGATCCTCCTCGTCCTCGATGATTCGCAGACTCAAGCGATCGCCAATCGCCAGTTTGTAGGTGTCGTCGAGCGCTTCCATGCCGTTGGTCAGAACGAGGCCCGGCGAATTGGTTGAGGCGAGGGCGGTCTTCACGGGAAGTGCGGCGGAAGTGGTCGAAGGCGCGGGAGTCGTTTCAACCGAGCCGACCGGAGGTGTCGCGGCGGAGTCCGCATCGGAACCGGCTGGGGCGGTTACCGGCCCCGCGGAGCGAGCCGTGAACGAAGTGGCCGACGATAACAAAAAAATGATCAGGAAAATCGACGAGGCAACGCGGCGACTCCTGCGCGTCGCCGAGGAACCAATGCTCCGATCAACGAGAGTCACCCCCCCGCTCCGGGAGGGAGAGGAAAAATCAAACGGACCGGACGTTACGGTTGGGGTGCCGGCGCGGATACGACTCATAAGGACATACGTGAGTTGCGGCGCGGTTTGGTCCACGCGGCGAACTGAAACTGAAAGGGCAAGGATTCCGGTTCCGGGCTGTCGCCGGGTGGGAGCGGAATCGACCGAACATCTGCCTCCGGATCCGTCGGCCCATTCGGCGAGCATGACGAAGAGGCGCCGTTTCTCTGGACTGCGCCCGCCATGGGACACAACCCTTGAGACATCAGAAAGCAGCTGTCGGAATTCGCCATCCGGGCGGCCGACGATTGCTTTTGATTGGGAACCAAGTCCCATTGCTTGCGCCATTGACCGGGAGTAACACCGAAACGGCTCTTGAACGATGAATTGAACAGCCCGAGATGGCTGAAGCCGCACTCCTCGGCGATGGTGATGATTTTGGCCTCCCGATCGCGCAGGAGCGAAACCGATTTTAACAGCCGCAATTCCTTGCGCAGGGCACCGACCGAAGAATTGAAATACTGATGAAACAACCGGTTGAGATGACGGCGGCTGCAACCGAACCGGCTGGCGAGGTCCGACACCGAGCATTGCAGCAGCTCATCGGTCGATAGCTTTTCGAACAGCTGAACCATGTTTTGATCGAGCCGGATGATTTCCAAACGCTGCCTCTGAAACGCGCTGAATTCTTCCGCCAGGACCGCACCCGCGATCCGTAGCAGCTGGCTGCGATGCTCCATGTTCAGGGTCGGCGGTGTCTCGGCCACCAGCCGGTGACAGCGCATGGCGACAGACGACTCGGCGGGAAAGACCCGGAGCCGTGATGGTCGCTCGGTGAACTTTTGCAGCAGGGAGATTTCGTGGCCGACCAGCAGGGGAAAGAGGTTTTCGGATGCGAGGGAGAAATATTGAAACGTGAACTTGTGTCCCTGAAGCAATCGCAGCCGCGGCGTGACTGGCTGACTCGACAGCAAGACGTCGCCGGCCGTTAGCGGAGTTTGATTTCGTCCCGCAACACAAACCCCATCGCCCTCGCGGGGAAACACAAAGAGAAATCGGGGCACACTGCCACACCATTCGCGCTGGCTATCCAGCTCAACGCGCTTCAAAGCAAAATGCTCACTACTCGCCATCAAAATACATCTGTAGCCTCTGAGTAGCTACAATGGATACTTTAGCTTTCTCTGTTGTTGAGCAGCGTGACGAAATTTGACGATCCAATCAACCGTTTGGTCTGAAGTATCTGGGCGCGAATAGTTTTGGATGCGAAATCGACTCTCAGGATGACAATCGGGAAATCCCGCAAATTTGCATCGGGGAATCCCGAATCGGAATCCCGGATTGTGAAGTGGGCGCAACACGGTGGGCTGAACCAGTGAACGTCGCATTGCGATGCAACCTCATCGAGGTGAGGTGAAGGAATTATGGTTTCTGAACAAACAAGAAAAGTACCAGCAGTTTCGTTAATCCATTTGGAAATTTGCGCGCAGCGAATCAAGTAGCGCTTAGCGGTAGCTCATCGACTACATGCGCGACGTGGCTTTGGTCAGCAGCGACGTTTCGATTCCATGAGTTGACGAAGACCCAACTCAAAATACGGGAAAGCGACGAATCAGCGGTGCAGTGCGGAACGCGCGGTCACGAGGAGCAAGTGCATTTGGCTCGGTCGATTTGTCATCATTGGTAAATCTGTTTTGCACTGGTTGATTCCATGTGGTCGTGCGGACGAGTGGCGGGATCGCTCGGGATTTGCGGCTCGCGGGAGCGCGCGCGATCGGTCCAGTATCGGGCATGGACGTTTACTTGTGGGCCAAGTTGCTGCACGTGTTTTTTGTCATCACCTGGATGGCCACGGTTTACAGCTTGCCGCGAATGTTGCTGACGCTTGCCGAGGCGGGGAACGAGAGCGCGGTAAAGGAGCGCGTTGTGCGGTCGGGCAAGCGGGTGTACGTGCTCGGCCACAACTTGTTTGGCGGCGCGTTTTGTTTCGGCCTGGTCTTGTGGTTGTACGTGGGAATCGGTGGACCCTGGCTGCATGCGAAGCTGGTACTCGTGGTGTTGCTGTTGGTGCATTTCACGATTTGTGGTCGTTGGCTGAAGCGCTACGCGGCCGGTCGACCGTTACCTTCAGCGCGCGTCTTGTGGTGGTTCAACCAAGTTCCATCGTTCCTTTTGCTGGCCATCCTCTGGCTGGTGCTGGCAAAGCCGTTTCAGACTTTTGAGTGAGTTGGGCGCCGATGGCCGCGGATGCGTGATTGCGAATATTCTAAGAACGAGAACGAGGACGAGAACGAGAACGAGGACGACGACGAGGACGAGGACGAGGACGAGGACGAGGACGAATTCTTAGCCACGGATTAACACAGATTCACACGGATGGTGGATGGGAGATAGCAGATGGCAGATTGCCCTACCTTTCTAAAGACGGAGGAACGCGGATACCCACAATCGAAATTTTCAGTTTGGCCGAGCGGGTTGGTCGATCGCCACGAGGCAACAAGGGGAGGTGCTTCGCCTGTTTTCCAAAACCTTGACCTCCATCAAATCCAGATCGGCGGCGAGTGATTAAGGTGTGGTCAGCCTTCGCAAGAGGTGTCTGACCATGAAAGCTGAAATTGAACTACAAAAATCGAAATCCAAACTGCGATCCTATCGCAAACTCTGGATCAGCCTGAGCATTGTGCTGGGGCTGTCATTTCTCGTGCTCGGGTATTTTGGCAGCGAGATTTACCGCAAAGCGCCGCCCATTCCCAATCGAGTGGTCACCGCTGATGGACAGGTCCTGTTCACCGGACAGGATATCAAGGACGGCCAAAACGTCTGGCAATCCATCGGCGGCCAGGAAGTCGGCAGCATCTGGGGACACGGTGCCTACGTCGCGCCGGACTGGTCGGCGGATTGGTTGCATCGGGAAGCGGTCTGGTTGTTGGATTACTGGGCGCAGAACGCGGCGAAAACCAGTTATGAACAATTGCCGGCCGAGACGCAGGCGGCGTTGCGCGAACGATTGAAACACGAGATTCGCGTGAACACGTACGATGCGACGACCGGCGATCTGGTGGTTTCGAAGACACGGGCCGCAGCGATCGCGGCGGTCGGACAGCACTACACTGCATTGTTCGGCGACGCCAAATCGCTCGACGGATTGCGGCGAAGTTACGCGATCCCCGCGGACACGATCAAAACTCCGGAACGCCGCCGATTGTTGAACGCATTTTTCTTCTGGGCCTCCTGGGCGTGCGGGACCGATCGCCCGGGTACGCACATCACTTACACGCAGAACTGGCCAGCCGAACCGCTGATCGACAATCATCCGACGAGTTCGATCATCGTGTGGTCGGTGGCCAGCTTTGTCATTCTGCTGGCGGGTGTCGGCACGCTGGTCTGGTATTTCGCGGTGCAACGTCACAAAGAGGAAGAGGAGCCCGATGATTTGCCCGCACGAGATCCGTTGCTCGCGTTGCGGGCGTCGCCGTCGATGAAGGCGACCCTGAAATATTTCTGGATCGTCGCGGCACTGATGGTGGCACAAGTCGGTCTCGGCGCGATCACGGCGCACTACGGTGTCGAAGGCGACGGCTTCTTCGGCATTCCGCTGAGCAAGTGGCTGCCGTATTCGGTGGCGCGCACGTGGCACACCCAGTTGGGGATCTTCTGGATCGCGACCGCCTGGCTGGCGACCGGTCTGTTTGTGGCGCCGGCTGTTTCCGGCTATGAACCCAAGGGACAACGGCTCGGCATCAATTTCCTGTTCACGTGTCTGTTGATCATTGTGGTTGGTTCGCTCGCCGGTGAATGGCTGGGCGTGCAACAGAAGCTTGGTTACGTTTCCAACTTCTGGTTTGGCCACCAAGGTTACGAATACGTGGACCTCGGCCGCTTCTGGCAGATCTTCCTGTTTGTCGGATTGTTCGTCTGGTTGTTTCTCATGGTTCGCGCGTTGTGGCCGGCGATCAAAAATCCGAGCCCGAACCGGCATCTGCTGACCTTATTCATCATCGCGTCGGCGGCCATCGGCCTGTTCTACGGCGCGGGTCTCATGTGGGGACGGCAAACGCATCTCGCGATGGCTGAATACTGGCGCTGGTGGGTGGTGCACCTGTGGGTGGAAGGATTCTTCGAAGTGTTTGCCACCGTGGTGATCGCCTTCCTGTTCACGCGGATGGGCTTGTTGAAGATCGGCAGTGCCACGTCGGCCGTGATCTTTTCCACGATCATCTTTCTGGCCGGTGGCATTCTGGGCACGATGCACCACTTGTATTTCAGCGGAACGCCAACCGCGGTGCTGGCGCTCGGTGCATCCTTCAGTGCGCTGGAAATCGTGCCGCTGGTCCTGATCGGATTTGAAGCGTATGAAAACCTCACGCTCAGCCGGGCCCGTCCATGGGTGGCGGCGTATCGATGGCCGATCCTGTTCTTTGTCGCCGTCGCGTTTTGGAATCTCGTGGGCGCGGGTTTGTTTGGTTTCCTCATCAATCCGCCCATCGCGCTGTATTACATGCAGGGCTTGAACACCACGCCGGTGCATGGTCACGCCGCGCTTTTCGGCGTCTACGGCATGCTCGGCATCGGCCTCATGCTTTTCTGCCTGCGCGGCCTCACACGGCAGGAACATTGGAAATCGCGCACGCTCGCATTCAGCTTCTGGTCACTGAACGTCGGCCTGGCGTTGATGGTCCTCGTGAGTCTGTTGCCGGTTGGTCTGCTGCAAACCTGGGCGAGCGTCGAACACGGAATGTGGTACGCGCGCTCGGCCGAGTTCCTGCAACAACCGCTGCTTCAAAATCTCCGCTGGCTGCGCGTGATTGGAGACACGATTTTCGCGTGCGGCGCCGTGGGGATTGGCTGGTTTGTGCTGGGTTTGAAAACCGGCTGGTCGTTTGCGGATCAAAGCGAGGAACAACTCGCCATCGAAGCGGCGGCACGCAAGGCGGCGCTGCAACAATAGTCGCAAAAACAAAAATGAGCCGGGCAACCAAGTCCGGCTCATTTTACGTACGGAAGCAGTGAAAACGCCTCGGCCTACTTGTTCTCGATCCGGTACAAGTGCGTTTTGGTGCGGAGATAAAGGGCGTCTCCATCCACCGCCGGGCAGGCCATGAAACCGTCGTCGAGTTGGTTCTTGGCGAGAACCTCCAACTTGCGACCGGGTTTGATGACGGTAGAGGTGCCGTCCTGACTGAAGAAGTAGATGCGGCCGTCCGCGTAGATCGGCGACGCGGCGTATTGGCCGCCGATGCGTTCATTCCAGACGACGTCACCGGTCTTGTCGTCGAGGCAGGTCACGAAACTTTCGTCGACCGCGGTATAAAGCAAGCCATCCACAATGACCGGTGACGCGTACTTGCCGATGCCTTTTCGAACGCTCCATTTGACGTGCGAATCGGTGACGTCGCCGTGGCCGGTGGGATCAACGGCCCACATCTCCTTTTTGGTCAATCCGGTGACGATGTAAGCGAGACCGTTGTCCATCACGGGACGCGGCGCGCTGGACCAGTCGTTGTATTCCACGCGCCACAGTTCCTTGCCGGTGCGCGGGTCATAGCCGTAAGACGCCTTGGCACCGACGCTGATCAACTGCGGTTTGCCATCCACTTGGGCAATGAGCGGCGTACCGTGGGATTTGCGATGGTCACCGTCGCGAACCATCGGATCGTTTGAGCCTTCGTCATTCCAGGCGACGGAACGATCGGTCTTCCAAACGGTTTTGCCGGTTTCCTTGTCCAGCGCCGCGAGATACTGCAGGTCGGCGCCGTCAAACGTGAGGATCACGAGGTTTTCAAAAAGCACCGGCGATGACGATGCGCCGCGATAATGGCGACAAGGAAGGTCGTCGCGCTGCCAAAGCACCTTGCCGGTTTTGGTGTCGAGACAGGCCGTCCCGGGACTGCCGAAATGAACGTAAACGCGACCGTCTTCAATCACCGGCGAAGGCGTGGCGTAACAATTCATGGAAGCGCCATTGCCGAGCGGTTCCGGGTGGTCCTTGTGAAAGACTTTTTCGTTGAACAGAATTTTGCCGGACTTTTCATCTACGCAGACGGCGAAGTAATCGTGTCCTTCCGGTGTGGCGGTGGTGAGCCAGATCTGGCCGTTCATGATGACGGGAGTTGACCAACCCTTGAAGGGGATCGCCGTTTTCCAGACGACGTTTTTGGTCTCGCTCCACTCGAGTGGGAGGTTGTGATTGCCGGGCGCGTGGCCGTCGCCGTTTGGACCGCGAAAGTCCGGCCAGTCGGCACGGGCGTTTAATCCGCAAAAGGTCAAACCAGCCACGAGCGACAGGCCGACCGGTTTGGCCCATCGGGAAATGCGATTCACTGGGATCATGTGAAGACCGTGGCAAGGCTCCGACGCGGAGTCAATCATCCACAAGCGGCACAAGCTCTTGCACTGGGCGGAAAGCGAAGATTAGAATCCTGACGTCACATGGAGAATTATCAGATTCGCCCGTTGAATGACGATCGTTCCGACCGACTGATGGTTGCGTTGCTCAGTCGGGTGGTCACCCTCGCGTCCGATCACGTGAACTCTGCCCAAACGGCCGGGCAGCCAGACTGCGTCGTCAGCCCCGTGATCAGCCGGATGCTCTGGGCGCTGCTTCTGTTGCTCCCGGTCTCCGCCCGAGCTTTGGATTACACCTATACCGTCAACGACTGTTCGGTCACCATTACTGATTACACCGGGGCCGGCGGCGATGTGGTCATTCCCGACACCATCAACGGTTTGCCCGTCACAGCCATTGGATTTGCTGCGTTCAACACAAAAACCGGCCTGACGAGCGTGACTATTCCAGACGGTGTTACCACCCTGGGCCAAAGTGCATTTGCGCATTGCCCGTATCTTGCGAGTGCGATGATTCCCAACAGCGTAACAAACATTTCAAATTACGCATTCTACGACTGTGCCAGCTTGACCAACATCGCAGTTGAAGTTCTCAACCCCAATTACCACAGTGTCGACGGAATACTATTCGACGGCGCGCAGACGACTCTTGTTGTCTGCCCTGGGGGCAGGCAGGGAAGCTA
Organism: bacterium; assembly: GCA_016124235.1. GTDB lineage: Bacteria > Verrucomicrobiota > Verrucomicrobiia > Limisphaerales > RI-55 > RI-55. The sequence continues at coordinate 103,073 of WGOC01000014.1, read as the reverse complement.
TACAGTCCCCGATGGCGTCGCGAGCATCCAAGACTCCGCATTCGCCAACTGCCACAGCCTGACAAACGTGAACATCTCCGACAGCGTTACCAGCCTCGGGCACTCTGCCTTCGATGAATGTACCAACCTTCTAAGCGTGATGATTGGCATCAACGTCACCAACATTTTGGTCGCAACCTTTGAAAACTGCGGGGCCCTGTTATCCGTGACGATCCCGAACAGTGTAACTGAAATAGGGGCCACCGCATTCCAGTATTGTAAGAGCCTCACGAGCGTAACCATTCCCGATAGTGTCACCAGCATAGGGAATGTTGCATTTGGTTACTGTACCTCTCTGACGAACTTAACGATCGGCGATGGCGCAACTACAATTGGTGCTTATTCGTTCACTGGCTGCACAAACCTGACGTACGCAGACCTTGGTGAAGTAGTCACCGATATTGGAGAGGGTGCGTTTTCATATTGCAGCAGCCTGACTGGCATTTCGATCCCCGAGAGCGTCACCAACGTCGGCGTCTCGGCGTTTGTATCTTGCACCAGCCTGATTAGCGCGACGATCCCCGACAGCGTCATTAGCATCGGCGACGGTTTGTTTCAGGACTGCACCACCCTTAAGGAGGTGACGATCGGCAACAGCGTCACCAACATTTCGGTCGGTGCGTTCCGGAATTGCGCAAGCTTGATTAGCGTGACGCTTGGCAGGAGCGTCATCAGCGTAGGAACTTCTGCGTTCTACGGCTGCTATAACCTAACGAACTTTGTGTTTCCCGAGAGTGTCACCACGATTGGTGGAAATGCATTCTATGGCTGCGCCAACCTAGTGCGCGTTGAGATCCCAGACAAAGTCGCCAGCATCGGGAGTTCTGCCTTCTTCGACTGCACCAGCCTCGCGAGCGTGACAATTCCTGACGGTATCTCCAACATCGCAAATGCCCTGTTCTTTCGCTGTAGCAGCCTCACGAATGTGTCGATTCCCAGCAGCGTCACCAGCATAAGCAGTGATGCGTTTCAAGGATGCACGAGCCTGCAGACCGTGGCAATTCCTGAGAGCCTCAAAAGTCTTGGGGTAGGTGTGTTCTGGAACTGTTCCAGCCTGACCAGTGTGAGGATTCCGGGTAGCATCACCAGCATCAGCAACAATGCTTTCGATGGCTGCACGAGCCTTGCGAGCGTCACGATTGGTAACGGAATCGTCGGAATTGGGGATTTTGCATTCTCTGGTTGCACCAACCTGACGAGCGTGACTATCCCCGACACCGTTTCAAAGATTGGATCTCTTGCCTTCGATGGCTGCACGAGCCTTTCTAGTGTCGTTTTTCTGGGGAACGCTCCGACTTTAGTCTCCGATTTTGCGTTCAACACAGCGACTAATGCCATCGTATACTTCCTGCCCGGCACCACCGGATGGACGGCAACGCTTGCGGGCCGACCTACGGCGCTCTGGAATCCCACACCGCAAATCACCTCGCCGGCGAATCCTTTTGGTTTCACCATCACCGGTACCAGCAATCTGGTCGTTGTGGTGGAGGCCGCGATGGATTTGACCAGTTCCAACTGGACCGCAGTCAGCACCAACACGCTGACCGACGGCTCGTCCATCTTCAGCGATCCGGAGTCGTCAAATCATTCCACCCGATACTACCGCCTCCGATCGCCATAGCGCGTGAGGGCGTGGGTTCGGATCAAAGACTCCTCGGGCCATTCAAAGAAGTGAACGCAGCTTCTCCAGTTTTTCGTCCAATCGTTTTGCGGAAACCTTTATGGCGGTGCCGAGTTCGGGCGCGAAGGTGGATACTTTGAATTCCTCGACCATCCACCGAAATTCTTCCAAAACGGACTGGGCGTCGGATGAAATGCTTTTCTTCGCCGCGCATTGTTTGAGGGCTGCGACGTAGGGTTCGACGGCCTGGGCTTTCTCGCGGTCTTTGGGTGGGTTCAAGGAAGCGCGTTCGGCGCGAAGCAATAATGCCTTCAAGTAGCGCGGCAGGTGATCGAGTCGGCTGAAGGGAACGCTCTCCAAAAATCGCGCCGGTAACAACGTTTCCAGTTCGCCGGCGACGGGCGATGTGGGCGCGGCCTTCGGCTTTGCTGTCAACTGATCGAGCTGGCTGAAATCGGAAAGGGTTCGGGAAGGTTTCTTGATCGCGACGGTGGCCGACGCGCCGATACGTTGGACAACCTGTTGCCGCAGTTCGAGAATCTCCCGCACCCGATCGATCAGCCGTTGAGCCAGACCAGTTAGTTTTTCGCGCGCTTCATCGACCGCCTGATTGAAATATTTTTCGGAGAGAGCGGGCAGGCCATCATCAGGCAAAACATGACGCCGCGCATTTTCCATGGCGGTCTCGCGCAGTTCATCGAGATCGCCGATCGGGGCATACAGGTTTTGCAGTTTGGCGAGTGCCCGCAGATCCTTTTCGAGCCAGGCGAGATCCTTGTGAATGGCGAGCTCCACCAACCGGCGTACGCCTGCAACGCTGGAGGTCGATCGTGATTCCGCGGTTGGAAAAAGTTTCACGTGAACAGCGCCGTCCTCCACGGCGAAACCGGGCCAGGCGTAGACCGGCAGTCCCGGCCCTTCGGTGATCGTGATGCGATCCGGCAGATCGCCAAAGGTCCAACCATCGATGTCGAGGCGTTCCCATTTTGCGGCGGCGGATTGCCACGCGCGCGATTGGGGCGCGGCTCCAGACTTGGGCGCCTTGTCAGCGAGGTCCGCACGAAGTTGATTCAAATCGCGACCGGCACCGATCGTTCGTTGATCCGGCCCGACGATCTCGACGCGCGCGCGCAAGTGCCGCGGCATGGCGTCATCCGGCCAGGCGGAAGTCGGAATCTCCACGCCGTAGCGCCGATGGATGAAACGACCAAGGTCTTCGACGAAAGATCGTCCTTCCGGTTGAAAATCGCGGACGATTTCCTCGACCTTTGGCGGGAAGGGTTGCAGCTCCCGGCGAAGGGATTTCGGCAGCGACCGCAGCAACTCGGTGATCTTCTCCGTGCGCAAACCAGGCACCGCCCATTCGATCACGGCCGCCGAAGCTGATTGTGCAACTGTGAAGGGAAGCTTGATCGTGACACCGTCGTGTTCCTCGCCCGGCGCGTAGGAATAAGAGACGGCCACCGGTTGGCCGCCAACGGGAACCGCATCCGGAAACGCGTAGGCGTCATAGTGGAGTTGCTGATCGCCAATAAGCTCGTGTTCCGTCACTTGCAGCACGTCCGGTTGCGGGTGATCGCGCAACCAACGATTCAGATCGTGGAAGGAAGAAACGTTGGTCAGATGTTTGCCGTAGAAATCGCAAAGCGCCTGATCCAGATCGACGAGGCCGTAATGCCGGACGCGGGTCTGCCAGTTTTCGATCTTTTGCCGGACGGCGCGATTGTGTTCGAGGAACGGAAATCGCAACCGCGGATTGCGGGTTTCAGATTGCGGACTGGTGGCATCGTCCAGATCAGTTTTGTCGGCGTGACGATGGCGCACCACGTTTCGCGGCGTGCGCTCGAGGTCGGCCGATTCCTGTTCGGCTTCAACCAATGCCGCACGGATGAAAATGGCCGTGGCTTCAGCCGGGTTGACGTTGCCGTAGGCGACCTTGCGGCGTTGCACTTCGAGCCCGTGAAGGGAAACCACTTCCTCCGCCAGCACGCGGCCGGCGCTCGCGCTCCAATGCGGATTCACATGGGTAAGTTTGCAACAATGCGGCGCGAGTTGAAAAATCCATTGGGGATCAATGCCCGCCACCGTCCGCGCGAAAAGCTGCGACGTTTCCACGATTTCACCGGCGACGACCCAGCGGGGTTGATTTGACTTTGGTGCGGGCGGCGGTTTGGCACCTTTGGCGAGCTTCTTTCGCTGCGGCTCGCCGCGTTCGTAAAGGACTGATCCGGGAAAGATCGTGAGCGAGCGATTTCCGATGCCCTTGTAGGCATTGCGATCCTCGCGCTGCGCAATGTGGCCGATCAATCCGGCGAGGATCGAGCGATGAATCGCCTCGTACGCGGCGTTGCTTTCGTTGAGCTTGAGCGTGCCCAGATCATCGAGCGCGTTGTGCAATTGCGCGTGCAGGTCCTGCCACTCGCGCATCCGCAGGTAGGAGAGGAAGTTTTGTTTGCAGAACTTGCGCCGCTGGTTTTGCGATCGCAGCGATTCCCACTGTTCGTGAACAGCGTTCCAGATGTTGAGCAGCGCGAGGAAGTCGGACTTGGGGTCGTTGAAACGTTTGTGCGCGGCGGTCGCGGCGTCCTTCTGATCGAGCGGACGTTCGCGGGGATCCTGGATGCTCAAGCCGGCGGCGATGATCAACAGCTCGCGCGCGGCATGCTCCTGTTGCGATTGCAACAACATGCGACCGAGTGTGGGATCAATCGGCAACCGGGCGAGATCGCGGCCGAGCGAAGTGAGTTCGCGATCCCTGTCGAGCGCGCCCAACTCCTGAAGCAACGCGTAACCGGTGTTGATCGCATTTGGGCTGGGCGGTTGCACGAACGGAAAGGTTTCGATGTCGCCGAGCCGAAACGCCTTCATGCGCAAAATAACTTCGGCGAGGTTGGCGCGTTGAATCTCGGGCTGTGTGAACGGTGGCCGGCTTTCGAAATCGTCGGCGGGGTAGAGCCGGATGCAAACGCCGGCCTCGACGCGCCCGGCGCGGCCTTTGCGCTGGTTGGCGCTGCTTTGCGAAACGGGCTCGATCGGCAGGCGTTTGGTCCGCGTACGCGGATTGTATCGGCTGATGCGCGCAAGCCCCGCATCGATGACATAGCGTATTCCCGGAATGGTCAGCGATGTTTCGGCGATGTTCGTGGCGATGACGATTTTGCGTCTTGGCGAGGGCGCAAAAACTTTCTGCTGATCGCCCGCGCTGAGCCGGCCAAAGAGCGGGATGACTTCGACCTCGCCGCCGAATCGGCCGTCGAGTTGATCGCGGACTTCGCGGATGTCCCGTTCGCCGGGCATGAAGATCAAGACATCACCGGCGTGCGTTTCGAACACCACTTGTTCCGTGGCTTGGATGGCGGCGGAGATGTAATCGATGTCTTCGCTGTTGGCCGGACTCGTAGAACCCGACGTTAGGGGACTCGAATTTTTGGAGTCCGAAATCTGCACTCCGCGTTCCGCGTTGGAGTGAGCCTCGTCACCTCGGCTGCTACTACGCTCACGACGCGTTTCGAGCAACGCCTTCGACCAGTCACCATTCGGCGCATGGATCACTTCGACTGGATAAACGCGGCCGGAGACCTCGATGATCGGCGCATTGTCGAAATGTCGCGAAAACGCTTCGGTGTCGATGGTCGCGGACGTGACGATCAATTTCAGATCCTTCCGGCGCGCGAGCAGCGTCTTCAGATAGCCGAGGAGAAAATCGATGTTCAGGCTGCGCTCGTGCGCTTCGTCGAGGATGATCGCGTTGTATTCGGAGAGGTCTGGATCGCCCTGCGTTTCGGCGAGCAGGATGCCGTCGGTCATGAGCTTGATGTACGTCTCCGGGCTGGAGCGATCATCGAAACGGATCTTGCAACCGACCTCGCGGCCCCACGCGACGCTGAGTTCCTCGGCAATCCGGCGCGAAATCGACAAGGCCGCGACGCGACGCGGTTGCGTGCAGCCGATTTTCGCTTCGATTCCCAAACCGGCGTCGAGACACATCTTGGGGATCTGCGTCGTTTTGCCGGAGCCCGTCTCGCCGGCGATGACCACGACTTGATGCGTGCGAATGGCGGCGATGATTTCTTCGCGACGTTGGGAAATCGGCAACTCAGCCGGGTAGGAAATCTGCGGAAGGTTTGCCAGACGCGCCTGGCGGAGTTCGATCGACGCATGGACTTCCGCGAACAAACGATCGAGCAGCGCTTCGTGTTTGGCCAGATGATGACGATCACGGAACAGCCGAATCGCGCGCGCGCCGAGCCGCATCCAGTCCGGCAACATGGCCTGGGGCAGCATTTTTTTCAGTTCATCGAAACGGGAGTCGGACATCGCGCGCCGGGAAGTTAGTGAATGTCAGGCGCCTTGGGAAATGGACAATTCGCACGGTTGGCGAACGAGGTTAATTGTGTTGCCAAGTGTTTCGTATCAGGACCCTTTCGTCGAAAATGCGATTGCCCGTGCCCGGCGGCGACAAATTGATCGCTATTGACAACGGTGAGGACTCGCGCGAGAAGCGTCGCCACGCAGCCGAAGCCGGCGTCACTTCCTTGGTGCCGGCGCGGGGGACCCAAAATCCCGGAGCGATCCGGGACGGGGCGCACGATCGCGGGTGACCGCGAGAGGGGCCAATTCCAAGGCCCAGCCCGTCAGCTAACCTCGCAGGCATTTGGAAGGGCGATCCTCTGCGGTCGGCTGGTGCCGGTCGAACATGGTCTCCCCAACATAATCCGACGCGATCAACGGTTTGCGACCGTTTTGTCCGCGTCGCTTGGTTGTGCAGACAAATGAATACCTCAGCATCGTCGCCCTGGCGGCGTTTTCTCGGTTGGCTGGTTGAACTGGATTCCATTCACCTCCTGATTCTCGGATACAGTTCCTATATTATCTTCGGCTGGCTGGTCCTGTGCCTGCCGTTTGCCCATCAAGATGGTTCCGGCACGTGGCTGGATCATTTGTTCACCTCCACGTCAGCCGTTTCGACGACCGGGCTCGTTACCATCAGCACTTCCGACGCTTACAACTGGTTTGGAGAATTCACCGTCATGATGCTGATTCAATTCGGTGGACTCGGCTACATGACAATCAGTTCGTTCGTGGTGCTGGCCGTGTCCGGCGGATTGTCGCCGATGCGGGAACGAATGGGCACAACCGCGCTCAGCCTGCCGGATGGATTTCAGGTGCGTGATTTTCTCAAGGTCATTGTGGTGTTCACTTTCATCATCGAAGCGTTGGGCGCGGTCGCTCTGGTTCCGGTTTTTCGGGCGCACGGAGTCGCTTCGCCAATCTGGCAGTCGATCTTTCATAGTGTGAGCGCTTTTTGCACCGCGGGTTTCGGTCTCTTCAACGACAGCTTCGAGTCTTATCGCGGCGACGTTTGGTTAAACGTTGTGATTTCAGTGCTGAGCTATCTTGGTGCGATCGGGTTCATTGTGATCAACGACGTTTGGAAAACCATCCGCCATCGCAAACCGCATCTCACGCTGACTTCAAAGGTGATCATGTTGAGCACGTTTTGGATTTCGTTGATCGGAACGGTTTTGTTCTTCGTGGATGAACCCACGGTGCGATCGCTTCCAGTTGGGGAACGCTGGATGACCTCTCTCTTTCAAGTGATGACAGCAAGCACCACGGTAGGCTTCGATACGATTCCGATCGGCAAACTGGGAGCCAGCTCAACCTTCCTGCTGACGATCGTGATGATCATTGGAGCCTCACCGTCCGGCACCGGCGGCGGGTTGAAGACGACAACGTTGACCGCGGTGTGGGCGGAAATGATGAGCGTTTTGCGACGCCGCAATAAGACAACTTTTCTGGGGCGCGTCATTCCGGAGATCCGGATGCGGGCGGCCGTTGCCAATCTCGTGTTCTACCTTCTCGCGCTGGCGGCGGGAATCTACTGCCTCGCATTGGTGGAATCCGCACCGCTCGCCGACCAGATGTTTGAATGCGCGTCCGCGTTGGGAACAGTCGGTTTGAGCAGAGGCGTTACCGGCTCGCTGACCCCGATTGGGAAAGGGATCATCATTGCGTTGATGTTCGTCGGACGGTTGGGACCGGTGGTGTTGGGGATGGCGTTCTTTAGCACGCCACGTGCACGATTGGAGAGAACGGACCGGCATGAAATCAGCGAAGATGTCGCGATCTGAATGTGGCGGCGACTATGCGTTCACTTTTATTCCAACGGCGTCTTCGATCCACCCACTGTCCGGTAACGCATACGGGCGGAAGGTTTCGGCGGTGCCGGCCTGGGCGTTGTAGAGAATCGAGCGATGCAGGCCGAGATTTCGTAGCAGCCGACGTGAGGAGGCTCAAAATGAAAATCCGGAAATGCGGTGATCGCGGTGATTTGACCGGCCGTGGAAAATGGGCGAGTTTTGAGATTCATCCCGGGAAATTGAAGTGAGCCTTGTTACATCGGTTGCGACGAAGACACGTGCCGCCTGCGCCCGCTTGCCGCGAAGGCGTGAATGCCCTTTGTCCCGGAACGGAGGAATTCCAAAGATTCCACCCCCATGTATTTTCAGGTTTGGCGATCGTGAAACCAGCGTTGTTCCGACAACCGCGGTCTTGCCGGAGATTGGGACACGCAGTAATTTGTGTGCATGAAAATGACCGAAGTGCCACTGCCAGACGGCGTTTACAGCCAGGTCGAAAGCCTTGCGGCGAAACTGCGTTTGACCGTGCCGGAAGTGCTCTGCCAGGCTGCTGAACAAATGGTGCTTCGCCAAACGTTGCCGGGACCACGGACAAATGGCGATTGGCAATTTCCCGAAGGCCGCCATCTCGGAGGTTTTCAGAAGCCTGTGGAAGACTGGCGCCTGCTGGCAAACGAGGCGGACGATTGAGTCGTCATGATCTCCTTCGACACCAATCTCCTCCTGTATTCACTGAACCAGGACTGTGCGGAATACGAGGATGCCCGCCGCTTTTTCGAGGCGCTGCCGACGACGTCCGGCGCGGTGGCTGTTTGCGAACTCGTGCTGGTCGAGCTTTACGTCTTGCTCCGCAATCCTGCAGTTTTTCGCAACCCGCTCGATCCGGCTGATGCAGTATCAGTCATCCAGCCGTTTCGCCAGCATCCAACCTGGCAGTTGATTGACCTGCCGGGCGAAACCGCTCGCGCTATGGATGAAGTGTGGCGCTGGGCCGGCCAACCGAATCTTGGACGACGGGTGATTTTCGACGCCCGCCTTGCGCTAACTTTGCGACACCATGGAGTGACCGAGTTCGCCACGCGCAATGAAAGCCACTTCGCCGGGTTTGGCTTCGGGCGCGTTTGGAATCCGCTGGGGAAATTGGGATCTTGACGCGCCGCTCCTCTCCCGGCGCCGCCCGCTTGGCGTCTGTGCCCCAATAAACGAAACGGATCGGTATGAATTGCGTCGCCTTGCCCCGCCTTGGGGATGGTACGCGCTCGACGGCGTGAATGTGGGATTCCAAGTTCGTAGCAGCCGACGTGAGTCGGCTCTCACTATCTTGGGAAGCAGATGGAGCGGACTCACGTCCGCTGCTACCAGGTTGAAGCCGCGAACCGCTGAGTCCGGGTGTTTCTTGATTCGGTGGAGACTCGCGGACGAGGCTGTCCGCGCCCCGATCCGTTGTTCGCACCGGCACATCCACAGCGAGGCGCCATTTGGCAGTCTTCAACTCGTGAGTGGAATATTGGGACTCCTCGCGTGGGCTGCCAGATGTTCGTGGGTTGGACTCATCGGTTGCCGAAGAATCGATCAAGCGCCTGGCCGCGTTGGTTCGATAGGATTCGCTTTCGGTCTCGACCCATTCGGCATAGGTGTTGCCGGTTGGCGTCCCACCTATAATCGTAGCCAGCATTTGGTCGGGCACTTGAGGAATGCTTCGAAGAGGGAAGGCGTGATGGTCACTCGGGAAATCTACTCCCGAACGGGCGCGGCGCATCTGGATCTTCTCGTCATCCATTGAGTTTGTGAACTCGGCAAACTACACCTGCGTGGGTTCCGCTTTCAGATTTTCAACGGCAGATTCAATCCATCCATTGTCCGGCAAAGCATACGGGCGGAAGGTTTCGGCGGTGCCGGCCTGGGCGTTGTAGAGAATCGCGCGATGCAGGCCGAGGTTGCCGGCCGCCGCCGAGTCCATCAACGAGGCCGAATCGGTGGCGCTCATTTGGAATAAGACGCGCAACTCGAATTCGCTGATCGCCTTGCGATTGAGCTGACGATTGAGATTGTTCCAGGTATCGCACCAGACCAGCAGGTGCATGCCGCGATCGGCTCCTTCATTGATCAGATTGTTGAACACAGTGCCGGGGCTGACGGCTTTGGGAGCGGCGTCATCGAGCGCGAAGCTGAATTCGTCTTCGAGCTTCAACGCCTTGAACCGTTGGAGACCGTTTACAATGACAAACACGGCGGGAGCGGTAGCCGCACTGGTTGGGTCCGATCGTCGTTCAAATTCTGCGTGGAGATCGGTCATCGCGGCATCGATATCAAGAATGCCGGCCAACGTCACGTCATGGGGCATCGGTTGAACGACGCTTTCCAAAAACTTCCGTTGGCTCGAATCCGTTGGGAGCGCATCGAGCACGACAAAGCGCGCGCCGGCCGGCGGATATTGCGCAGCCAACGTGAGGGCGCCAAGTCCCAGCAGCGCAAGGGCGGCTTCGTCGCGTTGACCGATCAACAACAGGTGCTGGCCACTCTGTCGTTCGAAGGAAACTTCCGTCGGACCTTTGATAGAATTCGGTGCTCCCAACCAAAAACGGGGCGTGGCTGGCGCAGCGTTTGCGGGATGATGGATGGTTTCGAGGAGCGACGGATTGTCATTCACGTCGGCGGGCGCGTTGCCTTCGAACACGACCGGTGTCGCCGTCGGTTTGCCGGTGGCCTCGGCATGTTCGCGCACGCGGCTCAACCACTCGTCGCGCACGTCGTCGGCGAGCCAGACGATTTGGAACGGATTGTTTCCCGCCACCGATCCGGCCGCGTCGTTGTATATGGCTTCGCCCGGTCGCGAGAGCAGCCGCGGTGCTGGATTATCATCCTCCATGATGAGCATCGCGTCGGCTTCGTTGCACTGGAGCGCAACGCGGATCACCATTTGACCGAGCGTGGTGCGGGCGAGCGTGTAGGCGCCACCCAGAGTTTGTGAACCGAGCAACACATGAATGCCGAACGCACGGCCCTGGCGCACCAGTCGATCGAGTAACAGCGCCGAGGTCTGCGACACGCGATCGTCCTCGGTGAAGAATTCCTGGAACTCGTCAATGATCAGCAATGTGCGCGGCAGGGGCTGGCCGGGTGCCGCTTTTTTGAAGCCCGCGACGTCTTGCACGCCGAGTTGACGAAAGAGATCGCCACGCCGCCGAAGTTCCTCATCGACCCGTTCCAGAACGCTGAGCCCAAATTCGCGGTCGCTCTCGATCGCGACGACGCGCGCATGCGGCAATTTGTGCGTACCGTAGCATTTGAATTCGACGCCTTTCTTGAAATCGACGAGGTAAAATTCCACCTCATCCGGCGAATGCCACAGGGCGAGGTTGGTGATCATCACGTGGAACAACGTGGACTTGCCGGAACCTGTTTTGCCCGCGACGAGCACGTGCTGTTTGGTGCCTTTGCCGAGCGCGAGTTGCTGCAATTTGGTGGCGCCAGTGCGACCGATCGGCACACGCAGTTCGTTCGTTGACTCGAGTGACCAGATTTCGTTTTCGGCGGGAACCACATCGGTGAAGGGAACTTCCACGCGATTCGAATCCAGGCTCGCCTTGCCGACGCGTTGCAAAAAGTCCGTCACGAAATCGGCGGCGGGTGGCGACTCGAGTTGGAGCTGCAGCCCGTCGGTGGGACGATCGGCAACGAAGAACTGATTGCCGCGCGCCTTGAGACACAGACTCGCGGCTCGCAAATCATCCGGCACAAATTCGTTGGGCGAGGGTTTGCGCGTGTCCCAATGAACGAACGTGTAAACGCCGCAACGCGGACCGCTTGCCGCGATGCTCATCAACCGGCGCGCCGCGAGGTCGGTGAAGTTCGTCGGGAAATCCGCGATCACCAGAAAATGATACGGCTCGGCGATGCGCCCGGCCTGCTCGTTGTAGTCCGCGATCGTTTCAAACTCGTTGCGCAGGTAGAGCTGGGTGACTTTCTCGATGTGCTCGTTGATGTCGGCGAGCCGTTGCTCGATATGCTCGGGCTGGGTCCAGATACGCTGGTTGATGAGGCGTTCCTCGTGATCCGCGAGGTGCATCAGTCCGGCAAAACTCTGGCCGAGGTCGAGCGGATCGAGAATGGTGAAGACCGCGCGACCCGGCGGCGCGACGGAAAGCAACCGCAGCACGAGATCGTTCAGATTTGCGATCGCCTGCTCGCGACCGGAGTCCTTCAATTCAAACAGCACGCCGCCGCTTCCGGGAAACGTCAGCAGGAGGGGCACTTCAAAATTTTTCGGACCGGGTAGTTTGAGCCTTTCATCGGCGGGCAACGTGCCGGCCAGTTTTGCGAGATCGACGGACAACGTGCCGATCGGCGCGGCGCCGGCAAACACCGTGGGCGGCGACCATTGGGTCAACTTCGGATCGGTCCACGCCGGGAACTCGACGGCGGCGGTAGATCGCGCCTGGTCAAAGGCGGCGTAGGCTTCCCTCAAAACCGACTGCCACTTTTCGATGGTGCCGGACCAGCCGGTTTGCTGCGTGTTCGCGAACTCGCGCAATTTTTCCTCGCGATTGCGTTCCAACGACTGGCGCGCGGTATTGATCTCGTTCGTTTTCGTGCCGGTGTGCTGGGCGAACTCCGATTCCACGCGGGCGAAGCTGCGGTCGCGCAACTGCTGGTTCAAGGCATTGACGCGGTCCAGTCGCTGCGTCATTTGTGCCTCCAATGAATCGCGCATTTGTGCGGCTTCCGCCTTGATCGCGTCCCATCGTTCGTTGTGCGGTTTCGATTTTTTGGCCGCGTCGGCGCGCAGTTGCTCCCGGGCATTCTTCTGGCCGTCGTCCAAACCCTGGACGGTGGCCGCTTCCAATCGCCGTAATCGAGCGAGATTTTGAGCAAGTTTGCGCGCGGTGCCGGCGGACAGCGCCAATCCCAAAACGTATAAGACAACAACGCCGCCGATCGTGGCGCCACCCCAGATTGCGGTTTGAGTCCATGTGAAGGCGGCGGCCGAAATCATGGGTGCAACAAATGGTGCGACTGCAAACCCGGCAACCAACAACGGCAACAGCAACCACGGCGGCAGCAAACTGAACAAAAACACGGGTGGCGAGAGGCGCAGCAAGCCGATGCCCTTGCGCACTTCGCCAATCTGTTTTTTCAGCTCGTCGGTGGTCTGCTGTAGTTCCACCTGCGGGCCACCTTCGTCGTATCCGGCGCGGGCAAATTGATTTTGCCATTTGGGATAACCGCGGGCGGCGGAAGCGGCCTGATGCTCGAGCTGGGCGACGTGTTCCTTCTCAGCGTCGAGTTCCTTGCGCAGATCGCCGAAGTGTTGATCAGACTCGGTGAGCAAGCGTTCCATCTCGCGCGTGATCGCCAGCAGCCCGCGTTGTACCTGCGCGATCTGCCGGCCTTCGTGGGCTTCGATGACGGCCAGCCGGCTCTCGCGGGCGCGCTCGTACGCCTGCTGGATGCGCAGCTGCATTTGATCGTGCCGGAAACCGATCGCGTTCTTGCGTGTGTCACGAGTGGTTTCGGCGCCCTTTAGCGTCGCGGCGAGACTCTCCTCCGAGGCGGCGATCTCCTTGTCGATCTGGCGGCGTGTGCGGCCGGCGTTGGTGTTGAAATCCTGGTCCAGCTTGTCGGCGATGGCCGTGCATTCCTGGATCGTACCGCGGACGCGGTCCAGCCAGTCCAGAGCTTCCTTGGCGGACAAATGTTTACTCACAATCGGCCTTCAGTTTGCGGAGAATTTGCTCCAGGTTGTCGATGCCGGCACAGGTGACGTTGGCGACGGTTTCCAATTCGTGCAGGAATCGCTGCTCGAATTCGTCCGCCTTGGCATCCATCCAGACCTGCCGCGTCTGGCGCCACTGGGCCTCCAGATTTTTTGTCAACGCGGTCAACCGCGCGCCGCTCCCACTCGTGCTCATGTGTTTGATTGATTGGACCCGTCCGGGCTCAATGTGTCACTCGCGGTTGTCGGGTCGCCAGCGGAATCGCCCGCGGGCTGCGTGGTTTTGCGAATGCCGGCGTAATCGGTGAGCGTGGCGGCGGCATTTTCCAGGAACGCAAGCGCCTTGATCAAATCGTGGTCGAGCAGCTGGCGCATCTGCACGACGACCTTGGTCTTGGGTTCCACAAACGAGCCGTAACGCTTCACCCACTCCTTCACGCGATCGAGGCGTTCCTCCGTTTCCTTCAGGGCCGCCTTGCAACGATTCACCACCAACCGCCGGGCCTGGACAGCTTCAGGCATGTCCGAGAGTCGGGCGGTCATCAATTCCTGGTCGGCCATGGCGAGCTGCTTTTGCTTGAGCCACACCTGCTTTTTCCAATGCGGGAGGCGATCGCTCTGGAGCCAGACGCGCGTGCGGATCACGTCGTCATTCACATCATCGAGCAACCGTCGGGCGCGCTCGATGTAGACCAGCAACTTCGCGCGGAAATCATCAAGCGCGTCGATGGAGGTGACGCGGGCGTTGGATGCGGCTGGCATGCGGTCACTATGTCACGCGTTCGAGGGAATTGCCAATTGGTTGTGTGTGATGGGGATTCACCGCGGAGGCGCGGAGGGGAGCAACCGCAGATGGACACGGATGAACACAGATTGTCGACATGTCTGTGGAATCATCTTCGGCCAGGCGCGACTTTTTGGCTGTACCGATGTGTGGTCGTCCAAAAGGATCTAAAATGTAATTCCAGCGCCAACAGTACCAACGGTTCGATTCGCCAAACAGTTTCATTCTGCTTCTTCGCGGGTCAGTTTGTAGGCGGCATCGGTAAATGGCGGATTGTCGAAGCCGATTTTTCTGGCGAGTCGATCCATTTTACGACCCAGACGGATGAGCAACGGCGTGTGCGGAATCATCAAAGTTTGTCCGACGTGCAGTCTGCGGGGATTGAGATCGGGATTGGCCTTCATCAAATCGTCACGACGGATAGCGTGAGATTGGCAGATCCCAAAGACGGTGTCACCGGACTGGACGGCGTAGGGTGTCGGGGCGCTCGTGCGACCCACGATCAATAGTCCGGCCACGAGCAGAAGCGGAATCACGAGCAGTGAAACCCGCAGGATGATTTTCTTTTTCCTCGTCAATTGTTTCATGTCGGACCCGTTCGATCTTCGTGTTTGTTCGTGCCGTGTTCATGGCCGCCTTTCTCCGTCGTACAACGCCTTAACCGACTCCTTGTTCAAAAGGATGAGCGTGAATACGCCGAGAACCGTTCCGAACGGAAAAAAGATGCAAAGCACCGCCCCCATAACAAAGCTAAACATACGTCGTCGGCGCTTTTTGATCATCCATCCGGACACGGCGGTGAAGATCGCCGCCGTCCAGCCCACAAGGATGAATAGAGTCGCGACAATCACGAACAGGTAGCCCACCAGTACTGGTGCTGGTTCGCTGTTCTTAAAGACTCGGTCTGGCGCGACGATTATGGCGATACCAATAGCGAGGTGAATCAATGGAATACAGGCACATACAAAGCCCAATCCGCCGACAACGAAATGGAACACCGCCAAAAGATTCAGGTTCGCAACATCTTGATTAGCTGGAGTTGGTGATGTGGATGGCACGGCGTAGTTTGTTCGTTGGCTAACAGTGTGCGTGAGTGATTTGATTTGCGGGTCATTCGGCCGGTCTAATCGTAAATTTCACGCGGCCGGGCGCGGTGTGGCCATCGAGCGAGAGGACGCGATACTCGACCACGTACTGACCGGGTGGCAGTTCCTTGAGCTTGGCGATTAGATGGGTGCGGTCAGCCTTGTCCACAATCGGTTCGTCTTTGACGAAGTTGGTGCGTTTCTTCTGGTTCACTTCGGCGGCGGGAAAGACTTCGACATAGTTGAAACCTTCATCGAGCAGTTCGTTGAACCAGATCTCGACCTGCTTCGGGGCTGCTTTCAATTCCGCCTTGTCCTTCGGGTCGGATTTCGTCAGCCGCGCGTGGGCGAATGCCGGGGTGCCCGTCAGCATCGTAAGCGCAACCAAACAACCGGTGAGCGCGGGAAATTGTGAAGCAAGGTGTCGTGATACGAAACGCATGATGCAAATGTTTCTAGCAAGGAAGCGCACGGCGGGTCAATCGAGCGAACGGGATTGGCAAATTGATTTTACGGTGAGTTCAAAAGTGGCGGCAAGATCGGCACGGTTCATTGCATGTCACCGTTTTTCGGTTTCCAAAAACGCTGGCGGGCAGGGCGGCTTGGCCTAGAGTTGCCGCCGGTTAAAGCATGGGCAGCAAGAATCCATTTCAACCGGGTGGTGGTGGCTGGGCAAATCAGGCACCAGAGAACTCACCTTTCAAAGAGCCGGAGGCGGAGCGAATCACCGACGACACACCGGAGCCGGATGAGACGATCGAGCCGCGGGAGATTGAGTCGGTGCCGTCGTCGATGTGGACGATCGCGGGTTATTTGATTCTGCTCACTTTGCTGGTGCTGACCGGCTATTCGTTGATCGAACAGAAGCGCGCCAACGATCTTTTGCTGAACGAAATCGCACAGCGGGATCGGAAGATTTCGACGAAGGAAAAGGCGACGCTCGATGCTGAAATGGCGTTGAGCAAGGCAAAGGATTCAATCAAGGAGTTGCGGGCGGAGGCGGATGAGTTGAAACGCGCGAAGGACGAGGCGGCGGCGGCCCAGAGCGATATTGAAGCGCACATGCGCGACGCGCTGGCTTCAAAAGACATCACGATCTCCGAGCTGCAGGGCAAGCTCACGCTCAATATTCTGGATCGGGTTTTGTTCGACTCCGGCCAGGCGGTGATCAAGGCCGAAGGGCAGGAGGTTTTGCGAAAAGTCGCGGCGGTGCTTGGTCAATATCCCGATCGCCAGATTCAGGTGAGCGGGCATACGGATAACGTGCCGATCCACACGGCGCCGTTCCCGAGCAATTGGGAATTGTCGTCGGCCCGGGCATTGGCGGCGGTGAGGTTTCTCGTGGACGAGGCAGGCGTGAATCCGTCGCGGCTTGCGGCCGTGGCGAACGGAGAATTTCAACCGGTGGCGGATAATTCAACGGTGGAGGGCCGTGCAAAAAACCGGCGGATCGCGATCGTCGTTTTGCCCGAAGTTTTCAACCAACCTTTAACCGGCGTGACGAACGCACCGGCAACGAACACGCCGCCGGTGGTTGAACCGTCCTCGCCAGAAATTCCCGACGGACCCGGATCGTGAATGGGCGGTCATTGTCCAACCGCTAATTCATTTGAAACGGAAGGGACGGCGTGACGCCGTCCGTTGAAGGTCTGGGACAGCAACATGCTGTCCCTCCCGGCGCTAATTGAAAGCAACCTCGGCGAGTGCGGTTACGGAACAAACAGCTTTCGGTTGCTGTCGTCCATCGGATCGTCGGGGCGTGGGTAATCGCGCCAGAGCCAGCGGAGCATTTCCGGCAACATTGCACCGCCCTGTTTGTTCGAGTGCGTGCCGATGCCCCAGCAATAATTCACGTCGTAACCTTTCGCCGTGAGCGCATCGACCATTTTGATGTTTTGCGCGTGCCAGTCCCATTTGGGGTCATATTGCCCACCGCGCCGGCGACCGCGATTGTCATTGGTGCCGTCCTGTAGGAAAATGCGGATGGGTTTCTTTTCGGTGTCGCGGATGAGGTCGGGATAAACGTGGCCGCCGCGGATGTTGGTGAAACTGCCGATCGTGCTCAGCACTTTGCCGAACTGGTCCGGTCGATGCCAGGCGACGGTGAACGCGCAAATTGCACCCGAACTCGCGCCGCCGATCCCGCGGTCTTCCGGACGGTCGGAGATGTTGTAATCCTTTTTGATCACCGGCAGCAGTTCGTCGACGATCATCTTGGTGTAGTTGTCGTCCAATTTGTTGTACTCGTCACCGCGATTGTTGATGCTGTCGCCCCAGTTGGACGCGGACGATTCCTGCTGATCGGGCTTGTGACCGGGATTGATAAAGACAGCGATCGTCACCGGCATTTCGCGACGGTAGATCAAGTTGTCGAAAACATAAGGCACCCGATACGCGCCATCGAGTGCGACCCACGCATGGCCGTCCTGGAAAACCATCAGGCTGGCGGGTTTGGAGGCGTCGTACTGGGCCGGCACATAAATCCAGTAATGCCGGGTGGTGTTGGGAAAAACGTGACTGGCAAGCGTGAGCGGGCCGATCACCTTGCCCTCCGGAACGCCGTCGTGCGGCGCGGAATCAGGTCCGAGCGAATAAACGTCATCGGTGGGAGCGGCATGAAGATTAGCCACGGTCAGCGCCATCAGCATAGTGACGGCAGCGGTTTTGGCAAATACGTGAGAACGGAAAAAGTTGATCACTTTCATTTGGCAACAATGGATTGCGATTTCAGACGGAAGACTGCCGTTCGCGGATTCAAATTATCGGTCCATTACGCCGGCGGAGTCAGGCCCAGGACGATATCCAATTTGGCTGAGAGTTCGCCCGCTGCCGCGCCTGGCAATGGCACAAATGGGATCGTGACGGCCGCCCGTGCTTTTGGGTCGCGAATGCCCAGGTAGATCGAATCGTTTTCGTTGTTGGGATCTCCCTGGATGTAGCACTGGGACGTGAGTAGCTCGCGGCCCTTGCGTTTGATCTTGAAATGTATGTGCGGTGTGCGGCCGGGATATTTGACCGGTTTGATGGTGCGGAAAAGATATTCGCCAGTGCTGCCGGTGAGGAAACGACCAAAGCTCTGGAAGTTCTGGTCGCGCTTTTCCTGTCGGCCGTTTTCAGAATCCTGAGTGTGGCGGTAAATCCCGTGGGCGTCCGCCTGCCAGATTTCCATGAGAGCATTGCGAACGGGATCCCCACGGGAATCCAGAACGCGGCCACTGAGATAGGTCACTTCCCCCAACGCAGGAGTGGTCGCATCGTTGATCTGCAACAAGTCGTTGTCGGTATCAAGTGGCAGGTGGTCGGGGTAGAACGGTCCTTCGGTTTGCGCGGGCGTCAGGGTCAAGGCTTCGGCAAACGCGCCGCGAACGGTGAAAAACGCGGTGGCGGTTCCCAGGCCGCGGAGAAATTTCCTGCGAGTCGCGGCTGTGACGATGTGGAGTGGGCGATTTGATGGGGCCATGGTGGTTCGGGGGTTCACTCGGGTTGTCCCACAGCGCCGGGCGCAGCGCAATCCATCATTCGCGGCGGAGAATCGACCGTCGGGCCGTGTCTCAAAATGAGACCCCGGTGCTACGCGGTGTGTTGAGAAGTCATCCAAGCAAGCCTTTGGCTGGGCGGGATTACGATAAAACCAACGGAAATGCCTCGGTTTTTTCGGCGTTCGCATCGAAGTTGGACATTCGAAAGTTTTTCAAATTCCGCATAAAAGTTGGCTAAAGCATTCAAGACCGTTGCCGATAGCTCACACGTCCTTCAGGACAGGAATCTGGCAGCCTCAAAGAGTCAGACGGGATAAACGGCCCACGCCCGGTTCAAGGTGTGCCTCGCGGCAGGGATGCCGTTAAACGAACAAAAGCCCCCGACAGGGGGTGACTCATGGAAGGAGTCTCAGTATGGTAATTAATACTAATGTATCGGCCTCGAGCAGCGCCCGCTTGCTCTCGGAATCGTCCTCAATGTTGTCCAAATCCCTGGCCCGTTTGTCCTCTGGCTCGAAGATTACTTCACCAGAAGATGATGCGGCCGGATTGGCTGTGTCCATGCGGTTTGATGCGCAAATCAATCGTACCACCGCGGCCAAGAACAACGTCACCAACGCCATCTCGTTCAGCCAGACGCAGGACGGGTTCATGCAGAAGGTCTCCAAGGCCCTCGACCGCATGTCCGAACTGTCGATCCTCGCGCAGGACGTGACCAAGTCCGACGCGGATCGCACGCTCTACAACTCAGAGTTCACGACCCTCGGTGCCTACGTCAACAACGTGGCGACCAAGGACTTTAACGGCGTCAGCCTCTTCAATGGCGGCACGTTGAACGTGACCCAGGACAGCGAAGGTGGCGCGTTTGCGGCCACGGGCGTCGACTTGACCGCCAGCGCCTACACCACGGCAACCGGTTCCACGATCAGCACCACCGCGACCGCGGCGACAGCGTTGGATAACGTGAAGGCTGCGATCACCCAGCTCGCCACGGATCGTGCGACGGTCGGTGCGAACGTCTCGCGTCTCCAATACACGAACGAACAGCTCGGTGTGCTGCGCGACAACCTCTCGGCCGCCAACAGCCGCATCAAGGATGTCGATGTTGCCGAGGAAAGCACCAACTTTGCCCGGTACAACATCCTCGTTCAGGCAGGCACGGCGATGTTGGCCCAGGCGAATGCCACTCCGCAGTCGGCGTTGCGGTTACTCGCGTAATCGTTTCGCTTAGTAAAAAAAACGGAGTAAACACATCTCGGACGGCGCTTTGCGACGTCCGAGATTTTCGCTTCAGGGCCGGCGGCGTTCATCCGATAGAGGGAACAGCGGTTTCTCCATAAATGGTGGATTGGGAACTGCTTAACATCATTTTGCGATATGGATCTCGGTGTTTCAGGCCTCGCTTCCGGCTTTGATTGGCGCAGTTTGGTTGACCAACTGGCGCAGGTGGAGCGTGCTCCGCAGCAGACGTTGCTGGCCGACCAGAGCAAGATCGAGCAGCAGAGTACGGATTACGGCGCGATACGGACGCAGCTTCAGGTCCTCCAGAACAAAGTCACGGTGCTCAACGATCCGACCCTTTTTGGGCGCCGGCTCAGCACGGTTGGTGATTCGACGGTGATGAGTGCAACCGCGACATCCGGGGCGCCCCTCGGCAGCTACAATTTTAACATCGGCCAGTTGGCAACTTCAGCCGTGCAGGTTGGCGCCGCGAATCTCGGGGCCAAGCTTAGTCCGTCGAACGACGTCTCCTCGCTCGTGTTGAGCGACGCCGCTTTCTCGACGTCGGTCACCGCCGGAACATTTGCCGTCAACGGCAAGCAGGTCACAATCGCGACCACCGACAGTCTGCAGGACGTCTTTGACAAGATCAGCACGGCCACCGGCGGGACGGTCACCGGATCCTACGATTCGCTGACGGACAAGGTGACCCTTTCCAGCGCGGGCGAGATCATCCTCGGCAGTGCGACTGACACGAGCAATTTTCTATCAGCGGCAGGACTGCAAAACAACGGCTCCGGAACGATCACCAGTGGGTCATCGTTGGGGTCGGTCAAGAAATCCCTGAACCTGGCTGCGGGCAATTTCAGTACGGCCATCACCGATGGCGGAGCCGGGGCGGGCGAATTCAAGATCAACGGCGTATCGATCAGTTTCGATGCGGGAACGGATTCGTTGCAAAACGTGATCGATCGGATCAACGGCTCCACCGCCGGTGTGACGGCAAGCTACGATCCGGTCAACGACCGTCTGACGCTGACCAATAAGGCGACCGGTGATCTGGGAATCGGCCTGGAAGATGTCACCGGTAATTTTCTGACCGCCACGGGGCTGAGTGGTGGTTCGTTAACGCGTGGAAAAAATCTGGAATACAGCGTCAACAACGGCGGCACGCTGACGAGCACTTCGAACACGATCACGGAAGCGTCTTCCGGAATTTCCGGGCTGTCCATCACCGCGTTGAAAATGGGCACGTCAACGGTGGACGTTTCGAGCGACACCGCTTCCATCAAAACCGCGATCAACGATTTCCTCGACGCCTACAACACAGCGCAATCAATGATTGATACGGACACGGCCAGCAGCACCGACAGCAAAGGCGTGGTGACGGCCGGTTCGTTGGCGGGGCAATCAGACGCAAATGAAATCGCCTCCAAACTGCGCGGTCTGTCGTTCACTGCAGTGTCCGGTTTGTCGGGGGCGATCACCGGCCTCGCCAGTCTCGGGATTCAAACCAATGGGAACGACAATAAATTGACATTGTCGGACAGCCAGGCGCTCGACGACGCACTCGCCAACAATCTCGATCAAGTGACGCAGATGTTTACTGATTCGAGCAATGGGCTTGCTGGGCGACTGAACAGTTACCTCGACAATACCGCGGGTGATGACGGCTCGCTTGCCACGCGGATCACCAACCTGGGGAAACAATCGGTGAGCATTGACGATCAGGTCGCCGCGATGGAGCGCCAGGTGCAGGCGGATCGGCAGCGAATGATCGACAGCTTTACACACATGGAAACGGCGCAGGCGCAAATCAATCAGCAGTTGCAGTATCTCTCGAAGATTGGTTAGCCAAGAATCCTTTATAGCACAGCAATATGACGAAAGGGAGTTGCGAACTTCACAAGAAACAGCCCTCGATGCGGGTCGTGCTGGACGGACAGGAAATTGACCTGCCGCAGCAAATGGAGGCATCGCTGGTGGCCATCCGCGCGTATCTCGAATTCCTCGCGCTCCAAAAACGGCGGGTGTTGTCCGGCTTTATCGTGGATGGCGTTGATGTTTGTCACATCGGTCTGGATGCGCCGGTCGGCACTTATGAACACATCTGTGCCGATACCATTACGTTTGAACAATTGAGCATGCGCCTTGTGGACACGGCTTGCCGTCAACTACAGCAGCTTGCCGCGCGCGTCGAAGATGCGGCCCTGCGCGTCGTCATCAGTGAACGGCACCAGACCCAAGCTGAATGGCAGGAATGGCAGCCGCAATTCCGGACGCCGCTCGTCAGTCTCGGTTTCCTGCGAGAACTGTGGGGCGAATCGGTTGATTCGGTGATGGTTGGTGGCGTGACGCTGGCCAGTCATCTCGACGAGTTGAACCCGATGCTTCGTCAGGTGGATGCCGTGTTTCTGGCGACCGAACACGAATGGGTTGATGAAGACGCCATTGCGCTTTCGGCCATCTTTGAGGAATGCCTCGTGCCATGGTTAAAGATGCTGGAGGTCTACTTGTTGAAACTTCAAACCCTGCCTCTTCCCTGAAATGCGCCGCCCTGATTTGCGATTATTGGTGCTCGGTATCATCCTCGCGGCGATGAGCTTGTTCGTTGCGGGGTGCGGGCATCCGGCAGCGGCGAGTGGAACGCTGACGTGGGTCCATCCCGTCGACGACTACCACCCGGAAAACTATCATCAAGACTCGCCGTGGCTGCCGCGTGATTTACGGCGGGTTGCCGTGTTGCCGATTACTGCGGGAACCGCAAATGAATTGAATGGTGATTCGTTGGCCCGGCTACAGCAGGTGTTGCCAGGTGAACTGAACCGGACGGAATTGTTTGAAGTGGTGACCGTGAATCCGGACAAGTTGCGGCGCTGGACCGGCCGTTCGCACTGGCGGATTACTGACGAGCTGCCACCTGATCTTTTTGCCCGGCTTCACGATCAATTGGGATGTGACGGCGTCATCTTCGCGCACGTGACGGCTTACCACCCGTACCCGCCGCTGGCGATCGGTTGGAAGTTGCACCTGGTGGACGTCCGCCAGCCTCATGTTTGGTGGAGCTGCGACCTGATGTACGATGCAGGTGATCGAAGTGTCGCCCAGAGCGCCGTCAAATATGAACGCGAGCATCAGTTGGGGCGTTTGCCCGCCTCCGATCCGGCGACCATCCTGCGTTCGCCGGGCCGGTTCAGCCAATACACCCTGGCGGCCAGCCTGGAAACCCTCCAGCGCCGTGAAAAAAATAATTAAAGGATCTCGCCGGGCCTGCCGATAATCCTTCCGACTGAGTGGCAAGACCTATCAGCCTGCCAGGAAGTAGAGAAGCAAGCATATGCAAGTCAACCCTAGTCATCATAGCGACCCGGTAAGCCATACCGAGTTGGTCCGGCGCCCGGCGGCCCAGCCGCAGAGCGCCACCGATGGCGCGTCGTTTGATCGTTCCGCTGCGTTGGATCGCTCGTTGGAGAAAACTCCCGATGTGCGACCAGAAGTGGTGGAGCGCGCGCGGCAGCTGATCGAAGACACGTCGTATCCGCCGCCCGTGGCCATCAACAAGATCGCCGACTTGTTGGCGATGAAATTCGCCGAGGAACCTCAATCGGATAATCAGGCGTGATCCAATACACGGCGAACCCCTGGCAATCCTACAAAAAGGTAGCCACTCAAACCGCCTCGCCCGGCCAGTTGGTGTTGATGTTGTTTGACGGCGCAATCCGTTTTCTCGAGCAAGCACTTGGTGGTTTCGAGCACGAAGACCCCGGTGAATTCAACCTGACGATCAACAACAACATTCAGCGGGCTCAGGCCATTGTCGACGAGTTGAACAACAGTCTCGACATGGCGCGCGGTGGTGAATTCGCGCAGCGCCTCCGGGGACTTTACAATTATCTTGATCGCCGGCTCGACGAAAGCAACCGCTCGAAGACACCCGATGGAATTCGGGAATGCATCGAGCGGCTTGGGGTGATTCGAGGTGCCTGGGCGGAGATGCTTTCCGGCAATACGGATCCCACTGAAGCCCTGCACAAGGCAGCGTGAATCCCATGAGCTCGCGTCGGCAACTCGCTTCCCTTTACGAAGAATGGCGTTTGATGTCCGAAGCGGAAGGGGACGCCATTCGTTCCTCAGAATGGCAGCGGGTCAATTACTGCCAGAATGCGAAGGCCGAGTTGCGGTCAAAAATTCTGGATGCGATTGAAAGTACGGCCGGGAATCAGGGCAATGCGGAAGCGCTGCGGCACCACTTTCGTCCGGTGCTCGAGCATCTCATCAGCCTCGAGGTTAGAAATGGTGAATGGCTTGCCGTCGAACGCCAAAAACTTGTGCGCGAGCAGGAGGCGTTAAACCGCCGGCAACGCTCAATACGCCAAATTCAAGGGAGTTACGGTCGGACCTTCCACACACAGAATTAACCCTTCGCGCTTTTTGCCAGGTCCAGGGTCTTGCGCACCAATTCGACCAGGTGCTCGTTCTTAAACGGCTTCGAGAGGAACCCGTCAGCTCCCCGTTCGCGCGCCTTGTCTTCGTCCGTTTCCAACGCCCCACCGCTCAGCAAAATGACGCGGGTCCCGGGTGCCAATTCCTTCAGTTTCGGCAACGCCGCCCAGCCATTGAGCTTCGGCATATCCACATCCAGCAGGATCAGGTCGACCGGTGCCGGTGCGTCCTCAATCGCCTTCAGCATGTGCTCGCCGTCGGTGGCTTCCGAAATCTTGTAGCCGCGGTACGACAGCACTGCCTTCATGACCAGCCGGACCATTTCCTCGTCGTCCACGATCATCACACTTTCGCGACCCTCCAGTGCGCGGGTTTCGGTGCTCGTAAACGCGTGGAGGGCCGTGGAGCCTGCAGGCGCATCAGAAGACGCCTCGGGCAGAAAGACGTGAAAGCTGCTCCCTTGCTCAGGCTGGCTTTCCGCCTCGATCCAACCGCCCTGATCGTGGGTGATCGATTGCGCAATGGATAGCCCGAGGCCGGTGCCGCGTCCGAGTGGCTTGGTCGTGAAATAGGGTTCGAACAATCGTTCCAACACCTCCGGAGAAATTCCCTGACCGCTGTCGCGTACGGTGATCTGGATCCAACGTTGATTGCCCGCACCCGGCGCGGAATCCGGTTTTAAACGACGAACCCGTTTGACGCCGATGACCAATTCCCCGCCGGACGGCATGGCGTCGCGTGCGTTCAGGCACAAGTTGAAAACCACCTGGATGACTTGACTGGCATCGGCCTTGATGAGCCAAGTGCCTGGTTTGATTTCGGGCGACTTGATTTGAATGCGGCGGTCAATCGAGCGGCGTAAGATCAGGATGACCTGCTCGATCAACTCCGCGAGGTCCACGGTCGTGGTGCGGGTCTGTGTCTGGCGACTGAAAGTCTGGAGACGGCTGATCAGCTCGGCGGCTCGTCGTCCACTAGTCTGCGCGTGGACGACGTGTTCGCGCGCAGGTACGGGCAGCTCCGCGAAATCGAGCGCCAGATCAAGCTGCGAAAGGAGAGCGGTGAGGATGTTGTTGAAATCGTGAGCGATGCCGCCCGCAAGTGCGCCGACCGCCTGCACTTTGCGCGATTGCACCAGAGCCGCTTCCATTTGTTTCAGATTGGAAAGATCTCGCACGACGCCAATTTGGATTCGCATCTCCCCGTGCAACGCCTCGGTGATTGTCGCACTTACCGGGATCTCGCCTGAACGCGTCGATTTGAAAATGAATTCCTTGCGAAAAGGAGATGCCGGTATGCCGCCGAATTCCTGGCGCGCCCGTGTTGCTTCGTCAAAAAGCATCTGCAAATCGGCGGAAAATTCCACGGGATTACCGATAACGTTCGCGCGCTTGATCTCAAAGAGCTCCTCCAAGGCCCGATTCATATAGATGACCTTGAGCCCGTCCTCCACGCAGATGACCCCGTCACGTACGGAATCGATGATCAATTCCCACGGCAACCGCGGAGGTGCAAAGAGCCCCGGCAGAAGATCCGTTTGCGAGCGGTCGGCCATAAAGAAGTCGTCTACGACCTGCGACACTAGGGGATGGGACCAGCGACCGCAAGGATTCGGAACATTTCTGCAACTTCCTCGCTTGCAGCCGGGTGATTTGGATACGATGACCGCGACCGAAGTCCGGCCAAGCGATGAGCGATGAGCATAATTTTGAGGCGTTTATGGCCGCATATCAGGATATGGTGTTCACCACGGCGATGCGCCTACTGGGCAATTCCGCCGAGGCGCAGGACATCTCGCAGGAAGTCTTTATCAAGGCGTATGACCGGTTTGCGGAATTGAGCCAAAGCAAGACGGCCGGTGGCTGGTTGAAGACGGTGGCGCGCAATCTCTGCCTGAACCACCTCACGCGTTATCGCGCCCGGTGGACATTCTTCAGCGATTTGAAACGGGACGACGCCGATGACGATAATGACTTCGACGTCCCGGCGGACGACACCCAAAGTGACGACGCCGAACTCGCGGACAAACGGCAGTTGCTGGAAACGGCTTTGCAAAAGCTGCCGCCGGCCCATCGCGTGCCACTGGTGCTCTATCATTTTGAAGATCTGAGTTACGAAGAGATTGCCGCCCGATTGAAGCTTTCGTTGGCCAAGGTGAAGACCGATATCCACCGCGGCCGCGAAGCCTTGCGCAAAAAATTGAAGCTCGACCTGGAGGGCGAACTCAGTGGCACCGTCGGTGCCCAGGCGGTTCGTTTCCAGGCCGGCGAAGCACAAACATGAACAACGCGGACGAATCCAAACTTGAGCAGGTGCTCCATCGCGAATTACGCGAGCTGCCCGATCTGCGGGCGCCGGCGACGCTTGCACCGCGTGTGCTGGCCGCCTTGGCGGCGCGGCACCGTGCGCCGTGGTGGAAGAAATCGTGGGTCGATTGGCCGCCTGGCCTGCGAGTGGCCTTCCTCTCATTGAGTCTGCTCGTGACTGGTGGGCTGGTTTATCTCGGCTTGCAGGTTCCGCATGTTGTGGGTGCGACGGCGTTGGCCGGTGAAGTCAGCGCCACGTTTACAGGCTGGTACGCCAGTGTGGAGCCGTATGTCAGCTTTGTGACGCGATTGACCGGCGCGCTTGAGTTGGTGCTCAAGGCGGCCCCGGCTTCCCTTTGGTGGGGGCTGGCCGCCGTCGTCGGCCTCGCGTACGCAACGTGCATTGGCTTGGGCACGTTGGGCTACCGCGTTGCGTTTAACCGGATGTGAAGAACTGATATGAAGTCGTATTTCAAAAATCTGTGCCGACACTCGCTTGTGGTGGCCGCGGTCTTTTTCGCCGTTCCGTACATGCGGGCGCAGGACGACGGGCAGGGAACTGATGCAGAACCCGCGTCTGCCGCGGCAACGGTGCGCACGAATCAGGACGATTCAGCCGACGCAACCAACAATTCAACCGGTGGTCCTCAGAATCCCGTCGATCGCGCGTTGGGCATCGCGACGAACACGTTGAAGAATTCAATCGACGGGCGCGACGGAGTCCACGTGCAATGGAATCATGGCGGCGAATATGTTGGTGTCTTCAACGATGTGGAGGTGGCCGAAAACGAAACCGCCGACGTGGTGGTTGCGGTGCGGAGTGATTACGTCTTGAAGGGGCGCAGTCGATCCGACGCGGTTGCCGTATTGGGCAACGGGGACATTCAGGGCAACGTGGAAGGGGACTGCGTGACCGTTCTAGGCGGCGTGAAGGTAAATGGTCCGATTGATGGCAATTTGGTCGTGGTAGGTAGCCGCGCCTATATCAACGCGCCCATTCGGGGAGATGTCGTTTTGGTGATGTCCACAGTGGAATTTGGTCCCAACGCCCGCGTGTCAGGTGAAACCGTGATGGTGGGGCCGAAGCCCAAGGTCAGTCCGGAAGCGACCTTTCTCGGGCCGATGCGGAACGTGAATCTCGGCGCCTCGTTTCCCGCCTTGGTGTGGGTGGGCGACTATCTGCAGCAGGGCCCGATTTACGGCCGGCCGATTGCCCCGGGCGTGCGTGCGTGCTGGTATATCGTGGCGTTGTTCTTCCTCTTCCGTTTGATCGTCGCATTGTTATTCCCGAAACCCATTGAGAGCGGTGCGACGATTCTGCGGGAACGGGCATTGCGCAGTTTTATCGTGGGCTTGATCGCGTATATTTTGTTCCTGCCGATTCAAGTGTTGCTGATCGCGACCGGCGTTGGTGCGATTGCGGTCCCGTTCTTGATCGTCGCCCTGATGATCACCTGTATGCTGGGCAAGATCGCGCTATTGCGATCGGTTGGCGGGCAGATCGGACGGCAACTGAACATGCCCGGACTCGACACGACCTTGGGTGGCTTCATTGCCGGTTCCGTTTTGATCACCGTGATTTACGTGGTGCCGGTATTGGGTGGCATCATCTTTTTGCTTATCAAGCCGATGGCCCTGGGCGCCATGCTCCTTGCGGCCGTCGATTCCTTCCGCCGGGAACGTCCCGTTTCGACACCGATCCCACCGCGATTGAATCGCGAAGCGACGCCCATTGCACCGGCAAAAAGCGCAGCGGGTGCGTCCGTGGGGGCTGCCGCGTTGATGGCCGAGCGCCCGGTCGAGCCGCCCAAGAAAGCAGAACCGCAACCGCCTCCACCAAACCCGGTGCCGCCCATTTTGAATCGCGGAGCGTCCAGGTTCCATGACGTCGCGCCCGAGGAAATGATGGTCATGCCGCGCGTCGGATTCTGGCCGCGCATCGGGGCAACGGCACTCGATTTCGCGCTCATCATGTTTGCGATCATGATCGTGTTTCATGAGCCGCGATTTTTCCCCCTGATTTGGATTGTCTACCATATCGGCATGTGGGCGTGGCGGGGCACGACGTTGGGCGGAATTGTATTTTCGCTGCGGATCGTCCGGTTGGACGGTCGGTCGCCGGACTTTGGGGTGGTGCTGGTGCGTTGCCTTGCGAGTTGTCTGTCTTTTGTCGTCGCTGGATTGGGCTTTTTCTGGGCCAGTTGGAATCCGGAAAAGCAGTCGTGGCACGACATGATCGCGGGCACGGTCATCGTGCGGACACCGCGTTCGGTGCCGTTGATATGAGGGCGGCGAATTTGCCGTTTTCAATTGGCGGGCGATCGTGAACGATTGACCCGTGAAGCGATTGTTGGATTGTTTGTTATTGGCGGGCGTCGTTCTGCTCGGCGCCGGATGCTCGACCGTTCGAGTACGAGTCAGCGGCGACGCCGGCGTGACGTATCACGCGGCCTGGTCGACTGCTGACGTGATGACGACGACGCGATCGGGCAAGGTGCCCAAGACGTTTTGGTTCGATGGCGATTTTTCCGGCTGGTTTCAGAATGCCTCGGGTGAGGGGCATTTCCGGGTGCGGGTCTACGAAGGCATGGGGCTGCTAGTGGATGAAAGCCTGGAGAATTCCGCCCGCAAAATTGTGATTGAACACAAGGGCAAGCGTATATCTTATCGCATCGATTGATCGTTGAAATCAACCCAATGTCGCCATGAAATTCCTGATCGCGTTCTTCTTCTGGTGCCTCCTGTTGGTGTTCTGCTGGCCGCTGGCGCTGTTCGCGGTCGTGGCGTTGCCGGTCGTCTGGTTAATTTGCCTCCCGTTCCGAATCGGTTTTTGGGTCATCGAAGGGATGCTGGGGCTGATCCGCGGTCTCATCCTGCTGCCGGCCAGGTTGCTGGGCGGTCGGTGATTAGGGGCAATCGTGCCCGCCCTTGCTCAAAAAGTAAGAAACACGCTGGCCGTCGCTTCACCTTGCCAGAGTAGGTCCCCCGAGTAACTCACGGCACAACCGCCGTTAGCGCAGATAAATCCACCGGAACTCTCCACCAAGGTGCCGAATGCGCGGGCATCCAAACGCAGACCGAGATTCTTCGTCAGGTAGTAATTGGCGCCGATACCGAACGTGAAGGAGAAGCGCACATCATCACCAAAGTCCGGCATGTCAAACCAGGTGGCGCCGACGTAGCCGGCGATGTATGGCCGGAATTTTCCATCGTAAAGTTCCTGGAGGCCGCCCACCTGAAATTCGTGCACATTCAATCGGCTGTTCGTCGGTGGAGCGAAGTCATTCAGGTCCACCGACGTGTGTTGGTAACTGTAGAGTAACTCCAGTTTCAGCCCCGAATCCCGCGGGTCGATATCGAGATAAACGCCGTAGCTTGGGTTGTCCTTGATCTTGTAATTCTGACCTGTCGTGCCGTTCGATAAATCGCCCCCGAATCGATACCCGTAGAATGGACCGGCAGTGATTTTCTGCGCGCGGGCAGAGCCGACAAAGGCCAGGGCGATCGCCAGCGTGACGGCATAACACGGGAATTTCATGGCATTCGAAGTAGCACCTGCCGGTTCGTCACGAAAGCAAAAATGCGTGGCGACAAAGCCCGGTGGGCGCCGTGGCGGTAACTGTTCCAAGTGAATGACTTGCCGCGGACGGCACCATGCCGCACTTGATCTTTGACTAATTGGAACGAGACTTCCAACACATGAAGCTGCAATCCACGTTTGTGTGCACGGTGATGACAATGATGTTTGCCGGGGCTGGTTGTGCGACAAAGCCGACAGTCGAAAGCCGGCGACAAGAGCGTCCCGCCGCCTATCAAGCCTTGTCGCCGGATCAGAAGAAATTGGTCGATGATGGCCAGATCAAAGTGGGAATGAACGAGGACGCCGTCTACATCGCGTGGGGCAAACCCGCGCAGGTACTGCAAAGCGAAGATACCAGCGGCCACGTCACGACGTGGCTTTATCAAGGAACGACCACGGACGAATACGTCGGCTGGCGTTACGTGGAGTTGGCCGGGCCCAATGGACCTCGATTTGCCCGGCGGCTGGATCGCGACTTCAACACGCGCGATTACGTTTCGGCGGAGTTGGTCTTTCGCGACGGCAAATTGCAGAGCTGGCGCACGCTCGCCAAGCCGCCGGGAAATACCTATTTCCGCAGCCCCTAGTTTGCCAAATTGGCCGCTCGCGAGGATTCGACATCCGTGGGGGACAAACCCGCAATTCGGTTGCACCAACGCCGCAGCGTGCCTTCCAGATCCGCCTTACGAAACGGTTTCGCCAGGTGGTCATCCATCCCGGCGTCGAGGCATTTTTCGCGATCTCCGGACAACGCGTTGGCCGTGACCGCGATGATCGGTAGTCGGTCGCTCGTCGGTTTGTCCGCCTCCCATTCGCGGATCTTTCCGGTCGCGGAGTAGCCATCCATGTCGGGCATGTGGCAGTCCATCAGGACGATGTCGTAACACTCCTGCTGAACCTTTTCCACCGCCTCGAGGCCATTCACCGCGACGGTAACCTGGCAACCGAGTTTCTCCAGGAGCGTGCGGGCGAGGAGTTGATTGGTGGGGACATCTTCGGCGAGCAACACACGCGTTCCGCTCAGTGATGACGATTTCTTCTCAATCGGTTTGCGGACGAACGCGGTTTTGAAAGTGAGCTCCACCTCCGTGCGGCTGATCGCGCCAAAGAGGGTCAGCGGCTGACTCAGCGGCTGGGGCAAAACGTCGTTAAAGTGGGCCCGCGGGACGCCGTACAAATCAAGCGCGCCAGAGTCGAGCCGCGTCAGAACAATGCGGGGCAATTGATCGGCCATTTCGCCGCGAAGACGCAACACGACACGTCCCCAGCCTTCCTGGTTTTCGCGAAGACATAATAGAATGACGCTGCGATGCCGTTCGGCTGGCGGCGTTGAGCGGATTTGATCCAGCAGTGCTTCCGGTTGGTCGACACATTCAACTCCAACCTGCCACATTTCAAACTGGCGCTGGAGCAACTGGCGATCGTCTTCGTGCGGTGCGACGAGAATGACGTGTGGCCAGGTGATTTCACGAGGCAAGTGCGGTGGTGAATCGGGGAGGGTGAACCAAAAAGTCGTGCCGTGCCCGGGCTCGCTCTCAAAACCAATTTCTCCGCCCATCAATTCAACGAGCCGCTTGCAAATGACCAAGCCCAAACCCGTGCCGCCAAACTTGCGCGTGGTTGACGAATCCGCCTGGGTGAACTGTTGGAAAATGCGGTGCTGCTTGTCACGCGCGATCCCGATGCCGCTATCGATCACGCTGATTTTCCAACCACGGTTCGCCAGCGGTGCAATCTCCATGACGACGGTGCCACTTTCGGTAAATTTCAACGCGTTCCCCAAGAGGTTGAGCAACACTTGACGAATGCGGGTGGGGTCACCCTGGGTGTCGAGTGATTCAGAAACGGGCACGCGCAACGCCATCAGCAGGCCCTTTTCGTTTGCCTTGTGCGCCAGCAGGCCAATGACCTCATTCGCCACGGCCGCCAGATCCACGTGCATCATTTCCAGCGTCATTTTACCGGCCTCAATCTTCGAGAGATCGAGGATCTCATTGAGGATGGCCATCAGTGATTCGGCGGAATTCCTGACGATGGTCGCGTAGCTGGCTTGTTCGGGGTTCAGGTCCGTATCCAGGAGCAGTCCCGTGACGCCAATCACGCCGTTCATCGGGGTGCGAATTTCATGGCTCATGGTGGCGAGGAATTCGCTTTTGGCGCGGTTCGCTTCCTGGGCGTCGAGGGTGAGGCGATTGGCCACATCAAGTGCTTCTTGAAGTTCCACTTCGCGGGCGCGCAACGCATCCAGGGCTTCGCGTTCGGTGGTGATGTCCGAAAGAGTGCCGATCATGCGCACCGGTGAATGGTCGGGCGTTCGCTCGACAATCATCCCGCGCGCTCGCACCCACTTCCAATTACTGTCCCGGCACTCGACCCGGAAGTCGCAGACAAAGCTGGCGGACTTGCCGTCAAAATGCTCACGAACGGCAACCATCGTGGCCTCGAGATCCTCCTCGTGCACACGATCAAACCACTCGTTTAAACGGTGGCCCAAGTCATTGGGGTTATAGCCGAGCATTTCCTTCCAGTACGGCGAAAAATAGACCTCGCTTGATGGCACGTGCCAGTCCCAAACGCCGTTGCCCGCGCCTTCCAGGGCGAAACTCCAACGTTGTTCGGCCAATCGCAGTGCTTCCTCGGTTTGTTTGCGATGCGTGATGTCCGTGCGGACCGACACATAGCTCTTGGGTTTGCCATCATCCCCCAGATACGGCGTGATCGTTGTATCGACCCAATACAAGGTTCCATTCTTTGCGCGATTGCAGATCTCGCCATGCCAGGTTTCGCCGCGACAAATCGTGCGCCAAAGCTCCGCGTAAAGCTCCGGAGGATGATGACCCGACTTGAGCAATCGGTGATTTTGGCCCATCAGCTCTTCGCGCGCGTAGCCGCTCAACTTGCAGAACCGGTCGTTCACGTAGGTGATGTTTCCCTGCAGGTTCGTGATTGCGACGATGGCGTGCTGATCAATCGCGTGTTGCCGCTGTGCCAATTGCCGCATCGCGTCTTCCGTCCTGCGCTGAGCGGTTTCGAGTTCGCGGTCGAGTTCCTTGCGCGCGGTAATATCTTGGGCAATTCCGAGGAACCCGGTGATCCCGCCATTTGCGTCCGCGAGTGCCGTAACGGCGAGCAGCACTGGCATGCGGCTGCCGTCCTTGCGGACGTACGTCCATTCATGTTCGTTGGGTAATCTGCGTCGGGCCTTGGCCACGAAGACTTCAAAACCCGGTTCGATGGTCTCACCCAATTCCTTGGAGAATGCCGCGGCGCGGGTCGCGATTTCATCGGGATCATGAAACACCTCCGGCGTCAGTTGGCCGATCATCTCGGACGCCTGATAACCCAGCATCCGCTCGGCTGCAGGATTGAATGAGCGAATGATCCCGTCGGGTGTCGCGGCGATGATGGCGTACGCGGCGTCTTCCACGATCGCGCGCTGCATGGCGCTCATCTCGCGCATTTTGTGGGTCATGGATCGAGCCAGTGCCTTTGCCCGCCGTTCATTGGTTGCCATCGACCAGGTGATGCCGGTGAGCAAAAGGCTGATCAAAAGGCCGGCGAACAAAACCAATGTGGGGCGCTGATCCGCATATTTCGCCGCAAACGAGGGAAGTGACCGGACGCGCAATTTCCATGGGTGACCGGCAAAGTTGAGGGCAGTTTCGACGTCAAATTCTGGATTCGAATCGTCACGCGACGAGTTTGGTCTGCCGTCGAAAAGCAGATTCGTAGTCGAATTGACGAGCCCGTCATAAAGCTGCACGGCGGTGTCCGGCGATTCGCCGGTCAGCAGGCTTTTGACAAAATCACTCGCTCGAAACGGGCTATAGACATATCCCAGCAACGCCGTTCGGCGTTCCTCCACAGTGTTGTGTGCCATGCCATTCCGGTAAACCGGCAAGTACATCAGGAAGCCAGCTTGCGGATCATCCCTGTCTTCCTGCTTCAGAATGACTCGACCGGTCAGTGCGGGCTCGCCGGTATCGCGGCTCCGCACCATGGCTTCGCGGCGGACCGGCTCGGAGAACATGTCGTAACCAAAGGCGCGTTGGTTGCGCGCGTCGAACGGTTCCAGGTAGATGATCGAAGAATAGTCGTCGCGTTTGCCGTCGGGCCAGATGTGGTAATGGGGAAAACCTTCGGTCTGTACCGCCGCCTCGTGAGCCGCCTTTTCGGCGGGTTTAATCCGCACGGCAAAGCCGATGCCCTGAACACCGGGGTAGCGGCCTTCGATGTCCATCCGGCTGACAAATTGTTTCCATTGATCGCGTTCGACCGTGGGGCTTGCGGCGAAGAGCCCTTGCGCACTGTGTAGCGCGTCCTCATATACGCGCATGCGATTTAGGAGACTGCTTCGGACGTGGGCGGAGAATTCAACGAAATGTGTCCGAAGCGCAGTTTCGGCGTCTCGCTTCGATAGGTGCCAGGCCCACAACGTGGCCGCGAGCGAAAGAATGAGAACGAGCCAAACTGGTGGCAACGAACGCCAGAGGCCAGTGGGCGAAGTGTCGACCGCCGACTTACGCGCGCGATCTCCTTCAGTTCGAGCGTGGCCCGCCATTGATTCGTCTCTTATTTGATTTCGCCTGAATCGCCGATCATCCGGGTGAAGTCGTGCCTGGGCCACGTTCCGTGAGTCCGATCAGTGGGGAAACGTGAATTCACTTTCGTCCGGCGGCTGAAACAATTCGCCCGGCATGGCTCGTTGAAAACCATGCCGGGCGGTTGATCCGATTACTTGGAGGTGCCGGCCTCGACCACTTCCTTCAACTGGGCGGCCAGGCGCGCCAGTTCGGAGGCGGCAGTCAGCGTGTTCGCCGAACCTTCGGAGGTGTTGCGGGCGGCCTGCGACACGTTGGTGATGTTGCTGGCGATCTCGCTGCTGCCCTTGGCGGCTTCGCCGGCGCTGCGGGCGATCTCGTTGGTCACCGCGGTCTGCTCCTCGACCGCGCTGGCGATTGTGTTCTGGATGCTGTTAATCTGGTTGATGATCGAGCCGATCTCGGTGATGGCCTCGACCGATCCCTTGGTGTCGCTTTGAATCGCTTCGATCTTGCGGCTGATGTCCTCGGTGGCCGCGGCGGTTTGCTTGGCCAGTTCCTTGACTTCGTTGGCGACGACCGCGAAACCTTTTCCGGCCTCACCGGCGCGTGCGGCTTCGATCGTGGCGTTGAGCGCGAGTAGATTGGTCTGTTGGGCGATCGAAGTGATCACCTTGATCACGTTGCCGATTTCGACGCTGCTTTCACCAAGTTTGTTGACGGTCTTGGAAGTGTCGTCGGCGACCTTGACGGCCTGGCTCGCGACCTTGGCGGCGTCAGCCGCGTTTTTCGCGATCTCGCGAGTGCTGGCGCTCATCTCTTCGGCGCTCGTGGCGACCGTTGAAACATTCTGGCTAACCTGTTCGGCAGCGGCGGCGGCGGAGTTCGCCTGGGCGGAAGTTTCCTCGGAATTCGAGGTAAGCTGTTGGGCCGTGGCTGACAATTCCTCCGACGCGGCGGAGAGTGCATGCGCGTTCGAGTTGACGGCCTCGAGGGTGCGCTTCAGATGCTGTTCGGCGATCTTGCGACCGGTGATATCTGTCGCAAATTTCACGACTTTGCAGACCTTGCCGGTTACGTCGACTACGGGATTATAGGTCGCTTGGATCCAGACTTCCTTGCCACCTTTGCCGACGCGTTTGAATTCCGCTGTATGGAATTTGCCGTCATTCAGATCGCGCCAGAATTGCTTGTAATCGGCGCTGTCACGGTACGACGGATCCACGAACATGCTGTGGTGGTGATCTTTGATTTCCTCCAACCGATAGCCCATCGCCTTGCAGAAAAGCTCATTCGCCGTGAGGCAGATGCCTTCGTTGGTAAATTCAATCACCGCCTGCGTGCGATTGATTTCGTCGATCTGCCGTTGGGAGTTCTGCGCGGCGACTTTTTGATCGGTGACGTCCGTGGCAATCTTGATGACCTTGACCACCCGGCCCATCTCATCTTTGACCGGCGCGTAGACGGCCTGAATCCAGATTTCGCGACCCTCCTTGGTAATGCGTTTGA
This sequence comes from bacterium, assembly GCA_016124235.1. Taxonomy (GTDB): domain Bacteria; phylum Verrucomicrobiota; class Verrucomicrobiia; order Limisphaerales; family RI-55; genus RI-55. The sequence continues at coordinate 66,606 of WGOC01000014.1, read as the reverse complement.
ACGTGTCGGCCTTGTTGACGCCGTTGTTCAAGTCTTTCCAGAATTCGGTGTAGGCCGGAGAATTGGCAAAGGACTTGTCAACAAAGAGACTGTGGTGCTTGCCTTTGATCTCGTCGAGTTGGTAGCCGAGAGCCTTCAGGAAATTTGCATTGGCGGTGACGACTTCGCCTTTGGTGGTGAATTCGATGTACGCATAGGCCGAGTCGATCGCACCCAGGACGCCACGCATATTGTGGCGCTCGATTTCCTGATCCGTGATGTCGTAGCGGATGCCAATATATTTCTTTGGCTTTCCGTTCTCACCCAACACCGGCGCGATCACCGCATCAACATAATAGGGTGTTCCATCCTTCTTGCGGTTCTTAACCACGCCGCGAAACGTCTGGCCGCGTCCGATCGTTGCCCAGAGTTCCTTGAAAACGGCCTTGGGCATATCGGGGTGGCGAAACATGTTGTGAGGCTTCCCGATCATTTCCTCACGCGTGTATTGCGAAACCTCGCAAAGCTTGTCGTTGGTCGAAAGGATGTCGCCCTTGAGGTCGGCTTCCGAGATGATGCTAGTAAGATTTGCCATCTCGGCGCGAACCCGGTGTTCGGCGAGCTCAGCGTTCAGTGCCTCCAGTTGACTGCGCAGTTCGATCAGTTCGCGCTCCTGGTTTTCGTTCTTGTTGGCGTCTCCATTACCGTTGGCGCGGAGCGAACGGCTGTTGCCGGATTTGCGGCTGCGAGGGAGATCGATTGCGGTTTTCATTTTGTTGTGCGGTTTTAGCGGATTTGGTTTTGATGGTGTGTTGACAATGTTTGGGGCCAGTTTGCCGGCCAGCTGAATAGTTTTCGTGCGGGTGGCTTTGGGCACATGGAGTTCTTCCAGCACGTTCTTCAAGTGTTCGGCAAAGCGGTTGAAATGCTTTAATTCAATGGGGAACTCGGCGAGGGCGTCCCTGGGATCCGGTCCTGTGTAATCGTTTGTCCCGCCCAGAACCAGCGAGCAATAAGCCGAGACGTGGCGGTGAAAGTTTTCGAGTTCGACATCGCGCAACCACGGCTTGAACGCCGGGTCAGCGAGCAGTCCCTCAAGCAAACGGGCCACCAGCACCTCGACCGACGCTGCGCCGCCCAGTTCCTCAAACAAGGAGGCGTGCTTTGCCGTTGGTGATTTGGGGCCGGATTTCATGGGCGGAAAATTGGTCGAGCGAGCTTACGCGGCCTGCGCCTCGATCGGGTGCAGGTTCACGGCGCGCTCGGTATCGAGATGTAACATCAGGCGGTCCTTGAGTTTGTAGACGCCCAGAACCAGATCGCGCGCCACACCCGTGAGAGTTTCGGGCGGACGTTCAAATGTCGTTTCGTCCACTTCCAAGACGTCACCGATCTCGTCCACCAAAAGGCTCACGGCACCGTCTTCCGTGCGAACAACCACGTTGGTCGGCAGCTCACCATCGGTCCGCGCGGCCATGCCCAGCCGGCGACGCAGATCGATCGCCGTAACGATTTGTCCGCGGAGATTGATCAGCCCTTCGATCATGGTGGGCGCCAGCGGTACCCGCGTCATCTGCTGGTAGCGGATGACTTCCTGTACCTTCAGGACTTCCACTCCGAAGTAGAGGTTGTTGAGAAAAAACGTGCAGAATTGTCGGGAGTCGGCCATGGGATGGTAGCGTTAAGCGTTTACGGCGGCGGAGTAAAAATCGGGGTCCGCACGGCGGATGATATCGGGGACGTCGAGCAGGTCGGTGACGCGATCGTGAATCACTGCAGAACCGGCGATGCCACCGCCGCGACCGTCGCGTCGGATCTTAATGTGTTCCTCGACGATGTCGTTGATGTGGCTTACCACCAAACCGACACTGCGACCGTGTTCGGAATAAACGACCACCTGCAACGAGCCATCGCCGTTGTTGGGTTCGTGGCCGGATCGGCTGGCGCCGATGAAATCACCCACGCGGATCAACGGCATGATCTGCCCACGATATTGCACGACTTCCTGGCCGGCGGCGTTTTCAATCGTGTTGGATTCGATCTCTTCCAGTCGTGCGACCAATGACAACGGAATGGCGATGCGCGAATCGCCGCCGACGTCAAACAGCAGCAGCGCCTGTTTTTCATCTTCGGCCGTGCCGGAAGTGGTCCGCTCATCGGCCAGTGCCTGATCCCGCGTACCGGACACCACGTGGGAATGCTGGGCGAGACCCAGAACATCGAGAATGAGAGCCACGCAGCCGTCACCCATAATCGTTGCGCCGGCGAAACAAATGAGACTCTTGAGCTGCTTGGCGAGCGGCTTGACGACGATTTCCTCCGTGTCGTTGATTTGGTCGACCACCAATCCAAATTGGCGTCCATCCGCCTGGAGCACGACGATGTTGACGATCTGGTTCTCGTGAATCCGTTTTTCGGCCCGCGTCAACAGGTCGAGAACCTCGTTTGAGAGCCCATCCAATTGCCGCAGTTTTGCCTCGCAGTCCGCCGTTGTGTCGGCGTTCTTCGTGGCCACAATCTCCCGGACGAGCAGATGGAATTGTTGATGGCATTTTTCCAGAGCGACGACTTCCCTGATGTCGCCGTAATTGGGAAGCCCGTCGGAATAAATCCATTTACCCAACTGGCAAATTTGGTGTGAGCCCGCCTCGTCGTCTGACATCGTCAGTTTTCCATCCAGGAACTGCCTCAGCTTGATCAGCCACGCACGGTGGGCATCGCGGGCTCGTGCAAACACGTCCCCTGTTTTGCTCGCCAGCTTGGCCTGCAAATCACCCGCGTTGCCGGCGTCACGTGCGAGTACGCCCTTCAAATAGACCAGCGGTAGAAGCTTTCCACGCAAGCGGTAGACCGGGGCGCCATAGAGCATCTCGATACTCTTGCGGGCCTGCACGTCTTCCAGGCGGACGAGTTCCACGAGACTCACCTGGGGGATGGCAAAACGCTCGCCGCCGGACGTCACAATGAGAGCGGGAATGATGGCCAGCGTCAGCGGAATCTTAATCTTTATGGTCGTGCTGCGACCGGGCTCGCTATGCACGTCAACCGAGCCGCCGATCTTCTCGATGTTGGTTTTGACAACGTCCATCCCGACGCCGCGACCGGACACATTGGTCACTTTTTCAGCAGTCGAGAAACCGGGGGCAAAGATCAGGTTGTGAGCTTCGCGATCGCTCATCCGCGCGGCCTGGTCGTTGGTGATGATTCCGCGTTCGACCGCTTTGGCTTTCACGCGGGGCACGTTGATGCCCGCGCCATCATCGGAGATCTCAATATTGACCTGGCCGCCCTCGTGAAAGGCGCGCAATACAAGCAAACCGGTTTCAGGTTTGCCGGCGGCGCGCCGTTTTTCCGGCATTTCCAAACCGTGATCCACCGAGTTGCGCAGGATGTGCATCAGCGGATCCTTGACTGATTCGATGACCGTTCGATCAAGTTCCGTTTCCTGGCCGTCCATCACCAGTTCGACCTTTTTGCCAAGGTCGTGCGACAGATCGCGGATGACGCGCGGATACTTGGACCAGATGCTGCCGATCTGCTGCATGCGCGTCTTCATCACACCCTCCTGCAATTCCGTTGTGATGATGTTCAGACGTTGGGCCGTGTTGAGCAGCGCGTTGTCGTTGCTGGTGGTTGTGAACTGGAGAATCTGGTTGCGCGCCAGGACCAGCTCGCCGACGAGATTCATCAACTTGTCGAGCTGATTGACGTCCACGCGAATCGCGCTGTCGGCGATTGAAGGTTTGTTGCCGACGGCTTCCGGTGCCGGGCTCGAAATTTCGTTTGCGGGTTCCGGCTTCGCGGGCGCGGGAGCGATGTTTGTCGGTGGCGGGGGAGTAGCCGATTCCCGCGGAATGTCACTCTCGGCAGCCGGCGCTGGGTCCTCGTCAAACAATCCCCAACCATCGGGCACGGTCGTCTCCGCTGTTTGGGCGGCGGATGCCGGATCTGGCGTGGCTTCGGACGTTTCGGAAATTTGCGGTTCCGCGGGTGCCGTCGCGGCGACTTCGGCGGCGGACGGATTTTTCAACTGCTCCAGGAGTGCCGAGTAATCGGTGTCACCTTCGTTGCCGTTGGCTTCCAGGTGCTGGAGCATGGAGCGCAAGGTGTCGGAAAGTTTCAGCAACAGCGACACGATGCCGGAATGCACCTGCCGGTCGCCGGCGCGCAATTCGTCGAGCAGGTTTTCGCCGGAGTGGGCGAGCTTTTCGATGCGGCTGAGGCCGATGCATCCGCTGGTGCCTTTGATCGTATGAATGATGCGGAATATCTGGTTCATCGTCTCCGCCGACGCGCCGCCTTTCTCCAGTTGGAGCAGTTCATTGTCGAAGCGGTCCAGACCTTCGTAGCTTTCGACGAGCAGGTCTTGGATAAGCTGTTGCTGGAGGTCTTCGTTCATCGAGGCCATACGCGGAAATAGCTTAGTTGGAGTTGGGGAGTACGCGGGCCACCACCGCGAGCAGTTGTTCCTGTTGGAAGGGTTTGACGATCCAGCCGGTGGCGCCGGCCGCCTTGCCCTGTTGCTTGATCTCCGGCTGGCTTTCCGTCGTCAGCATCAGGATCGGTGTTCGCTGGTGGTTCGGATGAGCGCGCAGACGACGGACGAGTTCGATGCCGTCCATGTTGGGCATGTTGACGTCCGTGATGATCAGGTCGACCGCGCGTTGACTCAGGACACCATAAGCTTCCGCGCCATCGGCAGCTTCCAATACATCGTGCCCGGCGCCTTTGAGCGTGAACGAAATCATTTTCCGCATGGTCGCGGCGTCGTCGACGGTCATGATAGTTTTGCGCATGATATTTTCGGTATTTGGTGGTCAGCGCACGGCGATACCGTTCTCTTATCGGCCTTGTTCGATGTATGCTTTAGTCGTCATCGAAGTGTGGCTTAGAACAACTCGATATTGTCTCCGAGGTCCTGTCCCGCGGTGCTTTGGGCAACCGGACCAGGTTCGCGTTTTTCTACTGGTTCCTCAGATTCGAGAGCGGGCTCTGGCTGGTTCTTGCGCGTCACGCGTTGGTGCACGCTGCGCTCGGAAACCATTGTGTAGGACTTCATCAGTTCCTCGAGTTCAAGCCCGTCCTCAAGCTCCAGATCTGCCGGATCGCAAATGCGAGCGACCGCCGATTCCACGCGGTCAATGATGCCTGCCAGCCCATCGATTTCGTCATTGAGCCGGGTGCGGGACGTCGCGGAAACCTGTCGCTGCCCGGAAAGTTCGTTCAAACGCTCAATCATCGCGCTGACATCCATCAAAGACTGGAGCGTGGTGTCGCGATAGCGGTGTAGCCGTTCGCTGGCCGACTCGCTTTGGCCGTTGAGTTCGGCGACTTCCTGCTGGCCGGCGCTTCGGAGATCTTCAAATCCGCGCACGAAACGATCCATTTCGCGGCTGAAGGTCTCCAGCTTTTCCGCGACCTCGAGGCTGATGTGATTGGCCGCATCGGCAATTTCCGAAGTGCGGGCCGAAAGCACTTCGAGTGATTCGGCGCTTTCCAATTTGCCGGCCTGAACTTGGGCGTTTAACGCGATCAATTTGATGGCGAGCGAGAGGTTCGTGACGGTGACCGTCAGATCGGCCGCCTGGCCGCCGAGCGGGCGAATGATCTCGTAGGTTTTGTCCGCCTCGGAAAGTGTTTCGCGCAACAGCATGGACACATCCGAGAGCGTGTCGAGGAGCACCTGGACCATGCCGTCCACCGCGGCGGTGACGTGCCCGAAGTCATTCAAGTTCATGCATTGCGCATCAACGGAACGGATGGTGTTGGTTACTGTGTCCAAGCCACCGTCGATCTCGGTAAATGAATCGTTGATCTGTTGGCGGACTTCCTGGAGTTGCTCGTTTTGCAGGCGGCAAAAGGAGTGAACGAGGGCCAGCTTCTGGCGCCGTTTTTTGCGCTCCGTCTTGGGAAATGCCGCGACCAGATCTTCGAGCTTCAACAACGCCGTATCGACGTGTTTGAGCCGCTGTTCGATGATGTCCTGGTGTTGGATCGCCATGACAACGCGGTTGATCTCCGCATTGAGTTGATGGCTGACCTGGGAAAGTCGGCTCTCACGTTGCTCGTTCAGTTTCACCTCGTTGTCCACGCGTTCAACCATGCGGTCGATGGCGGTTCGTTTTCCCTGAAACTGGACGTCGCGGTGTTGCACGCCGGCCTGCAGATGGACGATGGTGCTGCGCAGTTGTTCCCGCGTATTGGAAAGCTGAGCGAATTGCTGCTCGAACGAACTCAACATGCGTTCCTCGATCCGGCTCATTTCCGCGGTCAACGCGTGAAAAACGCGACGGTCCTTTTCCGCGAGTCGTTCGGCCTCAATGCGGTAAAGCACTTGGATAATTCGCAAGGGCGCAAATGCTTCCGCGAGGCGAGTCTGCATTTGGAGCAGCGTGGAAATGGTATCTCCCATCTGCGTCAGCCGTTCGATCAACTGACGTACTTCCTCGTTGAACTTGGCGATGAATTCGATCGGCGTATTGACGAGGGCGGGAATTTCCTGAAGGAGATGCACTCCTTCGACCTTGCCAAGGGAAAGCTCGATCAAACGCTCGGAACCTTTGACGAGGTCATCACCCTGGGTTGAGAGTTTTTCGAGGATTTCCGATATGGCGAGAAACTCCGTTTCGGTGCCTTTGTTGCTGGCGCCCAGCCGCGTGCGGCCGTCCTTCAGCCGCCGGGCGAGATCTGCATCCAGCCGCACCGAATCCGACAGCCTTGCGCTGCCGGGTGAACCGGTTGCCTGTCGGCGGCGAATTGACACCGCACCCAACAGAAGAGCCAGCAGTCCTTTGGATGGCGACTTTGGGTTCTTGTCCATCACGTGTTGGTCGATCGATCAGTCGAACAGGTGACGGGAAAGGCGACTTCGCAGAACGGACATGCAGCGCGCGCATGCACCGTGTTTTCCACTTCAAGGTCTGTCCGACCGTGGGGATATCGGCAGAAAGCCCGACAACTAAAGTGATTTCTGGATGCCTGCTCTGCGCGATGCCGGCAGCTCAATCCGTTGTTGAACAGGCGCTTTGCCTGGAAGGCGGGGTGGTCGACAGAGAATGCAGCGTCACGTAGCCAACGAACAGAAGGATGCCGAACACCAGGGAAAAACGATAAGCCGGATGGGTTGTAGGATGGCCGAAGAACCCGAGCAAATCATACCACAGCCCGAATGGATGCGTGATGACGTCCCAGCTGTTCCAACGGAGAAATCGACCGATGTAGACGCCAACGCCCGCGAGGCCGCAGGCGACGGACACAAATCCCCAGCCGGCGACCGCGCCAAGGCGATCGGCGACGGCATGATGAAGTATTCTGAGTGACAGGCAGCCGACCAAAAAGCCCGGCCACGCGAAAAGCAGGATCATGATCAGGTCCATCCAGAACCGATGATTGATGGTTGGTCCGAGATGGGTCAAATCCGTGAAAATGTACGGTGCGTTGGGGAAGAAGAGCAGCCACAGCCCGGCCGCCAACCAGGGCTTCCACGACCGCCAGCCATGCCGATAGCTGAGTTGAATCGTCAGTAAAGAGAACGCCATCGGTAACCACGCGAGGAAAAGATTCCAGGGCAGAAATGCGTGGTGTAACCGTTCTTGAATCACCACCCGCAACGCCCAGAGCCCACACGCCGCAGCCGAGGCCAGCGCGAGGGTCGCGAGCGGATTCCAGTGGGTCGGTGCCACCGCCGGATAGCGGTTGCACAGTTGTTCACGCAACTGGCGCAGCTTCGCGGTGGTTCGCTGAATCAAATGTGTTACGTCGATTGTCATTAAGCAGTTTCTTACAGATAAGGAGTGGCATAGCACCCAGGAGTCCAAACGAGCAGTCGATCAATTGCCACCAGCACGGTATGCCACGGATGCGTCCAAATACCAACGCCCATGGAATCACCAAGCCGCAGGCGATGAGGCCAAAATCAAACAGCCAGGCGTTGCGAACGGGATCGCGCCACGCACCGATGAATGTGATAGCAATGACGATGTGGCCGAACGCCAGCCAATCGGTGCCGTAGAAAAGGATCGGATGACGGGCGTCCGTCTCGTGCAGAGCGTCACGAATGCGCGTCAACCAAAGCGCCCATGCCGGTGGATCGGTGGAAGCGGGCTGGGCGATTAGTTCGTCGGCGCCGGTCGTCGCAACCATCGCGTCCACTTCACGGACCAAAGGAATGGCCGTTACTCCACTGACCACCAGACCGGTCATGAAAATAGCCAGCAGGCAGCGAATCTTCGAAAGAGTCTTTGGCGGAAAGCGGTTCACGAAAAAGTTGCCTTGGATATCAGTCTTCCAACGCGCGCGCGAGTTTGCCGTCGCCGTTGATCTGATCGAACCAATGTGCGAGGAAGAATTTCTTCTCCTTTGGCAGGAAGGTGTCGGCCGTACCCACGATCGGACGCAACGCCGTGGTCATTTGAATGACGACGAGCGTGAAGATGATCATCCAGACCTTCAGGCCGGCGTTGAACTGCGTTTCCATCCACTTGAAACCTTGGGAGAGAAAGCGCATTCCGAATATCAACGCGACCACCCCGAACAGCAGATGCAGAAATCCCATCGCGACCACAGAATTGGTCGACTGCGAAAACACCCAGGCGACGGGCGCAAACCCGATCAGCAACAGCGTCATCAGCAGAACCAAGCCGGAAACAACACCCGCGACTTCGACCAGGCGGGCACGCGATCCGGCGAGGCAGGCAAAAATGTAAAGACTCGGCAGGCAGATCATTCCGGCCGCCAGCATTCCAAACGCAAGTTTGACCGGCGCCGCCCACAGTTGAGTGCCTCCGGAAAACATGCCAACTACCACGCCGTAAATCGCGGCACAAACGATTCCCAGGCCGACCATCTGGCCGATCAATTTGCCGCCGGCGCCCTGACGCAATTGATGCACGAGCCGACGCGGTTGGCGCAGCATGGCTTCGATGGCTTGTGTGGGCCGCGCAATCGGTTCGTTCTCACCGGGGCCCTGGCCCAAAGGAAGTGAAGCCGGATTGGGAACAGGCGGCTGGTTTGGTGGTTCGTATGATGTGTTCATGGCATGTTGTGTGTGGATTTTAACTGGTGAAAAGGTGGCGCAGCGCGACGAGCACCGCTTCGAAAAAATTTCCCTGAAATGCCGTTGGCCGGAAGAACTCGACCGGCAGGTAGGGCGCTCCGATGAAGGGACGCAGATTCCAGACGAATTGGCTGCCCAGGAACAAATTACCAGCCAGCCACGAGAAGAGGACCAACCTCGCTCGGACCGTATCGCCGCTCAGCGATTTCACGGTTTGCAGCAACTTGATATTGGCCGCTACCCCGGCCGTGGCGATCGCCAGCACATGCATTAGAAGGATGCCGCTATAGACGTCGCTCGCGGCCGCCGATGCATCGGCCAGTGGCGGGGCATTCCACAGGGCAAAAAGAGTGAGCGGGCTGAAACTGGCGAGAATGAGCGCGGCCGTTGCGAAGCTCATAAGGATCAACCGGAACGAATCCATGAACCGGACTTGGAGACCGAGCAACTGGGCGAGCATGCCGTTTAGCAGTGCGTTGAAAGTCGTGGTCAGTAACAGGATCAACGGAAACTTGATCGCCACAAACAACGCCTGTAGTGGCGAGCGCCAAAGTCCGAGCGTTGCGCCGTACACGCCCGCCCCCAAAACGATGATCGCCACTTGAACCCCCAGCCGACGGGTCAACGGTTCCGTGAGCCACGCCCGAACCGTCTCCGCCCGCGCTGCCAGCAGCTCGGGAATCTGGTCAAGGGGATGGCGGGTGTTGGGAGAAGAATCAGCCATGCACGGAATTCAGTTGGCACCGGATTGGTAAACGTGGGTTCGAGCAAAACGATTGGTCGCACGTTCAAAATCAAGGCCGTCGATCGGGCGGTCATCTTTTTGTGCGAAGACGTGTGGGGGTTTTCTCTGATTTTTGGCCTCGGCAATCGGAGCTACGGTCGGGAGACCGTTTCCGTTCGCGAGCGTCGATCGCTGTTTGCTCACTTTGGAAAGCACCGCTTCCAGCAATGGCGTCATGAGGTTCAAGCGCTTCAATTGAATGACCGTATTCCAGACGGGTTCGAGTTTCTTCCAGCCGCTCGTGTAAAAGAAGTGCTTCAGTTGATGTTTGAGGGAGCCGTGAAAGAGACTCGCCCGAACGATTGCACTCCAGGTGTAGAAATCGCGATAGGCTTGATCATAGCCGAGCTTGAGTTCTTTCGTGGTCATTCGCATCGGCTTGAAGGTCACGTGTCGCGTATCAAAACGATCCCAATTGTCGGTCAACATCCGACCGGAGCCGGCCATCTCCCGGTGAAAGGCGGTGCCGGGATAGGGCGTGGCGATGTGAAATGTCGCAGTCGTGATTCCCTGGTCGATGGCCCAGTCGACCGTTTGCCGGAAAACGGATGGATCGTCGCCGTCCAACCCGAACACGAAGCTGCCGTTGATCATGATGCCGAGGCCGTGGAGGCGCTCGATCACCCTTTGATAATCGCGCCCGAGGTTTTGTCGCTTATTGCTCGCTTTTAGGTTGGTCGGGTCGAGACTTTCAAAACCAACAAAGATGCTTCGCAATCCGGCTTCAGCCGCGCCTTCGATGAGATCGCTTTCCAGAATGGAATCGACGGTCGCGGCACCTTGAAAGACGCGTCCCATGCCGCGCATGCCGTTGAACAAATCCCGGGCGAAGCGCGAATGACCCAGCAAATGGTCATCGAGAAAATACAGGTGCCGCCCCGGTAAACGATCGATTTCCGCCAGGGCATCATCGACCGCCTGCGTGTAAAATGATTTCCCGCCATCAAAGAACGCATCCTTGTAACAGAATCCACAATGATGCGGGCAACCGCGCGAAACCACGATCGAATTAGGAACGAGATATAATCGCCGATTGATCAGGTCGCGACGGATTCTGGGCACACCGACAAGTGTTCGCGTTTGCGAGGCGTACCGCCTCTTGCAGGTGCCGTTGCGCAAGTCTTTCAGAAAGCGTGGGAAGGATTCCTCGGCCGGACCTAGAAATATGGCGTCCGCATGGCTTTCTGCTTCCTCGGGTAGTGACGTTACGTGCAGGCCGCCGAGGATGACGAAACAACCTTTTGCCCGATAGGCATCCGCGATGGCGTAGGCGCGATATGCGTTCGTGATGTAGACTTCGATCGCGACGACATCGGGTTCGTCATCGAGGGTCAGTGTTTGGACGTGTTGGTCGACGATCTCCGCTTCATCGTCCGGCGAAAGGTAAGCGGCCAACGTCGCCAGCCCGAGCGGGGGAAAGAGCGAATACTTGATCGGTCGCCAGAACGGGCTTTCTGCTTCGGTCAATGCCGGGAGAATGAATTTGAATTTCACGGGACCGTTGCGTTGCTGAATTATCTTCCTCGTCCGCTCCGGGCTGGTGTCACTTGTTTTGACTGAGCCAGATGAATTTGCTCACGCCGACACTTCGACTGCTGGCACGGTTACGCGCTCGGACTTTTCGTGCCGCGATGCAAGTTCTTCGCGCCGTTGGGCGAGTCGCCGGATGAAGCCCCCAATCTCGCGAATCACCTCGCGGTAAAACTCAGTTGTGGACGCGCCGAACGGGTTCAAACACGGGCCGTGATTGATCCACAAAACCGACGCGGCCGCGAAACCGCTGAGCCAGAACTGGAGTTTCCAAAGTGTGTTTGGAATTCGGTTTGGCGAATGAACTGCGTGGGCAAGTCGATCGCAATGAAATGCCACGTGGCCGCCTTCGTCGCGGAGAATGAGCGCCGCCATGTCGCGAACCGGTGCATCTTTCACGTGACGATGGAGCACGCGATAGTAAGCCGTGCTGACGATTTCGGTGAGGAGCAGGACCTGCAATTCGAATCGCACACCGCCCCAACGGCGAACCGCGCAAAACGCGGTGAAGCTCCAGTGGTTGGTGATTGGCCTGCCGCCAAATCTTTCGACAGCCCGCCCGAGCAATCGCGAATGCTCGGCCTCTTCACGAAACCAGGCGTCCACGAGTCTTTTGGATTGGATCGAACTGAAGCGAAATCGGCCGGCGTCGAAGGCGATCAAACTGCACGGGCCACCGCCGTCACCGAGCTGGAATTGTGTCAGCGTCTTTAGCAGGGGCGGAATCGTGTTGGCTGGGAGATGACACGGTGCCTGCCAGTCTGGCTCGGCGCGGTTTTCACGATTCCTTTCGAAATGGTTCAACCAGCGATCGAAATCAAAGGGCGGTTGCGCGACGCGGTTTCGCCTCGCCACCTGCAGCAGGACATCGACGACGGGCGCAGCCATCAAACCGAGCGCGATCGAGAACCACGGCCAGTTGAACCAGGTCGGTAGCAGATCCCGCAGTTGTTGGGTGCCGCCGCCATTCATCACTACATTCAGCGAATCGGTCATGAAAACCCAAAGCGCGATGCCGACACCGGCGAACAGGCAGACACATGAATTGCGCCGAGGCCAGAGCGGCGTTGCTTCGCTGTCGTAACGCGCCACGACACTTCCAAAAATGATCATCAACATTGCGATGCTCATCGGACTCCAGATCGGGCCCCACCACGGTAGCGGTATCAAAAAGAGAATGTCCCAATCGCTCAGCGCGTGAGGCCATCCGGTCAAGGGAACGAGCCAGATGTAATACGCGATGTCCCACACGCCAAATGCGAGCAATGTGTAACCGATGCGGCTGCGCCAGGTGCGACCCGCGAGCCAGCCGACGGTGACGAGCATGATCAAGGTTGCCGCCTCGCGAACCGTTTCCGCGAAGCCAAGGCCACCGGTGATCGGCAACGGATTTGGCTGGTACGGTTCGAGGCGATGGATAATCGCGCGGATGTAAAACACGACCGCCGATTCCACCCACGCCATCGCCAACGCGTAGAGCACGACGACGAGCCATCGACTCATCGACTTTCCTGACCCTGAGTCGCAACGCTGGCATGTGTTTTCTTCATGTCGTGCTGAACCGACTTCCATCACGTTTGCGGCTAACGTGGTCATTATGGTTTTGCGTTGGAGTTGCTTGTTCGGTTGGCCAGCCAGTCAAGCAGAAGAAACAAACTGGCCCAGAACGGAAAGACGCCATACAAGGTGTCACTCGCGGAGTGCGAATGCCGGTCGACGGCGAGAAAGACTTGGACGGCAAATGCCGTGAATAAAAGAACGGCCACCGCGCCGGGCAAGGAACATGGGAAGTGGAACCAGCCAATTTGTTTGAACCAGGGTTGTTTCATAGGTCTTTGGATTGAGAGTGCGGTAAGCCGCAGCCGTGAGTTTTTGATGAACGGAAATGTTTGTTTCGTCGCGAAAGGATTCAGTGCGCTGCGGCCGCCAGTTCGGTTGATGAGGTGACCTTTTGTTCCAAGCTTTTCAGCGCTTGGACAACTCCATCGATGATCCAGTCGGGCGTCGAAGTGCCCGCCGTGATTCCCACGATGTCGTCGGCGGAAAACCAGTTCTCCTCAAGTTGTGCGGACGATTGAATGTGATGCACACGCTTGCAATGTTTGAGGCACGTTTGCACCAATTCGCGCGTGTTATTGCTGTTGCTGCCACCGATGACCACAACGACTTCGCATTGTTGCGCGAGATCGACGGCCGCCTGCTGGCGTTCCTTTGTCGGACGGCACACGGTGTCCTGCAACAGCACTTCCGATTTGGGAAACCGTCGACGAAGCGAATCTGTCAAACGGCGAACACGATCGATCGGCTGGGTCGTTTGTGCGACGACGCCAAATTTCGGTCGTTCGATCATTTGGGCAACGTCGTCTTCAGTCAGGATGATGTCGCATTCGTCGAGGTCTTCGGTGAGGCCATTGACTTCCACGTGACCACGCTGACCGATGATCACCGGATGATAACCGGTGACCAAAAGCATCCGGAGTTCGCGGTGGGCATAGTGGACGAGAGGGCAGGTCGCCTCGATGACCTTCTTTCCGGTGAGCCGCGCGGCGGTCAAGCGTTTGTCCGACGCACCATGGGCCGTGATCATGATTGCGTCGGTACGAACTTCATCGGGCGATTCGGCGAATCGCACTCCCTCGCGGTGCAGTTGTTCCAGCACGCCCTGATTGTGAACCAGTTGACCGAGCACGGTGACGGATTGCTGAGCGGCGGTCCGGCGGGCGAGCGTGATGGCGTCGCGCACGCCAAAGCACATTCCAAGGTGGGTGGCACGTATGATTTTCATTCTGACTTTATTAGTGAATTGGTTCTCCACTCGGCACGTTTGCCGGGAAGTAACGATTGCAGATCATTTGTGAAAATGTCTCGTTGCCGAATACGAGAAAGAGACCAACCAACTGTTGGACGGAAGCCGTGACGTAAATGGCATTTTGTGCAGACAACAAATTGGCGAATGCAAACGCGGGCAAAACTTTTTGGAACGAGCTAATCCAAATCGCGCACAAACATAGAATCGTGGCTATCCCGGCGGCGGTGATTCCTTTCCCTGGCTCTCGGAGCCCCACCATAGCCAAAATCATCGACAACTCGACAACTCCAAATGAAACCAACAGAGCCCACTGAATTAAGAATAAATGGCTGGGATTTTGAATTGTACCGGCGCCGGCGAGCATACCGCTTCTGCTTGAAGCACTCTGGATTTGCCAAGCGAGCAACATCTGCCAGAGGGCCGAGCAAAACAGCAAGATTCCCAACGCAGTCAGCAACACCCTTGTTATCGTATTGGCGACGCTCTCCGTGGTTGAATCGGGGCTGGCTGGTTCCCACCAATTATTGAGTTTCATTAGCTTTGCAATACAAAGTAAATGACCGCGAGTCGTGATTTGTGTTCATTCATGGGTGATCAAATTTGAGGTTTTGTTTGCCGAACGATTTGGTCCAGCAGTTCGACGTAGTTCTTGAACGCGTCCTGACCTGCGGGCGTAAGTGAGCAGGTGGTCAGCGGACGGTTCTTGAGCACGGACTTCGTCACGCCGACGTAGCCCGCCTGTTGCAACGTCTTGATGTGCGTCGTGAGATTACCGTCCGTCATGTTCAGCGTTTGTTTTAATTCGGTGAACGACATTTCCGGAGTGGCGGCCAGCAGCGACATGATCGCCATCCGCCCTTTCTCGTGGATCACTCGATCCAGGTTGAGAAATGGTTCCGGGTTCACGTGGCGACGTCCTTCTGCTCGGTCATGTACAAGTACACCCCGTACGCCTGATGGAGCAGGCCAAAAAAGATTCCCATTACCGCGTGCGCGTACATCCCGTCCGGAAGCTTGGGAACACCACCGAGAAAAAGCAGTCCACCGCCAAAAATAAAGATCCAACCGAGTATCTTCATCCCGCGTGGCAGAAAGAATCCGGCGGCGTGCATGGCGCATCCGTAAAGCATGACCCACGCAAGCGGCAGCCAGATCGTTCCGATGACTTTGTCCAAGCCTTTTGGATCGGGCAGCATGCGGGGCAACAACAGCAACAGGCCGACGCTCGCGATAAAACCGATAGTCAAGGCTGGCGCTGCCGCTTGAACCACGCGACGGGCTGGCGGCGACCAAACCGCCTCCCGGGCCTGAATCGCCTGCCGTCTCACCAGGACAAACGCCACCACGCAGGCGATGACAGCGACGATGAGCCAGTAGAGAATGAAGCTTTGGACTGCATTGATTTTAAGCGTCCAGCCGAGCAATGAAGCGCCGAGTCCGATGCAGCCAACCGTGAGCATGATCGGTGCGAGCGCGCGCCGATAAGTGGAAGCACGCTCCATCAAAGTGCGGATGGTTTGAAGATTCTGCGCCGCCCAATCGCTTTCCATGGCGTTTACTTTGCATTACAAAGTAAACGTGTCAAGCGGGCTTTGCATACAATCGACGGCGAGTTTAGTGGGACAGCTTCGGAGCGGCCGTGCTCTGGCGGACGAGGATTTCGGCTGAAAGCCGTTGGGACATGGCGGGCTCGCCGGCGAGTAGATGTTTCATCATGTCCATTGCTGCCGTGCCCAGGCGAAACTTGGGCTGGCGGACGGTGGTCAGCGGCACGCGAAAATACTCACTGGTCAGGACATTCCCGAAGCCGGTGACTGACACATCCTGGGGAATCTTGATCCCCTGATCGAGCAAAGTGGAAGCGGCGCCGATCGCGATCAAATCGTTCACGGCCTGAATGGCGGTCGCGTTACACGACTCGTCGATAAACTCGAGCGCGGCAGCACTGCCCTCGGAGATGGTGCCGCCGCCGGTGAAGATCAGTTTGTCATCAAATTCGATGTCGGCCTCTTTCAGCGCGGCGCGATAGCCCTCGAGCCGTTCCTGCGACCAGGGCACGTGCGGCGGCCCGGTGAAGAAGGCGATGCGACGGTGACCGAGTTCGATCAGGTGCCGTGTCATTTGCTGGCTGGCGCCGATGTCATCGGTTTCCACGTTGAGGAAGTTCTGACAAAACGGTGCCTTGTGTCCGAGGATCACGGTCGGGATGCCGGACCGTTCCAACTCCTGGTACACCGGCGCGGTGGGATTCATCCGGTAAACGGGATAAATAAACATGCCGTCCACCCGGCGGGAAATCATCCGGCGGATGATTGTTTCCTCGCGTTCCATCTGTTTCAACGAATGGGCGAAGATGATTTCATAACCCATTTCGAAGGCGGTCTCTTCCAAAGCCATCAGGATGCGGGCGTAGATGGGATTGGTGGCCGCCGACATGACGAGGCCCAGCAACTTGGTGGTGCGGCTGCGAAGACCCTGCGCCTGCCGATCGGGAACATAACCCATCTCGCGGGCGAAAGCGCGGATGCGTTCCTTGGTGGCGCCCGAGATATCCGTAGCGTCACGCATGACCTTGGAGACGGTCATCACCGAAACCCCGGCGCGGGCAGCAATGTCTTTCAATCGGACCATGAACAAATCAGTGGCCGGACGAATCGTATTTTGGCTTTTTCGGCCGGGACTTCGGGGAAGTAAACCTGAGGAACGTCATAGCGTCACGACAGATTTTGGAGGCGGATGCCGTGGCCGTGCCCACGCGGGATGGAGTTCGGTCTTGAGGAGAGCGGTCAAACCCCCTACTTATCCGGCGGGCTTTTCATGCATCCAGCGTTGGTCATCGTTCCCACCTACAACGAGCGCGACAATCTGCCGCCGCTCGCGGCCAAGGTTTTGTCGCTGCCCGCAAAAGTGGATTTGCTCGTGGTTGATGACAATTCACCGGACGGGACCGGCAAGATTGCCGACGATCTGGCCACCAAGCATCCGGAGATTCACGTCCTGCATCGCAAGACGAAGAACGGACTCGGCCGAGCCTACTGCGATGGCTTTGGCTGGGCCTTGGAAAAAGGCTACGAGTCGATCCTGGAGATGGATGGCGACTTTTCACACAACCCGGATGACATCCCGGCGTTTCTCAAGGCGGCGGAATCAGCCGACCTGGTATTGGGTTCGCGCTATTGCAACGGAATCCGCGTGCTCAACTGGCCGGCCCAACGGTTGTTCTTGTCCATGTTCGCTGGAGTGTATGTCCGAGTGATCACGGGTATGCCGTTTACAGATCCGACTGGGGGATACAAATGCTTCCGGCGAAAAGCGCTTCAATCCATCGATCTTTCTGAGGTGCGTTCGAACGGCTACAGCTTTCAGATCGAACTCACGCACAAGATTTGGCGCCAGGGTTTGAAGGTGGTTGAAGTGCCGATCATTTTTACGGATCGATTTCAGGGAAGTTCAAAAATGTCGCGGTCGATTGTTTACGAGGCAGTGATCATGGTCTGGCGGCTTCTCGCGCAGAATGATTTTCGCCGGCAGCCGCGCGTGCTTTTGCGCGATTAATCAGCGCGAAGACTCAAAAGAACTGCGCTCAAGCCAATTTCCCCGCGCAGAACGTTCCACAGCGCGGGTAGTTCATCGATCGACCACCGGCGCAGGAATCGCCCGAAAACGCGAAAGGCTTCGCGGCCATGACCGGTCGTCCGAAGTCGAAGACGACGGACGAAAACTCCTTTGGAACTTCTAAGTTTGTCCTCACTAAAACAGGCAAGCCAGATGTTAATCTAATGATGAACGCCGCGAGCAAAAGTGTACCGAGCACAAAAACCAAAATTACCGCGGCAATTCCTCGCTCGATCAAACCTAACCAAAAAGATCGGTTCACGCCCCGCCCTTTCTACGTTGGCGATACTGGACTCGACGTACGATTGACCAAAGAATGCCAAACGCGAATAGGCTTCCTCCGGCAATCAAGAATTGATTCGAACGACGAATCTGTTGCGCTTCGCGAGCGAGCATTTCGGGAGTTGGGTCCTGGTAGGGAACGCCTGGACCGACAAAGAAGGCGATAAGCACCAAGAGCAGTCCCATGAGCCAAGTCAAGTTGGGTAGTCTTCTGTTCAATGGATTTTCGGGACCAGACCGCTGTATCAAAGCCGGCTATTTCTTCTTTCGCACCGCTTCCTTCTTTTCCTCAAGCTCCTCGTTCAACGCCTTCCGTTCGCTGACAAGTTGCCGTTCGATCGCCTCGACCTCGTCGTAGGCGCCTTTGGAAATCGCGTCCGTGATCTTGTCTTTCAGGAAAATTTCGCGCTCGGCGACTTTGGCCTGATACTTCTCGTTGAGTTCGGCGATTTCCTTCTTTTGCGTGTCGGTCAGTTTTTCCACCGGAGCGGTTTTGTTAAGCCGTTCCATGGCGAGTTCGTAGGCGGATTTCATGGGGTGTTGGTCGGTTTCGGTTGGGGGCAGAGAAAGACTTCACCGTCCTCGATTTTGGTTGGGTACGATTTTACATCGCACCCTAGGCGAGTGGCGCATGCGCCGGTCCTGGCGTCGAAGGCCCAACCGTGCAAGGGGCAGTGGACCTTGCCGTTTTCAAGATTGCCGGCACCGAGCGGAGCGCCGCGATGCGGGCATTCGTTGTCGATCGCGTGAAACACACCGTCCAGGTTGAACAACGCGTATTCGCGGCCGCGTAGAAAAACGGTGCGACCTTCACCGGGCGACAGGGAGTCGGCGGCCGCGACCGGAAAGTAAGATTCTGTCGTGGTGCTCACGCCTGGGTTTTACCGATGGGCTTCTTGTTTTTCCAAGGCATGTCCGGGAGCTTTTTGCCGGTGACGATTACCGGTGCGGCTTTTGGTTGCGCCATCTGCAACTCGGGATCAGCAGCGGTTGCCGCATCTGCTTTTGGCGGCTCCTTCCAGGACGCGATGCGGGCTTTCAGTCCGTGCTTCTCCGCCGTCACTTTATCGCCGGACTTCATGTAAAACAGACTGAGATTCGTGTGTACCAATTGCTCATTCGGTCGGAGCTTCTCCGCTTTGTGCCCTTCCGTGATTGCTTTTTTGCAGTCGCCTTGCCGGTAGTACGACATGCCCAGCGCGAGGCGTGCATCGAAGTTTTCCGGATCCCGAGTCAATACCTGGTCGAGCAAGCCGATGGCGGTTTCGTAGTCCGCCTGGCTGAAGGCAAACATCGCGTCATCATATTGTTGCAGGTTGTCGGACATAAACACTTTGACAGCGGCTGTATGTCACGATTGTTTTGCGCGCGCAAGAAATGACTCCGAACCGCCCGACCCATCTGCAACTCATCTGCACCGACTTTGATGGAACGATTCACAGTGACCTGGATTCGCCGACCATCGCGCACGAGTTTCAGGAATTGATCGCCGATCTCCAACGGCAGGGCATGAAGTGGGTGGTCAACACAGGGCGCGAAATGGGTGACCTATTGCGCGAAATGAAACGATCCCAAATGCGGGTGGCACCGGATTATCTCGTGGTGGTGGAACGCGAGATTCATGTCCGTCGCTCGGATACGTTCGAGAGTCACGCTCCGTGGAATGATCGTTGCACGACCACGCACGCACAACTTTTCGAGAAGATGCGCGCCGATGTGACGGAATGGAGCGAGTGGGTGGCGAAGCATTATATCGCGGATGTTTATGAGGACGCTTGGTCCCCGTTTTGTCTGGTCGCATCGAATCCATCCGATGCGTCCGCGATCGTTCGGCAGCTCGAAGAGTGGTGTCGTCCTTGGCCCGAACTGGTCGTCGTGAGCAACCACATCTATGCGCGGTTGAGTCATGTCGATTTTCACAAGGGGAGCGCGTTGCGCGAAGTGGCGTCATTGTGCGGGGCCAGCCCGGAAACCACATTTATTGCCGGGGATCATCTGAATGATTTGCCGATGCTGAAACGCGAGTGCGCGCATTGGCTGGTCGCGCCGGAAAATGCCGTACCTGAGGTCAAAAACGCGGTCCAATCGGCTGGTGGTTGGGTAATGGAAGGGCGTGCGAGCCGGGCGGTTGTGGCTGGATTGCGACGTTGTCTGAAAGATTAAGTGTCTAATTGATGAGTCGTTATGTTCCAAGGAACCAGCATTAGCTCGGCTTCACAGAATTTGCGCTTGAAACAAGTAAAATATTATTATCGCTCAGAAGTCTCTAAATAATAGGCATTTATAGCCGATATTCACGTTTGACTTGAAGAAGTCGGGTGATAGCGTGGTCTGACTGTACGGGCGCGATTTGCACAGTATGCGCAGTTAGAGAAACCTGCCCACGCCCAGTATGAGAGCAATTAATAGAAAATGAGCGATTCCACAGTGGCTTCGGCCAGTTCGGTCCCTCAGCCGAAACTTTCCAAAATTTCTGAGGCGGTTATTCGTATCGCCGGTAATTCCCAGGACGGTATACAAGCGATTGGTGGCTTCCTTGCCCGGTTGGCCGGGCGGAGCGAGCAGGAAGTCATGACCTTCATGACGATTCCGTCAACGATCTCCGGCGGCGCATCCATCTTTCAGGTGCGAATTGGCACCGGTGAAGTGCTGAGTCCCGGCGACGATGCGGACGTGTTGTTGGCCTTCTACGAAGAATCCTACGAGAAGCATCTTGCGGCCCTCAAAAAGGGCGGCATCGTCCTTTACGATTCCGATCATGTTGATCCCGATCCGGAGAAGGAAAAGGAATACCATCACGTGGGGATTCCCATCACGAGCCTCACCGTTGAGGCAATCGGCGGCACCGCACGGGACAAGGGCAAGAACATCTACGCGCTGGGTTTGATCGCGCGCATGTTTGACCTGAACGTTGAGAAACTTGAGAAGCTGATCAGCGAGCGATTTGCCGGCAAGGATGAGAGCATCACCAAGAATGCCCTTGCCGCCTTCCACGCGGGCTACGCCTATAATTTGTCCGGCCTCATGGCCACGTTCCATTTCACCGAAAGTGCCAAACGAGCCGGTCAGCAGGTGGTAATGAACGGCAACGAAGCGCTCGGCTATGGATTGATTGCCGCCGGCGTACGGTTTGGTGCCGGATATCCGATCACGCCGTGGTCGGATATCATGGAGCTGCTGCGTCGTGAATTGCCAAAATATGGTGGCATGTTCATCCAGTGCGAAGACGAAATCGCCTCGATCGCCATGGCCCTCGGTTCCAGCTATTCCGGGCGCGTCGCGGTCACCGGATCCAGCGGTCCGGGCATTTCACTGAAAACCGAAGCGTTGGGTTGGGGCATCATGGCGGAAATGCCGCTCGTGGTGATTGACGTCCAACGAGGTGGACCTTCAACCGGTATGCCGACCAACGTTGAACAATCCGACCTGAATATCGCCTGCTTCGGCGGCCACGGAGATTCGCCCCGCGTCGTCCTCGCCCCCGCCAATGTGGAAGATTGTTTCTACACGGCCATCGATGCCGTGAACATCGCCCGGAAATATAGTGTGCCGGTAATCATCCTGACCGACCAAGCGATTGCGACCCGCATCGAGGCGTTCGAAGAACCGGATCTCAAGAAACTTTGTCAGGATATTTCTCCCGACCTTTCCGCGGTCACCGATTTCAAACCATACGATCTGCAATTGCCCGACGGCGTCACGCGCCATCTGGCGCCGGGCACCCGGATCGCCTCCGGCAAATATCCGGTGGTTACCGGCCTCGAACATGACGAAGCCGGGCATCCGACCAGTTCACCAAAACTGCACCAGCAGATGACTGAGAAGCGCCGCAATAAACTGAAGGTGCTCGCCCATGAATGGAAAACACCCAAGACATTTGGGGCGCCGGAAGGCGACGTTTTGCTGGTGGGTTGGGGATCGTCGCAAGGTCCGTTGCGCGAAGCCGTTGAACGCGCCCGCGCGGCTGGCGATAGTTATTCATCGCTTCACATCCGGATGGTCAATCCGCTGCCGGACGGTCTCGACGAAGTTTTCGCCGGCTTCAATCACGTGTTTGTGGTGGAGCTGAACGACCAGGGTTTTTACGGCTACGGCCAGCTTGCGGCGTTGCTTCGCGCGCGTTATTGCGATGCGAAGATCCGCGGCATCAATAAAAGTGACGGCCTCACTTGGAAAGTGAAGGAGATCCTGCAACGTGTGAAGGAACAGCTCGAGGCCGCCAAACAAAAGAACTAAACGATTTCAACTTTCTGTCCGTAAAATGATTAATATTGCCAATGATTTTCCTGCGCGCGCCGGCAATTTGACGGCCGCCACCACTTTACCTGATTCAGATCGCAAGCCGCTTACGAAAAAGGAAATCGCCGCCGATCATCCGACCTGGTGCCCCGGCTGCGGTGACTTCTCAGTCCTCGCGTTGTATTTCAAACTGATCGAGAAGCGTGCAACCTGGCACGAAAAAGTGGCCACGATTGCCGGCATCGGCTGTTCAAGCCGGTTTCCGTATTTTGTGCAGGGCCACGGTGTCCATTTCATCCATGGCCGAGCGTTACCTTTTGCTACGGGCCTCGCTTTGAGCCGACCGGATCTGCACGTGTTTGTGTTTGGTGGCGATGGTGATGCCTTCTCGATTGGCGGCAATCACCTGACGCACACCGCGCGCAAGAACGTTCGGATGACCTACGTGATCATGGACAATCAGGTTTATGGCCTGACCAAAAAGCAGACCTCACCGACATCGCCCCTGGGCTTCAAGAGCAAGACCGACGCGTGGGGTGCGGTGGATTATCCGATCAACCCGGTCAAACAACTTGTCGCCGCCGGTGCCACATTTATTGCGCGAACGACTTCCACGAATCCGAAACACGTTCTGGCGATGATGGAAGCCGCCATGGACCACGATGGTTTCAGCGTAATCCAGTGCTTGAGTGAATGCGTGGAATTCTACGAAGGCGCGTTTGATTCAGCAAATCCGCGCAAAGGCGGTGCCTTTAACGAAGTGCCGGAAGATCACGATGTCACAGACGATGTCGCTGCCTACAAGCTGGCTTCCGAGCCGTTCCCCGGGAAGTTTGGTATCCACTACCAAGTCGAACGTGCGACGAAGAACAAGCTGGAAGGCGATATCATCGCGAAGTACCAGGAGAAGGTCAAAGGCTTGGAACCTTGGCAGATTCTTCAGAAGAATTTTGACCGGATGAAATAGCCTCTGGCCAATCATCGATTCTGAGCCCCGGTGGAAACGCCGGGGCTTTTTTGTGATCAAAGACGAACGATCTGAAATCAATTTCGCACTTTTCTGACGGGCGATTTTCGCTTACTGAATGGGCGCATTGAGACAACTCCATTGAGCTATGCCGATCTACGAATTTGCCTGCCCGAAGTGCCGCAAGATATTCAGTTTCCTGTCCAAACGGGTGAACCCGGACCGCATTCCGGTTTGCCCGAAATGCGGCAATAAAAAACTCGTCAAGGAGATCAGCCGATTTGCCATGATCAAAGGTGTGGCCGAACCGAAAGCGGCGCCAGAAGGCCCGGATGACATGGCAGGCATGCCGGACATGGATTCGCCCAAGATGGAGCGTTTCATGCGCGAGATGGAGCGCGACATGGAGCACATGGATGAAAACAATCCGAAACACATGGCCCACATGATGAAGAAGATGAAGGAGATCATGCCGGCTGATGCCATGCCCAAGGAGTTCGACATTGCGATCAAACGTCTCGAAGCGGGCGAAGATCCCGAAAAAATCGAGGAAGACATGGGGGATGTTCTGGGCGACGCGATGGGCGGCATGGACGACGAGGATGGGATGGGGGGCATGGGAGGAATGGGGGGCGGTCCCTACTCGCGCGACGCGGGTCTTTATGACTACTGATTCTCCACACCCGCACCGGGAGCCCACCGCTTGATCGAGCAACCGATTCAGGTGGGCGACTTGGTCTTGCGTCCCGTCGCGCTGTCCGACACGGACGCGCTGTTCCAAGTCGTGGACGCCAATCGCGCTTACCTTCGGCGTTGGCTGCCGTGGGTTGACTCGTCGCTTAGCGTCGAAGACACACGCAAGTATCGCGAAATTTCGGCACGCCAACACGCCGCCCGCGAGGCGTTGCAAGTTGTCATCTTGCTCGCCGGCGAGCCGATCGGAATGGTCGGTTTTCATCGCTTTGACTGGGCCAATCGCTCGACGTCCATCGGCTACTGGCTCGCTGAAGCCCATCAAGGTCACGGTTACATGACCTCCGCCTGCCGGGCACTCATCGAGATCGTATTTTCGACATGGGAACTCAACCGGATCGAAATCCGTTGTGCTCCCGGCAACACGCGCAGCCGGGCCATTCCTGAGCGATTGGGTTTCAGGATCGAAGGCACGCACCGCTCCGCGGAATGGTTGTATGACCACTTTGAAGATCTGGTCGTTTATTCCCTCCTGGCCGACGAATTCACCAGCTCGAAAGCGACGCGTTGACTGGTTCGCGCGACAGATTGCCGATCACTGATTACTGATTCAATTCGCGATCAATGCCTCACATTCACGACAAAATCGATTTCACGGTGGCGATCTTCGTCGTCACTGAAGAGAAGGTGCTGCTAATTCATCATCGCAAACTCGACAAATGGCTGCCACTCGGCGGGCACATTGAACTCGACGAAGACCCGGAGCAGGCCGCCCTGCGCGAGGCAAAGGAAGAGAGCGGTCTCGATGTCGAACTGCTCGGCGAACGGCCACCCACCACGGGGCCGGGCACGCGGGCTCTGATTGCGCCGCGGTTTCTGGATATCCATCGAATCAACGACACGCATGAACACATCGGCATGATTTATTGGGCGCGACCGAAGGCGGGCGAAACCACGCTCGCTGAGGAGGAACATCACGACATTCGTTGGTGCCGCGCCGATGAACTGGACGCGCTACGGCCGTCGATCTCGGACGCCGTAAAATGGTACGCATTGAAGGCGATTGAAGAAATCGGAAAGGCTCAAGGACAAAGAACAAATGACCAATGAATTGCCAAACCCCATTCGCTCCGATAGGCCGACGCCATCGTATGGCGATAAGACACCCCTTCGTGAAATGAGTTTGGAATTCTCAGTTGGACATTCCTTTGTCCTTTGTCATTTTACATCGGTCCTTCCGTTCAGCTTTTCCCCGGCCGGTTGGTAGTTCACAACATGTTCTCCGCGCGCGTCAAACGAGGTGTCTTTTGGTTGGAAGGACTGAATGCTCTTTCGACCACTTGGTATTTCTATTTTATCTTCTTCCATCTCGAGCAGCGCTTTGCTTTCGACAAACAGAAGAACCTTTTGTGGGCGGCCGCGCTCGGAGCCGTCTTCGCCATTACCGCCGTGTTCGGTGGTAAAGCCGGTCAAAAGTTTGGCTACCTGCGCGCGCTCTCCATTGGTTTCGCCACGATGGCGGGCGCACTGTTTGGGGGAGCCTTCGTTGAAACGCCCGGCCTGCACCTGATGGTGTTGCTCATCAGTGCGGCGGGCATGTGTTTTACCTGGCCGAACCTGGAGGCTGCCATCGCCGAAGGTGAAACGCCTGCGTCGCTACAGCGCAAACTGGGAATCTATAACCTCGTCTGGTCCGGCGGCCAGGCGGTCGCTTATTTCACCGGCGGCGCCATGATTGAACACCTCGGCGGTCGCAGCATTTTTCTGGTTCCCGCAATCGTGATGACCGGTCAGTACGTGTTGACGCGATCGCTCGCGCGGCAATTTCAGCAGGACGGCAAACCAACGATTCAAGAGGCTCGGTCCGCAGCGCATCTCTCCTCAAAACGCGAACGCCGTCGCTCACCCATCGCTCCCGCCACGTTCATGAAGATGGCGTGGATCGCGAATCCGTTCTCGTACGTCGCAGTGAACACAGCCGTGCCGTTGATCCCTTTTCTGGCCGGCCGACTGCACCTGACCGCGACGGCCGCCGGCATCGTGTGTTCGATCTGGATATTTGCGCGCACGCTTGCCTTTGGCCTGCTGTGGAAATGGGACGGCTGGCATTACCGCTACCGGTTTCTGGCGAGCGCATATCTCGCGATGGTTGTTGGCTTCATGGGAATCGTTCTCGCCGGAAGTCTGGCGACCTTGATCATTGCGCAACTGCTCTTCGGCATTTCCCTCGGCCTCATTTACTACTCGTCGCTCTACTATTCGATGGACGTCGGCGAAACGAAGGGTGAGCACGGCGGCCTGCACGAAGGCACGATTGGGCTGGGAATTTTCGCCGGCCCAGCCATCGCGTATGGCGCGCTCTACTTTTTTCCGCAACAAGCCAACGCCGGCGTCCGAGCCGTCGGCATTGTCATGTTGATCGGGTTCGGCCTGCTCAACTGGCTCCGCTGGCGGCGTCAGTGAGTTTGCAAATCATTCCGACCCGCAAACCCCCTCGCGAATGAAGCAACGGCATCCGACGGCAAAAGTGTAGGACAGGCATCATGCCTGTCTGGGCTTCCGGACGGATAATTTGTTTTCAAAGCCTCGGCTTTCGAAAACCGAATCTCACGTTGAGCGGCATTTGAGGGGTGTAAGGACCACGAACCAAGAATTTGCTTGTGAAAGCAACCACGCAGGTTCCAGTTGTCTGTAACTACCAATGAAATCTGCGGCTTGGAGAATTGCTGGTTTGCTCTGTTCCCATCAGTGCGGGAATTTCCTGGTCACCTTGTTGATTATGGTCTTCTGCGTTGGATGCCAGGGTTACAGGCCACGGACAATACCTGATAATGAGCAAGTGAAGTATTTGAAGGGCGGATGGATCGCTTTTGATCCCGAAACTCGAACATTTCATCGGCTCATTTTGGACGCGGAAGGTGGCACCTACGGCGTATCCTACAAACAAAGAGTCATTTACCGCATTGAACATTGGGCGGCTTCAAACGGTGCGTTTTTGGCGAGCATGGTAAAGGACGGCAAAAGAGTCGGAGTCACTGGAACGATTCCGCGTGATTCGGTTTTGATCTTACGCTTTTCAGGCGATGAAATGGTGCCCAACAAGGTGACGCTTATCAAAGAATCGGACTTTGAGTCACGCTATCATGATCTGAAGACCAGAATGGAAGAATAGAATTGGAATTATCAGCTATGCTCCGACGGTTAGTGAAATGCATGGTGTGGGGATTCGCAGTTTTATTTCTGGCATGCTCGTCGCCATATTAATCGGTTGGCGCTACGATCGACCACAATGTGGTGATGCTTGTCAGCGGCCTTTCCAAAACCAAACGACCACAGAATGCAAACCACGGATAGAATGCCAAAAATATTTATTGGCTTGTTGCTCGTACTTCTCGTCGCGAGTGGATGTTGCACGTCCGCACCCGAACGAGAGGTGATGCCGATAACCACGGCGAAGCGAGAAGCTCGCAAACGCGGTTGGACGCGAACCAAAGTAACGTCCTGTGAATTTGTGGACGATCGGTGGATGGTGGGAATAGTGCGCAGGCCGACTCATGTTGTCGGCGATGATGCCATCGTTCAGATTTCTCCCGCTGGTCGCGTTCTGAGTTTTGTCGTCTCGAATAAGTAGGAGTCGGAGAACTTCTGTCGCGGCCGTCAGTTCGAATCGGACACAGCGCCTGGCCAATATAGATCCCAGCGCGGACCATCGGGAAAAACACGGTTTGTCTTGTTGAAGGGATCTGCACTCAGAACGATATCTTTCGGACGATTTACGACCAAGCGGTCTACGGGATATACGAAGCTTCCGTTTTTGGTGTTGAGTTGCCCAAGCACTTGCTCCTGCCGCGTTACGGAAACCACGTTTGATGATTCGGTTAGCCCGGCAGTCCGCCAAAAGTTGGCGTCTCCATCGAGAAGATAGGTCATCCAGGGCCCAGTATTCTTTCTCCAGCAAACCTGAATGGACCATTCCAACAAGCCAGAAGATTCTTCAGTTATGAGAACCTCATTCCCAACTTCATCGGCTAATCTGGCGAGGACGGTTTGCTTCTTTGTAATCAGGAAAAGGTATTGTGCCAAAATCGCCAACACGCCGACCACGGCGACGACGATGACAGTAATGAATGTCTTCTTCACGACCTCTAGTTTGATCAAGCAACTGCATTTCGATCGACACTTTTCCCACCGAGAATCGCTACTATAATATGTTTACAACCAAAATCCAATAAACCGCCAGTGCGACAAGCTTTCCAAGAAACCACCTGCCGCCGCCCCGCTGGATGGCAAGACCGATGGCGTGGGCAATGAATCCCGTAATTCCAATGAAAAAGACCAGGACCATGATGAGATTAAATGTGTGGGCTTCTATTTCACCCGGTGGTGTTGCCGCCAGAAACGCGTCCGACAAACCAAACAGCCAATGAAAAGCGCGCATCACAACGAACGGCAGGAGAAATAGAAAGCCGAACCAGTGAAATTGCAGGATGGACTTGACGGTATCCAATTTATTGTTCTTCCACCAATGTCGTTTGGCCGGGGTGCACGTTCACAAACCTTGCCTTTGTAACGCGCAAGCTTCCATTTGTTCTCAGTCGTTGCAAGACCCTTGTTTCTGATTCCTTTACTTGATCGATTCGGCGTGGCGAGTCAGAGCCGGAAAACAGAAGCAACAACCCATCCCCTTTGTATTCCCTGACAGTAAGTACTCCCGCATGCGCGATCTGCCAGTGGGTTACTGCTTTATATGGGCGTTCCGACGGAAGGTTCGCAACTGTCAAACCGGCTTGGATCAGTGCATTGCTCACGACCGATTTGAGCGCATTTGGATTCGAAGTGTTGCTGGGGGCCGCTCCCACATTCACGTATCGCGTGATATACATTGAGCTATAGCTGCCCTCGTAGACGCAGCCCGCCATTACCACCATCAGGCAACTCAAACCGATTAGCTGGTTGATCGGTCTGCCTATGAAGGATTGGCAAAGGAAATTGAGGTGTCTCATGCTGCAAAAGCCTCGGCGCTTAAATTCGCACAAAGATGTTTGCTTTCATTATGATTGGGAATGATCGGTCCTTTGTTATTCAATTTTCGCCCGGTACCACATTCACCACATCGATCCGCCAGTCGTTGAATTCTTTGCCGAGTTTCAGGAGGCCGAACGTGACAAAATCAAAATTGCAACCGACGCCATAAACGCTGTCTGGCACGACATTGAAGGTCCACACTGAACCATCGGGAATGGACCGTTCCTTTGACGTTTCAATCGTGGATTTCAACGCGTCGGGCTCCGCGTTTTCCGCCTCCGCAGATTGTTTCTCCTGCCAGTGACGGAACAAGCCGTGGCTCGCGATCAACCTTCGCATCATGGGATTCGGAATGCCGGAATGCTGGTGCGCGCGAAAGACGGCATGGACCCGTTGATCGCCATCGGCGGCGTGCTGCAGAAGATATCGCACCGCCGACCGGCCGTAGACGTAGGCGCGTCCCGGATCGATCGCAAACGCGGTCTCGTCGCTGAACACCGTGTAGTCGTTCCACATAAAGCCAAGTACGTTCGGCTTGATTGGTGTGAGCGGGGTGAAGTTTTTGAATTCCCTGGTCGCGAGCGCGGCGGCGGCTTCTTCACTCTTGAGCCAGTCCGGATTGCGTTCGATAAAGTCCGCCTGTCGGAGATCGCCGAGGAACTGGAATCGATTTGTTCCAACGGAGGCCAGCAGTTGTTTAGCTGAGTAGCCAGGCTCCACGCCGCCGTGATTGAGTTGCACAAAGTCGTTGCCGGAACCGAGGTAAATAACGACCGGCAGGAAATCATAAGCTCGCAGGATCTTTGCCGCATTGAACGCCCGGCCATATTTGGCGCCCCCTTCCGCCAGGAATCCGTATCGGGCATTCAACTCGAGATCCTCGTGATTGCCGCGCGCGAAATGAACACGATCCGGATTGGCGAGTTTCAAGCGGAGCAGGGTGTACAGAACCTCCACGCCGTAATGGCCGCGGTCCGTGTAATCACCGAGGAAGAAAATGTAAAAGCTGGGATCCTTGATCGTGAAACCGTCGAGCATGCCGTCTTTGTTCAACCGATCCAAAACAGCGAGCAGCGAGTGAATGTCACCGTGCAAATCGCCTTCGAGAAATACTTTGGCATTGGGCGGCAGCACAATCATTTCGGCGAACGGTTGAAAGGGGATCGGCGGTGCCAGGAACCAGGCGCGTTGCGTGTTGAGGAACGTGTCGGCCGACGCGGCTTCGCCGACCCAATTTGTAGCTTGGGCCATCGGACCGTTCGTGGAAACGGCAAAGAATGAATCCAGCGCGCGATTCATCTCGGCAAAGGTTTTGAGCGGCAGTTCCGAACGCGGCGGTTCTCGCAGGCCAAGCGAGCGATTGGACGGAAGCGTTGCACAATCGGCTCGCCACTCCGCGTAGCTCGGGATGGAGTCCGCAGCCGTGGATGCGTTTGGAGTTGTTAACAGCACGAACAACCCCAGCAACGTGATGACTTGGCGGACGGATTTCATTGAGTGTGCTTGGAAACTTGCATTCAAACCGTTTCCTGGCGAGCCCGATTCGGTGGGTGAACCGTAGTCAGCCGGCTTTATCTCATTGGATAGGAGGCGCGCGCGGTCCCCGTGGTTGCATTGATCCCATTCGTCACG
The DNA here is from genome assembly GCA_016124235.1 of bacterium. Classification (GTDB taxonomy): domain Bacteria; phylum Verrucomicrobiota; class Verrucomicrobiia; order Limisphaerales; family RI-55; genus RI-55. The sequence continues at coordinate 35,996 of WGOC01000014.1, read as the reverse complement.
CGTTAACGCTCGCCTTCGGACATTATCCGCGATTACAACTGCCGGGATGTGGCGTTTTAGTTTTTATGGATTTCCGGTGACGGTGGAGCCGTTCTTCTGGCTCACGTGCTTTTTGCTCGGTGGCGGCACGGGCGCGAGAGGGCGTGACGGTATCGTGATGCTGGTCATTTGGACGATTGTGGTTTTTGTGTCGATCATGGTTCATGAGCTGGGCCACGCGTTGGCCGCCCGCAAATACGGTGCGTACGCGGAAATCCGTCTGCAGGGTTTGGGCGGCGTCACGCTCATGCATGGCGCTTACATGAACCGTTGGCAGAGCATCTTTGTCAGTGCGGCCGGACCGCTCGCGAGCCTGACTTTGGGCGTGCTGGTTCTTGCGTTTGCTCGATCGGTTCAGATTACGAATGGCTATCTGGGATTGATGATCGTGGATTTTCTGTGGGTAAATTTCTTTTGGACGGCGGTCAATTTGCTCCCGATTTTGCCCTTGGATGGTGGCCAAATTGCGCGTGATCTGCTGGGGCCGCGCCGTGCCCAAATCTCCGTGGGAATAGGCGTGGTCTGCGCCGTTGTGGTGGCCGCCTGGGCGTTCTCACGCGGGAGTTTGTTTCTCGGAATCATGATGCTCCTGCTGGCGTTCAGTAATTTTCAGAGCGGAACCACGCGCGGTGGTGTCATCCGGGACTGATGCGGGGCTGCGATTGAATCCGGTCGGTCGGACCAATCAAACTTTGTTTGAATTTGGTGGGAGCAGATTTCCCCGGCTCGCGTCCAATGTTTCATGAATCTTCTCCGCCGCCTGCTCCTCGTTCTCGCTTGCGCCGCGTTTGGGCACCTTGAATCCGCCTCCGCTGCCGGCTTCCTGCTGGTCAATGATCCGGGTCAACCGGGGCAATTTCTTCCACCGCCGGACCCGCTTCCGCGACCCTGGCCGCACCCACGACCGCTCCCTCCCGGGTGTGTGATGGAGTTGACCGCACATCGCGTCGCCGTGACGATCAAGGATCAATACGCGGTCACGGAAGTTTCCCAGGAATTCAAAAATCCAACCGGCCGACGACTCGAAGGCACGTTTCTATTTCCTGTTCCCAAAGGCGCGCAACTGCGGAAGTTCACGATGGAAATCGACGGCAAACCGGTGGAGCCGGAGCTGTTGGCGGCCGACAAGGCACTAAGCATTTACGAAGACATTGTCCGCCGGCAACGCGACCCCGCTTTGCTCGAGTTTGTGGACCGTGATTTGTACAAGATTCGCATTTTTCCCGTCGAACCACACGCGACGCGAAAGATCTCGTTTTCGTATGAGCAATTGCTGCCGTCGGACACGGGGTTGGTGCGCTTCCTTTATCCGATGTCGGCCGACAAATTTTCGGTTCGCCCGATCAACCAGGTTAGTCTGACAATCGATCTGCAGACGGCTCGTCCGCTCAAGACCCTTTATTCACCAACCCATGATGTGGAAGTAAAACGCGAAGGCGAAAAGCGAGCCCGCGTCGGGTACGAATCAACCGCCGCCAGCGAGGAACACGATTTTGAACTGTACTTTAGTCGCGAAGACGAAGGCGTGGGGCTTTCGCTTTTGACCTATCGCGCGAATGACAATGAGGACGGCTACTTCATGTTGCTGGCCTCACCGGGACTGGTGCAGGAAAGCGGCAAGGTGCTGCCCAAGGATGTGGTTTTTGTCATCGATACATCCGGCTCGATGGCCGGTGGAAAATTGGATCAAGCCAAGAAGGCGTTGGATTTCTGCGTGGACAATCTCAACGACAGTGACCGGTTCGACATCTTGCGATTCTCCACCGACGTCGAGCCGCTGTTCAAGAAGCTGACGGCCGCGGACGATTCACACCGGACGCGCGCGCGCGATTTCATCAAGCGTATGAAACCGCTTGGGGGCACAGCGATCAACGATGCGTTAAAGCAAGCTCTGGCGTTACCCGGAATCGCGCATGTGGAGCCGAATGAGAAATCCGCGTCGCGTTACGTCAAGAATGGGGAGGTGGGCGAACGGCCGCAGGTCATCGTGTTCCTCACCGATGGTTTGCCGACGGTCGGCGAGACCGACATCGATCGCATCGTTGCCAATGCGACCGGAAGTAGCTCGCGCAACACGCGGATCTTTTGCTTCGGCGTCGGCACCGACGTGAACACGCATTTGTTGGATCGGATCACCGAAGCGACGCGGGCGGCCAGTCAGTACGTTTTGCCCAACGAGGATCTGGAGGTGAAGCTCTCGTCGTTCTTCTCGAAGATCAAGGACCCGGTGTTGACGCAGCCGGAACTGGCTTTTCCCGAGAAAGCGGAGACCAGCCGCATTTATCCATCGCCGCTGCCGGACATCTTTAGTGGCGAACAATTGGTGATCGTTGGTCGCTACGCAAAACGGGCGAACGGTGGGGTACAGTTGAGCGGGCAGGCGGTCGGCAATAAGAAGTTATTCGCCGAGGACGTCGCATTCCCGAAATTGGCAACTGAGTTTGACTTCATTCCGCGACTTTGGGCGACTCGCCGGATCGGGTGGCTGCTGGACGAGATCCGGCTCCGCGGCGAAAGCAAAGAATTGAAGGACGAAGTCACCGCTTTGGCGCGGGAGCATGGGATCGTGACGCCATACACGGCTTGGTTGATTGCGGACGACGAAGAACGTCGTGGCGTGCGGCCGGAATTTCGGACCCTGAGGGAAACTTCGAACAACAAGAGCGCTTTGGAGTATTCCCGCGACAATTTCCGCAACCTCAGTCGCGCCCAATCGGGAATCGATGCAACTTTGAGTTCGCGCTATGGAGCGCAGGTTCGCATCGCGAAACGCGCCGCACCCGCCGCGGTCGCTCCGGATGCCGGCGCGCAGGATGAACGATTTCTGGCCCGCTACGGACTTGCTCTGTCCACGAGTCCTTCGAGTGCCGCTGCGACTCCGAATCAAGGTCAACAACGCCGCGCCGCCGCGACTGATTTGGTCACTCCTTCCGAACTGGGGCAACAAACGCGAACCGTCGCGGGCAAGACGTTCTATCTGAACGGCGACGAATGGGTCGATTCTGCGGTGCAGACGAAGATCGAGCTTGCGCCGAAGAAAGTCGAATTCGGTTCGGCGGATTACTTCGATCTATTGAAAAAGGATCCCGCGATTGGCAAGTGGCTGTCGCTGGGACCGAAGCTTCGCTTCCTCTATCAAGGTGCGATTTACCAAATCACAAACGAACGTCGATGAGTTGGCTTACGAAGGAAATCTTTGTGGTACGATCGGGGGGAGGAGACGTAAAACGGCGCGCCGATCAAGCCGATCGGCGCGCCTTGCAAAAGGATTTGGAGTTTGCTTTGGCTTAGTAGCGATCGCCGCCACGATCGCGATCGCGATCACGACCACCGCCGCCACGATAACCGCCGCGGTCACCACGGTCTCCTCCGCCATAGCCGCCTTCGCGGCGCGGGCGTTCTTCCCGGGGCCGGGCTTCGTTCACGGTCAAGGGACGTCCCTCAAACTGTGACCCGTTCAGCGCCTCAACGGCGGCCTTGGCGGCATCCGCTGATTCCATGGTAACGAATCCGAAGCCGCGGGAACGGCCGGTTTGACGGTCCAACATAACCAGAGCCTCAGTAACAGCCCCATGTTGGCCGAAGAGTTGTTCGAGGTCGCTTTCGGTAACTTTGAAGGCAAGGTTACCCACGAAGAGTTTGGTGCTCATTGTTTGATTTGACTGCCACTGACTGAACTCACCTGAAACCTGTCGCCATACTTCGGGCACCCAAATCGATCGTCTGAACACTCGTTCAACCGCGATTCTACAGATTGGGGATCGATCAGCTTTAGTTTGCAGGCGCCATTGACCACATTTTTCGTCCAGAATCAACTGAAAAAGAGAGGGCTGCGGCGTGAGCGGTTCTCCGGGCGTTTAGGCTTTGTGGCGCGTATCGACAGGGTAGCCAGCCGTGGCGGACGGGCGGGGCCGTCCGGTCACGCATCAGGGCTTGCGGAACAAGAGGCAAACGGGTGCCGGCACGTCGATTTTTCTGGCCGCGTGGGTCAGTCGGCCGGTGTCGGGGTTCAATTTGAAAACGTTTACGTCGTCTGAATTCTGGCCAGCAGCCAGCAGCCACCGACCGGTGGGATCAATCGCAAAGCTGCGCGGAATTTTGCCACCTGTGGGTTCGTTTTGCACGACGGTGAGTTTGCCGGTTGTTTCATCGATCGCAAAAACGGTAATGCTGTCGTGGCCTCGATTGGAGGCATAGAGGAATCGGCCGTTGGGGTGAACGAAGATTTCGGCCGTGGTGCTGCTCCCCTGAAACCCGGCGGGAAGTGTTGAGATCGAAGGGCCGGCAGTCAGCCCGCCATTCGATTTGTCGACGTGCAGTGTTGTCACGGTCGAGCCCATTTCATTGACTGTCCAGGCCAGCGGCAGGGTCGGGTGAAGTGCCAGATGACGCGGTCCTGCTCCCGGCGGGATGGTGACGGCGTCGGGGGTGCCGGGAGTGAGTTGAGCTGTCTCGGGATCGAAGCGGTAGATCAACACCTTATCCAGCCCCAGGTCCGGGTTGTAAACGAAACGATCGTCGGCGCTGAAGAACACGCCGTGAGCGTGCGGACCTTCCTGGCGTTGCTTGTTCACGCTCGAGCCGGCATGTTGCATGAACGATCCACGTTTACCGATCCGGCCATCGGGTTCGAGTTGATAGGAAATGACGCTGCCGGTGTTGTAATTCGCCGCCAACACGGCCTTTCCCTGTGAATCGACAGCCACGTGACACGGTCCGGTGCCCACGGTGGAGACCTGGTTGATCAGCTTCAAGCTGCCGTCGTCTTCGATCTTAAAGGCGCTGATCGCACCACCTTTTTTGCCATTGAATTCGTTGACCTCGTTCACGGCATAAATAACCGGCAGCGAGGGATGCAACGCGAGAAATGACGGACTGGAGGTGGTGGCGACGAGTTTGGGCTCGCCGGGAATTCCCGAAGTTGAATCAAATTGAAACGCGTAGATGCCCTTGCTCTTGGCGCCGGTGTAAGTGCCTACGTAAACGCTATACGTTTCCGCGAGGGCGCTCGTGGCACCGGCCGAACCGAGAATCGCGCCGGCAGCAACCACGACCAAAATGCGAACGAGGGCAAAGGCGAAAGACATGGCCCAAGGTTTAAGCGGTGTGATTCGAACTCGCAAGTCGCATCGGGAACCGTCGATTGGCGAGGCGGCGTCCCGCATTTGGCCGTTGAACGTTTGGTGCCCTTGCCGGTAGCCTCCTTCCATGAACCCCGCAAGATTCATTGGTCGGATACTTTTCGCGACTTCAATTCTGGCTTTGCCGCTGTTGGCCGCCGACCGGCCGTTGACCATCGCTGTCGTGCCCAAGGGCACCACACACGAGTATTGGAAATCCATTCATGCCGGCGCCGAAAAGGCCAAGCTGGAACTCGCCCAGCAAGGCGTCCGCGTCAACGTCATTTGGAAGGGCCCGCTCAAGGAGGACGATCGCGATCAGCAAATCCAGGTCGTTGAAAACTTCATGATCCGGCACGTGAGCGGCATTGTGCTGGCGCCGCTCGATTCCAAAGCGCTGGTGCGTCCGGTGGAAAATGCTGAAAAGGCCAAGGTGCCGGTCGTCATCATCGATTCCGGACTGGAAACCGACAAATACGTCAGCTTCGTCGCGACGGACAATTTGAAGGGCGGCCAGATGGCCGGAGAGGAGCTGGGCAAGCTGCTCGGCGGCAAAGGAAAAGTGATCCTGCTGCGTTATGCCGTCGGTTCGGCGAGCACCGAGCTGCGGGAAAAGGGCTTCCTGGAAGCGCTCGCCAAGTTTCCCGACATCAAACTGATTTCCAGCGATCAATACGCCGGGCCGACCCGCGAGACCTCCTACCAGGCCTCACAAAACTTGTTGCGCCGGTTTGGCAATGAAGTGGATGGCATCTTCTGTCCGAATGAGAATTCAACCATTGGCATGACGATGGCCTTGCGCGACATTGGGCGTGCAGGTGGCAAAGTGAAGATGATGGGTTTCGACGCCGGCAGCCAGTCGGTCGAGGACATGAAAAAGGGCGATGTGCAGGGGTTGATCGTGCAAAACCCGCTCTACATGGGCTACAAGGGCGTGATGACGATGGTCGAGCATCTGCAGGGCAAACCTGTAGAGAAACGGATCGACACCGGCGTCGTGCTCGTGACCAAGGACAACATGGATGACCCGAAGATCAAGGACCTGCTCTACCCGCCACTGGACAAGTATTTGAAGTGAGAGATTCGGCATTGCCCGTGTATTCGTCGAAAGTCACGGCGGCGCGGCAACGCCGCCCTACCGTAATTTGGTAGGGCTGACCTGCCGGTCAGCCCAAACTGAAGCAAACGGGCGAAGCACCATTTGCCACACATGATGACACGTCGAAAACTGGCGGCTTACCACTCAATCGGAGGCGACGTTGATGCTTTATCGCGGAGTGGCGGACGCTCCCGCGATGACCTGTCTGAGGAAGAATGCCGACAATTAAGCGGACTATTGCAAAGATTGTTGATCTGTAAACGTGGCTTGGGGAGCGCGAAGTTTTGTGAAACTGCGAAAAAGGAACTCGAAGCCCTCGTCTCGGATGGAAACATGAGGTTTCTCGTAGAAGGGATGATTTCCGAGGAGGCGAGCAGATGAACCTTTGCGCGGCGGATTTATCTCATTCCAATCACTGACGACTGTTCACTGATTACTGCTCCGCCCCATGCCAACCCCGCGCCTCAAGACGACCGACATCCACAAATCCTTCGGCGCCACGAAGGCGCTGCGCGGTGTGTCGTTTGAAGTCATGCCAGGCGAAGTTCACGCCTTGATCGGGGAAAACGGCGCGGGCAAGAGCACGCTGATGAAAGTTCTCAGTGGCGCTCACGAGCAGGACTCGGGAACACTCGAACTCAACGGTCAACCGTTTCATCCGGGCAATCCGTTGAACGCGCGGCAGGCAGGCGTCGCGATGATTTACCAGGAGCTGAATCTCGCACCCGATCTGACGGTGGAGGAAAACATTCTGCTCGGCCGCGAGCCTTCCCGGTTCGGCATCATTGATCGGCGGCAACGACGCAAACAGGCTCTGCATGCACTCGACGAGCTGGAACATCACGTCCCGCTCGACGTGCCGGTCAACCGATTGACGATCGCCGAGCAGCAATTGGTCGAGATCGCCCGCGCGCTCGTGTTCGAGCCCAAGGTGCTGATCATGGATGAGCCGACCAGCAGCCTGACGCAACAAGACGCCAAGAATTTGTTTCGCGTGATCCGGCAGCTCAAGCAACGCGGTGTCAGCGTGATTTACATCAGCCATTTCCTTGAAGAATGCCAGCAGATTGCCGATCGCTACACGGTCCTGCGTGACGGCGAAAGCGTCGGGTCCGGCGAAATGAAAAATGCGAGGCTGGACGAAATCATCCACCTGATGGTCGGGCGCGAAATCGCGGACATTTACCCGCCGCACGCACGGCAGCCGGGCAACGTCATTTTCGATATTCACGAATTGGCGGGATACGAAAAGCCGTCCGACGTGACGTTGGAATTGCGCCAGGGAGAGATCCTGGGCATGGCGGGTTTGGTGGGCGCAGGTCGGACGGAAACACTGCGCGCCGTGTTTGGGCTCGATCGCATTCGCCGCGGGAAGGTCTATTATTTGAAGAACAATCTGACGCAGCGTTCGCCTCGTGGTTCGTGGCGGAATGGGCTGGGAATGGTCAGCGAAAATCGCAAGGAAGAAGGCCTAATGCTCGATCATTCGCTGGCGGACAACCTTTGCCTCACGCGCTATCGGCCGTTCAGTTCCTTTGGCTGGATCAATCGTCGGCAACAACTCGCCGCGACCATCGAAGTAATGACGAAACTCGACGTGCGCGCACGCGAGGCCAGTCAATCGATCGGCGAGTTGAGCGGTGGCAATCAGCAAAAGATCGCCATTGGCCGGTTGCTTCACCATGACGCCGACATTCTGTTGCTCGATGAACCCACGCGCGGTATCGACGTCGGCAGCAAGCAACAGATTTACCGGATCATGAACGAACTCGCCGAACAGGGTAAGTCGGTGATCTTCGTTAGTTCTTACCTGCCCGAATTGCTGGGCGTTTGCGATCGAATCGGCGTGATGTGCCGCGGTGTGCTCTCCGGAATCCGCCCGGTGCAGGATTGGACCGAGCACGAAATTATTGCCGCAGCCACCGGACAAAAATGAAGGAACCGGTGGCCAATCAAAAGGGAGCGAACGGTCCAGAATACCGCCCTTGGGTGGAATCGAACTCCGATTTGGGTCGAGGCCTTCCCGAATTCGATTCTTGGCAAATCGTCGGACCTTTGTCCTTTTTCTTTCGGTCTTTCGCCGCATGAAGATTTCCTGGCGCAAACATTTGAATACGCTCGGTCCGTTGGTCGGACTGATTTTCGTCGTTGTTATCTTCGCCACCTTGCTGGCGTGGAAAGACGTGATGGATGGCCGCGAATTCTCCGGTGAAACGGGCGTGAGCTTTTTTGCTTCGATCAAGGATACGGATTTTTACGGGCTCAAGGCCTTTTTGGGTGGAGCCAACGCGAAGATCGTTTTGACGCAGACGGTCATTGTTGCGCTCGGCGCACTTGGCATGACGGTCGTCATTATCAGTGGTGGAATTGATTTGAGCGCGGGTTCGGTGGTGGCGCTGTGCAGTGTTGTGGGCGCGCAATTGTTGAATACCAGTTGGGCGTCCCCGTGGGGCGTGGTGCTGATCACCGTTGCGGCCGGCGGTGTCGTGGGCCTGGTCAACGGCGGGGTGGTGGCCGGTCTGCGCATGATGCCGTTCATCGTCACGCTCGGCATGATGACCATCGCCCGAGGTGCGGCGAAATGGCTGGGCGGAAATCAGACGGTTAATTTTCCCGATACGCCGTTGTTGAACCTGATGGCGTTGCATAAACCCGACGCATTTTTTCCTTTGCCGTATGGCGTCTGGATCACTGCGGGGCTGGCGGTGCTCACCGCGCTTTTGCTGCGCCAAACGATCTTTGGTCGTTATGTTTTTGCCATTGGTTCCAACGAGGCGACGGCCCGCCTGTGCGGCATTCGCGTGCAGTGGATGAAGGTCGTCGTTTACGCGCTGGCCGGATTGTACTTCGGCCTGGCCGGCCTAATGCAAATGGCTCGGCTCGCGCAAGGCGATCCCACGGTGGCGATCGGCCTCGAGCTGGACATGATTGCGGCGGTTGTGATCGGCGGTGCCAGCTTAAACGGCGGCGCCGGCAGCGTGGCGGGTTCGATGGTTGGTGCATTGATCATGACGACGCTGCGCAGCGGTTCCCAGCTGATGGGTTGGCCCAACTATTTTCAGGAAATCATCATTGGCACAGTCATCGTTCTGGCTGTCGCCCTGGACCGGCTCCGGCACCGGGCCGCGAAATAGAAAACCGGAGCAGCGTCGCGCCACTCCGGTTTGGATTCTTAACTGGATTACTTCACTTTACCGGCGATCAACTGCTCCAACTTGAGCGTATCTTTCGTGAAGTTGCGGATGCCTTCGGCCGTTTTTTCCGTGGCCATTGCGTCTTCATTGAGCATCCAACGGAAGGATTGTTCGTTCAGGCGCAGGGCTTTGACGTCTGCCTTGGCGGCCGCTTCCTCGGAAAGCTTCTGCGCGAGCGGTGCCTTGCTGGCCTGAAGTTCACCCAACAAATCCGGACTGATGGTCAGTAGATCGCAACCGGCCAGTTCCTGGATTTCTCCCACATTACGGAAACTGGCGCCCATCACTTCGGTCGCGTGCCCGAATTTTTTGTAGTAGGTGTAAATTTGTTTCACCGAGTTCACGCCCGGATCATCCGCCGGGGCAAAGTCCTTGCCAGCGTTCTTTTTGTGCCAGTCAAGAATGCGCCCGACAAAGGGCGAGATGAGTTTTACGCCGGCCTCGGCACAGGCCACCGCCTGCGCGAGCGAGAAGAGCAACGTGAGATTGCAATTGATGCCCATCTCCTGGAGCCGGCTCGCGGCGCAAATGCCTTCCCAAGTGGACGCGATCTTAATGAGGATGCGCTCCCGGCTGATGCCCGAATGTTCGTAAAGGGCGATGATCTCACGGGCCTTGTAAATGGTGCCGGCGACATCAAACGACAGCCGCGAATCCACTTCCGTCGAAACCCGGCCCGGAATGATCTTCAAAATCTCCTTGCCGAAGGCGACCAGCAGATTGTCGATGATCCGGTCGGTTCCCGCATCCTTGTTGTCGCGAATCACCGAATCAACCAGGTCGGCGTATTCGGGCATTTGCGCGGCCTTGAAAATGAGACTGGGATTTGTGGTCGCATCCCGCGGTGCGTATTTCTTCATGGTGCCGAAATCGCCGGTATCGGCGACGACGACGGTCATTTTCTTCAACTGATCGAGCTGACTCAGGCCGGTGGTGGCAGGGGATTCCAAAGTGGTCGTATCACTCATAATTTGATTTGGATTCTATCGTCTTTAACTGTCGAAACTTAAGCCGGGATGCGGGTCGTCCGCAATACGTCGCTTCGAAAAATACTGGTTAAATATTATGGGCAATTCCGGACGTTTCCGAGCGATTGCGAATCTGTCATCGTTGATTCCCGGAAATTTTACTGGTTCACTTCGCCGGAACGATTGAACCAATGAGATTCCGATTCAAACCTGTCGATGGATCCGTCAACGCGCCAAAGGGCTTTCAAAGCGCCGGCGTTTTTTGCGACATCAAACGCCTGGGTACGGGCAAAGGCTCGAACAAAGGCCAGAAACGCGACCTCGCGTTGATCGTCTCCGAGGCTCCCTGCGCTGTGGCCGGCCTATTCACCACGAATCAGGTGTGTGCCGCGCCGGTGAAAGTCTGTCTGGAGCGGATCAAGAAGGGCCGGGCCCGCGCCATCGTGGTGAATTCGGGCAACGCCAACGCCTGCACCGGTCGCCAGGGTATGAAGGACGCGCGCGAGATGGCGGCGTTCACCGAAGCGGCGTTGAAGCTCCCGGTCGGATCGGTGTTCGTTGGCTCGACCGGCCGTATCGGGGTTAAGATGCCGATGGACAACGTGCGCGCCGGAATCGTCGAAGCTGCCACGTTATTGAACAACGAATCGGAATCGGCGGCGCACGCTGCCGAAGCAATCATGACGAGCGATACGCGACCGAAGCAGATTGCCGTTGAGTTCAAGATCGGGGGCAAGTCCGTACGCATCGGTGGGATGTGCAAGGGCGCCGGCATGATTCATCCGGGCATGAGCCCGACCGGGAAACGGCCGGCCACGTTGCCGCTTCACGCCACGATGCTCAGTTTCATCACCACGGACGCTGCGATTGATTCCAAAACATTGCAGCGCTGCCTGAATGAAGCCGTTGCGCTGAGCTTTAACCGCATCACCGTCGACGGTGACATGAGCACCAACGACACCGTGCTCGTTCTCGCCAACGGCCTCGCCGGCAACAAACCATTGACTGGCGGGGCGAAGCTCCCGCTGAGCCCTGACTTAACGAATTTCCAGGCCGCCCTCAACCACGTCTGCCTGCAACTCGCGCAGATGATTGTGAAGGACGGCGAAGGTGTAACGCGGTTTGTCACCGTTCGCGTCGATGGGGCCAAAACGTTGAAAGATGCCGACGCGGCCGCGCGGGCCGTCGCCAATTCAGCACTCGTGAAAACAAGTTGGCTGGGTGGCGATCCCAATTGGGGCCGGATCATTGATGCGCTCGGTTATTCGGCGGCGACCATCGTCGAGGAAAAGGTGGACATCGGCTACAGCGCGCCCGGCAGCCGGAAGGTTGTCTGGAGCCTCAAGCGCGGCCAGCCCACCCGTGCGACATTCAAGGAACTCTGCGCAGCAGCCGCGCCGAAGGAATTTGATCTGCACATCCGGCTTAACCTCGGCAAAGGTTCCGCGATCATGTACGCCAGCGACCTGACCGAGGAATACGTGGAATTCAACAAAGGCGACGTCGCCGACCCGGCGTCACTCGGAGGATAGAATCGAACCATGCAAAACCTGATCGACAAAGCCGCCACACTTCTCGAAGCGCTGCCCTACATTCAACGATTCCGCAGCCAGACGTTCGTCGTGAAATACGGCGGCAGTTTCATGGATTCGCCGGACGCGGAAGTGCGCAGCGCGGTCGCGCGCGACGTCGTGTTTCTCGAGGCGGTCGGCATCAACCCGGTGGTGGTTCATGGCGGCGGCAAGGCGATCACGCGGGAGTTGGATGCTTCGGGTTTGAAAACCGAGTTCGTTCAAGGCCAACGCCAAACCACGGAAGAAAGTGTTGAAGTCGTCGAACGTGTGCTTTCGCGCGAGATCAACCCAGAGATCGTGGAGATGATCACTAAGCTGGGCGGCAAGGCGAAGGGGTTTTCGGGCACGGAAATATTCACGTGTCGGAAGAAGTATTTGAAAACGGCGGATGGTCAGGAGCTCGATATCGGTTTCGTCGGCGAAGTGACGGCAGTCAATCTGGAGCCGGTCCGCGAATGCATTCGGCGCAGCATCACACCGGTGGTCAGCCCGACGGCGCGCGGCGAGGACGGCCACATTTACAATTGCAACGCCGACGTGGCGGCCGCGCAAATGGCGATCGCGCTCAAAGCCCGGCGTTTGTTTTTCATGAGCGACGTGCCCGGGTTGTTGCGCGATTTCACAGATCCGTCATCGTTGATCTCGCACCTTCAGGTAAGCGAAGTGGGCGATCTGAAGCGGACGGGCGTGATCGACAAAGGCATGATCCCGAAGGTGGACAGCGCGATCGAAGCTGTTCAAGCGGGAGTCAAGAAGGTCGCCTTCATCGATGGGCGGTTGCAGCACTCGGTGCTCTTGGAGATTTTCACAGACAAGGGCGTGGGCACGGAGGTGGTGGGGTAGAGCGGTCGGTCACTTTACCAAAGCTTAATCTTCTTCCACCAAGGCTTTTCCATTTCGTCCATCATCTCGCTCAGGCCGTGAAGTCCTCGAACGCACGAGATTTCCAGGTGGTTGGTGCGGTCGGTGAAAATTATGGCTACGCCGACATCTTTCGCGGCCCAGAGGCTATAGCGCGGACCTTCCTCTGAACTGTTCGTTCTCGATTGTAGCGGAGTGCCGAAAATTTGGCGCAACGCCGTATTTACCGACGAGAATTCAGAGTTGAAAACCTTCGCTTCGAACCCATTTCTATCCCGCTTCACATGCCATCGCCCATCAATTCTGCTTGGTGTAATGTTGGTATTGGGCCGACCACCGTACTCGGTCGTTTCTTTTACCATCCATTCAACAACGTCGCCTGAATTCGACCGTAGAAGATGAACCGAAGACGCGAGCAGAGCAACGAAGGCTGCAATCGCGATAGCCCCACGACGCAATATGGCGATGCTGCGATCACTTCGTTTCATTGCTTCGTTAGAAGATTGGGAACGATCTTACGATCAGTCAAAGCGCGATTTCCCGCTTGCCCCGACGCAGTTCTGAGTGGTGAATCAAAAACATCACCAACGTTATGTCTCACGAATCCACCCAATCCCCCGTTTCTCGTCGCCGATTTTTGGACCAGACCGCCCGCGGAATGACGGCTGCCGCACTCGCTGGTGGTGCTTTTTCGCTGTTGGCTCAATCCGCCGGTGATCGCCCAAAGAAATCCAACGACGTGACCGTGATCATTCCGCGCGGCCGCGTGCCGATCGGCATGATCATCGACGATTCTACGTGCTTGGTGAACTTGAACCGGTTTTCCATTCCGCAGTTCGACGCGGCTTGGGGCGGCAAGAACGACGCTTACCATCGCGACTGGAAAAGCTGGTCGCCGGAAATTCCCGACAGCTTCGTCCGCAAGTTTGGTGAGTGGTGCGCTGAGAATGGTGTGAAGGGCAAATACAGCATCGTGCCGTATCCAGCGTGCGTCGGTCGGGTGGACCGTGTATTGCCCGGTTGGTCGCATCAAGAATTGCAGGACAGCATCAAGCTCGTCCGCGAACTCATGGCACCCAACTGGGATATTCACCCGGAAATGGTGACCCACACGCGCGTGATCGATTTGAAGACCGGCCAGCCGTATCCCGAGATTTCGTTGAAGTATTTTGAAAACTGGGATTGGACGACCGGCCGCAGCGCGGACGAGATCGCCGCGTACATGGATTACGCGTTGAACATCCTGAAGAACGTCGGATTGCCTTGTGAAGGAATCACGACCCCGGGTGGCTTTGGCAACAAGGCGCTGCCCGAGCTTTCACGGGCGACGCTCCAGTCGGTTCGTGATGTGTATGGCGCCGAGATTCCGCACTATTTCCGGCACGCTTTTTCAGAAGGTAACGAGAGTGTCGCGCCGCGCGTGGAATACGCCAGTGATCTGGACTCCGACGATCCGCGATGTGTGGTGAGTGTGATTGCCTGCACAAGCGACTGGACCGGTGGTTGGGACAACACACCGCCCGGTGGCCCCGACAAATTCATTTCCGCCGACGGCAAGTCCGGCCGCGTGGTGGATATCATCAAGCGCGATGAGCCGGCGATGATGCTTGGGCACTGGACGGGCATCTATTGGCTCGGCCGCGAGCTGGGATTCGAAATCTTCAAAACGGTGGTTGGCCGGTTGCACGAGCATTATGGCGATCAACTCCACTGGATGAAGCTGGCCGAACTTTCGCGGTACTGGGCGGCGAAGGAACTGACCCGCGTCGAACGGCATGAGAACCAGGTCGATTTCCACGCGCCGTATGCGTGTCCGCTGTTCACGGTTCAAATCGTGGCAAACAGCGAGGTTCGAAAAATCTCAACCGGCGCCGGTGGTGAGCCGCTGAAGAAAGTTGCGACGACGAAAGATCTGACGAACGGCACGTGGTGTCTCGCGGGTGACAAGGTGACGGTGTGCTTCGATTTGCCAAAGGGAAAATCGAACCTGCAACTTGCCTGAGCCGGCAGCCTACGCTCGCGGATGCGCTTCGTCATAGACCTTCTTCAGTCGATCCGTCGTGACGTGCGTATAAACCTGGGTGGTCGCCAGATGAGCGTGCCCGAGCAATTCCTGAACGCTCCGCAAATCGGCACCCGCGTTTAACAAATGCGTGGCGTAGCTGTGCCGGAGTTTGTGCGGTGTGAGATTTGGATCGAGCCCGGCATTGATCAAATGCTGCTTGAGGCGGCGTTGGATGATGCGCGGTTGCAAGGCACGGCCGTCCGTTCCGGCCCCCTGAAACACCGGATCATTCGCGCCCGACGACGTTTTCAGACAACTCCAATATTGCTCGATCGCTTGCAAAGCTGGCTCACCGATCGGCACCTGCCGTTCCTTGCGTCCCTTACCCAAGACGCGCACCAGTTGTTCGGCAGCGTTGATGTCGGCGACCTTCAATGCGCAAAGCTCGCTGATACGCAGGCCGCACGAATAAATCGTTTCGAGAATGGCCACGTCGCGATAACACGTTGCGGCTTCGATCGGGCGTCCCTTCGGCTTGTCTTCCTTTACGGTCAGCGGTTGCAATGGGGCTGCCAAAAGCGCGACCAATTGATCAACCGTCAGAAACTTTGGTAAGCGCTTGGCCAGCTTCGGCAGGCTCAATCCCCGAATGGGCGAGGCGGTCAAATCGCCGCGGCGGACGAGAAACCGATAGAAAGTACGCAACGCGGAAAAGCGTAATTGAATCGCCGCACGCCCGAGATTCTTACGTCCGAGGTAGCGAAGGTACGCGCGGAAATCATCGCGTTCCAACGCAAGCCAGTCGGGCGCGCCCTTGCGCTCGGTCTGATGCCAGGCGGCGAATTCGTTCAACGCCTGGGTGTAATTGCGCTGCGTATATTCCGAAGCGCCACGATCCGTCGCGAGGTGCGTGAGAAATGCACCGACCAAGCTGTCGGGTCTCTGTTTTGCCGTCTTCGATTGAGGGTCCATCACTCTCGAGAAACTCGCGTTGAAAAATCGGCATTCGGTCCCGATTCGCGTGCCCAGAACTCAAAGTCGACGGTAATTCGGTTTCGGCGGACCGGCAGGTCCGCCCTACCAAGTTCGGTAGGGCGGTGCTGCCGCGCAGCCGAAATCTCAACTCTCCGGAAACTCGAACCCGACCTTGCCTTTTTCCTGAACGACGAGCTGCGCCTTGAATGGTTTGCCGGCTTTGCTGATGAATTTGTCGAGCACGTCGGTCTTGCCGTCTTTGAGGAGCTTGGCCGCCTGCTCACGATCGATCGGCAGACTGCAAATGATCTTGCCCGTCTTGAACGTGCATCGCTTCGCCTCACGCTGCGAATTTTCGCAGATGTAATCGGTTTCTGATTCGAACACGTTGCCTTTGCACTTCGGGCATTTACCAACCGGTGTTTGACCGGTGAAATCCAGCTTCACTTCGGGAGTGGCTTCCTTCTTGGCACGGGCACCGGCTTTCTTTTCGCGCGGGGCAAATTCAAATCCCACCTTGCCCTTGTCGAGCTTGAGGAACGCCTCGAACTTTCGACCGGTCTTCTTCGAAACAAAGCCCTTCAGCAGATCCGTCTTGCCCTCGCTGAGCAACTTCCCGATCTGCACTTTGTCGATCGCCTGCTGCAGAATAATCGACCCGGTTTTGAAATCGCAGGTGCGTTCGGCGCCGGCGGCCTTTTCACACACGTAGTTCATTCCATTCTCAAAAACGTTGGACCCGCACTTCGGACATTTGCCGACCGGTTCCTTGCCGGTGAAGTCGATTTCCTCGGCTTCACCGTTTTCTTTTTTATCATCACCGAAATCGAACTTCGCCTCAAATTCCGGCGTCAGCTTGACGACGGCTGCGAACGGAAAACCTTGTTTGCTGCGGAAGCCTTGGAGCGGTCCGACTTGCTTTTCGCGAATCAACGTCTCGATTTCCGCCGGCTCGTATTGCCGTCCCGCCGCGATCTTCCACAACGCGAAATCACAATTCCGGCACTGGAACTTTTTGTAGTTCTCGTGAATTTCGCCGCCGCATTTCGGGCAGGGAACCGACAGCTTGCCGAAGTCGCCCGGAATCGTGTCGTGCTCGTACCGCTTTGCGCGACTGACGATGTCTTCCGTCAATTCACGAATCTCCGTCATGAACTCGTCGCGTTGCAACTCGCCGCGCTCCATCTGCTTGAGTTGATACTCCCAGTTGCCGGTCATCTCCGGCTTGGTGAGCGTCTCGACGCCCAGACCGCTCAACAGCGTGATGAGAGAAAACGCCTTGGCCGTCGGTCGCAGTTCGCGTTGTTCGCGGAGAATGTATTGCTCGGAAATCAAACCTTCGATGATGGCCGCGCGGGTGGCAGGCGTGCCGAGGCCCCGTTCGCTCATGGCTTCCCGCAGTTCCTCGTCGTCGACCAATTTGCCGGCACTTTCCATGGCGGAAAGGAGCGTCGCTTCCGTGTAACGCGGCGGTGGTTTGGTGACGTTTGCCTTGATTTCGACTTCGCTGGTGCGGACAGACTCGTTTTGCTCTACGGGCACCAAAGTCGCCGCGTCTTCCGAGGAGGCTTCCTTGCCGTAAACCTCCAACCAACCGGGTTTCACGAGCACTTTGCCTTCGGTCTTGAACGCCTCGCCTTCGACGCGCGTGATGCGCGTTGTTACCAGGAACTCCGCCGCCGGATAAAAAATCGCGAGAAAGCGCTTCGTGACTAGATCGTAAAGCTTCTGCTCGGGTTCGCTCAGATTCTTCGGCACCACGCCGGTCGGGATGATCGCAAAGTGGTCGCTGACCTTGGCGTTATTGAAAATGCGTTTGTTCGGATGAACCCAGCCTTGCTGAAGAATCTTGCCCGCAAAGTTTGCGTATTGGGTATCGCCCAGCGCCTCCATGGTCTTCTTGACCGTGCCGATGTAATCCTCCGGCAATGCGCGGGAATCCGTTCGCGGATAGGTCAGGACCTTGTGCTTTTCATAAAGCGCCTGCGCCAGACCGAGTGTGTTTTTGGCGCTGAACCCAAACCGCCCGTTGGCCTCGCGTTGCAGACTGGTCAAATCATAAAGCAGCGGCGAAATCGACGTGCTGGGCTTGCTTTCCTCGGTGACGACGCCCGGTTTGCCTTCGCACTTCGCTTTGATGGCGTCCGCTTTCGACTTGTCCCAAATGCGTTCGGCGCGCAGCTCGGAGTCTTTGCTGTCGCCTTTGGAAAACTTTTCGTCAAACCAGCGGCCGGGATAAACGCCTTTGGCGGCCGCGAACGATCCGTGCAGTTCCCAATAATCGCGCGAAACGAATTTGCGGATCAATTGCTCACGCTCGACGACGATGGCTAATGTCGGTGTCTGAACGCGGCCGACCGTCGTCAGGTGAAATCCGCCGGTCTTCGAGTTGAAGGCCGTCATTGCTCGCGTGCCATTAATACCGACCAGCCAGTCGGCTTCGGAACGGCAGACGGACGCGTCGGCCAGCGGTCGCATTTGTTGATCGGAGCGCAAATGCGCAAACCCATCGCGGATCGCGGTTGGCGTCATCGACTGCAACCACAGTCGTTTGATCGGTTGCTTGGCTCGCGTAAATCCCACGATGTTGCGGAAGATCAATTCACCCTCGCGGCCGGCGTCACAGGCGTTGATGATTTCTTCGACGTCTTTCCGCTTGATCAGTTTTTGCAAAACCTTGAGCCGGGATTCCGATTTGGTGATCGGATTGAGTTCAAACCGCGGCGGCATGTGCGGCAGTTTGTCGAACGACCATTTGCCGCGTTTGATTTCGAATTCCTCGGGTACGGCGAGCTCGAGCAGGTGGCCCACCGCCGACGAAATGACGTATTGGTCGCTTTCAAAGAAGTCCTTGTCCTTCTTGAAGCCTCCCAGCGCCTTCGCGATATCTCCCGCCACCGAGGGCTTTTCTGCTATGATCAGAGCTTTACCCATGACTTGGCGGCACCTTTACAACGGGACACCCGCACGCGGCAAGCGGATGTTTTCAAGTCTCTGGCCAACAGAAGGGTCGGAAAGGTGAATCGAGCTGCGGGTAGTGCCTGGGATGTTACCTCCACAGCGCGAACAAGTTGCGCCTGTGGAAGGCGGTCGGATTCACGCTGGAAATCCCATCAATGCGCTTCCAACCAGTTTTTTCCAGTTCCGATCTCCACAACGATCGGCACGCCGAGATCGAGCGCGTGCTGCATCTTGTCCTCGACCAATTGGTGAACTTCGTCGACTTCGGGCATCGGCACGTCAAAAACCAGTTCATCGTGAACCTGCAGCAAGAGCTTCGTCTTCAACTTCCGTTGGCTGAGTTCGTGGTGAATCGCGGACATGGCCAGCTTGATCATATCGGCGGCTGTGCCTTGGATGGGCGTGTTGATCGCAAACCGCTCCGCTTGACCGCGGACGGTGCCGTTGGCGGAATTGATGTCGCGGATGAAACGACGTCGGCCGGTGACGGTTTCCACGTATCCCGTCTTCTTGGCGAACTCGATCGTGTCGTCCATGTACCGTCGAATTCCGGGAAAGCTGGTAAAATAGTGCTCGATGATTTGTGCCGCCTCCGCGCGCGGAATGCCCAGACGCTGCGAAAGACCAAATGCCGAAATGCCGTAGGCGATGCCGAAATTGACCATCTTCGCCTTGCGCCGCTGTTCGCTGTCGACGGCTTTCAGTTCCACTCCAAATACCCGTGCCGCTGTGGCGGTGTGAAAATCTTCGCCACTCGCAAATGCTTCGAGCATCGCCTGGTCTTTGCTGATGGCGGCAATGATGCGCAACTCAATCTGCGAATAGTCTGCCGAGAGCAACGTGTGTTGATCGTCGCGTGGCACGAATGCGCGGCGAATTTCCTGGCCGAGCTCGGTGCGGATCGGGATGTTCTGAAGATTGGGATTGTTCGAAGCCAGCCGGCCGGTGGCCGTGGCAACTTGCTGAAAGGTTGTGTGCACGCGGCCGGTCTGCGGCGAAATCGTCTGCGGCAACGCGTCCGCGTAGGTTGACTTCAATTTGGAAACCGTCCGGTATTCGAGCAGCGATCGGACAATCTCGTGTTCATTCGCGAGGCTGAGGAGCGTTTGTTCGTCGGTTGAATACTGGCCGGTCCGCGTCTTCTTCGGTTTGTCGACGAGTTTTAGTTTTTCGAACAGCACTTCGCCGAGCTGCTTGGGTGAATTCAAATTGAACGGGTCGCCGGCGATCAGGTGAACGCGTGCTTCGAGCGCGACCATCTGTTTCTCCAATTGCTGGCTGAACTCAGCCAATGCGCTGGAATCGATCCGGATCCCCTCGCATTCCATGTCCACCAACACGGGAAGCAACGGTGATTCGATCTCGTAAAACACTTTTTCCTGACCGCGTTCCTTGAGTAAAGGCTTGAGCAGCTCATGGAGTTGCCACGTGACATCGGCGTCCTCGGCGGCGTATTCGGCGAGTTGATCGAGCGGCACGTTCGCCATGTTCTCGGTCTTCTTTTCGCCGATCAGCTTCGTGATCGAAACCGGCGTGTAACCGAGATAAACCTCGGCCAGATAATCCATGCCGTGACGTTGATCGGGTTCGACCAGGCTATGCGCCAACATCGTGTCGAAGATCGCTCCTCGAACCTCGATGCCGTGCCAGCGCAGCATGTTGAGGTCGAACTTAAGATTGTGCCCGATCTTGGTGATCTTGTCGTTGGCAAAGACATCCCGGAACTCCTCGAGCGCGGCGAGCGCCTGCGTTCGCATCGAGGCCTCTTCGTTTTTGGCGAACAGATCCTCCTCGTGAATCTGCCCGTCGGCGAGCTGCACATAAACCGCTTCGTGCGCGTTCCAGGAAAACGACAAGCCGATCAGAACGGAGGTTTGCGGATCAAGACCGGTCGTTTCGGTATCGAAGCAAAACGACTTCAGCTTGGACAATTTGCCCGCGAGCTTTTTGCGATCCGCCGCCGTGCGAACGGTTTCGTAGTTGTGCGGGACATCGGCGATGGTTTTGAGATTTGCCTGCAAGGCAGGACCGGCGTCTGGTCGGTCTTCTGCGGCGGTCGAGTTTAGTTTTTGGCCGAGATCTGCTGGCGCGCCGGTGGTTTCTGACTGGTTTTCCGAGACCGGCAGGATGCCTGTCCCACCTTCTTCAAATCCGCGCCCTGCTTTGAATTCTTCGCCAAACATCCGCCGGCCGATCGAATTGAATTCAAACTCCACAAACAGCTCCTGAAGGGCGGTGGCATCGGGATCCTGCACCTTCAAGTCGTCGAGTTTGACCTTCAACGGAACTTCGCAATTGATCGTGGCCAGTCGCTTGGAGAGCAACGCCTGCTCACGATGCGTTTCGACCTTTTCCTTTTGTTTGCCTTTGAGTTTTTCGGTGTTGGCGAGGAGGTTTTCGACGCTGCCGAATTCGCCAATCAATTTGGCGGCCGTCTTCTCGCCGATACCTGGGATGCCCGGAATGTTGTCCGCCGTATCCCCCCAGAGCCCCAGAATGTCGATCACCTGTTCCGGGCGTTCGACGCCCCATTTGGCGCGCACTTCGGGCAGCTTTATGATCTCCGCATCGCTGCCGCCTTTGCCCGGTTTCAGGATGAAAGTGTGCTCATCGACCAGTTGGGCAAAGTCCTTGTCCGGCGTGACCATCCAGCTTTCATAGCCTTCTTTTTCAGCGCGACGCACCAGTGTGCCGACAATGTCGTCGGCTTCGTATCCGTCGAGTTCTAGCACCGGAATGTTCATGGCGGCACAGAGGCGTTTGATGTTGGGCAGGGCGTACGAAAGATCCTCGGGCATTTCCTCGCGTTGCGCCTTGTAGGCATTGAATTCCTCGTGCCGTGCGGTGGGCGCAGCGGTATCGAAGGCAACCGCAAGGTGGGTGGGTTGTTGATTCTTCAGGATGTCCAGCAACGTGTTGGTAAAACCGAACAACGCGGAGGTGTTCACTCCTTTTGACGTCATGATGGGCCGGCTGATGAACGCAAAATGCGCACGGTAGGCCAATGCCATGCCGTCGAGAAGGAAGAGCCTTTTGGACATGCGCGGACGCTACCAGTGCACTCCGCGACCGCCCAACTTTTTCCGGTCGGCCCGGGATGTCAACAGGCTGAGGTCTCTGACCAAACAGCTGCGCGCGCGTGGCTGATGACGCGGGACGAATTGTCAGGCCGGTTTTTTCCGCGATTCGATCCGGCTCCGGGGAAGGTTCGCTTGCGCTGAACCAAGCCATCTGCTTTGGCAGATTCCAGGGGATGCGTGGCCACACAAATTCACGCTTCGCTTGTCACCTGGTTTGAATCGAATCGCGGAAAAAACCGGCCTGAAAGCAACGCGTGCGCTGCCAAATCACCGAGCGACTCACAGTTCGTCGCGAACTCAAGCCGACGCCGGACAAAGCTCCAATCCAGTTGCGATCTGGATCGTGAGTTGGTTGCAGGTTTTTCATTGGGGCGCGTCGCGATAGACTGTGCCCGCCGATACCTCACATCGTGCCAGTTTGATGTTTGTATTCATTAATGCCTTATCCATCAATGGATTACGCTTTTATATGGCTCTCAATCGGAGTTTCAAAAAGGACGTCCAGTGGGGAAAAACGCCCAGGGCCAAGCGGGCCGGTGGGCGAATTTGACCGGGGGCTCTGGCCTTGAGTCGGCGAAGATCCGACAGAAAACGTCCGGGCTGTCGTTCAGCCCGGGAGGACACGGAGGTCGGGCGGCAACGCGATGAGTCCTCAGCGCGAATCTAACGAACAAATGCGTGCTGAACCAGGCCTGGCGCCCGGCGTGTGCATTCCTCACGGAAGCTCTTCTTCAATGCGCAAATCGTCTGGAGCCTCAACGATCCGGTAGAAGCGTTGGTCATGAGTCGCTGCATCGGGATCGACGTAGTCGAGTTGACCACCATTTCTGACCGTATTTGTGTCGACGCGTTGCCAATGCTTCAGGTCCGTTGAGACTTCGATCGCGTAGCTGACGCCCTCTTTGCCACCGAGGCACAAACTGACCATTCCGTTTGGCAGTTCGATGCAGTTCGGGCGCGGGCGATCGTTGTCCAGAATGTAGCCGACCGCACGGCCGGGCCGACCGACGATGTAGGGAGGCGTGTTCGCAATCGATACGTTGGCCATCGAGGGTGGTACGACGAGTTTGAGAATCACTGTCTCGATTCGTTCGGCGAGGTCGTCGTCGATTGGATTGATCACGATGGGAGCCGAATGACGGCCGGCGGGAATTGTAACCACACCACTGAGTTCCTGGTAGTCCTTGCCGTTGGTGGCGCTGCCATCGATCTGGTAGTAAACGGTCAAATCACTGTCGGTGGCGCCGGTTCGTTTGACTCGGAAACGGGCGATATTGGGTGCGCCATTCGGTCCGCCTTCGTGCGCGTACGGATCGCGGGTGTGAATCGTTACAACTGGTGGCCCGTCGGGACTGACGACTTTGATCTCAACCGGATCAGACACCGACTTTGCGCCGTGATTATCGGTCGCAACAGCGGTCAAGACATGCCCGCCAAGGGGTGCCTGAGACCACGTAAATTCAAAGACCTGCTCCTGGCCGGGAGGCGGCTCCTGGATGAAGTTCATCGGCACTTCGCCGATCTTTTCGTGTCCGTCGTAGAACTCGACCAATCGCACCCAGCCATCGGGATCCTTGGCGCGCGCGCGGATATCGATGCTTGTAGGCGCATCAAAGGTGTCGCCATTCATCGGTTGGGTCAGGGTAATCTTGGGCCGACGATTGGCGTCCTGGTCATTGTCGCGAATGAACGCAACGGCGCGTGACGGCCAGCCGATCTCGTAGCAATCTGGCGAGGGCGGCCAGATTGCCGGGCAAGCGACGGGTGCCAGTTCAAGGACCACCGTCTCAATGCCCTCGACTATTTGATCGTCGACCGGGTCAACCACCACGGGCGCGGACCACTCACCGGTCGGGATGGTCACGTGACCACTGAGTTGTTGGTAGTCCACCCCGTTTTCCGCGGTGCCGCCAAGGTGGTAGTAAACTTCCAAAGGCAGATCGTTTCTTTCCGTCCGATAAACTCTGAACGTCGCTGTGTGGGGCGCAGAATCCGCAGTGTTCCAATCTGTCGCACCTTCTGACGCGATCGGGTCAGTGGCGAGCACGACGACTTTGGAAATTGGATACTCATCAATCACCTTGATGTGAACTGGCTCACTCTTGCTCATCGCGCCTTTGTCGTCGATCGCCCGGGCCACGAGTGTGTAATCGCCAGCTTCGGCATTGTCCCAAACGAATGAGAACGACTGTTGCTGACCGGGATCGGGCTCGCGGATAAACACGATTTGCTGTTCACCAATCTTCACGCCGTTGGCAAAGAATTCGACCTTGGGCACCCAGCCGTCGGGGTCGAGCGCGGTGGCATCAATTTCGATCGGCGAGTGCAGCGGAAATGAAGCGCCGTCGGCTGGTTGAGTGATCGCGACCTTCGGAAATTGATTCTCTGCGCTGTCGTTGTCGCGAATGAAGGCGGCGGCTTCACCCGAGCCTTCCACGACCCAGCGACCAGGACTCATCGCGCCCGTGTCATCGGGCAAACACGGTGGCGGTTGCAACGCGAGCACAACCGATTCGGTGCCTTCGACCAATTTGTCGTCCAAGGGAAGTATCGTGATATCAATATGCCAGGCGTCGGCCGGAATGATGGCAAGTCCATCCAACGCTTGATAATCGACGCCATTTTCAGCTGTACCGCCAATCTTGTAGTGGACTTCCAACGGTGCGCTCACATCGCATGCCCGGCGGTTGATCCGAATCGTTGCCGTGTCCGGCGCCATGATCGGAGCCATGACACCGGGCGGCCACACTTGCGGCTCGGTCGCGATTGGGTCGATTGCTGAGATCCAAACATGCGTACCGTTGCAGGGATCAATCACTTTGATCTGGATCGGCTGTGAAGCGGCGGTGGCGCCATCGTCGTCGGTTGCGACGGCAGATAATTCATACATTACAATTGGAACCTTCGGCCAGGCTAGGCGAAACAGATGATCCGATACATCGGTGGTTGAAGAGTCCAAAGCGGGGACGACGCCAACGCTTTCCCCGTTCGCGAAGAATTCCACCTGTGTCACGTGGCCATCGCGATCGCCGGCCTCCGCCACCAGTCTTATGTCGTCGCCCCGGACAAAAATGCTGCCATCAAGCGGCGCGATCAGCGCCACTTTGGGCGGTTGATTGGCCGGCGGCGGCTCATTATCGTGAATGATCGCGCGGGCGATCGATGGATCGCCGACGATGTAAGGCGGAAGGTCCAGCGGTTGTGCGTCGGCCAATACATCAATATTTAGAGGCACCAATCGGATGATCACGCTCTCGTCGCCTTCGGTGAGATTATCGTCGATCGGATCAACCACGATGTCGGCGGTTTTTTCGCCGACCGGAATTACGACCGAACCTCTCAGCGGTTGGTAATCCTTCCCATTTTCGGCGGTGCCGCCGACGCGATAAAAGACCTTCAACGCATGTTCAGTGGAACCATTCCGTTGGACTTGAAAACGCGCCGTGTCCGGTACTGCATCAATCAACGGACTTTGTTCTCGCGCGTCGCCGTCGATGGTGTTGATGGTCACAACCGGAGGACGTTGAACGTCGACGACCTTGATCTCGATCGGGCACGACCAAGTCGTGGCGCCCCCGTCGTCCGTGGCCAACGTGCGCAAAACGTGGTCGCCAATCGGCACGTTCTGCCACGTGAAAACAAACGGCTGCAGCACGGGTTCCGTCGCACCGGTGTCGCCCAACGGACGAAGCAGCAAAGGCGGATTCATGACAACGCCCAGACTCTCCTCGCCATCAAAGAACTCGACCGAAACAACGTGACCGTCGCGATCGTGCGCATCAGCAACGATCGTTACGTCGGCCGGTGTGCGAAAGATGCTTCCGTCGTCCGGTCGCACAATCACGACGCGCGGCGGCAGATTGTCTATTGGTTGATCATTGTCACGAATGACCGCGCGAGCGCGGCCATGTCGGCCGACCAGATAACATTCGGGCGGCGGCGGAAACACCGCGGGACACACAGGTTCGACGAGCGAGAGCACGACGGTTTCCGGACCTTCGACGAGCGTATCATCGATCGGTTCCACGACTACTTTCGCAAAACTCGAGCCTTCAGGAATCGTGACCATTGTGGGGAGTTCCACGAAGTCCGCGCCATTCTCGGCCGTCCCAGTCAGTTTATAAAAAACGTCCAGCGGACGATCGGTTGGTCCGGTGCGGCGGATCACAAACGTCGCGGTGTCCTGAACTGCCGGCAGCGTTGGATCGGTTGCAGTGGATCCGCCTTCGGACGCGATCGGATCGCGCGCCACCACATTGACGATGGTTTGTGGCGGCGGCGGCAGAACGGTGATCTTGATGGGTGCGGATTTGGTCGACGCTCCGTCGTTATCCGTCGCGACGGCCACGAGTTCATAGTCACCGGCGGGCACGTCGTCCCATTTCAGGCGAAACGCGTTGTGCGGCAGAATCTCGACGTCGGTACCGTCAAATCGTTGGACTTCCAAGCCGGGGTAAAGATCTGAACCGAGTGTGGCGATTTGATCGGAAGGCCCCTTCTCAGCGCTGAGAGCTGCTTGTCGAAGCGGCAACCAATTGTTCGCGACGCCAATGCTTTGACCGTTTGCGAAAAACTCGACGGATTCGATGTGGCCGTCTAGATCCCACGCGCGCGCCGTGAGGACGATGTCGGTCGGGCCGGGAATGACCGCGCCGTTGGGTGGGTTGGTGATGGCGACGTGCGGAGGATCGTTTTCAACTTTGTCGTTGTCGATGATGGTGACGACGCCTCGCTGCGGCCAGCAGATCACGTAGGGCGGTATTGGACTCGCGTAGGGGCCTTCGTTCAAAGTCGCGACAACAAATTCATTTCCTTCCACGAGTTGGTCATCGATCGCAGTGATCGAAACGGGCGCAAACGAATCTCCGGCCGGAATCGTCACCTGTCCGGGAAGAGTGTCGTAGTCGACGCCGTTTTGAGCCGACCCGGACAAAGTGTAAAACACTGTCAACGGGTCGGTCGTCGGCCCCGTCCGCACCACCAGGAATTGGCCGTTCTCGGAACCGCTTTCCGAGGCAGTTGGCGACGTGGTTAACAGGATCACCGTGGGACGAGGCAATTCGCCGCCAATGGCAAAATGGGAAGTGGTGATTAGACACCCAAACAACAGGGCGCACACGAATCGGCAGGTCGAATGCAGGACTTTCATGAGAGCGCGTTGAGATTGATTCAGCGGCAGTCTAACTCACATTATGCCAAGTGCGACCAACGTTTCGTAAACTTGTTTGTTCTCAAGCGATTACAAAACAAAAAAACCCCACTTGGTCGTCCTTGGAAAAAGGGCCAAGTGGGGAAATGCTCCCAGAGCCAAACGGAACGGTGGGCGAATTTGACCGGCGCTCCAAAATAGGGTTGCCGGTGTGCGCGCCGCAATCGCTTAAACGGTATCCGGATTAGGATGCTGCCACGGATCGTTATATACGCGGCTCAACAGATTGTTGGCTTCCGGGTCATCGATGATTCTGCCCGCCTGCGGATCGTATCTCAAGCTGCGGCCGAGCTTCATCGACAGGTTGGCGAGGATGCAGGAAGTCGTCGACGTGAATCCCTGTTCGATGTCGGCAACCGGGCGGGTGCGGTGGTCGATGGCTTTGAGCAAATCCATCATGTGCCAACGCACTGCCGAGGCGACATGCCGCTCGAGATCCTTCTCCGTCTTGTCTTCCGGATACTTGTCGTATTCGAACAGCGGCGTGCCGCTGAGTGTTGGTTCGTTCTTTCCGTTAGGGAAGAATTCGTATCGATCCACACTCGCCTTGAGGACTCCTTTCTCGCCATAAAAGATTGCCGACCAGGGATATCTTTTGTCGGGCGCTTCACCCCAGGAGCGATGCGTCCACACGACGTCGAGGTCATCAAATTTAAAGGTCGCCGTTTGGGTGTCGGAAATATTCGCCCGCGCATCCTTGTCCATGTAAATGCCACCGATGGAGTTCACTTCCTTGGGCCAGCCGAGGTTGAGCATCCAGCGGGTCATGTCGAGCATGTGCACGCACATGTCGCCGACGATGCCGTTGCCGTATTCCATGAATGCCCGCCAGCCGCGCGGATGATCGATCTTGTTGTATGGCCGCCACGGCGCGGGCCCGCTCCAGAACTTGTAATCCAGGTTCTCCGGCGGAGTGGTGTCGGGCGCCTGCTCGATCGTCAGCCCGTTCCGCATGTGGTAGTAACAGCAGATCTCCACATGAGCGATCTTGCCCAGCAAACCTTCGTTGATGACCCGATCACGCGCCTCGATCAGATGCGGCGTGCTGCGCCGCTGGGTGCCGATCTGAACCACGCGATTGTATTTTCGCGCCGCCTTCAACATCGCCTGACCTTCCACGACGTCCACGCTGATCGGCTTCTGACAATAGAGATCGGCCCCGGATTTGCAGGCTTCGATCATCGTCAACGCGTGCCAGTGATCGGGCGTGCCGATGAGGCAGATGTCGAGGTCCTTCTCTTTCAGCATCTCGCGGTAATCATGATACAAACGCGGACGTTTGCCCGACTTCTGGCGACCGGCGACAATGTCCGCCGCCTCGTCTAACATCTTGCTGTCGACATCGCACAACGAGACAACCTCAACCGGTTCGATTTGGATCAAGCGGAGCAAATCAATTTTGCCGTACCAACCGGTGCCGATCAGTCCGACGCGGCGCTTCTTTTCCGCGGCGAAGGTCGTGGGCACATAGGAAGCAGCGGCGGCTGCGGCGAGTACAGAGGAACTTTGTTTGATAAATTTGCGGCGGTTCATACCGGGAGTTCTAAACCCGGACCCCGCGGAAACGCAAGCGCACGAACTAAATGAAAAAGAGGCCACGCTCCGATGGTGCGGACCGTCACCTGGATTCGTTCGTAAACTGACCGGATCGAGACGACCGGGCCGGACCGGATTAGCGTTCGGCTAGCGAGCGAGGTGCTTGGGCATCACAAACGAATAAGCCCGGTAACGGAATTCCGTCCACGCTTCGTCGGCGATTGGATGCCCGGGAAACAACGGCAGATTCACCGGTTGAAATTCGACACGGACGCGAATCCGGTCACGGCCTTCCGTCAATTTCCGTGGCAACATGAACTCCACTTCGCGCCAGCGCCGGTTCGACGGCCAGATGATGTGCGCTGGTGACGCGAGTTCCGGGTTGCCCTGGATTTGATCCTTGGGCAGTCCGAGCGGATCACCAAACACGGCTGGATTTCCGCCGGCGGTGTACCAAATGCCGGCCTCTTTCCAATTTGGTGGACCGTCTGCATCGGACACCAAAACGCGCGCTCGTTGATCGGGATAGTTCAAGTCCAGGCGGCGAAGCAGCAAAATTCCCAAGTTGTTCGTTGCGATGTTGAGCGTGAATTCCGACCATGTCTTCGTTCGGCGGCCGACGTCAACGGTCTCCGGAAAAAGCTCTGTTTCGGCCTTTTTGTCCGGCAATGCAACGTGGTCCACGCCCCATTCAAATCGGCTCGCGAGCGTTTCGGGCGGAGACGCATCGGGCGAGCGATATTCGTGACGTTTCTCGTCCGGTTCATTGCCGACGTTGAATTCATCGGTCAACACAAGCCCCGGCGAATGGATGCCATACCAATAGGTCACCGTTTCGTAATGCTCGCGAGACAAGTTCTCGCCGCCGTGCTCGAGCGTGATCCGTGCGTTGCGACCGAACGGCATCAGATCGGTCAGAAGAAAACGATAAGCTGAGTGGACGCGATCGAGCGCGGTCTTTTGCTGGTTGATCGGACGACCAACCGGATGCCCGGCGAATGGCAACGTCATCGTGCGGCCGCCCCAATAATCGCCACCGCCACCCCATTCCTCGCTACCGGTGCCCTGGCATTGCGGCGAGAGACTGTCGTCGAAATAGAATCGCGGATCGCCTTCGAGCGTGCCCAGGTTGCCGGTCGTCGTGAATTGATACGTCGTGCCGACGAGATGCCCGCACCAGTCGCCGCCGCCTTCGGTTTGCGTGGTGTCGAGCAGCACGAGATCACGGCCGCGTTCGGGCGATGGGAAATCGCGATAAGTGGCGTGGAACAACCCGACAGAATTCCCAGGGCCGTCGAACGGTTGTGTGCGAACGCTCGAATTAATTTCGTCCAATGCGTGACCGGTCGTTTCGCTGATTTCGATCCGGCAACTCTTCAGAAAGGGCATCGGAAAATACGTGGCGAATTCAAATGTTCCGTTAGCAAACCGAACGGTCATAGGAAACGATTTCACAATGAATTCCTGACCGGGATCGCGCATGAGCGACGCAGTTCCGAAGAACAAACCCAGTGGCGCATCAACGGATGGTTCAGGCTGATCGTCCCACCAGATTCGCAGCCGCGCCTTAATAAAATGGGCGGCTGCATTTTCCGGAACGCGAAACGCCAGTCGCCGGACGGTTGAAGATTGGTTGTCGAGCTGAAGCAAAGTACGGCTCTCGAATGCATCAAGATTGATCGCACCTTTGTTCTCACTTGTTGTCGGCACAGCTGGCGCAATATCCGATCCCGATCGAGCGAGCAAATCGAGCACGTCCGCCGGCGGTTGGTCATCGACGGACCAGCTTTTGAGCGGTTGCGAGACATTCGCCAGACCGGGCATGAGCTTCCAAAGAATGAAATAGCCGGTGCCGTATCGGGTGCGTCCGTAGGCGAGTTGCAGTTCCTTTTGAAACGGGATCGGCACCCACGACAAATCCGCGCCTTTGGTCACCGACCACGTGTAGGTCAGGTCTTTGGGAAATGCGGCTTGCGGTTCAAAGACCGAGTTCTCGACCGGGTGGATCGGGTCCGCCGTGCTGCTCTCGGTCACGATCGTTTCCCGTCCGTCAACGGAGTAACTCCACGGACTGCCGTGCCAATGGTTGTGCCGGACGAACCAGAGAATGCCCGGACCTTCCTCGTCGAGCGCGACGCTGTGTTGGTCATCGGTTTGCCGGATGTAATGCGCCGCGTCGGCAAAGTGGTTTCCACCCGTGCGATCAAATGTGCTGCGCATATACGCCCGCACACCGATCCGCAATCGCGGCCACTCTTGCCAATTGCGAAAGGCGTCGTAGCCAATCGGAATGACCGGCGGTTCAGATGAATCGACCAACGCGTCCGCGGCATAACTTGGCAACACGGCGAACCAGTTGAACACGAGAAACGCGCAAACGATTGCCGGTTGGAGTCGCCTCATCGGGGAATGCATGGCTTGTTAATAATGCGGCGAGACTGTATGGGCAACCTCTCGCCGCAGTTCGATTCGGTGCGTGGAATGCGGCCCCGTAATTATCAAACAGACGTGCATTTCGGATCCCGGACGGGCAATGTCCAAAACCATGAAAGCTCTCTGGTCCCGGATCCTTGTTGGTCTGTTGTTCGCAGCTTGCACAAATCAATTGCCCGCACAGGAGAACGCCGCGCTCCGATTTGAGATGGCGACCAATCAGCTCAAGCAAACCGCCGCCGAAATCTCCTCCCGTTGTTTGACCGATGTGAATTCAGTGGCGGACTGGGAAAAGCAACGCCCCGTGGTGCGTCGGCAGTTGTTGGAAATGCTCGGCCTCGACCCGCTTCGTGAGCGCACACCCTTGCATGCGCAGATCACCGGCACGCTCGAACGTGATTTATATCGGATTGAGAAACTGGTTTTCCAAAGTTCGCCCGGCCTTTACGTAACCGGAAATTTTTATGTCCCGAAGGATGCGACAAGGCCGATGCCAACCATTCTTTATCTTTGCGGTCACTCTCCAAATCCGATGGGTGCGAAGGTGCAGTATCAAGATCGAGCCATCTGGTTTGCGTCGCACGGATACGCCTGCCTCGTCTTGGATACGCTCGAGTTTGGAGAGGTGCCGGGCATCCACCACGGACTGCACAA
Organism: bacterium; assembly: GCA_016124235.1. Classification (GTDB taxonomy): domain Bacteria; phylum Verrucomicrobiota; class Verrucomicrobiia; order Limisphaerales; family RI-55; genus RI-55. The sequence goes on along the minus strand of WGOC01000014.1, from coordinate 4,288 downwards.
TTTGAATATGTGGAACTGGTTGTCGCTGGGCTACACGCCGGCCGGCGTCGAAGTGTGGAATGCCATGCGCGCGCTCGATTATCTTGAGACGCGACCGGAAGTGGACATGAAGCGCATCGGTCTGACCGGCATTTCCGGCGGTGGCTCAATGACGTGGTACACAGCGGCGGTGGATGATCGCATCGCCGTGGCAGTGCCCGTTTGCTCGACCTACACCTTCGGGTCGCAGGCAGCGCATTGGGCCGCCGACGGTCAGTGCGACTGCATCTATTTCAACAACACCTACCAGTTGGATTTCCCGATTGTCGGTGCGCTGATCGCCCCGCGACCCTTGTTCATGATCGGCGGTCGGAAGGATCCGATGTTTCCGCCCGATGGTTATCACGAAGTCTATCGGCGCGTGAAATGGATCTTTGATCTTTACGCGAATGGCGATTCAAAACGGGTTGGTGAATTGGACGACAATGTGGGCCACAGCGATCCCCCGTTGTTTCTGCAAGGTGGGCGTCAATGGATGGAAACCTGGCTAAAAAAGGAGCCGATGGCAGTGCCGCTCGAAACGAACACGCCGCCGTTGGAACCGGCAGAAGATCTCGCTTGTCTGACGCAGATTCCAGCCGACGCGATCAACTACGGAATCCACAACCGGTTCACAAAACTGCACGACCTGAGCATTCCCAGTTCGAAAGACGAGTGGGATCGAAGACGAGCGGAATTGATTAGCCAGCTTAAGACGAAGGTCTTTCGTTGGTTTCCGACTGCGGAGATTCCGTTTGAAACGACGCTCTTTCGCACCAACTCCGGTTACATGACGCGGTATGCGCGTTTCCAGGATGTTTCGTTTCAGACCGAACCGGGTGCCCGGATTCGCGCGCAAGTGTTCACTCCGCTTGATGGTGATTTGCGCCGGCCATTGTTGATCTACGCCAAGCGTCCCGGTGATTCGATTTACTTCATGGACACCGATGAACTGTTGCCGCTGATGAGCCGTTATTCGGTACTGGTGCTCAATCCGCGCTTCACCGAAACGCCAATTGACGCGGCGGAATATGCCAACATCGAGCGAACGGCCGTTTGGTCCGGGCGCACCATCGCCGCGATGCAGGTGTGGGACATTCTGCGCGCAATCAAATGGGCCACGACGGACGGTGGACTGACGCCCGCCTCGATCTCACTTTATGGGAAGGGCGACCTGGGAATTCTCGCCGTCTACGCGGCGCTCTTCGACAAAACTGTCGATCAAGTTGTGGTAAACGATCCGCCCGAATCACACTGGCGGAGCCCGGCGCTGCTCAACGTTCTTCGAGTGACGGACATCCCAGAAGTCGTCGGTGCTTTAGCGCCCCGGCGATTCGTGGCGGTAAAAAAGCTGCCCGTGGATTTCGAATTCGCCAAAGCGATCTTCGATCTGCAAGACGCCTCCCAGAACTTTGCACAAGCAGACAGTTTGGCAGAAGCTTTGGAGATCTGGAAATATTCGAATCGATGATGGTTGGAAGCTGGCAAGGAAGACGTCGTAACTGGGAACCGCGGGATCCTACGCACTGTCACCAGCGCAAATGAAATGAGCAGGTGTTATGGGTGAGTGAATTGAGTGTGCTACCGGCAGCTTGCCGGAAGTCGGCTCAACAACTTATTTCAGATCTCCGTTTCTTGACGACGATTGAATTCTTATTTGTCAGATCGCGCTGCTGAATTTGTGTCGGCCATCTTTTCCAGCGCGCGCTTCCACTCGGTTCCCAATTCCTGGACCGTCCTGCCGGTCAGATTCTGCCAAATCGATTCGCGGTAATGGCCGTCGCGAGCGGCGGCGTTGATCTTGCGGACGAGATCACGATCGTAATTCGAAACGACCCAGTTCAAGAAATTCGCCGATACCCGATAGCTCGCATCAAAGCGTGCTTGCGACAGGTTTCGGCTTGGGATTTCAGCGCCTCTTGTTTCTGGTTCGTAAAGATACCAACGAATGTAGTCGGGTATTCCCTCGACCAACCATCCGGGCACTCGTGCTGACCCGCGCGCCCGGCGATATTGTTGCACGACGTGAACCAGTTCGTGAACCACGGAGCCAGCCGCCTCGCCCTGCAGATTCTCGCGGAACCAATCCGCACTGCAAGTGATTCGGTGGCCACTGGTAAACGCCGGAACATTGATTCCGGGGCGGAACACGATTGAGACGCTCTCCGGTGCAAAAAAGCCTTCACTCGGCAGTAGCGTAATGATTTTCGGATACCAAGTTTGCACCACAGGTTTGAGAACTTTGTCAGCCCATTCGGTGAGATCGGGAGCCGCCGTCGTATCAATTGTGATCTGATTCTTTCCATCGACCGTTTTGAATTCACTGCGGATACGTTTTGGCAACGGAGCTTTCGCAGCTTCGATCACGTGCGGAGAAGTCGTCGTGTCGACGACGTCAATCTCGCTGAAAAAAGTGTTGCCAAACGGGTCGGAACTTTCGGTTTGAGAAATGTCGAAGAGCAGATACCGAAAAGTGCCGAGGCTTTGATTTGGATCGGAAATACTGACGCCAAATTGGCCGCCGGGTTCATCCGCTTCCCGCCGGGTATCGACCGTGGCCATCAGCTGCCAGCCGCAAGTCGACGGATCCAGCGGGCGGGAAGGGGTCGCATTGAAATTGGTGCCCGAACCAGAGCTGGCGAAAAGCCGATAGGCTTGTGGGCCACGGCTTCCGGGGTGGATCGAGTAGGTATTGATTTCCTTGATCGGCAGAATTTTGCCCAAATCGATTCGCAAACGCCCGCCATCCGTTCCCGCCGCGAAAAAGAAGTTTTGTGCCGGGCTGTCTGGCGCATCAGGCGCCAAGCCATCGTGCAATGTTTCAAGCCTGCTCGAATTGGGGTCTGGCCGCCCATCGACAATCTCAAACTTCGCCGTGGTTGCAGCGTCGTTTTGCGCTGGCGAAGGAATCGTCGGAAATCGAAAACCGGGGTCGAAGTCGTCGAGAGGAATCTTATCGACCCGCACGCGCACCTCAGCGTGGACAGCAAGCAAACCAATCGACAAAACAAGAGTTAAAACCGTGTGGCGACACCAGAGCAGCGACATTTCCCGAAAGAAGCCAAAGTGATGATCAATTCCAAGTTTGAAATGGTGAATTCGGAAGCCATAAGTTTTTCGACGGCGTCGGAGACGAATTTACTGCCACAGATGAACATCTACCAACGCAGCTGAGATCGGTCGATTGGGCTGCCACGGAGTGACAGTCTCATCATTTCCGAGTTCATCCTCTGGGGGGATCGGCGACGTTTCAAAACTTTACCGTTTGTTGACCGGTTCTTTACCGATTGACTGGATTTTGGTGGGGCACGGATTCCGGGCCGCAAACGCGGGCGAGGGCTTGATCGAGTTCCTCCTGCAAGCGTTGCTGTTCCAACTGCCGAATGTGCCAACGCGGATCAACCATCTCGGGATTGCGTTTGCGGTCCCGCTCGGCGAGCCGCACGTAGACGCGTAGAATTTTGCAGACTTCCCGCAGGTGATTGGGCGGTCGATATGGGCGACCGGAAAGTAATACTGTCGCGTAACGATTGAGCCGCCGGTTGAGGTGGGAATTGTGTCGAATCAATGGCGGCGGGGAATCCAACCGACAACCGACCGGGATAGCGCTCATGCGGTGTCGCTGATTGATGGAGTAAAGGGATCGGGTCATTGGACAACGGATCATGAAATGGTGTTGTTAAAACAGTTCCTGAGCACGAATTGGGACGGGCGACATTTTGGTCGCGCGTGGCAGGCGGCAGGAATGCCGCCTCTCCAATTCAAGGGCGCCGGGCACGGGCAAAAGTCCGTAGCGATGTCGCGACGCACTGTGGCGCCCCCTCACCCCGTCCCTCTCCCACCAATGGGGGCGAGGGGGATCCAAAGGTGCTGGGCACACTTGCGGGCGAGAGTCATTGCCTTTGCGGGCTTCTTTGTGCTTCTGCGCAAATGGAATCACATTGTTGGGCAAGGGCGGTTTGGGAGGCACCCGGGACGGGTGCGGTCCCCGAGGTTGCTTTTCTGGTGAAGAAGTCAGTCTCACGGATTCCAGTGTTGGACTTCGTCGCAGTATTCCCCGTCCGGGATGTCCTTGATGCGGGTGGTGAATTGCGGGGGTTCGAACGTTTGCTGCAGCTGGCGTCGCAAACCTTCGGCGAGTTGAAACAACCGGCTGGTCGAGAGATCGGCCAGGTTGCGTTTGGCCAGTTCGGATTCGATTCCTTTCAATTGATCGGCCAGGTGCCGGGCGCGGACCATCCGGTCGGCAATGAACCGTTCGGCGAGGGCT